>CANLDA010000109.1 GCA_947489325.1 uncultured Paracoccaceae bacterium | reverse complement strand
AGCCCGATGTTTGAAGAGCTGCTGGAAGCCATTTCAACGGCTGACACTTTGGAAGATGTGCGGGATTTGATGGATGATGCACAACTGACTTTACCACCTGAAGAGCTGACAGAGTTCATGGCGCAGGCGATGAATATGGCGCGCCTTGCTGGCGAAACCGGATTTGACATCGGATAGATCATGGCAGACGCTTTGCCCCCACT
>CANLDA010000108.1 GCA_947489325.1 uncultured Paracoccaceae bacterium | reverse complement strand
ATGGATGAGGCCAGCGCCGCGCCGGAAATGATTTCAATGATCAAGCGCAACAACTGCGGCAAGGCGCTGGAAATTGCACGCCACGCACGAGACATGCACGGTGGCAACGGCATTTCGCTGGAATTCCAGGTGATCCGCCATATGGTCAACCTTGAAACGGTGAACACCTATGAAGGCACCCACGATGTGCATGCCCTGATCTT
>CANLDA010000107.1 GCA_947489325.1 uncultured Paracoccaceae bacterium | reverse complement strand
CAAGGTTTCCTACCACCCCAGCCATGAACTTTCCGGTCAGTAAACCAACGCCCCTGTCGCGAGGTTCTGGCCCAGTGTCCCCCAAAATGCCCCAAGTAATGCCCCACGGTTTTGCTGGTCCTGTGAGGTAGGGAGGAAGTCCCCAGTTGACTACTGAAGGCCCACGCCACAGGTGCTAAAGCAGACGATAAGTATCAGCGCAGATC
>CANLDA010000106.1 GCA_947489325.1 uncultured Paracoccaceae bacterium | reverse complement strand
GCGATGAATATGGCGCGCCTTGCTGGCGAAACCGGATTTGACATCGGATAGATCATGGCAGACGCTTTGCCCCCACTCGCGCCAACTGAGGCGATTTCGTTTTTTCGCAGTAAAGGGCTTGCACCGGCGCTTGCGCGGTTTGATTGGCGTGACACGTGGCGCGAAGAACATGCGCGCAACTTTGTGGTGGCTAAGGCCATGCAAGA
>CANLDA010000105.1 GCA_947489325.1 uncultured Paracoccaceae bacterium | reverse complement strand
CGGGTCGGTGCGATAGGACTTGTTGAACTCCCGGCCCATCCAGTCGCTGCACTGTTGCCCCACCTGAAACACCTCAATGTCCTTGCTGGCTTGAGCGTCTTGATAGCTTGACCAGATCATCAGCCCCACCAGAGCCCCCCCCAGAGCCGCATACCCCTTCAGAGCCGTTGCGCTGCGCAGCATTGGCGACACTGAGGTGAACTTGTCCTGAAC
>CANLDA010000104.1 GCA_947489325.1 uncultured Paracoccaceae bacterium | reverse complement strand
GCCCATACCAGCCGTTCGCACGGGGGCGCAAGCTGCGGTGCAGCTTCCCCAAAGCGGACGTCGGCAGCAGAATGCAGCATGTTAGGGTGCCCATGCCATTACATTTGCGGTTCAACAACCGCATAAGAAATGCTTAGCTCTAGTTACTTGTCAAAGCCAACTTTTAATTGGATAGGGTTTTGGCCGTGCGTCGAAGGGCAGACATTGGAGCAC
>CANLDA010000103.1 GCA_947489325.1 uncultured Paracoccaceae bacterium | reverse complement strand
ATGCTGTGGTGCAATCGGGTTAAGTTCTTCATGGATGGCACGTTGGATGTCTTTACTGGCTACCGGGTGCAGGACTATCCCGGCAAGCCAGGTTACAAAAGCGACCCCCTGCATGCGCCCGAACGGTTCTGTGAACTAGCGACCGAGCTTGACAAGCGCGGCTTTCAGATTGCCGTGCATGCCATTGGTGACGGCGCTGTGCGCACCGTGCTTGA
>CANLDA010000102.1 GCA_947489325.1 uncultured Paracoccaceae bacterium | reverse complement strand
AATTTGGCTTCCCCATAACGGCCTCCTTGCCTCAAAGTTAGGGAAGAAAGCGTCTACAAATCTAGGGGCTATTCAATGAACATTACACGCCTTGCCCTAAGGGCGCATTGTACAACCACATACCTCCTGCGTCACTTATGGAGGTTCTTCAGCTTAGCGACCAAGAAGAAGTAGGCGGTGGTGGCGATGAAGGTGGGGACGGCGATGGCTTGGCCTAT
>CANLDA010000101.1 GCA_947489325.1 uncultured Paracoccaceae bacterium | reverse complement strand
AATCCACGCCGCTCACATCAACGCGCAAAACCCGCCAAAAGCGCCAATACCGCGGGAGCGGTTTCGTCCAAGTCCGCCCACCAACCCTCCTCCCCCCCGTTCACTTATGCAGGTTCTTCAGTTTAGCGACCAAGAAGAAGTAAGCGGTGGTGGCGATGAAGGTGGGGACGGCGATGGCTTGGCCTATGAAGGGGACGAAGTTGACGCCGACGCCAGCAAC
>CANLDA010000100.1 GCA_947489325.1 uncultured Paracoccaceae bacterium | reverse complement strand
GACGACGTTCTGGAAACGATCCGCGGGGAAGTTGATCGCGCCCTTGCTGAAGGCCGCACGCTGGATCAATTCCGCGCCGATCTGAAACCGCGCCTGGTGCAGCTTGGCTGGTGGGGAAAACAGATTGAGACGGATCCGCAAACGGGCGAGCTGAAGGAGGTGCGCCTTGGCACGCCACACCGGCTGCGCACGATCTTTGACACCAATATGCGCACATCCTA
>CANLDA010000099.1 GCA_947489325.1 uncultured Paracoccaceae bacterium | reverse complement strand
AGTGAGGCCGCAACCGCCCTGAAGGCCAGCACAGTCAGCGCCATGAAGACCGCCAAGCAAATCGCCGTGAACCTTGGAGACCTCAACGGTGACGGGCAGTTTGACAGCGAAGACCTTAAGCTGGCCGCCCAGAAAGCAGGCATCGCATGGGAGCGCATCGACCCGGACCTCAAATCAACCCTCCTCGCAGGCGGCGTTGCTGGCGTCGGCGTCAACTTCGTCCC
>CANLDA010000098.1 GCA_947489325.1 uncultured Paracoccaceae bacterium | reverse complement strand
AAACATGCTGCGAACGATCTAACGACCGCGAAGAACCCAATCGGACAGTAATAGATACCCAGAGAAATCAACGAGTTCCACTTGTTTTGCGCCCTGCAATTCTCGCATGATAGCGACATTGCTAAATAATGAGGTTCTGAGTGCCCATCAACATTTTCGCCAACTTAGAGGGCCTCGCCCCCTCTCAGGAGAAACCCAAATCTGTAGCATGGCTTTGCGATGATGACTG
>CANLDA010000097.1 GCA_947489325.1 uncultured Paracoccaceae bacterium | reverse complement strand
GCGATTGGGCGGATTTTGGGCGCTGGTGTCGCCGTCATGGGGCAGAGCCCCTGCCCCCCTCGCCCGCGTTGATCGGCCTGTATCTGACCGCCCTTGCTGCGCCTGCAGACGCCACCCCTGCCCGGTCAGTCGCCACGATTGAGCGGCGCCTGTCGGGCCTGGCATGGCACTATGGGCAGCGCGGATTTACGTTGGATCGCGGCGATCGCCACATCGCCACGGTGCTGGCTGGCATTCGGCG
>CANLDA010000096.1 GCA_947489325.1 uncultured Paracoccaceae bacterium | reverse complement strand
ATCAACCTTGATTGGTATGCAATACTCAAAGCATTATTTTTAGGTTTCTGGTTGACGATTATGTAGCGATGAGACGACGGGACACCTGCCCAGAGTATCAGCTGCGTCATCGGTTGTTCATGGAGCGATTGTCTTATCTTGGTTATTCTGGTTTGGGATGAACCTGCAAGGCGGGGTGGTCTTCGGACCGCTCCGCACCTCTGACCTGCGCTTTCATTACTTATCCCTATGCCGACTATACTCGGACA
>CANLDA010000095.1 GCA_947489325.1 uncultured Paracoccaceae bacterium | reverse complement strand
TCATCGCGCCCCACATCCAGCGCCACGATCTCGGACCGGCGCAGCCCTCCGGCATAGCCGATCAGCAAGATCGCGCGGTCCCGCAGCCCGCGCAGATCAAAATCCAGCGTGGCCACCATCGCCAAAATATCCTCGGGAAGGATCGCCTCTTTTTGCGCTGGCGGGCGGGCCAACTTGCGCCGAATGCCAGCCAGCACCGTGGCGATGTGGCGATCGCCGCGATCCAACGTAAATCCGCGCTGCCCATAGTG
>CANLDA010000094.1 GCA_947489325.1 uncultured Paracoccaceae bacterium | reverse complement strand
AGACTACAAGATCAACCGCGTCGATGACCTTCTGCCATGGAAAACCACACCGTAGGGCAGTCAGACCGGACGCTTACCTACAATCTTGTAGCTTCCACGTTGCGTCTTTTGCTTCCAGCGTGCTTCCACGCTTGAAAGCGTAGCGCAAACGGCTCCGCGAGCGGAGTTTGTAATGTATTGATATTGTTGTGATATTGTTGGTTGCGGGAGTAGGATTTGAACCTACGACCTTCAGGTTATGAGCCTGACGAG
>CANLDA010000093.1 GCA_947489325.1 uncultured Paracoccaceae bacterium | reverse complement strand
TCAATGACTTCTGTGGGTTCATTTACATAAAATTGAGAAATCATATTAGTTTCCTGTTATTAGCCCCAACCATTCTTCTCTCGGGAGGTTAAGCGGCACACCCGAATCCAATGCCGTAGCCTCTTCCTTTGGCGACTCACATAGCTTGAGGCAATCAACAAGGACCTTCTGAACTTTTGCCGTGATATTCAACCCATGATAAAGCAGGTCGCGCAAGCGGACGCAGGGTGACGCCTAGGATGCACCTGCTGTTCGTTGCGGGAC
>CANLDA010000092.1 GCA_947489325.1 uncultured Paracoccaceae bacterium | reverse complement strand
CTCGTCAGGCTCATAACCTGAAGGTCGTAGGTTCAAATCCTACTCCCGCAACCAACAATATCACAACAATATCAATAGCTTAATCCGCGCACCAGCGAAACCGATCGCAGTGCGAGATTTGCCCGTGGAAGCAACGTGGAAGCAACAAGATTGTAGCGTGACACGTATTTTTGGTAAGCGTCCGGTCTAACGTAAGCGTCCGGTCTGACTGCACTGACGCGGCATAGAGTGTGCTGATAGTGTCCACCATTGATAGTGGACATCTTGA
>CANLDA010000091.1 GCA_947489325.1 uncultured Paracoccaceae bacterium | reverse complement strand
CTGAACCCGCGCCGCCCCGCCGAGTTTGTCCAAGATCCACAGCACCGACAGCAGCGCCCAGCCAGCCGCACCGCCCAAGCCCACGCCGCCAAGGACAGAGGCCAGCAGCGGCACCTGCTCCTCAATGCCCAGTTCAGCCCCAAACCGCTCCGCCGCATCCGTCTTCAACAGCCGCAGATGATTGGGACGCACATGCAGGAACGTGCCCAGATTGCCCTTACTGACCAGATCGGCGCGCAACAGCCCAACCGCCTCGCCAGCCCGAAGACCCGACAGCAAACA
>CANLDA010000090.1 GCA_947489325.1 uncultured Paracoccaceae bacterium | reverse complement strand
GCTAGGTACACCAAATGCCTGCTTGAATGTGTTACATTTTGGTTCGAATTAGAAAATACGCAAAACTGACATGTATTATTGGTGAAACAACGATAGCAAAGGCCGCTTTCAGGAAAATGGTCAAAATGCTTTGCGCATGCAGCGGAGCATTTGCCGCGCCTGATACGAATGACCGCTCCGGGCTGACGCCCCCGCTCCAACCTCCCGTAGCCCCCCGTAGCGCCCGTAAACTGAGGTTTCTTTTGTATCTAAAGTGATAGCTACAATGGAGGTTTCTGATGTTAT
>CANLDA010000089.1 GCA_947489325.1 uncultured Paracoccaceae bacterium | reverse complement strand
GTACCTAGCTGCGTCTCATCTTCCCAATATTCATCATAATCTTCATCTTCTGGATCAGTGATACTTTGAATATCTTGCGTATCATTGACCCATCCAATTGGCACACCGCCCAGACCATAAGCTGACATATAGGCGTCAGTTATTGTCCCGTCTTCAAATGGTAGATATTGAGACCATTGCAAAAAACTAGCAAAATGCCCATATATCAAATTTGGCAGAAATTTCGAAACGAAATATTCTAAATTTAAGTTCGGATATTTTTGTTTATCGGTGTTTCTTTCAAGTTGTTC
>CANLDA010000088.1 GCA_947489325.1 uncultured Paracoccaceae bacterium | reverse complement strand
GCGAGATTTGGAAACACGGTCGATCATAGAGCTGCGCTACGCAGTTGATGGTGCAAGGTCAATAACTTGACGATCCCCCGAGATGACACACGTGTGGCCATGACCAAGATTGTGCAAAAGGTCAGTGATCCTAAAGGCTGGGAAGAGATAGCAAAGGGTCTGCCGTCGGTTGTTGTCAAGCAGGAGGTCTGAATAGCCCCTTGAATAGCCCCTAGTTTCCTAGGCTCTGGACTCATAACCAGAATATGACGGTTGCAGCCAGGGCGATTGCCGAGAGGAAGACCTTGGGGCA
>CANLDA010000087.1 GCA_947489325.1 uncultured Paracoccaceae bacterium | reverse complement strand
TCAAAAACCCTATAGCCTTCAACGCCCGGCAAGGTTTCCTACCACCCCAGCCATGAACTTTCCGGCCAGTAAACCAAAGGGCCGTGAACGCAGGTTGCGATAACTTGATCATGGAAGTTATCGGCGTTCGCACTTCAGCTATCGTCGCTGTCCTCAGTTGACTACTGGAGGTCTTCGCCACAGGTCTAAAGCAGACGATAAGTGTCAGCGCAGGTCACCATCCCAAAACAGAACACTCAAGAGGCTGCTAAGCCTTCCTTTATTTGAGGGGGTGTGGTTACTGGGAATAGGTATAAGTAATGAATAGAAGGCGGAGGGGAG
>CANLDA010000086.1 GCA_947489325.1 uncultured Paracoccaceae bacterium | reverse complement strand
CTGTTTGCACGGAACCGTCGTCACAAACGACACCCCGTTCGATACAAGATCATCCGTGATCTTTTCGTCGATGGTCACATGCGTCCCCTTTGTCCTGATAGGAATTTTGCCAAGAGGTGCCGCAATCAGCCACGCCATTCAAGGCGCGAAATGTGGATTAAAGGAAATGGAAGTGAGGGTGGTGGTTTATGAAACTTAAGTGTGGGTTGATACCTTATACGACTGTGCCTCATACCATTCGCATTCAAAATTCAGGCAAATGTGATCCAACGACTGCTTTGCGGTGTGGTTTCAACAGATCGCCGCAACACATGCTTCAAATTTCTCTGCTGGCGTTTGGTATTGCAAGGTT
>CANLDA010000085.1 GCA_947489325.1 uncultured Paracoccaceae bacterium | reverse complement strand
TGATGCAGAACACGCACTGGGACGTCTGCGGGCCAGTCTGGAGACCTCTGAAGGGGTTCTGGAGCGGGCCGCGTTCAACCGTCCCCTGCGGCGTCCTAAGGTTCTGGTTTCAACATCGGGGCGGAGCTATCTGGGGCTGCGCAGCAATGAGCTGCGCCCCGGTGGGTTCAAGTCGGTGCGCTATTCGGTGGGGTTGTTTCTGTCGCACTATGGGGAGCGGTCACTGTGCAGTCTGACGCGGGACGATGGGCAGGCATTTCTGTCACTGGTGGCGCAGCTGTCGCCGCTGCTTGGGCGGTCCGAGAGCTCTCAGGGGTTGTCGCTGGAGCAGTCGGTGCGTTGGTCCTCTTATAGCCCCCG
>CANLDA010000084.1 GCA_947489325.1 uncultured Paracoccaceae bacterium | reverse complement strand
GATGCCTGCTTTCTGGGCGGCCAGCTTGAGGTCTTCGCTGTCAAACTGCCCGTCACCGTTGAGGTCCCCAAGGTTCACGGCGATTTGCTTGGCGGTCTTCATGGCGCTGACTGTGCTGGCCTTCAGGGCGGTTGCGGCCTCACTGTCCAACACCGCGCCTGTCTCTTTCACAGCCCGATCAAAGGCCTTGTTGACGATGGCTGTTGTGCTGTTTCTGAACCTCTTGAACATCAGAACTGCTCCCAGCGTCCGCGCCCGAAGGCTCCGGGGGACTGCATGCGCCCGGTGTTGGGATCATAAACGCAGAGGCGGGTCACGAGGTTCTTGTCGTACGGGCTGTCTTTCCAGCCGATGTTAACAACGATATG
>CANLDA010000083.1 GCA_947489325.1 uncultured Paracoccaceae bacterium | reverse complement strand
ATTCCCCCAGATCATTGAGAACCGTGAATCATGACAGCAATTCCACATCAAGCTGATTAATGGGTCCTGACCCTAGGCCGCCTTGGTCGGTCCACCCGCGATGTGCTGAACCTGGTCCATGAACTGGATGCCAAGGGCGCATCTCTTCGTGTGCTCGAACCGGAAGTCACCACCGCCGGGGACATGGGCCGCATGGTCATCACCGTTCTCGGCATGGTGGCGGACATGGAACTCAAGTTCATTCGCGACAGGCAGCGCGCGGGGATCGCTGCCGCCAAGGGTAAAGGCGTATACAATGGTCGTGACCTGAGCCCCAAGTTTCCTCCAGCTTTGAGCAGAGTCCTTTGGGTTAAATCTTTGGCGTTAGGC
>CANLDA010000082.1 GCA_947489325.1 uncultured Paracoccaceae bacterium | reverse complement strand
GTGCGGAGCAGCCCGAAGACCACCCCGCCTTGCAGGTTCATCCCAAACCAGAATAACCAAGATAAGACAATCGCTCCGTGAACAACCGGTGACGTAGATGATACTCTGGGCAGGTGTCCCGTCGTCTCATCGCTACATAGTCGTCAACCAATCCCGACATGTGCTTCTGCACTTCATCCAGCCCCAGATAGTTGTTGGACAAGGCTATCGGCGTTCGCACTTCAGCTATCGCCGCTGTCCCCAGTTGACTGCTTGAGGCCTTCGCCACAGGTGCTAAAGCAGACGATAAGTGTCAGCGCAGGTCACCATCCCAACCAGAAGACCAAGAGACTGCTAAGCCTTCCTTTATTTGAGGGGGTGTGGTTACTGGGAATAGGTA
>CANLDA010000081.1 GCA_947489325.1 uncultured Paracoccaceae bacterium | reverse complement strand
GGATCATAAACGCAGAGGCGGGTCACGAGGTTCTTGTCGTACGGGCTGTCTTTCCAGCCGATGTTAACAACGATATGACCATGCTTGCGCCACGTGCCCAGAACCTTTGACGGGTCGGTGCGATAGGACTTGTTGAACTCCCGGCCCATCCAGTCGCTGCACTGTTGCCCCACTTGAAACACCTCAAGGTCCTTGCTGGCTTGAGCGTCCTGATAGCCTGACCAGATCATCAGCCCCACCAGAGCACCCCCCAGAGCCGCATACCCCTTCAGAGCCGTTGCGCTGCGCAGCATTGGCGACACTGAGGTGAACTTGTCCTGAACAACCCGCTGAACCCGCGCCGCCCCGCCGAGTTTGTCCAAGATCCACAGCACCGACAGCAGCGCCCAGCCAGCCGCACCGCCCA
>CANLDA010000080.1 GCA_947489325.1 uncultured Paracoccaceae bacterium | reverse complement strand
CGCCCGTCGACTTCGAAAACAGACAGCGAAACATGAACCAAGAGGGTGTCTAGGAAACTAGGGGCTATTCAGTTCAAGGCTCCCTGCTTTGCGGGATCGATGTGTTCGCTCTCTGGAACGGCTTGGAGGTGCCCCAGACCGGCAGCTTCGGTAAGTTGTTTCGATCGCTATCGAGAGCTATGGGCTGATATGTCATGTCACAACACCAATCTATCGCGGCGCTTTTATCCACAATATCCGGTATAACCGCCGTTACTTATCATTCTCTCTTATGTCCAATAAGTTTGCATTATCAGTCATAAATGACATAAGCTGCCAAACATGGCTAAATCAGGCAAAAATGCACCCTCTGCGGCGCCTCGGACCCCCCTGCCCGACCATGTGGCGGGGTCTGGCGTGTTGGATCAATTGGTGGACAGCGCGCGCGGGTTTGCAGAGGCGG
>CANLDA010000079.1 GCA_947489325.1 uncultured Paracoccaceae bacterium | reverse complement strand
GACCCCAATCAACTGGGCCGAATACGATATTGCCAGTAAAGAACAGGAAACGGCAGGGGCGTTTATCGTCGATTTCTTTGCTCGTGGCCTGAAGGTTGTGTGCGATGAGGGCATTTTGCCCCAAGAGATGGTGGATGGATGGCTGCAAGAGTTTGTTGACAGCGGATATTGCCATCTTGGGGTTTCCAAAAAACGTATGTTCAGAGACCACAAAATCCGTGCACGTCTGGAATGTATGACCGATTTTGAGAAATTTCAGCTGCGCCTGATTGTGACCCGGGGAAAAGAAACGGTCTATGATCAGGTCATTTTACAAACCGAACCTGATCCTCATTTTTACTATTATGAGTTTGAAGACGTGGTTTGCGATGCAGAGTCTCTCTATGTGACCAAGCGGGGTCAACGAGCAAGAGAGGGCGATCTGAAAACACATTCTTTGTTGGAGCTGAAACTGTCTGATTTGTGACTGAGTACGCGCCTGACCACCTTGAGCTATGCCCGAAAGTTGGTGACGGCCTGATCAGGTCAGGAAATATGAGG
>CANLDA010000078.1 GCA_947489325.1 uncultured Paracoccaceae bacterium | reverse complement strand
AGCATATATAGCCGCAAAGCGATAATGTCACCCATCAGCAAAGCAGAAGGTTCACTCTCCTTGCATAAGCCTAGCAAGGACGAGCGGACATGGGATGGGTAATGATGAGCGAGCGCGAGTTGAACCGCGTGGAGATTCTGGCGCAAATCGATGATGGCCGGTTAACAGTAGACAATGCGGCGAACTTGCTGGATCTGACACGGCGACAAGTCTTCCGGCTTTTGAAGCGATATCGCCAGGACGGCGCGTCAGCGATCCGGCATAAGGCGCGCGGCAAACCTCCAAACAATCGCATTCATCATGCTAAGCGCGACTATGCTCTGAGCTTGGTCAAAGAGAATTACCCGGACTTCGGCCCAACATTGGCGGCTGAGAAGCTGACAGAGCAGCATGGGTTTACAGTGTCCCGCGAGACTTTGCGTAAATGGATGATCTAAGACGGCATTTGGCTGTCGCGCAAACAGCGCCGGACCTTTCATCAGCCACGTCTGCGCCGAGAATGTTATGGTGAGCTAATCCAAATCGACGGGTCTGATCATAGGT
>CANLDA010000077.1 GCA_947489325.1 uncultured Paracoccaceae bacterium | reverse complement strand
TCGATCCGGTTGATTTTGTGATCCGGCAGGCGTTCGAGCACCCATGCGAGCCAGGCCTCGGGATCGACGCCGTTCATCTTGGCCGTTTCGATCAGTGTGTATGCTATGGCCGCGGCTTTGCCGCCACCAACGGAGCCCATGAACAGATAATTTTTGCGACCAAGGGCGATGGGGCGAATGCTGCGCTCACAGATATTGTTGTCGAGTTCCAACCGTCCATCGCGCAGATAGGCGCGGGCCTTGGGCATACGGCTGAGCGCATAGCGGATGGCGGCGGCCAGTTTGGTTTTGCCCGACAGCTTGGGAAGCTGGGCCTGTAGCCAGGCCTCTAACTCATCAAAGACGGGTTTGGCCTTTAGCCCCGCGACCTCTGGGTGGTCTGACCAGCGGTGGACATCAATGGGACGGGAGTGCCAAGGATTTTCAATGTCACCCACAGCTTACCTCTCTTCTGATCTATGGTTGGGAAGGAAGGGGTAACAATCTGGGTCTCTCCCCTCCGCCTTCTATTCATTACTTATACCTATTCCCAGTAACCACACCCCCTCAAATA
>CANLDA010000076.1 GCA_947489325.1 uncultured Paracoccaceae bacterium | reverse complement strand
TGACCTGAGCCCCTAAAACTCCTCCAGATTTGTGTAGAGTCCGCCCAACAAAAGGACGGACAAATGAAGGCACGATTCACGGACGAACAGATCATAGCGATGATCAAGGAACAGGAATCTGGTGAGAAGACTGCAGACGTATGTCGGCGGCACGGGATCAGCTCCGCGACTTTCTATAAATACAAATCAAAGTACGGGGGGATGGAGCCGTCTGACGCGAAGCGGCTTCGGGCGCTCGAGGATGAGAACGGTAAACTGAAGAAGCTGTTGGCAGAGCAAATGCTGGACAACGCCATGCTGCGAGACATCAACTCAAAAAAGTGGTGACGCCCGTGGCGAAGCGGAATGCAGTGGTTCATTTGATGGAGGTTCATCAGGTCAGCCAGCGACGGGCGTGTGATGTGTTGCAGGTTGATCGATCTTCGGTGCGGTATTTGTCGCGTCGTGGCGATGATGTCGACCTACGTGATGCAATCAAGCGGGTGTCCAGAGAACGGCGACGGTTTGGTTGCCGCCGTATCCACGTGATGATCGCGCGAGAAGGTTTTGTGGTGAACCACAAGAAGGTG
>CANLDA010000075.1 GCA_947489325.1 uncultured Paracoccaceae bacterium | reverse complement strand
CAACTCTCCATGCGGTGCAAAAGCATAGCGGATGATACCACGTTCTTGCAGCTCTAGTGCTGTTAGATGGGAACCCAAAGCCCATCTTTCAACATTGCTGATCTGGCCCGCCTTCTGAAGAACGCCAAGCACCACTTGCATTCGATGATACGTTTCTTCCAATGCAATGGGCCCAATGGTGTTGAATGACTCGCCTTTTGATGCGCGAAACACGCTACCCTTTTGCCCCACCGCCACCAGTTGCTCTAGACCAGGCATTCCCAGAACCGCACGAATATCGGCCTGACTGAACGAGCCGGAACTTGGGTGGCTGTGAATGGCGACCGCTCGCGTGTCAGGATCACGGAACCGTTCAAGCATAGCAGGCGTGAGACCAACACTTGATTTTTTCCCCACAACAGAGCGGTTCATGCCAATTGGCGGCGCAGTCGCAGACCTGTCCAGATCATAAACGATCAGGCTTTCATCATCATCGCGCAAAGAGCGTGCGCGGATCTCGCGCGTCCAGGCGCGATCATGCGCTTGATGGCTCTCTGGTAGCCCCAGAAGCGTGGCGGCATGGCGATCATCAATATCAAGCCAGCTTGCG
>CANLDA010000074.1 GCA_947489325.1 uncultured Paracoccaceae bacterium | reverse complement strand
AGAAATCGACGATAAACGCCCCTGCCGTTTCCTGTTCTTTACTGGCAATATCGTATTCGGCCCAGTTGATTGGGGTCGATACATAGAAATGCTTCTCTCTCACCTCAAATTGGGTGTCTATGTCAGCATTTCCGACAGTAACTAAGTACAGAGAGTTTATATCTTTTACTTCTATTTTTCCTTTACGAATCTTCGTGGTCAAAAATGAAGACAAGGCATCTGCTTGCCGGATAAATCTATTCTCTAACCTGCCTTGATCAGGTGACGCTTTACGAGTTGAGCGTATGACTTCAATATGGCGGAGTTTCATCTTTACTCAAAAATCTCTCTTGGCTTCTTATGTATGTCAGTGGGCAAGTGATTCGTTCCAGAAACAGCATTTTCCTTTAACAATCTGGATGCGTTGGCATTCTCGTGCGATATAATAGTTTTTCGCGCTCCAGAACCAGCAGGAACTTGGCTTACAATCTCTACCTTCAGGTTTTCTCTCAGGACACCCGATTTAGCGGAAATGCTCGTTAATTGAGATTGCGCCCGCGGGCTTTTCCTAGGCTCTGGACTCATAACCAGAATATGACGGTTGCAGCCAGGGCGATTGCCGAGAGGAAGACCTTGGGGCATC
>CANLDA010000073.1 GCA_947489325.1 uncultured Paracoccaceae bacterium | reverse complement strand
GCTCTATTTCCGGTAAGTCACAGCGCCATTGCAGATGGTTGTGGTGACAGTGGTATGGGCCGCGGTGTCTTCGCTTAGAACCTGATCAAAGATCACTACATCGGCCAACAGACCGGGTTTCAGGCTGCCGAACTTGTCTTCGCGGTGACAGGCATAAGCGCCTTCAACAGTGTAGGCTTCAAGCGTCTCGCGGAAACTTAGTCGTTCGTCTTTTTGATCGTCGTCCCAAGTTTCGCGCGTCATCGCGATGTCGATGCCGGTCAATGGCGGCAAGGCGGCGATTGGCCAGTCGGATGAGAAACACACCCGCGCGCCTGCATCTTTCAGCGTGCGCCAGGCATAAGCATCAGGCCATTGGTCCTTGCCAATGATAGATGCTAGGGGTTCAACCGGGAAATCACCGCAGCCGGGCGGGTGTGGCGGCATAAACGCGGCCACAACATCCAGTTCGGCAAACCGGTGCCGGTCGGCGGGGTCATGCAGTTCGATATGTTCAACCCGGTGACGGTTGCCCTGAGGACCGTTGGCCTTATGTGCGGCCTCATACCCGTCAAGCACGGTGCGCACAGCGCCGTCACCAATGGCATGCACGGCAATCTGAAAGCCGCGCTTGTCAAGCTCGGTCGC
>CANLDA010000072.1 GCA_947489325.1 uncultured Paracoccaceae bacterium | reverse complement strand
CGAGGCCAAAACAGCCGCACAAATGATTGCAAGCACCCTGTTGCCCCAAAAAAACGGCCCCGCCACTTAAAGCAACGGGACCAGTACAGGGAAACTTAAAATCAGCTGATCGCGGCCCAAATGGACCCTTCCTTGCCACCCACCACCGCACCGTTTTTCAGATGCAAACGACGTTCAGGCAAGTTGCGGAAAATGTCGACCAAGGTTGTGGCGCTGTGCACCACCAAATCGGCAGGTCCGCCCACACGCACATCGCCATCATCGGCACCCATCAACCGGTTGGCGCGGGTGGTGATCATGTTAAAGGCTTCGCGCACCTCGGCGTCCGATCGCATTCCGCCACTTAGACAGGTGATCAGGCCAATCTCGACTGGGTCCATACGGTTAAAGCGATACCAGATATCAAACATGTTATCGGCACCAGCAGCCACATTCACACCCGCATCCAACAACTCTAGAATGCGCGATGATCCGCGATTGACCGGCGTGCGTTCATTGCCACCCAGCATCTGAAGGTTTGCCACTGGCAACACACTGACTTGCATCTGGGCCTCGACCAACTTGTCGATCACCTTCTTGGTGTAATTGTCCCCATAAACCGCCAATGCACAGCAATGTCCCACGCTCACGCGGCCTTGCAT
>CANLDA010000071.1 GCA_947489325.1 uncultured Paracoccaceae bacterium | reverse complement strand
TGGCGGACTATGTTGTCACCCGTAAACCCCCCTAAACCCTCTCCCGGCTGGCATCGCGCTGGCCGGGGGAGCACTTCGCTTTTTTTATCGGAGGGGGGCGATGGCAGCCTAAGTACTGCTGCTTTTATTGCTCTTCGCTGAGCACATCACCGAGCTTTAGGAACTGTTTTAGGGTCGCATCATCCATCTGAACAATCATGGTGTTTAGCTTTGTCAGCAGGTCTCTGCGCTCGTCAGATTGGTCTTCTTCACCAAAATCAAAGAAGTCTTTCATTGGCACCTCAAGCACACGTGAGATATCAACCAGCGTAGAGAAGTTAGGTGCTGTTTTCCCACGCTCGATGTTGGAAATCGTCTCAAACGCTTTGTCGATCGCCTCAGCCAACCCTGCTTGCGTCAGGCCTCTCTGAAGCCGCGCGGCCTTCACCTTGCGCCCGACTTCTTGTTTCATATTATTTATCATAGCTCGGTTTATAAATCCGAGTTCAAGACCTTCCCATGAATTGAAATTGCTATAATGTGCGCTTGATTCGGCTTTTAAAGCCGCCTTTGACTGACCCGCTTCAAAACTACGCGGGGCGTTTGGCGGTGTTTCTGGTCATCATTGGCTCAGGATCAACACATAGGATTGGTGACATGTATACGTTTTGTATGGGAACGGCTGTGCTGGGGCTGCTTGGCTT
>CANLDA010000070.1 GCA_947489325.1 uncultured Paracoccaceae bacterium | reverse complement strand
GTTGCTGGCGTCGGCGTCAACTTCGTCCCCTTCATAGGCCAAGCCATCGCCGTCCCCACCTTCATCGCCACCACCGCCTACTTCTTCTTGGTCGCTAAGCTGAAGAACCTGCATAAGTGAACGGGGGGGGAGGACTGGTGGGCGGACAATGCCGCCGTTTGTATTTTGGTGTGCACTGACTTAGCTTCCTGAAGTTAAGCCCGAAAGGAGCAGGCAATTGATGACTTATGATGAGTGTTTACGCTCTGCCTTTATTGACTGGCAAAGCTGGCTGATCTTCCTTTTATTCTTGGCTATCTCCTTCGCTTTGCATAGATACGGAAAGACTACATTCGCGATTGCATCTTTCGGTTTCGGTCTGCTTCTTGCTGTTTTTTGGGCATACATATTCTACGAGTTGAACTGTGTAGAGCTCATCGGTTTGTAGGAGGTATGGGCTCTAACTACCATTTCTCTGCGAGAGACCTCAATGACCGCTATAGGAACTGATCAACAGCGCGACACAGGCTAACAATGCCCCATGCTCATTCCGCTGGTGCTCCATTCCGCCCTTCACTTCGCTCAGAACCGCCCCATGCTCATTCCGCTGGCGCTCCATTCCGCCCCATCAGTCGCCCCACTTTGCCTCCCCAGTTCAAAAACCCTATAGCCTTCAACGCCCGGCAAGGTTTCCTACCACCCCAGC
>CANLDA010000069.1 GCA_947489325.1 uncultured Paracoccaceae bacterium | reverse complement strand
GGCATTGTCATGTTGATTTCTGAGCGCCCGGAATTGGCATCGCACAGCTGGCTAAGCGACCAACCGGTTCGCGCAATCGTTCCAGTGATCGAGCGCAGCGGATCTTGTTTGGCGATAGGTTGCGGCGGTCAGTTTGTGGCGGCGGAGACGGAATAGGTTGTAAGTTTCATCGTGTGCCTGCAGGAACAATTGCGCCTGTCTGGCAGACTTGAACCGACCTTGAATTTTCTCTCGCTTCCGAGTTGGCCTGTGGGATCCTTCGATACGATTATTCAACCCCTTGTGCGCTCGGTGATCCACGTTGAGCGCGAGCTTGCGCAGGGCCGCACCATAGCTGCGTAACTGGTCTGTAATGATGACCCTGGGCTTTCCCCAGCGCACAATCAGTTTGGAAATAAAGCGCTTTGCCGCACGGGCATTCCGGCGAGACTGCACAAGAATGTCAAGGATTTCTCCATTGCTATCCACGGCACGCCAAAGCCAGTGCTTCTTTCCACCGATCATGATCACGACCTCGTCCAAGTGCCATTTGTCAGACGGCGACGTACGTGACTGCCGGACCAAGGCGGAGATTTGAGGGCCAAATTTGCGTACCCACGACCGGATAGTTTCGTGGCTAACCAAAATACCGCGTTCCGCAAGCAGATCTTCGACATCGCGCAGGCTCATCGCAAATCGGTAATACGCCCAGACCGCGTAAGAAATGACAGAGCGAGGGAAGCGGTACCCCTTCAAGCGAGATTTGGAAACACGGTCGATCATAGAGCTGCGCTACGCAGTTGATGGTGCAAGGTCAATAACTTGACGATCCC
>CANLDA010000068.1 GCA_947489325.1 uncultured Paracoccaceae bacterium | reverse complement strand
GATCCGTCGATCATTATTGCGCCGGGTGTCTCTCAACACCAAGCGGCGGCAACTGAAATTGCCACAATTGCCAACAAGCTGGCGGCGGGGTTCGTACTGGACGGGCCTAACGGAACGGTTGCAGATGCCATCGCTTATCGTGGCAATTTTGATGAACAACGTGGTTTGATGGTCGATCCTTTCGTGACCGTTTGGGATGCTGAGACCAATAGTGAAGTAGAAGAGCCTGCTTCTGCGCGTGTGGCTGGGTTGTTGGCGGCAACGCCTTGATGGGAAAGCGCATCAAGTCGAGTGATGCGCGGGATCACCGACACCGCGCGCGATATTGACTATCGCGGCGATGGCACCAGCCGGGCTGAGCTTTTGAACCAAAACGGTATTGCAACGGTTGTGCGCCATCCAAACGGGGGCCGTAAGCTCTTGGGTGGACGCTCATTGAGTGCCGATCCCAAGTTCATTTTCTTCAAACGGGCGCGCGTTATGAATGTCTTTGCCCGCACCATTATTGATCAGATGCAATGGGCCGTGGATCGCAATATCACCCGGCGCTATTTCGAGATGGTCACGGACAGTATGAATAAATGGATACGCCGCCAAGTTCAGCTTGAGCATATCGCAGGTGGTCGATGCTGGGTTGAGCCTGATCTGAACACGCCTGAAGCTATGGAGGCTGGTGAGGCCCTCTTCGACTATGACTTTGTGGATTTCGGAGAGGCCGAGCGCGTCAAATTCCGCGCCCATATCAACAACGGCTATCTGGTCGATGTTGCGCCCGTCTAACCCATAAAAACGCCTGTTCATTCCAGCATGAGCGGGCAAACCTCTTAAGGAG
>CANLDA010000067.1 GCA_947489325.1 uncultured Paracoccaceae bacterium | reverse complement strand
TAGGCTCTGGACTCATAACCAGAATATGACGGTTGCAGCCAGGGCGATTGCCGAGAGGAAGACCTTGGGGCATCGATCATAACGGGTCGAGACGCGCCGCCAGTCTTTAAGCCTGCCAAACATCCGTTCGATGCGGTTGCGGCGTCTGTAACGGCGCTTGTCGTATCGCACAGTTTTCTTGCGAGACTTACGACCCGGGATGCAAGGCCGTGTACCCCTTTCTATCAAGGCTTCCCGGAACCAATCTGCATCATAGCCCCGGTCGCCTAAGAGCCATTCGGCATCCGGCAAATCGCCCAGTAAGGCCATTGCGCCAGTATAGTCACTGACCTGTCCTGCGGTTATGAAGAGACGGATGGGACGGCCGCCCGTATCGGTGACGGCGTGCAGCTTGGTGTTCATGCCGCCTTTTGTTTGGCCGATCAGGCGTCCACGCCCCCCTTTTTCAACCCCAGGCTTGAAGCTGTGCGATGCGCTTTCAGATAGGTCGCGTCAATCGATATAGTCTTATTGTCAGGATCTTCTGCCGCCAATCCATTCATGATCGCGGCAAATACACCTAAATCACTCCAGCGCTTCCAACGATTGTACAACGTCTTTGGTGGGCCATAAGCATCAGGTGCATCACACCACCGTAACCCATTGCGATTGATGAAAATAATACCACTCAATACGCGTCTGTCATCAACACGTGGTCTCTTCGGAAAAAACGGTCGAAGACGCACCATCTGCGCCTCTGTCAGCCAATAAAGATTGCTCATCATTCCCCCAGATCATTGAGAACCGTGAATCATGACAGCAATTCCACATCAAGCTGATTAATGGGTCCTGACCCTA
>CANLDA010000066.1 GCA_947489325.1 uncultured Paracoccaceae bacterium | reverse complement strand
TGAATAGCCCCTAGATTTGTAGACGCTTTCTTCCCTAACTTTGAGGCAAGGAGGCCGTTATGGGGAAGCCAAATTTCAGTGAAGATTTCAAGCGTGATGCGGTGCATCAGATTTCGGTGCGGGGATATCCCGTTCGAGAGGTTTCGGAGCGCTTAGGTGTCAGCACGCACTCGCTGTACAAATGGATGAAGATGTATGCACGGGCCGCGTCACAAGCTGCATCTGTGGATCATGAAGCCGAGAACCGGCGGCTCAAACGAGAGCTGGCGAGAATGACCGAGGAGCGCGACATATTAAAAAAGGCCGCAGCGTACTTCGCGAAGGATGCAAAATGAAGTACGCGTTCGTGGCAGAGCATCGCCCGCAATTTTCGGTGCGTGCGATGTGTCGTTGCCTCAGCATTCATCCCAGCGGGTTCTATGCATGGATTAAGAATCCATTAAGCCATCGCGCACGTGAAGACGACCGCCAGACAAAACTGCTCAAGGATGCGTGGAAAGATAGCGGTAAGGTCTATGGATATCGCAAGCTGCATGATGATCTGGTGGAACTGGGCGAGACCAGTTGCCCAAACCGTGTTGCTAGGCTGACCCGTCTGGCGGGCATCCGCGCTCAGATCGGCTACAAACGCAAACCTGGCAGCTATGGTGGAAAGCCGTCAGTGATCGTCGATAATACGCTGGATCGAAAGTTTGATGTGGCGGCACAAGACACGGCCTGGGTGTCGGATATTACTTACATCAAAACTTACGAGGGGTTCCTTTACTTGGCCGTCGTAATCGACCTTTACTCACGCCGTGTCATCGGCTGGGCTACGCAATCACGACAGCCCACAGACCTCGTGCTTCAGGCCCTTCTCACGGCTGTTTGGCGGCGAAAGCCGAAGC
>CANLDA010000065.1 GCA_947489325.1 uncultured Paracoccaceae bacterium | reverse complement strand
ACTGGCCGGAAAGTTCATGGCTGGGGTGGTAGGAAACCTTGCCGGGCGTTGAAGGCTATAGGGTTTTTGAACTGGGGAGGCAAAGTGGGGCGACTGGTGGGGCATTTCTGAGCGGAGCGAAGGGCGGAATGGAGCGTCAGCGGAATGAGCATGGGGCATTGTTAGCCGGTGTCGTGCTGTTGATCAGTTCCTATAGCGATCATTGAGGTCACTCGCAGAAAAATGGTAGTTGAGCCCCTTTTACCAAATTTCTGCAGCGCAGCCAATGCCCGCAATCACGGTAAGGTGAAAATCTTCAACAACTACTTAGATTTAGGACGGGGTTTGCAGCAGCACCGAACGAGGTATGTTGTGGGCGCGCCAATAACGAGAGTTTTGAGGACACTGCAGTGCGGTCACAATAAGTAAGACTTAGTCTTAGTCTTCGTCTTCGAAGATTGGCCAGCTTGAAAAAGCAAGAACCCCTAAAGGGACCAACAAGAATATGAGAGTCACAGCACTCAGAGCTCCGCTTGCATTCATGTACACAGCAACTCCCAGCATAGTTTCGGTTGGTAAAACGAGCTGTGTGATGACCAGCCATACCAAGGGTATGACACAGGGAACCCAACTGATTGCACGTCCTAAACCACCATATCCGGCTTCAAAGAAAACGCGATTATACAACCAAGTGGCAACAATAGGTAAAGCGAGGACTTTAAGGAATACAATCAAGTAAATAAATAGCATCAGTCAGTACTCTCTTAACTTTGCCCGATCTCTTAGGATATTTGAGCTGTTTTGAATAGAAGAAAATAACTGCCCAGACATAGCGTCCACAAACGAGGGTTTGTTGAAGGCATATTTCTTAAAGCAGTCATTGGCGCAGCCACAGCGAATGCACCCTTCGTCCGCCTACCAACCCTCCTCCCCCCCGTTCACTTATGCAGGTTCTTCAGTTTAGCGACCAAGAAGAAGTAAGCGGTGGTGGCGA
>CANLDA010000064.1 GCA_947489325.1 uncultured Paracoccaceae bacterium | reverse complement strand
GACTACAAGATCAACCGCGTCGATGACCTTCTGCCATGGAAAACCACACCGTAGGGCAGTCAGACCGGACGCTTACGCTGGTAGCCCACCTTCTCGGAATTGGTCCGCACCTTGGGCTTTGGTGGCGCTTTCTCCTGCAGCTCTTTGACATGAGCCAGAACCGCGCTGAGCCGTTTATTCTCGGTGACGGCAGCATGAGTGACACGCTGATCCATATCAAAGACCCTGTAGGGCAGGGCTTGGCCTTTCCAGCGCACCTCAACGCGACCATCTACAAAGGCATAGGTATCCACATATTTGCCAACCAGAGCCCGTGACAGCTCATCCTCTTCCAGCATGATCCGCTTGCGTTCATAGGAAAAGGTGAGCTGCTTGCCAACATAACGGTTCTCGCGCCAACACAGCACGTCTGCCAGCCGATCCGGCTCCACATTGAGCGCACGGTGCAGGTTGTTCGGTTTGGCCGGAGCCTTGGCAAACTTGGCGTTGAAACGAGCTTTGAAGCTTTCAAGAAAGGCGTTTCCTGCTTCCATGTCCGAGATCCCCGCCAGCCTCAACTCTTTGACGAGCCGGTCCTGAAGCGTGCGGTTTGCGCGTTCTACACGGCTTTTGGCCTGAGAGCTGTTTGCGCAGAGACTCTCGATGTTCAGCTCATTCAGCGCCCGCCCGAACTGGGTCATGCCCGCTCCGTTCTTGGCATCGGTTTTAGACACCCGGAACACAGTGTGCTGGTCGCTGTAAAAGGCCACCGGACAGCCATGCTGAACCAGATAACCTTCCAGGGCCTCGAAATAGCTGAAGGTGCTTTCCGACTTCACAAAACGCAACTCCATCAAGGTGCTGCTGGCATCATCAATGAAGACGAGCAGGGTGCAGGGATCGCCCCGATCCTCGAACCACCTATGATCAGACCCGTCGATTTGGATTAGCTCACCATAACATTCTCGGCGCAGACGTGGCTGATGAAAGGTCCGG
>CANLDA010000063.1 GCA_947489325.1 uncultured Paracoccaceae bacterium | reverse complement strand
TCCTAGAACCTTCAATTGAGATAAATTACCTAAATCCGGCAGTGTGGGCTTTAAAAAACGCGACTAGCTTGGCAAGCGTCAAGTTGGGTATAATAGAAAAAAGGATTGAGGTTATTCTGTCTCCCCCATCAGAAGGCGTTACCACATTCGCGGCTTGCGTTTTTGGCTTCACTTCAGTGCCTAAGATTTCCACGCAGCGAATTATCTCATCTGACCCTGGGACATTATCATACCTAAAACCGAATAAATGATGGCCCAAGCGTGGGGGCAAATCAAAGACATAATCCACTTCGATGCCGTCGAATGGAGCGATCGTACCGCCAATATTGTCAACTATGGCCTTTAAGTTATCAGGAACAGCATGCCCCTCGACGGCCGAAATGGTCTGATTTCGTTGTTCATCAAATACTTCATCTCTCAATGCCTCAAAAATCTGCGGTGGGGTGCCCGTTATTATTAGGTGTTCCTTGTCTTTAGCATCACCATGATGTGTGATGCTCCAACGCTTAGATGATGCCGTATATTTAGTCAGACTAGAATGCATGCAGAATTCTGAAGTCGATAAAGCGTAGCACGCTTCCCCTGTAGGACAAGCTTTATGTGGATTGATCCCATGAAGGTGAAAGCTGTTTGGAGAGTTACTCCACCAGATGGTCCACCCGTTAGCAAGCTCGACCATCCAAGATTTACTATCGTAAGGTATTTCAGATTTTGCTGAACTTAATTCGATCTGATAAATTTCAGCCAGCTTCGCCATTGAATATCGACTGGCGAGATAAGAAATATTGAAACCCATTAAGCTCTCGTGCTTGATACATAAATCACTAATTCGATAGTGGCCGTATTGGGTAACGCGGTCAACCTATCGTGCCCAATAATGCTGATCGATTATCTTTGTGCCAACTATACTCGGACATAACCATACTCAAGCACCCATCAAAACCGCGAGGCATCATCAATGTCACCCACAGCTTACCTCTCTTCTGATCTATGGTTGGGAAGGAAGGAGTAACAATCTGGG
>CANLDA010000062.1 GCA_947489325.1 uncultured Paracoccaceae bacterium | reverse complement strand
CCCGCGCTGAGCAGTTTTAACTGGGAGGATCCGTTTTTGCTGGAGGCACAGCTTTCTGAAGAGGAGCGGATGATCCGGGATTCGGCCAATGCTTATGCGCAGGAAAAGCTACAGCCGCGCGTTTTAAAGGCGTATGAGACCGAGACGACCGACCCCGAGATTTTCCGCGAGATGGGCGAAATGGGTCTGTTGGGCACCACCATTCCCGAGGAGTACGGCGGATTGGGCGGTAATTATGTGAGCTACGGCTTGGTTGCGCGCGAGGTGGAGCGCGTGGACAGCGGGTATCGGTCGATGATGTCGGTGCAATCCAGCCTCGTGATGTATCCGATTTACGCTTATGGCACCGAAGAGCAGCGCCAGAAATATCTGCCCAAGCTGGCGACAGGCGAATGGATTGGCTGCTTTGGTCTGACGGAACCGGATGCGGGATCGGACCCGGCGGGTATGAAAACCACCGCCAAAAAGGTCGACGGGGGCTATGTTCTGAATGGTTCCAAGATGTGGATTTCCAACGCGCCGATTGCGGACGTGTTTGTGGTGTGGGCGAAATCTGAGGCCCATGACGGTAAGATCAAAGGCTTTGTTCTGGACAAAGGGACCAAAGGCCTGAGCGCGCCAAAGATTGAAAATAAGGCGTCTTTGCGTGCGTCGGTCACTGGTGAAATTGTGCTGGATGGCGTTGAGGTTGGCGAAGAGGCCTTGCTGCCGAATGTGGCTGGTTTGAAGGGACCGTTTGGCTGTCTGAATCGCGCGCGCTATGGCATCGCCTGGGGTGTGATGGGCGCGGCCGAGGCCTGCTGGCACGGGGCGCGTCAGTATGGGCTGGATCGCAAACAGTTCAACAAGCCGCTGGCGCAAACCCAGCTGTTTCAGCTGAAATTGGCAAACATGCAGACCGAGATCACGCTGGGTTTGCAGGCGGCGTTGCGGGTGGGGCGCCTGATGGATGAGGCCAGCGCCGCGCCGGAAATGATTTCAATGATCAAGCGCAACAACTGCGGCAAGGCGCTGGAAATTGC
>CANLDA010000061.1 GCA_947489325.1 uncultured Paracoccaceae bacterium | reverse complement strand
TGACCATCGACGAAAAGATCACGGATGATCTTGTATCGAACGGGGTGTCGTTTGTGACGACGGTTCCGTGCAAACAGCTTGCCGGGGTGATTGAGGAAATCGATCAGCATGACGCGATTTTTCACATTCCTTCCAACAAGGAAGACGAAGGCATGGGGCTGTGTGCCGGGGCCTGGATGGGCGGCAAGCGCCCAGCAATCATCATGCAAAACACCGCGATTGGCGTCACGATCAACACGCTTGCGACGCTGACCCAATACTATCGCATGCCTCTGCCGATGCTGATTTCCTATCGTGGAGAATTGCGTGAACCGGTGGCCTGTCAGGTGGAAATGGCGGTGCACACCAAGGCGTTGCTCGCCCAGCTGAACATTCCGACCTATCATTTTCATCAGCAATCAGACGTGGATGAATTTGACGCGATCCTGAAATACACCTTTATGTGTAACAAACCTGTGGCAATCCTGACGGATGCCAATTTCTGGGGAGGCTATGGCGACCAATGATCCGTTCAGAAATTCTTAAAGATATCGCGCCTATCCTGCGGGATCAGTTGGTGGTCTGTAATATCGGCATTCCCAGTCAGGAATTGCATGCCATTGATGACCAACCCAGCAATTTCTACATGCTGGGCACGATGGGGCTTGCCTCATCTATCGGGCTTGGGCTGGCGCTGGCGCAACCCAAGACGGTGATCGTGATTGATGGCGATGGCTCTGTTCTGACCAATCTGGGCACGCTGCCGACAATTGGCAACAATGCGCCTGACAACTACATTCTGATGATCATCGACAATGGCTCCTATGGCTCAACCGGGGATCAGCCGACCTATACCGGTAAGAAAACCGATCTCGCTGCCATGGCCCGCGCCGCCGGGTGTGACAACGTGGTCGAGGTGCAAGACGTAGACACAGGCACCGCCCTGCAAGCTGCGATTGACGGGGGTGAGGCCTGCGTGATGGTCGTGAAATGCCAAAGCGGCAACGCCAAAATGCCCGTCATCACAATGGACCCGGTCATCATCAAAGACCGCTTCATGAA
>CANLDA010000060.1 GCA_947489325.1 uncultured Paracoccaceae bacterium | reverse complement strand
GCGGCGGGTATCATCGTGGGTTCTGTGGACGAACTGGTAGAGAAACTCAAAGAAGCGGGGGCTGTATAATGGCTGTTCTTCTTCTCGCAGAAGTAACCGATGGCGAACTGGCATTTGACGCGACCGCAAAGGCCGTGGCAGCTGCGAAATCGCTGGGTGACATCACCGCACTGTGCGCTGGTGCAAACGCGGCGGCGGCTGGTGAAGCTGCTGCAAAAATCGACGGTGTTTCCAAGGTGCTGGTCGCCGAGGACGCGTCTTTGGGCCACCGTTTGGCGGAACCCACTGCGGCGCTGATCGCGTCCTTGGCCGATGGCTATGAGCACATCGTCGCCCCTGCCACCACCGACGCCAAGAACGTGCTGCCGCGCGTCGCGGCGCTGTTGGATGTGATGGTGATTTCCGACGTCAGCGGCATCGTGGATGCATCCACCTTTGAACGTCCGATCTATGCGGGCAACGCGTTGCAGGTTGTAAAATCTTCTGACGCCAAAAAGGTGATCTCGATCCGGACAGCCACGTTTGATGCGGCTGGTGAAGGCGGGTCTGCCTCGGTTGAAACCATCGGTGCTGCTGAAAATCCTGGCCTGTCCGAATGGGTTGAAGACAAGGTTGCGACCTCTGATCGTCCTGAGCTGACGTCGGCGGGTGTGGTTGTCTCCGGTGGTCGTGGCGTTGGCTCTGAAGAGAGCTTTGCGCTGATCGAAGGCCTGGCTGATAAACTGAACGCCGCCGTGGGCGCCTCGCGCGCGGCCGTCGATTCTGGCTATGCGCCAAACGATTGGCAGGTTGGTCAAACCGGCAAAGTTGTGGCCCCAGATCTTTACGTCGCCGTCGGCATCTCGGGTGCGATCCAGCACCTTGCCGGCATGAAAGACAGTAAGATCATCGTCGCCATCAACAAAGACGAAGAGGCCCCGATCTTCCAGGTCGCCGACTTCGGCCTCGTCGCAGACCTCTTCGACGCAGTCCCAGAGCTCACCTCAAAACTCTGAGACACCAAACAAACAAAAGGCCCGCAACACGCGGGCCTTTCTTCTGCCTCAGGTC
>CANLDA010000059.1 GCA_947489325.1 uncultured Paracoccaceae bacterium | reverse complement strand
CCGGACCTTTCATCAGCCACGTCTGCGCCGAGAATGTTATGGTGAGCTAATCCAAATCGACGGGTCTGATCATAGGTAGTTCGAGGATCGGGGCGAACGGCCAACATCTTTGGCTGGTTGGCCCAACCGCCCCGAACGTGCACAGATGGGGGTTATGAGGAACACAAGGAGAACGCACGATGCAGTGACCATTCGCTGCGCCACGCATGAACAGGTAAGGAGCGGACTTAGTTGCTTTTGATTTTTGCGTTTTGATTGTCCGCTCTTCATACGAAGAGCCCACGTTTTCGGAGCATCGAAACGAAACCCTAGCCGCCAAATGCGGAAGCGTATTTGACTTCGCCCTTAGCTTGTTCAGGACCAAAAGCGAGTGCCTGAACGTACTCCATGGGAACTTCGCCAAATGTCAGATCGCCAGATGACGAAAAGCCGAAGCGACGGTAGTAGGCTGGATCACCCAGAAGAACGCAGCCTGCCGCATCAAGTGAACGCAAACGCTGCAAACCAGTTTCGATCAGTTGCCGCCCAACACCCGCCCGTTGTTGCTCTGGGTTTACCGAGACAGGCCCAAGGCCGAACCATACACCACTCGATTCCGATACAGTTACGGGAGAAAAGGCGATGTGGCCAACAATCTGGTCATCATCCAAAACAACCAGTGAGAGCGCAAGATCGCCATTCTTGCGGAGCCGATCAATAATCAGTGGCTCGCTGCCATCGCTCATCTCAATAAGTGCGAAGGCGATTTTCGTCAGCTCATGTATCGCTGTCTCATCCCCGGGAATTTCATCACGTAGTTTCATAGCGGTTCCAATAGCATTGTGCTGCTTCCTTTAAAACCATTTCTCAACAACGACGCCTGCCGTGGCAAAGCAGCCGTTCGATCATCCTGCAGCATCGGTCACTGTGGGCTCTCTTGTTGCATCTGCTGCAGTGTCAATCAACGTCCGCTTCGGCTTCGGCCTCTGCGAGCGCCCTGTAGACAGTCATTCTTGAAACCCCTAGATCACGGGCAATCTGCGCTTTTGGGACACCCTCCGCTGCCAACCGTCGGATTTCACCGTCGTCAACGGATTTCTGCCGCCTGACCTGAGCCCCTAAAACTCCTCCAGATTTGTGTAGAGTCCGCCCAACAAAAGGACGGACAAATGAAGGCACGAT
>CANLDA010000058.1 GCA_947489325.1 uncultured Paracoccaceae bacterium | reverse complement strand
TGCGTGGATTATTCTACGATTTTGGACACAACACCGGAACCAACTGTGCGGCCGCCTTCGCGGATCGCAAAGCGCAGGCCTTGTTCCATCGCGATGGGCGCGATCAGCTCTACGTTGAACTTCAGGTTGTCGCCAGGCATAACCATTTCGGTGCCTTCTGGCAGAACAACAGTACCGGTCACGTCAGTTGTACGGAAGTAGAACTGTGGACGGTAGTTCGCGAAGAATGGTGTGTGACGACCGCCTTCATCCTTGGTCAGGATGTAGGCTTCGGCTTCGAATTTGGTGTGTGGGTTAACCGACTTTGGCTTGCACAGAACCTGGCCACGCTCAACGCCGTCACGGTCAACACCGCGCAGCAGAACACCAACGTTATCACCAGCTTCACCACGATCCAGCAGTTTGCGGAACATTTCAACACCAGTACAGGTGGTGGTTTTGGTGTCGCGGATACCAACGATTTCAATGCTGTCGCCAACGTTGATCACGCCGCGCTCAACACGACCGGTCACAACTGTACCACGGCCAGAAATCGAGAACACGTCTTCGATTGGCATCAGGAATGGCTCGTCAACCGCACGTGGTGGCTGTGGGATGAAATCGTCAACCGCGGCCATCAGTTCAGCGATCTTCTCGGAACCGATATTGTCGTCACGGCCTTCGAGAGCGGCCAAAGCAGAGCCCGCGATGATTGGGATATCGTCGCCTGGGTAATCATAGTCAGACAGAAGCTCACGAACTTCCATTTCAACCAATTCCAGCAGCTCTTCGTCGTCAACCTGGTCAACTTTGTTCAGGAAAACAACCATTGAAGGGATGCCAACCTGGCGACCCAGAAGAATGTGCTCGCGGGTCTGTGGCATTGGGCCGTCAGCTGCGTTCACAACCAGGATCGCGCCGTCCATCTGCGCCGCACCGGTGATCATGTTTTTCACATAGTCAGCGTGACCTGGGCAGTCAACGTGCGCATAGTGACGGTTCTCGGTCTCATACTCAACGTGGGCTGTCGAGATGGTGATGCCGCGCGCTTTTTCTTCAGGTGCGCCGTCGATTTCGTCATATGCTTTGAAGTCACCAAATTGCTTGGTGATCGCGGCAGTCAACGTGGTTTTACCGTGGTCAACGTGACCGATTGTGCCGATGTTGCAGTGCGGTTTACTGCGCTCAAACTTTTCCTTTGCCAT
>CANLDA010000057.1 GCA_947489325.1 uncultured Paracoccaceae bacterium | reverse complement strand
GCTTTGCGGTGTGGTTTCAACAGATCGCCGCAACACATGCTTCAAATTTCTCTGCTGGCGTTTGGTATTGCAAGGTTTTTCGGGGCCGCTCATTGAGCTGGCGAGCGACAGCGCTGAGCTTGGCTTGACTGAAGCCTGATATGTCAGTGCCTTTGGGGAAGTATTGGCGCAGCAATCGGTTGGTATTCTCATTGCTGCCGCGTTGCCAGGGTGACTGCGGATCGCAAAAGAAGACGTCGATGTTTGTGGCCATAGTGAACTTGGCATGGCCCGACATCTCAGACCCGCGATCCCAGGTGAGTGACCGATACAGCTCTTTGGGCAGTTTGCGGGCCTGCTTGATCAGGGCCGAGATAACACTTTGGGTGTCCTTGTTCTCGACTTTGGCCAGCATCACAAATCGGGAATGGCGCTCCACCAGCGTTGCGATGTAGCTGTTGTTGGACCCCACGATCAAGTCACCTTCCCAGTGCCCCGGCACGGCCCGATCCTCAACCTCAGGAGGGCGTTCACTGATTGGGATCGCATCCTTGATCTTGCGCAGTTTCAACCCTTTCTGGGTTGCGTGCCGTGACCGACGAATGGCACGCGGGCTGCGCAAACACTCCTGCAATTCCTTCTTCAAAACCCCACGGGTTTGTACATAGAGGCTGCGATAGATGGTTTCGTGTGACACGCGGTGTCGCTCTTCGTTTGGATGCTTTCGCTTAAGCCAACCAGCTATCTGCTGCGGCGACCATTTCCGACGCAGCTTACGTGCAATCAGTTGGCACAATGGATCATTGAACGAGAGCTTACACGGTTTAGGCCGCCTGGCAGAGTCCCAAGCCCGCTGATCTGACTGCGCCGCGCGATAGGCCTGTCGCCCACCATTTCTGCGGACCTCTCGGCTGATCGTCGAAGCCGACCGGTTCAGGCTTTTGGCGATTGACCGCAGGGACTGCTCTGAAACCAGGCCGCGAGATATCTCCTCGCGCTCTGTTAAGCTCAACGCAAATCGCGACTTCTTGCGGACAGCTGGCCTGATCCCACCAAACTGCGCCAAATGCGGGAAGATCGAAGATGACGCACGATTGAAATGCCGTCCAATCGAACTCATCGACTCCCCGCGCTGCCACCGATCCCACATCTCAGACTTCTGTTTGTCTGTGTAAAACGTCCGCGTCCGATACTTCATCTCTCACACTCCATCTTTCCAAAAAGACTAAAGTGTTGCGCCCACCCGTTGAAACCGCCG
>CANLDA010000056.1 GCA_947489325.1 uncultured Paracoccaceae bacterium | reverse complement strand
GTAAGCGTCCGGTCTGACTGCCCTACGGTGTGGTTTTCCATGGCAGAAGGTCATCGACGCGGTTGATCTTGTAGTCTGGGATGCGGGCAAGTGTATCGGCCAACCACGCCTGCGGATCGATACCATTCAGTTTGGCGGTTTCGATCAGGGTGTAGGCGATAGCGGCTGCTTTGCCACCGGTCTGTAACCCAACGAACAGGTAGTTTTTGCGCCCGATTGCAACTGAACGCATCGCCCGTTCGGCGGTGTTGTTGTCCAGCTCCAAGATGCCGTGGTCGAGGTAGGGACGCAGCCGTGCCATGCGCGTCAGGGCATAGCGGATTGCGCCGGCCAAAGGCGATTTGCCAGAGATACTGGGCAATTGGGCGTGCAGCCAGAGCTCCAGATTGTTGAATATCTGTTTTGCCTTCGCTTGCCGGAGTTCGACACGCTGGTCTGGTGGCGATCCTCGCACCTCTTTCTCGACCGCGTAAAGCTGTGCAATGCGCGTGATGGCCTCGTCGGCAATTGCGGAGCCTTGAGCCCGGTGAACGTCGACGAACTTGCGCCTGATATGGGCCATGCAGGCCACCTCGCGGATGTCGCCGGAACGATAGAGGTCTTCGAACCCGGCATAGCCGTCAGCGTGCATCCAGCCCTGATATTTTGCGAGATGGTCCTTTGGGTGTTGCCCTTTGCGATCTGGTGAGAACTGATACCAGCTGGCCGGTGGCTCTTCGCCGCCACAGGGTCGTTCATCTCGACCGTAAGCCCAAAGCCGGGCCGTTGCGGTTTTGCCGGTGCCGGGTGCTAGCATTTTTACTGGGGTGTCGTCAGCGAAGATTGCCTGACCCGCCAGAACATGGCGGCCAATGGCATCCGCCAGCGGTTCCAAAAGCGCGGTGGACTTGCCGATCCAATCTGCCAGCGTTGAACGGTCGATATCGATCCCATCGCGTTCGAAGATGCCGCTCTGGCGATAAAGTGGCAGGTGGTCGGCGTATTTGTTGACCAACACATGCGCCAACAGGCCCGGACCGGGACGCCCGCGTTCGATGGGGCGTGATGGTAAGGCGGCTTGTGTGAACGCCTCGCAGCCTGAACAGGCGAAGCGCGGTCGCACAATGCGGTTCACGATGAAGCGCCCCGGTACATATTCCAGTTCTTCGGTCACGTCCTCGCCTAGACGGCGCAACGCCCCGCCACACTGGACACAATCGTCGTCGCCGGTGGTCAACTCGACTTCCATGCGCGGGATGTGATCGGGGAGCGGACGTCGCTTTGGTTTATCCTTTGGTTCTTCGTCGGGAAGACGCAGCTTGGCTGTCATCTTGGCGACGGCTATCTCGCTCGTTTCCAGGGCCAGTTGCAGTTGCTCGATACTCTCGGAAGATGATCCAAACCGGTGATGGCGTTGACCGGCCAACTGATGCCGCAGCTTCTCGATCAGCACAGCCTGTGACCTCACCTCAGCCAGCAAAAGAGCCGTGAACTGCCTCAGTTCATCAGGGTCTTCCGGCAGGGTTTTATCGATATCCAGCATGATCAGATCATAGCCGACCCGCATGTTTAGAGGAATCCCCGCTGATCCGTTCTGAGCCGATTTATCCCGCTTTGAGCGGCGTCCAGCTGCGTTGTGGCAAGCGCCAATCGATCCCTTCCAAAAGCATCGCCAACTGTGCAGCCGTCAGCGCGATCTTGCCCTCTTTGGCCGATGGCCACACGAACCGACCTTTCTCAAGGCGTTTACTGAACAGACATGCACCCTGGCCATCCCACCAGATGATCTTGATCAGATCACCGCGCCGACCACGGAATACAAACAGGTGGCCCGTAAACGGGTCTTGCTGCAAAGTTTGCTCCGCTTGGGCTGCCAGTGTCGTGAACCCGCGCCGCATGTCAGTCACACCGGCGGCCAGCCAGACACGCGTGTTCGCCGGAACCGGGATCATGCGGAAAGGCCCCGGATTAGACGGGCCAACGCTTCGGGGTCATAACCGCCAATGATCCTCAAGCGGTGACCGCCCGCCATGTCGATCTCAATCGCGTTTTGCACGGGCCCAGGATCAGGTGTCGGTGCCGTGTCGCTGGCACCAGGCCGCTCAACAATCTCAACTGGAAGAAAACACGGTGTCTCAGAAATCAGTTCTTCAACGATCTCCATGTCAGGCGCAAATCTTGGATCACGCAACCATTTGTGGATCAGGTTAGCATTCATCGCATACCGTCGCGCAACTTGTGCAACCGAAACGCCCGGCGCGCAGGTCTGCCCACAGATCGAAATCTTCTCCTCATCCGACCAGAACCGCTTCTTCTGACCCTTC
>CANLDA010000055.1 GCA_947489325.1 uncultured Paracoccaceae bacterium | reverse complement strand
CTTTGTCTAAGGTTTGTGGTTGCTGACAGCGCGAGCTGCCGCGGCGACAAACCTGACAAGGAGGAAAGCGCGGGCGGATTTCGGTGCTATGGAGATAGTGGCTCAAGGCCTGGTTGGCCGATACCCTGACACTCGAAGCTGACGCCGCCGATCAGTGTCGGCCAGGTGATCTGTCTGGACCGATGCTGCGGGACAGTCATTTTGCTGTTGCCATGGGCCTGCTGCAACGCGGGTTTCGGTGGAGTGGTCGCAACGATTGGTCCGGTGCCTGCGGATGGTGGAGCCAGGTGTGACGGATGGATCATGCTGCATTCTGCCATGGCGGTGCGCGGGATTTTGGGGTTTGACCGCGGGTGAAGGTTTCGATGATACGCATCGGGCTGCCGCATTTCGGGCAAGGCTGAAGCTGGTCCTCTTCGTCAGCGCCAGTGAGTGGATCTTCTTCAGCCATTTGATCCGGCTCTGGCTCACTGCCCAGCAAGCGCCTGATCATCGCGATCCTGTTGCGGCGGATGCCATTCGCCAAGAATCCCGCATGGCGGATACGGTGGAAGCCTGATGGCAGGACATGGGTCAGGAAGCGGCGGATGAACTCTGCCGTGGGCAGGCGCATGGTCTTCATCCTGTCTCCGCGTTTGATGCGATAGTCTTTCCACCGGAAGGCCACGGTGCCCGCGTCGGCGCTGATCAGGCGGTGGTTGGAGATCGCCACCCTGTGGGTGTAGCGGCTGAGGTAGGCCAGCACGGCCTCTGGCCCACCGAAGGGTGGTTTGGCATAAACAACCCAGTTGGTCTTGCGCAACGGCGCGAGGTGGGCAGCGAAGGTATCCGGGTCTGCCAATCCCACCAGATCGCCGAAGAACTTGAGCTGGCCTGCTTTGTGCAGTCTGGTCAGCCCGTCGAGGAACAAGCGCCGAAACAGCCTCGACAGGACCTTCACTGGCAGGAAGAACCCTGGGCGGCAGGCGATCCGGTGGGTGCCATCCGGCGACAGCCCGCCGCCGGGCATGATGACATGCACATGCGGGTGGTGGGTCATCGCAGATCCCCATGTGTGCAGCACCGATGTCATACCGATCCGGGCACCAAGGTGCTTTGGGTCGGCAGCGATAGCCAGCAGCGTTTGCGCCGACGCTTTGAACAGCAAACCGTAGACCGCTGCCTTGTTCTGATAGGCAATGTCGGCGATTGGCGTGGGCAGCGTGAAGACCACGTGGAAGTACTCGACAGGCAGCAGGTCTTCGATCCGCGCCTGCATCCAATCCTTGGCGGTTGCGCCCTGGCACTTCGGGCAGTGCCGGTTGCGGCACGAGTTATAGGCGATGTGCTGATGGTCGCACTTGGTACAGGCCGCCACATGTCCGCCAAGCGCCGCGGTTCGGCAATTCTCGATGGCGGACATCACCTTCAACTGCGGCAGGTTCAGGTGCCCGGCATGCGCGCGACGATAGGCAGGCCCATGGGCGCGGAAAATATCCGCAACCTCCAGTCTGGGGTGGGGCATTTGAGCCCTGCTTATCCGGGATTGGCCTCCCGGCGCACCAGCAGATCCAGCGGGCTGGTGACATCCTGGATCGTCTTGGTAGCCACCTTTGTATAGATCGTCGTGGTCTCCAGTTTGGCGTGTCCCAGGAGAACCTGGATTACACGAATGTCCGTCCCGCCCTCCAGCAGATGCGTCGCAAAGCTATGCCGGAGCGTGTGAGGTGACACTTTCTTCTTGATCTCGGCAAAGTCGCGAGCCACGGCGAAAGCCCGGTTGAATTGCTTGGTCGATAACGGATCGACCCGGTTGCGCCCGGGGAAGAGCCAGCCTGCGGGTCGAGCTTCGCGGTAATAGTCGCGCAGAAGTCCAAGCAGGCTCGGCGACAGCATCACATGGCGATCCTTGCGTCCCTTGCCCTGGTCGACCCGGATCAGCATTCGGTCACTGTCGTGTCGGAGACGCGCTTCCAGCACGATGTCGCCGACCTTCAAATGGGTGACCTCGCTTGCGCGCAGCCCGCCGCCATAGGCAACGCTGAAGGCCGCGCGGTATCGCAAGCCGGGCCCGGGTGCCGCTTCCAGAATGCGTGACACTTCCTCGGCGCTCAGCACTACAGGGATCTTCTTGGCGGCCCGCTGATAGCGCATATGCCGTTTCATCTCAGGCCGTGGGCACGTGGTCGCGTAGAAGAAACTCAGCACTGTCAGCCGGTTATTAAAGGTCGGCGCGCCGACGCCCCATTCCTTCATATCCAGTTGAAATGCCCGCAGCTCCTCAGGCGTTGCGCTATCCGGCGCATGCCCCAGAAACCGCGTGAAATCCCGCATCGCACGCAGATACATCGTCTGCGTCTTGGGCTGCAGCCCCTTGATCTGCATGTCTTCGACAAACCGCTGGCGCAGCTTGGGAACATATTGATCGGTCATGAAAACCTCCTGTCATCAGATTGAGAAGGTCCCAATCGTCAGACAGGTTCGTCAGTTCGCAAAATCCACGCCGCTCACATCAACGCGCAAAACCCGCCAAAAGCGCCAATACCGCGGGAGCGGTTTCGTCCAAGTCCGC
>CANLDA010000054.1 GCA_947489325.1 uncultured Paracoccaceae bacterium | reverse complement strand
TTTTGCGCCTGCAGCGAATGTCCGGAAAGCGGATTGCAATCGCAGCATGGCAACAGCATGCTGAATGTCTCTTATGGACCGTTCGCCAAACTTTGCAAAGTTCACTATCTGCGCATTGCAGCCGTTGCCACTGGTTGACTTTGCTCTCCCATGCTCACACCGCTGACCCTCCATTCCGCCCCATCAGTCGCCCCACTTTGCCTCCCCAGTTCAAAAACCCTATAACCTTGCCGGGCGTTGAAGGCTATAGGTTTTTTGAACTGGGGAGGCAAAGTGGGGCGAATGGTGGGGCATTTCTGAGCGAAGCGAAGGGCGGAATGGAGCGCCAGCCGGGTGAGCATGGGGCATCGTTAGCCGGTGTCGCACTGTTGATCAGTTCCTATAACAGTCATTGAGGTCACTCGCAGAGAAATGGTAGTTAGCGCCCAAGGTATCCGTGTATTTCAGGACAACAAAAGTCCGCTTTAGCTATCCTTTGCCCACTCTAAGACGCTAATATCATCGGGCCCTATAGTTCTAAAACATAAGCTGAATTTACACAATTTGACCAAAATAGATTCTTATTCCTGTCCCATTTTCACGATAGCCCGTTCAGTACCAAGTCCGCAGCGAGGTCCTTTCCTCGTAATAATAACCCAAAGTGGATCGGCTTGGTACCTTCAGTTTTGAAGGTTTGGAGGCAGTGGGACAAGCGAGCAAGTAAAATGGCACTATTAGATAATGCAATTTGGTTAACCGGAACAGGTGGTACAGCTGTCAGCGGAGCAACCACGATTTCAGAAGGTGGCAACGACACCACCGTTACTGGCACGTTCACTGGTAATTCCTGGGACGCAACGGCAGGCGGTACGGGTGTTTCGGATTTTGGGGCGTTTGCATCTGCCACCGCTATCAGCGCCAATTACGATTTTTCCAATGCCGTCGAAAACCTATCATTCAGCATAAACCACGTGAACGACGATGGCGCGTCAACCTATGACGACCAGTGGACGATCACGGCATATGACGAAAATGGTGTTCAAATTCCCGGGGCAGACATCGTTGCTGGCCTAAGTGGGGTCGCAGACGAGAGCGTGACAATCAATCCTGACGGCACGGTTACAATCGAAGCTACGGGAACGACAGTCAACGACATTACGCTTACCTTGGCTGGGCCCGTTTCCGAACTCGACTTAACATTTGAACCCGGACCAAACGGAACGGTTACGGGTGGTTCTGGCATCAGCGATTTGTCTTTTGACATTCCACTGAATGATGTTGATGGCGATGGTGTAGCAGACGACGTTGACATCGACTCTGATGGTGACGGTATCCTTAACGTTGACGAGGGATTCACAACAACAACACCTAGCACGATCACGATCACCTTCGATGGTGACGAGTATACGGGCGTCGACAACACTGCTTGGGAATTACACGATTCAGATGGGAATTTGATCGCCAGCGATACGACAATCGGATCGGGTGTAGAAATCACCAACGTCGCTGTGACAAGTCTTGGCGACTATACATTTACCATATCCGATGATTTTGGCGATGGCTTGGGTGGTTTAGACCCAGCAAGTTACACTATTGAAATTGATGGTGTTGTGGTGCTCGACTCCGGTCCGAACCCGACGTTCCCAAACCCTCACACTGATACGTTTGAAGTCTCTGGCACGATAACCTCGATTGACAGCGACGGAGATGGGATCGCCGACCACCTTGATCTGGACAGCGACAATGATGGGGTTACTGATAATGTCGAGGCCCAAGCCACGGCTGATTATGTAGCCCCTACTGGCATCGACAGTGACGGCGATGGCCTTGATGACGCTTACGAGGGTACCGGCAATGAAGGTCTGACGCCAGTAAACACTGATGGTACTGGGTTAGCGGACTATCTCGATACTGATTCTGATGATGATGGCATCAGCGATACCAACGAAGCTGGGCACGGCGTCGATCAAGCCACAATCGATGCCTCTGGCGATGTTGACGGTGACGGCATTGCAGATGTTGTCGATGACGTATCAGGTTGGGATGTAAACGATGCTGATATTGACGGATCAGGGAATTTTACGCTGGCGGACTCTGATGGTGATACTGCACCAGATGGTTCCAACGCTACTCCGCTCATCCAGAATTTCGACATTCGTGAGACGATCCCGTGCTTTACGTTGGGCGCCGTTATCGCAACGCCTCAAGGTGGCAGGGCGATTGAAACCCTACGGGTTGGCGACATGGTCATTACACGCGACAACGGCCTTCAGCCCATTCGCTGGATAGGTAGTCGGTCCGTTTTGGGTGTCGGTAACTTTGCGCCAATCACTGTTCGTACTGGTGCGCTTGAAGGGCTAACAAAGTCGTTGTTGGTTTCCCCCCAACATCGGTTTCTCTTTACGGGCTATCAGGCGGATCTTCTCTTTGGTGTGCCAGAAGTATTGGTTTCAGCCAAGCACTTGGTCAACGGGGGCAACATTCAACAAACCGACTGCAAGGTGGTTACATATCTGCACATGATGTTTGACCAGCACGAGGTGATCTATGCGAACGGCGCTGCCACCGAAAGTTTCCATGCGGGTGATGTTTGTATTGCCTCCATTTCAGATCAATCACGCGAAGAGATGTTTCAATCGTTCCCAGAGTTGCGCTCGAATTCTGGGGCGCATGGAAAGGCCGCCCGATTGTGTTTAAGAGGGTTTGAAACCCGCGTGTTGGCTGAAACTATGACCACAATGAAGACTTCGCTCGCCGCTTAGTTTGAGCCGGGCCGTTTGGTGCTTAGCAGCTACCAAATATTCGAAGCAGCCATATGAACACCTATTTCGCAACGACAAGCAGACATTGGCGCACTTGCAGCGAATTGGTTCTTTGTCTAAGGTTTGTGGTTGCTGACAGCGCGAGCTGCCGCGGCGACAAACCTGACAAGGAGGAAAGCGCGGGCGG
>CANLDA010000053.1 GCA_947489325.1 uncultured Paracoccaceae bacterium | reverse complement strand
CTATCCCGTGTGATTGCGGTATCTACGTTTGGTTTATCCATGATTTTATCCTTTTTCGTACTGATCAGATTGGGAAGCCCATGCGTTGCACAAGATTGACCCAAGCCCGTCTCCAACCGCCTTTTTCATCAACAGAGTCCAATGCACGGAATGTGATTTGCGACCCGATCCAGCGGAAGGGTTCTGGGGGCACCCAGTTGGGCATGCTGGTGGAGATATCCATATCCAGCTCTGGCAGTGATTTCTTGTCCAGTTTCGCAAGGCCCACACGTGCGCCAAAGCGGCTGGTGGAGACGCCAAAGCCGGAATAGCCCCCGGCCCAAACCACATCACCATTCCAATAGTTCTGGAAATGCACGGCCATGCGCGTGGTCAGAGCAATTGGTCCGCTCCAGGCATGAGTGAACTTGATATCATCAAGCTGCGGAAAGTAATCGTTGAACTTTTCCGCAAGAACACCAAACGGGCCTTCTGTCCGTTCATAGGCAGGATCGGTGTTTTCTGTCCCGTTGTAGTAATAAGCCAAACGCCCACCAAAGATGATACGATTGTCCTTGGTCAGACGGGTATAATTGAGCTGTGTACGTGTATCATACACACCCTGACGGTGCTTCCAGCCCACGCGCTCAAGCTGCTCTGCAGTCAGAGGCTCCGTCGCCATGACCCGGTCACGGATGCCCACGACCCGTTTCTTGATTTTCTTGTCCCCCGCGGCGAACGCGTTGGTGCAGAGCAAAATCTTGGGGGTGCGGATCAGCCCGTCATGAGTTTTGACATTCAGCACCCCATTGATGCGCTCTATGTTTTCCATGGGAGTGTGTTCATAAATCCGTACACCCAACGACAAAGCTGCCTTTTTCAACCCCCAGGCCAGACGTGCTGGATGCACGGTGCCGCTCAGCGCCTTGCTCCAGCAACCGCCAGTGTAAAGCGGCGAATTTACATGTTCTTTGACCTGAGTGGCGTCAAGCAATTCAACGTCATGCCCATGTTCGGCATGTACTTCGTATTCTTCCTTCACGGTATCAAAGCTGCCTTTACCGATCCCGACAGTCAGCTCACCGCCCCATTCCTGCTGGGCGTCAATCTTGTGGTCCTCAAGCGTTTTAAGGAAACCACGCATGTTTTCCTGCCCCATCTCTTCCAATTTATCAATGTCGTTTGGAAAAACGCGCAGAGCGTTGTGCAAGCCATGCATCAATGACGTTGACACGATCGCGCCGGGGCGGCCCGAGGCGCCATATGCCACTTTGCCTGCCTCGATCAGCACAACATCGCGACCTGGGTTTTCTTCTTTGGCTTGCACCGCAGCCCAAAGACCTGTGAACCCCCCACCAACGATCAATAAATCCGCATCGGTCTGACCTATCAACTGATGCTGCACCTCTGGCGCATCAGGACTGTCCAGCCAAAACGGGAAAAAAGTGACGTCTTTGAGTGCTTTTTCAGCAAATGACATGATGGTCCCCATAATGAAACTGTGTGCATGCACCATCTCAGACAGCAGGCATTTTGAAAATGACAGACTGTCAATACAATACATTGATCGCATGAATGTATGCGGAGGAGTGTGCGGTTTTTCCAGACCGAGATCTTGAGTATTTGTAATCTCGGCATCGGTGTAGGCGGCCCTTTTCTTGGCCGCCCAGCAGTCTTAAACGCGCTTATTCGCGATAGGGAACACCCGGCAGCACACAGAGCATTTCATACAGCAGGTTGCCCGCAATCACAGCCGTGTTGCCCGAGGGGTCAAACGGCGGGGACACTTCGACCAGATCACACCCGATCAGGTTCAGCCCTCTACAGCCGCGTACAATTTCCAATGCCTGAGAGGTCATCAAACCGCCCATCTCGACGGTGCCAGTGCCCGGCGCGCAAGCAGGGTCAAGGCTATCGATGTCAAAGGTCAGATAGACCGGCATGTCGCCGATTTCTGCGCGGATCTTCTCCATCAAAGGCGCGCAGGATTTGTACCAAAGCTCTTCGGCATGCACGACGGTAAAGCCCCATTTGCGCGCGGTATCAAAATCATCCGCCTCATAGCCGGTGCCGCGCAGACCAATCTGATAGGTCTTTTCCGGAACAATCAGGCCTTCCTCATAGGCGCGACGGAACGGTGTGCCATGTGCAATCTGTTCGCCAAACATATGTTCGTTGATGTCTGCGTGTGCATCGACGTGGATCAACGCAACTGGCCCATGTTTTTTATAAATCGACCGTAAAATCGGAAGGCTCAGCGTGTGATCGCCCCCCATGGTCATCGGGATCACATCGTTCTTCAGAACCTCGTCGTAGAACGCTGTAATGCGTTTCACGCTGTCTTTCAGATCAAATGTGTTGATTGGTACATCACCAATGTCAGCCACTTGCAGCCCATCAAACGGTGCCGCCGTGGTCCACATATTATATGGGCGCATCAGCGTACTTTCCGCGCGGATCTGACGCGGGCCAAAACGTGTGCCCGACCGCAGGCTGGCCCCAATGTCCATCGGAATGCCAATGAATGCCGCATCCAGACCCTCAGCAGTGTCCGCCGCAGGCAAACGCATGAAAGTTCCAGGGCCGCCGAAGCGTGGCATGTCATTGCCGCCAAGTGGTTGATTGTACATAAGCACCTCCTGTTATCAATCATTTAGGGGGCGTTCTTTATTCAGAACAGCCCCACCATTTTTTTTAAAGGCTTAGGCCGCCATCACGTAATATTTGCGGAACTGTTCGTTCACACGGAACTCCCCACACCAGCCTTTGTTCAGAATATAGCTGTCGCCTGCGACAAACGTCTGAGCCGTGCCATCTGCGGCTGTCAAAGTCACAGACCCTTGCAGAACCTGACAAAATTCATCCGCAGGATAGCCTTCGGCCTCTGCTGTGAACACTTCTGCGTAAGGCGAGCAATCCCAAACGCCAACCAACAGGCTCTCGCCCGTGTCGCCCATATAAGACGCACCGGTTTCAACAGCAGTGCCATCAACAACAGTCGCCGGATCAACAAGCGCAATGCTCTCAAGGGCGCCAGCTGGGCCATTTCCATTCAGTTTTTGTGGTTGTTTCATCGTCATTGTCCTTTTGAAACAAGTAAACCTTCCAATAAAGGAAGAAAAAATACGGCTCTATTTCCG
>CANLDA010000052.1 GCA_947489325.1 uncultured Paracoccaceae bacterium | reverse complement strand
GATAACATCAGAAACCTCCATTGTAGCTATCACTTTAGATACAAAAGAAACCTCAGTTTACGGGCGCTACGGGGGGCAGGAGGGGACAGATGATTAACCCAAAATAAACCCATTCATAAAAAGCAACTTCGTAAATACAGGCCAAATAATCAATAATGAGTTTACTGGGTGTGTGAGTTGTGAGGGTGAAATGGTCAATTATACAATCAGTGAAGTTGAGGATTTTTCAAATTCATCAATCATCGAAGAGAGTATGTTTGGTGCAAATTTCGTGACAGCTTTTGATCATGAATTTGCTGCGGGCAGTCAAGAGACGCGAGTTCTTTCTGATTTGGGAGCAACCACACTACGCTTTCCTGGAGGTATTGTTACTGAATTCTTGTTTACGGAGGCTTCGTTCTTAACCGGTGATTGGACGGTGGCAACGTTTGAAGGGCAGACTTTAACCACAATGGCGCAGTTTTTTGCAGTCGCTGGCGAAGTTGGCGCGACTGTTAAGCTCGTACTTCCTACCCGAGTCGCCTTTGAAACTGATGCTGGACAAGCGATCTACAATAGCGCGCAATCCGATGGCGGTGAGGAATACGGCGATCGGGCAAACATTTCGGAAGACTATTTTTCGTTGCTCGCTGACTACATTAATGAAGCTCTGTCACTTGCTGCTCAAAATGGCACCCAAATTTCGACCTTTGAAATTGGTAACGAGTTTTGGGGGAGCGGTCAGATGACCGCAACGGAATATGGATATCTTGCAGGAGAGATTGCAGAGTGGCTAGATGAGAATTTCCCTGACATTGACATTGTAGTTCAATCCACAAGTAGCGCGAATGTTTTCAGCCCGAGAGATGATAGCATCATATACTTAGAACCACTTGAAAACAATGGTTTTATGCCCCACGACCCTGATGACTTTGACTTTAATCTTCCTGATGGATGGTTAGAGTACACTATTCCGGGACAGGGAAGTGCACTCACGCAGACTATAGATATAGCTGAGGAGATTGCATCAAATTCAGTCGCTACCGCTGCAATAGATGGTGTAGTCAACCATATTTATTTTGGAGACGGCTTCACAGGCATTGATACCGAAAATACATTTGCACTCAACACCATTTTTGATGCGTTCACCGAAACACTAGGGCGACCTGATCTTGATTATCATATTACTGAGTGGAGTCCGCGACGAAACAATGAGCGTGGACTTCAACATAGCCAAAGCTATGTAGAGGTGTTTTTTGAGTTAGTTTCAAATGGAGTTGATTCTGCAGATACTTGGCCATTAACGTTCGACAACCCCAATACGCGAAGCAGGAATTTGATTGATACAAGCAATGAAGACGCGCATTTGACCTTTGGCGGGGTAGCGTTCCAATGGCTTAGCGAAGCTACTATTGGCTTGGAAGCATTATTCGATTTTGAAGTAGAGAATGAAATTGATGTTCATGGCTTTGGGAATTCAAATCGCCTAACCTTATTTGTCGGGGAACGCAGCGGGCTGGACCAAGAAGATGTAACGCTAGATCTTGACAGCTTTGCTTTAAGCGGGAGCTATTTTCTGACTATATCTTTTCTATCTGAAACAGGCTCGACGGGCACCTCGGTTGGAGCAGATCCAGTCATAAGCTTCTCAGACGGGATAGTCACAAGTGGGGATACAATCACATTTGATATTGAGGATTGGGGTTTAGTGCGTATTGAGCTGACAGCTGTGACTGCAGGTGATGATATGCTTGTTGGGCGATCTGGCGATGATTATATTTTTGGCGGCCAAGGAAATGATATCTTAATTGGGAATGATGGTGCTGATACACTGAATGGTGGCGAAGGCAATGATACATTAACAGGCGGCATGGGCGCGGACACTTTTGTTATCATGGACACTAGCACAACAGTGACAGATCTCGACGTCTCTAACGATATACTTGATTTTACAAATCTTCCTGTTAGTTCTGCAGACATTATAGCTTCTTTTGACAATGCAACCACTTTGGGTTCAACGTCAGTAATTACCTTAGACGATACCGTTCTATATTTGAATGGGATCGCACTTTCTGATCTGGAGCTAATTCAATTCATTGTATCGCCTCCCCCACCTACTCAGATAAGGCTTACAGATCGATCTGGAGCCGTCGTTACTAATTTCACCCTAAGCACTGAAGATGGCCAAGAGATCACTGACCTTAATCAGGATGGTGTCTACGTGATAGACGGCACAACCAGCGGACTTGTCAGTGGACATGGTAGTGATTACGTGGCGGATAATCTTGAAGTTACGGCGAAAGACGTTCTAGAGATTCTTCGCATGTCAGTTGGCCTCGATCCCACTTGGGGAGAGGCTAGCACTCTCGATCTGATTGCCGCGGACATCAATCAAGATGGAATTATTTCAGCTCTTGACGTAACGGAAGTTTTGCGCTTCACAGAAGGCTTGGAAAGCACATATGAACCCACATGGATATTGGTTGACCCTGCCGTTGCTAATTTACCTGCTGACTACAACAATGTACCGACGAATTACTCACTGGACTTAGACGCCGCTGCCACTCTGGATGCAGTTGCCATTTTATTGGGTAACATCGAAGACTTCTCTTAAGGAGACTGTGCTCTTGGAACTAGAAGGGAGGCGCATACCTAGTTCGCTCTCAATAGCAATTAGAACATTGGTAACTTCTATTTCTGTATGCGCCAGTTTATTCTTTTCTGCATAACTGATGATATCTTTCAATACTTCAATGATCCACTCATGATTTAGCATTCTAAATCCTCATTCTAACATGCTGTAATGATATTTTGCGCATTAGGTTAATAAATAATTACTATATTTCAGCTTACTGCCTCATAGGCCAAGCCATCGCGGCCCCCACTATTCATAGCAATGAGCTACTGGACTTGTCGCGGTTTAGTTCCGATCTCTTTCGAGAAATGTTTGCTATGAAGGAGACGAGATATGGCAACGAGACCCCTTGATGCTCTCCGACATTGCAAAGGTCACTAACCCCAATCCTCTGCCCATTTTCCGCCATCAACGGCGCTGCAAGGGTACCATTTATAGTCGTTGCACCAAGGCCAGCACAGTCAGCGCCATGAAGACCGCCAAGCAAATCGCCGTGAACCTTGGGGACCTCAACGGTGACGGGCAGTTTGACAGCGAAGACCTCAAGCTGGCGGCCCAGAAAGCAGGCATCGCGTGGGAGCGCATCGACCCGGACCTCAAATCAGCCCTCCTCGCAGGCGGCGTTGCTGGCGTCGGCGTCAACTTCGTCCCCTTCATAGGCCAAGCCATCGCCGTCCCCACCTTCATCGCCACCACCGCCTACTTCTTCTTGGTCGCTAAACTGAAGAACCTCCATAAGTGAACGGGGGCAGACATTCAGGTGAACGGGGGGCGGAGGGCGGGACAAGATGAACGTTGGCAGTCAACTACCTAATGACCGCTTAAGCGTGGTTATATAAGCAGGTTCGAGCTCAAGTTAACACGTTCTGAATTGAATAGCCCCTAGTTTCCTAGACACCCTCTTGGTTCATGTTTCGCTGTCTGTTTTCGAAGTCGACGGGCGACAGC
>CANLDA010000051.1 GCA_947489325.1 uncultured Paracoccaceae bacterium | reverse complement strand
CATTCCCCCAGATCATTGAGAACCGTGAATCATGACAGCAATTCCACATCAAGCTGATTAATGGGTCCTGACCCTAGGGCGTTTGCAGAATTGAAAGCCGCTTTAATAGCCGTTTAACAATAATTGCAGCGGGGCGCTCTAAATCGTCCTGCTGCAATTATTGTTGTCATTCACTGCAAAAATTCGTGTCACGCTACATTGGGGCATTTTCGGGGGCACTGGGCCAGAGCCTCGCGACAGGAGCGTTGGTTTACTGGCCGGAAAGTTCATGGCTGGGGTGGTAGGAAACCTTGCGGGGCGTTGAAGGCTATAGGGTTTTTGAACTGGGGTGGCAAAGTGGGGCGACTGGTGGGGCGGTTCTGAGCGAAGCGAAGGGCGGTGCTGGGGAGCGAAACCTGAGGGGAAAGCAATCCAGTGACAATGACTGCAATGCGCAGATAGTGAACTTTGCAAAGTCGTCTATCTGGCTGCCTATTTACCATGATTTTGTTGCGGCACAGCCAATCAAAGCAGTTGTTAGCTACGGTTGCGAAGATTTAAGACTGACGTATTTACAAAATGCGGGGGCTTGCTGCTGTTTGCCACAACGGCAACCTAGGCAATGGCAATCGTTCGATCTCTGCAACGAGCAAATACTGAAAAACTGACAACTAATTGGCAATTTAATCTAATTCATCAATCACTAATAAAGCGGTTGAAATTCCCGAGATACTCCCCTACCTCAAACCTGTTCCAAAGCAATTTTTCGCTAATCATGTTGATGGCAGCCCATAGTACTTCTAGTTCATGATTCTCGCGATAAACCCATATGTGGTCTGTGGGAATATCAGGATTCTGCTCACGTGCACTCACCCAAGGCATCGCATCCAAATGCACGTATCCTTTGTTCAATACAAATACTCCATCAAGAAAAAGATGAGGAAAAAACGGCATATGCTTTGCTTCGGCTTGCGTAAGGCCGACAATATTGTAGTCGTCCTCTGATGCAATCTCCTTCATCCATTTCTGAATGGTCTTCATATTCGTTGCAGTAGCGTCGTAAGCAAATAGAAACGAATATGGGCGCGGGGTTTTAACCATCCCTGCAGGGCTGAAATGTTGCGGAGGAACGTTTGGATAAGATTTTATTCGCTTACTCACTTGGGCAGCCTGCCTGATGTCACCTTTAGTTAGCTTTGACTTCACTTCGATGAATGAGGAAACCGTTTCGACAAAGTGCAGGTCAACACCGTCAGCGCCGGGCAGTTTAGGAAATCGACCATTGTAAAGGATCACATCAATTTGATTTCTCTTCGCATCTGGCTCCATGTCACGATGTATGATTTCTCCAGAACCTACTGAGCAAAATCCCGGCGTGCTACTATCCAGCATTTCCCGTACGAATGTTTCTCGGATATTTCCTTTGTTGGTCTTGTTATGGAAAGCACGTGCGATTTCCCCCTCTGCCGTAAGCCTTTGTCTAATTGCGGTAAAGTGGCTGTTAAAAATTCGTTCCATGTGGTCCCACTTTCTCTAAGAAAAGTTTATACAAATCAGAAACGAGTAAGTCGCACAACACAACTACAATATGGTTCTGAGCCAGTTACTAAACCGGAGTTTCAATTCAATCCCAAGATATGTCACCTGCGAGACACAGACAGCCAACTGCGCGTACAACATTTCATATGATCGCTTATGAAAGTTCAGCGGCTCATAGCTGACTTGCGATGACGCGGCGTTCGTCATCCAGCTGGTTGGGAGCATACCTGCAATATGCGGATGTCAGCCAAATTCGATATTTGCATCAAACGCAGCCATGCGTTGGTTTACTGATTTTGATCAGAAATCTTATTATTTCACGCACAGCCTCTGCTTTGCTAGAATTAAGTTGATGGTCCCTGACAATTTATATGTGATAACCAAAACTAAAATCAATATTCTGGAAAATATATAGATGGCACTAACCTTGCGAAACCCCATGAAAGAAATATACAAACTACACCCAATCCATTCCGCTCTAGTGGAAGTACGATCCGCACTGAGGTTCTTACCATTTTTGGCCACACCAAGAACTGACGCTCATTTCGCGTACACATTTCATGCAATTATCGTGGCGTTGGCAATATGCCACAAAAGAATACCAATTGGAAAAGACGCAAAACTAAGCGATGCAGAGATCAAATCTGTTAACGCCACCCATGAACATTTGGAACAACAACTCAATGATGCATCTATACTTAGATCTTTGGATGGTCGCCAAATACTAGCACTCTTATCCGCTTATCAAAGTTTGTCTTTCCTTAATAAAGACACAGCAACCGGGTCAAGTACTGACCTAAAATTGGATGAGATGGCTCGAAGCTATCTTCTTGATGAAGTTTTTTCCGAAGCTCATACTGTGAGATTTGAGAGCGATATAAATCAAGAACCGAATGACCTTCTCTTTGTACCCGTTTGGGCCGACTCAGATGGCCACGGAGACTTTATTATTGCGATTTCACGATTTCGAGAAATGGGTAACAATAGCCCTAATTGGGAAATTCTCTTTACTTTGTACTATGCCATTATTGAAGGGGCGAACGTGCCTTGGGCTTTGCTTAATAGAATAATCTTAACTCCACAGGGAGTATGGAGATCACCTAGCAAAGCCCGAGATTCATTGCTGAACAACGCAGCGGAGCAAGTAATTTCCAACAAGTTTTCGTCTAAGGAAATAAATCGATACGAAAATGCGGTTGCTACCTTGAAAAGAGACTACGAACAAATGTCTTCCTTGAGTACCCACCTTCAAGGAAAACTCGAGAAAGTGACAGAAAATGTGGCCATAGCATTTGAGCAAATACAAAATGTACAAACCTCTGCTATCAAATCGAAGGAAATCTTAACGGAGCAGCAAAAGACAATTCTCGAGGAGTTTTCTATCAAGTTAGAAAGTGCAATTCAGGCGGCCACGGATGAGAATGTAATTAAAGAACCCGTTGAGCTATGGAAAACAAAGCAAATAGAACATTCCAAAAGTAGCGTAACTGCCCGATGTTGGTTCATATCAATTTTAGTCGTCGCCGCAATTTTAGTCGTAATCATTGCTGGTTCGCTAGTTTCACAAACAGAAACATTTCTCGGTATTTCCAAAGCCTGCCTACAAGGAAATAATAATGTTGGCTGTGTGGATTCGTTATGGACAAAGATTGCTATTTCAACTGCAGTTATGACAATTTTGACACTGTTGTTATGGCTGGCCAGATTACAGATGAAGATATTCTTATCCGAAAGACACCTTGCTATGGATGCGCGAGAAAGGATGGCATTTGCTCAATCATATGTTGGTTTGGTTCGCTTGGGAGACACCTCCAATGAAGCGCAGGAACAGCGGTCAATTGTTTATTCTGCTCTTTTCCGGCCCTCTTCTGACGGCATTGTAAGGGAAGAAGGTGGTCTAGACCCGTCGATTGCAGCAGCTGTTTCTAAATTGCTATCCCGTTAAATTGCAGAACATGAAGCAATCGGCGACTGTGCAAAGCCCGCTATCGTGCATCGCTGCCATTAATGCGGACCGTATTGGTGCATCGTCACTCACGGCCCATAGCATCGGAGTTCCTTCGAATAGTCGGTTGAATGATCGCTTTCGGAAAAATGACAAAAATTTACACTCGCAGCGGAGCAGTTGTTGTGCCTGAAACGAATGTCTGCTTTGGGCTGACACGCCCGCTCCAACCTCTCCGCAGCCCCCCGTAGCGCCCGTAAACTGAGGTTTCTTTTGTATCTAAAGTGATAGCTACAATGGAGGTTTCTGATGTTATCACGAGT
>CANLDA010000050.1 GCA_947489325.1 uncultured Paracoccaceae bacterium | reverse complement strand
GGCTACGCAATCACGACAGCCCACAGACCTCGTGCTTCAGGCCCTTCTCACGGCTGTTTGGCGGCGAAAGCCGAAGCTCCGCAAAACTGGGCAGATGTGTTTGATGTGGAAAAATACCCCGGCAAACGCGCCTTGCGTGACCGTGCCTATCCCATGCTAGAGGTCGCTTTGATGGCCGATGGTGTCGCGCCCGAAGATCTGTATCCGCTGGATTTGGATCGTGCCTTTGCCAAGTTGGACACAATCAAGGATCACGTCATCTGGTACAAATCCAACTCTGCTGCGCAGCAATTGTTTTGGATCGCGAAGTTGGCACAGGTCGGGGTCTGGAAAAACCACGACCCTGATGATGGTCGCAGGCTTTACCGAACCAACAGAGGGCAATATCCGCCTGCAAGGCAAACCATTGGACCCCATCCCGGTTTGGAAACGCGACATTGGCATGGTGTTTCAACATTATGCGTTATTTCCTCATATGAGCGTGGCACAAAACGTGGCCTTTCCGTTGGAGATGCGTGGGGTGGCCAAGGCCGATCGTCGCGCACAAACAAACGAGGCGCTGTCAATGGTGGGCCTTGAAGGGTTCAACGACCGACTGCCCAAGGAATTATCGGGGGGCAACAACAACGTGTGGCTCTGGCCCGTGCCATGGTCTTTAAACCACGTTTGTTGCTGATGGATGAACCTTTGGGTGCGTTGGATAAAAAGCTGCGTGAACATATGCAGCTGGAAATCATGCACCTGCACAAAAACATGGGCACCACGGTTCTCTATGTGACCCATGATCAGGAAGAGGCGTTGGTGATGTCTGACCGGATCGTCGTGTTCAATAATGGCCGCGTCGAACAGATTGGCACGCCACATGATTTGTACGAAGCGCCAAAAACCAAATTTGTCGCCGACTTTATCGGAGAGACCAATTTTATTGGCGGTAAATTACAAGGCAACTCAGTGCGTGGATTGCAGGGGCAAGTTGATACACCCCTTCAAGAGGGCGCAGCAGCCGTTTTGGCCGTACGCCCCGAACGCCTGCATGTTTTGGATGGAACGGACACAGATCGCGATGATAATATCCTGTCTGGCACTATCAAGGAACTGATCTATCTTGGCCAGTCGCGCAAAGCCATTATCACCCTGGATGATAACACCGAGGTGGTCGCGCTTGAACAAGCCGCTCAGGCTGAGGTGACAGCCCTACAAGTCGGTGCATCGGCAACGCTCGGCTTTCGCGCTCAAGATGCGAGGATTCTTGCGGATGTTTGAACGGTCCACTGATGTTGCCCTGAATTATCGCGATGAGGGGGAAGGGCTGCCGGTTTTGCTGATCAACGGTGTTGGGTCAGATTATGAAAGCTGGGATGGGGTGTTGTCAAAGTTGTCGCCCAACCCGGCTTGATCTGCGTGGGCACGGCGCATCGCGCCGCACGCCGGGGCCTTATGCGTTGTCGGATTTTGTAGATGACGCCATTTCCCTGTTGGATCATTTGAAAGTGGCGCGCGCCAGTATTGTCGGCTTTTCGCTTGGCGGGTTGATCGCTCAGGCGATTGCGCTGGCTCATCCGGATCGCGTGGACAGCCTGACCCTGATCTCAACGGTCGGTGGACGCACCTCGGATGAACAGGCGCGTGTCGATGAACGGGCAAAGACACTTGCGCAAGAGGGTCCGTTAACCCATCTGGCCAATGCGGTGGATCGTTGGTTCACACCAGAATTTGTGGCCAGCAATCCTGAGGTTTTAGAAACCCGCCGTCAAAAATCGATGCAAAATGACCCTGATTGCTATGTCGCCGCATACCGCGTTCTGGCGGGCAATGATCTGGGTGGCCAACTGAGCGAGGTCAGGGCACCGACACTGATCATGACCGGCGAAAATGACATCGGGTCAAACCCGCGCATGTCGCAATTTATGCATGATCAGATCGCCAACTCTGAACTGCATATCCTGCCGCGACTGAGACATTCAGTCCTGCTTGAAGCACCAGGGCCGGTCGCAGAGCTGATTGAACCCTTCCTGTCCACATATTGTGGCCGCTAACCAAGAGAAATGATATGATTCCAGAAGTACGCAAATACGTCGCCTTTATTGAGGATACATTGATCGAAGGCACCAAACCTGCTGAAACCCCTCTGCGCATGGCTGCTGTTGCTGCCGTTTTAAAAAACCCATGGGCAGGCCACTTTGTCGAGGATCTGACACCGGAAATTCACGCCTTTGCACCGATTTTGGGTAAGGAAATGGTCGCGCGTTTGATGCCGCTGGTGAATGGTGGAGAAAACGTAGAAGCCTTTGGTAAAACCGCCATTGTTGGTGTGAATCGCGAGATCGAACATGGGTCTGCCCTGATTCACACTCTGCGGTTTGGCAACTTTTTACGTGACGCCGCCCAAAGCAGCGAATTCATCCCCTTCACCAATAAACGCGGTGGGCCGGGTAATTCGATCACTTTTCCGCTGCGACACACCACCAAAGGTGGCGTACGGTCGCATTTCATGACCATGGAATTCAATATCCCCGATGCACCAGCCCCTGACGAAGTGCTGATCGCCATTGGCGTCGCAACATCGGGGCGCCCGCACCACCGTATTGGTGATCGGTTCAAAGATATGGAAGATATGCAACACGATCAAACCGTTCGTCCAGAGTGATGGAGGCCCGCCGGTGTTTGATAGGCAAGTTACATATCTGAGCTTCACAAGAAAGAGGTCGGCTTTTGACGTTTTCCGGCCATTGGTTTATTAAGCAGCATTAGTTGCAATGGGCTCTCCCGACACCTTCGCCGCGCTGCTCACGAGTGGCCGGTTCGGAATGCTGCGCGATTTACTCGGCGACGGGTAGGGGGACGATCTTGTGATACAGAAGCGCATTTTACAGTCCACCGAAGAGGCAATCCGATTGGCGCGGGACTTGGCACAGCGAGCGGCTATGCTCTAGGCGACAGCTCTCAGGCTTCGGGCAAAGGGATCTCCATCCGCCAGCTCAAGCAGGTCCATACTCTCACTCATCCCGTGAAAATGAGCGCAGATGGTGAAAACAGTGACGTTCTGGAGAGCGGGGATTGATCCAAAGCGCTATGCGCATATATAATGCACATGAAAGAGGTGATCTGATGCAAGCACAATCTGTTCCCAAGAAACCGACGAATCTGACGCTGGATCAGGGGCTGTTGTCTGAGGCCCGGTCTTTTGGCGTGAATCTCTCACAGGCCGCAGAGGCGGGTTTGCGACGTGCGGTCAAGGATGCGAGAGCCGCAGCATGGAAACGTGACAACGCCAAGGCGCTTGAGGCTTCAAACCGTTGGGTTGAGGAAAACGGCCTGCCTTTGGAAAGATACCGGCCCTTCTGATGGCAAGGTATGATGTTTTTGCCAGCCCGGACAGAGCGGGCTATTTGCTCGACGTGCAGGCCGATCTTCTGGAGAGCCTGAACACACGCCTTGTTGTGCCGCTGATGCCCATCAGTGCCGCACCAACACCTGCCAAGCGACTGAACCCCGTCTTTGACATCCAATCCGAGCGATATGTGATGGTCACGCAGTTCCTGTCAGCGGTCCCGGCATCCATTCTGAAAACACCCATTGCCAGCCTCACGAAGAACGACACAGAGATCACTGGTGCGCTCGATATGGCGTTGACCGGCGTTTGATCCTGCATTCTTTTCTTTAGCTGCAATCCCTTACGGCTTTCCAAGCGCGGCACATCCGGGCTATGACTGACCTATGACCTACCGGCTTCAAACCTTCTTGACGGGCTTCATTGCCTTCATCGCGGCGGCGCTTCTGGCGCTCGCGCCTACGGGTGCAAAACCTGCGTCGGGGGGATATCAGTTTTTTGAGCCAGTCGCGTCGGGCACATCAGCCGATATCCAATTGGCATCATTGGGGAATTTTGACTACCACGCCAAAGTGGCGTCGGAGTGTTGTAATGCCACAAATAGATTACAGTACTTAACACCTGATCAACTTTCAGATCAAAGGTTGCTTGATGGTGTTGTCGAACTGGATGTTACCACCGGCAGAAACCAATCAGTTTTTTATTCAGGTCGTGGAGCGGGTGAAGCAGCCGAAGAACACGCCACAGGCAATGGCGTTACTACACTCGAACAGACTGCTGGCGGCAGGTATTTTGATGATTTGAGGTTGTTTGATGGTACTGTAGCTGACGTTGGTGGTGACCAAGCTGCAAATACTTGGGGGAGAGTTTCATCGAACTACGCGTCGCAAGCCTCAGGCGATGTGACGGCAATTGTTAATCGTCCTCGTCCGACTAGGCTCTGGACTCATAACCAGAATATGACGGTTGCAGCCAGGGCGATTGCCGAGAGGAAGACCTTGGGGCATCGA
>CANLDA010000049.1 GCA_947489325.1 uncultured Paracoccaceae bacterium | reverse complement strand
ACCAATCCTATGTGTTGATCCTGAGCCCATGATGACCAGAAACACCGCCAAACGCCCCGCGTAGTTTTGAAGCGGGGGCTAAGCGAATGTATGTTAAAACAGGTAGAGTTAAAACCGTTATTCGGCAATAGACTTTCGGGTGAAAAGAACACCAAAAAGCCCCTTAAGAGATATCGTTGCGCGCAACATGCGTTTGCTGCGTGCTGAGCGTGGTTGGTCTCAGGAACGGCTTGCCGAAGAAGCTGGACTGAACCGCACCTACCTCAGTGCCGTTGAACGTTCAGAGCAAAACATCTCTATTGATAACCTGTATCGCGTTGCGGAAGGGCTTGGCGTGCAGAGTTGGCAATTGCTGACACCCGCCGCCGACACTTAAGCGCCGCCCCCTTCAGATAAAAAAAGCGAAGTGCTCCCCCGGCCAGCGCGATGCCAGCCGGGAGAGGGTTTAGGGTGGTTTACGGGTCACAACATAGTCCGCCAGCCATTGCCAGTAAGCATCAGCATTGGAAAACCCTTGGGCCTGTGCAGCCAGATCCTCAGCAGCACAACGAGAAAGACCGCCATCGTGTTCAGCGATAGCGGCCCTCTCTTCGAACCAATCAATGTCAGGGACGATCATGACACAACACCGGGCGGCAACCTGATCTGATCGACAATCGAACGACGTTGCTCATCCGAGATGCCAGCGGAATAAATCCCATAGGTGATCCCGTTTTCTGAGCGCGCTGACTTATGCCCCACCAAAGACGCCGTGAAGTGCTCTGGCACGCCCGTGCGCTCGCATTGGGTGATGAACCACTTTCTTGTTGAGTGAAACACCAGCCCCGGACGCTCCAGCCCCGTTTGCTGCCGCAGATCACTGAACCGCTTGGTGATCCAGTTGACTGTCATGTCCGGAAAGATCGCATCGCCCCCAGCTCGCTCGACCAGCATCGACTGCAACGCCGGGTGAACAGGCACCAACCGCTCCGCCGCATCCGTCTTCAACAGCCGCAGATGATTGGGACGCACATGCAGGAACGTCCCCAGATTGCCCTTGCTGACCAGATCGTCGCGCAACAGCCCAACCGCCTCGCCAGCCCGAAGCCCCGACAGCAAACACAGCAGCAGCACTGCCCGAAAGCCCCGATCCTGTGTCCCCAAGAACCGTACAACCTCCTCATCCGTGGGCACCGCATAGGGACGCTTACGGATCTTTGCCTCAAACGCCACGGTGCTGAACGGGTTCTGCGCCAACTGCCCCTGATAGACCGCCCAGTTGAGGAAGTGATTGACCTGATCCCAGATGCGTTTCTGTGTCCGCCCGGTGATCCTGCGGGGGCTATAAGAGGACCAACGCACCGACTGCTCCAGCGACAACCCCTGAGAGCTCTCGGACCGCCCAAGCAGCGGTGACAGCTGCGCCACCAGTGACAGAAACGCCCGCCCATCATCCCGTGTCAGGCTGCACAGCGAGCGCTCCCCATAGTGCGACAGAAACAACCCCACCGAATAGCGCACCGACTTGAATCCACCGGGGCGCAACTCATTGCTGCGCAGCCCCAGATAGCTCCGCCCCGATGTTGAAACCAGAACCTTAGGACGCCGCAGGGGACGGGTGAACGCGGCCCGCTCCAGAACCCCTTCAGAGGTCTCCAGACTGGCCCGCAGACGTCCCAGTGCGTGTTCTGCATCACCTGCCCAATCGGGGAGCGTCTGTGCGGTCTCTGTGGCTTGCGCGCGCACCTGTGACACCTTGACTTCAAAGCTCGCGTTGACTTCAGCGGCCCGCACCCGCGCAAGAGAGGTGTCGTGGGTCTTCAGGCTTTGCTTGAGGGCCTGCGCCCCCAGTACCAGCGCGACATCCTTGGGCCAGTTGCGCCGATATATCCATGTATGCTGTTTCAAATAGGCATACTTAATCTGAGCAGACATGCGTCTCCTCCTTCTCCTAACTGTATGTGAAAAGAGCGGTCAGCCCGCCCGGTGATGGACCTTCAGAACGAGGGCAAACTCCGGTTCGCCATACTCGCCCTCCAGTGGTCCGGTGAGGGAGTAGCCCCCCACGCAATCGTCAAAGACATGATCAATCCGAAACAGATGCCCGGGCCAGTCTTCAGCGGCGCGAATGACAACAACATCGCCTTCCTTGAGCTGCATGTCAGTCAATCCGGGCGAACAAAACAATGATCACCTTGCCAACTGTAACCCCGCCCAAAGACCCCTTGCGCTTCACAGACCCCGCCTGAAACAGCACCCTCGTAAGTACTCGTGATAACATCAGAAACCTCCATTGTAGCTATCACTTTAGATACAAAAGAAACCTCAGTTTACGGGCGCTACGAGGGGACTGCGGAGAGGTGTCAGCCCGAAGCGGACATTCGTATCAGGCGCGGCAAATGTTCCGCTGCATGTGCAAAGCATTTTGACCATTTTCCAGAAAGCGGCCTTTGCTACCGTTGTGTCACCAAAAATACATGTCAGTTTTGCGTATTTTCTAATTCGAACCAAAATGTAACACATTCAAGCAGGCATTTGGTGTACCTAGCTGCGTCTCATCTTCCCAATATTCATCATAATCTTCATCTTCTGGATCAGTGATACTTTGAATATCTTGTGTATCATTGACCCATCCAATTGGCACACCGCCCAGACCATAAACTGACATGTAGGCCTCAGTTTTTATCCCATCTTCAAATGGTAGGTATTGAGCCCATTGCAAAAAACTAGCAAAATGCCCATATATCAAATTAGGCAGAAATTTCGAAACGAAATATTCTAAATTTAAGTTCGGATATTTTTGTTTATCGGTGTTTCTTTCAAGTTGTTCAACTGATACAAGATTGCCAACCCTTTGGTCGATTTTTTCTCGTAAAGGCGGCCCTGCCATTGAATGAGCGGACCGCCCATTAATACGTGATCCTAGTCGAACAAAAACAGCGTGGGCGCGCTCGACGCCCAGCTTTTGTTTGGGTACAATCCTTAGTTCATCTTCCAATATTGCGGTAAAATACTCATAAGGCCAAGGTCTTGGCTTGTCCCAAATTGATTGATCGCTTGACATTTTAAAAGCATATCCAATCTCCGAGACGCGAGAAAAGACCCCCACATACTTCGGCGGATTTGCGGTTAACCCTGCTAAAAACATCTCACTATCTAGCAATTTTTCAATTTGCTGAACTCGCTCAATGACTTCTGTGGGTTCATTTACATAAAATTGAGAAATCATATTAGTTTCCTGTTATTAGCCCCAACCATTCTTTACGCGGGAGGTCAAGCGGTATACCAGAATTCAATGCTGTAGCCTCTTCCTTTGGCGACTCACATAGCTTGAGGCGATCAACAAGGACCTTCTGAACTTTTGCCGTGATGTTCAACCCATGATAAAGCAGGTCGCGCAAGCGGACGCAGGGTGACGCCTAGGATGCACCTGCTGTTCGTTGCGGGACTCCACCGTTCGGCCCTTATTTGGTGCTACACCGCCGCAAGTCTGCTATGAGCCCATTTCAACCGATGCTGCGCGGTGCTCCAATGTCTGCCCTTCGACGCACGGCCAAAACCCTATCCAATTAAAAGTTGGCTTTGACAAGTAACTAGAGCCAAGCATTTCTTATGCGGTTGTTGAACCGCAAATGTAATGGCATGGGCACCCTAACATCCTGCATTCTGCTGCCGACGTCCGCTTTGGGGAAGCTGCACCGCAGCTTGCGCCCCCGTGCGAACGGCTGGTATGGGCCGTCCCTGCTGGGGCGGCGCAACCTGCCCCAAACATGCTGCGAACGATCTAACGACCGCGAAGAACCCAATCGGACAGTAATAGATACCCAGAGAAATCAACGAGTTTCACTTGTTTTGCGCCCTGCAATTCTCGCATGATAGCGACATTGCTAAATAATGAGGTTCTGAGTGCCCATCAATATTTTCGCCAACTTAGAGGGCCTCGCCCCCTCTCAGGAGAAACCCAAATCTGTAGCATGGCTTTGCGATGATGACTGGGAGTTACCCGCCCAACTTTTTGAATTTGAACGTTGGCTTGAGACAGATGGAAAGAATCTTCCGAAGGGGAGTTACGTTGCTGATATCGGTTTTAGCCTAAGGCCAGACGCGAGTGGTGGCGGCGGCACCTTGTCTGTCTCAGCGATGCAAACACTCGTGATGGTCGGGATAGAAGTATGGTTTTCTGAGTACCCTAAATAACAGAAAACCATAAGGGTCGTCGTCGCTTTGTCCGCGATCTGTAAGTTCGACCAGAGTCGAGTTTTGCGCCTGCAGCGAATGTCCGGAAAGCGGATTGCAATCGCAGCATGGCAACAGCATGCTGAATGTCTCTTATGGGCCGTTCGTCAAACTTTGCAAAGTTCGCTATCTGCGCATTGCAGCCGTTGCCACTGGATGACTTCGCTCTCCCACGCTCATTCCGCTGGCGCTCCATTCCGCCCCAGCAGTCGCCCCACTTTGTCACCCCAGTTCAAAAACCCTATAGCCTTCAACGCCCGGCAAGGTTTCCTACCACCCCAGCCATGAACTTTCCGGCCAGTAAACCAACGCTCCTGTCGCGAAGTTCTGGCCCAATGCCCCCGAAAATGCCCCAAGTTATGCCCCACGGTTTTGCTGGTCCTGTGAGGCAGGGAGGAAGTCCCCAGTTGACTACTGAAGGCCCACGCCACAGGTGCTAAAGCAGA
>CANLDA010000048.1 GCA_947489325.1 uncultured Paracoccaceae bacterium | reverse complement strand
AGACTACAAGATCAACCGCGTCGATGACCTTCTGCCATGGAAAACCACACCGTAGGGCAGTCAGACCGGACGCTTACGGGGTGTTCCGGATCCTGCCTGCGCACCTCTAACATTTCGGCGGAAAATAGATGTGGCCTCGCACATTCAGACCCACAGATCAGCGTCGGTTCCTTTGCGCAACAAAGCAACCGCGCATTTTTAATGTATGGGCTAGGGCTTATGCGATGTCTTTCACCTTGTCGGAACGCAGAGGGCAAGACAGATAGACGCCGAATTCTTGGCCAATGTCGGCACTGACACGGGCGTGGACGCGTCCCTGTCGATCAAGAAAACGCTGATTGTCTTCTACCGGAAAAATTCCTTCGTGCCAGATGCCCGGATGGATATAGAGCCCGCGTGTGCCGTCACACCAAAAGGCCACCACCTTATCAGGGGTGAGGTTGTCACCGGGCAGGGCAACCGGAACGATAAAGGGTTTTTTATCAAGAGGATAAAACATCTGCCCACCATCAGGGTGATAGTTCATGTGCCAAAGCAACACCTGATCGCGTGGGGCAGTCTGTTGGTTAGTCTGGGCGGTTTGCGGATCATTGGACCAGCCCAACACGTAATGTCCTTTGACGGCTTCGTTTTCACCGTAAAGCACATCGCCCTTCCAATCGGCGCGAAAGGTGCCTTCGACCCAGCCGCCTTCGTCACCTGTCCCCTCATCAATCGGGCGCCAGCCCTGTTGCGGCCAACGGGTGATAGCAATCTTAAAATTATCAGGATCATCCACAAGGCAGCCATATCCCTGCACCGACGCATCTGTGGCACGGATCAGGGGCACTTCGTGCCAAGGTAGGCTGGGTTTGCTGCTGGCCTCAAAGATATATTCAGGGGCGTTCATGATGGCATTCCCATGTGACTGTCGACAATGCGTTGCACCATTGGGGCGAAATGATGAAAATCAGGGGTTTCCATATCGTCGCGTTTTCCGGCCTCATCCAGATACCGGACTTGGATGATTTTTTCCAAGTTGGGGTTCTGTTGAAATTCAGTCACTTCCTCGGGACTCATTGGCCCACCTTGCAGATTGAGGGTGTGCACGGATGCCTCTGACAGCCGGTTGAAATATTCGGGTTTGGTGGCACACAGATAGCGTTTGGCCGCCACGTGATAGAGCACGCAATCTGTGACCACGCTGGGAAAGAAGGGGGCCAGAACCTCGGCACCGGCGTCTTCGTGGTGGCGGTCTTCGGTGTCATCAGGGTGATAGGTGCCAAATTCCGATGTAAAGTGGCCAACGTCGTGCAGCAGGGCCGAGACAATGATGTCCTCGGCCATACCGTTTTGTTCAGCGATGGTCGCCCCTTGCAGCATGTGTTGAGCCATGGTGACGGGCTCGCCCAGATATTCTTCACCGCCACGGCGATCAAAGATATCAGCGAGAAAGGCGACGATGTTGTCCCGGGTTAGGGTGCTATAATCTGGCTTGCTCATTCTGCGGCTTCCTGATGAGTGGCGGATAGGCTGGCCAGTTTGGAATACAGCCCGTCTTTGTCTGCGTAACATCCTTGCAACCACCGTGTGCCTGCACCTGAATACCCTTTACGGGCGTGCAGTACGCGGGTGTTGTCCACGACAAAACTTTCGCCGGGGTTCAGACGGAAAGTGACTTCCATGGCAGGGTCGTCGATGATCTCTCCAAGGCGACGATAGGCGGCGTAATACGTGGCCATCTTGTCAAAGGGCACATCAGTGATGGCAGCAGCAGACCGGTTGTTGAACCGGATGCCGATCATTTCGCCATCTGGGGCAAGCTCAATCATCGGGCGCCGTGAGCGCAGGCAAGTTGTGTCATCCCCTGCATATTCAAACCGGGCGCAATGCTGGCTGAGAACATCGAAATATTCCTCGTTTTCTTCGCGCAGACGTTCGGCGGCGCGAAACCCGTCCACCACCATGTTTTCGCCCCCCGCGGCAGAGCTCTCAAGGCAATAAAGCACCTGAACCGAAGGGACAGGATCACGGTAGGGATTGTCGGTATGGGCCTGAAGGCCAAGGCCGGTGAACGCAAGGTTGGTTGGATTTACTTCGGTGCGCACCTCAAAATGGCGCCCATAGTTGGTGTCGCGCACATAGCCAAACAGATCCACAACTTTGAACAAAGAACCCGTGTCTGTTGGTCCGTTCACAAGCTTGCCAAACCCATAACGCGCCACCAACGCCAGCCAGTCCCGCAGCGCGGCGGGGTTGGTTTGTACATCGTTGAAATCGGCCAAGGGCACAGCATCCATCAGGCCGCTGTCCCAAGTTTCCACCTGTGGTGCGGTCCAGCCTTTGGTGGGCGTCGCACTGCGATCATAGGCGTTGTCGATCAGCCATCCGATGCTGTAATCCAGCGTCTTGTTTTCCGGGGTAAAGGTCAGGCGCACGATATCATGCACCAGTTCTGCATGGCTGATATGGGTGTCTGTTGGAATATCACGCAGTGCAATCAGACGTTGGCCATTGCCGGGTGCGCGGGTGGTGTCATCCCACGCATTATCGCGCAGCCAAATGGCATGAAAGCGGATGCTGTCGGTGTGCGGCAAATCTGAAATCGTAAGAATGGACCCGTCTTGGGTGAGTGTCAGGGTGGGCATGGGTGTTTCCTGTGTGTCCTGAAAATGTCCTGTCCAATATTGGATGAAAAAGGTATAAATCCAAACTAACATATTTGGCACTGAGAGGTGATTTTCCTTATGGCTTCTGCATTTGGAACCTTACCGCTGGAATGGGCGCGCGCATTCGAAGCGGCAGGACGTTTGGGCAGTTTTTCTGCCGCCGCCGAAGAATGCGGTTTGACACAGGCTGCGATCAGTCAACGCATTGCCAATCTTGAGGCGCGTTTGGGCACCAGTCTGTTTTTCCGGCAGGCAAGGGGGGTTAACCTGACCGCGCAGGGAGAGGCATGGCTGCCGTATGTCAGCGCGGCGCTGAACAATCTGCAACAAAGTGCCGAAGATATGTTTGGCGCGCCAAACCAGCGGGTAACCATGTTGGCCAGCGGTTCGGTGACGCAACTGTGGTTGGCGCCGCGTCTGCACCGCCTGCAAACCCGAATGACACTGTCCTTTGTCGCAATGGCCACAGCGGCAGATTATGAACGGCGAGATGCGAATGTGGATGTGCGGTATGGGATGGGGCAATGGGAAGGTCGTCGCGCCGCACCGCTTTATGCCGAAGAGCTTACGCCAATGTGCGCACCGGCCCTTTTGACGCAGGGTCGGGATTGGCAAGATCTGCCGCGCATAGCCGTGTCAGGGCCACGCTGGGGCTGGCAAGAGTGGATAAGCGCCACCGACACCGCAGCAACCCCAGTGCCATACCTGCGGTTTGATACGTTTTCATCGGCGTTGGCAGCAGCATTGTCCGGGGCTGGGGTGTTGATGGCATCGCTTGCGCTGTGTGAACAGGCGCTGCAATCCGGTGATTTACAACGCACAAGCGCACAAACTTTAACGCCAACCGAAACCTATTGGTTGACCTCGCTAATTGGGGCGGTACCTGCGCGGCAATGGGATGATCTTGTGCAGGCTTTTTGCGCCTGAGGAGCGATCTGTAGGGGCAAAACGCGCGCGTTGAATTTTTTTGAAAAACACCACGGATAACCGCTTGACGCGACAGGCGGCTGCGCATAAACCACGGCTCACGCTTAGGGCAACTTAAGCAGGTAGTGAGCGGTTGTAGCTCAGTTGGTTAGAGTGCCGGCCTGTCACGCCGGAGGTCGCGGGTTCGAGCCCCGTCAACCGCGCCACCACTACCCCTTACCTGAAGGTATCAGGTCCGGCCCGGAGGGCACCGATCGAAAGATCATGCGCGGTTGTAGCTCAGCTGGTTAGAGTGCCGGCCTGTCACGCCGGAGGTCGCGGGTTCGAGCCCCGTCAACCGCGCCACTTTTCCCCTCATCTATCGTGACACTGACGCTTTTTGTGATTTGGAACAAGTACCGACTATATGGGCGCATTCAAGTTAACCTGATTTTGCTGCCGAATTTGAATATTTAGTCAATGTCCGCTTGGAGCCCTTAGTTCCCGATGCTACGTGAAGCACGGATGTCTGCTATCACGGTTAAGCCAAAAACCTTCAATATCTGCTTGGGTTTTGAACGGGGTTTGCGGCTGCGCCGAACGAGGTTGTTGGCGTCCTTGCGCAGATTGCGCCATGCGTTATGAAAAGCTGAAACGCAATTATCTTGGAACGGTTCAGCTCTTTACTATTAGCTGCTGGTTGAATTGAGCCCAGCCCCTAGTAAGCGATACCTTTCCAATCGCCAGAAATACCCTGATCAATCGTTTCTTGCCGCTTAGCCTTGGATATTTTTGAACATTGCTCTTTTCGCGCTGCTCCAGCTGGAACCCTTGCATAGGCTTCCTTTTTTGCTCGCGCGAACATGCTCATAATATCTGCTTTATCTTTATCAGATAGCTTTTGTTTGGTGCCCGCAAAAACAATAAAACCCTCTTGGAATTGCCCGATGCGTTTTGCGCCGCACATTTCAGAAAAGGCAGATACAATGGCTGCGCCAGCTGTATACCGAACCAGCTTTCTTTTTAGTTTTGCGTCAGCTGGCATTGCAGTTGCGATAACGACTGCACAAGCAGATATTGCGATTATTGCGGAACGGTGTACCATAGCCTGTATCTCCTAATAGTTGTTTGTCGTTATTCTCTTAAGCATAAATAATTTGCTCTACCACCCCGAATATCCGTTGAAACGACCACACAACGTGTCAAAAACGAACCTTTGTTGAGCGGTTCGGCGAACCTGATATTGGAGCACTTGCCGCGAATGAGCGCTTTGTCTAAGGTTTGTGGTTGCTGACAGCGCGAGCTGCCGCGGCGACAAACCTGACAAGGAGGAAAGCGCGGGCG
>CANLDA010000047.1:0-2500 GCA_947489325.1 uncultured Paracoccaceae bacterium | reverse complement strand
CACTAACTGGAGGACCGAACCCACATCTGTTGAAAAAGATCGGGATGAGCTGTGCCTAGGGGTGAAAGGCCAATCAAACTCGGAGATAGCTGGTTCTCTGCGAAATCTATTTAGGTAGAGCGTCATCCGAATACCCCGGGGGGTAGAGCACTGGATGGGTAATGGGGCCTTACCGGCTTACTGATCCTAACCAAACTCCGAATACCCGGGAGTACTAGATGGCAGACACACTGCGGATGCTAACGTCCGTAGTGGAGAGGGAAACAACCCTGACCTACGACTAAGGCCCCTAATTCATGGCTAAGTGGGAAAGCAGGTGGGACGACCAAAACAACCAGGAGGTTGGCTTAGAAGCAGCCATCCTTTAAAGATAGCGTAACAGCTCACTGGTCTAAATAAGTTGTCCTGCGGCGAAGATGTAACGGGGCTCAAGCCATGAGCCGAAGTCTAGGATGCACATAGTGCATGGTAGCAGAGCGTAGTGTGACATAGTACCTTTCCTCTTTAGTCTTCTTCGGAAGACCTTGGAGGATATGGTGCTTTCGATGAAGCTGGCGCGTGAGCGATCCGGTGGAGAGATCACTAGTGAGAATGATGACATGAGTAGCGACAAAGGGAGTGAGAGACTCCCTCGCCGAAAGTCCAAGGGTTCCTGCTTAAAGCTAATCTGAGCAGGGTAAGCCGACCCCTAAGGCGAGGCCGAAAGGCGTAGTCGATGGGAACCAGGTTAATATTCCTGGGCCATGGAGTGGTGACGGATCTCGAGGGTAGTTCATCCTTATTGGATTGAATGGGCTGCTTAGAGGTTCCTGGAAATAGCCCTCCTATAAGATCGTACCCTAAACCGACACAGGTGGACTGGTAGAGAATACCAAGGCGCTTGAGAGAACTATGTTGAAGGAACTCGGCAAAATACCTCCGTAAGTTCGCGAGAAGGAGGCCCAGTTTCTACGCAAGTATTGACTGGGGGCACAAACCAGGGGGTGGCGACTGTTTACTAAAAACACAGGGCTCTGCGAAGTCGCAAGACGACGTATAGGGTCTGACGCCTGCCCGGTGCCTGAAGGTTAAAAGGAGGGGTGAGAGCTCTGAATTGAAGCCCAGGTAAACGGCGGCCGTAACTATAACGGTCCTAAGGTAGCGAAATTCCTTGTCGGGTAAGTTCCGACCTGCACGAATGGCGTAACGACTTCCCCGCTGTCTCCAACATAGACTCAGCGAAATTGAATTGCCTGTCAAGATGCAGGCTTCCCGCGGTTAGACGGAAAGACCCCGTGCACCTTTACTACAGCTTCACATTGGCATTAGGCCGAGCATGTGCAGGATAGGTGGTGGGCTTTGAAGCAGAAACGCCAGTTTCTGTGGAGCCTCCCTTGAGATACCACCCTTGCTCTGCTTGATGTCTAACCGCGGTCCGTTATCCGGATCCGGGACCCTGTGTGGCGGGTAGTTTGACTGGGGCGGTCGCCTCCTAAAGCGTAACGGAGGCGCGCGAAGGTTGGCTCAGAGCGGTCGGAAATCGCTCGTTGAGTGCAATGGCAGAAGCCAGCCTGACTGCAAGACTGACAAGTCGAGCAGAGTCGAAAGACGGCCATAGTGATCCGGTGGTCCCGAGTGGAAGGGCCATCGCTCAACGGATAAAAGGTACGCCGGGGATAACAGGCTGATACTGCCCAAGAGTCCATATCGACGGCAGTGTTTGGCACCTCGATGTCGGCTCATCTCATCCTGGGGCTGGAGCAGGTCCCAAGGGTACGGCTGTTCGCCGTTTAAAGAGGTACGTGAGCTGGGTTTAGAACGTCGTGAGACAGTTCGGTCCCTATCTGCCGTGGGTGTAGGATACTTGAGAGGAGTTGCCCCTAGTACGAGAGGACCGGGGTGAACGAACCACTGGTGGACCAGTTGTCGTGCCAACGGCAGTGCTGGGTAGCTATGTTCGGACAGGATAACCGCTGAAGGCATCTAAGCGGGAAGCCCCCCTCAAAACAAGGTATCCCTGAGGACCGTGGTAGACCACCACGTCGATAGGCCAGAGATGTAAGCATGGTAACATGTTCAGTTGACTGGTACTAATGGTCCGATAGGCTTGATTTGATCCAGTAAAAGAAAGACTTTTACAAAGATCCATCAGTCATACACACCAACAAAAACCTGACTTGGACAACAAACACGAGCTTCTTTCTCGGTTTGGTGATCATAGCGCGAGTGAAACACCCGGTCCCATCCCGAACCCGGCAGTTAAGCACCGTTGCGCCGATGGTACTGCATCTTAAGGTGTGGGAGAGTAGGTCATCGCCAAACCTAGTAAGAAGCTCAATCAGTATCTCTCGACGATGACAAAATCTAAGCCTCTAAAAAGATCATGAGGCCAAAAATGCACAACACTACACGTGCAAATGTCGCGGGATGGAGCAGCCCGGTAGCTCGTCAGGCTCATAACCTGAAGGTCGTAGGTTCAAATCCTACTCCCGCAACCAACAATATCACAACAATATCAATA
>CANLDA010000046.1 GCA_947489325.1 uncultured Paracoccaceae bacterium | reverse complement strand
TGTCGATATCGACGTCGAATTCTTCCGCCAGATCAAAAATCGTTTTGATATGGGTGTCTTGATCGTCTTCATTTGCCGCTGGGATCGTTTCTTGCTGTCAACAGTTACCAAAATTGTTGATGGCACAGGGGAGCCATCGGAATGGGGTGCCTTTGTTGGCATGGAAATGGGCGTTGTTGAACTGGCAGGGTTGAATGAAAACCTGTCCGCTGACATCCTTGCCAAGGTCACCGCTCTTCAGGCCGTAATCCGCATGGCAACAACTGCCGCTTCCTGGGTCATCGGCTCGATGCCAGCTATGTCGATAAACGGATTGCCCTGAAGGTGCAAAATCGGCTTTGCAACGCCCCAGTAAAGGATGCTCAGCCCCAAACCAGAGCTGAACAACATCAAGAACCATGCGAAGCTCGAAAACTCCGGCCGCTCATCATCTTTGCCGAGCCGGATCTTTCCAAATTTGGAGAACATCAGCCAAACAACAAAGGCCAGTACGACCGTTACGATAGAGATATAAAACCAGTTCAACGTCGAGATGATGAAATTCTTCATCGACGAGAACAAAGCATTAGAGAAACCCACGTTGTAGATGGTGAAAATCACCACAGGCAAGATCATGCCTTTCGAGGCAAGGCCTCATGCCCGGATGCATACCTTTCATCCACCCCTTGGAGGCCGTTAGGTCCTCCGCCTTGTGTTCATATTCCACTTGGTTCCTCCCTGTTCAAGTAAGTCAATTTGTGACTCGGCCTCGCGCTTGGCTAAGGTGGCCCGTCAATCGGCACGGTGGACTAATGCCCGCGAAGCCGACCCGTAGTGCAATGTTGATGTAACAGGCCGCGAACCCTGTCGATCGCTGAGACGAAATCGCATGGAGCTGCGCCATGAAATTCCGCACTACAAATTATGTTTGGCATCCACGAGGCGGTACCAAAGCAAACCCGCCTCTGCGGCGAACTTCTTCATTCCGGTGGTTCCGGGGATGATCGGCCTACCTAAGCCAGACAGCAGGTCAAAGCGCGCACTATCGCCAAGAATCGCGTCCGCCACGATGGAGCCGCTCATATTGGCCATGGTCACGCCGAGACCGGAATAACCGTGCGAGAAGTAAATCCGGTCCTGCAACACGCCGTATTGCGGCATTTGGTTCAGCGTAAATGCCATTTGTCCGTACCAATGGTTGTCAAATTTCACACCGGCCAATTGCGGGAAGACGCGTTCCAAACTGGTACGAACTCGTTTATCGATCCCGTCAAAATCACGTGGTCGACTTGAGGCACCACCGCCAAACAACAGTCGCCCATCACGGGTCATCCGGTAATAGCTGAGGTGGTGATTGGTGTCAGACACAGCGTGACCACCCGGGATCAGTTCGTCGCAACGTTCCCCCAATGGTTCTGTCGCGATGACAAAGTCAACAATTTGGGCGAAACGACGCGACAAATATGGAGTTAACTCACCGACCAGCGCATTACAGGCCAAAACCAGTTTATCCGCAGTGATCATGCCCTTATCGGTTTTGATATGGGCCTTGCCGTTTTTGACTTCATAGGATTTTGCGGGCGTGTGTTCACACAACTCAGCCCCATTTTCCTGCGCGGCACGTGCCATTCCCAGGGCCATGCGCAGCGGATGTAAATGACCGCTACCGTGGTCCATCACACCGCCATAATACAAATCTGTCTGGATGAAATCCTTGCAACGGCTGGGTTCGATGATTTCAAAGCTGTCGTAGTTATAGTGCTGCGCTAGGAAATTCGCATTTTCTTCCAGCCCCGCTAACCCCTTTTTATTATAGGTAAAGGCGGATCGCCCCTTCATCACATGGGCATCAATGTCATATGTCTCGCACAATGAATTGATGCGCGTTTTGGCATCTTGGCTGATGCTCCACAGATCCTGTGCAATCTGTTTGCCGTGCTTTTTCTCCAAGCCAGCCTGTGAGTGATGATAGCCAGTCCAAATTTGCCCGCCATTGCGCCCAGAGGCTGCACCGCCCACACGCCCTGCCTCAATCAGCAAGACGTTCACCCCGCCTTTGGCGAGGTCCAGCGCAGTCGACAACCCCGTGAAGCCGCCGCCAATCACGCAAACATCAACATTTCGGTCAGATTGCAGCTGTGGATAATCCACACGCTCAACAGAGGCTTCATACCATGAATTCAGTGGGTGCGTGTCAAATGAGCTTTGCATCACGGGGTCCTTTGATTGGAAAGATTAAATGGAAATCATGTAATGTTTCGTCAGTGTTTCCGTGATTTCCCAGGTGCAAGGCGTGCCTTTGACCATGAAAAACGTATCGCCTGCTGTGAATGTCTGTGCGGTACCATCGGGGCTGGTCAGAGTGACAGAACCGGATACGACAGTCATCATTTCATTGGCGGGATATGCGTCGAATGACTCACGCGTCGGTGCACATTGCCAGACGCCCGCCAAAAGAGTGTTGTCATCGTTGGCAAAAAAAGAGCTGATCTGTTCAGTTTTGTCCGAGGTGGTGAAATCTGCTTCGGCCACCAAGTTTGACGGTACAAAACCTGTTTCTGGATTTCCGGTCGGCAGCATGTGAATTGGTCTTGTCATAGATATCTCTCATGTTGTGCTATTGTGTTTGGCGCATGCAAGACCTGTCTGAACATCAAATCAGGTCTCACTTTTTTGTTAATCTGCATATATCTTTAATTGTCAGAGGCAGGTAAATGTCCCTAGAGGGATAGCTTCAGCCGAGGGGGAGCATGATAAAACCGCTTAACTTTAGCCGTGCAATTCGAGCATGCGGAACTGCCGGATTCCCGTCTGCCATGTTGGCAGATATCGCGGCATTTCTAAGGGTCGAAAAATGCGGCATTGTGGAGTACTCAAAGATCACTCAACCACATTATATCCATTCGGATTTGGTTCCCAAGGAAGAGACACGGTTTTATCTGGAAGGTACCTATCGTTTTGATCCCTTCTTCTATCAGTGGCGTAATGGTGGGCGCAGTGGCGTTCTGACCTTGGATCGCATCCGCAATCAAGGTGGCTCCGAAGCGCTTGGCGCAACCGACTATATCCTTCAGTTACAACCCATTACGGGCATGGCGGATGAGTTGGCCCTTTTGCTGAACAAAATCGGATTTGCAGTTGATAACTATTTTTTCTTACGGGACCATCAGTTTACAGTCGAAGAAATCACCACAATCGAACAAGCCACACCGATGCTTCAGGCGCTTTATGACCTGAACCAAAACCTGATGCTGCGCGATATCTGTGCCGGTGGACGCCCCCAGACACCAGTCTCTAATGCGGACGCCTATGCTTTGTTTGATCGCGAAGGACAGCAGGTGTTCGTCAGTGATGATTGGGCAGCTTTGCTGACGACATTACCTGGCCTTGTTGAAACCCTGGGCACGCCCGTTCGCCCTGTTTCTGAAGTGCTAAGTTATGATAGATACACGGTGCTGTCTGAGCCGCTTGGGGCAGATTTCAGTCCATGCCCTGATGGTACCATTACCTTTATCACCTCACAGCCCGCTCCAGCCTTGGCGCCGATATCGGCACTGGTTTTAGAAGAGCTGTTTGCAGAGAAGTTGACAGACCGGGAAATAGACATTTGTTTGCTTATTCTTAAAGGTTACCCTTCCACCAGTATTTCTGAAAAGTTGGGGATTACGGTTGGCACCGTAAAAAACCATCGCAAGAACATCTATCGGAAATTAGACATCACATCTGAGCGTGAGCTGTTTTTGATGTTAATTGGACATGTATCTAATCAATAAAACGGCTAAATATTTTTCCCACACAAGCGACAAATTTCTCCTCTGACGCGTGGCACCGCGATATCTGCCGGGGCGGTCACAACTTGTTGGACGATTGCTTTCGGGAGATGACCAAAGTGCTTTGCACATGCAGCAGAACTGTTGCAGCATCTAATATGAATGTCGAGTTTGGGCTGGGAACAGTGTAGGTTCCCCGCTCAATCAAGACGCTGCGCCAGCGCCTCTGCATCTTCTTCATAATACACCACCAGCACTCGAATATCCGTATGCCCCACCATCTTTGCCAACGCCAGAACATCCAGCTTCCTTGATAGTCGTGTAATCGCCTCATGGCGGCTATCATGAAACGTCAGGCCATCTCCGCCTTCAAGGCAATTTAGTACGTCATCCAGCCCACGCCGTTTGGTAATCGCACCTGAGACGCCGTGGTCGCCATAGATCACATCACAGCCCGCTGCTCTGAGGGCATCGATCTGCAAGTTTTCGCTTTGGTCTTTGTCGGATACGCGGACGTATCCAACCTTTCGTCCCGTTGGCTTTTCATCATCATTCATGCCCTGATCGTAGCAGGCAAAATCATCCTCACAATTGGGTTTCATGGCCGTTTCTCCGTTGCCAAAAGGGTTCCCTTTTCAAAGCCACTTAGGACAACGGTTTTGGCGGTCAGAGTGCCTGAAATTTCCTGTGGAAAACAACGGGCGGATGACTTCGCGGGTGAATTATGGCATCCCTATCAAAAGGGAACCCTTTTCAAGTTCTGGGATAGCCAGACCAGAAAAGGACCACGGCATGCACCAAACTGATTTGTATATCGCCATCGCAGTTTCAGCATCTCTAGCGTTTGGTGTTCTGGCCTATTTTTTCTTTGGTGTCTCATGTCCACACTGTCGATCAAGAAAGTGGAAACGCGAAGTTTCCAGACGATTGCTTTCTGAACGCATGGGACAAGAACGGCGTGAGGTCACATCGACCAGTACAGGTGTGATCAATGGGCGGCTAGCGACATCAACAAAAACGCAGACCCAGCACGTTCCAGTTCTTCGTCAAGAACACGAAGTGACCTATCTGTGCACGTCCTGCGACAAGCAGCTTGTCAGAACCGAAGAATCCAAGAAATCTGAGGGTGAAACGCTGTCAGGATCAAAGCTATACCCCGCCTCTCCAACGGCGATGATAAACACCATTTTGTCGTGGTCGTCCCAGCTTTCGCAGGCTTCAAAATACGGCCCGACATTGGCTTGATTGATCCCCCATGCTTTGGCCAGATTACAGTCGATATGATCGCCATCAATGAACTGGATTTCATATTCTTCGACGGGATCGCCGCAATCGTTACGGTTGCTGTTTGCCTTCTCTGCATATTCGTCAAGGCTCTCGAAATAGAACCCATTAGCGGTGATGTCATACGGTTGAGCGTGTAGTTGCAGCATTGTCTTGTCTCCTCTTCGTTGTTCTGACGGGTTGCGCATGCAACCGTCTGGCTCCCGCCGAGGAGCGGGGGTGCAAGGATCAAAGGTGCCATAGGCAGGACCAGAGCCACGCGCAGGTGCAGCACAGCGAACCGAGTATGGCGAGGACCCACCCTTTGATCCGCGCGGGGGCAGCCGCCCTAGTTGTCATGGGATAATCCAGCAAAGAGCTTTCAGAAAAATTATGAGTTTTCAATATCCAGATTACGAATCGGTTTACGTCGTCCGAATTCCTCACCTGTATCTGCGTCGACGATTACGCGAATTTTATCCCGTAGCATCTCAAACATATTTACTTTGCGCCGATATTGCTTGTCCTTCGAATCTGTCATCAGATATCTACGAAAAACGGCCAACATAAAGTCTGGGACTGCAATGCCGAAATAACTCTTGTCAACGATCTCAGTGGCTACAAACTCTGGATGCCTATTGTTGTCGTTTTTGAGCTCTGACCATGCAGCCTTCACGGTTTCGGTTATAGCACTTTTTGTAACCTTGCTCGTTTGCTCGAAATAGAAATAGGCTCCTCGACTTTCGGCAGCCATTAAACGACGTTTCAAAACTGTTTTAAGTAAGTACAGATAGCAACCTTGGTAGTCCGCGCCTAATTTCCCAAAGACAATGTAACCTGTAAATGGCAGCGGCTGTAACGCAGTCAAGTAGGTTCTCCGCAAATCTTCAGTCGTATCTGTAAAGTGCATTCCGTTTTTTGTAATTGTGTCGAGGTCTCCATCGGACCATGGGTTCGCTAAATAGCTTTCCCAAATTCTTTTTGTTACGTTGTTAAGCTGTTCTTGATGTTGACTAGCACTAATTCCGAGGGCCAAGTATTTTTCGCCGTTTAGCGTGAATTCTGTTTCATCTACATAGAACTGAAAAGACGTTTGATGGTGATTTTTGGGGGCATAGTTAACCGCCTCGCCGCTATCTTCCAGAACTTCTTGCCAAAGTGGGCCAATCTTGGTGGCCAACCGAGGCTCCTGAAAGGCTACATATTTCACGCGTCCATCGAGGTGATTAATATAGCTTTGTCGCTGGTATGAATCATTTATTCCTAAATGATCTAGATGATCATTCAGTCCATATTTTTTTGAAAAATAGAATTCTTGCCTTAAGGCAAATTTCATCTTTCTTGGCGCATGAGGCGCGTATTCTTCCGAAACACTGAGTCCAGTTACATAGTGGTTTTGACTGACCTGAGCCCCAAGTTTCCTCCAGCTTTGAGCAGAGTCCTTTGGGTTAAATCTTTGGCGTTAGGCGGCCATTTTG
>CANLDA010000045.1 GCA_947489325.1 uncultured Paracoccaceae bacterium | reverse complement strand
CTGAACCCGCGCCGCCCCGCCGAGTTTGTCCAAGATCCACAGCACCGACAGCAGCGCCCAGCCAGCCGCACCGCCCATGCCCACGCCGCCCAGGACAGAGGCCAGCAGCGGCACCTGCTCCTCAATGCCCAGTTCAGCCCCAAACCCCATCACCACAGCAAAGCCAAGCAGCCCCAGCACAGCCGTTCCCATACAAAACGTATACATGTCACCAATCCTATGTGTTGATCCTGAGCCCATGATGACCAGAAACACCGCCAAACGCCCCGCGTAGTTTTGAAGCGGGGACCACAAATGAGACTCATAGTCTGTAGATTATGAGTCTACAAGACTGCCTAAGTCGGGCATGGCAATACGCAGGCTAGTTGGACGTAATTTGAAGCGCTTCAGAGAAGAAGCAGGGCTGTCTCAGGAGGCTCTGGCCTTTGAATGTGGCTTACACCGAACTTATGTCAGCGGTGTTGAACGAGGCGTCAGAAACCCCACCATTGTCGTACTGGAAAAACTCGCAGAACCTTTGGGCATCCGGTCTTGGCAATTGTTGGTTCCAGAGGCGGATCAGCCGAATCCTTAAAGCTGTGGCTCGCCGCTTCGGAACGGCCTAACGCCCCCTTCAGATAAAAAAGTGAAGTGCTCCCCCGGCCAGCGCGATGCCAGCCGGGAGAGGGTTTAGGGGGGTTTACGGGTGACAACATAGTCCGCCAGCCATTGCCAGTAAGCATCAGCATTGGAAAACCCTTGGGCCTGTGCAGCCAGATCCTCAGCAGCACAACGAGAAAGACCGCCATCGTGTTCAGCGATAGCGGCCCTCTCTTCGAACCAATCAATGTCAGGGACGATCATGACACAACACCGGGCGGCAACCTGATCTGATCGACAATCGAACGACGTTGCTCATCCGAGATGCCAGCGGAATAAATCCCATAGGTGATCCCGTTTTCTGAGCGCGCTGACTTATGCCCCACCAAAGACGCCGTGAAGTGCTCTGGCACGCCCGTGCGCTCGCATTGGGTGATGAACCACTTTCTTGTTGAGTGAAACACCAACCCCGGACGCTCCAGCCCCGTTTGCTGCCGCAGATCGCTGAACCGCTTGGTGATCCAGTTGACCGTCATGTCCGGAAAGATCGCATCGCCCCCAGCTCGCTCGACCAGCATCGACTGCAACGCCGGGTGAACAGGCACCAACCGCTCCGCCGCATCCGTCTTCAACAGCCGCAGATGATTGGGACGCACATGCAAGAACGTCCCCAGATTGCCCTTGCTGACCAGATCGTCGCGCAACAGCCCAACCGCCTCGCCAGCCCGAAGACCCGACAGCAAACACAGCAGCAGCACTGCCCGAAAGCCCCGATCCTGTGTCCCCAGAAACCGTACAACCTCCTCATCCGTGGGCACCGCATAGGGACGCTTACGGATCTTTGCCTCAAACGCCACGGTGCTGAACGGGTTCTGCGCCAACTGCCCCTGATAGACCGCCCAGTTGAGGAAGTGATTGACCTGATCCCAGATGCGTTTCTGCGTCCGCCCGGTGATCCTGCGGGGGCTATAAGAGGACCAACGCACCGACTGCTCCAACGACAACCCCTGAGAGCTCTCGGACCGCCCAAGCAGCGGCGACAGCTGCGCCACCAGTGACAGAAACGCCCGCCCATCGTCCCGCGTCAGACTGCACAGCGAGCGCTCCCCATAGTGCGACAGAAACAATCCCACGGAATAGCGCACTGACTTGAACCCACCGGGGCGCAACTCATTGCTGCGCAGCCCCAGATAGGCCCGCCCTACAACAGACACCAGAACCTTGGGACGCCGCAGGGGACGGGTGAACGCGGCCCGCTCCAGAACCCCTTCAGAGGTCTCCAGACTGGCCCGCAGACGTCCCAGTGCGTGTTCTGCATCACCTGCCCAATCGGGGACCACCTGTGCGGCCTCTGTGGCTTGCGCGCGCACCTGTGACACCTTGACTTCAAAGCTCGCGTTGACTTCAGCGGCCCGCACCCGCGCAAGAGAGGTGTCGTGGGTCTTCAGGCTTTGCTTGAGGGCCTGCGCCCCCAGTACCAGCGCGACATCCTTGGGCCAGTTGCGCCGATATATCCACGTATGCTGTTTCAAATAGGCATACTTAATCTGAGCAGACATGTGCCTCCTCCTTCTCCTAACTGTATGTGAAAAGAGCGGTCAGCCCGCCCGGTGATGGGCCTTCAGAACGAGGGCAAACTCCGGCTCGCCATACTCGCCCTCCAGTGGTCCGGTGAGGGAGTAGCCCCCCACGCAATCGTCAAAGACATGATCAATCCGAAACAGATGCTCGGGCCAGTCTTCAGCGGCGCGGATGACAACAACATCGCCTTCCTTGAGCTGCATGTCAGTCAATCCGGGCGAACAAAACAATGATCACCTTGCCAACTGTAACCCCGCCCAAAGACCCCTTGCGCTTCACAGACCCCGCCTGAAACAGCACCCTCGTAAGTACTCGTGATAACATCAGAAACCTCCATTGTAGCTATCACTTTAGATACAACAAACCCCTCAGTTTACGGGCGCTCCGGGGGGCAGCTGGGAGGTTAGAGCGGGGGCGTCAGCCCAAAGTGACCAAGGCACTACGATGATTGGAGTGGACGCCGCATACAGAATACCGCAGCTTGGACGAATGGCTGCTAGCAAGACCTTTGGTCATTGGCAAAGGTTCTTGACCTGAAGTCTGTCACCAAATCTTGAAACACGAAAATACGCAACTTTGCACCCTGATGGAGAGAATGCTAGAGGCGGCTCAATTCGCCCTTCGACCTCATGAATCCATTCTGTCCTTCCCGAATCAAGGTTTGTAACTCGGTATAGACCTCGCTGTGATGCTGTCAGTGGAAATCCAGAATAAAGAAAAAACGCTTCACCGTTGACTGCATAAACGTCCTCTTGCGTGTAGCACCCGCACCCGCAAGAAAAACAAGCAAACTTCTCCTCTGTGAACAGAGGATCATCATTCGGCAGGAGAAAACTTGAAATCACCTGCAAATCAGAATCCAACCACCACGCCGTTCTAGTGCACGTGCCATCGGGATCGTCACGAAGGCACATCGATTGGAAGGCCAAAAACTTACCTGTAACACTGTCCCGCTTCAAAGCAGGCGGCGATAAGTTCTCTCTATTCTGTAGTGGTAGCTCTATTTTGTGCACAGAAGCGTTCGAAAAGGTTACCAACCCAACTTTTCCCATGTGCAAATAAGTGTAGAGATCAAGGTATTCGCCCATTGGGAACCCTTGGTTTAATCCAAAAAAGCGCCCGCTCAACCATGGCTTTCGAACTCTGTGTTTGTCTCCGTCAATCTCTATATACTGATCGGTTCTCACGAGTATTTCACCGCTGCGCACCTCTTCAGACCAAATCTGATTGGAGCTGGAGATTCTGGGGGTCATTCGAATGCCTAACGGCTTTTCTTCTATGTTCGACCATGCTGTATCGAACTCTGAGGGAACTAGGTTGCCGCTCTGATCGTAGAGAAAATACTTGTTTTCCATTCGCACAAGCAACTCATCTTCATTGATCCATCGTAAAGGTGTGATCTTAGTTGCTAGATCTACTTCTTTCTCTGGTATACACTTTGCGATCAAGAATATCGGCAAAAAAATCACTAACGAGACAGTCAGTATTCTTCTAATGCGTTTAGACAAAATTCCGGACCACCAATAAATCTTTGCTGCATTTTGCCGGATCAAGAGGCAAAATCATGTATGTGTAAATCATATACGACATATGGTTTCAGGACGTCAAAGGTAAATACTTTGCTGGTCGATAGAGGGGCAGATCGGCGATTTTGCAAAGGTCGCTATCTGCGCATTGCAGCTGTTGCCACTGGTTGACTTCGCTCTCCCACGCTCATTCCGCTGGCACTCCATTCCGTCCTCTTCAACAACGAAAGTGCCCCACCAGTCGCCCCACTTTGTCTCCCCAGTTCAAAAACCCTATAGTCTTCAACGCCCGGCAAGGTTTCCTACCACCCCAGCCATGAACTTTCCGGTCAGTAAACCAACGCCCCTGTCGCGAGGTTCTGGCCCAGTGCCCCCCGAAAATGCCCCAAGTAATGCCCCACAGTTTTGCTGGTCCTGTGAGGCAGGGAGGAAGTCCCCAGTTGACTACTGAAGGCCCACGCCACAGGTGCTAAAGCAGACGATAAGTATCAGCGCAGATCAATTAGCGATCCAGAGGAAGATATCAGCAAACTCGGAAAATGGGACAGCTTTCGCAAAGCGCTTGAAAATGACACATACTTCTAACCAAATTTAAAAGGCAAAACGCTCAACCCGCGAACTCACCGGACGCTTACGGTGTGTCCAGTTATCGTTATGTCCGAGTATAGTCGGCATAGGGATAAGTAATGAATGCGCAGGTCAGAGGTGCGGAGCGGCCCGAAGACCACCCCGCCTTGCAGGTTCATCCCAAACCAGAATAACCAAGATAAGACAATCGCTCCATGAACAACCGGTGACGCAGCTGATACTCAGGACAGGTGTCCCTTCGTCTCATCGCTACATAGTCGTCAACCAGCCCCGACATGTGCTTCTGCACTTCATCCAGCCCCTGATAGTTGTTGGACAAGGCTATCGGCGTTCGCACTTCAGCTATCGCCGCTGCCCTCATCGCCACCTTCAGTTGTCCCGCCAAGGCATAGTCGATCAGGAAACTGTCATGAACACACAGCACCGGGATATTCCGGCGGGTGAAGTGAGCGACCACTCTGGCAGCAATCCGGCTATCGATGTGCATCAAGTGAATCCCCTGATCTGAGCAGAGGTCTTTCTTCAGATGAGGGTGCTTTTCCGTGAAGGCATCAAGCAGGCGAAGTAACTCCTTATTGGTCATGGACTTGGCCTGTGATCCTGTTGGACTATCCTGACGGAAAGCTTTGCAAGCTGTTGATCGATCCTTGGCATTCAGAGCCATCAGAACAAGCACTTTGATGATCTTACGCTGCTGCTCAGCTGAATACCCAGCAATCAATCCTTCTTCCAACTCGTAAGGGTCCCCTTCAAGGATCGCCCCATGCTTGGCTGAAAGAATTGCAACGTGAAGAGCTTGATAGTCGACCTCAACAGTCGGCTTGCCATTGATGTGAACCCGCTTACGGAACTCTGACCCAACAGTTTGCCACCATCCCCCATAAAAGCGCCCGCCACAGCCCCAGTTGCTGCGGTTAAAGATACGGCTCACGAAGTTATCCATTGTGCAGATTGGAACTTTTGCAACGTCACCTTGGCGCGGTCCCGACTTAATCGGGCGCTCAATCACGGGTTTCTTTTGATCAGGAACGTCAATGAAGGTTCGAGCCAGAAGTTGATTATAAGCCCGCAGTTGATGCCTCATACGGTTGGTGCCTTCTGTATCTTCGTACTCAATGTCCTTTCCTGTTTCTCCACGCATCACGATACACTCCTTGCCCGCGAACACAGAGATATGCTCCCGACCAAACTTGGCGTCCCGAAATAGCTTCCTTAGCGGCTCTGCTGCGTTCATGCGGGCTGTTCTGTTGGTCTTTGCTCCGGGGCCTGCATAACTCCCCTTGGATAAGTGAATGATCCCCTGATCTGCCAGCCGATGGACCAACAACGGAATCTTTCGGGACAGGTGCAGAGCATTATACCTAGAGGTGGTGTTCCAAGCTGTATTGGAAAGATGCACCCCAATATGAAGATCAGGGTCTGTCTTCCAAGCGACATACAGATCAAGGATCAGAACCCGCAGTTGCTGCAGATAGCTGGTTTTGGGTTTAACCCCTCCACGCTTTGGATCTACGCAAGCCAGATCCTGACAGCTTAGCTTCCAGATATGGTCGACTACGGTGCCAACTTCTGAATGCTCCGAATAGGCGTGAACATCCAGCGGACGAGAATATGAGTAGTTTGGTGTTGTGATACTTGAAGGATGAGCGGGGTTTTCGAAAGCGTTTATTTGCACTGATCATGGTCTCTCTTTGTCATAGTGCCCGACCTCAGCTTGGAAACTGAAGCACAGGCAGACTCATGCGGACGATCAGGAAGACGCATCTGTGACGCGGGGCTTTCCTGATAGACTTCACAAGCCAGTTTCATTGAGGTTTTGAAAAAAAGCGGACCGTGGCTAGGTCCAATAGCGAACGTATCGCTATAGCGCCTCTAGACGCTGATCAGATTGCCCATCATTGAGCACTGGGAGGGCGGAGATAGAGTTTGATCGTCCCTAAAGCAACCCCATTATCAAAGTTTCTATTAGGAAATGTCTTATCTTGGTTATTCTGGTTTGGGATGAACCTGCAAGGCGGGCCGCTCCGCACCTCCGACCTGCGCTTTCATTACTTATCCCTATGCCGACTATACTCGGACATAACGATAACTGGACACACCGTAAGCGTCCGGTGAGTTCGCGGGTTGAGCGTTTTGCCTTTTAAATTTGGTTAGAAGTATGTGTCATTTTCAAGCGCTTTGCGAAAGCCGTCCCATTTTCCGAGTTTGCTGATATCTTCCTCTGGATCGCTAATTGATGCGAGCGCGAAGTAGATTTCTTGATCGGTGTAGACACCGAACCAGTTTCCACATCCATCGCCACCAAAGAAGAATAAGTTATCCGGATGCCCACCGTTTTGGCAGCTAATCCGCATTTCAGCGATTTCGCTGTCTGGCCAAAGGAAAAGTTCTCCCTCACCCAGTTCGCCAGCCGCGTGAGAGAAACGTCGATAAAATTCTTTGATGACAAAGCCTTCGGGGAGTATCTGCCAAACTGCATCTGGCGTTTCATTCAAGGTGCGTTTCGCCGCACCAGGTATCCAATCAAACATGTGATATTTCCCAAACGCTATGTTGGTCCAGATTTTGTTCGACTTCACGCGCCATTGCGAAAGCCGTTCCACGGCATGAGTTCGTCGATCCGGTTGATTTTGTGATCCGGCAGGCGTTCGAGCACCCATGCGAGCCAGGCCTCGGGATCGACGCCGTTCAT
>CANLDA010000044.1 GCA_947489325.1 uncultured Paracoccaceae bacterium | reverse complement strand
GCTGTCGCCCGTCGACTTCGAAAACAGACAGCGAAACATGAACCAAGAGGGTGTCTAGGAAACTAGGGGCTATTCAGGCACGGATGCAAGCACAGCGCAAACCTGTGGGTGAAAGCCTGACACATTGTGCGGAATGCGAGGAAGAAATTCCAGAGGCGCGCCGATTGGCGTTACCGGGGGTGAAGCTGTGCATCGACTGTGTTCAAGAACGTGACAGCTCTTTTCAGACGCGTGCAGGGATCAACCGCCGGGGTAGTAAAGACAGTCAGCTGAAATAGTCATATTCTATGTTTATTGATTTCCCTCGTGCGCTAGGGTGATCACAACCTTGCCTGTGGATTTGCGTTGCCGCAACAAATCCATACCTTCGTTTGTGTGCTCTAGCGGGAATATTTGGCTGATGTGCGGTTTTATCATCCCCTGACTGTACCAACTGAACAGAGTTGTCAGGCTTTGCGTGATGACCTCAGGTTTGAATTTCAGAAATCCCCCCCAATAGACGCCCATGACAGTCAGATTTTTGACCAACAGATGGTTGGCGGGAATTTGGGGAACATCTCCGCTGGCAAATCCGATGGGCAAAAGGCGTGCTTCGGGATTGCAGGCGCGAAATGCGGCTTTAAACTGATCTCCACCGACCGGATCATAAACCACATCCGCCCCACCAAGGGCTTTGACCTCTGCGCGGATGTCCATTGATGTGGCGTCAATCAGGTGATCGGCCCCGGCTTTGCGTGCGATTTCCAACTTATCGGCACCACGGGCGCAGGCAATCACCTTTGCGCCCATCAATTTGCCGATTTCAACAGCCGTCAATCCCACGCCGCCAGCAGCGCCTAGAACCAACAACGTTTCATCGACTTGAAGACGCGCGCGATACTCAAGTGCGACATGGCTGGTGCCATAGGCGATTTGAAAGGCGGCAGCATCTTCAAAGCTCATGTCGTCTGGGATAGGGACTGCGCGGGCTGCATCAAAACAGCCGTATTGTGCCAATCCGCCCTGACCGCCAAAAACTGCGACGCGCATGCCTGGTGATGGAAAGGTGACGCCTGCGCCCACCACATCCACGATCCCGGAAACCTCCATGCCGCCAACAAAAGGCAGGGAGGGAGTGTCCTGATAAGTTCCTTTTTGCATCAGAAGATCGGCAAAATTCAGGCCGCATGCCATGATTCGCAGGCGAATTTCCCCAGCAGCGGGGGCTGGAATCGGCAAGTCTATGACGGTTGCGGGAGCTTCGTGTGAGGAAATTTGATAGGCGCGCATGGTTAACTCCTGTACTATTTAAGGGTGATACCGGGCACTTTACCTAAGGTCAAAATCGTTTTTTGCTATATATCTTAAGCGTGTGTTCCTTGAATGGTTGAAACAATCTTAAAGTGTACAACTCTAAGTGATATAGCGGTGTGTTTTTTCTCAATTTACTTGATCGAAATGGGGAAGCTGATATGGTCCCACTATCGCTGTAGGGATGCGCGGTGACAACTTGAACAACCTTGGGTAATTGCCTGGTGTCTGGATTTCGGATGCTGGATTTTCTTGGGGCATAGTATGAAACATAAGGAGTCAGATATGACGCACCCGGTAGACGTTCACGTCGGAAAGCGCATTCGCCATCGCCGTTGGCTCATTGGTATGACACAGCAACAACTTGCTGAACAGGTCGGTATCAAGTTCCAACAAATTCAGAAATATGAAACAGGTGCAAACCGTGTCAGCGCATCCCGGCTTTGGGATATTTCAGATGCACTTGATGTTCCGGTCAGCTTTTTCTTTGAAGGGCTTGAAACCGAAGAGAACGAACGCACTTCGGATGTGCCTGCCGATTTGATGGGTGATAAAGAGGCGCTTGATTTGGTGCGCTCTTATTATTCGATCCCGGAAAACCAGCGCCGCCGTCTGTTTGATCTTGCAAGAGTTCTCAGCGACGTCGCTTGATATTTTGTTATCCCCGCGGTAGCGGTTTTACGCATCAGCGGGGATAGCTTTTATGACACCTTCAGAACAACAAAACTTGTATGACGTGGCATTCGCGATGGCTGATGCTGCGCGTTCTGTGATTTTGCCTTACTTTCGGACATCGGATTTATCTGCGGATAACAAATTGGCAGATGGGTTTGATCCAGTGACAGAGGCAGACCGCGCCGCAGAACGGGCCATGCGTGCAGTTTTAGCAGAGCGTCGTCCCCAAGATGGCATTCTGGGCGAAGAATTTGGCAGCCAAGATGGGCAAAGCGGTCTGACTTGGGTGACTGACCCGATTGATGGCACACGTGGCTTTCTGAGTGGCACGCCGACATGGGGTGTTTTGATTGCGCTGTCAGATACGAACGGCCCAATTATGGGTATCGTTGATCAACCCTATATCGGCGAGCGCTTCATTGGCGGGTTTGGTCGCGCCGAGGTGCAGGGGCCGCATGGCACACATACTTTGGCAACGCGCAAGAACAGCTCTTTGAAAGACGCGATTTTGTTCACCACCTTTCCAGAGGTTGGCACTCCGGTCGAAGGTGCTGCGTTCAAGGCTGTGTCGGCTGAGGTTAAGTTGACCCGCTTTGGTATGGATTGTTATGCCTATGCGCTTTTGGCGTTGGGGCAGGTGGACCTTGTGATTGAGGCTGGGTTGAACGCCTATGATATCCAAGGCCCGATTGCCGTGATCGAGGCCGCAGGGGGTATCGTGACAGATTGGCAAGGCGGTCCGGCGCATCATGGCGGACGGGCCTTGGCTGCGGCCAATCCGAAGGTTCACGCGCAAGCTCTGGATATTCTCAAACAGGTCTCTTGAACGGAGGTATTTGACACAGTATTCTGCGTCAATGCCGAGTCCTTCGCCCGTCTTCTGTCGGCATTTTATCACACTTCAACCGAAGCGGGCCATATGAAGTGTGGAGCACGTAATGCCAGAAATCTTAATTAAGAATGCTGATGCCATTGTCACGATGGATGATACGCGCCGCGAATTACACGGTGCGGATATACGTATTCGTGATGGTGTAATTTCCGAAATTGGTCACAACTTGAATGGGTTGGGAGAGGTTGTTCATTCAAAAGGATGTGTGGTTACACCGGGTCTCGTGAACACGCACCATCACCTTTATCAATCACTGACCCGCGCGGTGCCGGGTGGGCAGGATGCGTTGTTGTTTGGCTGGCTTCAGGCACTCTATCCGATCTGGTCGCGGTTTGGGCCGGAAGAGATGTTTATTTCGGCGCAGGTTGGGTTGGCCGAATTGGCCCTGTCTGGCTGCACGTTAACATCGGATCATTTGTATCTATTCCCCAATGGCGCGCGATTGGACGACACGATTGCAGCTGCAGCAGAGATTGGCATGCGATTTCATCCAACGCGCGGCGCGATGAGTATTGGCGAAAGTGATGGCGGCTTGCCGCCGGATGCTTTGGTGGAAAATGAAGAGGCCATTTTGAACGATTGCATCCGGGTGATTGATGCCTTTCATGACAGCGCCGAAGGGTCCATGTGCCGCGTCGGGGTGGCCCCATGTTCGCCATTTTCTGTAACGCGCGACCTGATGCGCGATGCGGCTATTTTGGCCCGTGATAAGGGGGTGATGATGCACACCCATCTGGCCGAGAATGACGAGGACATCGCCTATTCTTTGGAAAAATTCGGCTGCCGTCCCGGACAATATGCTGAGGATTTGGGCTGGGTTGGGAATGATGTGTGGCATGCGCACTGCGTCAAGCTGGATGGGCAGGAAATTGATTTGTTTGCGCGTACCAAAACTGGGGTGGCGCATTGTCCGTGCTCGAACTGCCGACTTGGATCTGGGATTGCCCCTGTGCGAGCCATGCGGGACGCTGGTGTGCCTGTTGGTTTGGGCGTGGATGGTTCTGCCAGTAATGATGGGGGCAACCTTGTGCTTGAGGCGCGCCAATCGATGTTACTACAACGCGTCGCGCGTGGTGCAGATGCGATGAGCGCACGAGAGGCGTTGGAAATTGCCACCCGTGGCGGGGCCGAAGTCTTGGGGCGTGATGATTGCGGTCAAATCGCCGTTGGTAAACGCGCCGATATTGCGATCTGGGACGTGTCCGGTATTCACAGCGCCGGAAGCTGGGATCCAGTCGCGCTTTTGCTGGCCGGGCCAACGCAGGTACGCGATTTGTTTGTTGAGGGGAGGCAAGTCGTGCGCGACGGGCATGTTGCCACGATAGATCTGCCACATGTGATCGAACGCCAGAACACACTGGCGCGGAAATTGGCTCAGGTTTAAAATGCTCTCAGGTTGTTGGCCTGCTGAACGTCAAATTGTGCTATAATAGAGCGGAACAGCGGGAGGAAACATCATGACTTCCATCGTACGTCCGACCATTGGTGCGCAGCTGAGTGTCTTGGATTTGGAAAAGCATCGGGACTGGTTGTTGGAATATGACCGTGATCTGGAATTGCCCGAATTTTGCATGGCGGACATCCTGAAGGCCCCGCAGCCTTTCATTGATATGGCACGCAAGTATCTTTCTGGGTGGCAAGGGCGGCTTGGCATTCATGGGCCGTTTTCGGGGTTTGAGCTGGACGTGAAAGACAGCGACATGCGTGGTATTGTGCAAACCCGTCTGGATCAGGCGTTGGATGTCTGTGATGCGCTGGATGCACGCCAGATGGTGATCCATTCGCCTTATAATCATTGGGATATGGGGAATTTGGACAATACTCCGCGCAGTCGCGCCGCCAAGTGTGATGCAGTTCTGACGACCTTGCAGCCCGCAATTCAGCGGGCCGAAGCATTGGGTGTGATGATGGTCATGGAAAATATACAGGACTGTGATCCTGATATGCGAGCCGAGGTGGTGCGCGCAGCGGACAGTGTTGCGTTGCGTCTGTCAGTGGATGTCGGGCACGCCCATTGGGCGCATGTCACGTGTGGCGCGCCGCCTGCGGATCGGTTTATCCGGGCGGCAGGGGATTTGCTGGGCCATGTGCATTTGCAGGATTGTGATGGTTATGCGGACCGTCACTGGCCGATTGGATGCGGCAATATCTGTTGGAACGGGGTGTTTGAGGCACTGGAAGACTGCCATTCCCACCCGCATCTGATTGTCGAAATCAACGAATTTGACCGCGTCCCCGAAAGCGTGACGCATCTCGCCCAACTGGGATTGGCGCAATAGCTATCTTTGGCCATTAATCCACGTATCACGAATGGCGCGATCGTCGCCCATCATGATGGTTGGGAAAATGGCCTCCCAGAGATCATTCGCCCGCACGGAGCGTTGCGAAATGGCGGGGGTGGATTGCAGGTTCAGGACCACAAGATCGGCCTCCATCCCCGGTTTGATATTGCCGATCTTATCTTGCATGTGCAGCGCACCTGCGCTGCCAGCGGTGGCCAGCCATAGCAATTGTGCCGCGTGCAGTGGAGTATGACGGAGTTGCCCGATTTCATAAGCCGCCGCCATGGTGCGCAGCATGGAAAACGATGATCCGCCACCAGTGTCCGTGGCCAATCCCACATTCTGCCCTTCGGCCATAAGTCCTGCCATGTCAAACAGCCCTGACCCGATAAAGGTGTTGGAGGTGGGGCAATGCACCAGCCCGGCACCCATCTCGCGCAGGCGTGCGCGTTCGCGGTCAGTCAGGTGAATGGCGTGGCCATACAGCCCTTTTTCCCCCAGCAATCCGTATTGTTCATAAGTATCCAGATAATCGCGTGCCTCTGGGAACATCCCCATAACCCAGTCAATTTCGTCGGTTTGTTCAGACAAATGCGTTTGCATCAGGCAATCCGGGTGTTCCTCCCACAGCGCGCCCAATGCCGCCAACTGATCTGGGGTGGAGGTTGGGGAAAACCGCGGTGTGATCGCATAAGACAGGCGATCTTGCCCATGCCACTTTTCCAACAAAGCCTTACTGTCGTCATAGGCGGATTGGACAGTATCTTGCAGACCATCAGGCGCGTTGCGGTTCATGCAGGTTTTACCGGCGACCACCCGTTGACCACGCGATTGCGCCGCCCCAAAAAACGCATCAACCGATGCCGGATGGATCGTGCAGAAGCTGACCATCGACGTGGTGCCATGGGCGCGCGTCAGATCCAGATACCGATTTGCGATCATGCGGGCGTATTCAGGATCTTCAAACCGCATTTCTTCGGGAAAGGTATAGCTGTTGAGCCAATCAATCAGCCGCTTGCCCCAACTGGCGATCATTGCTGTTTGTGGATAATGTACATGTGCATCTACGAACCCGGCCATGATGACATCATCGCCATAATCCACGATCTGGGCATCTGAGTTGTTGGCAATCAAAAAACGTGCCTCGCCCAGTGCTGCGATTTTGCCGTCCCGCACCAAAACCGCCTCTGAGACCGACACGGCATCAGGTGGTGTCGTTTCAAATGGAGAACTATGAAAAGACAGAACCTGTCCCTTAAGAATGTGCGCGTTTTTGGTCACTGGAATTTGTCCTTTTGGCCGGAACCCTCTGGCCCTTAGGATAGAGGCGGCTTATTCAGGGGTAAATCGGCACATTAGCTATGTTTTGAAGTAGAAGCTTCTTCTATTTACGAACAAGCAAAAAGGGGCAGCGCATGAGCACAGGTGAACATCAGATCGATATTGACGAAACCGAAGTCGATGATGATGACGCCTACGAGTTGGACGAAGCTACGGTTGAGGCCATTCTAGATGCTGTTGATGTGGCAGACCGAGATCAGTTGCTGGTGCTGATGGAGCCGCTACACGCGGCAGATATCGCCGACCTTTTGGAACAAGTAAGCTCGTCTGAACGTCGCCAGTTGGTCGAGCTGTATGATCGCGATTTTGATGGGGAAATCTTATCAGAACTAGATGAAAGCATCCGCGAAGAGGTCATTGAAGCTTTGCGCCCGGAAACTTTGGCTGAGGCGGTGCGCGACCTAGATTCCGATGATGTTGTCGATCTTGTTGAGGATCTGGACGAACCTCAGCAAGAAGCGATCCTTGAGCATCTTGAAGATGTTGATCGTGTCGCAGTTGAGCAGGCGCTGAGTTATCCAGAATATTCTGCCGGTCGCTTGATGCAGCGTGAAACCGTCATGGCGCCCGACCATTGGACGGTGGGAGACGCGATAGATTTCATGCGTGATTCTGATGAATTACCCGATCAGTTTTATCACGTGATTCTGGTGGACCCGCGCCTGCGCCCAGTGGGGCAGGTGACGCTTGGGAAAATCATGGCCTCTGCCCGTGCGGTATCGCTTGTTGATATCAAGGAAGAGACCTTTCAATCCATTCCCGTCACACAAGACGAAGAAGACGTCGCCTATGCGTTCAACCAATACCACCTGATTTCAGCCCCGGTCATTGATGAAGACGACCGTCTGGTTGGTGTGATTACAATTGATGACGCCATGGCGGTTCTGGATGACGAACACGAAGAAGACATCATGCGGCTTGCAGGTGTTGGGGATGGCTCTTTGTCTGACCGGGTTATCGAAACCACCAAGCAACGTTTTCCGTGGTTGGCGGTGAATCTTGTCACGGCGATCTTTGCCTCTCTGGTGATTGCCATGTTCGAAGAAACCATCGCTGGATTTGTTGCGCTGGCGGTGTTGATGCCAATCGTGGCCTCGATGGGGGGCAACGCGGGCACGCAATCTCTGACGGTTGCGGTGCGATCCATTGCCACCAAAGACCTTACAGGGCGCAATGTGTGGCGGTTTATCCGGCGAGAGGTTCTTGTGGGGTTGGTCAATGGTGTGATCTTTGCCGTGGTCATGGGGATCGTTGGTGTTGTGTGGTTTAGCGAGCCCATGCTGGGTGTTGTTATCGCTGTCGCTATGGTTATCAATCTGGTCGTGGCGGGGCTTGCTGGAACGGTCATTCCTGTGCTTTTGGAGAAGCTGGGTGTTGATCCGGCATTGGCCTCAGGGGCCTTTGTGACAACTGTCACGGATGTCGTTGGTTTCTTTGCCTTTTTGGCGCTGGCTAGCGCGATACTGCTGTAAGGGGCATCAGATGGATTTGACCGAGATAAAAGCCGCTGCTCGTAAATCTGCGTTTGCCCGCCGCAAGCAGGCCTTTGATACGGCTGCGCCGGGCCAGTCGGCCCATTTGTCGGCCTTTCTGGCAGGTCATCGTGGCGTGCCTATGGCCGGTTTTATGCCGATCCGTACTGAAATCAACCCGCTGTCTGCAATGGCCGAAGCCGCGGCTTATGGTCCTGTTGGCGTGCCCGTCATCCAAGGGGCAGGCCTGCCACTTGAGTTTTCCCGTTGGGAGCCTGAATGCACATTGCGCGAAGGTCCCTTTGGCGCGCAGGTGCCCTTGGTGGATGATTATTTTGACCCTGAAATCGTGATCGTACCGCTGGTGGCCTTTGATGCAAATGGTGGGCGCCTTGGGTATGGCGGCGGTTTTTATGATCGTACACTAGAGCGCCTACGCGCGCGTCGCGCGACCTTGGCCGTAGGGTTTGCTTTTAACGCTCAAGAAGCCGCAGACCTGCCGTTGGAGCCCACCGATCAACCTCTGGATATGATCATCACAGAGAGTGGCGTGCGTCATTTTGGGTGAGTCCCTGTGAACGTCACAGGCCAACACCCGGCCTTGGCGTCGGCGTCATTGGCATCTTAATATGAAAATAAGTGCGTTGGTGTGATCGTGCATTTTCTGTGTGCATGAGGCACCCTGTATCGTCGAATTGGCCCAACCTTGGCGTAATCCACTGTATCTTGGGAGAATTTGATTTGCATTATTTTTCATTGAAAAATACAAATGTAAAAAATTGCATAATGAAATTTTAAATTTCAAATCTGTGGCTACTGTACATCAAGCTTTGGGTGGCTCGCATGAGTTTCTCATGTGGCTTTTCGATTCACCAAACACCAATATGAGGTATCTTTCTTGCGCTGTTTCATTGTTATCGCGAATGTAAATATTCACTCGCTGGCAAGAGACGGGCAAACCCACCACACCGTGGTAGCTAAGGAAACGCTCGAGGCTCATGTCGACTAAATTATCTTTGCTTGCTTTCGTGAGACTCTTTGTCGGTACCTCTGTTGGGAAACGCGCGGTTTTCTTCGGAAATAGAGCCGTATTTTTTCTTCCTTTATTGGAAGGTTTACTTGTTTCAAAAGGACAATGACGATGAAACAACC
>CANLDA010000043.1 GCA_947489325.1 uncultured Paracoccaceae bacterium | reverse complement strand
GTTTTACCGTGGTCAACGTGACCGATTGTGCCGATGTTGCAGTGCGGTTTACTGCGCTCAAACTTTTCCTTTGCCATCTCGGGCGCCCTTTTTCTTCTGAGGGGCCATCGCGGCCCGGTTCTTCATCGCCGCGCACATATTTGGTTGCAGCCTAAAAATCAAGCGTCTGTTTGTGCAGAAACGCCGAAACAGTGTATATAGTCACATGCAAAACATATTATTGTTTGAACCAGGTTTCGATCTCTGCTGTCATGCCGAGCACCAACTTATCCAAGTCTTTGCCATTTTCGGAATGACCTGCGTTACGCGCAAGGTTTATGAGCAACCCAACAGGAACCGCATTCACAACAACTGCTGTGTTCTTCGCATGATCGGAATAGGCAACTCCAGACCCATCCTGCAACACAGCGCCATTCGATCCTTTGACCACAATATTGGCAGACATATCGTTTATCGCACCAAAGCTACGAGAACCCGCCGCCTTTAATCTCATATGTGTGAGGGTGACGGTGACATGACCTGCACGTGCCCCGCCCGGTATCGCTTTCAAACGCTCGTCTACCGTGGCTTGCAACTTGTCGATTGCGGTTTTGCGCAATTCTGCGTCTTCAGCAAAGCGACCTTTGAGTGTTGCATCCTGGGCCAGCTCAACTTTTACCGATTGCACCGAATATGGCTTTGGTTCGGCCAGTTTTTCTTCTGGCTCTGCGGAATTACATCCAGACAAAACAGCCACTACACCCAACGCAAGCAATTTGCGGCGCGTCATCAAAAAATTCATCTATTTTCTTCCACAAAGTTCATATCTCTAAAGCGCTTAGCGGGAAGAAAACATGCCTTCAACTTCGCAGTAAAAGCAACTTCAACTCAACTTTAACCTGTTGCTTGTCAGTATCACTCATCCATATCTAAATACTGTGGATTTCTAAGGAGCCAACGTTCAACCGAGCGCGCCATATTGAACGTCAGGTTTTCAATCTGCTCTTCGCGCGATGTGGTCAGGCCAGAACCCAACACGGATTTGCCAGACACATTTTCAGACACCACAAGGCGTTCGGCTTCGCCATTCAGCTTTTCCCCCGTACGGCCATCCCAGACATCCACATTGATCACCAATGCAGATTTCGGTGAAAAGACCAGCGGCACGCCGGGTTGCGCCAGAACATAGCCAAGCATGCTAATGCCAAAGTGATAGGTGTGATCCCCTTTGTAGCGACCAAAGCGATCTTGCATCGCGGCTTTCATTGCTTCACTCAGCTCTTCGGCACTTGCTTCACGTGACACCGGGCCTTTGGTCAGATTGGGCGTTACAACAATATTATGGCCCAGAACGAAGTTCCCCAGATCTGTCGGCGTTTCCGGCAATTCACTGCTGCTACAGGCAACAAGGCTGATCAGCAGGGCGAAACAGGCAAACAATCTGGACATAGAAAACTCCTCATGGGTGGTGCATTGGGCATAGCGCAAGGTGTGCATCATGGCAACGAAGTCGATCACAGATGCGCGATCAATCGCAGATGGTCAACAAATCCTGCCAATCGCTTTCGCTAAGAACAGGCCGCGTTACGTCCTGATCGTCCGAGTTCCGGCGCGCACGCACGGCCCGCCCGTCGCTTGCCGGATGGGTGGAAAAATATTCAGGCAATTCAAGCCCTCCTTCCCCACCGATCAGGTCAAAAAACTGCGCCATTCCGTCAGAACTGACTTGTGCCTTGTTCAACATTTCAATGGCAAACACGTCGGCCGCAGATTCTGCCTCTCGGGTGTAAGAGGCCTGAAAGGCGTGCTCGGCGATGAGCAAAACGGCTGTACCACCTGAAAAATCGCCCAACACCAATGAAAGTAGCCCGGCCGAGCCAGCAGAGCGCAACGCACCACGTGTTGCGTCACGACTTTCGACATGTCCAATTTCATGGGCAAGAACCGCCGCCACGGCATCCGCTGATCCAGCCTGTTCCAGTAGGCCGCGCATCAGGACAATCTGCCCACCCGGCGCGGCAAAGGCATTCAGCATCTCGTGATCAAAGACGGTGATGTTGATGTCATACTGCAAATCCGCACCCTGTGACAGACGGGCCATCATGCGCTCCAGCGCCGCCTGCCCTTTTTCATTTGAGCAATGCAGAGCACCGATGGTTTTCCCGCCCAGAAAACGCTCCATCTGGGCGGTGACGGATTTGCCAAAGGCAGTCTCGCGTTCGATCGGAAGGATGTCAGCAAGGGTGTCCGCCATACGCGGCAGGATGACAAACAACATCAACACAACTGCCGCAACAGCCATGGCAGAGCGCGTAATTACCTTGCGCCATGTCCCTTTATGCAAGTCACGCGTGAAAAGGTCGTCATGGGTGACGTGCAACCAAGCCAACCAATCTGGGTCGGTCACGATCAAGCGCGCAGGATCACGCGGGGCCTCGTCATCGGTGTCACGCCGATAACTAAGAACCAAACGTGATCCATCAGATTGATCCCGCAATGCCCGCAGATCCTTTACTGGCCATTCCAGCGGGGTATCCAAAGTGTCCCCGGAAATCTGCACATATATTTGGTCACGGTGCAGAGCATTCAGGATCACCCGATGCTCTTGCGCCGTTTCCCCATCAAACAGCCGCGCCTTGGCTTGATTGCGCGGCGTCTCCATCAGAATGCCCCGCCAACATCAAGCGCATCTGCAAAGCCCTCGGCGTCCGCACCTTGATCCGCCTCTCGTTGATGGATGGCCGCGAGCGTGTCATCGTGGTCATATACAGCAATCGATCCAACGACATGTTCGATAATAGGTTGTGTCACCCACGCCATCGTCAAAGCGCCAGAGAACAGCAGCGCCATCAGGTACAAGAGACCCAATACAATCTGCAAACTGACTGGGCCTAACATCATAATCAATGCTTCTGCCGAAAGAGCCACCAACACCCCAGCCCCGAAAATCAACGCTGCAAGGATAATACCCATCACCAAGGATCCAAGAATCAGCGTTGTGACAATCGTGCCTGTGTCGATACCCGTGTCAAAGGTGATTTTACCCGCGAGAAGTTTGTTTTTGGTCAGGTATTTAAAACTCTGCACCCGATAAGACACAACCCCAACCATGGCCCAGATATATCCCACGATCAGCAGCACAATTGACAGATCGGCCAATTTGGTCGCCCCCAAAACAGCCATGCCAATCAAGAAAATGCCCACGCCTAGAATGGGGTGGATCATGGCGCGATAAAGCGCAGTCCATTTGCCATGCTGTTCAATTCGGGCATCGCCATACCAACTGCGATCCGCCTTGTATTTCTCAAGATTGAATGTCGCCAAAGGAGTCAGCACCCCAAGCGTCACAGCCGTCAACAGATAATATACAATGGCGCGCCAAACGTATCCGCCAGCCCCTTTTTCCATGCCAAAGCGGACACCCCGCCAGCGCGTTCTTGCGAGTTTGTAACGCCTTGCGCGGTATTGAGCGAAAAAGATCAGCGGCATCACCGCAAACAGGGTGATGTAGATCGCCCCTATCTGAGCAATCATTTCAGCCTGCGTCGTGGGCTCACTGAAAATCGTCAAGCCAAAATAAAACAGGATCATCTGAACAATACCCAAATAAACCGCCAGCACGACAACCGCCATCAGGAACCCCAGGAATTTCTCTGTTCCCGTTCCGGTATATTCAAAGGCCGCGCCATCCGCAGACGTCGAGGACCAGATGTATTTACGAATACGTGTCTTGCCCCAGAATCGATATATCCCAACCGTCAAAAGCGTCAGCAAAGAGGTTTTTATCACCAACCAAAACATAGGGCTGCGCTTGCCAGCATACCGCCCAAGAAAAGCCTGCACATTATCAGTCATTTAATGCCCTTTCAAAAAATTACACGGCCAGTTTCCCGGCCGTGTTGCATTAGTTAAATTTGTTATCGCGGGGAAATCCACGTGGAGCCATGCGCCCCGTGCCTGCCCGTTTGCCCTGCCATTCGGCAAGTTCGGTTTCAGTGCGGGTGCGCCCGGCGGGGTCTTTCCAGCTTAGCCCATCTGCGAGCGTAAATGTCGTCGCATCAGACAGGCCACCGTCTTTGTATTTCTGCAAGCGAACGCCCTTGCCGCGTCCCATTTCCGGCAACTCATCCAGTGCAAACACAAGAACCTTGCGGTTTTCGCCAACGCAGGCCACTGCATCCCCTGAAATTGGGGCACAGACCAAGGCACGCGTATCCCCACGCACATTCAGAACCTGTTTGCCTGAACGGGTTTGCGCCAGAACATCGTCTTCCGGCACCACAAACCCGTCGCCCGCGCTTGAGGCCACAAGTAATTTACGTTGCGGCTCATGGATCAGAATATCAACGATCTCTGCCTCGTTGGGCAAATCAACAATCAGGCGCAAAGGTTCCCCCATACCGCGCCCACCGGGCAAGCTGGCAGCGCTGATGGTGTAAAACCGCCCGTTGGACCCAAAGACCAACAATCGGTCTGTGGTTTCCGCATGGAAAATGAACCTTGGCCCGTCGCCGTCCTTGAATTTCAATTCCCGCGTCAGGTCGATATGGCCAGACATCGCCCGAATCCAGCCCATTTGCGAACAGACCACGGTGATAGGCTCGCGATCAATCATCGCCTCTATCGGCACCTCTTCGATCACGCCTGCCTCGGCGAATTGACTGCGACGCACGCCGCCCTCAAAATCTTTGCCAAAGGTTTTCTTGGTTGCTTTCAACTGTTCGGAAATACGCGCCCATTGCAGGCCTTCGTCTTCCAACAGGTCTTCAAGCTCGGCGCGTTCTGCCATCAAGGCATCGCGCTCCTTGATCAGCTCAATTTCTTCCAAACGGCGCAAGCTGCGCAGGCGCATGTTCAGGATGGCTTCGGCTTGCACCTCAGAGAGTTCACCATCCCCTTTGCCCGGCAGTGGCGAAACATAATCAGCCTCGGATATGGCGCGGGTGAAATCACCACCCCAATTCTGCGCCATCAAAGCCTGTTTTGGTGCATCATCATACCGGATAATGTCAATCACGCGATCCAGATTAAGGAACGCAATGATAAAGCCCTCAAGCACTTCCAGACGGTGATCAATCTTCTCAACCCGATGCGTGCTGCGTCGGATCAAAACTTCGCGCCGGTGATCAAGGAAAGCACGCAGCACTTCCTTGAGACTGCACACCTTGGGGGTCACGCCATCAATCAGCACGTTCATGTTCAGCGAAAAGCGCACTTCAAGATCGCTGTTGCGAAACATCATGTTCATCAGAACATCGGGTTCCACATTTTTGGATTTAGGTTCCAGAATCAGGCGAATATCATCCGCAGATTCATCCCGCACATCCGCTAGAATGGGCACCTTTTTGGCTTGAATCAGTTCTGCGATTTTTTCGATCAGTTTGGATTTCTGCACCTGATAGGGGATTTCGGTGACAACGATCTGCCACTGACCACGACCCAGATCCTCGACCTCCCACTTGCAACGCAGGCGAAAGCCGCCTTTGCCTGTGCTATAGGCCTGCGCAATGCTGTCGCGTGGTTCGACAATCACGCCGCCCGTTGGGAAATCTGGCCCCGGCACGTAATTCAGTAACGTGTCGTCACGCACATCCGGCACCTTAATCATATGCAGGCAGGCGTCGCACAGCTCTGAAATGTTATGGGGCGGAATGTTGGTTGCCATCCCAACGGCAATACCGCTGGACCCATTGGCCAACAGGTTGGGAAATTCGGCTGGCAACACGACAGGCTCTGTCAGACGCCCATCGTAATTGTCGCGAAAATCAACGGCGTTTTCATCCAAGCCTTGCAACATGGATTCCGCCACAAAGGTCATCCGCGCCTCTGTGTAACGGCTGGCCGCCGGGTTATCGCCGTCAATGTTGCCGAAATTCCCCTGCCCGTCCACCAATGGATATCGCACCGCGAAATCCTGCGCGAGACGCGCCATGGCGTCATAGATCGCTGCGTCACCATGCGGGTGGAAATCCCCCATCGTGTCGCCGGAAATCTTGGCCGATTTCAGAAACTTGCCATTGGATACCAGTTTCAACCGGTTCATCGCATAAAGAATGCGGCGGTGAACAGGTTTCAAACCATCACGTGCATCCGGCAAGGCGCGGTGCATGATCGTGCTCAGGGCATAGGTCAGATACCGATCACCAATAGCCCGGCGCAGCGGCTCGGAAACTTCAAGTTGAGGGGCGTCTTCGTCGTCAATAATATCGCTCATGAAACTGTGATACCGCCGCACCCGCGACGGGTAAAGGTGGCTTAAGACGATTTTGTCAGTGGAACGGGTTGATCCCCAAGATTCAGGTAAACAGACGTACCTTAGAATGCGTAAATTCCAGCCCGCCGGTCATCTCTGCGTATTTCTGCAACACCAATGCCGCAACCAATTGCTCTTTGTCCTTATCGTGGAACTGGCGCACCCACGCATGGGCATTTGCGATGATCTGCTGCGCCTCTTTCTGGTTTTCTTCCAACCATGCGATTTTGTCATCCAGATCAGCCATATCAGGGCGAAGCTCAACAAAATGCTCGCCGGGAATCAGTTTACCTTCCATGAACCACGTTTCAAATTCCAGCGCAGGTGACAGCACAACCGAATTGGACGCCATTGCCCATTTCAAATTTGTTGCGACATCGTTGCCTTCGATGGACAGGATGTACCGATGTTCAAGCTGTTGAGAAATTGAGAGCCATCCCTTGGGGTCTGGCAATCCAGGAAGCTGCTCTACATGTCCAATATCGTGGACATCACTGTTATGGTACCGCTCGACAACGGCCTGTCTGGGCGCTTGCGAATGAATCCGTCCACGCCATACTGACGACGGCCGTTTATCTTCCCAGGACCGCGTGTCCTTTGGAAAATAAAAATGCCGAAACCGATCAAGTTTCATCAAAACTGAATTGGCAACATTCCCATTGATTGGGCGGCTTTTCACTATCGACGGAACATCAGGGACATAAGTGATGTCCCCAAACAGGGGATTAAGGCGGAACTCTTTTCCGAATCCCTTCGCCTCTGCCAGAAGATCAAAGTAGTAAAAGGGCTTATGCTTGTGCGACATCTCCCCCAAACACTGTTCAGGGCATGTTTGAGAAACCTCACCAAGCTGGTTGCAATAGGCCACGCGATCCAGAATATCCGCAGGCACCTGATCAAGCGTCTCAGGAAGCAATCTCTGTAATCTGCGAATTGCCGCCATGTCGGGAAAATATTCGAGCCCTGCACCTTTTAGGAAATAAAAAAGCCGTTCATACGTTCTAGACATCTGATTTCAATCAACTTTCCAATTCCATACCCCGAGGCAAGAGTGGTCTCGCGGGAATATACTCATGTGGTGCAACATACGCGCGACATCTCTCTCAGCTAAATAACTGAGCAAACTGTAACTGGCAGGAAGCCTTGTGAAACGCAAGAGGGGGGAGAAATCTCGGGTTTTTCACCCGGACCTGACAGGCAGATGTGTTAAAGTGGCATCCTGTTACTGCTGCTTTTGCCAAAAATATTGTTCACATCACCTGGAGGGTACCTTGTATCGTTTCATCGTAATCAGTTTTGTTCTTCTTGGTTGGCTTTTCTGGGCCTATAGCGGTGGCAATGATTTTGAAGGCGCCAAAAAGGCGCGTATGATGGCTGAGGCCTCGGTGAATACCGACGCACAAATTCCCTCCCAAACCGCCCCACAGATCACACCACAAACCACGTCACTGACTACGATGCATATCTCATCTGATACCCAAGCGGCGCCAAGCGATCGCCCCCGCATTAGTCTGGCCTCGGTTCCGACAACGCGTCTGATCTCTGATCCCACCCCGACCCCAGCCGCAGACCGTCTTGATATTATTGCGGCTCCGACACCAGCGAAAGATGCGGTCTTTACTCTGGCGACGCTGACAGAAACACCCCCTGATATAAGAGAAGTCAGCGGACGCAGAGTTAACATGCGCACGGGCCCCGGCACAGGATATCCTGTGGTTGGCACCTTATCGCGCGGCCAAGCAGTAGACGTGTTGCGCGACCCCGGATCGGGATGGGTCAAGTTGCGCGACCAAGATGGTGGTCTTGTGGGGTGGATGTCCGCCCGTATGTTGCGCACCATCAATTGATCATCTCTGCATTGCCAGCCTTCCTTTGCCTTGGCATACACGGACGCACAGGCGGCAGGGACAGGCAATGACACAAAAATCCATTCTTATCACCGGGTGTTCCTCGGGCATTGGATATGATGCCGCAATGGGGTTGCGCGCAGCAGGCTGGCGCGTCTTTGCCTCTTGCCGACAGAAAAAGGACTGCACCCGACTGCGAGATTTGGGGTTTGAAAGCCCCCTGATCGACTATGAGGATACGACCACCATCAAAACCGGGCTGGCCGAAGTTCTTGACGCCACAGGCGGAACCTTGGATGCCCTATTCAATAATGGGGCCTACGCCATTCCGGGGGCCGTGGAAGACCTGCCAACAGATGCTTTGCGCGCGATCTTTGAGGCCAATTTCTTTGGCTATCACGATCTGACGCGTCAAGTTATTCCGACCATGCGCGCCCAAGGACACGGGCGTATTGTCAATTGTTCTTCTGTGCTTGGGCTTGTGCCGCTGGCGTGGCGTGGTGCGTATGTGTCCACAAAATACGCCCTCGAAGGACTGACCGACACGTTGCGCATCGAAATGCGCGACACGCCATTGCACATCATCTTGATCGAGCCCGGCCCCATCGGCACAGAAATTCGCCGCAATGCGCGATCACATTTTGAAAAATGGATCGACTGGGAAAACAGTGCCCGCGCTGATCAGTATAGCGCCTCCCTGCAAAAACGTCTGTATAGCGAGGGCGGCAAGGACGCCTTTGAATTGACTCCGGTAGCCGTGACCAAGAAACTGCTGCACGCCTTACAAAGTCCACACCCAAAGCCGCGATATTACGTAACCACCCCAACATATCTGATGGGGACGCTGCGGCGTCTTTTGCCCACACGCGCGTTGGATTGGCTCATTGCAAAATCCTAAGGTTAACAAACCTCTCGACTTTCGTTTTCGCCAACATCAGTCTAAAGAGGTTTGAGCCCTGCCGCAGGAGATTCCCATGGCCTCGGACCCATTGTTCTTTGTCGTTGTTGTTGCTGTTCTCGCCGTTCTGGTCATCTTGATGATCGGGATTGGTGGGTTTGCCAAAGGTGGCGATTTCAATCGCAAATACGCCAATAAAATCATGCGTCTGCGCATTGCTGCGCAACTTGTGGCCGTGATCCTTATTCTGTTGTTTGTCTGGCTGCGCTCAGGCAGTTAATCTGACCCGGAGATCAAAATGGTTGTTCTGAACAAAATCTACACCCGCACCGGCGACAAGGGCACAACCGCACTTGGCAACGGGGATCGCGTGAACAAACATTCCGCGCGGGTGAATGCCTACGGCACCAGCGACGAGTTGAACGCCACTTTGGGTGTTGCCCGTCTGCATGCCAGCGGCGAAATGGATCAAAAACTCTCACTTATTCAAAATGACCTGTTTGATCTGGGCGCAGATCTGTGCCGCCCTGATCTCGCAAGTGATGCAACTGCCGAATATCCGCCGCTGCGGATGGTGGCTGCTCAGGTTGCACGTCTTGAAGGCGAAATTGACGCAATGAACGGCGCGCTGGATCCTTTGCGCAGCTTTATCCTGCCCGGTGGCAGTGCTCTGGCGGCTCATCTGCATATCTGCCGCACAGTTGCGCGACGCGCCGAACGTCTTGCCACTGATCTGGCCCAAGACGAAGAGGTGAACACCCATGTCATCACCTATTTGAATCGTCTGTCAGACTGGTTCTTCGTAGCCGCTCGCGTTGCCAACAATGGTGGCAAAGACGATGTTCTCTGGGTCCCTGGCGCAAACCGCTAATCAGTTGCGCGTAAACGTCGTAGACGTTTTTGGCAAACCTGTCATTTAGTCAAGATAACGCTGCAAATCATCATTCACGGGCGTCACCCCCCTGAACCACCCTCTACGCCTTACCCGACGTCTGATCCGTCGGGTACGTTTCTTATGTATAAGCCGAAAAAGAGCACGAAACCAAAACGGGCCTTCGTCTTTCTGTCGCACCACTGTGGAACTGTCCCTGCCTGTCCCCAAAATACAGGCAGGCGTATGGTGATCTGGCTGTCGGACAAACTCTCCCTGCAATGAAATTGCCGGTATCAATTGCATAGGTTTCCAGATTTTCCCCGGCGCGAATATCACTAGATCAACAGGATCGCTGTAAGTCTCCGTCATATGCAACAGTTTTTTTGCTCCCGCTCGGCCAATCAAATACGCCGCAGTACTGGAGTGGTAATTTAGAATTGGGCATAATTGACCAGCACCGATCTTTTCCACTGCACCCAGTAGATTTTCACATGTCGTATGATCCAACTTTATGATGTCGAATCTATCAATATTGCGGATCAAGTCATCAATTTTCTCAACAAAATTCTGCGACAGAACAATATCATCTTCTAGGATGACACAATATTCACCGGTTCCTTCGATCACCTGTTGCCAGCAGGATCGGTGGCTTTCAAAGCAAGCAATTTCAAAGGCACTTAACGACCACTGTCGGGAAAAAATGCTCTTGCGAAAGCGAGACTTTGTTTTTTCAATTTCTTCCGCTCTGACCGCTTCTTGTCGCTGGTAAATGGCTGAACACTTAATGCGCTCCAGATGTTCTTCCATATAGGAACGGCGGGCATAGTCATCTTCAAGATTGATGTACTGAATTACAAAATCGGGCAACTTTCACCTCATGACTACTCAATAAGTTGCGCCGCATATAATGCCAAGCCTCTATTGGCGAGTTCATTTTCTGCCTTTTGCGCCTCAATTTTCTAATTTTTGCCCCGAACACGACGCCCATTACGTAAAACGTGACGATTTTTCACTGTTCTGTTCATAGGCAAAAATATATCAAGCCCCAGAGAGCATTTTGAAAGAGTCGCGCTTGCGACCTATAAACCAAGGAGTCTGACGCCAATGAAGGTACTCGTGCCTGTAAAGCGCGTGATTGACTATAACGTGAAAGTCCGTGTTAAGGCGGATGGGAGCGGAGT
>CANLDA010000042.1 GCA_947489325.1 uncultured Paracoccaceae bacterium | reverse complement strand
GCTGTCGCCCGTCGACTTCGAAAACAGACAGCGAAACATGAACCAAGAGGGTGTCTAGGAAACTAGGGGCTATTCACCATGACGAGACGACGCCGGAAAACGCTGTTACTGGATGGGTCTTCAAAACGCGAGAGGACGAAGGTTCATATCTGGCAAAATATATTAGAGATAGCCTGAATTCGTCAGACACACTGAAACCAACGGATTTCGTCATACTAGCAAAAATTCGTGTGGACGATGTGGAAAAAAGGCTGCTCAACCACTTTACAGCGCAGGGCCTGAAAATTCGTAACGAAGCACGCCATGTGGGCGGTATCGCGATTCAAGATTTGGTGAAAGAGAAAGCATACGCTCTCTTTTTCGCGGCATTCAAGCTGGCTGTGAGTGTTAGAGAAGGCCAACCTTTTCAAACTTGTAGAAATATTCTGTCCGATCTCCAAGGTGTGGACATCAATACAGAAAGGGGTCACAGCGATTCCTTGAAAGCTGTACAGAGCCTCACCACAGAGCTTGAAGCGCTTCTCAATAACAAAAGCCCCAACGAAGTGACTGGTCTAGATTTGTACAACGTGCTTTCGAACCATGCTTCAAAAGCTGAGTTTAAGCGATCCTTCAGAGAGTATGAGACCGGGGATCGTTTGGATACCGTGTGTTCAGGATTTGTCGCTTTTTTCGATGAGTGCGGTAGCGAAGCAAGTAGTTGGAGGGAAGTAGTCGAGCACATGGATGGCACGAATGCTGTGCGTTTGATGACCATTCATAAAAGCAAGGGTTTAGAGTATCATACTGTATGCTTCGTCGAGTTTAACGACGACGCCTTCTGGGGAAGTAAAGATGATGTAAATGTCTTCTTTGTTGCCCTCTCAAGAGCTCGTGAGAAAGTTCTGTTCTCATTTACCTCCGATTCAAGGGGGGCAAAGAATGTAAAAGAGTTTGCAAAGCAGCTTCAGAGTTCGGGGGTCTCATTCTTGGAGAAACCCTAATTAGTCGAGGAAACCCACTTACCTTGAGAGCTGTCTGAGAAGCCAAGACAGCTCTGTCCTCGATCTCGAAATCGAACTTGAGTAGCTTTCAACTAAGACGCCAGCTGCGAGGTTGTCTGGTCGGACACTTGGATCACGGTTCTTTCCCACTACGATCACTTCGATTTTCGCATCTGATGCAAGTTGTTTCTGAAGGTCATCCCTGTAGCCCTCTGCTTGCGAAATTTCTTTGCGCCCAATTACCTTGGATGGCCTCTTGAACTCGATCAGAAGATAACTTCCGTCCATGGCTTCACCCAAGAAAAGATCTGGCCGCTCTTCCGCACGGCTCCCTTTGTACTCCTTGGATAGATAAGTTTCGATCACGCGTTTAAGCGTCGCGTTTGATGAGATGAGTGTTCTTTTCAGACCGAAAACCCAAAGATTCTCCTCCAACGCGCGGTGCATAGTGACTTCAAGAGTCGATGGGTCCTCGGTCAGATGCTGAAGATGCGTCAAGAAAACATCGCGATTTCTGGCCTGAACTCCCAAATTTGAAAGCTCGAGCAAACCAAAATCCGCTAAAGCGTCTGCAAAATCTATGACTGCGCCTCGGCTAGCATCATTAATTTTGTTCAAGACCGCCCAGTAGCCGTCCAACTCGATTGCGTCCAAAGCGACATCGACGATAACACCAATTCGTTCATCACTTTCGCCATAAAATCGACCCAAGATGCGATGAAGTGCTTTCTCTGCGAACTCCCGCTTGTTCTCAGGTAATTTCGCCAATCGAGCATTGATCTGTTTTTGCAGTCTGGCCCTCTGAGCTGATATTTGACGCTTGTGAGTAACCGACAGTTTTTCTTTCACAGCGGTTCGAATTTGTTCGGCTATTTCTGCATATGCCTTGCTGCTCTCGTTCACACCGCCCCAATCTGCGGTGACAAGGCCTGGAGTATCCGGCACTTCGATCTCACCTACAACGCTCCTTAGAAGTTTTGCAGGAATTTCGGGATCATCTTCTAAGCCATAAAACGAAGGCTTACCTACAATCTTTCCGTCGACTCTTAGAGCGATTCCGGGAGACCTTGGCTTCGATTTGTCATCTGTGATCGTGAACGACAAACTGTTCCCGCTGCTCTCATCTTTCGCGTTGTTCCGAAAATGTGCCCCTGAAAGGTCTTTAAATCCGATCTCGTCACCATCGACAAAGATCGCGAAATCTTGCTCTCGCCCATATTCTCTATACAAAAGTTGTTTGAGAGTTTCCGGCCTAGGAAAATTTAGTGTTTGATCTAGATCACTTAGTACGACTGTGGTTCCGTCAGACGACTGCAATTGATCCAGCACTTCCAAATCAAGTGGGATTGTTTCTAGATCGTCTTCTGTGTTCGTAAGTTTCACTTTGTCTAGGACAAGGCGACAAGTCATCCCTTCTTTGGTTGAGTCTAAACGCATTTCGGAGGCGATGCTTAAACCAGCAAACTTGCCTATGCCTTTGCGCCCTTTTGTTTTCCTGTTGTAACGCGGGGTCCGCGCACCCTGCGTTCGGCGTTTATCTCGGGCTATTTCAAGGTACTCTTGTCGCAACTGCCCCTCTGACATTCCACACCCATCATCCTGCACTACGATTGGATCTTGTGTCATCGGCTTGGGCAGGCTGATCGAAACAACCGATGCGTCTGCGTCCCAAGCGTTATCGATCAACTCCTTTAGAGCTGCTTCGCTTGACCGATATGTTTCTCCCAGCAGGCGCGTTAGCCTTGGGTTCACTAAAAAATTTGCTGATCTATCCATAACGTGACTATACCCAAGGCGGGAACAACTTCTAGCAGAATGAATGCAATGATATGCAGCACACAACGAATGTCGACAGAAATCTCGATATGGCGCTAAAGCATTGGCTGTGCGTTGAAAAACAAGACTTTGACCAACCGATTGTTCCTATCCAAATAGAAACCACAAGCGACCTCAGTTTTCAGGTTTCCTTGAGTAGCGCACCTCAAGGGTTTTTGCTCAGAGTCTCTATTGGAGTTGGAAGGCAAATTGATGAGCTTCTGAACCGCGCGATCAACCAGTCATCCAAAGAGCGGACAATGCACAACATGATTGGTTTCGTCGTCCTGAACGAACTAGCACACATCGCGTTGGGACATTTCGAGTTCTCAAACGGATTTGGGATAGCGCATCGTTCCACTGACAATCAGATTTCATTCGATGTGAAGCCCTATGACAAGTGTCTTCTCGTTCCCAAATGTCTTGAGATGCAGGCGGACCATGAGGCCTTGGAGGAGCTGCTAGGTACTTATCAGGAAGGTAGTGCGTACGACGTACGCGAAGTCGCGTCAGCGGTATGCGGAATGATGGTGCTCATCGAACTCGAAGATACTAAGAATGGTGCCCAAGGGCGAACGCATCCAAGGGCTGCGACACGGATTTTTCAGCTTTTGGGGCATGTCGCGGAGATGCCTTTGGTTCGGGCACAAGTCCATCATGATACATCGCTCATTCCTACCGGAGAAGAACTGCAAGCCTACCGGAGAAGAACTGCAAGCATTCGCGCGTGACGTGACCATTCCCTGTTTCTTCGATGCGATCCAGTTAGCACAAACTGCGGGCGCAGCGTCTATCGCTGATGATCTTGGCAGTCCCGAAGACTTCTTCAAGGATTTGGAAATTGCCAAGCTGGGCGATCCTGCGCGATACGTTGATCTCAAAACCCAAGGTGCTCAGGAATGGGCAAAGCTATGGCCGTGCAACGAAGCTCTCAAACCGATCTTGGGCGGTCACTTCACAAACTGAACCGTGATGTGATGTAGGGTGTTTGGCCCGTTCGGAATCCATGTGTTGAGGCTTTGAATGCTGGTCGGGATGTCATCAGTCGGGGCAGTGATCAGCACAAACTCGTGCGTGCCTTCATCATGGTTTTCAGCCAGCGGATCGATTTTTCCATCTGTTCGCTTAGGAAATCGGTTTTGACCTGATTGAATTGGTACGTTGATCTCACCGTTGGGGCCAAGCGGGATATTATGCCATTGGCCGCGCACAGCTTGAAACGCGACGGCATAACATTCGATCTCACTATCCAGTTCAAAGCAAAATCGCTCGCCAAGTCGAATGGTCGTATCGGCTGACCTCAACTGGCTTTCGCGCTCGACTATGCCCATAGTCAGAGGAACAAGCACAAGGCGGAAGCGATCTGAGATAGCCCGTTCGTTTACGATGACTTGCCAGCGTTGTTCTGGTGTCTCAGGGAATATCTCGGGCGCAAGGCGATGAGACAGATCGAAATGATGCTCAAGCAGCCATTGGTGTATTAGCACGGCGTATGCAGCGGCGATCTCGCCTCTGCGCATATTGCGCACATAATCCTGCCCCCGTGCAACGGGATAACCCACGGCGTCATCCATAATCAATTCTGGCGTCTTGCGAGGATCGAGATCAGCAAGCGCTTTGAGGACTGGATATAGCTTTGCCTTATCAGCCCTATTCTTTGGATTAAATGGAGTTTTCAAACCTAAACAACACCGAAATGGAGTACTAGTCCAGAGGATGCTCTTCCAGATAAGTTGAGAGCATATCTTTCAAAAATGCAATAAATTCATCGCTGTATAGGTCATTGCCATCTAGTACATGTTTCAAAGTTCCACGAAGAGGAGGAACTGCTTTCAGGAAACCACCTATCACATTGTTGGACCAACTGCGAAAACCTTGCACTTCAGCTTCCTTCACAAAGTTCTTATTCAGAAAGACAATGTGAAGTAGATTTAAATGGTGAAAGAAAAGAACGTTGGTAGCCACTCGGCTTTCATTTGTTTGAAACTCAGAGATCAGGACCTCATCTGGTTTCTGCGCAGCATCTGCCGGCGAAATTTCAACATCTTGGCAAGACTCGTTGATAAGCTGGATTTGGTTGTTGATTGCGACCCAAGCATTAGAACGGCGTTCAATTTTCAGCTCTTCATCACGCTGTTGCCTGTTACCTTTTTCTTGGAGGGTCTGGTAAATAAATACAACTACGGCAACGATCACGGTTGCCGATTGTGCTATAACCGCAAAAAACTGAGCTTGGTCTGCTGTCACGTTACACCTGAAATTAGCTTCACCTGCTAACTAGGTGGAGACGACCACTCTTTAATGCAAGATCAGCCTACAAGTTTAGTTTGCGCGCTGTATTCGACAGGAACGCGGCTCCAGCAGAAATCAAGCCACATTCAACTGCGCCTTTAATGTACCACTTAGAGGATTCAAAATCGACGGACATGTTAGCAGCCGCTACGTTCAGCGCAGCGGCTCCGAATGCAAATGCCGCGAAGGCAAAGCCAGCATGGTATGAGCGTAGGTTGAAGTTGTTTGATAGTTTCATGTTTTTTATTTTCATAACCTATTGATATCACATCTACTTTCCTGATTTCACTAGGAACATATTCCTTCCGTGTGAACGTTATAAGTCACGGGCCGTGACTACACCCGTATTCACCCCCGAAACACCCGAGATGGCCACAGCCTTGCCATGCTACGGACAGGTCAAGCGCATAGGATCATTCAGAGATTTTCCTTGCGTGGTCGCAGGGAAATGTGGTTATATGTTCTATATTTGTTCTCAATGTGCGCCCCGAACATCTGGCGACGTGAGACATGACATTTTCCAAAAACCGATTTGAAGAAAGGAGCGCGTGCATGACCTGTCCGCCTGATAATAACAATACGCCCACACGCCCCAGCCTCTCAGTTGATTGGGAGGTTTACGCCGCCATGCTGGAAGACAGCGATATGCCACTGGACCAGCAACAAGAACTGATCGAAACCCTTTGGTCCATCGTCGTGATGTTTGTTGATCTCGGCTATGACATCAAACCCGTTCCGCAAATCTGTGGAGAAGATCAGGAAGCATTGGATCAGGATTCCAGTGATTTGGTATCCTTGTTGAACAACGAATGGGCGCAGACCCGCGCAGAGGAGGACCAATGGCAGGATTAACAACCAAAAACGAACAAGCGAACGCGATCATCTACTGTCGCGTCTCCTCAAAATCACAAGAAATGGAAGGTCATGGCCTCCAATCTCAGGAAAGCCGTTGCCGAGAATACGCCGTAAACAAGGGGTATCGGGTTGCAGCGGTCTTCCCTGACACGATTTCTGGCGGTGGCGATTTCATGAAAAGACCAGGCATGGTGGCGCTTCTTTCTTTTTTGGATGCGCAACCAGATGAAGATTTCGTTGTTATCTTCGATGACCTGAAACGCTTTGCACGTGATACGCGCTTTCACCTCGACCTGCGCGAAGCCTTTCGTGCGCGTGGTGCGACCATCGAATGTCTGAATTTCAAATTCGAAGACACGCCAGAGGGCGAGTTCATCGAAACCATTATGGCGGCTCAGGGTGCGTTAGAGCGCAAACAGAACGGGCGGCAGGTTTCGCAAAAGATGAAGGCGCGGATGCAGAATGGTTACTATACCTTCGCCGCGCCCTTCGGGTATCGCTACGACAAGTTTCGTGAACACGGCAAAATGCTGGTACGGGACGAACCTAAGGCCTCCATCGTACAGGAGGGTTTAGAGGGCTACGCCGGTGGGCGTTTTCAAAACCAAGTTGATATTCGCAACTTCCTCAGCACCAAACCAGAGTTCCCAAAAGGAAAAAATGGACTGGTTCGACAGCAAGAAGTCACTCGGCTTCTTGATCGTGAAGTCTATTGTGGCTTGATCAGCTACGCGCCTTGGGGCCTTTCAAGGATCAAGGGTCACCATGAACCGATTGTTTCGGCAGAGACCTTCTGGCGCATCCAAGAGCGCAGAAAGCAACGTGCCATTGCTCCCGCCAGAAAAAACATCGGAGAGGACTTTGCTCTTCGCGGCTTTGCGGTTTGTCATGGGTGTGGTGCGCCGCTTCGGTCCTGCTGGTCAAAAGGAAAGACAAAACGCCACCCGTATTATCTGTGTCAGACCAAGGGCTGCGAAAGTTACGGCAAGTCGATCCGTCGCGCCAAACTCGAAGGTGATGTAGGTGACCTTCTCCGCCAGCTTGAGCCAAGCCCAAGCCTGTTCGCCTTGGTGAAAGCCATGTTTCGCGATGCATGGGACATCAGAGGCGCACAATTGAGGCAGGAGGCAAAGTCCTACGAAAAACAGATTGCCGATGTTCAGAAGCAAATCGATGTCCTGTTGGACAGAATTGTCGAAGCAGACAACGCAACTGTGATCAAAGCTTACGAGAAAAAGATCGATTCACTCGAAAAAGAGAAGATCATTTTGCAGGAAAACCAAGCCAAACCCGCCCCTTCAACACGGGACTTTAGCACCTCGCTAGAACTCTCCTTGAACTTCCTCTCAAGGCCTTGGAAACTATGGGAAAGTGGCAATACCTCACTGCGCAGAACGGTCTTGAAACTGGTGTTTGCCGACCATCTTTCATACTGCCGCGAAACAGGAGCTAGAACACCCCAATTATCAATGCCCTTCAAGGCTTTGGCAGGTGTTGCAGGTGTCTTGGGAAGTAATGGTGGGTCGTGAGAGGCTCGAACTCCCGACATCTTCGGTGTAAACGAAGCGCTCTACCAACTGAGCTAACGACCCGATGTGGCGGAAATAGCCGAAACTCGCGGGGGAGTTCAAGCGCTATTTTGCAAGAAATCACCGAAATCTGATTTTTTTTCTATTACGCGTTCTCGCCCGCCTTGCAGATGGTAAATGACCCCCTGCCTGCGAGGCATATCCGCGATTTGTTCAACGGCCTGATTTTGTAGAATGCCGCGCAAAAAACAACTGAATACGCCATGCGTGACGACAATGGCCGGACCACGCAGCTCTTTCAGAAACGCCTCGGCCCGCGCAAAGGCCTGCGCAACGGATTCGCCATCGGGCGTGCGTGTAAACAGATCGTAATCATCCAGACACAGCGCCCATTCATCTGGCCACCCCTTGGCGACCTCATCGCGCGTCAAACCTTCCCAACTGCCAGCACCGATTTCTTGCAAACGCAAATCAAGACGCACACGCGGGGAACACCCCAGGGCTATGCGCGCGGTTGCCTGCGCACGCCCTAAGGGGCTGCAATGCATATCTATATCGGGAAACTTCTGTAAAATGGGCTGCAATAGATCGCGCTGCATCTGTGCCTGCGTGCGCCCCAACTCTGTCAAAGACGAATCCTTCTGCCCCTGAATACGACGCGCCAAATTCCATTCTGTTTCCCCATGCCGAAGAATGAATACATCTGGGTATGTCATCTGATGTGCGCTCCTTTTGACGCACCCTTGCGGAGTGTCGACCCAAAGGCAAGACCCATCATGCACCCATGGAGATCAACCGTTTTCGCTCAGCTTCTGATGCCTTGAAACCTGTCTTGTCAGACCAGCCACACCACCCCGTGCGGATCAAACTCTGTGCCACGGCACCACCCAATGTGTTGCCCGGTCCCAACACGATAAACACATCCGGCATCAACTCTCGTGCGGCCATATCAATGGCAGCTGTGAAATCATAAGGCTTCGTCACCTGATGCCCCAATGTATAATCCCACAACGCGTTCAAATCACTGGCTTGCGGGTACCAAACCCCGCCACGCCCATCAATCAAAGGCACCTGAGGCTGATGAAACATATCCGCAGGCAAAGCCTGTTGACCAAGTGCCGCCACCGGATCTTGTAAAGACGTATGAAACCCCGCGTGATTGCCAAGCCGCATGGGGAAGCGTCCCTGCACCACGGGCATCTGCGCTTCAAATGCGCTCAGCCCAGCCTCATTTCCTGCCAAAACCAGCATCCCACCCAGATCAATCGACAGAGCCAACACATGCTCGGCACGGGCATCAATCTCGGCAACCTTCGCCATGATCTGATCTCGTCGCCCCGGAATGTCATGCCAATCTTCATCCATAAAAGGATAGATCAACTGCCCGCCAATCAGATGTTGCTGCATCAACGTGCCCATGGTGTTCACAACCCGAAGCCCATCCATGGCATCCAGAACGCCGGCGCAGGCCAGCGCAATATACCATCCCATGGAATTGCCCGTGACGCCCACAATCTCATAAGCATCCTGATCAATGCTTTGATAATCTGCAAAGGCACACCCATAAATCAACGCACTGGCATTGTCCCCACGCGTATGTTTGGACAACGTATACCGCCCGGCCCCATCCAACGCGCTCAGGCTTTCTTGTCCTTGTGCTTCTCGATAGGTATCAAAGCTGGAAATCAGCGCAGCCTTATTTGCATGACGGCGTGACAGGTATCCCAACTCGTCCTTGTTATAAGTTCCACGCCCTGGCGCCACCACAACCGCTGTTTGCCGCATTATCCTGCCCTCCGATCATGCACGCCCTGCCCTGCTCTTCTTCTTGCCAAAAATATCCCCGCCGGAGGCTCCGATATCACAACACCCACGCTCAAACAGTTCATTCCAACCGCTCCCACAAGCGCCGCGCCGCCTCAGAAATCGATTGCCGCGAAGGCATCGTTGCTGCATACGCAGGCCCGGTGGCGATGAAACTGTCCTCCGCCGCGATACGCGCATGGGGCAAATCAGAACGTTCCGCCAACAGCGCCATCAATGCTTCTGATTGACTGCCGGTTTGACGGCATTCATCCACAATAAGCACCTTTTGCACGCCTTTCAGAGCAGACAGAATTCCCTCTGCTGGCAAAGGCGCGAGCCAGCGCATGTCGATAATGCGCGTCTCAATCCCATCCGCACGCAGATCATGTGCCGCCTGTGTGCTCAGGTATCGCCCATTGCCATAGGTGAGGATCGCTAGCGGCCCCTCGCCTTCAACGCCCACCTCGCCCAAGGCGATGCTTTGATCAGGCGATGGATACTGCGTCATCCACCCGGCGTCTTTATCCTCTAACAGATCGCGCATGGGATAAAGCGCGATCGGCTCTACAAACACCACAACCCGCTGTTCTTCACGCGCCAGACGCACAGATTCACGCAGCATCTTGGCCGCATCATCACCGCGCGACGGGCAGGCGATGATAATTCCCGGAATATCACGCAAAACTGCCAGCGAATTGTCGTTGTGAAAATGTCCGCCAAAGCCCTTCTGATACCCAAGCCCCGCAATCCGCAACACCATCGGGTTGGTGAATTGACCATTGCTGAAAAACGACAATGTCGCGGCCTCACCCCGTAGCTGATCTTCAGCATTATGCAGATAGGCCAGAAACTGAATTTCCGGCATAGGAATAAATCCGTTGTGCGCCATGCCAATGGCCAAACCCAGAATGCTCTGTTCATCCAGCAACGTGTCAATCATCCGGTCCGGCCCAAACCGATCAATCAGTTTTTGGCTCACGCCATATACACCGCCCTTGCGCCCCACATCTTCGCCCATCATGACAATTTCGCCATGCTCCAGCATCAGATCACTCAGCGCCCAATTCAGCAGCCGTGACATGGGTTGAGGGGTCGACATCTGCTTGGCATCGCTGCCAAACATGGCCTCACGCGCGGATTGCGCCGGACCATTTGACGGTGCACACTCACGCTTTGGCGGGATCACCGAGGCCATAACATCACTGGCCGTTTGCAGGCGCGGACGCGTGACCACATCTTTTGCAACACGCGCACATTGGGCCTCGGCTTCATCATAAATAGCCATGACCTCTGCACCGCTTAACACACCTTTCTCAATCAACAATCGCGCCGAATGCAGCAACGGATCATCATCTTCCCACCCCTCAAAGACATCCTTTGACAAATAGGTCTGCTGCATATCACTGCCCGCATGGCCATAAAGACGCACCAAACTCAGATGCAAAAAGGCAGGTTTTTTGTGACGGCGCACATAATCAGCCGCCTCAGCAGCCACACGATATGTGTCATAGATATCAAGACCATTCGCATGGAAGTATTTCAAGCCCGGTTTGGCCGAGAAATTCGCCCCAATCCAGCCACGTGGCGTACGGGTTGAAATACCAATGCCATTGTCCTCACACACAAACAAAAGCGGCAAAGGCACCGATTGATAAGAGGTCCAACAAGCCGTGTTGATCGCGCCTTGTGCCGTAGAATGGTTAGACGAGGCATCGCCAAAGGAACACATAACGATGCTGTCGTCCTCAAGCACCCGATGTTCCGGGGCATGACGACGACACAGACCTATGGAATAGGCCGCCCCCACCGCCTTGGGCAAATGGCTTGCGATGGTCGAGGTTTGCGGCGGGATATTCAGGGCCTTGCTGCCCAGAACCTTGTGCCGCCCGCCAGAAATCGGATCCTCACTGGATGTGGCGAAACTCAGCAACATATCGCGCGTGGCACTGACACCGGGAACTTGTGCCGATCGACGCGTTTGAAAGGCGCCATCGCGATAATGCAAAAAGGCCATGTCATCTGGACGCAAGGCACTGGCAACCGCAGCCATGCCTTCGTGACCGGAAGAGCCAATGGTATAATATCCCTGCCCTGCCGCCTGCATTTTGCGCGAGCGACGATCCAAATTGCGGCTCAGACATTGCGCACGAAAAATCGACACAGCCTCATGATCACTTAAGGGGCCGCTTGACGCAGCCCCCTGAGGAAGATCATTGGATAAGACTTTTTGGCGAAACGCCGTATCTACAATATCTGCGCGATCCATCGCGTTCTCCTACTGCTCTTCCGTCCCTTACGGTCCCTCATTGCATAAGCGAAGAGCGCCCCTAAGGAAGCGATGAGCGTTCCAATTCACGCGAATGCCTGCAATCCAGTCTGCGCGCGACCCAAGATCAGGGCATGCACATCGTGGGTGCCTTCATAGGTGT
>CANLDA010000041.1 GCA_947489325.1 uncultured Paracoccaceae bacterium | reverse complement strand
TAAGCGAAGACACCGCGGCCCATACCACTGTCACCACAACCATCTGCAATGGCGCTGTGACTTACCGGAAATAGAGCATCTGGTTGAGATGATAGTTTTCAAAAGGGGCAGGATTATCATGTATTTCGTCCAAAGATAAATTTGTAGTGACAAGTTGATGTTCAGCCCAACAAAATCGGCACGGTCGAATTATAGCCTGGGCAACGCCAGTCGCATCGCAGCAATAGTTTTGACGTGGCTGCCAGAAGATGCTGCGTTAGAAATAGCTGCGCCTGTACAAGTCCGGTTTGTCCGCATTGTGTAATTTTACTTGCTCCAAATCTTTGTAATCGCAGCTAACGGCTGCTTTGACGGACTGCGCCGCAGCAAAATCATGGTTGATTTGTTGTCAGATAGGCGACTTTGCAAAGCTCATTATCTGCGCAGTGCTGACCTTTGTGCGCGGCGCAGTATTTGGATTTCGGTCTGTTAGATTTTTAATGGCCGCGTTAAGTCCTTAGAGGATTTATCGTGATCGTTTCGGTTCAATTTTTTTTGTTTCCCATTCTCATGATCATTACCTTGCTAGGAGAAAGTTGATGAAATTTTGCAAACTCAGTTGTACCCAAACGAAGGCCGTGCGCTTCGCAAAATGTGCGACCGTCGCAACACTAGCATTGCTCGGTAGCGGCATATCTCCTGCCTTAGCTTTGACGCATACAGATAGTTCGCCCGAAGCACTCGCGGAGGAATTGGATCTGGCTGCGCAACCTGATCTTGCTGGCAGCCCATTGTTGCACGGAGTTCGTCTTGGTATGTTAGGCCTTGAAATTATTCAGGTATTAATAGCGGACAGCTATGAATGTGACTTTGACTATGCGTATGGTCGGCGTCTTTGATCTCGTTGCAGACGAAGAAATTAGCGTCGCGGTTTCTGACATTGTCGGAACATGGCGCTCTGAAATCGAGAAAAGGGATCGGCGCCTCCACCGCGCCGCCTTTCCATGACTGCGAGTATCTGCCGTTCTTTATGGACGAGGACATTTCTGAAGACCACAGCCTATGAGAAACGCATCGAAAAAATGGAGCGTGAGAAGCTGAACTTAGACGAAAAGCTGCAAAATCAGCGAAAGCCAATGTACACCTTCGAACAAATGTTCGAATATGCACTGCAATTCTCGTTAAGCTATTGAAGATTATGGAAAAGTGACAATATGATCGCCCAGAGAACTGTCCTGAGACTGGCCTTTGCAGAGCAAATTACCTACGCGCGAAATGAAGGACTTCGAACACCAAAAACTACCTTGCCATTCAAGGTGTTAGAGGGGTTTTTGCCAAAAGAAGATAATGGCGGAGAGACAGGGATTCGAACCCTGGGTCCCCTTGCAGGGACAACGGTTTTCGAGACCGCCCCGTTCGACCACTCCGGCACCTCTCCGCGGGGGATGGGCGTCGTTTAGTCGTCTTTCCAAAAGGGCGCAAGAACTGTTTTTTGTTGAAAGAGCAAAGATTATGCTTAGCTGTAGTATAGGTATCTAAATGAGGTTTTCGTGACGTTCTTATGCACCGTGTTTCGCCCGATCAGGGTGGGTTTGCTCCTTTTGTTTGTGTTTTGTGTCGCCATGCAGGCACAGGCGGCTGATCGGGTAAAGATGGAGGAGTTCCTGAAGGTCACAGGATTTGATGTGGCGTTGGATTCTATTGCATTGTCGGCTGATCTTGCACCCCAGATGCTTGGCCTGCCAGCAGAAGCCTTGGACGTAGAGTTTGAGCTGTTGGCAAAGCGTGTTTTTGATAAACAGAAAATACGCGCATTGGCTTTGGATATTTTACAAGAAACGTTAGAAAACGATTTGGCTGATCATACCATAGCGTTTTACGGATCTGGATTGGGCGCGCGTTTGGTTCAAGCAGAGAACCTGTCACATTTTGATGATGATGATCTTAAGCAACTGGCCGGCGAGCGCATCGTTGCAACGATGGTGCAAGAAGGTGATCCAAAGCTTCAGTTGTTAAAGCGCATGAATGCAGCAATTGATCCAACGGGGCAGGGCACTAAGGCCGTTCTTGAAATTCAGGTCCGGTTTCTTTTGGCCGCAGCCACATCAGGTGTGGTTGATTTGAAGGTGGACGAAGGAGAGCTGCGCGCGCGGATTTCGGAAAATGAGGCCGAGATGCGTTTGTCTTCGCAAACATCAGCCCTTAAGGGGGCGGCGTATACCTATCAAGGGTTCACCTTACAAGAGCTGGAAGCCTATACAGTTGCGCTTGAAAAAGAAGAGATGCAAAAGGTCTATGAACTGATGAATGGCATCCATTATGAAGTGATGGCACAGTTCTTTGAAAAGCTCGCTTATGGCATGAAAGATATGCAGCCCGCACAAGAGCTTTAGGGGTTGACTTAGACCCAATGTGGACCGATAAGCGCGCATCCCGGCGTAAGGTCCGTCCTTGCGCCGTGTCTTATTGAAACAACACCCTAGCGGGTGCGCGGTTCGAGGCGGTGCGGCAAGACCCACCACAAACACCCGAAAGGGGGCCATAGAACGCGGCCAAATCGAAGGAAACAGGACATGTTCGCAGTCCTTAAGACCGGCGGCAAGCAGTATAAAGTTCAGGCAGGCGATGTTCTGCGTGTTGAAAAACTGGCTGCTGATGCAGGTGAAAAAATCCAATTCAACGACGTTCTGATGGTTGGTGGTGAGTCCACCGTTGTTGGCGCGCCTTTCGTTGATGGTGCTGCTGTTCAGGCAGACGTGATTGACCAAATCAAAGGCGAGAAGGTCATTAAATTCGTTAAGCGTCGTCGTAAGCACAGCTCTAAGCGTACTGTTGGTCACCGTCAAAAACTGACCTTGGTTCGCGTAACCGACATTCTGGCCTCTGGCGCAGACAAATCCGGCGTTAAAGCCGCGATCGGTGCAGGTTCTGTTGCGGCTGTTGCCGTTGCTGCTGCACCTAAGGCTGCTGCCAAGAAAGCCGCACCGAAAAAGGCCGCTGCTGCCGATACTGGCGCAGACGATCTGAAAAAACTGTCTGGCGTTGGCCCAGCTCTGGAAAAGAAACTGCTGGAAGCGGGTGTCACCTCTTTCGCGCAGATCGCAGCCTGGGGCGAAGCCGATATTGCTGAGTTCGACGAAAAACTGTCGTTCAAAGGCCGTATCGAGCGCGAAGGCTGGGTAGCACAAGCCAAAGATCTGGCGAAGTAAGCGAAGTATAGGAGACTAACGATATGGCACATAAAAAAGCTGGTGGTTCCTCCCGTAACGGTCGCGACTCAGCAGGTCGCCGCCTTGGCGTGAAAAAATACGGTGGCGAAGTCGTCATCCCCGGCAACATCATCCTGCGTCAGCGCGGCACAAAAATGTGGCCGGGCGAAGGCGTTGGCATGGGCAAAGATCACACCATCTTTGCAACCGTTGACGGCAACGTAAAGTTCCACAAAGGCCTCAAGGGCCGCACTTTTATTTCGGTTCTCCCAGTGGCGGAGGCCGCTGAGTAAGCCGACCTAAAGGTTTTTAAATCAATAAGGGGATCGGTAGAAATGCCGGTCCCTTTTCTTTTTGCGTAAGGAGCGATGCCAATGGGCGTTGCGACGATCAGTTTTCTGGCCTTTGGCGCGTCTCAGGTGGGCACACCGGGACCGGCCAATATGGTTTTGCTAGCCACGGGTGCGCGATATGGATTTCGTGCGGCCTTGCCCTTTGTGGCGGGTGTTGCTCTTGGCAAACAACTGATCATTTGGCCCATTGGGTTTGGGCTGATGTCCTTGGCAGAGACGGCCCCTTGGTTTTTTGAGATTCTAAAATGGGCGTCGGTGGCCTACATCTTTTGGTTGGCATGGAAGGTGGCAAACTTGCGCCTATCACCGAATGGCGGACAGGGGAGCACCCCACCGGGGTTTTTGGCGGGATTGGCGGTTCATCCCCTTAATCCAAAGGCTTGGGCGATGATCATCACGGGGTTTACCAATTTCGTGACTGTGGAAACCCCTATCTTGCAAGCCACAGCGACAATCGCCATCTGTCTTTTTGCCTGTCAGGCAATATTTCACCCGATCTGGGCCTATGGCGGGGATCGGATTGCACGCTTGGTGGCGGGAAAACCCGCGGAGAAAATTCTGATGCGCACACTTGCTGCTTTGACGGTGGCATCTGTGTTGTTTGTATTAATAGGAGGAGAGAGCACATGAAACACGATACCATCGTGAACCAGCCGGTCATTGAAACCGAGCGTTTTGTGCTGCGCCCGTTGCGTCGTTCTGATGTTGGGTTGATTGAAATGTATGCAGGCAATGAAACCGTTGCCAAGATGACAGCAACCGTACCCCATCCACTGCCGCCTGGCAGCACCGAGGCCTATATTCAACGCGTGTCTGCCGAGGGCACATCTGAACATGTCTGGGCAATTGATGGCATCGCTGGTGGTGATCCAGAAATCATGGGGTTGATTGCGCTGGCAGATGTCGATCCGGGGCTGGTCGAGATCGGTTATTGGGTGGCGCCTGCGTTTTGGAACTGGGGCATCGCCTCAGAGGTCGTGAGCACGATCGTTGAAAACAATCCGCTGAACAACAAAACTATGTTCGCCAGCGTCTTTCAAGACAACCCGGCATCGGCTCGGGTTCTGACCAATTGCGGCTTTCAATACATTGGCGATGCCGAAAGTTTCTCGGTTGCACGCGATGCCAGCGTTGCAACATGGACATATAGTAAAAAACTCGATTGAGTATGCCCCCGCCGATACGCTATCAGGCGGGGCAACCAGCGTCACAAAGGACACAACATGAAATTCCTCGATCTTGCCAAGGTCTACATCCGCTCTGGCGGTGGTGGCGGGGGCTGTGTGTCTTTCCGGCGCGAAAAATATATTGAATATGGTGGTCCCAATGGCGGGGATGGCGGCAATGGCGGCTCTGTCTGGGTCGAGGCCGTCGATGGTCTGAACACGCTGATTGATTTTCGCTATCAGCAGCACTTTTTTGCCAAAAACGGCGAGCCGGGCCGGGGCCAACAACGCACAGGCGCGGATGGGGATGACATCATCCTGCGCGTACCTGTGGGCACCGAAATTCTGGACGAAGATCAGGAAACCGTGCTGGCTGATCTGACCGAAGTTGGCGAGCGTGTGCAATTGGCGCGCGGGGGCAATGGTGGCTTTGGCAACCTGCACTTCAAAAGTTCGACCAATCAGGCACCTCGCCGGGCCAATCCGGGTCAACTTGGTGTGGAGCGCACAATTTGGCTGCGCCTGAAACTCATTGCCGACGTCGGATTGGTTGGTTTGCCCAATGCGGGAAAATCAACATTCTTGGCGTCGACCTCTAATGCGCGTCCTAAAGTGGCGGATTACCCCTTTACAACGCTACATCCAAATCTGGGTGTTGTTGGCGTTGATAATGTCGAATTTGTCGTGGCCGATATTCCCGGCCTGATCGAAGGCGCAAGCGAAGGCCGGGGGCTTGGTGATCTGTTCCTTGGCCATGTGGAACGTTGCGCCGTGTTGCTGCATCTTGTGGATGGCACGTCTGGCGGTCTAATCGAAGATTACAAAACCATCATTGGCGAGCTAGAGGCCTATGGTGGTGTACTGGCGGAAAAACCGCGTGTCACAGTGCTCAACAAAATCGACACGATGGACGAAGAAGAACGTAACTTCTTGTGCGAAGAGCTAGAGGCCGCCACAGGCCATCCTGTAATGCTCATGAGTGGTGCTAGCAAAGAAGGCACGGTTGATGTGCTGCGCGCGCTGAGAGGTCAGATTGATGATCATCGCCTGCGTGAAAAGGGCGGCGTGGAGGAGCCTGATGAATGGCGTCCCTGACTTCGGCCAAACGTATTGTTGTTAAGATCGGTTCGGCCTTGCTTGTGGATCGTACCACAGGTGAGCTGAAGCGCGACTGGCTGGTTGGGTTGGCGCAGGATGTCGCTTGGTTGAAATCCAACGGCACGGATGTTGTGTTGGTGTCCTCAGGCTCTATTGCATTAGGTCGCAGGGTGTTGAAATTACCTCAAACCGATCTACCCCTTGAGCAATCTCAGGCCGCAGCCGCTGTGGGGCAAATTCGGCTTGCGCGTGCCTACGAAGAAGTGCTGACACCGCACGCAATCACCACCGCACAGGTGCTGGTTACGCTGGAAGACAGCGCCAATCGCCGTCGGTATCTGAATTCACGTGCCACGCTGGAGCAATTACTTTCGCTGGGCGTCGTGCCAATTGTGAATGAAAATGACACAGTCGCAACAGATGAGATACGCTATGGTGACAATGACCGTCTAGCAGCACAAGTTGCACTGACCACTGGCGCAGATCAGTTGATCCTATTGTCTGATGTGGATGGGTTTTACTCTGATAATCCTAACATTAATCCAGATGCGCATCGATATGATATTATTGATGAAATCACATCTGACATCGAATCTATGGCAGGCGATGGCGTGTCTGGTTTGTCCAAAGGTGGTATGATTACCAAACTGATGGCCGCAAAGACGGCAACATCGGGCGGCTGCGCCATGGCAATCACAGAAGGCTCGGCCTTGCGTCCGCTTATGGCTTTGGAAAATGGTGCAAATGCCACGTGGTTTACTGCCCAAGTCACGCCGCAACTGGCGCGCAAACGCTGGATCAGCTCCATGAAACCCCAAGGCGCGTTGATCCTTGATGATGGCGCATGTATGGCCCTGACCAAAGGCAAAAGCCTTTTGCCGGCCGGCGTCAGTGCCGTACAAGGAGTCTTTGAACGCGGTGATCCGGTTGAATTGCTGACCGCAAATGGGCGAAAATTAGGACAGGGACTTGCCGGCTATCCATCTGACGAAGCCGTTAAAATCAAAGGCCGTCACACCCGCGACATCGAACCCCTGCTGGGCTACAGTGGCCGAAACGCACTCATCCATCGCGATGATATGGCACTTTAGATTTCTTCTTGGTAAAAATATCCCCGCCGGAGGCTCCGACGGTTGACACGAACGCAAAGGACAGAACGATGAAAGACATCGCAGATATCCCCGCACTGATGGCTGACATTGGCTCTCGCGCCAAAGCTGCAAGCGCGGAGCTGGCCTTTGCCCCGGCTGAAGCTAAGGCGCAGGCGTTGTATGCTGCTGCTGATACGGTTTGGGCGCGGTGTGCGGATATTATCGCAGCCAACGCCAAGGATCTCGATTTTGGTCGTGATAAGGGCCTTACCAATGCAATGATGGATCGCCTCATGCTGGATGAGGCGCGCATTCAAGGGATTTGCGACGGGTTGCGTGCGGTTGCGGCGCAGGATGATCCTGTTGGTCAGACACTGGAAGAATGGGACCGTCCCACAGGCCTGCACATCAAACGTGTACGCACGCCTTTGGGGGTGATTGGCGTGATTTATGAGAGCCGCCCGAATGTGACTGCAGACGCAGGCGCGCTGTGCCTGAAATCCGGCAATGCCGTGATTTTGCGTGGCGGATCTGAAAGCTTCCACTCTTCATCCGCGATCCATGCCTGTTTGGTAGAGGGCCTTAAGGCCGCAGGCCTGCCCGAAGATGCCGTGCAACTGGTGCCCACACGCGACCGTGCCGCAGTTCAAGAATTGCTGACCATGGTCGATACAGTAGATGTGATCGTACCCCGCGGCGGTAAGGGTCTTGTCGGGCTTGTCCAACGAGAAGCTCGCGTGCCGGTTTTTGCCCACCTTGAGGGCATAGTGCATATCTATCTGGATCAACACGCTGATCCCGTGAAGGCGTTGAATGTGGTGATGAACGCCAAAACGCGCCGCACTGGCATTTGTGGCGCTGCTGAGTGTCTGCTTATTCATCAAAGTCTTGTGGATACCGTCGGGCAGGGCGTTTTGCGCGCTTTGATGGATGCGGGTGTCACAGTGCATGGCGATGAAACCTTGCAGTCGGTTGATGGCGTGGTTGCTGCCAATGCAGATGACTGGGGACGTGAATATCTGGATATGGATATTGCGGCCAAGGTTGTATCAGACGTGGACGATGCGATTGCGCATATTCGTCAGTTTGGATCAAACCATACTGATTGTGTGATCACTGAAGATGATGCTGTGGCTGCGCGGTTCTTTGAACGTGTGGATTCTGCGATCTTGATGCGCAATGCCTCGACCCAATTTGCCGATGGTGGTGAATTTGGCATGGGCGCCGAAATTGGTATTGCCACAGGCAAACTACATGCGCGTGGCCCGGTTGGTGCAGCACAGCTTACCAGCTTTAAATATATCGTTGAAGGTGATGGCACGACCCGCGCGTAAGTGCGCGGGCCGGAAAATTACTTTTGTTGCAGGGCGATTTCTATCTTTGTGTCAGACATGTGTACACACAGTTTTTTGTCCTGATCCTCTGCCACCATTGGTAAAAGGGCAAATTGCACCTGCGCCGCAGTGGGGGGGGTTGCCTGTGTGGGATGACACAGACCGTTCCATAGGCTGCCCTCGATATTGATGCGATCGTTTTCGCCAACGACGCGCCATCCCATGGGGCCATGGTCAACCTCGACATGGCCACCATATGGCAGTGCATTTTCCATGCACAACAAAGCCAGAAACGCCATGCGCACTTCATCACGCGGCAAGTCGGACTGTGGCATCCAATCATAAGTTATGCGCGAAGCGCGTGCGATGTCTTGCAGGATTGAAGTGATCTGTCCGCGTCCAACGGGTTGTTCGGGTGTGGCATGACCAAAGGCGATGCGGAAAAAACGGATACGCGCATTGGCATTGCCCACGCTGTCATTGATCAGGTCAAGCTCAGGCCCCATGCCTGTGTCACCTGTCAGGGACATTAATTCCAACCCATTGGAAATCGCGCCCACAGGGCTTATCAGGTCATGACAAATACGTGACGCTACCAGCGCGGCGAAATTCATATTACTGTGGCCCAAGATGGTCTCCTTAGGTTGGTGCAGGCGATGAACACCTTAAATGCGTTTTTAGAACCCGGAATGTTTGTGCAGCACCCAAGTTACCCGGAATGGGGAACAGGGCAGGTACAGTCAAACATCGGCGATCGTATTACTGTTAATTTCCCCGAAACCGGGAAGGTGACGATAAATGGGAACGAAATCATGTTACTACAGGTTTTCCCATCAGATGATTTATAGAAGGTTAACGCAACCCAAAGATGCATGCCATTCCCCATTTTCAGCGAGGTCCAGCGGTTGCCATCTGTGCGGGCGCAGCATAAAACGCAGCCAGATCAACACATCAGGCATGATATGACACGGGCCACGCCTTCTTTTATGGTGAGACTTGCCGAGACAGAGGCAGAGCTGCGCGCAGCACAACGCTTGCGTTATGATGTGTTCATCACCGAATTGGGGGGTGGTGGCGAAATGGTTGATCATGAAAACCGTTTGGAACAGGATCGGTTTGACCCCTATTTTGATCATTTGCTTTTGCAAGACACCGCACAAGATGGCGCGCCTATCGTGGGGGTGTACCGGCTGTTGCGCGATGATCAAGCGCAGGCGATGGGGCAGTTCTATTCCGAAGACGAATATGACCTAAGTGTGCTGCGTCAAAGTGGGCGTAAGCTCTTGGAACTTGGCCGCTCTTGCCTGCATCCAGACTATCGTGGTGGCACGGCAATGTATCATTTGTGGAATGGCTTGGCCGAATATGTCGATCAGCATGGCATCGAAATTCTGTTTGGCACGGCCAGCTTTCATGGCACGGACCTTGACCACTTAAACGAGCCCTTATCGCTGCTGTATCACCGTCACCTTGCGCCAGAAGAATTGCGTGTGCGCGCGCAGTCTGCGCATTATCAAAACATGAATCTGATGACTGAAGGCGATATCAACCGACCCCGCGCCATGCGTCAGGTCCCCGCGTTGATCAAGGCCTATCTGCGGCTCGGCGGGTTCGTCGGGGACGGGGCCTTTGTGGACAGGTCTTTTAACACCACGGATGTCTGTCTCGTGATGGATACAAAGCGACTGAATGCCACGCAAAAAGATATCTATACGAAAGGGCGCAATGGATGAGTTCGCCAACTTGGTCGGGAAATGATGATTATCCGCAAGAGCTGCCTATTTCCGTCTTGGGATGGATACGCATCTTGTTGCGTGGCAGCGTTTTGGGCGGTTTGGTCTTTGGGTGCTTGGGGCTCTTGTTGCTTATCCGGCTGATAGAAAAGCCGATTTTTGGCCTACATCGTCCATGGACGCCGTTTATCACGCAATTTGTCTGCCGGTCGGCTTATGTCATTTTGGGCATAAAGTTCAAAACCACCGGATCATTGATGCAAGAACGCGGTGCTGTGGTGGCCAATCATTCCAGTTGGCTGGACATTTTTGCGCTGAATGCACGCAAGCGGATTTACTTTGTGTCTAAATCAGAGGTCGCCAAATGGCCCGGTATTGGTTGGCTGGCCAAGGCCACAGGAACCGTTTTCATCCATCGCGATCGCAAAGAGGCCAAGGCACAAAAAGAGGTGTTTGAGGGGCGCCTGCTGGCGGGTCATAAGCTGCTGTTTTTCCCGGAAGGTACCTCAACCGATGCCGTGCGTGTTTTGCCTTTTAAATCAACGTTGTTTGCAGCCTTTTTTAGCGAAGAGCTGCGGGATGCCTTGCACGTGCAACCTGTGACGGTTCTGTATCATGCGCCCAAAGGGCAGGATGCCCGGTTTTACGGTTGGTGGGGCGACATGAGCTTTGGGGCGCACTTGTTGAAAATACTGTCCGCAGCACGACAGGGAGAGGTCGAGCTGATCTATCATGCACCTCTAAAGGTGTCAGATTACACCAGCCGCAAAGCGCTTGCCTTGGCCTGTGAAACACAGGTACGGAGTGGACATCGGTTGGCATCGGTGGTGTAAAATTTCTGAGGAAATATGCCACGTCTCGCCAATTTTGGGCATTTTTATGCATAAGATACATTTGCCCCTTGTTCCCACTAGAAAAAACCAGTAAATCGCGCGCATTCAAACCCGCAGGTGGGGTTTGGGTCATTTGGGGGAGACATCCCCAATGATCCGCCGGTTGTCCTGATGTCAGGATCACTTCCCCCACCAAGGCGTAAACCGGAAAAGGAAATAAAGCATGGCTCTTCCCGAGTTCACCATGCGCCAGCTGCTGGAAGCAGGCGTACACTTTGGTCACCAAACACAACGCTGGAACCCTCGTATGGGTCCGTTCATTTATGGATCGCGCAACGGCATCCACATTCTGGACCTGACGCAAACCGTTCCAATGCTGGACGCTGCGCTGAATGCTGTTCGTGAAACAGTTGCAAAAGGTGGCCGTGTTCTGTTCGTTGGTACCAAGCGTCAGGCCGCAGGCCCTATTGCTGAAGCTGCTGAGAAATCTGCACAGTATTACATGAACCACCGTTGGTTGGGCGGCACGCTGACCAACTGGCAAACCGTTTCCAAATCCATCAGCCGTCTGAAAGAGATCGACGAAAAGATGGTTGCTGGCGCAGATGGCCTGACCAAAAAAGAGCGTCTGGGCATGGAACGTGACCAAGGCAAATTGCAGGCGTCTTTGGGCGGTATCCGTGAAATGGGCGGCGTTCCTGATTTGCTGTTCGTCATCGACGTTAAAAAAGAAGCTTTGGCGATTGCCGAAGCCAACAAGCTGGGCATCCCTGTGATTGCCATTGTTGACACCAACTGTAACCCAGATGGCGTTGACTATATCATCCCAGGAAACGACGACGCGGCCCGTGCAATCACTTTGTATTGCGATCTGGCAGCACGTGCAGCTCTGTCCGGCATGGAAGCTCAATTGGGTAGCGCAGGTGTTGACCTGGGTGCCATGGAAGAAGCACCTGTGGAAGAAGTTGCCGCTGAAGCAGCCGAAGCCTAAGCGCGAACGACCGATATGGGGGCAGGGCGGTCCCGCCCCCAATACATTATTCGAGACGAGGAGAGCCAAGATGGCGATCACAGCAGCTATGGTCAAAGAACTGCGCGAAATGACCGGCGCAGGCATGATGGATGCTAAAAAAGCCCTGACCGAAAACGACGGTGACCAAGAAGCAGCAATCGATTGGCTGCGCACCAAAGGTCTGGCAAAAGCAGCTAAGAAATCTGGTCGTACAGCAGCCGAGGGTCTTGTGGCCGTTAAGGTTGAAGGCGGTAAAGGTATTGCTGTTGAAGTGAACTCTGAAACCGACTTTGTTGGTAAGAACGCAGACTTCCAAGCAATGGTTGCAGGTATTGCAGGCGCGGCACTGGGTGTTGACGATGTTGACGCACTGAAAGCTGCTGAACTGAACGGCAAAACTGTTGCAGACGTTGTGACCGACGCTGTTGCCACCATTGGTGAAAACATGTCTGTGCGTCGCATGGCGTCCGTCACTGGCGATGTGGTTGTATCCTATGTTCACAACCCAGCAACTGCTGGCATGGGTAAAATTGGTGTTCTGGTTGCGCTGAAAGGCGGCGACGAGGCATTTGGCAAGCAAGTTGCGATGCACATTGCTGCGGCCAACCCATCTTCGTTGAGCGAAGCCGATCTGGACCCGGCCGTTGTTGAAAAAGAACGCAGTGTTCAAATCGACATCGCACGTGAGTCTGGCAAGCCCGAAGCCGTGATTGAAAAAATGATCGTTGGCCGCATGAAGAAATTCATGAGCGAAGTGACATTGCTGGGTCAAAGCTTTGTTATCAATCCAGACCTGACTGTTGAAGCAGCTGCCAAAGAAGCAGGCGCAGAAATCGTTGCTTACGTCCGTATGGAAGTTGGCGAAGGTATTGAGAAAAAAGAAGAAGATTTCGCTGCAGAAGTTGCAAAAGCAGCTCAAGGCTAAGTTTTCATCCTTTGAAAATTCAGGAAATGCCGTTCCGCTTGGGACGGCATTTTTTGTGTTTGGTCGTTGCGTATCAATGGCGTCACAATAAAAAACGGCGCCGCCGTGCAGGGCGGCGCCGTTCTTTCATCACGCCCCATTTACATGGGGATGAAGCGGGGCGCTTTGAAATAAATTGTCGACCTGAATACCAAAATAAGACAACAGGTCGACGTTCGGTTTCCCGAAAGGTCCAGAGAGCCTTGAAATCGCAAGGTTCTTTACCCTGATTGTCCCAAAGGCAAAAGCCTCCACTCACGGAACGGGTTAACAATGCCAGAATAACTCGCCTTAAAAAAGTAAGGGAAACCTTACTTTTGACGTTATTCTGCGTCAGAAATTCGATGGGGTTATTTATCGCGCAGGAAAATTTGATTTAAAAAAGACGCCTTCAACACAGCTTGTGCTGTGGTTTCAACTTTCAGGATTTCACGTGCCAGGCGCAGGTGCTTTTCAATGGTCGCAGGCGTGCGTTTGAGCAAAAGGGCAATATCTTGTACGGATTTCCCATCACTGACCCATTCCAGAACTTCTCTTTGCCGCGCCGTCAGCGTACGCGTATAGCCGCTATAGGGCAGGGTTATGATTTTCAAATGTGCTACATTGTTCAAAAGCGTGATTTTTTGCCCATGTTCACGCCATATCTCATCAAGGTCAGCTTGATTCAGCCCTTCTTTGCCAACCAATGCGATAGAGCCCTTAACACGGCTAGAGCTTGCCTTGAAACTTACAGTATATCCTGCGCTCACACCGTTCTTGTGATTGTAGTCAAGCACGGCCTGCGCTTTGTCTGAAAGATGTCCATTTGCCAACTCATCGGCCAACATGCCCCAACTGGCAGGCCCATCATTGTTCAGGGCCCATTGCACCATTGGTGCATCAAAGAACATACCGCCAAACACGAAATCTTCGACATAGCTGCGCGGTAGGCTGCTGAGAATGACAAAATCTTCAGGATCACCAACATTACTTTGTTTTAAAAACTGCGTGTAGCCATACAACAGCCGATCAAACCCATAGGTTTTCATACATTCCGTATGGATGCCCCAGAGATCTTCCAATGAGGAGGTGTTGGTAAGTGCCGTCAGAACATCAAGGGTTTTCACGACATCCCCTTGAGATGGCCTGTTAGCGCATCAAGTGCCAGCCCATAGCCTGCAGGTCCAAATCCACAAATTTGACCAATAGAAACCTTAGCGATGTAAGACTTGTGCCGGAATTCTTCGCGCGCATGAATGTTGGAAAGATGCAGCTCGATCACAGGCAGTTCTACAGACGCAATTGCATCCATCAACGCGATAGACGTGTGGGTATAAGCCCCAGCATTCAGAACGATTCCATTATGCACACCGCGTGCGTTGTGAATTGCATCCACAAGCGCACCTTCGTGGTTGGATTGAAAACAGGTGACGTCATGTCCATTCGTTGCACCATAGTCGACACACAGTGTCTCAATCTCAGCAAGAGTGGTGCTGCCGTAGACCTCTGGCTGACGTGTCCCAAGCAAATTGAGGTTCGGACCATTCAGAACCAATATAGAAGCCATAACATTTCCCCATGTACTTTATTTAGATGTATCGCGTCTGAGTTGTCGCTGTCTAGCGTCTAGCGAACCATCAGGTTCAAGAACAAAGCATTTTAAAGAGTAGGAAGTTGGGAGGGGAAATGTGATTAGGAAATTTCTAATATTATTCCAACATTAGAGCATAGTCATAGTATGTTGTAATTATGGGTTTATTTATAAATTTGAAGGTTTATGTATATTGATAATATGTTAATTTATTTACATAATACTGATTATACGATTTAGCATATATAGCCGCAAAGCGATAATGTCACCCATCAGCAAAGCAGAAGGTTCACTCTCCTTGCATAAGCCTAGCAA
>CANLDA010000040.1 GCA_947489325.1 uncultured Paracoccaceae bacterium | reverse complement strand
CGCCCGTCGACTTCGAAAACAGACAGCGAAACATGAACCAAGAGGGTGTCTAGGAAACTAGGGGCTATTCAGTTCAATTGGTGATTTCCGGCGCCCAATGTTAAACTGCAATCTAAAGGCATATACCTGTTTGAGCACAGTCGATCAGGAGCTATAGGACGTTCACAGGAGCAAGTTATGAGCAAACCAATTGACAGACGAACCGCATTGGCCGGGTTGGGGAGCACCAGTCTTTTCCTTGGCGCATCAAGCATGTTCCAACCTGCCTTTGCACAGTCAGCTGCAGATCGCCCCCAACTGACACAAACGCGTGATCTTGGCAAAAGCTGTGACAACGTCGGCGTTCCTGTTTCATCTGTCGCCAAACGGATATCGACAGTACAGGATTTCGGTACGTCAAATAGTTGTAGCCTGACACCCGAAGCTGTCGAAGGGCCGTATTTCATTTGCGTAGGCGGGAATAAAGGCAAGGATTTAACGGGTGGCTTGCCCGGGCAGCCCCTGACGGTTGCGCTGCGTGTACGCGATCAATTCTGCACGCCGATCCCCGGCGCGATTGTTGACATCTGGTCCTGCGATGCGGGTGGCGTTTATTCAGGGTTTGACGCAAACCCGGATGAAGAATATCGCGGCGGGGTGGTCCCGATCAGCCTGCCATCGCGTGATCTGCGTGGCACATTGGCTACTGATCCTGATGGTATTGCCGAGTTCGACACGATCTATCCCGGGTTTTATGCAGGTCGCGCGATCCATTTGCATTTCAAGGTTCATGTCGGCAACCAGATTTATGTGACGTCTCAGGCGCTTTTCCCTGAACAAATGAACGCGCGGGTGCTGGCGATGCCGCTATATGATGGGCCTAGAGGCACCAAACGACTTCTAAATTCGGAGGATCCCGATTTCATCGGAGATATCGGAGAGTTCCTTCTGAACGAGCGTGCAGGCACAATGTTGGCGACCATAAACCTGACACTTACTTAATGCGGTAACTGTGCAGTGTCGCGCCGGTGGGCTATCGACGAGACAAGCGCGAGGCTTGCAGCAGCAAACTGAACTTCGTCCCTGTTCCCGGACACCGGGGTAAAGTACCCCTGTCCAGGAAAGGAACATGGAATGGGACAATCGAGACGAACGTTCACTCCCGCACCAGAGTATTCAACGCCATAAAAGGTCTTTAGCAGTGCTGCTTCGCTTATCCCGCCATGCGCCTCGACATTGATAACGTTGAGCCAAACGTCCCAGTTACCCGGGGCAACAAAGGGGAATCGCTGCAAGCGGCAATGATCGAACTCGAACAAAAATCCCTTTGTCAGTGCAGTTTGAGGGACGTCGGGCGTTTGAACCAAGACCTCCGCCTTCTTGCTGAATTGCCACTTGCCTTTGACATGACGCCCGAGCTTCATAGAAATCATCAACTCGTGCAAAACAAGGACGGGGATCACGTCTTCTTCGTTCAGCACCTTTTGGATGCGCAAGAGTCTATCAGCTGAGTATTCAGGCCAGTTGAAATTCTCAGCAGCCCATGTTGCAAACTTTCGGTTGAATGCCTTGCCTTTCGTCAGGCCGATTCCGTCATTTTCCTGAGCGAACCCAACCGTTTTGCGTACTGCATCAAGCAGCTTGGAGCTGCCAAGCAATGGATCGGAATCATCAAGCTTTTTAGCGTCCACGGATACCTTCCGGTCTCTGGTTCACGATGTTACCTTCCCAACCGATATAAAGGGTCTGAGACGCAACTGTGAAGTCATTCGCTCGCGCGAAGCGGTCACTAAGCCAAGGAATAGCGAAACCGTGGTGAGAGCCCATTTTGACTGATGCTGCAATCTGCGCCGATGTCTGCAATGCAGAAAAACTCGTTTCTTGTCCGTGTGGCTATCGCTCCGCAATATATTCTTGTTTTTTGCAACTTCACTGCGGTTGTGATGGGGGCCATACTAGTCGCTGCTCGAATTGTACTCTGCAAATGCTGCGATCGAGCGACGGCTGATGAGGGCACTAGATTTTCGTCAACGAGAGCACGACTTCGGTTCTCATACGCAGGTTCGCCTTTTTGATCCGTTTCCCAATTTTCTGTACTCATGAAATAGCTGCGAGACCAAACGTCCGGATAACAGATTTCTCAGCACTGACCTCGGGTGATACCACTATGCGGACTGCCCCCTATTTGTGGTTTTGACGTCTCTCTTTGCCGCAAAAAAACCATCTCAGATTAGTAGCGCTGTCGGAACAACCCGCGTTGCTCATAGAAGCTTGCAGCCTCGTCCAAGAACTCTCCCAACAACCGCCTTCATGGTCACTCCTGACTCTTTCCACAGCCCCTTTTCCATGCAGCGCTACTGGTGAGTGCTTTTGAACCTCGCTGGCTAGAGTTTCAGTTATGGTTCGCGGGATCACTTCGGAAAGGGGCTCAAGCTGTGGTTCGCAAGGGAACAGCCCTTGCCCTCTACCAAGGTTAAACCAACTCAACACCGTATCGCGCTTGACAGCGCGATTCCCCTCCGGGCCCAGCAGTTCCTGAATACGCACACGCAGATTATCGACCATGTCCTTGACTGGGCTCAGAATAAGTTCTGCGATTGCATTTGTATTCTGTTCGCGGAGCTCAGCTCTGGCGTTTTCATCGCCTTCAAGCGATAGCAAAGCGCAAAATTGGATTAGTTGGTTTTTCCCGAGACCAGTTGCTCGTTTCAGCGTGTCGTAATCGTCTCCCTGCAACTCGCTGTTTTTTGCCTTGGCTATAGTGTTCTGCAGGTTTTTTGCTATTGGCTGGTTCGTTACCAGCTTAATGCTCAGCGATGCCTTCACCTGGCCAGTATCTTTCCCCTTAATCGCACCCCGAAATGCGTCTGCGAGTCTCCGCGCCACGGAGTTATTGCCTGTCTTCTTTGTTGATGCGCAAAAACGAGCAAGCGTCCAACTTTTGTGCTGGCCAGTCACCGAGTACTTCAGCTGAACGAGTTCAACGCGTGAGTTTTCATGATTCTCATTGTCGTCGAAGTATAATGCGCAGTCCACACCGTCCCAATTTGCGTCGTCCCTAGTTTCTGCAGCGTCCCTAACACCCTCGACTGTTAGTTCCGTAAGGCCTGTAGCCGGGTCCAGCAGTTTTAGGGCGTTTCCGAGTGCCCAGGCTTCATGAAATTCATCTCCGGCGTTAGATGCGGGTGCGCCAAGTACGTCTAAAGATCTGCTCAATACTTCGTCTTTTCAATGATATAGTTGGTGACAAGTCTCCAACGATGTTCACATCGATTGCCCCACGATTCAAGGCATTAGCAAGGCTATCGGTCGCCATAGGGCATACCCTACTTATTAGGACATTGGTCAAAGGCTCTCGACAATCCGGGGAATGTCACGGTAGGTTGAGGCCCGTTCGACTCGATTGCAAATTCCTTCGAGATTTTTGTTCTTCCTGAAAGCCTGAACGAAGGCGTGATGCATACGCTTATCGACAAAGGTCACATCAGCGTAAGGCGCAAGTGTCGCCAAGTGCATGTCATTTAGTTCGTTTCCTTTTCGCTCAACCGCTGTTGGCAAAAACTTCACTACATCTCCGACAACACCTCCCAGATGCCCCTCCCGGAGCGCCCGTACCTACAAGACGGGCCGCATTTCCCTCTTGCCACACCCATTTCCCCCCTGTATATCGCGCGAGTTCTGTTTGAGAACGTTGAGGCGGGATGATTCCCGTCTTTTGGGTTCGATGAGGGTTTGCGGTGGTCGCAGGTCCTCCTCTCAACTCTCACGCCTAATAAAAGGCATGATTAATGCAAAGCCAAAACATTCGCATTCGGCTGAAGGCATTCGATTACCGTGTACTGGACGCCAGCACACAGGAAATCGTGAACACTGCAAAGCGCACAGGCGCGCAGGTTCGTGGCCCGATCCCACTTCCGAATAAAATCGAGAAGTTCACCGTTCTGCGTGGTCCCCACGTTGACAAGAAATCCCGCGATCAGTTCGAGATCCGTACGCACAAGCGTCTTCTCGATATCGTAGACCCAACACCCCAAACCGTTGACGCGCTGATGAAGCTCGACCTGGCGGCTGGTGTTGACGTCCAGATTTCGGTCTAAGGAGGGTATAGAGATATGCGCTCTGGTATTATCGCAAAAAAAGTGGGCATGACCCGCTTGTTCATGGAAGACGGCAAGCAGATCCCTGTGACCGTTCTCCACCTTGACGGCCTGCAAGTTGTTGCACAACGCACCGAAGACAAAGACGGCTATACAGCTGTTCAGTTGGGTGCGGGTTCTGCAAAAGCGAAACGCACATCCCAAGCGATGCGCGGTCACTTTGCAGCGGCCAATGTTGCGCCTAAGCGCAAGGTTGCTGAATTCCGCGTTTCTGAAGACGCCTTGATTGAAGTGGGTGCAGAAATTTCTGCAGAGCACTTCCTTGAAGGTCAGAAAGTGGACGTGTCCGGCACATCTATCGGTAAAGGTTTTGCCGGTGCGATGAAGCGTTGGAACTTTGGCGGTTTGCGCGCGACACATGGTGTCTCGGTTAGCCACCGTTCGCACGGTTCAACTGGTCAGTGTCAAGATCCCGGTAAAGTTTTCAAAGGCAAGAAAATGGCCGGTCACATGGGCGCTGCTCGTGTTACCACCCAGAACCTTGAAGTTGTCAAAACTGACGCCGATCGTGGCCTCGTGTTCATCAAAGGCGCCGTTCCTGGCTCCAAAGGTGGCTGGGTGACTGTCAAGGATGCCGTTAAGAAGAAAGCCCCAGAAGGTCTGCCTTTCCCGGCTGGTCTGAAGTCGGCTGCAACCGAAGCACCTGCGGAAGAAGTTGCCGCGGAAGGTGGTGAAGCATGAAACTTGACGTAATCAAACTCGACGGTGGCAAGGCCGGTTCTGTTGAACTGTCCGAAGACCTGTTCGGTCTGGAACCACGTGCGGACATTCTGCACCGTGTGGTTCGCTGGCAGCGTAACAACGCACAAGCCGGTACCCACAAGGTAAAGACTCGTTCGGAAACGTCTTACTCGACCAAGAAGATCTATCGCCAAAAAGGCACCGGTGGCGCACGTCACGGTGACCGTAACGCGCCGATCTTCCGCGGTGGTGGTATCTATAAAGGTCCGGTTGTTCGCAGCCACGGCCACGATCTGCCTAAGAAGTTCCGCAAACTGGGTCTGCGTCATGCACTGTCCGCCAAAGCGAAAGCTGGCGAACTGGTTGTCATCGACGCCGCAGAATCCGAAGGCAAAACTGCCGCTCTGGCCAAACAGGTTGCAAACCTTGGTTGGAAGCGCGCGCTGGTTATTGATGGCGCAGCCGTCAATGAAGGCTTTGCCAAAGCAGCCCGCAACATCGAAGGTCTGGATATCCTGCCAACGATGGGCGCAAACGTCTATGACATCCTGAAGCGTGACACTCTTGTGATTACCAAAGCAGGTGTCGAAGCACTGGAGGCCCGCCTGAAATGAGCGCGAAACCAGAACATTACGACGTGATCCGCAAGCCGATCATCACCGAAAAAACGACCATGGCGTCGGAAAACGGTGCTGTTGTGTTTGAAGTGGCGATCGACAGCAACAAACCACAGATCAAAGAAGCCGTAGAAAGCCTCTTTGGTGTGAAGGTCAAAGCCGTCAACACCACGATCACCAAAGGCAAGGTCAAACGTTTCCGCGGCCAACTCGGCAAGCGTAAAGACGTGAAAAAGGCCTATGTGACGCTCGAAGAGGGCAACACAATCGACGTGTCCACTGGACTCTGATCGACGCCTGTCTGAACGATGAAATGGCCCTCGCGGAAGCGGGGGCCTTTTTCGTTGGGAATGGTCAGGCTAAGATAGATTAACCAATAAAGGTAAGGTGCTCACAAAAGACCATGGTACCACAAATTATTGAAGGGCCAGTTGAAAATAGTGACTTGTGGGCTTGTCTTTTGGCGGTGCACAGGTGAGATATACACCACATGCGTGCTTTTTGCATGTCGTAATCAACTGAGCCTCGTGAGCAAAAGGGGCAGGGAGCAATCAAAAAAATGAATGTTATTAAGTCGACAGCGGTAATCTTGGTTGGAGCTGCTTTTCTGTCTGCCTGTGTGAAGTCTTCTGAAACAGCGGAGGTACCGCAGCCCGTCGAGGTGGAGACTGCTGCGGTCGAACAAGTGCTTGAAGCGACATCAGCGCATGTCGTGCCAAGTACGGATGGTGAAACGCGCTTGGTACTGTACCGTACATCCTTTGCTGGCTTAGCGGTCCAACCTCGTCTCTTGGTGGATGGGCAGGACGCCGCCAAATGTGCGCCGGGACGCGCAACAACTCTTAAGGTTACGCCTGGAACGCATACTGTGGCGGGGCAAACCTTGAAAGAGAAATCGCTGACTGTGTCGATTGCGGAAGGTGAAACAGCATATGTGAAATGCTCGATCAGTATTGGTCTGCTTGTCGGTGGAGTGAAATTGGTTTCCGTTGATGCAGCGGAAGCTGCCCCCAAAGTTGCTAAGCTCAAGAATAACTGATTTCTTGTGTGACGGATGATTTAATACCCTCACGCGTGATTGACGTTTGAGAGAATGATGGTGAGGCCCTCGCGGAAGCGGGGGCCTTTTCTACGTTTGATAAACCACCAAGGCTTCTAAGTTGGCTCAGTGGCCATTTTGGTCGGACTGAGCGACTGCAGCGAATGTCGATTGAAACGCTAGACTCGGCCATTCCTCCGATGGGGAGCATCCCCCTTTCGGTCATGGCGGTGAAATCGCACTAAACTACTGCATGCGAAATGCTGACAAAAAAGGGCTGGGGGGTCGAGGGAACGCTTCAACTATCTGAGTTTAGATGAGCCTTGCGAGGCTAAGAATACTTGATGCAAAACCACTCAACTCATCACGACACATTCCCAAAAAATAGAGAGCCACCGCCCCTTTTAGAGCGATGGCAAACTTTTAGTGGTAAAGATTGCAGTTTAAGCTGGTCAAATTGCAAACTGTTGCTGGCTTTCATAACATTCACAAAATCACTGTGGATTGACTCATAGTATTGCCATATCACATTTATAAGCCTTTGAATTTGTTGATCCCATAATCTTATTTTGTAAGTGACATTGCCATTCTTGACCCCATAAAATTGCCATTCGAGCCCAAATCCCGAAATATGGGCCAATTACTAGTCGAGGTCGGATGTTCCTTACCCCTCAATCATATCAATCGCCTTCAGCATGGCTTGAAGTTCTGCTCAAACAAAATCGAGGCGCGCAAATGCATGCGCCTCCCTACGTCCTGCAAGAGTGAGCACGGCTGAGAGCACGGCATCAGAGTTACGTATCAATTCGACCAGATGTTCTCCTGCTGGTGCATGAGTGCCTGAAATCCAGTTTCTAGCAGTTCGTTCACTTACTCCAGTCCATCGCATTGTCGTCTTAGCCGCCTGATGCGTGCCGCCTAACTCGCTGGTCAACGCAATCCAAATCGCGTCACGGTATTCTATCTGCGAATTCAATTTATTGCCTGTGTTTTGAAAAGTGTTGCCTGTCTTAGGAAACATGTTGCCGCCCTTCCTCTGTTAGAAATGAAACAAGGAATCGCAGACGACATGTGCAGATTTAAGAACTTGAACGAAGGAGAGGCGAAGCATTGAATTTGTCAGATAATGATCATCGTGTGACTAGTACCCCAAAGGCGCGCAAAGCAGCACAATACGTCCGCATGTCGACAGACCATCAGCGTTACTCGACCGAAAACCAGTCCGACGCTATTGCGCGTTACGCTCTAGAACGCGGCTATCAAATCATTGAGACATATGTCGATGCGGGCAAAAGTGGATTGCGGATTAAAGGCCGTGATGGCCTGACGCAACTGCTTGAAGACATCCAAGCCGGGCCGACAGAATTCAAAACCATTCTAGTCTACGACATCAGCCGTTGGGGGCGGTTTCAGGATGCTGATGAGAGCGCATATTATGAATACATTTGCAAACGTGCAGGCATTTCAGTCGAATATTGCGCCGAGCAGTTTGAGAATGATGGCAGCCCTGTTTCCACCATTGTAAAAGGCGTAAAACGCGCAATGGCGGGCGAGTACAGTCGCGAGTTATCGCAAAAGGTCTTTGCTGGTCAGTCACGGTTGATTGAAATGGGTTATCGTCAAGGAGGTCCACCTGGCTTTGGCCTGCGGCGCATGCTGATCGATGAAGTTGGCAACCAGAAAGGAGTTCTGGTGCGAGGTGAGCACAAGAGCATTCAGACAGACCGTGTCACACTCGTTCCGGGGCCAGCGGACGAAATCGCAATTGTGAACCAGATCTTCCATTGTTTTGTGGCTGACAATCGATCCGAAGCGGAAATTGCAGCCGATTTGAACGCGAAGGGCATCAAAACAGATCTAGACCGGGACTGGACGCCGTCCGTGGTGCGCCAGCTTCTCTCAAACGAAAAATACATAGGCAACAATATCTGGAATCGCAATTCGTTCAAATTGAAGAAGCGCCATGTTCGTAATGATCCAAACATTTGGGTCCGATCTGAAGGTGCGTTTGAGGCAATAGTCGATACCGGGTTGTTCGCCGCCGCCAAAGCCATCTTTGCTGCCAAGGCGCAGCGCTATTCTGACGAAGAAATGCTGGATGGATTGCGGGACGCCCTCGAGACGCACGGTTTCTTATCTGGCATTGTCATCAATGAGGCCAGCGCCTTGCCTTCTAGCGGTGCATACCAAAGCAGGTTCGGCAGTTTACTCAGAGCGTACAAATTGGTTGGTTTCACCCCGAACCGGGACTATCGATACATCGAAATTAACAAGCGCCTACGAAGGTTACATGCGGAATTCATCGAGGGCACCGTCGGCGGAATCGAACAGGTTGGCGGCCAAGTCCAACATGATACGAAGACAGGACTCCTGACCATCAACCATGAGTTCTCTGCATCAGTCGTTATTGCGAGATGTACGCAAACCGATGCTGGGGCGTATCGATGGAATATCCGACTGGATACAGGTTTGTTGCCCGACATCACGGTCGTTGTGCGCATGGATCAGGCCAACGAAATACCGCTCGATTATTACCTATTGCCAACAGCCGACATGACCCGTCCGAAACTACGCCTTTCGGAAAGCAATGGTTTGTCGCTCGACGCTTATCGATTTGATGACCTCGCACAATTTTTCGCCATGTGTGAAAGCACGTCAATCTTGGAGGTCGCATGATGTCTGATGCCCCACAGGGACAGATCGAGCTCATCGCAGTTGACGCTATCACAGTGGTCAATCCACGTATCCGCAATCAAAAGGTCTTTGATGAAATCGTCGCCAATATCGCCGAGCTTGGCCTGAAACGTCCAATCACTGTTGCCGCCCGCAACGATGATGCCAGCGGTGGTTTGACATACGAATTGGTTTGTGGACAAGGTCGGTTGGAAGCCTTCAAAGCTCTCAAACAAAAGGAAATACCCGCTGTCATTATCACAGCAAGCTCTGAGGATTGTCTTGTGATGAGCTTGGTGGAAAACCTCGCACGTAGGCAGCACCACTCACTTGATTTGTTGAGAGACATCAAGCGCCTTAAGGACAGCGGATATTCTGAGCGTAAGATCGCTGCGAAGACACAGCTTTCAACCAAATATGTGCACGGCGTCATTCGTCTTTTGGAAAGCCACGAACATCGGCTTCTACGCGCCGTTGAGAGTGGAAAAATTCCTGTAAGCGTCGCCGTCGACATTGCTGATGCGGAGGATGTCGACGTTCAAACAGTTCTGCGCAAAGCCTACGAAAGTAAACGGTTGCGTGGCGGTCGCCTTTTGACAGCAAAGCGGCTTGTCGAGGCAAGATTGAAGCATGGCAAAGGGCAGGCGACGTCAAATGGATGCCCGAGGAAGAATCTGTCCGTCGAAGCCCTGATTAAGACGTATCAAGATGATGTTGAGCGAAAGAAAATTCTGCTACGCAAAGCAGGGGCCACTCGCAGCGAAATGCTCTTTCTCACGCAATCGCTAAAAACACTCCTATTGGACGAAAATTTCGTCACGCTTTTGCGTGCTGAAGGTCTGGCTAACATTCCTAAGACAATCGCAGATAGGGTGTCCCGTATTGCAGGGGAGACAACATGACGCAGTCGGTTTCAGAACAGACCATCGCTGCCGCCTTTGAACGTGAGTTGATACATATATCGTTTGAGAACATCGCACCGCTCTATCTGGTCACGCCGCAGACAAATGCGACGGTCAAATTTAGCCAGATCGTCGCGTCCATTCGTGAAATCGGCCTCGTTGAGCCCATTGTTGTTGCCCGCGACCGGCACGACCCGAAGATGTACACTCTGCTTGACGGCCATCTCCGGTTAGAGGCATTGAAAGACCGTGGTGAGACCTCGACAAGCTGCATCGTCTCAACGGATGACGAGGCCTTTACTTACAACAAGCGAATCAGCCGATTGGCGACAATTCAAGAGCATAAGATGATCTTGCGTGCACTGACGCTTGGTGTTCCTGAGGAGCGCCTGGCAAATGCACTCAACGTCAACATCAAGACATTGCAGGAAAAGCGGCGTCTCTTGGATGGCATTTGCAGCGAGGCGGCGGAGCTTCTTAAAGACAAACAGGTTGCATTGACTGGTTTTCGGATTCTCAAGAAAATGAAACCACTGCGCCAGATCGAGGCTGCTCGACTTATGGTCGCGATGAACAAATACACGATCAACTATGCCCGTTCGTTGTTGGCCGCGACGCCAGAAAGTCAGTTGATTACGGGTGCGACACCAAAGGAAATCAAGGGTATTTCTCGCGAACAACTAGAACTCATGGAAAATGAGTCCGCAAACCTTGAGCGGGAGGTTCGCCTGGTTGAGGACAGCTACGGGATTGATCATCTCGACCTCGTTCTGGCGCGTGGTTACGTCGCTAGATTGGTGAGCAATGAGCGGATCACAAAATATCTTGCGCTGCACCATGAGGAATTTTTGCCTGAATTCAAGAAGATTACCGAGAGGGAAGTATTCGCGCCTTGAGTTATTCGACCGGCGCGCTGTTATTTGGGGACCCGGACCCTTTGATCGCGGGGACCGCACAAGACGCCGCACTGTGAGGCGGATCAAGCGCGGTGATGGGAATGGCGGCGGCCCCGTCTGGGCCCCTCGAGCTGGACCATATGTCCGGCGATTTTGTTCTGACCGATCTGCGCGTGCTCCACACTTTCGGGGCACGTGCAGACAACCTCTGACAGAAGCCGTGCGCCATAACGAACCATGAATGTCGTCTAACGGGTGATATGTTAAGAGAGGTTGATTGATATCAATCCGCTGCGTTCCATCAGGCAGATAGCGAGTGCTTCAGGGCACCTAGCGCTTGATCGCGGTTGGTGACTTCATGTCAAACAGAACTGCGAGTTGGGTCAATAACCGGGGTTTTGATCATGGATAGCCAAACACACAAAAACCCGCAAAGAGACCCGCATGATGAAAACGCGCAAACATAACATTCCCACTTAGCGCCCGAATTTATAGCGGGCGACTTCGCGCTATTCGCCTATGATGATGATCATCATCTCCGCATCCGTCCGTCGCCGCCCGCGCCAGCAACGTGCGACCGAGAACACACATGACCAACTGGTATACTGCCGACACCCATTTTGGGCATGAGAATGCCATTGGATTGTGCAATCGCCTCTTTCGCAGCGCAGGTCAGATGGATGCCATTATGATCAAAAATCTGTGGGCAAAGATAAACCCTGACGATGATCGCTGGATTGTCGGTGACTTTGCTTTTGGTGCCAAAGCCAAAGAGTCACCGTATTTGGTCGAGATTTTCGGCCAGTTGCCGGGTGCCCGCAAGCACCTGATCGTCGGCAACCATGATCTGAAGCCGACGCTGGCCTTGCCTTGGGATAGCATTTCACACCTCGCCGAGGTCCGGGATGGCCCAAAGAACCAGATGCATACGCTCTGCCACTACCCAATGATCACATGGAACCACGCCCGTCGCGAGGCGCTGCAGCTCTTCGGTCATGTTCATAACAATTGGAAAGGCTCAAGCAACAGCGTGAATGTCGGAGACGATGTCTGGGGTTTCATGCCAGTGCGGTTCGAAGACGTCGCCCGCCGTGCCCGATCTCTGCCCGCCAACAAGCACTGGGCAGATGTCGAGCACAACGCAAAGGAATTGGAATGATCCTGACTGCCTAGACCAACATGTCTGGCAGGAGATTCCTGATTTCATAGATCGTGCCCATGCACCCATCAGGTATCTCGAGCGGCGCGATCCCGAGCTTTCTCATCTTGGCCATCACTGACCTGAGCGTGGTGCCATGGATCTCAGCGAGACGCTTTGCAGGGATAAATTGATCTAGGAACAATGCGTAGCCTTTTGGTAAAACAACAGCTGCCGCTTTGCGTGTCACAGGATTGCGTGAAGCCGTGGCGCTCAAATACCCAGATTCGATAAGAAACTTCACAGCCGGATCGTTGATACTCAACAACTGTTTGAGGTTCGCCTTTGTATAACCGTTCTTCTTCAATTCGAAGCGCAGATTGGTGGCATAAATTTCTGTGCACATTCTTAGACGCCTCACGACATTTGTCCTTAGGCACAACATTATGTTGTTCACGGGTTGACCGCACACCACTCGAGAAAATATCTCAAGATGTTGATTTTTAATGTTAATTTATGTTTTGACTAGTAACTTAAGGCGACGCCGACCATGGCTTGTGGTAGTCCTTTTTGTCTTAGCTTTTCTTACAGGAAGCAGGAGCGCAGTATCGGGAAAGGGAATAGATCATTGGAGCAAAGCATATTCGCAAAAAAACGCTGGGTCGCGGCTCTATTACAGCGATAGCGACTTACGACTGTGCTCACCTGTGATGGAGCGGATTTGGTAACTTCGGCCCATTCCGGACCTTCGCCCCAGGTTTAAGATGCTGCGGGCGCAGCGCGTACTGCCGCCATCGCTGCAAGAGCAGCATCCGGGACCAGCCGAACTTACAGTCTGCGGTACGAAGTTGCCTGCCAAGTTTCAATCACTTCTATTTGGATTGGGCGGCAACAAGTCTTCACTTGTGCCGTCCCACGGTCGACCAGAAAACCCATCAAGATCCTTGGATGATAGCTTTGGCTCTGGCGCAATGAACAGCGCTTCACCGACCCAATGGCCTTTTCATTTCACACCGCATTCCGATACTGCTGCAGCAACTTCAACGGGTACATTGAATGGAACGTGCGAGTACCGATAATCTGTTGCGATTAATTTCGGAAACAGATCATAAGCGAAGAGTTCTTCACTCTCCACTTTCAAAATAATGTTCCAAGTGAGCATCCAGTTAACTTCAGCGCTTACAACGCAGAAATAGTGTTGTGCCGTGCAAGAATTGCGATGATCATCAGGTTCCAGAATTCGCGCAATTGGCCCGTGAGTCTCAAAGATTCTTAACTCTCTATTCAGAGTGCTCTTTTCGTTCAGGCAATCGACGACAGTCTCCGCGAGGTCACGCGCATCTGCCAATGTCTGTGTCGGGAAATTCAACAGTCCTACAATGAATATAGTGGGTATATGTGTTATCATTTGGCTTTCACAGGTTCTGTATTTTGCCTAGTGTAGCAGGCTTTTGTTCGCGTTGCTGCATCTGAATAACCACGACAATCCGGGTTCCAAGCCACCATTCAAGAAGCGGAACACCTTAGCATCAGTGCTGCGACGGCCGTTGAGGCCAACTATGCGCAGATAGTGAGCTTTGCAAAGTCGCCTATCTGGCTGCCTATTTACCGTGATTTTGCTGCGGCGCAGTCCGTCAAAGCAGTCGTTAGCTGCGATTGCAAAGATTTGGGGTAAGTAAAATTACACAATGCGGACAAATCGGGAATTCATTACAAGGGTGCGAATGGCCGTTAAGCGCCAATTGTGACCACAAAGTAAAACGCTTAGGTAAAAACCTCAGTGCGGAGCAAGCTATAGCTAATTCGTATTTGTGGCTCTGTCTCTGGGGGGTCAAAGGTATGGCGGCGTACAGGCGGAAATCATCTCGGCAGGGCGGTCCGAAATGTTGCGAAAACGATGGGGTTCACGCGAATTGAACAAATAGGAATCCCCCGCCTTCAAGATACGGGTTTCAGATCCCACAGTGATTTCAATTTCACCAGCTGTGACAATTCCACCTTCGTTTGCCTCATGTTCCAGCATGGTGTCGCCGGTATCGGCACCGGGTTCATAACGTTCCTGAAGAACTTGTAAACCATGCAGTTTGGCATCCCCGACTTGCTTGATGGTGATTCTTTGTTGGGCGGCGTCGTTAGATTGATAAAGCAGAGATGTCAGGTCTCGCAACTCGGTGGGCGTAAAGAAAACCTGGTTGGCTGATGTCGAATCAGGCTCAAAAAATTCGGACATCGTCACACCAAAACCGCCCAATATTTTGCGCAAACTGGCAACCGATGGGCTACTGCGGTTGGTTTCGATCATCGAAATTTGCCCATGCGGAACATTGGCGGCCTCAGCTAACTGCCTTTGAGAAAAGCCAAATTGCAATCTTATCTGCTTTAACCGCCCACCAACGTCAAAATCATCAACCATTTTATTGCTCTCTTTTCCGGCCTTTTCACGTCATATGACATTCAAGGATGGTGCGCAACTTTCCCTCTAGTAATGCTCAATAATTTGAGCGATATACTCTGCAAATTTAACTCAAATTTACGGAGATGGTTATCGTGAGCACCAACAAAACCCTTAAATCGCGCCGCGATGCTGCAGTCGCTAAAGGCGTTGGCACACGTGGAATCTATGCAACCCGCGCACAGAATGCTGAGCTTTGGGACGCAGACGGCAAGCGATATATCGACTTTGCTGCTGGTATCGCCGTGAACAACACAGGCCACCGTCACCCTAAGCTGATGGAAGCCGTCGCCAAGCAATCAGAACTGTTCACCCATACCTGTTTTCACGTTGCCCCATTCGAAAGCTATATCGCGCTGGCGGAACGTCTGAATGCATCCATCCCCGGCGATTTTGAAAAGAAGACCATGCTGGTCACCACAGGTGCCGAGGCTGTCGAAAACGCGGTCAAGATGGCGCGGGCCTATACCGGTCGCTCTGGCGTCATCGCGTTCTCGGGGGCCTTTCATGGTCGGACGCTGATGGGCATGGCACTGTGCGGCAAGGTCAATCCTTATAAGAAAGCGTTTGGTGCCATGCCGCCCGAAGTGCTGCACGCTCCGTTCCCGAACGAATTCCACGGCGTCAGCGTTGCGCAGTCGCTGGCTGTGCTGGACAATCTCCTCAAAAGCTCCATCGATCCTGAACGTGTAGCGGCGATGATCATCGAGCCAGTTCAAGGCGAAGGTGGCTTCAACGTCGCGCAACCTGAATTCCTGCAAGCCCTGCGCAACATCTGCCACGAACACGGCATCGTCCTGATCGCGGATGAGGTGCAGACCGGCATTGCCCGCACCGGCAAACTGTTTGCATTTGAACACGCTGGCGTGGCCGCCGATCTGGTCACAATGGCGAAAGGTCTGGCTGGTGGGTTCCCGCTCTCAGCCGTTACCGGCCGGGCCGAAATCGTCGATGCTGCTCCTGTGGGCGGTATCGGCGGCACCTATGCCGGTAACCCGCTGGCCGTCGCCGCGGCAAATGCTGTGTTTGATGTCATCGAAGAAGAAAACCTCTGCGCCCGCGCTACAGAGATCGGGGAAACCATCAAAACCCGGCTGAACGACATCGCGTCTCGTCCCGGCATGGAAGCGATTGGAGATGTGCGTGGCCTGGGTGCAATGGTTGCCTTTGAACTGGTCACGGACCGTCAGACCAACAACCCAAACCCCGCGTTGATGGGTGCGATCATCGCCGAAGCAGAAGCGCGCGGCCTGATTATCCTACCCTGCGGCACCCGGGCCAACGCAGTACGCCTGCTGCCGCCGCTGACTACCCCTATCGAGCATCTGGCCGAAGGTCTGGACATCCTCGAAGCTTCTATCGACGCGGCTGTAAATGCTGTCGCAATCGCCGCAGAATAAGGACTACACAAATGGCAAAAGATATCGCCCCCCAAAGTCGACCCGCGCTGAGCAGTTTTAACTGGGAGGATCCGTTTTTGCTGGAGGCACAGCTTTCTGAAGAGGAGCGGATGATCCG
>CANLDA010000039.1 GCA_947489325.1 uncultured Paracoccaceae bacterium | reverse complement strand
GAAACGGATCAGTTTCAGCTTGCGGCAAGTTATGCCGAGGCGATTTCTCGCAACCACGCCTTTGTAGACGGGAATAATCATCACAGGGACAGAGGCACATGTGTGCGTCCTACAAACTGCATTAGGACTATTGCAACATGGCTACACGGTATGGCTTTGTGCTTCCGCCATCGGATCGAGATGCGCTCTAAACAAGGCCGCTGCGATCGAACGCGCCTGCGCAGCGGACATTTCTCTTGTGACGACCGAAATGGTGCTATTCGAATGGTTACGACAGGCAAATACGAATGAATTCAGGGCTGTTTTGCCAATCATTAGAGACTTGTAATCCGTTTTCTACCCAGAATCGACGAAGGAAATTAGGGGCGCCATCCCAAGGACATCGAAATGCTTTGGGACGTATCCAGCAGAGATTCCAACAAGATCTCTTGGTTCTCTTCCTTTAGCAAAAAGGACTTGCGCGTCACAAAACACACACAGGCAATTGTTTTGCCCTTGGCGTCAAAGACGGGCGCGGCCACAGATCCCGAAAACAATTGCACATCTGCGATTGTTATGGCGTAACCATCTTCGCGAACCTGTGTCAATTTCTGGCGTAGCTCGTTCGGATCAGTGATCGTATTTTTGGTTAACTTGCTTGGGCCCTCCGCGATGTAATTGTCGATAAATTCATCAGACGAACTAGCCAGAAGCACCTGCCCTTTTGATCCGGCATGTAGCGGAAAGTGATATCCGGTTGCTGCTTTGGTGATCGCTTCACCCGAGTGTAAAGAAAACAACACAGTTGATTGTTTGCCAGACTGTTCAACGAACTGAACTGTTACGCCCTTTGCCTTGGCCGCACGCTCCAGATAAGGGCGCGCAATTTCCAGCGCTGCGTGATCCGCCACATAAGTGGACCCGATAAACCACATTCGTGAGCCAACGCTGTATTGATTGGTATCCGGGTTCTTTTGCAAAAACCCACCCTGTTCAAGTTGTTGCAAGGTACGGTGAAGCGTGGCCCATGAAAGATCCAAGCCTTCAGAGATATCTATCGCGCGGCCTTTGTGTACAGCAACATATTCAAGGACCTGAAGTGCCCGATTTACACCCTTAAGGGGAGTGGAGCTGCTGACCGGAAGATCCTCAGAGCTTTTTAGCTTGTTCATATTTGGTTTCTTTTCCAGCTCAGAATTGTTGCGAAGTATATTCTTATAGAAGCTTACGAAGTTGGCCGCCATATGTCCACATGGCGGTCATACCTGTCCGGTTTTAGTATCCACTCTTTGGTCTAAACCCCCCGTCTTCCAGACGGGAGCGCTTCAGCGCGAAGAATCGGGTTGTGTTCTTATCATCCCAAAAGGTGCAGTGTGAATTCCCGCATCCGAAAAAGCGCTATTGGAGTCGTCGCTTTTAGGGCAGGGGGTATTTTTCCACCACCAACGGTGCCATCACGGAAGACATCGTACTTCAGTATCTGGAAAATCACGCCGCTGATCCTACCGGCGCCAACCGGTAGTCGTTCAGTGACGATCTTGCCGCAGGAACTCATGTCCTAGACTGCTGGGCGCGGAAGAGGCCGCCCTGCCCCGGATATAGGGCCACAACAACACCAACAAAGTGATCGCATAAGGCAGCATATTCATCAGGTACACAGGCACATCCGCCCCAATGGCCAACAGGCGCGGCGTCAACGATTCAGCCCCGCCAAATATCAACGCGCCAAATATCGCACGGATCGGATTCCAGCGCGCAAAGATCACCAAAGCCACAGCAATCCAGCCACGCCCGGCAACCATATGTTCCACCCAAACCTGACTGGACACCACTGCCAGATACACACCCGCAAGACCACATAATGCCCCGCTGATCATCACAGCCACCAAACGCATCCCTTGCACATCTACACCCGAAATATCGGCTGTGGCCGGGTCTTCACCCACCGCGCGCAATCGCAAGCCCCAATTGGTGCGCATCAACAAATACCACCCCGCTATGACGATAAAGAGCGTGACATAGACAAGCGGATCCTGTTCAAACACCAGCCGACCAATAAAGGGAATATCCCCCAATGCGCCGGCGTCAAACTTTTCGATACCCTGAATAGGCTTGTGCGTATAGGCGCGCCCAACGATGCCAGTTATGCCCGTACCAAGCGCCACGACGACCAGTCCAGACAGCACCTGATCGGCCCGAAAAACAACCACCGCAATGCCAAAGACAAGGCTCAACATCGTTGCTGCGAACATGCCGCCCACGACCCCAAGAAGGATACCGCCGCCACTATAGATAATCATCACCGAGAACATCGCGCCGACAACCATCAGACCCTCGGCCCCAAGATTAAGCACACCAGCGCGTTCACAGATGATCAACCCCATACAGGCCAACAACAGTGGCGCTGCGAAATTGGGGAAAGTGGTGATCCAGTTGATTAAAAACCCTTCCATGATCAGTTTCCTTTCAGATTGCGGATACGGACCTCAAAGGTCTTGAAGAAATCGGATATCAGCAGGCTAAGAAGCAATATCCCTTCGATCAGAACGACAACCGCCTCTGACAAAGAATAAAACACCTTAAGGGTTTCGCCGGCGGTATAGATGCCGCCGATAATCAACCCAGCAACGATGATACCCAGTGGATTAAAGCGCGCTACAAAAGCGATTACGATGCCGCTGAAGGTAAATCCATGCGCCAGAAACTGCGTCAGCCGGTATTCCGCACCTGACGTAATAACCGCCCCGGCAAGGCCGGACAAGCCGCCCGACAACAGGACAGAAATCACGATCACAGCAGTGACCGGCAGGCCCGTGCTGCGGGCGGTGACGATATTCAGGCCAACCGCGTTGGAATAATACCCAAACCGCGTACGATCCACGAGGAACCACATCGCAAACCCGGCTGCCAAAGCAATCCAGATGCCTGTATAGGCATTGCCCCACCCCAGTCGCGCCAGCTTTTCGGCTTCGTCAAAATGGGCACTGACCGGAAAACTTGTCGATGGATCCTGCCAAGCGCCAAACAACAAATGTTGCACAAGCTGAAAGGCGATATAGGTCATGAGCAGCGTCATGATGATTTCGTTCACACCGTATTTCAACTTAAAGAACACCGGAATGGCAATCCAGAATGCCCCGGCCAGAACAGCCGCCAACATCATAAGCGGCAAACGGATGTTTTCGGGGCCGATGTCATTGATCGCCACCCAAGTGGACGCCATCGCGCCAAACCATAATTGCCCTTCAATGCCGATATTCCAGAACCGCAGCTTCATCGCCGCCGCAGCCCCCAATCCAACCAATATCAGTGGTGTCGCGGTGGTAATGGTTTGGGACTGCCCAAGTGATGTAAAGAACACCTGATAGACAAACTCCGAGAAGATCGCATTCAGCGGCACCCCAGACATAAGCAGCACGACACAGCTCACCAAAAAGCCAACTGTCAAACCAAGCACAAATGTGCTTGCGCGTAATGCCAGAGGGATTTTCTGACGGCGGGTAAGTACAACAGAATTAAGCATGGCCGAGCATCAACTTTCCAACTTCTTCGCGTGTGTTCTCTTGCATAGGAAGTTCTCCAACGATGATACCTTTGCTCATGACTGCAACACGCGTTGACAGGCTCAGCACTTCTTCAAGGTCTTCGCTGATAAGCAAGCAAGCGGCCCCATTTTCCACGGCGTTCTTGATCGATGTGTGCACCGTTTTACAGGCCTTCACATCCAAGCCCCGTGTCGGGGAATGCGCAATCAAAACAGACAGATTGTCGCGCAACTCTCGCGCCAGAACGAGCTTTTGCGCATTACCACCTGACAGCAATCGCGAGGATCGATTGGGGGATGCGCCCATGATGTTATGATCTTCGATGGCTTGTTTGGCATCTGCACGCATTGTTTTGCGCGAAATGGACATCAGAGATCCATATTGGCCATCCGGTACGCCAGTCATTGCCAGATTTTCCGCCACCGTCATATCCGGGACAATGCCGCTTTGGGATCGATCCGCTGGAATAAACCGCAACCCATCTGATCGACGTTTGCGTACAGAACTTGCCGTGACATCATCACCGTTCAGTTCAATCTTACCTGTATCTGCATCTGCAAGCCCCATGAGGCAATCGGCCAATTGCTGTTGTCCGTTGCCGCCAACACCTGCAATTCCCAGAATTTCACCGCCGCGCAGGTTGATGTCGACACCTTCGACGCCCACGCCGCCAATCGGGTTTGGCACAACAAGGTTTTCGATATGCAGACGCACGTCGCCCGGCTCGGCATCAATCGGTTCAATCGCCATAATCTGTTCGCCCACCATATGCGCGGCCAATTCTTCCGCCGTTAGGTTTTCAGCATCCGCACCAACCAGAACCGTTTCACCGCCCCGCATGACAGTCACCCGATGACTATAGGAAATCACTTCGCGCAGCTTATGAGTGATCAGGATCACCGCATTCCCCTGCTCTGCCAACTTGCGCACAAATTCGAGGACCGTATTAGATTCCTGATCAGTCAAAACGGCGGTGGGCTCATCCAAAATGATGATCTTGGCTCCCAGCAACAGCACCTTAAGGATTTCAACGCGTTGCTGTTCAGCCACCGACAGATCACCGACAATTGCATTCGCATGCACCGGAAATCCAACTTCGGCCGCTTTGGCGTTGATTGCTTCGGCGGCTTCGTGGGTTGTGCGAATGCCAAGCTGATCCTTGCACGCCAGCAGCACGTTTTCTGCAACGGTAAACCGCGTCACCAGACGAAAGTGCTGATGCACCATACCGATCCCCAGTTCGGTCGCCATCTGCGGCCCCGTCACCTTCAGCTTTTTGCCGTCCAGCGTCACGTCGCCGGCATCTGAAGCATAAACCCCTGTTGCGACGTTCATGATCGTTGATTTGCCGGCGCCGTTTTCGCCAAGCAGGGCATGTACTTCGCCCCACTCAACTTCAAGATTGGCATTGGTCAGCGCGGGTTTGCCGTTAAAACTTTTGTCGATCCCGCTTAGTTCCATCGCCTTGGACATGGAATTCTCCACTGTATGACTACAATCGTTCTTGTTTATAGGCCGGTTGGCATCGTCCCAACGACCCCTGACACAAAGTATTCCATGCCCCACAGTTGCCCATCATCAAGCGATGCACCAGCCTCGATGACGACATCGCCATTTTGCTTAAGGACCGGACCATCAAAAGGTGTCAGCTCTCCGGCTTTGATCGCCGCATGGGTCACCGCCACTTTTGCGGCCACATCTGCCGGGGCAATTTCACTTAGGTCTGCAAGGCCAATCGCACCTTCTTTGATACCCACAAAGGCCCCATATGGATTAGGTTCCCAGCTGCCATCAATAATGCTCTGAACGGTTGGGATCAGATGTGCCTCCCAATGGAACAAAACCGATGTCAAATTGCCCTTTGGCCCATGGGGTGCCATATCTACCTGATACCCAACGGATTTCTTGCCGTACCGCTCTGCCGTAACTACGGGCGCGGTACTGTTATCGGTGGCAACCACATCAACGCCCTGCTCCAGCAAGGCCTCGGTTGTTTGTGTTTCAATCACCGGATCATACCAGGTGTTCACAAAGATCGCTGAATTGGTCGCATCCGGATTCACGGCCAATGCGCCGCGCGTAAATCCGTTGATGTCCCAATTCACAAGCGACAAAGGAAAGCCCGCGACCATCCCCAATTTGTTGGTCTCCGTCACAGATCCCGCGATCATGCCAGCAAGATACCATCCCTCATATGTGCGGGCATAAAAGCTCTCGAGGTTATCGTGATTGGTGGTTCCGGCTGCATTCAGAAACGCAACATTCGGGTATTGTTTGGCGGCCTCCAGAAAGGCGTCCCCATATCCGAATGATGTGCCAACAATGATGTTGTGGCCACGACTGATGAACAGATCAATGGCTTGGCGCACTTTGGTGGTTTCTTCTGGAATATTCTCTGCATAGGCGATGCGTGTATCCAGCGCTTCTTCCATCTTCAGGCGGGCATTGTTGTGTGATTCCGCCCAGCCAGCATTATCTGCGGCGCCATGAAAGATGAATGCGATCTTTGGCTCACCGTCGAGTTTAAACTCTGCCATCCCCGCAGAAGTCATTCCAAAAAACAGGGTTAAGGCGACAACTAAAATGTTCTTCATTTTATTTCTCCTGCTGTGGGTCAGCAATCAACTATCAACTTAACAAGGTGCGCAGTCGGTCCATGGCCAAAGCATCCACTGTCTGGTCGCGACATGTCAATGAAAAATATCGCCATAGCGGATATAGTATTCAAAAAAATAAGAAAATCTCATCATGCGTAAAACCCTACCTATTAAGGAGTGTGGATTGGTGCCATTTTAAAAATTTCTGCGAAAAACGGAAAAAGATTCTCTTGATTGCGTGAAATAAAAATGAATAGTATATCCATATAACGGATACTATACGCGAATCGTAATGAAAGGCCCTTCTCCCATGAGTTTGAGAATCGCAATTGATACTGGGGGGACCTTCACAGACATTGTTGCCATTAACGACAAGACCGGCGACCAGCATGTAGTGAAGACACCCAGTACCCCATCTGACCCCAGCGTCGGCCTTTTGAATGGCGTCGACAAGGTCCTCGAATTGGCCGGCATGCAGGGCGAAGATGTCATGCAGCTGCTGCATGGTTCGACCACAGCGACAAACGCCGTGCTGGAACACAAGTTCGAAGGCCTCGGCCTGATTGTGACCAAGGGCTTTCGTCACCTGATCGAAATCGCCCGCCAGTCAGTACCTGATGGATACGGCAACTCTTTGTTCTGGGTGAAGCCACCGCGCCTTGTGCCACTGCATCTAGTACGCGAAGCACCGGGCCGCCTGGATCACACAGGTGCCGAGCTTGAAGAACTTGACGAAGCGGCGACCATGGAATCTGTGGATGCCCTTATTGAACAAGGCGTCAAATGTATCGGCGTTTGTCTTCTGCACTCTTATGCAGGGAACGCCCACGAGGAACGCATCGGCAAACTGATCGCCGAGCGGTATCCAGATGTGTTTGTTTCGCTGTCTTCGCGGGTTCTGCCGGAATATCGCGAATACGAACGCGCCATGACCACATTGATCGACGTGATGGTCAAACCCTATTGCAAAACCTACCTGAACCGCGCTGGCGAAGCTGTGCGCGCACGGGCTGGCGACATTCCTTTCCTTATCATGCAATCCAACGGCGGTGTTGTGAAACACGAAACCGCTGGTGAAAAACCGGTGACAATGCTGCTGTCCGGCCCTGCTGGTGGGGTTCTTGGCGCGATCCATCTGTCTCGTCTGGCGGGGTATAACAATATCCTGACGTTGGATGTGGGCGGCACGTCAACTGACATGTCTTTGGTGACGGATCTGAAGCCGGCGATGACCAGTCAGTCGATGATTGAACATTATCCGGTCAAAACTCCCATGCTCGACATTGTGACTGTTGGCACTGGTGGCGGATCGCTGGCATGGATTGATGATTATCAAAACCTCAAGGTTGGCCCGCGCAGCTCTGGCGCTGTGCCCGGTCCGATCTGTTACAGCCGCGGAGGGGATAAACCCACCGTAACCGACGCCGCCGCCGTCTTGGGTCGCTTGCCCAAAGCGCTGGTTGGAGGCGAGCTGCAACTCGACATTGAAACTGCGGCCAAGGCATATGATGTGCTGGGTGAGCGCTATAACATGTCTCCCGAAGAAGTCGCCGCCGGCGTTTTGGAAATTGCCACCGCCAACATGGTGCACGGCATTCGTCAGGTGACCACAACACGCGGCAAAGACCCCAGCGGTTATGCCTTGGTGTCATTTGGTGGCGCAGGCGCGTTGTTTGCCTGTGACGTTGCTGAATTTCTGGATGTGACCACGGTCATTTCACCACCCAATCCGGGCAACTTGTCGGCCTACGGCTTACATGTTTGTGATGTGAAACAGGATTATATCCGCACATTGGTGCGCCAACAGTCCACATCCGATAGCGCCGAGATCGAGGCCAACTGGGCCGAGCTAGAGGCCACAGGTCGCCGCGAATTGATCGCAGAAGGCGTCGAGGAAGAACGTGTGCAACTCGTTCGTTTTGCTGACATGCGTTATGTCGGTGAAGGCCACGAGGTGCTGGTATCCATTCCCGAAGGCACAACTGGTGACGCCGCGATTGAACAAATGTGGAGCGAATTCCACAATGTTCACTTTGAAACCTTCGGGTTTGATTATCGCGACGAACAGGACGTTGAACTGGTGAACCTGCGCGTGCAGGCCGTCGGCGAAGCAAACCGTCCCGAGATTAAACTGCGTGAAAACGACGGCACACAAGCTGCGCCAACCACCACACGTCAGATTTATTGGGCCGGACAAGGTTGGACAGAATGCAACATCTATGACCGCACCGAATTGGCGCTGGATCAGGTCGTGCAAGGCCCAACCGTGATCGAGGAATACGGTTCCACCGTGGTTGTCCCGCCGACATGGAGCGCGCGGACCGACAAATACGGCAACCTCATTTTGGAGAAGAACAATGGCTGATGGCACCAACGCAAAGGCAAAACTGGGGCCGATTGAGCTGGAAGTAATCACTGGGTCAGTCCGTTCAACCGAATTGGAAATCGAAGCAGCGGTGGAACGCACATCGCGCTCTCCGATGATCCGGGATCAGCACGATTATCGCGTGGCGTTATTTGACAAACGCGGCCGTAAACTGACGGGCCGATCCTATTCGGCGCTGGTGGAACCAGTGTTTGAATACTTCAAGGAAGGCGATATCCATGAGGGCGACGTGTTCTTTTGGAATGACCCCTATAATTCCTGTGGCGGTATTGGCCACGTACCAGACTTGTGCACCACGGTGCCGATCTTTCACGAAGGCACGTTGATCGGGTTCTCTCAGGTTTTCGGCCACCACGATGACGTGGGTGGGTCGGTTCCCGGATCGCTACCCGTAAACGCGCGCGACCAATGGGCAGAGGGCCTCGTGATCCCGCCAATGAAACTCTATGACAAAGGTGTGTTGAACGAAGGCGCCTATAACATCGTCTTCCGAAATTCGCGTCTTGGCGATCACCTGCGCGGCGATGTGGACGCCGAAATTGGTGCGGCGAAGCTGGGCTCGCGGCGGATCGTTTCGATGGCCGAACGCTATGGTATCGAAGTGCTCGAAGCGGCCTTTGACGCGATGATCGACAATTGCGCGCAAACCCTGCGCCGTGAATTGCTGCCCAAGATCGAAAACGGCACCTATACTTGGGAAGATTACATCGAATTCGACGGTGTGGATCGCGATCACCCGCCACACGCTTTTCGCGTGACGATGACCAAAACCGAAGAGAAAATCGTTTTGGACTTCACCGGCACCGATGATGAGGCCGATGGCCCAATCAACTGGCCGATCGATTATTCCGATGGTGTGTTCATCCGCAAATTCATGGCCCCTGTTCTGCGCTCCCTTGCAGACAGCCCGGAACGTGCGGCAGAAATCGACATCAACGAAGGCTGTCTTGATGTGCTCGAGGTGAAATTCCCCGAAAAAGGCACATTGATCACGCCGACCTTCGGCAAACCAACGGGTATGCGGTTCTTCTTGTTCCTGCGGGTTCTGGGCACCTTTGCGGGGGTTCTGGCCAAGGCAACCAAAGGCCACATTCCCGCAGATCACGAAACCATTCGGATTTGGGGGATGCATGGTGGCAAAACGCAAGAAGATTTCTATCTCTTCCGCGAGGTTCTGGGCGGCGGTGCGCCGGGACGTCCTTGGGCCGACGGCTCGGACGTGGTGCATATTGTGCCGAACTCTCGCAACTTGCCGGTGGAATTCTCAGAAACCCGTTTTCCGATCCGCATTGAACAGCTTGCGCTGGCGCAGGATTCAGCGGGCGCAGGATATCGTCGTGGCGGATTTGGGTATGACAAACGGGTGCGTAGTCTGCGCCCCTCGACATTGCTGTCCAATGCGGATCGTTCGGAATTGTCGTGTGTTGGGGTGAATGGCGGTCAGGCCTCTGGCATCTATTCGGCCACGGTTCAGCGCGGCAATGGGACCGAACAAGCCTGTTTGGGGATGTCGGATGACGTCAAGATCGCACAAGGCGAGATCGCCCGTATCATCACCAACGGCGGCGGCGGTTGGGGTGACCCGCTGGCCCGCGAAATGGACTTGGTTGCCTATGACGTGACTACGGGTCTCGTGTCTGAAAAATCGGCTCGCGAAGATTATGGCGTTATCGTCAAGAAAGACGGCCATCAGTTTGCGGCAGACGCGACCGCCACTAACGCCCTGCGCGATGAAATCCGCGCTACTCGTGGTCCGCTACCGCTTTATGATCGTGGCCCTGCCTTTGAAAAGATGAAGGCCGAGGGCAAAATCAAATGGCCCGAAGGTTGGACCGATCCCGACGAGGGTTGGACCGCATTTGATGTGAATGCGTGATCCCAAATAAACGGGGCGGCGGGTTTGACTCACCGCCCCGTTATTCATCTACTAGACGAAAATTGTATACGACAGTGGGGATCCTATGCGCGACCAGATTCGATTTCTAATGGGCGGAAAAATCCGCGAAATTCGTCACATTACGCCAACAGAAACCGTTTTAAACTGGCTGCGTACCGATGCGGCGCGCAAAGGCACCAAAGAAGGCTGCGGCGAAGGCGATTGCGGGGCCTGCACCGTTCTAGTTGGAGAGTTGATCAACGGTAGGCTGCGCTATCAGGCGTTAAACGCTTGTATTCAGTTCATGCCCACACTGGATGGCAAACACCTTGTCACCATTGAAGATTTACAAACCGGTGGCGACAGCTTGCATGCCGTACAACAAGCATTGGTCGAAGAACACGGTTCACAATGCGGGTTTTGCACGCCGGGTTTTGCCATGTCCCTTTATGGGTTTTATCTAAATGACGGCGAACCAACGGTTCCCAAATTAAATGATGCGCTGGCCGGCAACCTGTGCCGCTGCACCGGGTACGGCCCGATTGTGAAATCCGGGCAACGCATGTTTGAGATCCCGTGCGACGATCCCATCCGCAAGACACAAGATGCGATTATCGACCAACTGGCCCAGATGCAAAACACTGGCCCGCTGGCGATGAATGTGAACGGCCAGCGCTTTCTGGTGCCCGGCACCGCAGATGAATTTGCAGCACTCTACGAGGCCTATCCAGATGCCACCATTCTTGCTGGGGGCACCGATGTCGGCCTGTGGGTCACCAAGATGCACCGCAAGCTGGAGACTGTAATTTATCTGGGCAATGTGTCTGATCTGAAACGCATTGATGATGATGCCGACAGTCTGTCAATCTGGGCCAACACCACCCAGACAGAGGCTTTGCCTTTAATCACCCGTGATTATCCGGAATTTGGCGAAATGTTGCGCCGGTTTGGCTCTACTCAGGTGCGCAATGCCGGCACCATGTGCGGCAATGTCGCCAATGGCTCTCCTATCGGGGACAGCCCGCCACCGCTGATCGCGCTGGATGCCACAGTGACCTTACGCCAAGGTACGCAACGACGGACCTTAGCGATAGAGAATTTCTTTGTCGATTACTGCAAACAAGACCGCCTGCCCGGCGAATTTGTGGAACGTATCACGATGCCAAAACCACAACTCGGCTGGTCGCTGTTTGTCTATAAAATCTCAAAACGCTTTGATCAGGACATTTCTGCCCTGTGTGCTGCGTTCAATATCAAAATGGACGGCACGCAAATCATTGACGCCCGCATAGCATTTGGCGGTATGGCAGCCATACCCAAACGCGCGATACAGACCGAACAGGCCTTGATCGGCCAAAACTGGGATGCCGCCACGATTGAAACAGCCTGCGCGGCATTGGCGCAGGATTTCACACCAATCAGCGACATGCGTGCCAGCGCCGATTATCGCAGCAAGGTCGCGGCCAACCTGTTGCGCAAGGTGGCGCTAACCATGTCCTCTCCCACCTCTGCCCCGCGTATCACCAGCAGCATGGAGATGTCGGATGCCAACTGACCCACACGACATCGGTTTTAACCCGCCTTCTGATATCAAGGGCGGCGTACATCGCAGATTGATCCATGAAAGTGCAGCCAAACACGTTAACGGCGAGGCAGTCTATGTCGATGATATTCGCGAACCCTACGGCACCTTGCATCTGGCGCCGGGTCTCAGCGGTAAGGCCCATGCGCAGATCAAATCAATTGATATTGAACGGCTGCGATCCCAACCCGGCGTGGTGGATGTTCTGACATTTACCGATGTGCCCGCCAGCAATGATTTTGGCCACGCACGGCGCGGGGATGACAAGGTGATCACTGGCGACATCGTGGATTACGAGGGGCAATGCGTGTTTGCCATCGTTGCTGAAACCTATGTGCAGGCCCGTGCCGCTGCTGCCATCGAGGCCGTCGAGTACGAAGATCTGGACCCGATCCTGTCCATTGATCAGGCCATGGCCGCCAAATCCTTTCTATGTGAGCCGCGCTTGCTGGAACGAGGCGACAGTGTAGCTGCCCTAAAATCTGCCACTCATTTTCTAGAGGGGCGCGTATGCTGTGGCGGGCAGGAACACTTTTATCTGGAACCGCAGGTTTCGATGGCGGTTCCACAAGAAGACGACAACGTATTGGTCTATTGTGCCACCCAAGACCCAAGCGCCGTACAGCACCTTCTGGCCCATGTTCTGGGCGTACCTGCCAGCAATGTCACTATTGAAACCCGCCGCATGGGTGGTGGGTTCGGAGGCAAGGAAACCGGCGCGACCGTTTGGGCTGCACTGGCCGCAATTGCTGCGAAAAAACTGGACCGCCCGGTGAAATGCCGTCTGGATCGCGATGATGATATGATCGCATCCGGCAAACGCCACGCCTTTCAATTTGATTACAAAGTCGGCTTTGATGACACGGGTATGCTGGAGGCTGTGGAATATTCCGTCGCAGCCAATTGCGGCTATTCCGAAGACCAATCCTTGGCTATTTTGGATCGGGCGATCTATCACATGGACGGTGCCTATTACCTGCCAAATGTGACCATTCACGGCTATCCCTGCCGTACAAATATATGTTCAGGCATGGCCTATCGCGGGTTTGGATCGCCTCAGGCGCTTTATGCGGCAGAACGGGTGATGGACGCCATCGCTCATGACTTGCAACTGGACCCATTGACCGTGCGTCGCCGCAATATGTATGACGCGATGGGCACAAAAGGCACGCGCGGCGTGTCCCATTTTGATTGGCCAATTTCCGATTTCATCCTGCCCCGAATTGTGGATGAGCTTGAAGCGTCCTCAAACTATGCAACCCGTCGCCAAGAGGTGCGCGATTTCAACACGAACAGCCCCTATCTGAAACGCGGCATTGCCTTGTTGCCCATGAAATACGGGGTTGGGTTTTCCGCGCATTTCCTGAATCAGGCCGGGGCACTAATCCATATCTATCAAGATGGCAGCGTATCCCTGAACCATGGCGGCACGGAAATGGGACAAGGGCTTTATGTCAAAGTTGCACAGGTTGTCGCCGAAGAGTTGCAAATTGATGTGGACCGCATCCGTATCACCAGCACCACCACCGACAAGGTGCCCAACACCACCGCTACGGCGGCCTCTTCTGGGACCGACATGAACGGCGCAGCGGCCCAAAACGCCGCCCGCATCCTGCGGGGACGGCTGACAGAATTTGCCGCAACCCGCCACAATGTAGACCGCGCGCAGGTCGAATTTTCCAACAACACCGTGCGTGTTGGCAATCAGGTCCTCAGCTTTGAGGAGCTGGTGCATGACGCCTATATGAATCTGGTGCAGCTGTCGGCGGCTGGGTTTTACAAAAACGAATGCATCGACCTTGATCCGGATACGATGAAGGGCCGTCCCTATCACTATAATTGCTATGGCGCGGCGGTGGTTGAGGTCGAGATTGACACGATGACCGGGGAAAACCGGGTGTGTCGCGTGGATATCCTGCATGACGTGGGTAAATCCCTGAACCCGGCCATTGATCTTGGTCAACTTGAGGGTGGTTTTGTTCAGGGCATGGGTTGGCTGACGACTGAAGAACTGGTTTGGGACGGCCACGGGCGTCTACGCACCCATGCGCCCTCGACCTATAAAATCCCGGCCTGTTCGGACCGTCCAGCGGTCATGAATATGGAACTGGTGGACTGGAGCCACAACCGAGAAGATACCGTGTATCGCTCCAAAGCGATTGGCGAGCCGCCCTTTAACCTCGCCAATTCAGTCTTCAACGCCTATGTCGATGCGGTTTCAAGCGTTGCAGATTACAAAATCCTGCCAGACTTGGATGCACCGGCAACCCCAGAAAAAATCCTGACGGCCTGCGACGGGCTGCGCCACAAAGTTATCTGAGGTATCCTGATGTCTGACTGGATCAACAAAGCACAGTTGCTGATACGGCAAGAAGGCCAATGCGCCTTGGTGACAATCGCAGACGTCAAAGGGTCAGCTCCGCGTGAGGTGGGGACAAAGATGCTTGTCTCCGCCAATCAGACCTATGGCACGATTGGCGGCGGACGTCTGGAATGGGTGATCACCACGCAATGCCGCAACGCGCTGCGTGGCCACGCAAATCACCCAACCTATGTCGATATTCCTCTGGGTCCTGAACTGGGGCAATGTTGTGGTGGAAATGTCAGAATTGTCGTGGATGTTCTGACCACTTTGGATTTACCGACGCTTGCTGCCAGCGATCAGGAACTGGCACGCTCCAACGATGTGTTCCTCGTCTATGATCTTATGCGGGGCAATCAGACCCGCCGCCATATTTGTGGTCGAAGCTGGCAATCTGCGCTCCCCAAACTCCCGACAATAACAGGTGCACCTATGGCAAGCATTGGAGATGTTCCACTCTTGCGTGATGGGGCGAACTCCACCACCACTTATGTGGAACGCCTGAAGGACCGCACCCTGAAACTGTGGTTGTTTGGGGCAGGTCACGTGGGAAAAGCACTTGTTGACAGCACCAAACACCTGCCCTTCAGCATCACCTGGATTGACAGCCGCAAAGAGGTGTTTCCCAGATCCTTGCCCAGCAATACCCGGACGTTGTCATCCCGCAGCCCTGCAATGATGGTCGCAAGCGCCCCAGCGGCGGCAGCTTTTTTGGTGATGACACATGACCATCAACAAGATTACGATATCTGCAAACAGGTTCTTCTGCGCAATGATTACACCTATTTGGGGCTGATCGGATCTGCCACGAAACGCACCCGATTTGAAAAACGCTGGCATAGCCAAGGTCTGTCGCAGCGCATGACGCAAAACCTGACCTGCCCAATCGGACTGCCCAACATTACCGGCGAAACACCCGGTGAGATTGCGATTGCGACCCTTGCGCAGCTTTTGACTCTTCAACCTGCTCCGGTGCAATCCACCACCGCCCTTGCACACCGTGAATTGGCACATGTCGTCCCTGCCTGATGTGATCTATCTGGACAACGCTGCATCAACGCCGCTCGAGCCGCGCGTGGCGCAAAACATGTCACGCCATTTGACCCAGCCACAGGTTAACCCCCACAGTCTGCACCATCACCCCGGACGGGCGCAGAATGATGCCATTGAGAAGGCAAGGAAGACCATTGCCCACAGCCTTTCCATTCGTCCGGATGAAATCATTTTTACCTCTGGCGCGACAGAGGCCAACAATTTGGCAATCCTTGGCCATTTGTTATGCGCGCGCCCTCCGTTTGGCCACGCCATCACCACGGCTATCGAACACCCCAGCGTGTTGGAATGCTTTGCAGAATTTGAACGACTGGGCGGACAGGTGGATTATCTTCCGGCCTACGTTGATGGGTCCATTCGCTCCTCTGATCTAGGGCCACTTTTGCGCCCTGATACCCGGATTGTATCCGTCATGCAGGTCAATCACGAAACAGGCGTTTTGCAGCCTGTGAAAGAGATCAGCACAATTTGCCAGGGCAAAGGCATTCCCTTTCACAGCGATGCAGTTCAGGCGATAGGGAAGGTGGGCGTCGATTTTTCCCTGCTGGATATGGCAAGCCTGTCCGCCCACAAAATACACGGCCCCATTGGTGTCGGCATGCTGTATCTGCGTAACGGTCTTCCCGTAAAACCCCGCCAATTCGGTGGGGGGCAGCAATTCGATCTCAGATCGGGCACGCTTTCACCTCTGCTTTGTACAGCGCTGGCCAGCGCGATCACCATCGCACAAGAAGAAACCCTGCAAACCGCAGAGACACTGACCCAACTGCAGAACGTGTTCTTACAGAAGTTACGGGAATTGAATGTGACCTTTACCCGGAACGGGCACGACCAGACCACCGTACCGGGGCTGTTGAACATCTCTTTTCCCGCCACATCAGCGGCGGACATCCTGCTGAATCTGCCTCAAATTGCGATGTCTACTGGTTCGGCTTGTGCTGCGACAACCAAAAACGGCTCTCCTGTGTTGCGCGCAATGGGGCAAAGCCCAGCCCAATCAGA
>CANLDA010000038.1 GCA_947489325.1 uncultured Paracoccaceae bacterium | reverse complement strand
AAATTTGGCTTCCCCATAACGGCCTCCTTGCCTCAAAGTTAGGGAAGAAAGCGTCTACAAATCTAGGGGCTATTCAAAGTCGCACTGTTGCGTGAAAGAAACGAGGTTTCGTTGCCTCTGTAAACTAGGTGAACGGGGCAACGATGCTTATACTATTTTGAAAACATCTTTCTAGCACGTGAATTACTGCGACATTATCCATGTAATGAATCAGTAGACATATGTTAACTCTTATGCAAATAATTGACTAAGGAGAACTAAAAGCAATGCAAATTGGCTGCTAAAAGCAGTAATGTTAGAGTCGCGTTTGTGTGGGGCCGCTGGATCACTCCTTTAACAATAGTCAAAGTAGCGCCTCATCAATGGTGGCGCGTGCTAGTGAAACAAACGGGAGAAAACTATGATTAAGCGCAGAGATTTTCTTAAGACAACTGTCGCAACTGCGGGGCTCATCGGGTTAAGCGCTATTGCGCCCGCCAAGGCAGCCGCAAACAAAGGTGGACACCTCGTGATCGGGACAACTGGCGGCAGCGCCGGCGATTCCCTTGATCCGACAAAGCTGACTTCAGTGGGCCATGGCGTCATGGGCTACACTTTAGGCAACTGTCTGACCGAAATCGAAGAAGGTGGCAAATTGGTCGGTGAGTTGGCGGAAAACTGGGAGTCATCTGCTGATGCCGCAACATGGACCTTCAATCTGCGTAAGGGTGTGACCTTCCATAATGGAAGGACCATGACTGCAGCAGATGTGATCTATTCGCTGAACCTGCACCGCGGAGAAGATTCCACGTCAGGGGCAAAAGGCCTGCTCGGCAACATTGCAGATATCAAAGCCGATGGCGATCATGCAGTTATCCTTCAAATGTCTGCTGGTAACGCCGACGTTCCCTATCTGATGGCTGATTTCCACCTTCTGATTGTCCCAGAAGGCACCGAAGATTTCTCGGCTGGGGTCTTTACCGGACCATACACAGTCAAAGAGTTCATCCCCGGCGAACGCCTGACAGCCGCTCGCAACCCTAACTATTGGAAAGCAGATCGCGCCCACGTAGATATGATTGATGTTCTGTTCGTGGATGATACCACTGCGCGTATCAGTGGCTTGATTACTGGTGAAATTCACATTGCTGGCCGAGTTGATCCACAGTCTGCCGAGCTGATCAACGGAGCACCCGGTGTTCACATTGAAAACCATGCTGCCGCTGGGCACCGCCCGTTGTTGATGGCGTGCGATCGGGCACCTTTTGACAATACAGATCTGCGGATGGCGGTTAAATACGCACTGGATCGTCCGCAAATCCTAGAAAATGTGATGGCTGGTTTCGGGTCCTTGGGCAACGACCATCCAATCCCACCGTCTGATCCCTTCCATGCAGCAGATATTCCACAGCGGGCCTATGACCCAGACAAGGCCGCCCATCATCTGAAAAAATCCGGTTTTGAAGGCGCACTGGAACTCCACACTTCCAACACAACCTTTTCAGGGGCCGAAGCTATGGCAGCGCTGTTTCAGCAATCCGCAGCAGCTGCGGGTTTGAAGGTTGATATCAAACGCGAGCCAGCCGACGGATTCTGGTCTAACGTCTGGATCAAAAAGCCCTTTGTTAGTGGTGCATGGGGCGGGCGCCCGACAGCAGATATCATGCTAACGACAGCATATTCATCTGCAAGCGCGTGGAACGATACAAGCTGGCGACGCGAAGCCTTCGATCAAAAATTGGCCGTTGCACGTGCAGAGACCGATTTTGATACGCGCAAGGCGCATTACCATGATCTGCAATTGATGATCCACGAAGACGGCGGCGCGGGTATCCCGTTCTTTGTCAACAACGTGGACGGCGTACGCGACGAGGTAAAAGGCTTCTATCCTGCGGGTTCATTTGAACTGTCTGGGATGCGCGTTGCAGAACGCGCATGGCTTCAAAGCTAAGGATGGCTGAACATTCGATAACGGCACTGGTCCTGAAGCGATTGGCTTCAGGACTGGTGACATTGATTATCGTTTCACTGCTTGTGTTTGCGGGCACCGAAATCTTGCCAGGCGATGTTGCACAAGCCGTGTTAGGCCAACAGGCAACACCAGAGGCAGTGCAGGCCATCCGCGACCAGCTGGGTTTGGAACGACCGGCCATCATCAGATATCTTGAGTGGCTCTACGCTTTTGTACAAGGTGATTTGGGCCAATCATTAGTGAGCGGTCGCGAGATTTCAGAACTCATCGGGCAGCGACTTAAAAATACCTTTTTTCTGGCTGGAGTAGCTGCGGTCATTGCGATCCCGTTGTCCGTCGGATTGGGTTTATTGGCTGCCCTATATGAGGGACGTCCGACGGATAAAAGTGTCAGTATCCTGACACTGATTTTCGTGTCTCTGCCAGACTTCTTGCTCGGTTACATCTTGCTCTTTCTGGGCGCTGTGACGCTTGGGTGGTTTCCGGCGTTGTCAAAACTATCGGACAGTATGACGTTTGGTCAACAATTGAACGCCGTGGCCTTGCCGTGTTTGACTCTGGCTTTGGTTACCTCTTCACACACGATGCGGCTAACCCGCGCTGCAGTGCTTTCCGTGATGCACCAGCCCTATATCGAAATGGCCACGCTTAAAGGGGCTTCACGCCGTAGGATTATCCTGCGTCACGCGTTGCCCAATGCACTGTCACCGATCTTGAATATCGTCATGTTGACGATGGCCTTTCTGATCGTTGGTGTCGTGGTGGTTGAAGCTGTCTTTAGCTACTCCGGCATGGGGCGGCTCATGATTGATGCGGTTTCGAAACGCGATATGCCGCTGGTGCAGGCCTGTGGGCTCATATTTGCATCGGTTTATGTGATCCTGAACCTGACAGCTGACATTCTATCCTTATTAACCAATCCCCGCCGTAGGAGACCAAAATGAGAAGGTTTCTAAACGAACTGGATACGGGTGCCCGAGTTGGGCTGATCATCGTTGTCGGATTCTTGCTGGCAGTGTTTGTTGGCCCCTATATCATCCCTTATTCCGAGGTTGAAATCGTCGGTAAGGTCTTTGCCCGACCAAGCGGGGCGCATTGGTTGGGAACCGACAATGTGGGTCGCGATCTGTTGGCACGCATTCTTGCAGGTGGGCAAATGACTGTGATCATTTCATTCCTTGCGACCTGTGGTGCCTTTGCGATCGGCGTGCCTCTCGGCATTATTACGGCAATTATTGGCGGATGGTCTGATTTGGTGATTACGCGGATGGTTGATGCTCTGATGGCCTTCCCAGGACTGATCCTTGCATTGATTCTGCTGTCTGCGTTGGGCACCTCACTTCCTGCGCTGTTGTTGGTGATGTCTGTCTTGTCCTCCACAATTGTTTTCCGTCTAACGCGTGCGGTGGCGGCGGATGTTGCTGCGATGGAATACATCGAAGTGGCTCGTTTGCGCGGTGAAACCATGCGCTGGTTTCTGTTTCGTGAGGTGCTTCCCAACGTTGTGCCAACTCTACTTACCGAATTTGGCCTGCGGTTCGTTTATGCCGCGATCCTAATTTCCTCTTTGTCTTTCTTGGGCATTGGCGTGCAGCCGCCCTATGCGGATTTGGGTGGTATGGTGAAAGAGAACTCGCTCGCGATTACATTTGGACGCATGGCCCCAATCTTGCCTGCTCTAGCACTCGCAATCCTTGCGATTGGCATCAATTTGATTGTTGACGGTCTCTTGAAACGAAATTCCGAACTGGATCTGCACAAATGACCGAACCTCTTTTACAGATGCATGGTTTAAGGATCGCGACAGAAATAAACCCACGCAACAAGCGGGCCAAACCAATTGAAATCCTTAAGGGCATCGGCTTGACACTGAACCGGGGCGAAGTTCTTGGTTTGATCGGGGAGTCAGGTGCCGGAAAGTCTACAATTGGTCTGGCCGCTATGGGCTATGCCAGACGCGGATTGCGCTTATCGGATGGTGAAATCTGGCTTGATGGACAGGAGTTGCGCAGCGCTTCAGAAGATGTTCTTAGCCATATCCGAGGACAGAAAGTAGCATATGTCGCCCAAAGTGCGGCAGCCGCTTTTAACCCCGCACATCGGTTGTTGTCGCAAGTGTTAGAAGTGACCAACATCCATCAGCACATTGATGGAACCAAAGCGGCATCACGCGCGGTCGAGCTGTTTGGTCGTTTGGGACTGCCCCATCCAGAAGAGTTTGGAAAACGTTACCCACACGAAGTGTCTGGCGGACAATTACAACGCGCAATGACCGCTATGGCGCTTGCGGGTGAGCCCGACCTGTTGATCTTTGATGAGCCAACAACAGCGTTGGATGTCACCACACAGATTGACGTTTTAGCGATCATAAAGGAAGTGATCCGCGATTTTGGCAGTGCTGCACTTTACATCTCCCATGATCTTGGCGTTGTTGCGCAGATTGCAGATCGGATCAAAGTTCTTCGCCATGGGGAAGAAGTGGAAGAACAATCAACTGCTGACCTTTTGGCCAACCCGCGCGAAGATTACACCCGTGATCTATTGAACGTGCGTCGAACGGCGAATGCCGCTGCGGCTGGCGATCAGGATGAAGCAATTGTCTCCCTTAACAATATTGATGCTTCGTACGGGAAGTTGCAGGTTTTGTGGGACGTCTCGGTTACTTTGCAGCGCGGAACTTGTTTGGCAATCGTGGGGGAATCCGGCAGTGGAAAATCCACGCTGGCCCGCGTCCTTATGGGATTGTTACCGCCCACAAACGGACAAATCCTTTATAAGGGTGAGCAAATGTCGAATGCCCTAACGGGCCGTTCAGCTGTTTCACGCAAAGCCATACAAATGGTTTACCAACTGCCTGACGTGGCTATGAATCCACGTCAGGACATTGGCGAAACAATTGGCCGTGCCGCCCAGGTGTTTCTTGGATTGTCAAAGTCCGCAGCACGAGCCCGCGCAAAAGAATTGCTGGAACTGGTCGATTTACCGCCTGAGATGATCAACAGGTTTCCAAACCAATTGTCCGGCGGCCAAAAACAACGGGTCTGCATTGCCCGTGCTCTCGCCGCAGAACCAGAAACAGTTGTCTGTGACGAAGTAACTTCGGCACTTGATCCATTGGTGGCTGAAGGGATCACAGAATTGTTGCTTCGGTTGCAACAGAAATTGGGCGTGTCCTATATTTTTATCACCCATGATATGGCCATGGTCCGTGCAATTGCAGATGATGTGGTAGTCATGCAAAGCGGACGCGTGGTCGAACAGGGACCCAAAGACGATATTTTCACCCCTCCTCATGCCGACTATACGCATCTGTTGATTTCCTCGACACCGGAAATGAAAACAGGCTGGCTAGAAAAAGTGCTAGAGGAACGCCGTATGGACGCAGCTGGAAATTAAAGGACGATATGTTAGAATTTGACCCTAAAGCAGGCGCAAAATCATTGATAGAGGATGCGATTGGCGCGAAATTTGGTGAAAGCCTTGCCATCGTGGCAGAAGATCCAGGTCTGGGCATCTATGATGCAATGGTACCGGAATGTGTGTCCGAGGTGGCCGGCGAACTTGGGATTAGCACAAAGATCATTCCTGTGGGGGATCATGCCGGCCTTGAAAACATGCCAGCCGAGGTATCAAGTGCGCTCGATACATTTGACCATGTGCTGTTTCATTCAAGGCTGGGCGACACCTTAAGGTTCTCAGACATTCCCGGACAAGCCAGTAAAACGATGAGCTATGCGCTGGACTTATCGATCCTTGGCGGACCTTCGTGCACTGTGCCCCACCGCGTGATGGAAGAAATCCGCACCGCGTACAACCACATTGCCGATACAGCGGAAACGTGGCACATCACCTGCGCCAATGGCACCGATCTATCAGGCACACAGGACGTAGCCCGCGTCGCACGAGGCGAGGCAGAGGATTTTACCGTCACTCGTTATCCTGTGTGTGCTCCGCGCCCTTTGCCCTGCAACACCGCAAACGGTGTCGTTGCCTTTACCCATTGGCTGATGGCATCGGGAAATTTGCAATATGAAAATGACGAATTATTGCTGCCAGAACCGATCTTGGGCCATGTTAAAAACGGGCGTATTCAAGGGTTTGATGGTCCTGCCAGTTTGGTAACGCAGATTGAACAACATTATAAGCGCGTGGGCGAAGCATTAAATCTTGACCCTTGGATTTTCCACAGCTGGCATGCAGGGATTAATCCGGGCGCAAGCTACCCCGTAAAAGGATCACGAAATATCGAGCGTTGGGGCAAAGTTGCATTTGCAAATCCACGCTATTTGCACTTTCACACCTGTGGTGATTATGCCCCGGGTGAAATTGCTTGGTCTATGTTTGATGCCAATGTGACATTCGACGGTGTACAGATTTGGGACAAGGGTGAGTTGTTATTCCTCAATGGCCCCGAAGTGCGCGGAATTTTGGACCGTAACGACATAGAAACCCTTGAGTTCAGGCACGACATTGGGGTCGATTAACGAGGGTTCAAGCATCCAATCATCACTGCTGGTGCCTAGGTCTATGCTACGTTACATTCAGTAAACCTCATGGCTGAGGTTGTAGCATGAACGGGATAGCGACCTTGGACCAGACAACTTCAATCAACGAACCAGCAGACAAAGTTGACTTGTCGGTCACTGTTGGCCTCGCGGTAAAACGCCAACGTGAAATCGCGCATATATCCCTGCGCAAACTTGCCGGACTTTCCGGGATTTCCTCTGCCATGGTGTCGCGTATTGAAAATGGACAGGTCTCTCCGTCCCTGTCCACGCTTGAGGCATTGGCCGAAGCCCTGTCTCTTTCCGTCATTACGTTTTTCGCAGACAGCGTTCAAACCGCAGATGTCACTTATGTAAAGGCTGGCCAAGGCCTGTCAGCAACGCGGAGCTTTGCAGATCACCACCACGAGTTTCGTATTCTCGGACGGCATCGTAAGAACCCGTTGGAGTTTGAATCCGTGTCTGTCACCATTGATCGCAGCAAAGATGACATCTATCCAGGATACATCAATCGTGGTTATGTGTTCCTAACAATCACTAAAGGTGAATGTGTCTACCAATGCGGAGACACAGACTTTCCCATGTCCGTTGGCGACTCGCTTAGTTTTGATGCAGAGCTCTTGCACGGGGTCAAAGAGGTGGTGACTAAATCGGTAACCTTCACTTCGACTTCCGCGAAGATCGCTTAATCTTTGTCGCCCTCGGCATAATATCCAACCACATCGCCGTCCGTGGTTACTCCCAACCCATTTAGCTGCCTGTTCACATAGTTAAAGTAACCGATGATCTGATTGGCTTCTAAAATTTCGCCATCATCCACTTCTGCGTCTTTTAACGCCTGCACATCTGACTGAACCATCTCTCCGGGCGTTAGCGTCAGCTTTTCAGCATAGCGCAGCAATGCCAAATCTCCGCCCTGCAAAAACACTCTCCAGATTACGGGTCTGCATTGCAGTCTCAATCGCATCGGCCCGCGCATCATTGCCAATCAAATGGCGCGCGTTGGTCCAGTGGTTGGCGTAGGAATAGGCGGATTTGTTCAATGTAGAAACGTAAGAACTGATGGTTTCTTGTAACCAAACCGGCAGCGTGTTCGCGTCATCATGCAGCGCTGCGCGGTACAGGGTCACGTGGCCACGCATCGTACTGGGCCGCAACGAATGCACCCGCATCACATTGTCCACTGTTCCGTGCGGTGTACGTGTAAGTTGAAGCACATCCAACAGCTCTTCATCTGCGTCCTGATCCGAGATCATTTTGATCCATGCTGTCATGTCATTTGCTCCTTTCTATGCCGCGTGACCCGCTGTAATTTCGTGTTTCCTGCGGGCAATGAAATCCTTCAATTGATCGTCAACCGCTTGATCAAGCGGTGGTTTTTCGTACTCATCCAACATCCGTTTCCATATTCGATTAGCGCGAATATCGGCTGATTCACCGCCCTGCTCTGACCATGTTTCATAGTTGCGGGTGTCCGTTAATATTGGGTGATAGAACGCATGTTCGTACCGTTGGAGTGTGTGCGACGACCCAAAGAAATGCCCGCCAGGTCCCACCTCTTTGATCGCATCATAGCCAAGCGTGTCTGTGTTCACCTCGATGGGCTGCATGCTTTCGGTCATAAGTTGCAAGAGCTCGGCATCCAAAATCAATTTCTCATATGAACCAGACAGCCCTCCTTCGAGCCAACCAGCTGAGGCAAAGATGATATTCGCATGCCCCATTACAGCGGACCATAAACACATTTCCGTTTCATAGGCCGCCTGAGCATCCACCGAATTTGACCCAGTGTTTAGCGACGATCGGAAGGGCAAGCCATAATGCCGCGCCAACTGACCAGACGCCCATGTTGTTTTGGCGAATACAGGTGTCCCAAAGACGGGTGATCCGCTGCGCATGTCCACATTTGTCAAATATGAACCATAGACAACAGGTGCACCGGGACGAACGGCCTGTGCCAATGCACAGGCTGCGAGCGCCTCTGCATTCTGAACAGACAAGGCGCCTGCTTCGGTGGCAGGGCTCATTGCACCAGCCATAGTAAACGGCGCAATAATCAAAGGCTGCCCGACCCGAGCCATCTCAACGATCCCTTCGGCCATAGCCGTATCGATCATCAGGGGAGAGTTGGTATTGATAGGTGCAGTGATCACGGGATGCTTTGCCAGCCCTTCATCGTCACACTCCATAATAATTTTGGCGAACTCAATGGCATCGCGGGCACGGGTTTGCCCATTGCTCCAGAATTTCCAAGTCTTGTCGGTCAAAGTAGCATGAGCATAGGCCACATCTAGATGTCGCGTCTCTGCTGGTAGATCAAGCGGTTCAAAACCACCACCACCTGCCTGATGAACCGCGTTGATTGAGTGCACCAACTTCACATATTCACACATCTCATCAAAGGTCCCCGCCCGACGACCGCGATCCAAATCATTGGCAAAGGGCGGGCACATTACTGATGAAAAGATGATCTCATTCCCACCCAGCGTTAGATTATAGTCGGGATTCCGTGCATGCAGATCAACCGAAGCAGGGGCGTGCCCTACCAGTTCCATCACCATATCAGGATCAAAGCGCACCATTTCGCTGGCCTCATCCACACGGGCCCCAGCCTTGGCCAGATAACTGCGTGCCCGGGCGTCGAGCACCTTGATCCCTATATCGCTTAGAATGCGCATCGAATTGTCGTGGATCAGTTGCAACTGATCAGGTGTTAAAATCTCAATCGGCGCATAGGGATTCTTGAAACGACGCCATGGCGTCTGTTCAAGCTTGCTTGGCTGATCTTTGCGCTTTCGAATTGAACGCCTTGCCATGGGTTTCTCCTGATTATGCCGCTGATCTGATATTAGCGGGTAGGGTTTCTATATAGATATTAACGTTTGGGCCGCGGTCATGTTTCGGAGTCATTCCGAAAACTTCCCGATAAGACTTTGAGAAGAAAGATGCCGCGCTGAACCCAGAGCTAAGGCCAATTTCAAGTGTTGAAAGCTTGGTCTGGTGCAATAATTTTTTGGCGTGATTCAAGCGGATAATCTTGTAGGTCACAAGCGGTGTCATTCCCACATAAGCTTTGAATTTCCGCTCAATTTGACGAGAGGACACGCTTACGAGCTTGGCCAGTTCGGGCATTTGCAGCGGGAATTCAATGTTAGCTTTCATAATCTGAATGCACTGGGCAATCACCGGATCGCGTCTGCCAATAATTTCGAACTTATCGATATGCATCGGCTTTTTGCTCTGACAATCGCTTGGCGCGCCAAGAAACTGCATAACATCCTGTTGCAAATCGCGGCCAAGATCCTGACCGACACATTCAAACGCCAATTCAAGCGCTGAAATTGAACTTGACGCTGTAAAAATTTTGCCAAAGCGAGTGTGCAGTGCACCGGATACATCAGCGTCTGGAAATTCTTCGTTGAATGACGCGATAAAGTTTGGATGAATAGCAGCACACTGCCCGATCAACACACCTGTTTCAGCGGCCAGAAAAACACCCGAGGCAACAAGCCCGATACGCCGCGAAGCCTGCAACAGATGCCGCAACGGACTGCACAGCGCATGTGCGACACGCCAACGTGTGTGCGTGCTGCCAACAAATATGCAGGACACGGCGCGGTCAGTCTGTAGCTTCAAACTAAGGAGTGAAATCAGCGCCTCAACGCAATCAAAAACACGAATTTGATAAAGTTCTGAGTCGAGCAAGTGATTGACCGTAGCAAATTCTTCCTTAACCCCCTCAAAGGCCAGCTTCGAGTGATCTGATTGTAAGCATATGCTAATTTCTCGCCGAGGGCCGAGCACTTCCAACATTGGGCAGATCTTTATCTGTTTGTATGTTTGATCAGTTAACACATACGTTCACCATAATGCAACATATTACACTATATGCAACATATTCCTGTGTTCCAAAAATACGGTCGAATGGGAGTACCGGCTTATCCAGTCAAATCTCAATATTGGCCAAGTTGGTGATGTGGGATGTTTCTTGTTAATGTAAGTATCTACACCTCCAGAACCATTGTTCTTGTCGCCAGTTGATTAGGTTTGACCAACCCGCAACCCCTTTCATGGCGAAGTAACAATGCCCAGTCGCGGTGCGGAGCCTTCGGGCAAAAAAATAACTTTGACGTCAACTTCAATATTCAGTTTGAGTGTTCGCCTTTGTAGCGAGGGAGTTTTTCTCGCCCTGGTGAGCTTCATTGCTAATGCAACCAAGCGAAGCAGACATTCATCGTCTAACCGACTTCGGTCGCTTTGTTCCGCAGAGCCGTCTTTTGTTCCAGGCATTATGAGCGTCCGCTGTTCTAGGGGGAGCAAATCCTGAGCAAAGCCCAGGACCACGCTCTATGCGAGCGCCGGCGGTCCGGCACGCGCACCAAGCCTCTGACATTCCGATCGCCTGCGTGCAAAGAGCATTGACGCCTGTCTCAGTCGAGCTAGCCCTCAATGCGCACATATTGCTCCCTCCGCACCCTTCCGAGGCACCACCGAGATTTCCAACATAACCTTTTGTCGCCCATCGTGAACGCTCTCCCGGACTGTTGCGGCAACGTAGGTCTCCAGTGCAGCCGAATGCTTTGCAACGATTGTCGCAATTTCTTCATGGCGAAGTTCAACGCCACTGAGCATGCGGCAGATCAAGGCCGTGACAGCCGTGTGCGCCAAGACCGCCACGGACCCCGAGCGCAAGAAACTCTGGTCAAGTTTTTGAAGCCGAGTTTAGCCCGTTAAGCGGGCAAGACGCATTACTTGCCGCGTAGTTCCAAGCGAAATGTTTTCTCGATCCGGGAAATGTCCGACGGCTCAACGTCGGCTTCCTCTGCATGCCAGGGCCACTGTGCCACGGAGCCCACGACGTCCTCGATGACCTGTCTTGCCCTCGCGGGCTTCAGGCCCGCGTTCGACGCGAATTCCATGAGGTCGCCATGGGTAAAATCGTTTCGTTTCCCGGCCAAGCTCATCTGGTGATCGCGGGTCCAGATGCCAGAAGGATTGTAGGAGTAAGCCACGTCGTAGGCCGGTGACAGTCGCCATGATCCGGACCGGTCCATGAGGAACGAGATATTCTTGACGTGGTCATCCTGGTTGCGGGCGACGACATTGAAGACGGCGCGCTTGTATTGCTGCTCAACCACGTCCATCCCGAGCCCCAGGTCCCGGATCGTTAAGATCGCCTGCTCGTAGGAATACGAGGCCGGGTCGTTGAAATCGAAGTGCTGTATCGCGCCCAGGGATTGCATGTGAACCTTGCGGCCGCGTCCGTCCCGGTCGAACCGGCGAGTCATGAAATGGCTGCGTCCACCCTCATGGTGAAGCCTGCATTCCGACATGTCTATGCCGGTTTCCTTCGCCATTAGGTGATACGCGTACTCGATCTTTCCGAACCCTTGTGGATCGGCAAGTTCCTTGTCGCGGTTGTTCGACACACCGTCGAACTTCAAGAGCCAGTGCTCGTATCCCTCGTCAACCTTGACTTGCCCAGACCTGAACTCGCCGGTTTCCCTGTTCCAGGCGAGCACGGCCTTGGCGCGCGCACCCCCCGCTGAGGTTCCAACGCTCAGGATATCTTCCATGGCCCCGGCATCGTCTTCACCACCGAACCTGCCGACAAGGTTCTCACGTTCGTCCAAAACCCGGTTGGCCAAGTCCACCAACTGGGCCACTTCCAACTTCTTTGAGCGTGTTGCCTTGCGAACCGTAGGCTCGAACTCCAGTGCCCCGATCCCACGGTTGCCGATGTAACACAGCCGGTCAACGGGGCTGAACCGGTCTGCGCTTCGGCCCGTTTCGGCAAGCCAAGCATCGATCAACCGGTTGCCGAACTTGTCCGGGAGCGCGTCGGCCAGCATGCCCGGCAGCCCCTTGAAGGTTTCCTTTCGAAGGGCGGGAAACTCGTAGGGTGCTTCACGGGTCGGCATTTTCAATGGCGCGACCTCGATACCTGCACCCACGAACTCCGGCTCATATTGAAAGACACCGAGTGCGCGGGCCTCGTCCCAGCTCACGGCGCCGATACGTCGCCCCCACAACATGACGCTCGCGTCAGTCATCTACCTCGTCACCCCATGTCCATGTTGATTTCGTCGGGCGTTCCGATGCCGGGCTGGCCCTCCTGCGCTCGCTCCCCTTCTGTGAAACGCGTTCAATTGGTCGGATGTCTCCTTCCGGCAATGCCGAGAGAATGGCCTCCTCGAGGTCAAGGGCCGTGGCAACGCGAAGGAACGTGTCCAGTGTCGAGGGTTCCCCGGCCTCGAGGCGACGCAGAGTGCGCACGCCGATGCCCGCCTTCTCGGCAAGCGTGGCCTGCGTCACGTTGCGAGCGAGCCGTAGACGCGCGAGGCGTTGCCCGATTTCCACTTCCACTTGCCTTGAGGTCACCATGTTGTTCCTATCGGCCACAAATTGCCGGTTGTGGCCATTTCAGCCTCACTATAGGCCGTATATGCCCTTTAGAGGCAATACTTGTCAATAGGCCATGTGTGGTCTCTTTAATGGCTCTTTCCGCTTTAATAGGCCATATTCAGCCTTTTATGGAAATTTTCTCATCATGATCCAGGACCCTTGGGTGCATGGTTCAGGGCTATTTCCCGGATATCTCAAGCGATCATTCTTGCCTGTCATCGCACTTCAATCGCTTGTCGGTGCATTCGCGATGTTCGGCTACCTTCGCTGGTAAACTTGCGGTAGGGATAACATTTTCAGCGGTGATTGGGATTCTAACCCCAACACCCTTGAATATGGGGCGGATAGACGTTGAGCTGACTCAAGAAGATAGAAACGCTGGGTATAGCTACAATGCAGATGGAACGCTGGAGCGGTATGGAAGACCCGTAGACACATCGGAGTTGCCATCGCAACGTAACACTTCGGAAACTGTAACAAGTTTCGACCGAATTCCTGAGAGTCAAGAAGCGCTTGACGCAGAAAGAGCCAAAATTAGCGACCCCAAGGAAAAACAAATCTATACAGAAAAAATCTTAACAAAAATAGCCGAAGAAAATGGCTGGACACTTGATCGGCAAAAAACGAAATAAAATAATAAGCGCAAGACATATCGAACGCAGAAAAAAACATTTCGTGCGTTTGACTTGACGCATGGCCAATTTGAGACTCATGACAAAAGGGGAAAGCATCAGGGGCAAGAAGATATTGAGGGAAATCGTACAAAGGGGAGAGAGCCTAGTTATGACATCAAATAATAAGAAGATTTGGACTAGATTAGTAGATCACAAAAAGCCCTATTTCCAAGCGGGTGTGCTTTTGAGGTTCACCACCATTCATACTGCGGGAGACTTTTATAAATATGCCTTAGGTATCGTTTTTGATCAGTCAACAGATTTGTCATTTGTCGGACTTGATGGTCGAGGCTGGGGATATGGAAGGTGTACGTTGCCGCCAGAAGCGCGTTATCAATCCAAGGAAAAAACAGTATCTAGAGATTGGCTGGTTGCCAATTTTATTTATATTGTCGAACCTGAAGATATTAAGGATGTCTGGGTGTGCCCTAAAACATGGGATTTTGTAAGAAATTGTGTTCAAGATTCATAAAAGCATTGTGTAACATTACCCTGCGATCCGCATTGAAAAAGGCGTGGCGGATGTGGTGTCGACCCTGCACACCGACCACCTTGGCTCGGTGTCATCGACCATCGGCTGGGACGGGGCCGAGGACACAGAGACCGCCTATCGCCCGTTTGGCGAGATCGAAGAGGTGGTGCTGGACCTGACCGCCTTTGAAGAAACCAAAGGCTTCATCGGCGAGCGGTTCGACAAAAAAGCCGCCCTGCAATACCTCAACGCACGGTATTATGATCCCAAGCTCTACATGCTAACCTGTCACTGCTACAGGGTTTTAGTGAAAAACTACCCTAACGAGAAAAATTTCTTCGCCATCAAACTTTGATTGAAAATTGAATTGCTGTTCACTACGGTGTGATCAATTTTAGATTGTTTGTGAGTTGCCCAATGTTGCTTAGAATTGTTTCGTTGCTTTTTTCCCTGTTTGTTCCTGCGTTGCTTTGGGCCCAAGATAATGATGTTGATATAAGTGAGGGGTCGGCGGCCATTCAGGAAAGCGGCGCTGAGGTGAAATCTTCACCTGATCAGGGCGACACGCAAAACCCTGAGGCTGCAACCGATGAAGAGGCCACGGAAGAGACGGCTGAGGAAGACGAAAAGGCCAAGGCCGCGGCAGAGAAGAATTTTGCCTCTGTGTCCAATCCGGATGGCGGTGAAGAAGGTGGCATTCCCGGTACAGAAGGCAGCACTCTTGGGGTTGCAGCTTCGTTGGGGGGGACCTCGGGTGAGTTGTCGTATAAAGTTGAAGTTGCGATACCAGACTATCGGGGTCTGCAGCCAAAAATTGACCTGCTGTATAATTCACATTCTCAAAGCCGCGAAGGCCCGTTTAGTGTCTTGGGGCCGGGATGGTCGCTTGGCGGCTTTTCGTCGATTTCACGAGTGTCCGATCGCTTGGGATCACCGTCTTATGACAGTGGCAGTGACATCTTCCTGCTTGATGGGATGGAACTGCTCAAATGCGACAGCGCAAGCATAAAGGTCTCTGGGGTGGACGCCACATCTTGGAATTACTCGTCCAAATATATCGCAGAAAGCACTTCTCCGAGCTGTTCAGCTGGCGGGGATTTTGTGACCTTCAAGGATTCATTTTTCCGGGTTTCGTTTGATCAGGCAAATAACACCTTTGTTGTTTCACAGAAGAACGGAGTGCGGTTTGTATATGAATCTCTGGGTGATCTTGCCGCGGCGGCGAGTGTTAACTCTGATGAAATCTCTAATGCACGCCGACGTCTGTGGATGTTGACGCGGATTGAGGATTTGCAGCCCACTCCGAATGTGGTGGAATTTTTCTACGCTTACAACGATGCCTCGGCGTCTGAGCAGGATGCCGTCGCTCCGCGTCCTGCACGGGTTGCGTATAATGGATATGAGGTGTCATTCCATTATCAGCGCCATAATACGCCACTGGCACATTTTGCGACCGGGACGAATTATCTGGGCAAACAATTTCACCGGCTAGAGGCAATCGAGGTTAAAGACGGGACCACAAAAATCAGAGCCTACGATCTGAGTTATTCCGAACCCACACAGCATTCCCAAAGTAGATTGTTGACCGAAGTACAGCAATATGGGCGCGATTATGCCTTTGATGCAGCTGATCCATACGCAGTTGTTGGCAGCAAACCCGCAGGTCCAACGGTGTTTGGCTACAGCGCTGATAACTATCAACTGGTTGCACAAACCTATCCGAATTTGGACGTATCGCCATATCCGGGACATACAGTGACCTCGGTTACTGAAGGTTTTGTCAGAAGGTACGCTGACATCGACAACGGCGATGTTTTTCATACACAGATCTCGGTTGTCGATCTTGATGGGGATAATCGGCAGGAATTATTGGCATCGCAGGTAGAATATGAAGAGAGCGCTAACTCTATTTTCGATCCAATTACGGAATCAGCATATTTGGGTAGTGTATATACATATGAGAAAGGCGGGTATTATACTTTTAATAACGCGAGTGATGTGCAGAGAAAGGATGATTCCGTAGAGGGGAATATCCAATACCCAGTATTTCAGACGAAGGGCGACTCTGAAAATATTCGCTTCCTTATTGGTACAAACCGTCGCACTGATACCACGATCCAAAACTATGCCATCATGGGGCGGTATGATCAGGAACATCGCGCGCCACACGTACGTAGTCTTACAAATCGATACCAAGACCTCGATATTGACGAAGGTTTCATTTTTGACGGAGGTCGCATTGTGTCGAGTGGGCGCATGGGGCGAGAAAGTGCGACTTATGGCACAGGTCAATTGCTGGGGAACTTTGACGAGGACCCCGACCTAGAACTTTTGCTTGAAGAATTTGTTTATGACATTGGAACAGAGCGGAGTGCTGTGGAAGAAGGGTTGGCTGTTGGCGACATTAGGGTTAAAACTCTGACATCAACTGGCGCTCCAGAATGTACTTTGGGTGTCCTTGCAGAAGGGGCTACTGGGCAATTTGATTTCTTCATTAGAGAATTTACAACTACAGTTTTGAATTATTTCAGTGCACGTGTGGTAGATGTAAATGCCGACGGAATTGACGAGTTAGTTTACCGTGCTCGCACAGGCGGAAGTTTCTATTTTAGAGGAGACGAAATTAGCAAAACTCTAGAAGAAACAGAATGCATCCGGTATTTCTCTCCCACAGGTATGGTCAATGAAATTCGTGATGCCACCAACATTGCGCCAACGCGTAACAAGCGCGAAAACAAACCTAAAATTACTTCTGGATTAGGGGACGTCAATGGTGACGGGATCGTGGATTCCGTGTTCCATGATTATGACGGCGCAACAAAAAACTGGCGCCTTCGTGTGGTTCTTGGGCGAGGAAATGGGAATTTTATAAAAAGCGGCGTTTGGGCAGATGATGCAGATTTTGGCGCGCAACATCTTAAGAACAACGACAAATATTCGGGAAATTTTGTTGTTGTTACTGACTTGAATGCAGATGGACTTGGTGATGTTGTGGTTTCGGCTGGTATTGAGAAATTGACCTGAGCCCCTAAAACTCCTCCAGATTTGTGTAGAGTCCGCCCAACAAAAGGACGGACAAATGAAGGCACGATT
>CANLDA010000037.1 GCA_947489325.1 uncultured Paracoccaceae bacterium | reverse complement strand
TCGATCACCTTCTTGGTGTAATTGTCCCCATAAACCGCCAATGCACAGCAATGTCCCACGCTCACGCGGCCTTGCATGCCGCGTTCAATCGTCATGTCTGCGATCTTTTCCAGCGTCTTGAATTCTTCCAGATCGGTGTAATCGCTGTGCATGTCGATATCGACGTCGAATTCTTCCGCCAGATCAAAAATCGTTTTGATATGGGTGTCTTGATCGTCTTCATTTGCCTCAAACTCTGGCAAACCACCCAATAACTCGGCCCCCATGTTCAGTGCCTCGCGTAAGAACCCTACGGCCTTGGGGTCACTGACTATGCCCTCTTGAGGAAAGGCAACGGCCTGAATGTCGATCTGTTTGGCATAGCGTTCCTTGGCGCGCAAAACGCCTTCCATCGACACAACGCCAGTGGCAAAATCCACATCAATTTGTGCGCGCATCCGGCCCAACCCGTGTCCCACGGCCAACTCTAGCGCCTGACAGGCGCGTTCTTCGACATCAGCAACGGTGAACTGGCACTTTACATCGCGGGCATGATCAAACGCTTCGCGGTAATTCAACGCCCCGAACAGTCCACGACTCATCACCTTGTCCAGATGGAAATGCGAATCTGTAAAAGAGGGTGTTGTCAGACCACCATTTGCATCAATGGTTTTCTTACGCGGGCCACCGATACTCGGGCCCATCGCGGAAATTTTTCCATCGGAAATTGCGATATCAACCTTGTTTGCCTCATCCAGCAATCGTGTGTTGGTGATAACAATGTCCCATGCAGAACTGGGATCTTTCGCTATGTCTTGTGCCATTTTACCCTGCCTTCTTTGCTGTCGTTTTTGGTTTGCCAAGCAATTTATCACAGTAGACTTGCAACACCAATTTAGATATAATATCCGTTATGTGGATGTCAATATCTGATATACGAATACGAAAAATGCACTTTAGACCTGGAAATTGCCAAAATTTACCCACCTATTGCAGGTCAAAATCAGGGGAAGAAACATGACGCAAGAAGTTCGAATGGAGCGCATGACGCAGAATGAAATAGAGGCTGTGATCGAAGAAAATCGCCTTGTCATCATTCCCACCGGCGCGACAGAGGCACATGGCCCCCACATGCCCACAGACACCGACACCCATCAGGCGGGACACATTTCTTATTTGCTCGCACAGCGCATCGGCGCGGTGGTTGCCCCAACGGTGAACTATGGCGTGTCAAAGACGTTTGAAAACTTCCCCGGCACGATTTCCCTGTCGATCCCACTCTATCAGGAACTGGTCTACGAGGTTGGCATGGCGCTGGTCAAAATGGGGTTCAAAAACCTATTGATCCTGAACGGCAACCGCCCCAACGGCACCGCCAATGACGCCGTTGCCCGCCGTCTTCAGGATGATCTGGATAATAATCACGACTTTATGGTCACCGCCGTCAGCTATTGGGAACCGGGCGCGGCGGCCATTCACGAAATGCGCAAATCGCAAGTTGGCGGCATGGGTCATGCTGGCGAATACGAAACATCATTTCAGCTCGCGACGCGGCCTGATCTGGTCAAGATGGATCGCCTCAAAGGCGTTCATGCGCCGCTTGTCGGCTGGGATCTGGTTGCCCCGATGGTGCCTGTGCGCACCTACGGCAAACGCCCCCGCCCGACCAAGGGGCATGCGGCGATTTTTGGCAATCCGCATGTCGCAACAGCAGAGTCCGGAAAGGCCTTTATTGCGGCCACCGTGGATGCCATGGTTGATATGATGACAAACCTACAAGGCTCGTACGAAGAACGTAAATAATCCCGCCTTGATGCCGCACGGAATTTGGACATGACCAACGACATGAACCTATACGACACCTTTCGCTCCGCCTTTCCTACGACGGTTGATGCGCCCCTGATGACGCTGGCCGCGGGACAGATTGTCACCTATCGCGATATGGATCAGCAAAGCGCGGCCATGGCCGCCCGGATCACCGATGCAGGGGCAAAGCCCGGTGATCGCCTGATGATGCAGGTCGAGAAAACCCCGCAGGCGGTGGCGCTGTATCTGGCCTGTGTGCGCGCCGGGGTGATCTTTATTCCATTGAACACAGGGTATGGCCGGGACGAGCTGGAATATCTGGCGGGTGATGCCCAGCCATCGGTTGTTGTGTGTGATCCGGCATCACATTTCATGGCGGATGACTTTGCCTTTCCCGGCACTTGTGCAGTACTGACATTGGATAAAGCCGGCAACGGCAGTCTGACAGAAAACCTTGGCCCGGCAGACTTCGCCACACACCCGACACAAGGCCGCGATATCGCCGCCATCCTGTACACAAGCGGCACCACAGGCAAGCCCAAGGGCGCAATGCTGACCCATGGCAATCTGCATTCTAACGCCGCGGCACTGATTCAAATCTGGGGCATCACCCGCGATGACATCTTGCTGCATGCCTTGCCAATTTTTCACACGCACGGGCTGTTTGTGGCAATCAACACCACGTTGCTCAGCGGCAGTCAGATAATCTTTTTACCCAAGTTCGACATTGATCAGATCTTTGCAGGGCTGGGTCAGGCCACAACCATGATGGGCGTGCCGACCTATTACACCCGTATGTTAAAGGACGCGCGCCTAACGCGTGGGGCCTGCCAATCTATCCGTCTGTTTGTGTCCGGCTCTGCACCATTGCTGGCCGATACCTTTGCAGAGTTTGCCACCCGCACGGGTCACACAATTCTGGAACGCTATGGCATGACAGAAACCAATATGATCGCCTCCAATCCACTGAACGGTGAGCGTCGCGCCGGGTCGGTTGGTTTTCCCTTGCCGGGTGTATCGGTGCGCATCACCAATGACGCAGGAGAGCCCCTGCCCCAAGGCGAGATTGGCGGCATCGAAGTCATCGGGCCAAATGTGTTCAGCGGTTATTGGCAAAACCCCGAAAAAACCAAATCCGAATTTCGCGATGATGGGTATTTCATCACCGGTGACGTGGGCCAAATCGATGCCGGTGGATACCTCAGTATTGTAGGGCGCTCCAAAGATCTGATTATTTCGGGCGGCTTTAACGTCTACCCCAAAGAAGTCGAAGAAATCATCGATGCCATGGACGGCGTCGGCGAAAGCGCCGTGATTGGTGTGCCACATAAGGATTTTGGCGAAGGCGTGGCCGCGATTGTCGTGACAACAGACGTGTCCATCACCCCAGAACAAATCATATCTTATTGCCGCGACCATCTGGCCACGTTCAAATCGCCCAAACAGGTGATTATCGTTGACGCCTTGCCCCGCAACACCATGGGCAAAGTCGAAAAAGCCAAACTACGTGACACCTACAAAACCCTCTTTTCCTGACGCCCAAAAACGGAGATACCGCATGAATGCCATGATCCCGGAAAAAAATGCGACCCACCCGCGACGCGGGCGGTTTGGATATGGTGTGTCCAGCTTTCTCAACAGCATCGCGGACGCCGGTCTTGATCTGATCGGCCGCAAATCTGGCGATGCCAACACCGCCGGAAAACACACCGACATAGAGGTAGAGTGCAACGCACTTTTGTCAACACTGGGTGAGGCATCCGGCACCGCAATCGCGCGCCGCGTCATGGACCGTTACGAAGCCATGGACGAAGCAGAGCAGATAGCGTTTTTCAAGCTTCTGCGGGAACGGTTTCACGTTGATTTTGAGGAAATCAAACAAGTCGCCACCGAACTGGGCGAAAAAGGCGATGACGCCACGCTGGAACGGTTTCTAAAAATTGCAGAGCCTCGCCGTCAGGAACTGTTTCGCCGCCTGAACATGGCCCCCAACGGCACCCAGTCACTGGTTGATATGCGTCGGGTGTTGCTGTCGTTGGTACGCAAACATCCTGAACTAAAACCCGTAGATTCAGACCTCAGCCATCTGTTCACCTCATGGTTCAATCGCGGTTTTCTGACATTGCGTAGCATTGATTGGGGCACGCCAGCCGCTGTTCTGGAAAAACTGATTGAATATGAAACCGTGCATGAAATGCGCGGCTGGGATGATCTGCGCCGCAGGCTTGCCCCGGATCGACGCTGTTTTGCATTCTTTCACAGCGCCCTGCCCGATGACCCGCTGGTGTTTGTCGAAGTGGCGCTGGTCAAGGGGATTTCACGCGATATCGACCCAATCATCGGCCTTGATCGCGACGAAACCGACCTTGCAGAAGTCGACACCGCGATTTTCTATTCCATCAACAATTGCCTTGAGGGGCTGACCGGGATTTCCTTTGGTAACTTCCTGATCAAACAGGTTGTGGTAGAGCTGGCCAAGGAATTGCCGCAGCTAACCACCTATTCCACACTATCACCAGTGCCGGGATTCAGCCGCTGGATGAACAATGCCATTCTTGCGGATGAAGACAGCAAACTGATTTCAGATGATGAGCGCGCCTTACTGACCTCTTTGGAAAACGTGGATTGGCATCAGGACGACGCGCAGCGCGCGACCCTGCAACCCCTGCTGACCCGCCTCATTGCGCATTACCTTGTGATCGCCAAACGCGGCAAAAACCCCGCCGATCCGGTCGCGCGGTTTCATTTGCGTAATGGTGCGCGGCTGGATCAGATCAACTGGCTTGGCGACACATCTGATGAGCGCATGAAGCAATCCTTCGGGTTCTTGGTGAACTATGTCTATGACTTGGGCACGATCGAAAAAAACCACGAAACCTATGTGAAGGATTTTCAGGTTGTGACCTCTGGCAAAGTAGGTGCCTTGGCCAAGACATCCATACCGGCGGATAATGCATAAATGGGAACGGACATGGCTGACATCTGGACATTGGACGCCACGCAGGTTGTTGACCTGCTGCGCAAAGGCGACATCACACCGCATGATATTCTCGACAGTCTGGAACACCGGATTAAGGCCGTAGATCCAGCTGTTAACGCCCTGCCAACCCTATGTTTTGATCGCGCGCACAAGGCCGCAGATCAACGCACCACTCAAGCCCAAAATGATATTCTCTGCGGCCTGCCAGTCGCCATTAAGGATTCCAGTCTGGTCTCTGGCGTGCGCAGCACCTATGGATCGCGGGCATTTGAACATCACGTTCCGGATCATTCTGATGCCATTGTTCACACGATTGAGCACAGCGGCGGCATCGTTTATGCCAAATCCAACACCCCGGAATTTGAGGCCGGCGCGAACACCTTTAACGAGGTGTTTGGTGTCACCAAAAACCCGTGGAATACAGGTTGGTCCGCAGGGGGGTCATCAGGCGGCGCGGCCGTGTCTGTGGCAACCGGCATGGCATGGCTGGCGCAGGGGACGGATTTTGCCTGCTCTCTTAGAAATCCGGCCAGTTTCTGCGGGGTGGTCGGCCTGCGCCCCGGCATTGGCATGGTCGCCCAAGGTCCCAATCGCGCGCCATTTCAGACACTCTCTGTCGCAGGCCCCATCGCGCGCAATGTCGCTGACTGCGGGCTGTTTTTGGACGCGATGTGCGCCCCAGCCGATATTGATCCCTATGCGCGCCAACAATGGCCCGCCCATCATTTCCGAACGGCGGCGTCTGGCCCGAAAAAACCCACAAAAATAGCGTTCTCCACCGATCTTGGCATCACACCTGTCGATCCATCGGTGGCCGCGATTATGGATACCGCAGTGGCCACCTTACGATCTGAAGGTGTACACGCAAATCAGGTGACCCCGCCGCTTGATGGCACGGATTCATCGTTTCGAACCTTGCGCGCGCTGCAATTTGCCACCCTATGGGGGCATCTTCTGCCCGAATACCGTGATGTGCTGAAACCGGATGTGGTGTGGAACATCGAGGACGGCCAAAGCCTGTCCGCCGATACCATCATCACCGCCGAACATGACCGTGCCCGCATTCGGCAGGAAATCCTGTCAGTTCTACACAGCCATGAATTTTTGATCCTGCCCACCTCTATCGTGCCGCCCTATCCTTTGGAACAGCGATATGTAGAGGAGTGCAACGGCCAGAAGTTCAGCAACTATCTGGAATGGATGGCCATCGCATATGTCATCACATTGACGGGCTGCCCTGCCATTTCGGTACCTGCGGGAATGACACCACTTGGCCAACCAGTCGGCCTTCAGATCGTTGCCCGCCCCGGCTGCGAAGCTGACCTTCTGTCATGTGCTGCTTTTGCAGAACAGGCGTTTGGGCATCGCTTGCAAAACCCAGTGACCCCATAGGGCGTGAAAAACCTCTCTATAAGGTTTTTCTGCGTATCCGTGATGATTCGCATTCAATACGATTCATGTCACCTTGCTGCCACCGGAAAATCCTGTCCAATTCCAATGAAACCCTTGTCATCACTATTTGATATTGTAAATCAATATCATAGGGGAAATTTTCGCTCGGGGCTTTTAAGGATATTTTTGCTTAGAGAATCTTGATTTGTGACATATGATGTATCCACATATAGGATATTGCATCCAAACAGGGAGGGAAGAATGATAAGATTAATGACATTCCTGGCCTCAGCGTTTTTGCTGATTGCCACAACCGCTTCGGCAGAGTTCAAGCTGAAAGGTGACCCAAAAGTCGCGTTCATCTATGCGTCCGCCGCACAGGATGGGGGCTGGAACGAAGCCTTTGAACATGCCCGACTGAAAATGGAAGAGGAACTTGGACGTTCTATCACTGTTGTGGAGAGTATCCCGGAAGAGACAACCAAGATCGTTGGCGCGGTGGACCTGCTTGTCCAACGCGGTCACAACATAATCATCGGCACTTCTTTTGGTCACAGCGATGGTTTTCTGGAAGCAGCGAACCGCTATCCTGATGTAGCCTTCATGAATGGCGCCGGCATCACCAACGCCAACAACCTCGAAAGCTTCTATGCCCGCACCTATGAGGGCTGGTATCTTGCAGGCCTGTTGGCTGGCTCCATGACAGAGACAAACAAACTTGGCATGTTGGGTGGTTTTCCAATCGGCCTCGTGAACTGGGACCTGAACGCTTTTGCATTGGGTGCGCGTCACGCCAATGAGGCCAATGAAACCACCATCATCTTCACCAACTCTTGGTGGGACCCGGCACGCGAAGGACAGATCGCCGAGGCACTTCTGGATGAAAACGCTGACGTAATCGCAACCGACCTCAGCGCAGCATCAGTCCTAAGCAACGCAGAAAAACGCGGTGCTAAGGCAGTTGGCTTTCAGCTGAACATGCAACCACACGCACCAACAGGTCACGTCGCTTCTGTCACCTTCCGCTGGGATCGTTTCTTGTTGCCAACGGTTTCTAAAATTGTTGATGGCACATGGGAGCCATCGGAATGGGGTGCCTTTGTGGGCATGGAAATGGGCGTTGTTGAACTGGCAGGGTTGAATGAAGACCTGTCCGCTGACGTCCTTGCCAAGGTCACCGCACTTCAGGCCGAAATGGCCGCAGGTAACTTCTCTCCTTTCACTGGCCCGTTGAACAAACAAGACGGCACTGAGTTGTTGGCAGAAGGCGAAGTTCTGGATGACGGCGCTCTTTGGGAGATGAACTATTTCCTCGAAGGTGCTGTTGGCACAATGCCATCCTCCACCGAATAAGAAAACCTGCTGCACCGCCAATCTGGTGGTGCAGCACCATATCGGAAACGTGCGCAAACCCAAGATATCAAAAGGTTAAAAAATGCTCAAGACGACAGACAAAAACACGGACTTTTCCGAAAACGACTGGAACGTATTATCCGAGTTCTGGCATCCAGTGGCGCTAAGCGCTGAAGTTGGTTCAGAACCTGTTGCTGTCACACTTCTTGATTCCGATCTTGTGGCCTATCGCAACAAAGACGGGCTGGTTGTCAGCGCAAACTACTGTCCACATCGCGGCACACGCCTTAGTCACGGATCACTTTCGCCCGATGGAGACCTTATTTGCCCCTATCACGGGCTGCATTTCGGGGCCAAAGGCCAATGCACCAGCATTCCATCGGCACCCGACGCTAAAATCCCGAAAAAACTGTGCTTGGACGTCTTCCAATGCGACGAAAAATATGGGCTGATTTGGGTGTGTCTGGCCGACAAGCCTCGCTTTCCAATTCCGACATTTGATTTTTATGACGACACATCGCTGCAAAAAGCCAATATGAGCACGGTCTGGGAGGCCGCAGCAGGTCGCCACATCGAAAACTTTTGCGACACGTCGCATTTTTCCTTTACCCATCTGGGCACATTCGGCGATCCGAACAACCCGGTCGTGGAAAAATACAAAGTCGAAGAGCGCGACAATGGCATTTACTATGAAATCATGACCCCACAACAGGACGGATCGGTTTTTCAGGGTGATGCCAACTATGCCATGCTGCTGTCAGAGTATGAGCTTTTCTATCCGTTCGCCGCGTATCTGAAACTGCATTTTCCGCGTGGCATTGAACATATCGTGGATGTGGTGTGCCCAATCTCGGCAGAAAAGTCCCGAATCTTTATGGTCAAAGCACGCGACCATGATATGGATCTACCCGCTAACGAATGGGTCGATTTTCAGGCTGCCGTGAACGAAGAGGACCGCCTGATGGTGGAATCGCAGCGTCCCGTAGAGCTGCCCATTGATCTCAGTGCGGAATTCCATATCGCGGCTGATGCATTTTCCGTCGCCTACCGACGCAAGCTCAAGGAATTCGGGTTAGAAGGGCCGAACCTCGTATAGCTCGAAACTGTCACTAAGACCAAAGCAGGCACCGATATGCAGGTAAGATTAACGAACATCCGATATCAGGCGGATGGAATCGCATCCTTTGAATTGACCCCAGTGAATGGCGAAGATATTTCGCCATTCTTGGCGGGTTCAAATCTGGACATTCACATTCGTCCCGGATTGATCAGACAGTATTCTCTCACAAATGCGCCGGATGATCTGTCGGCCTATCGCATTGCGGTGCAGCGCGAAGAAAGTGGCCGTGGCGGCTCTAAGGCCATGCATGACGAATTGCGCATTGGGCAGGTTCTGGAAGTGGGTGAGCCGCGCAATCAATTCTGTCTTGATCCCGCAGCCAAACACCATGTTCTTATGGCGGGCGGTATTGGCATTACGCCCCTGCTGGCCATGGCGCGGGCCTGTATCGCGGCAGGGCATTCATTTGAAATGCACTACACCGCGCGCAGCCCAGACAAAATTGCCTTTCGCAAAGCGTTGCGCTCTGAAATCCCAAAGGACACCCTGACGATATATAATGATGCAGCAAAGGGCGACGCCCGGTTTGATCTGGCGGCGCATCTGCCCGCATTCAATAAGGGCAGCCATATGTATATTTGTGGCCCCGGCGGATTCATGGATGCCACCATCGCGCAGGCGGCCGGCACCGGCTGGCCGGATGATACAGTTCATATCGAACGTTTTGCAGGCGATGCCCCGGTTCAGCTCGACTCAGACGGAGAGTTTTTCGTCGTCTTGAAAAAATCCGGCACGCGTGTTGCCGTGGCCGAGGATCAAACCATCCTCGAAGCCTTGGACAATGCCGGAATTGACGTAGACTTTTCCTGCGAACAGGGAATTTGCGGCACCTGCATCACCAAAGTTCTAAGCGGCAGGCCAGACCACCGCGACAGCTTTTTGAATGATGCAGAGAAAGCGTCAAATCAGATGATCGCGGTTTGTGTTTCCCGCTGTATCGATGAAGAATTGATTTTGGACATGTAGGGGTTCGCCTACCTCTCCTTATTCAACAAAATGTCATTCGACAGTTTTGGGCCGAACTCTTGTTCCGCGGTCTCAACATCGGTTGCACCGGGCAACAGCGGGCCCAACCAACGTCCCCCCAGCACGTGCATGTGAAAATGCGCAATTTCCTGAAACCCATCTGCCCCGGTGTTGGCGATCAGACGATAGCCGCCGCCGCCCAATTCCGGTGTCAGATTCAAATCCCGTGTGACCTGCGCCGTCAATGCAAAGAAATCCGCAATTTCCGCCGGGTCGGCATTGGCCATGAAGTGATCAAAGCAGACATAAGGCCCCTTGGGCAGGATCAGAATATGGTCTGGCGCTTGTGGGCGAATATCGCGAATGGCAAGGCTATGCGGCCCCTCTGCGATGCGGGTTGATGGCAAATCACCGCGAATGATGCGCGCCAGAATGTTTTCTTGATCATAAGCGTACTGCATCACATCAGGTCCGTGCTGAAAATGCGGCTGTCCATATCCTTTAGATCACCCATCTTGGGTGCAAAATCCATATGCGCCAGAATATCGCGATCCAGATCAGCACCGGGCGCGATTTCAATCAATTCCGGCCCCTCTTCGCCCAAGCGAAACACGCAGCGTTCGGTTACATAAAGAATGGGCGTCTTCAGACGCGCCGCGCGCCCCCCGGAAAAGGTGATTTGCTGCACATCTGTGACGAACTTGCGATCCCGTCCTTCGGTCAGGATGTTCAGTTTCCTATCCACAATTTCTGTCACCAGCCCACCAGCCGTGAACGTCCCACAAAACACTACATTCTGCGCAGCCTGACTGATGTTGATAAACCCACCGGCCCCAGCCAGACGCGGACCAAAACGCGATACGTTCAGGTTTCCGAATTGATCCACCTGCGCCATGCCCAGCACCGCCAAAGCCAGACCACCACCATCATAGAAATCAAACTGTTGGTTCTGGGCGACAATGGCATCGGTGTTGATGGCTGATCCAAAATCAAGCCCCCCAGCAGGCTGTCCACCAATTACGCCGGGCTCTGCCGTCAGGGTCAACTTATCCAGCCACCCCTGTTCATCCGCCACCCGCGCCACCCCTTCGGGCACGCCAATACCAAGGTTCACAATGCCGCCCGACAAAGGCAATTCTAACGCCGCGCGACGCGCCATGACCTTACGTGCATCCAGCGGGTATTCTTCGGTCTCATCCGCCGCCTTACGCGCGGACCCATCCAAATAAGGCGAATACACTGTCTTGAATGTCTGCGGATGGTTTTCGGGGCGGGCGACAACCACCATATCCACCAATGCACCCGGCACGACCACGTCACGGGCAGGCAACCGATCATCCGCGGCATAGCTTTCGACCTGCGCAATAACGATCCCGCCACAGTTATGCGCCGCTTGTGCTTGTGCCAGACTGTCCAATTCCAGTGCTTCCTTCTCCATAGAAATATTGCCTAAAAAATCGGCAGTTGTGCCGCGGATGATTGCGACATCCACCTTTGGCGCATCGTAAAATAGCGCCTCGCGACCTTTGATATCCACCAGATGCACCAAATCCTCGGTACTCCTGTCGTTGACCTTGCCGCCTTCGATCCGTGGATCGGCAAATGTATCCATGCCCACCGAGGTCAGAACGCCGGGCTTGCCTGCCGCTATATCGCGATACATGTGGCTAATCACACCTTGGGGAAAGTTGTAGGCCTCAATCTCATCGGCAACCGCCAGCTTACCTAGTTTCGGTGCTAACCCGTAGTGCCCCCCGATTGTGCGTCGCACCAGACCCTTGTGACCAAGATGGTTGAGTCCCCGATCCTGCCCATCTCCACAAGCCGCAGCAAACAACAATGTTAGATTTCGGGGCGCGCCGGTTGTAATAAACCGTTCTTCCATTGCGCACAGAATTTCCTCGGGAACACCAACCCCAACAAAGCCAGAAATGGTTACAACATCATCGCTCTTGATTTGCGCAACCGCTGCGCTGTTCTCTACTAGCTTGGACAATGATCTTCCTTTGATTTTCATCGGTTCACAATTTGTTTTCCAGTTCACAGCCCGCCCGTCAAATAAACCTATCAAAGCGCTAACAGACTCGCGACATAAGACTGCATAATCAGGATAGGAATAAAGACCTGCAGTACATTTAATGGATATGGCATCCTTGATGTGGATACAAGACTTGCCTTTTTTCCATTTAGCAGAAAGACTGACGCCCATAGAAGAGCGACCAAAATATCTGTGTCGCAACACTCGTGCACATGGAAAACAAAGGATAACATCATGCCAAACATCTCTGATCTGGCAACGCGCTTTTATGAAATTGTGAATGGAGAAGGCGAGCTTTCAGAAGTTCTTTCCGACGATTTTCAGTTTGGCATCATGCCAGGGTTTCCCTATGGCGGAAATCAGGATGGCCTTACGGAAACCAACAGTTTCTTTGAAAAACTTGGCCCGTTGTTTGATAACTTTGAGGTACACGCCCAAGAATTCATACCGCTTGATGACGCAAATCTGGTCGTCAGAGGCTTCTATCGGGCGTTGGGTGCAAAGACGGGCAAACAGGTTGACTTTGAAACTGTGCATTTCTGGAAATCCAACGGCTCCAAACTCACGCATTACAAACATTATTGCGACACTGGTTTGCTGTGCGACATCTTAGGACATGACGTGCCGCAATAACGCCATTTTCCATCCCTCGCAGGCCATGATCGGCCGCGAGGTATTTGCCCGCCTCTAGCTTAGCGTTTATCGTATCATGATGGCCGGTGTGTCGGATAGGACCGCATGGTAACGACGATGGGTGAACAGGGTTCTGTCGCAAAGTTTTGGGTATTAGGCAGTGCTGTGTTAGCAAAGAGTCTTTGCATTTGAACGCGAGCAACCAACTGTGACGATTGATTTCAAGGGAAGCCACTACCCCAAATCGGTGATCTTGTACGCTGTGTTTTTCTATGTGCGCTATGGCGTCTCATACAGGGATCTTGAGGAGATCGGGTTGATATCGACCACGCCACGCTGAACCGCTGGGTGGTGAGATTTTCACCGTTGATCGCTGCAAGTGCCGAAGCCAGAAAGAAGCCAACAGCCGTTTCTTGGAGGATGGGCGAGACCTATATCAAAGTTCGGGGGAAATGGATGTACCACTACCGTGCGGTTGACCGCGATGGCCAAACCCTTGATTTCATGCTGTCAGAGCGTCGCGATACCGCAACTGCGCGCCGGTTCTTCAAGCGTGCCGTTGGCATCAACGGTGTCCCGAAACGTATTGTCATCGACAAGAGCAGCGCCAATTTAGCCGGTCTGTAAAGTTTAAACGTTATCCTTAAATTGACGGGAGTTTGCCGGATCATCGGTATCGTTCAATCGAAATATCTCGACAACATTGTTGAACAGGACCATCGTTTCATCAAGAAAATTACCCGGCCAATGCTCGGCTTTAAAGCATTCCATTCGGCAGCCGCCACGCTCGCCGGGGTTGAAACCGCGCACATGATCCGCAAAGACCAACTAGCCCAAAGCCGCGCCTCGCTCGCCGAAGCCGTTCATTCTCACGGGCAAGGTCCAAGTCTGTGCCCGATGCGCCGTGATCCACTAATTCAGTGTCGAAAGTCCAACACCCAAATCGATGCCACCTGTTTGCGCGTCAGTGCGATCTGCACCGCATCAGCGCGGAATTCGCCCGTGCGTTTCATTCCCATAGTTCGTCTCCTTTGCTGCAGTAAATGCTATCAAAGGAGCGGCATAATCCGCTGCAACCCAAAGGCGCAAGGCCAGCCTCAACGGAATAATGCAACAGTCCCGAAAAGATTGTGATCCCCAAGGGCTAAATCGGATCGAAGGAACAATCTGTGTTCCAGATCATGGGCCCGCCTTAGGGCGCGCTCCCCGGACAAGGCGTTCATTGTCCGGGGAGTGTGCTTATGCCCAACCCATTTTATAGTGGTGGTGGTCAAATGTTAGGTGCTGGCCACAACCAACCAAGCCGGGACGCGTATGGCGATACAGAGCACGCCAATAAGGTTGGATTGTCACCCCTTCATCCTGAATGAGTTTCTGAATTTTGGCCATTACGTCGCGACGCTTGTCAGCATCCGCGATCGCCAGCGCTTCATCCAGTAATGCATCAAATTCTGGGTTGTCCCATCCGAATTCGTTCCACGCCTCGCCTGAGCGATAAGCGACGTTCAGGATCTGAACCGCCAGCGCACGGTGGTTCCAGTTGGTTGAGGAGAATGGATACTTTGTCCAGTCATTCCAGAACGTCGATCCAGGCAGCACGGTGCGTTTCACCTTAATGCCTGCATCGCGCAACTGGGCAGCCACTGCGTCAGTCGTGTTCTTGCGCCAGTCATCGTCAATTGACACCAATTCATGTTCAAAGTCTGCCATGCCCGCCTCTTCCATCAGCGCTTTGGCCTTCGCTGGGTTCACCTCTTGTGGAGGCAATTCCGCGTAAGCAGGATGCACTGGTGAAACGTGATGGTTTTCCGCAGGAGCCCCAAGACCATTATAACCCAGTTCAAGACAGACGCGATTATCGACAGCCATCGCCAAGGCGCGGCGCACACGGACATCGGCATAGGGGCGCACGCCATCCACTTCGGCCAATTGATTAGGACGAATGACAACCGTTGATGCTGTGACGACTTCGGATTTCTCCATATCCAAACCATCGAGAAGCGCGATATATTCCCCTACGGACTCATGCAGCATATCAACTTCTTCGGATTCAACAGCTGCGATCCAAGAGGCTGGATCGGTGCCATAATCGATATATTCGATCCGATCAAGATAAGGCCCACCATACACTTCGCTGCCCCACCACTCAAAGTCAGTTTTGCGCTCAAGCGTTGCTTTTATGCCGACTTCCATTTCGGTAATCGCAAAGGGCCCCGTGCCAATATTGTTAAGCAGATCATTGGGGTCAAATGAGGAATGAATAATCTGAGCCGGGTAATCCGCCATTGCCGGGATTATAGAGATATCCGGGCGTGGCAACACCAACTTGACGGTGTGATCGTCCACAACCGAAATACTGCCTTCAATTGCGCGTCCAGATTCCTTGTCAACCAATGTCGCCATGCGGCCCGCCATAGAGTTGCCCTCGACGGATTTATCGCACCACGCTTCGATGTTGCGGGCAACATCCGTAGCCGTTAGGTCATCGCCATTGTGCCATTTGACCCCCTGACGGACCTTCAAAAGATATTCTGTGGCGGTGCTGTTTACTTCCCAACTGTCCAGCAACATACCCCGGAAGGTGCCATCGTTGTTGTATTCAACAAGGTATTCAAAAGTGCCGCGCGCAACATTGGCAATTTCGGACCAATCATAGACACGTGGTTCCTTGAGCGGCTTCACGGCCATCTGGATACGCAGCGTACCGCCTTGTTTTGGGGGTACAGCACCTTCAGCCTGTGCCGGAGCTTCCAATCCCAAAAGGCCATAAGCCGCACTGGCACTAAGACCAAGCGCGGTGGATCTGGCCAAAAACTCTCGGCGGCTCAGCTTGCCCTCTTGTACTTCACGGGCGTGCATCCGCGCAGCAGTGTGGATCGTTTCCTGAAGATGTGATGAAGTCATTTCATTCTTCCTTTTTCAGATCAGCATTTATGGGTTAATACGTGGCTATAGAAACACCGCCAGCGCTGGCAGCAGGCGGAAATTCCGCTGCAAGTCGCCTGGTCAGAGCCAGTTTCTCGACAGAACACGCACTGTCGAAGAATAAGTTTTTATGCTCTCCGGGATCGTTTTGCAGATTGAACATTTCACCCCAAAGCGGGTTTTCCGGATAGATGGTGATCCGCCAAAACTCCGTCACAAGGGTTTGGTTGTACGTGTCCATTCGAGTGCGCGGATGGTATTCCGCAAAGAAAGAGTCACGCCCTGACACGTTCGGATCAGCCAACATTGGCTTAAAAGACAAGCCGTCAGTTTCCCCAACATCAATGTTCAAATGCTCAGCAAGCGTTGCCCTCAGCTCTACGTGACTGGTAAACCCTGTACGCGATCCTGCCGCGACATTCGGTCCTGCGATCACCAAGGGCACCTGAAGAAGCGAACGATAAGGGCTTGGCCCTTTGCGGATCAGCCCGTGGTCTCCGAGCAATTCACCATGATCTGAGGTGAAAATAATCAACGTGTCATCCGTGAGGTTTTTTGCATCCAGTTGCGCGAGCAAACACCCGATACAATCGTCAATCATCGAAACCATGCCATAGGTATGTGCAATGGCCAATTTGACAGAAGCATCCGCAAAGCGCTGCGTGGTTTGCATGAACCCTTGCTCACGAGGCGGGCCGGGATTGCGCAGAAACTCGACATAGCTTTTAGAAGCTTCTTCGCGGTCCCCATCCAGAATATAGGACGGCATCGACGCCAGCTCATCTTGCTGTACATCAGGTACAGGAACCTCATCAGGATCATACATGTCACACCACGGCGCAGGTGGTGAAAACGGATGGTGCGGGTCTGGATAAGAGACAAACAGGAAAAAAGGGTTTTCCTGATCCTGCTCTTCCAAGAAGTCACAAGCCCGGTCGGTAATCCATGTGTTATAGTGAAGTTCCGCCGGTATGGCCGATTTCCATACTTCGTCCAGATCATCTGGACGCGGTTCCAAAGCATGTTCCGGCAGGTAAAGATCAGCCGCTTCTGGTGCGGTTTTGGTCAGCCAGTCAGCATAGTGACCACCCTGCGTGGCACTTACGGATTCCCCGATCAGAATATCAACGGTTTCAAAACCATAAAACGGCCCATTCCAACCCTGACTTTGCGGCAGCGTCCAAAATGCATTGGAATCCGGCATTTCATATTCGGCAGGTGCAAGGATTGGTTGAAAGTGGAATTTGCCAACGCCATGCGTGCGGTATCCCTTTTCTTTCAGGTCGCGGGAAATCAGCGGCATATCTTCGGGCAGGGCAACGCCGTTTCGCGTCAACCCGTGATGTCGGGCGTATAGCCCCGTAAAAAGAGTGGAACGACTAGGAGAGCAAATCTGATGCGGTGTGAAATGGTTGGTAAAGGTCGCCCCACGTGCCGCAAGCGCATCGATGTTGGGCGTCTTTACAACGGGATTACCTGTGCAGCCCAAACTGTCAGCGCGCTGTTGGTCTGTCATGATCAGGATAACATTTGGTGGCATCAGGTGTTCCGGCAAAAAGCTGTCACGAGCCTAGCGAGCCACATCCATTTGGAAAAATACTTTCTTTTCTTTATAATATTTGCAAAACAAATATCATGTTTACACAAAAACAACTCGACGTATTTCGTACCGTCATGTCCACCGGCTCTGTTTCCGAGGCTGCGCGACGTATCAACCTGTCGCAACCCAGTGTCAGCCGTATTCTTGCCGAGCTGGAACGGCAGTTCGGCGCGTCCATGTTTGAACGCAAAAGTAAAGGTTTGAAACCAACCCCCGAAGCCGAAGCATTTCTGGAAGAGGTTGAACGAAACTACATCGTGCTAACAAATCTCGCAGACGCCGCAGCGCAGATCGTACGAAAAGAACGTGGACGCCTGTCTTTTGCCACCATCACCTCTGCATCTCTGGAATTGGTACCGCGCGCATTGAAGCATCTGGAGCTCACGCAAAAGAACATTTCAGTGTCCTGGCAAGTAAAATCATCAAAATGGGTGATTGATTTTGCGCGATCCGGCGCGCTCAAGACTGGGTTTGCCAACGTGTTGCGAATGCCCTCGGGGATGCGCATTCTATACGAAAACGCTATTCCGCACATGTGCTTTATTCCACCAGATCATCCACTGGCAGTCGACAATGGCCCTCTGAGCATGCGCGACTTGCGCCCCTATCCAGTCATTGGCCTGCTAGGCGAAGTCGCGGATGAATTGGCATTGCGTAACATTGGCACGAACGCCAGATTCCCCATGACCGTGGAAACGTCTTTGTCGGCACTTACCCTGTCCCAATCGAGTGGTGCTATTCCTATTATTGACGCCTTCACTGCACATTACTGGGAAAACCAACACACAGGCCGCGCCCGCATAATTAAAAATCTCCCATTGTACCGGTTCGCAGTGTTTGAACCCCTCGGCAGCAAGGCATCCCTGATTGATCAGGAGTTCCAGCAATGTCTGATCAATGAGATTTGCCAAATCTTGAAATGGCTAGATACCCCTCGCGGGGGTTGTCCGACTGATCTTTAGACGCGGCGCATGACAAGCGGTTCGCAGCTTTCAATTGACAGGGACTACTGGGTGTCTGAGCGAGCATGCGTGCCAAGATTCTCCGCGACAATGGTCGTGACCTGAGCCCCAAGTTTCCTCCAGCTTTGAGCAGAGTCCTTTGGGTTAAATCTTTGGCGTTAGGCGGCCATTTTGTCCATCTTCTTTCTCTGCAAAAATTCCATCGGCGTCAGGTTTGCCAATGCTGAATGTGATCTACGCCAGTTGTAGTCCTCCTGCCATTCTTCCAACGTTTTGCGGGCTTCGTTCAACGTGCCAAATAGCGTTTCGTTGAGGCATTCGTCCCGTAGTTTGCCGTTGAAGCTTTCGACAAAGCCGTTCTGCTGGGGCTTTCCAGGCGCGATATAGTGCCAATCGATACCCGTAGCCTGAACCCATTTGAGGATCGCCATGCTGGTGAACTCAGTGCCGTTGTCCGAGACTATTGTCTTCGGGGCACCGCGCTCAGCAATGATGCAATCCAGTTCTCGAACAACACGATGCCCCGACAGTGATGTGTCCGCGACCAGTACCAAGTTCTCACGACTGAAGTCGTCGACAACCGCCAAGATGCGGAAGCGACGTCCGTCTGTCAGCGCGCCAGACACGAAATCCAAACTCCAACGTTGGTTCGGACCATCCGGCAGCACCATCGGCTTTCTCGTGCCCAACGCACGCTTCCTGCCACCTCTGCGCCGCACCTTCTTGTGGTTCACCACAAAACCTTCTCGCGCGATCATCACGTGGATACGGCGGCAACCAAACCGTCGCCGTT
>CANLDA010000036.1 GCA_947489325.1 uncultured Paracoccaceae bacterium | reverse complement strand
AGAGCTCACCTCAAAACTCTGAGACACCAAACAAACAAAAGGCCCGCAACACGCGGGCCTTTCTTCTGCCTCAGGTCCTGATCAGGGATCAGATTAAGCGTCGGGATGCGCGTAATATGTCTTGTTGACGATCTGCCATTTCCCGTCGATGTTGAGAAGTGACAGGTAATCCGTGAACCAAACGCCCAACACTTGATTTACGACCTTAACCAAGGCGCAATCGCCGGTGATTTCACTGGTTTCTATGCGCGCCTCAAAGCTGTCGCCTTCTTTCAGCTCCGCCTCTTCAACGCAAAGATCAGCGAAATCGTCGCGTGTCATCCAGCTTAGCTCGCCATCAAAATGGCCGACGATAAGCGCTTTTTCATGAAACGCCGCCTGCATCTTTGCCTTTGACCCATAGATCATGCCTTCGAAATAATTCTGAACCACAGCTGCGATGTCTTGCTGTGTAGTATCACCTTGAGTCATCGAAATGCCGTTCTGATATTCAATCGCTTTATTGCACTAGGATGGCGCCCGCATCTTGCTTTAACGTGCGCCATTGGCCCATGCCTTTAGGCACAGAATTTCCGCTGCAATCAACGCCGCCGCGTTGGATGTCATTTCCGCGTGATCATAAGGTGGCGACACCTCGACCACATCCATGCCGATGAAATCAATGCCCTTTAATTCCCGAATAATCGCCAGCGCCTGAAAGCTGGTCAAACCACCGGGAATAGGCGTGCCCGTGCCCGGTGCGGTGGACGGATCAAGGCAATCAATGTCAAAAGTCAGATAAGATGGCCCATTGCCCACCCGATCCTTGATCATCGCAGCAAGATCGGCGGCGGCTGTGTTATGAACCTCATCGGCATAAACCACTTTGGTGCTGCCACCTTGTTCGCCATCAAAATAGGTTCTGATGCCAACCTGAATAGAGCGATCCGGATCAATAATCCCCTCGGCAATGCCACGATGAAACATCGTGCCGTGATCCATCCGCCCGGTGTCATCCGGCTCTACATCTCGGTGTGCATCAAATTGCACCAACCCGATGGGGCCATGGATCGCAGCATAGGCCTTGATCACGCAATAGGTGATGAAATGATCCCCACCAAGTGCCAGTGTGGAGGGGCATTTCTCCAGAATACGCGCGAAATGCGCCTGTATCTGATCCGGGATTTGCAGCGGTTCGCCCCAGTCCACCAGACAATCACCGTAATCAGTGACAGCCAGCGTTTCAAAGGGATCAAATTTCCATGGCCAGACCGGGCCCCATGAATGTTGTGCCGATGCGGCACGCACGGCTTGCGGGCCAAACCGTGTGCCGGGCCGGTTGGATACCGACAAATCAAACGGCACCCCCGTCACCGCCACATCAACACCCGTCAAATCCTTGGTGTATTTGCGCCGCATAAAGCTGAGCGCGCCAGAATATGTGGGTTCAATATGAGACCCCTTAAGGGCCGTGCGCGTAAATCCCGCGTCCATAATTTCGTGATCTGACATAAGATAGCCTTTGGTAAATTTACTTGGAAATATCGACGAGCACCCGGTCCATCATCTGATCGCAGGCGGCCAGCTGGGACAGTTCCAGATATTCATCTGCCTTATGCCCCTGCCCTTCCATAGAGCCCGGCCCGCAAACCACAGTTGGCACGCCGATGGCATCAAAATATCCGGCTTCGGTACCAAAGGCGACTTTGGTCACGTCGTTGGTTTGTGCCAGTTTCTGGGCAAAGTTCACGATCTCTGCCCCTTCAGCCACATCCAAGCCGGGATAGGCGTTGTATTTTTCAACCTCAATTGCCGCCTCGGGGAAGGCTGCGCGATATTGGCTGGTCACCCGTTCGGCTGCGGCGTTAATACGCGCTTCCAAATCTTCGGGGCGGTCGGCCACAAGGTGGCGATATTCAAAGATCAACTCCGCCGTATCTGGCACGATATTAAGCGCAGTGCCGCCTGACAATTTGCCCACATGCACCGTGGAATAGGGCACGCCATAGGCCATATCGCGGGCCCCATTTTGCGCCAGATCCTGTTGCAGTGCCTGCAATTCGGCCACAAACCCCGCCGCCAGATGCAATGCATTTGTAAAATTCGGCGCAAGCGCGGAATGCCCCGCCTGCCCGCGACATGTGGCACGCAAAGCTGCCTTACCCTTATGCCCCACGGCCACCTGCATCTCGGTCGGCTCGCCCACAAAACAGGCACGCGGCAGGCCAATCGTGGGTTCCATCTTGTCGATCATTTTCTTGATACCGACACAGCCGATTTCCTCGTCATAGGAAAAGGCGATTTTCAGCGGCTCATTTAAGTCTGCCTTTGACGCGCGATCCGCCAGCGCCATGACAGAGGCGACATAGCCCTTCATATCAGTGGTGCCACGACCATAAACGCGCCCCTCTTCGCGAGTCAGCTTGAACGGATCACGGGTCCAGTTTTGCCCCTCAACTGGCACCACATCTGTATGCGCAGACAGCAAGACCCCCGCACCTTCGCGCGGACCAAGGCTTGCGTAAATCCCGGCCTTTTGCCCGGTCTCATCCGGCACGCGCGTCACCTCAAACCCACGGGTCGCTAGGAAATCTTCGATATAGGTGATGATCTCTAGGTTAGAGTTGGCGCTGACAGTGTTAAAGCCAATCAAGCGGTCCAGAATATCAAGAGTTTGCGTCATTTTGGGGCCTCGGTCGTGCAAAGTGAATGGATGGTTAAAAACCAAAAGGAGGTCGCCAAACACCTCGGCGACCTCCTGTAAATCTTACGCTTTTTGCGATAATTAGTCCACCGCAAGCTCGGTGATTTCGCGCCGGAATGGCAGGGCATCGCCGATATCTGCACCATCCAGTTCACGTGCATAACGATGGCCTGCATAGGTTGACCAAGCGATCGGTCCGGCCGCTTCGGCATCGCCGAAAATCTTGACCGATTTGATGCCTGCGTCGGCCCATTCGGCCTCGCGTTCTTTCAGCGTGTGATAGACCTCATCGTTGCCGGTGCGCGATGCCACAACCACAACTGCATCGGCGGCATAGGTCTGCGTACGTCCGGTATATGTGCAGTCACTCACCACGTGATCGGCCGCAATGGATGCCACGCCACGGTTCAGAACAATGTCGACACCCATTTCCACCAAACGGGCGTGAATGGTTGCTTGCTCCAGCGTGTTGTTGGACCAATCCGAGACATAGGCGCAGGGCGTGATCAACGTCACCTTGGCACCTGCTTTGACCAAAAGTTCAGCCAAAACACCGCCCATGTAATAATGATCGTCGTCATAAACGACCACGTTCCCAGTTGGGACATTACCCGCCATCAAATCATCCGGCGTATAGATTTTCGCCGCTGCATCCATTGGCATCGGCACAACGTGCTGACGGCTGACACCATCACGACGCCAAGTGGCCCCGGTGGCAATCGCCACGTTCTCAAACCCAAATTCCAGAATGCTTTCGGCGTCCAATTCGCTGTCCAGATAGATGTCAACATTGGCGCGCTGTTGCAGTTGGTATTCGCGGTAATCCACAACGCGACCCCAAGCCGACAGGCCGGGCAATTTACGTTCACGGGTGACGCGGCCACCAATCTCAGTTTTCGCCTCGGCAATCGCCACATCATACCCACGACGCGACAACGCCCAAGCGGCCTCAAGACCGGCAGGACCAGAACCAACAACCAAAACGTTGTTGCTGTCGCCTTTGGCATTCATGATTTCAGGGTGCCAGCCTTTGCGCCATTCTTCCATGAAGGTTGGGTTTTGCGTACAGCGGCTGATTGACATGGTCATGTCGCCGGTGATGCAGATATTACAGCCGATACATTCGCGGATGTCCTCGACACGACCTTCGTCGATCTTTTTCGGAATGAACGGATCAGCAATCGACGGACGTGCACAGCCGATCATGTCCAGCGTGCCGGATTTGATCATCTTGGCCATCACGTCGGGGGATGTGAAACGACCCACGCCCACAATCGGCTTGTCGGTGAATTCCTTGATGCCACGCACCAATTCTTCTTGCGCCGCTTCTTCTTTAAACCGTGACGGGCCGGAACAATCTTCCCAAGTGCCCTGTGCCAAATCCCAGATATCCGGCAGGTTGCTGTTCATTTCAACGAATTCGCGCACTTCTTGGTTTGAGAAACCCAGATCGCCAATGGTCTCATCCAGTGAAACCCGCAGCGCAATGGCGATCTTGTCGCCAACTGCGTCTTTCATATCCGCAATCACCTCATTGGCAAAACGCGACCGGTTTTCCAGACTGCCACCATATTCATCGGTCCGGTGGTTGGTGCCACGCGACAAGAAGTGCTGGAAGATACCAAAGCCATGCGCACCATAAAGGTTGATCAGATCAAAGCCTGCGTCCTTAGAACGGATCGCCGCATTCACGAACCAACGGCGCAAATCCTTGATTTCGGATTTGGACAGCGCGCGCGCCTGTACCGGATCATTGGTAAAGGTACGGATCGGCAACGCGGACGGTGCCAATGGCACCTCTTTGGAATAAAGGTTCGGGCCGTTGATCCCGGAATAGGCCAGCTGAATCCCTGCCAGCGCACCGTGTTCCTTCATCTTGTCAGCCATCTTGCGCAGTTGCGGGATGTCTTTGTCTTCCCACAGGCGCAGTTCGATGAACGGCGTGATTTCTGATGTGTGGTGCATTTCGGTCTGTTCAGTGAAAATCACACCCCAACCACCTTGCGCCTTGATCCCGCGCATTTCAGCGGCGGCAGAGGGGTCACGATAGCCACCACCGTTACAATGCGGCACCTGATAAAACCGGTTCTTGGCAGTGTGGGGACCAAGCTGAATTGGCTCGAACAAAATATCATAACGTGGGTCGCGCATCGCGAATCCTCCCTCTGGCGTTTGGCTAAACAAGCGACGCGTTGCCGTCCTTGTTGAGAGTGCACAGTGGTTTTTCCGGTAATTCATGAGAATCACCATTGATATACCACCAATTTTTCTGAATATATCATATATGTGACCCATTAGGGGGTATATACCCCCAGAGAGGTATAACGTGACCACCCCGGCGACCGAACAAGCCTTGGCCCATGCCATCACGACCTTGAACACAGCGGAATTTGAACCTGCGCTCTATGCTTGGCTGGGTCTGGTTTGCGACATCGACAACGTGACAATGATCGCCTTTTTCAAAGACCGCGGCCCCGAGGTCTTCTTTTCACATGCCGATGAAGAACGGGTGTTTGCAAAACTTGACAGCCACTATCTGCAAGGGGCCTATCTGCTGGATCCGGTGCATTCGCTGCATATCGATGATGCCCCCGAAGCCCTGTATCTGCTACGCGACATTGCCCCGGACCAATTCCATCGCAACGAATACTTTGCCACCTATTACGGACGCACAACGCTGGTGGACGAGTTGGTCTTTCTGGCACATCCCACACCGGGCGTGTCAGTCACCATTTGCATCGGACGAGATGTCTCTTCGGCACGCAAATTTTCCAATCGCGCAATCGCACAAGCTCAAGCCATCGCGCCCATCGTCACCGCGCTTGCAAATCAAAACTGGCGCACCCTGTCATCCGCCCATGACCCCACAAGCGCGCCCGTGGCCCAAACCCTGCGGGATCGTTTGGCCGAAGAAAAAGGCATCTCACTCAGCCCCCGCCAATCCGAAATCGCCTTTCTCATTCTGCAAGGGCATTCCTCGGTCTCTATCGGACTGACGTTGGGCATCAGCCCGCAAACCGTCAAGGTGATCCGCAAACAGCTTTATAAGAAATGCAATATCTCATCCCAAGCAGAGCTGTTCTCTTTGCTGACGCCATATCTGTTGGGGGTGTGAAAACTCACCCGACCCATGTCACCATGAGGAACCAACAAGGCATTAACCTAAGCGATCAGCAGTACACCCTGAGAGGGAGTTTGCTGAAAACAATCAATCTAAGCGAAAATACGCTCGTTCAGAGAACTTCAAAAAAAATTGAAGTGACAATATCTCATGAGCACCTGTAGTGCCTGCCAAAACTGCAGGCAACCAGGCGCACAAAATGAACCAAGCCCTCTTTCATCAATTTCCTGACACTCTTCGAAAAGCTTTTCTGAGCAAGAAAAAACAACGCCGCCAGCGCCGCCTGTATTCCGATTGGGTCCGAGAAACACAAAAGGTTCACGCCGAGCCACGCCAACAGGTCGGGCGCATCCTCATATTTCCCGCCGACCTTGGCGACATCGCAGGCTCTCTTGGGGATGACGCGATGATTTCCGCGACCGTGACCGCTGCGCGGCGTCACCATGCGGAAGTACAGATTGATGTGCTTTGTTATGCGTTTGCCGTGGAAACCGTACGATCCCAAGGCTTTACGCCTGTTCCGATCGAGGCAAAGTCAAAATTTCCCTCTGAAATTGCGCAATTATTCCGCAATACGGCCTATGATGCTCTGTTTCTTTTGGGGGCCGATATTGTTGATGGCCACTATAGTCCTGAAACCTCAATGCGCCTTTTGATTACGGCCGATCTGGCAGAGAAAAGCGGCGTGCCTGCAACCATTCTGGGATGCAGTTTCAATGACAAACCTGCGCTGGTGCTTGCAGAGTTTTTCCGCAATCTGGACCGCAACGTATCATTGAATTTACGCGATACGGTTTCCCTTGATCGCCTCACTTCTTTTGCATCGGTTAACGCCCATCTGGTGGCAGACTCGGCGTTTACTTTGATGCCAACACAAGGCGATGCAGAAACCATTTCTTGGATTCAGAGATGCCGGAACCAAGGCCATCAGGTGATTGGTGTAAACGTACACCATATGTTATTCAAAGAATGTGACGCACAAGAAATCAGACAGAAAATGCTGACTTTCGCGGCAACCCTGCAAGGTCTTTCTGAGACAAGGCCAATATCTTGGCTGCTGGTGCCACATGATTATCGCGGCGTGAACAAAGACGAAGCCAGCCTTCAACTTGTCATGGATGCTCTGCAAGACACCGATGTCTCTACATTCCTTCTGAAAGGGCAACACAAGGCCAGTGACCTTAAGGATATTGCCGGTCATCTGGACGGCGTCATCACCGGGCGCATGCATTTGGCAGTTGCCGCTTTGGGAATGGGTGTCCCGGTTGTCTGTTTCACCTATCAAGGCAAATTCGAAGGTCTCTTTAATCACTTTGACCTTCCCAAAGATCTCTTGCTAGACCCAGAATCGTTTGACGATCAAGCCGCTCTTTCAAAATCACTCGGCACATTTGTCGATACGCTCCCTGCCCTGTTTCAGCAGGTCAATGCGCGCCGTCCTCAAGTGTTAAAACTGGCGGAACAGAATTTCTCTCGGCTGAACACCGTGTATGGATCGTAATAAATGAAAATTGTACTCGTAACCTCCATTCCCGCCTTTCCAACCAACGCCGGCAACCGCAGCCGCATTCTGGAACTTGCGCGCGCGGTGCGTGCATTGGGTCATGATCTGACGTTTGTGTCCCTGCCTGTGAGCAAGGACCAGGGCGACATTGCCGCACATCAGGCAGAATTTGGCGCGCAAAACTACGTACAAATCGCAAACTCTGGGTTTCTGCAGCATCGCAAATATCGCCTGCATCAAAAGCATCTGAAGCTTCAGCAAAAAAGACTGCAAAAACGCGGGGACGATAACGCACATTATTCCAAGGTCGATCAAACCCACAATGATGTATGGTTGCCCAAACTAAAGGCCATAGGTCGGGATGCAGATGTCGTTATCGTCGAGTATGTTTTTAACTCCAAGGTTTTTGAGGCATTTCCACGATCAGCAATGCGCATTCTGGATACACATGACTCCTTTAGTGACCGCCACAAGCTGTTTTTCACAAACGGGTTGGGAAACGGCTATTGGCGCTCGCTCCGACCAGAAGACGAAATCCTCGGGTTTCGCCGTGCCGACACCGTTTTGGCCATTCAAGAAGAAGAGGCCATTCGGTTTTCAGAACAGCTGCAGAAAAATCCGACCCAAGGCGCAACGCCCGATGTGGCTGTAGTCAGCCATTTTCTAGACACGCGCACACCGATTACAGATTATTCTCAGGATAACACTGCCTTTTTTCTGGGGTCCAACAATCCGGCGAACCGTCAGGCCATTTCAAACTTTGTCGCGACCGTCATGCCTTTGGTGGTGCAGGAAATTCCGACCTTTGATCTGAAACTGATTGGCGGAATTTGCAAAGACGCGCCTGACCATCCGAACATCACCAAGCTGGGTCAGGTGCCCAAACTGCGAGATGCCTTTGTGCGGTCTCCGCTGTCGATCAACCCGATGTTGGTGGGCACAGGTATCAACATCAAACTGCTGGATGCAATGGCAGCAGGCGTGGCCACACTTTCCACAGCGACAGGATTGCGCGGCCTTCCAGACCGATACCGGCAAGGTGTCGTGGCTTTTGATGACCACGACCATGTCGGTTTTGCTAACGAAATTATACGTTACGCACAAAGTGCAGAGTTGCGCGCGCGTATCGGGGGCGCCGCTCTGTCTGACGCTGAAAAATGGAACCAAGAACAATACACACGCCTGCGCATCTGCCTTGAGCGACACACACAAACCTCGTCGCAGACAGACGCACGTATTTCCGCCTAAACATCATCGCTCAGCGACGACTGCCATTGCCAGATGTGTCGAGGAGCTGATGACCTCCCCTTCCACTGGCCAAGCGGCTTTGGGGATTCAGAGGATATTGAAGGGCCGCCTTGCGCTGACATAAGTCACAACAGCGCTGTGGGTCGTGCTTTGCGATTGAACGGCAAATAAAAAGGCGGGGATGACCCCGCCTTGTCTGGTTGTATCATTGCTCAGATCAATGACTGTGATCTTCCGACAGATGTTGGCGTAGGATGTCGCCATAGTCACCGCCATTAGGGGCGCGAATGATCGAATGGATGTGCTCGCGCGTGGGGCTGTCGGTCTTGTAATCCTCGTGTTGGCCTAACGGGCCGGGGCGTTGATGGTCAAATTCGATCAACAGAACCGGTGAATAGATCCGGTAATAAAACACCGCATCGGCGTCTGCATTGCCGACCCATGCAAACCATGTTTCGTCCAAATGATCGATGATCTCTGCCATCCATGCCGCAGCGGCATCCGCTTCCAGATTGCCAGTATAGGTTTCAACCACATCAAGCAGCAACGTTTGTTGTGCGTCGCTCATTTCGCTGACAGGCAGGCCTTCGTACGCAATTGTCACGTTGTCGGCAAAGGCGCCTGCGATCATGTCGTCCTTGGTTTTATCGATTTCAAGCACGGCTTTCGCCAGTTGCTCTGCACTTAGGGATTGCGCCAGCGCCAGTCCGGTGTTCTGCTTGGATTGAAGCACCGTTTCCCCTGCATATGTCGTGCCTTCGGGGGCGGTGGTGGGTTCAGATCCCAAGAAAGCAGGCGTCATTGTCACCTGACCGTCATTCACGGCGATATTGATCACCATGTGGTGGCCGTCCAATTGAAATCCCCATTGTGCATCACCGGGGGTTCCCATGACGGTGAACCAATACAGGTCTTCGTGAAAACGATCTGTTGCACCCAACAGTTCCCCTTCGACCAGATTAAGGTGCATGATCGACGTAACATCCTGAATACCTTGATCGCTTAGCGCTGCGTTCAACAGTGCCCAAGCCGCCGTTTTTTGATCTTCGGACATGTCTGCCAAACTGGTGCCTTCACGTTGATAAACATCAACGTTGCTCCACTTGCGCCATTCAAGTGCATCGACCTCAAACAAGGTTGCCGCGCGCTGCGCGTCACTTAGGCTGGCCACAAATTCTGTGGCGGCTTGATTAAGGGCACTGACGTCCACCGACAATGTACGTTGGCCATACAGATCATTCTGCGCGGTGCCCTCCGCTGTGATGCCCACAAATGTATCAGCTGCAAGCTGCTCATCCGTCACAGCACCAAAACCGCCGCCACCCGACAGAAGACCAGTCTGAACCGCAGCAACACCAGCAACGATAAGGGCAGCAACAGAAAAGCCTGCAATTTTTGTATATTTCATGTGTAATCTCCAACATCCGTATCTGGGTATATACGCGCTGAACAGTCATTTCCGTCCAGAGAGTTACAGATTTTTCAATCACACCTATCGCGTTTGCCTGGCGCCAGAAATACCCCCTCCCGTTGATTGTCAAGCGGGAGGGCGATGATCCGCTTACTTCTGAGACGCAACCAAACAGGTCATTTCCAAAAGCAGTGTCGCACCAGCCAAGGCTGTGATTTCTGCGTTGTCAAATGGCGGGGAAACCTCCACCACATCTGCGCCAACCAGATTGATGCCACCCAACTTACGAATAAGCGAGATCGCCTGCCATGTGGTCAGACCACCGCAAACAGGTGTGCCTGTGCCGGGCGCAAACGCCGGGTCAAGCGCATCAATGTCAAAGGTCAGATAGGCCGGACGGTCACCCACAACCTCTTTGATTTTGGCCACTGTCGCGTCAATGCCGTTTTCGTGCACAAACTCGGCCGTCAAACGATTGTACCCATGCGATTTCGCATTAAAGGTCCGCAAGCCCGCCTGAATAGAATGCGCGGGATCAATGATGCCTTCTTTGGCCGCATGATAGAACATCGAGCCGTGGTCAAACCGACGGGGTTCTTCTTCCCAAGTGTCAGAATGCGCATCAATCTGAATCAGAGAAATCGGCCCGTGACGTTCCGCCTGTGCTTTGATGATTGGCTCGGTGATCGAATGATCCCCGCCCATGGTCAGCAAAAACGCATCTGACGCCAAAATGGCTTTGGCCTCTTCATAAATCTTGTCGTGAATTTCCAACGGGAAACCGGGGTCATACGAACAATCGCCATAATCCACCATCCGCAGTTTTTCAAAGGGATCAAATTCCCAGAACCACGGGCCGCCATCCCACGCCACGTTGGTTGACGCCGCACGAATTCCACGCGGGCCAAACCGACAGCCGGGACGGTTGGTGACGCTTAGGTCATAGGTCACGCCCCAAGCAACAAGGTCGACACCTTCAAGGTCACGAGAATAAGGTCTACGGAAAAGGCTGTTTGCGCCGCTATAGGTGGGCTCATAGCCCATGCCATATTGATGGTTGCCAACAAAAGCGCGATCAGTTGCATCTACCATGATTTCGTCTCCTAAAATCAGAAGGCGACAGCGTTGCAGAGTGAATTCCAAGCGTATCGGGTAGTCCTGTGCAAGGGAGAGATCACAGTTTTCCTTGATCAGATCAATTTGATTTTTCCGGTGCATTGCTTAGGAAAAACAATATCACCCGGCCGCCTCTATTCCTTGATGCTGCGAATGGCCGGTAACTGATTGTCGGCCACCATCTCTTGGCAATGCTCGATAAAAGCTTGCACCGTACTGGTAACATTCGCCCCTTTTGCCAGCACCAATCCCATGGTCATGGGGCGCACATCCCCGGCAATTGGCAGAAAATACAACATCTGCCCATCCGGCGACAAATCGTTTAATGGCCGAACATTTGCAATCGAATACCCAAACCCATTGGCCACCAAACTGCGCATAACTGCCATATCCCGCGTGCGCTCTGCTATTTTTGGCTTTATTCCCGCCTCTGTAAAAAAGGACAGGAAGTATTCGCCACTGTGCGGCAAATCCAAAAGAACCATAGGGTGATCAATCAGGTCCTCAATTTCGACCTCTACTTTATGCGCCAAAGGGTGGTTTTCATTCACCACCACATAAGGCGGGAGTTCCAGCAGCGGGATAAATTCAAGATCAACCGGAATATCCAGATCATAAGACATTGCCACATCAATATCTGCACGACGAATAAGACTGAAAATTTCGGTTTGGTTCAGCTCGGCCTGCTGAAACCGGACTTCGGGGTAATTGCCAACGAATACCCGCCGCAATCGGGGCAACACCATCTGCGCAAAGGTGGTCAAACATCCCACGGACAACGGCCCTTGGACGTTGCCCGAAATTTCCCCTGCCAAGTTGCCAAGCATATCTGATTCCCGCAGCACCACATTGGACTGCTCCATCAGCCTTTGCCCCGCTTTGGTCAGTGACAGGCCTTGCGCGTGTTTTCGGACAAAAAGATCAAGGCCAAACTCGGCCTCAAGCTGTGATATCGCCGCCGATATGGACGGCGACGATACATTTAACCCTTCACTGGCGGCCGAAATGCTCCCCGCTTCTCCGACAGCAACAAAGTATTCCAACTGTCGGAGAGTAAAGCGCAGGGGCATGATTTAGGCCTTTCAGATCACCTTAGGTCTGATATTTGACCCAAGTGGTTTTCAGAGCAGTATATTTGTCAATGCTGTGCAAGGACAAGTCCCGTCCGAAACCAGACTGTTTCATGCCGCCAAACGGTGTTTGTGCTGACAATGCATCCATCGTGTTAACCGACACCGTGCCCGCAAACAGATTCTCAGAAACGCGCAGCGCACGGCTCAGGTTTTCTGTCCACACAGACGCGGCCAAACCATAGATCGAATCATTGGCCATCGCGACGGCCTCGGCTTCGGTGTCAAACGGGATGATTGACACAACCGGGCCGAAAATCTCGTCTCTTGCCAATGGGTCGCTATGCGCTACGTCGACAAAGACGGTTGGCTGAACAAAGCAGCCCTTGCCATCCACGGTCACACGTTCACCACCTGCGGCCAGAGTCGCAGTTTTCTTGCCTTCTTCGACAAAACGCATGATGCCTTGGGTTTGACGCTCGTTCACGATTGCACCGCTTTTCGATGCCGGATCCAGCGGGTTGCCCGGCTGCATCGCTTGGGCGCGGGCAATCATCTTATCCGCAAATTCCTGCGCGATAGAGCGCTCGACGTAAATTCGAGAGTTTGCAGAGCAAACCTCACCTTGGTTAAAGAAGATACCAAAGGCGGCCATATCTGCGGCTTTGTCCAGATCGTCACAATCCGCAAAAATCAGGTTGGGCGACTTGCCACCAGTTTCTGGCCAGACCTGTTTCAGGTTGGATTGACCGGAATACTGCATGAACATTTTGCCGATGCCGGTGGAGCCGGTAAACGCCAGACAATCCACATCCATATGCAGACCAAGCGCCTTGCCCGCGCCCACGCCAAAGCCGGGAACAACGTTGAACACGCCTTCGGGCATGCCCGCTTCAACCGCAAGCTCTGCCAAACGCAGGGCAGACAACGGGGATTGCTCGGCTGGTTTCAGAACAAAAGAGTTCCCCGCCGCCAGTGCCGCAGCCCCCTTCCATGTCGCCATATCCAGCGGGAAGTTCCAAGGTGTCACCGCACCAACAACACCCAAAGGCACGCGTTTCACAATCGCCAGATCGCCGGGACCAGTTGGGGCCACTTCGTCATAGATTTTGTCGATCGCTTCTGCATACCACTGAAAGAAATGCGCAGAACCGGGCGCATCAACAGTGACCGCATCCTGCACAAGTTTCCCCATGTCCAGACTGTCCAGCAGGGCGAATTCTTCCAGGTTTTCACGGATCAGGTCGGCCAGCTTCAGCATAACCGCCTTGCGCTCGCCCGGTGCCTGACGTGACCAACGGCCATCTTCAAATGCCGTACGTGCCGCCGCAACGGCGCGGTTCACATCTTCTTCGTCACATTCGGCAACATGCGCCAGAACTTCACCCGTCGCCGGGTTGATGCTCTCGAATGTTTTACCAGATGCCGCATCAACGAATTTACCGTCGATGAACGCCTGATTGCGGAAATTCAACGCAGCAGCGCGGGCTTTCCAATCTTCAAAGGTATAATCAGCCATTATGTGTTTCTCCCTGAATTATTCGTCGCCCGGCACGCCGTAAGACGGCGCTTCACGCGGATCAAGTGCACGCTGGGTATAGGCCTCCAGCTGCGGTTTATATACGTCCCAAGCGGTTGCGATGTTTTCAATCGGACAGCCCTCGGGTGTCCAGTCACAGCGCAGCTCTGCCACAGGCCAGCTTACTTTATCTACAATCAGCATGCCTGCGGAGTGAATGGGGCCAGCCTCGCCACCTGCGGCAACACCTGCACGCATCGCAGCAATCAAGCGATCGCCAATGTGTCCGGTCGCGGCGGTAAACCCATCCACAATCGCCTGACACACGCCATCATTTGCCAGCAAATTGCCGCCAGAGGCCACATTGTCACCCTGCGCCTGTGTCCAGATGCCAAGCGAATTTGGCCCGGAATGGATCGCCGTCAGCCCGGCCTTGTCCACCGCCAGAACCTGACGATATTCAATGTATTTGCCGCGGTTCTGCACTTCTTCGATGGCTTCCGATGCGGTTAGGCCATCTTGCATCAGGTCCAGCGCAAGCGGGCCCAGTGATGGATCGGTGATATTCTGGCTGGCCACAGCGCCCACACCCGCACGCGCAAACGCACAACGCGCCGCCACTGCTGGTGACGACGACGAAATTGCCATGCCAAACATCCCGGTTTCAGCGCAACGCGCCACAAGCGAAAAAGTCATCTTATACTTCCCTGTTGCTTTTTCTTGGGAAAAACACCCGCAATGGGCAACGAAAAGGCCGGGGAGCAAACAGCCCCCCGGCCTCTCCATTAGATCTTAGTCTGGAATAACGGCAGTGCCGTCGATTTCCACCAGCCAGTCAGGACGCGCCAGCGCCTGAACCACCAGACCGGTTGAACAAGGGTGCACACCTTTGATGTATTCGCCCATGGTGCGATACACATCTTCGCGGTGACGCACGTCAGTGATGTACACCACCACCTTGACCAGATGTTCCATCGTGCCGCCGGCTTCTTCGATCAGCTGCTTGATGTTTTGCATAACCTTGTGGGTTTGCTCCACCGGGTCGTGGCTGTCGATATTGACGGCATCATCCAGATTCTGCGGGCATTGGCCGCGCAGATATACTGTTTTGCCACCTTGGGTCACAACGGCCTGACACAGGTCATTGTCAAGGTTTTGCTCTGGATATGTGACACCAGTGTTGAATTTACGAATGCGTGTATGCGCCATTTCAGTTTCCTGTTTTCTCTAAGATTATTCGGCTGCCGACGTGATGATCGCCGCTTCGCCTTCATATTTGGCATAAGAACACTGGATCGCGATTTGGTCAGCAACGTATTTCGCATCATGCCAAACGCCCCACAGGAACGAAGAGCCACGACGAGACTGCCAAGGCAGACCCAAGAAATACACGTCTGGTTCAACCGAGATGCCGCGCTGATGAATTGGTGCGCCGCGCTCATCAAAACCATCCACGTTCAGCCATTTGAAATCCTGACGGAAGCCAGTTGCCCAAACAATAGAAGTCACGCCTTCTTTGGCCAGATCAATTCCGCTCAGCGGGTTGGCAAGGCTCTCTGGGTCGTCATAAATTTTGCGGGCTTCAGGCTCTTCCGGCAGATCAATACCAGTGCGTTCCACATAGGCATCCGCCAAATCCAGAACTTCCTTATAGTTCGCGTCACCACCAGCAACATTCGCCTGCAGATCATCTCTGAAGCTCAGAACGCCATCAGAAAAGCCAGCGGTCAGACCCGTCAGGGTCACGCCTTCGTTGCCCAGACGACGGAAATCCATGGTGCGTCCGCCATTGGCGCCGCTGACAGAAATGGTCACGTGTTCGGTGCCCGGTGCAGGTGCCGCAACATCCCACAGGCCAAGAACACCCAACCACCAAACAAAGTCACGGCCACGGTAACGACGTGGAGGACGATCATGTGGACCAACAGACAAGAACACTTTGCGGCCCGCGCGGTTCAGCTCATCTGCGATCTGCGCACCAGAGGAGCCAGCACCCACAACCATCACAGCACCTTCAGGCAGCTGCTCTGGCTTCTTATAATAGAACGAGTGGATCTGCTCGACGCCAGCTTCTTCAGGAACAATCGGTGGAATAACCGGATGCTGGAATGCACCAGTCGCCGCAACGATACGGTTGGCACGGATTTCGCCCGCGCTGGTTTTTACCAGAAAACCACCTTCGCCGGGAACGCGGTTTGCTTCCAGAACTTCAACACCTTCGCGGATCGGCGCTTTGATCATCGCAGCATAATCCACCAGATACTGTGCAAAACGATCTTTAGTTACGAATTCATCGGGGTCGCAGTCGTCAAATTCCAGGTTTGGAAAACGGTCATGCCAAGCCGGACCATTCGCAACCAACGCATCCCAACGGCCGGTGCGCCATGCTTCGGCTGTGCGGCTCTTTTCAAGAACGATGTGTGGCACATTATTGTTGCTAAGGTGTTCGCTCAGCGCGATCCCCGCCTGACCACCACCAACAACAAGCGTATCTGTTTTTTCAACTGACATTTCAGCTCCCTTTATTGATCGTCACTGTTCAGAATGAACGTCACCTGACATTCCCTCCAATTCTCAAACGATGTGCAACCCACAATGCATAGTAATAAGTGAGACATCCATCGCAGTTGCGAACCGTGACTTTCTTAATGTGAATAAACTGCGCCCAAAGACGACTTTTCGCGTTTCCCGTATAGAAATTCCATATCGTCCAATAAGGCGAAAGAACTGTCTAACTTACCTTTGATTTGTCTTTGGCTAATCAATCCGGGTTATGGATTTCATTCTATATGCTATCTGTCCCCCCTGAACTCACCATGGAGGGTACGTAAGGAGGTCATTTTTCGGATTTATTACAATAGTTTAACGATATTCTTTCCCCAATCACCAAGCCGGGGCAGCCAATGTTTGAAATTTCAGAACTTCATGCGCGCACTGCATGTGCATAGTCAGATTCTCAGCAGGCGTTCATGTGAACCCATCGGCCAGTTTCTGCGGGAATCACATATCTGCTCTTTCTTCAACAGCATGCGAGCCTTGGTTTGGGCTTCATTTTTCAGGGTCTAATACAGGATTGCGATCTCACTGACGGCCCCGTCGACCGCACGGCAGGCTGCCAAAATCCGCTCTGAATAATGCGCCTGCACATATGTGGCGTGAAAACGGCTTGGGGCGAACAGCATCAACCGCCCCCCTGCCCTGCTGTCGCGTTGCAATGTCTGAAGCCAAGCCCCGTAACCCGCTTCATCCTCGCGATACAAAATCGCGCGCGCCAAGGCCCATTCTGTCCCCGCAGAGACATCCGGGGCATCCACTTTGCCCGCCTTAGGAAAAGGAACAACTGATTGGTCGCCCTGTTGATCCGCGCACTGCCCTTCCAGACGTTGTTCAAAATCGGGACCAACATTTTGCCAACTGGAACGTGTGTCTTTCAGGATCTTGTCAAAGTCGATCTGATACTGTGTCACCCTGCCCCGTGCACCCTGTCGTTTGACAACGAACCACCCAAGGCCGCGCAGGGTGGCAGTTTCACGTTTGACAGTGCGTTCGTCACATGACCAAAGGCGCGCAATTTCGCGCTGTCCTACGTTCAGCTCGTTGCGCGACCAGTTATACCGCGCTGTGATCAGCGTGATCAGTCGCAGAATGCGACGTTGTTCGAATTTGTCCAACGACAGAGCATACGACCCCATGGCCGTGATGATGTCGTATTTCTGTGACGAAGCGCCACGTCCGACAGGTTTTGTCCTGAGCATCTGCTCTGCTTTCTCAGCATGAATATTTCGTTGCCACAATGGTCGAGGTCTTTTGCCTCTTTATATACAGGAAGTTGATGAATGATATGAAAACCAAACGCTCTTCGCTGTGATGTAATGATTTGCGTCCGAAACTTCGATTCTGTCAACCTATTTTGATCCCAGAGCGAGATTCCACTCAAATTCTAAAAAGAATACTAGGTATTAATGGTATAGGGGGACGGTCTGTGTGTCCCCTATTAAGGCAGGTTTGTCCCCCATTATGTGGTGAGGGCGGAAGGTTTGTCCCTCAATAAATGGTATCTTAGTCTAGTGGATCGCCGTGCCTCTCGGCCCTGTCAGGCCGAATCGCTTTGACGGTGACACCCTTATTCCATTGAGGTTTCCAGTAATTTGGAAATTTCCTGTATTTACAATATTCAGCTTTGCAAATTTTGGCAAATGCGCGTAAATCAGAAAAGAGCGGGATTTAGCGTCCGCAAGAATGACGCAATTCTCATTTGATTTAAACAATGTGTCCCCGCGGGGACAGGAGTAGCAATGTTTACACATTCCGATCTGGCGCAAATGCAGGCGCAGTCATTGAAGATGCAGGGCTTTATCAGGCAGCAGACCTATTCACCCGAGATGGAGAAAACCCTGCGCAGGTTTTCAAGCTGGGAAGTGGCCGAGCTGATCTTTAAGGTTAACCAATCCACCATGCGCGGACGTATGGCGGCCGATCCCTCCCTGCCCCAAGGGCTGGTCGAAGAGGATGGCCGACAGCGCTGGTACTCTCTTGAAGAGATAAACGAGCTGCGCCGCCGTATGAAGTTCAACCGCAAATCCCTGATGCCCCCGCGCCCCGCAGGCAAGCGAGCGATCCGGGCTGCGATTGCGAACTTTAAGGGCGGCGCTGGTAAATCCACAGTGGCGCTGCATTTCGCACATGCCGCCGCCCTAGATGGGTATCGCGTGTTGTGCGTTGATTTCGACCCTCAGGCCACCCTCAGCCATTCTATGGGACTGAGCGATGTGTCAGAGGAATACACGGTTTGGGGGGTGATGGCGCGTGACCTGATCCACGAAACCGAACGTATGAACAATGCCATTCAAGGGGCCGAAAGCGGCACCGCCCTGCCCCACCGCCGTTTGCCTTCGTCTATCACCGACATGGGCCTAAGCGATCTTCGCGGCACTGACTTTATCAAGCCAACCAGCTGGCCTACCATTGATGTTGTGCCCAGCTGTGCCAACGCTGCCTTTGTGGAATTCGCCAGTGCGCAGTATCGCCACCTAAACCCTGAATGGTCGTTCTTTGCCGCAGTGTCGCGGTATTTGGATTCGCTGCCGGATGATGCTTATGATTTGATTGTTTTCGACTGCCCTCCTGCGATTGGGTATCAATCCATGAACGCTGTGTTCGCGGCGGATGTTCTGTATATCCCGTCAGGCCCCGGATATTGGGAGTATGACAGTACCACATCTTTCATCGGTCAGTTGGCCGAAGCGCTCGAAGATTTGGGGCGTTTTGGCGGCGCTGTCCCCGCGGGGACACTGAAATTACCTAAGGCCTTTGCCGATGTGCGCTTTTTGCTGACCCGGTTTGAACCCAACAACGAATTGCACCGTGCGATGCAGTCGGCATTTATCAAAGTTTTCGGCGATAGAGTCACCGAAAGCCCAATTGAAATGACACGCGCTGTAGAACAATCCGGACGCTTCCTGAGTTCGATCTATGAAATCGACTATCGTGACATGACACGAGAAACCTGGCGACGCGCGCGCGCATCCTTTGATCAGGCTTATGAAGAATTCAAAGGCCACATGGTTGTCGCGTGGGACGAGATTGAGGAGACTGACAAATGAGCAAGAAAAGACGCGTATTTGACATCGACTTTGAGGACGCTGTTCCAACAGCCGCGCCAAGCACGGCGTCCACGCCAGAAACCACAGAAAACCGTCGCGGCCCCATGGCGGCGGCCATTTCGGAAAATGCGGATGCTCTGACACAACGTCAGGCCGCCGAAGCTGCCATTCGCGCCGAAAATGATGCTCTGGCGCATGAGCATGTGCGTCTGAAACGGGCCGGGCTGATCACGGATTTGATCCCGCTTTCAGAAATCCTGACAGAGAAATTGATCCGTGATCGCGTCACTGGTCGGGACGAGGACATTGATGAACTCAAGGCGTCGATCCGTGACATCGGCCTGTCGAACCCCATTCGCGTGGAAAAGCTCTTGGATGGGTACGAGCTGATCCAGGGATTTCGTCGTCTGACTGCATACAAGGAATTGTTTGCCGAAACTGGCGATCCTGCGTTTGCTAAAATACCGGCTAGCATCAATGCCTCTGGCGAAGATATTCAACAACTGTATCGGCGGATGGTGGATGAAAATCTGGTGCGCCGTGGCGTGTCGTTTGGTGAAATGGCGCAGTTGGCGATTGCGTACCGCACAGAGGATCCGCAGGTCGAAAGCTATGATCAAGCGGTTGAAACATTGTTTGCATCTTCCGGGCGGCAGCGCCGCAGCTATCTTAAATCGTTTGTAAGATTGATGCTGTTGATTGGGGATGATTTGGCGCACCCAGAGGCTTTGCCTCGTGCGCTGGGGTTGAATTTGCTGAAGCGAATAGAGACTGATCCGGCCCAATGTGAAAAACTACGAGAGGCTTTGTCTGTTCAATCTGGTCGCGACGCAGAGGAAGAATTGGCTTTGTTGCATGGATTTATGGCAGCCAAGGTGACCAAGACGCCAAAATCAGATGTGCGCAAAACGGCAAAAACCACATTCAAAGTATCGCGTCCGGAAGGCATGGCAAAATGCACCGCGGCCGATGGACGGATTGATTTGCAGTTGGACAGAGACTTTAGCGGGCTGGAGAGAGACAAGTTGGAAAAGGCCGTACAGGCGTTTTTCGACACTTTGGATCAGTAAGGGGAGGGGCCTGTCCCCGCGGGGACAAGGTTTCACAACCCTGCTGCTTTGGTCAGATTTACGCGGAATCTGTCGCGTCTTCGTTGGTATCTTCGGGTCATTTCGGCGGATGCGTGGCCGAGGTGTTTTTGGACGTAGCGCTCGTCGAC
>CANLDA010000035.1 GCA_947489325.1 uncultured Paracoccaceae bacterium | reverse complement strand
CGTTGCTTTAAGTGGCGGGGCCGTTTTTTTGGGGCAACAGGGTGCTTGCAATCATTTGTGCGGCTGTTTTGGCCTCGAGGATCGTGTTGAATTTTCCAAAAGAGATGCGCAAGGCGCTGTCTGATTGGGCTGGGCTTTGCCCCATTGCGCGCAACACAGGAGAGCCGTTTTTGGTTGTCGCAGCACAAGCCGAACCTGTAGACATCGCAATTTGAGGTAGATTCAGCAGGATGTCCGCCGCTGATGTGGCGGGAAAAGAGGTGTTCAACAGCCCCGGTACGGTGGTCTGGCCGTACCCGATTTCTTCAAGACCTTTGAGGTCCGTATCCGTAATCTGAAAGGAAACTGATCATGGAAGGGTTTTTGGTCAACTGGATCACCGCTTTCCCCAATTTCGCAGCGCCACTGTTGTTGGCCTGTATGGGGTTGATCATCTGTGAACGTGCTGGTGTGCTTAATCTTGGGGCTGAGGGGCTGATGGTTGTCGGCGCGATGTTCTCGGTGATGATCATTTATAATGGTGGCGGTATCCTTCTTGGGGTCTGCGATTGCGCGCGGTGGGTGAAGACCCGGCCACAGCCGATATTTCGGGTGTAGATGTGCAAGGGATGCGTTTGGTGGCTGTGATGATCAGCGGGGCATTATGTGGTCTTGCGGGTGTGTATCTGGCAGTGGTGTCCAGTCAGGTTTGGGTGGAACATATGGTTGCCGGGCGTGGCTGGATTGCTGTGGCTTTGGTGATCTTTGCGCGCTGGAATCCGATCCGTGCGATATTTGGCGCGTTGATATTTGGCGGGGCTGAATCGTTGACACCGCGCCTGTTGGCTATTGGGGCGGATGTGCCTGTGTACCTGATGAATATGCTGCCTTATGCGATCACTTTGTTGGTGTTGTTGTGGCCCTATATCCGGGGCAGGGCGGCCTCTTCCGCGCCCAGCAGTCTAGGACATGAGTTCCTGCGGCAAGATCGTCACTAAACTGGATCTAAACGTCCGCCATGTGGACATATGTCGGTCTGTTTCATAAGTTTCTATAAGGGAATTTATTATCATCTTTGTGAGCTGGAAAAGAAACCAATATGACCAAGCCAAAAAGCTCTGAGGGCACGTCGTTCGGAGCCTCAACGCCCTTGAAGGGCGTGAACCGCGCGCTTCAGGTCCTTGAGTACGTTGCAGTTCACAAAGGGCGTGCGATAGATATTTCGGAAGGCCTTGATTTGCCCTGGGCGACGTTGCATCGCACCTTGCAACAGCTTGAACAGGGTGGGTTTTTGCAAAAGAACCCGGATACCAATCAATACAGCGTTGGCTCACGAATGTGGTTTATCGGGTCCACTTATGTGGCGGATCACGCAGCGCTGGAAATTGCGCGCCCTTATCTGGAGCGCGCCGCCAAAACAAAGGGCATTACGGTTCAGTTTGTAGAGCAATCGGGCAACCAATCAACGGTTCTGTTTTCACTGCATTCGGGCGAACCGATTACCAAGGCCGCCACGGGCTATCACTTTCCATTGCATGTCGGATCAAAAGGGCAGGTTTTGCTTGCCAACTCTTCCGATGACTTCATCGAGAGTTATATTGCTGAAGGGCCAAGCAAGCTTACGAAAAACACTCTCACAGATCCGGAGGAGTTGCATCAAAAGCTGGCTCAGGTCCGTGAAGATGGATATGCAGTGACAATTGCAGATGTGCAGTTGTTTTCCGGTTCAGTGGCGGCGCCGATCTTTGATGCCAAAGGCAACACGGTTGCCTGCGTGAGCTTTGTGGCGCGCAAATCCTTTTTGCAAAAGGAAGAAAATCAAGAAGCACTGCTGGAAACTCTGTTGGACACCTCCCAAAGCATTTCCATGTCTTTGGGGTGGCGCCCCTAACGACGCCTTGTGTGCCGTCTCTATAAATCTCGAATGATGGGAAGCACGAACCGGAATTCATCCGTACCTGCGCGCCGCAGCCATTCGAATAATAACATTTCAGTGGTTACAAGGGACAAGCCAGCCGCGCGCGCTCTATAGCTCCAACTTTGTTTTCCGCACTTCTGGAACCGATGGTCGATGTACACATCCGGACAAGAAATCCTTACTGCAATAGACCTAAGGCGGTTTGCAGAACGCAAACATGTGCCTCTGTGCCAGTAACTATGATTTCGTGACGATTTTGAGAAGTTATCTTTTCCAGAAACTCCGGCTCTCCAGCTGCGCCGAAATGGATTTTTCATAGACAATCGCGGAGCACGAGGCTTCCAAAAGATCAGGATGCGTAGGTCCAAGGCCTGCCGGATATCGCTCCGTAAAAACGACCGGAATATCTGGCAAAGTTGAAGCCCGTACCAACGCCAGATTATGGGTCGTAACCCGTACGATATCATCAATGGCAGGGGCCAGCATTTAAGGCGAGACGAAGTGTCCTTCTAAACAAGTTTGTCATCTTATTCAGTGCTTCCCCTCCATCCATCATATGGGGTGTAAAAATCACCTCTACCCAAACTGTAGAGGCTGACCTATAGTGGCTGTGGATAACTGGGGGCAAAACCCCATCGACAGGCGGAATAGATGAAAAGGGGATTGCGATGCGCTGCCCGTTTTGTGGAAATATTGACTCGCAGGTAAAGGATTCTCGTCCGGCAGAGGATCATGTATCGATCCGGCGCAGACGGTTTTGCCCGGCTTGTGGGGGACGATTTACGACTTATGAACGCGTTCAGTTGCGTGACCTCGTCGTGGTGAAATCCAATGGACGTCGCGAAGATTTTGATCGTGATAAGTTGGAACGCTCTATTCGAATTGCTTTGCAGAAACGCCCTGTGGAACATGAACGTATGGAACAGATGATTTCCGGCATTGTGCGCAGGTTGGAAAGCATGGGAGAGACCGACATTCAATCCAATACCATTGGTGAAATTGTAATGGAGTCTTTGGCGCGGATTGATACCGTAGCATATGTGCGTTTTGCAAGTGTTTACAAGAACTTTCAGGCCGCGGATGATTTTGATAAATTCGTGTCTGAACTGAGACCAGACGTAAAGCCCGAAGAGTGAACGACACAGACAAGCGGTTTATGTCGCTGGCCCTGACTTTGGGGCGGCGGGGTCAGGGGCGAACCTGGCCTAACCCGGCAGTGGGCTGCGTTATTGTGCAAGGTGCGCGCATCGTTGGTCGCGGCTGGACACAGCCGGGTGGACGGCCGCATGCGGAAACGCAGGCTTTGGCTCAGGCGGGTGAGCTTGCGCATGGTGCGACGGCCTATGTCACGCTTGAGCCTTGCGCACATCACGGTCAGACGCCTCCTTGTGCCGAGGCATTGATTGCCGCCAAAGTTGCGCGTGTTGTGGTGGCTGTGGAAGACAGTGATGTGCGCGTCTCTGGGCAAGGATTTGCCATGCTGCGGGAAGCGGGCATTGAGGTCACGACTGGTGTTTTGGCGGATGAGGCTGCACGCGATCTTGCCGGATTTTTCCTGAAAACGGAACAGGGTCGCCCGTTTGTGACGTTGAAACTGGCACTGACCTTGGATGGGCGGATTGCTACGGCCACCGGCGAAAGTCAGTGGATCACGGGGCCTGACGCGCGGCGCATGGTGCACGGGATGCGCGCCAATCATGATGCAGTGATGGTGGGCGCAGGAACAGCGCGGGCGGATGATCCGTCCCTGACAGTTCGGGATCTAGGTATATCGCATCAACCCGTACGCGTAGTGGTGTCTCGACGGCTTGATATTCCTTTGATGGGCGCACTGGCCCGAACAGCGCGGGAGGTGCCTGTCTGGGTCGCCCATGGTGCGGATGCTGACCCAAATCTGGTTGAGGCGTGGAAAGGTGTGGGGGCTGAATTACTATCTTGTGATCTTGACGGGCCACACCTGTCAGCGGCAAGTGTTCTTGCTGGATTGGGTGAACGTGGCCTGACGCGGGTATTTTGCGAAGGCGGCGGGGCCTTGGCCGCGTCCTTATTGGCGGGTGATCTGGTGGATGAACTTGTGGTGTTTTCCGCCGGCATGGCGCTAGGGGCTGAAGGATATCCTGGGATTGGTACGCTGGGTATTGAAAAACTCGCAGGCGCGCCACGATTTACATTGGCTGACACGCGCCGTGTGGGTGCCGACCTGATGAGTGTGTGGCGCAAAAATAGCTAAAGCGCAGTCACCGCCAAAGGTGGTTGTAACTGGCTAGCATTCCTTGCAGCTTTGACAGTATTCGATTGACCCTGCCGGGATGGGGAATATCGCCATTGGCAAGGTGTGTTATCGCCACCTCTACGGGGCAGGGGGTGGATGTGTGCGGATCGACATAGCGCGGATAATCAATCAGGCAGGCATGCACCAATCCTTCCAAATCAGGTTGGGCTTGTCTGCGTAGTGGCGTGGTACCCAAATCGCGGGTCAGACCCCATCCCGCGTAAAACGGTGCGCCATAAGTCACGACGGTTTTGCCACGGACCAGCGCTTCAAACCCGGTCAGAGATGTCATGGTCCAAACCTCGTCCACAGCCTCCAACAGTTGGGCCATATCGACGTCATTCAAAACGACATCGGCATGATCTTGGGCGGTGCTAATGCTCCCTTTGCGCAGGCCAGCAAGGACATCCGGATGGGGTTTGTAAATTACCACATCATTTGGGTTTTCGGCGCGCACGGATTTCAGCAGATCAAGATTGGTGGCCACTTTGTCCGTACCTGTCAGGATGGACGCGTCGTCTTCAACCTGACCGGGCACAAGGATGCGCCGTCCTCTGGGTAGGTCAGGCAGAGCCCCCCCCAGATTGTATTTGCTAAGGCCCAGTTTGCGTAGTGACGTTATTAGACGTTCGGCGCGTATGCGTTGATCTTCGCGCAACTCTGCCCGTTGGGCGATCAGCGCTTCCAATTCGCTGGGGCGGGTTGGATCGTAATAAATCCCCTTTGGGTCCACCACCAAAGACAGGGGCGGCACCAATTCAGCCCCCAAGCCACGAGACCGCAAAAACCCATCCTCTACGGCATAGGCATCGGTTGGGCCCTCTTTGCCTGCCCAAACCATATTGCGTTTATTGTGGTCGCTGCGATCAAATATTAGTGGCTGATGCTGGCCAAAAAATCGCTGAAGCGGGCCGCGTTTCCACAAGCGCATGCCGTGGGCGCACCATCCATGGTGGTCGTCACGCCATGCGCGGGTGTCGGCCTCAAATCGATCCAGCGCATCCTCTAGCGTGCAGAGCTTGTCGCCAAATGCGTCATACCATGTGGGATACAGGATCATCGCTGCGGCAAAAAGCTGTGCGCGGGTCAATTTGCGTTCGCGTCGGGGCACAGGATTTTCATCGGCCGTCAGGCCCCACCCGGCATAAAAGGGTTGGCCGAAGACGCGGGGTTTATGGCCTGCAAATATGGCCTCAAATCCCATATTGGAACTGATCGTGTAAACCCCAACCGCACCTTCAAACAAAACCCACGGGCTGATTGGATCAGCGCAAAGTTTCACGCGGTCGGTTTCATCCTCAACCCCAAAATACCCTTTGCGAAACCCTTGCATGGTTTCCGTGTGGGTTTTGATCAACACATTACAGCCGGGGTGTTCCTCTTGCGCCATAACAAGCATTTCGCGAAACTGCGCAAGTCCTGCCTTGCTGGCCCGAACGGATGCATCGTCATGGGTTTGATCGATGACCAATACATACCCTGGTTTGGGGGCAGGTAGATCAAGGTCAAATCCAGAGTATTTGCTTAGATGCGCAGCTTTAATGCGCTCTATCGCATTGCGTGCACGTCCTAGCAAATGTGCGTCATCCAAAGGATCACTGGTCAGGATTTGTTCCAGATCGGAGGGGGTGCTGGGATCAAAATGCAAACCACTTTTGTCCAGACACAACCCCAAGGGATCAGACCCGCTGCGTCCCGGCAGGACAGAGCGTAAAAACGCATCCTCCACGCGTAAGATTGGGGCGTTTCGTTTTTCGGCCACCCCTTCGCCGCGCCATGCCGTGGGGCTTTGCCCCCAGACGCCGACCATGTCACCCTCTGCGGGCAAACCAAGGCGCACATCATATCCAGACAGTTGCAGAATACGTCGCACGCGCCCTTTGGATAAAAGGCCACCGTTATAAACAAACAGCCGCCGAGACGATGGGGACCCGGCGGCTGTTGTGATGTCAAACTGCGGCAAGGTCAGCCACCAGTCGCTGTTCCCGAAGCCAACGATGTGAGGGCGGAAACCGAACCAAGTGAGCCGGTAAGCGACGCAATGGTTTTGTCCCAAACAACAAATGGCGCCTCGGTGACATACAGCGTATCAGAATCGCGGATCGAGAAATCGCGCGCCATAAACATGCCGTTCGGTTCTGTCAGGTTCAAAACATAAACAAACCGCTGTGCGCCCACCAAATCGTTCCGGCCAAGCACCTGATTGGCGATTTCCGCAGGCTCATTGCGGAAGACAAAGACGCCGGTTGGATCGGCAGCGTTCGTTGCCAGACCTCCAACCTGAGCAATCGCTTCGATGGCTGACAAGCTGTGGCTTTCAAAGTCAACGCGCGTCTGTGCACCTGTTGCACCAAGTGCTGTAAACGAACGGGTGTCTTCCTCGACAAGGATGCGATCCCCGCCGCGCAGGGCGATGTCCAGTTCGGGATTGTTAAACAGATCCTGGAACCAGATGCGTCCGCGTTCCTTGCCACGAATGATGGTGACTTGGGCGATTTCGGGTTCAACCGCAACACCACCTGCCTCTGCCAGCATGGCTGACAGGGTACGGGTGGGGCGCTCAATCGTGAATATCCCTTGCGAGCCAACGGCCCCAACAAGCGAAACGGTAGAGCCATCGCCAGCTTCGCGGCGAACCTCGACTTGTGGATCGGGTGTCTGATCTTCAAGATTGGCACGAATGATGCGCCGAATGGCCTCGGGCGAATTACCTGCGGCACGAATGCGTCCGGCATAAGGTACAAAGATAAAGCCTGCGCCATCAACCTGCACCTCTTCGAGGGTGGCGGATACCTGACCTTCGGGGCCAAGCAGAGGTTTATCAACGTTTTCCCAGATCGTCAGCGACAGGGTGTCACCGGGGCGAATCGTATCAGAGCCGAGTTTGCCTGCGTTTTTGAAAGCGTCAGAGAAGCCAAGCGCAGGTGTCACGGATGTTATGCGGGTCACGCGGTCATTCACAGAAACGACAAATGAATCGCCCTGTTTTTGCACGGAACCAGCATAAATTTCGCGTTTATTGGGGCCTGATCGGGGCAGGCCACAAGATGACACAAGGCCAAGCACGGCCAATGCGGCGACAGATCTCGCCAGATGGGAAGAATAGGGTTTCACTGCTCGGTCTCCTCGACCTGTTCTTGTTCTGCCTCAGTTTTTCTTTTCAACCTATCGGAATCCGAAGGAAAAATCCAGCGCTAGACCTAGTGGTTGTCAATGCACAAGACGCAACTGTTGCCTTGGGGCCGCGGTGCCGGATTGCAATGCCTCATAGGGATCCTCGCCCGAAAGCATCATATCGACCACCTGACGAAGCAGTCGACGACGCCCGGATGCGGAATAAAACCCGCCCGGCACCTGACTGGTTTCCATCAGATAGCGGCGATAATCTTTATACGCGCGTCCATCAGGGCGTGTGGCCCCGCCAAAGAAGATTTCAAGCGGTTGCGTGCTGACAAATTCGGGTTGGTTATACACGGCCTCACCAAACACCTTGAGCGGAATGCCGCGCCACAGCACCTGTTGGGCGGCGGTTGAATTCACGGTGACGGCGCTGCGTGCATCATTCAAAAGTTTTGCCAGCTTGCCACCGCGCACATAATGCACGCGATCGGATATGCCGTGTTTGCGAGCAAGATCTCGCAGGCTGCGACGTATGGGCACGCGCCCATCCTCTAGCGGATGGGCCTTGAAAACAAGGTGATGATGCGGAGGAGCGCCTTTGGCAAAGCGTTCAATCACCAGTTCCAGAAACTCTGTCATTGTAGAAAACGGTGAATGCATTTGAAAACTGCTGTCGTGTTCCAGTTGTAGCAAGGTCAGATGATAAGGAAAACCACCATGACGAATGCGCAATGTTGCGATGCGCCGCTCAATAGCTTGTGCAGGCATCAACAGCAGCCGTCGCAGATACAGCTGAAATTCCTTGGTGACTGTTAGGGCGCGATGGGGGCGAAAGTTTCTGTAATCGCGGTTTTTGAACATCACAAACCAATGATATAAAGCCCCGTAAAATACGTGATGACGCATATCCCCCCAATGCGCCGGTGGCATTGGGGTTTCCAGATCACAGCCTTCCAGCGCCTTTTGCATCTGAGGAATGGTCATTTTCATCAAGCGCGAATGACCATTGGTGCCGTCACGCTCATAAGTGACCCAGTAAGGGCGCAGATAGCCTTCTTCAAAGACATGCACGGCAATGCCACGTTTCTTTGCTTGTTCCACCGCCTGTGCATGAATGGGCCGCGTGTCGCCATAAAGCACGATGTCGGTGACGTTTTTGTTGCTAGTAAGCTGATCAAAGGTTGCGGGCCAGTCTTCGACGGTGCCTTGAAACGGGATATAGCTTGGTTTGTGAAACCAGAACGCACGGTCGCCTGCGTTAAAGCCAACGCGCCAGACCGTCGCACCAGAGCGGCGCAACATTTTGCCCAATCCGTGGAAAAATGGGCCGTGAGGACCTTGCAAAAACAGGAACACCCGATTTTTTCCATGTAATGTTGTCATTGATGCCTGATCTGGTTTTTGTCGTTGGGTAAAAAGATACCCACTCTGTTTGGCAAAAGTAAGGCGTCTTGTCAGCGTCGGTTGGGCAGGGTAGGTCGATGTAGAAGCATCAAGGAGATTAGGGTTATGTTCACTGGCATCATCAGCGACATCGGCCACGTGCGCGAGCTAGAACAGCGCGGCGATTTGCGCGCGCGGATTGCAACATCTTATGTGATCGAAACGATTGATCTTGGTGCGTCGATTGCATGTGACGGCGTATGTCTGACGGTGATCGAAATGGGGGACGATTGGTTTGACGTCGAGATTTCAGCGGAAACCGTGTCAAAGACCAATCTTGCGAAATGGGTCGTGGGGCGACGCTTGAATCTGGAGCGTGCTTTGAAGGTTGGCGATGAATTGGGTGGCCATATTGTGTCGGGCCATGTGGATGGTGTGGCAGAGATCATTGCGATGGTGGATGAGGGGGACAGCACCCGGGTAACATTGCGCGCACCCAAAGATTTGGCGCGCTTTGTCGCGCCCAAAGGATCTGTGGCGCTGAATGGTACATCCTTGACAGTGAATGAGGTGGATGGGTGCGATTTTGGCATCAACTTTATTCCGCATACCAAAGAGGTAACCACTTGGGGCGATGCGCAAGTTGGTGATATGATCAATCTGGAGATTGACACCCTTGCGCGATATGTCGCGCGCCTTGCAGAAATGAGTTGAGCAGCCACTCATCGCTCCCTTTGGGTCGCTCTTCGTTCGCGAAGACGGACCTTAAGGGACGGATGAGCGCTACCACATATCGCCGATGATCAACCCTTGAGGAAACGGATCACTTGGATCCAATGTCCAGTTCGTAGTGCCATAAATCCAACCCTGTCCTGACAGGCTAGGTATGATCGCATCATTGCTCCCAACGCGTGTCAGGCCCTCAATTCTGCCAGTAAATGTCGTGCCCATTGGCCCGGCGTTCACATAGTTCTCATCCTTTTGCAGCAATCCCTTCGCATGCAGCACTGCCATCTTGGCACAAGTACCAGTGCCGCATGGTGAGCGGTCCAAAATACCGGATGCCTCGTTCGGGTGTTCCGGATCATACGGGCCTGTCTGAATCGTAATGGCCCCGCGTCCGTCCGTTTTCGGATCAGTTGCTGCCCCCCACAGATTGGTGATGGTTGGCCCTGTGATCTCTGGGTTTTCCGGGTGAATGACAGGTAGCTGTTGAGCCGCCGCATGACGAATAGCCTCGGACACACGCACGATCTGGCGTCCGTTTTCCGGTGCAAGTGAAATGCCCAGATCATCCGCATTGGCCAGCACAAAAAACATGCCGCCCCAAGCCACATCAACGGTCACTGCGCCCACTCCGGGAACGTCGATTTGCGCGTCCAGATGCATGGCAAAGGCGGGCACATTGCGAAAGGAAACGCTGGTGACTTTGCCGCTTTCACATGTCGCCCGCACATTGATCAATCCAGCAGGCGCTTCGAGAATCAGCTCGGTTACGGGTTCCTGCATGGGCAGGATGCCCGTTTCCAGTAAAACAGTGGTGACGCAAATTGCGTTTGACCCGCTCATCGGGGGGTATTCGGACTGTTCCATGATGATAAATCCGGCATCCGCTCGTGGATCACAGGGGGGCACGATCACATTACAACACAGAGCGGGATTGCCACGGGGCTCGCGCAACATCAACAGACGGATGTCGTCTGCATGTGTTTGCATCCACTGCATTTTTTCAAACACACTGTTGCCCGGAAGGTGTGGCACACCGCTTGTGATGACGCGACCAGGTTCTCCCTCGGCGTGGGCTTCAACTGCTGTGATCATACGTGAGATGCGCATGGTGGTCCTCCGTCTGGGATGCGAAACTCTAGGCAGCCCCATGATCAGCTGTCCAGCGTCAATTCTGGTGCACTGCCTCTGGTCATCACGCGCCCCTTGGGCTATCTGGCTTTAAACCCAAGCCGAATGAGGCCAACATGAGCTTTGAAACCCCCGGTCCGGTCGAGGCCAGCCTGAAAAACGCGATCAGCCCCGTCGAGGAGATCATCGAAGAGGCGCGCCAAGGCCGTATGTATATCCTTGTTGACCATGAGGATCGTGAGAATGAGGGCGATTTGGTCATCCCAGCAGGTTTTGCCACGCCAGAAGCAATCAATTTCATGGCAATGTATGGGCGTGGTTTGATCTGCCTGACGCTGCCAGCAAAACGTATTGATGAACTCGGCTTGCCAATGATGGCGATGAACAACAGTTCACGCCATGAAACCGCCTTTACTGTGTCCATTGAAGCGCGTGAGGGCGTGAGCACTGGGATTTCCGCCGCAGACCGCGCGTTGACAGTTGCGACCGCGATCAATCCGCAATGCACCGCGGCCGACATTGCAACGCCGGGACATATGTTTCCACTGCGTGCACGCCGTGGTGGCGTTCTGGTGCGGGCCGGGCATACCGAGGCAGGCTGTGATGTCAGCCGTCTTGCAGGGCATTATCCGTCGTCAGTGATCTGCGAAATCATGAAAGAAGACGGCACCATGGCGCGCTTGCCGGATTTGGTGGAAATTGCGCAGCAGCATGGGCTGAAAATCGGCACCATTTCCGATTTGATTTCCTATCGTGCCAAGAACGACAACCTTGTGGTTCAGACCAGTCAAGAAACCGTAACATCAGAATTTGGCGGTGATTGGGATATGCGCATCTTTACCGATCAAACCCATGGCGTAGAGCATGTGGTGATGATCAAAGGGGATATTACAACGCCAGAACCTGTGCTGGTGCGCACACATGCGTTGCATGAGGCCAGTGATTTGTTGGGCCTTGGCCCCAAGCCTGCAAGCGAGTTGCCAGCGGCGATGCGCATTATTGCCGCCGAAGGGCGCGGCGCTGTGTGTCTGTTTCGCGAGCCGCGCCACAGCCTGTATGCGTTGGAAGATGAGGGCCCGCGCACGATCAAGCATACGGGTCTTGGCGCGCAAATTTTGAACAAACTGGGCTTGCATGAATTGGTGTTGCTGACCAACTCTCCTGCAACGCGATATGTGGGATTGGACGCTTACGGGCTGTCCATCACCGGCACCCGCCCGATTACGACGGAGTAAGACAGACATGGCTGGCGCAGAACAACATTACATCATGCCGCGTGCGGAATTTGACAGACCGGTCAAGCTGTTGATCGTGGTGTCGCCGTATTACAAAGATATCGCGGACAATATGGTCGCGGGTGCGGTGGCCGAGATTGAGGCCGCAGGTGGCACTTATGAGATTGCCCAAGTGCCCGGCGCGTTGGAGATCCCGACTGCGGTTGGCATGGCAGAACGGTTGAGCAACTTTGACGGCTATGTCGCGCTGGGCTGTGTCATTCGTGGTGAAACAACGCATTATGACACTGTGTGCAACGACAGCAGCCGCGCAATCCAATTGTTGGGTCTGCAAGGGCTGTGCATTGGCAATGCCATCTTGACCGTTGAGAACCGCAAACAGGCCGAAGTGCGTGCTGATCCTGCGGATCAGAACAAAGGCGGCGGAGCGGCCGCGGCGGCCTTGCATCTGATTGCGCTTGCGCGTAAGTGGGGCGGCCCGCGTCAGGGAGTCGGATTTGTTCCGGCAACCGATGAAATTCAGATCGCGGGTGACAATAAAGGCACACCCACCGCATGAGCACTGCAAACCGCACAAGCAACCTTTCTGGTAACGAAAAACGCAAGCGCAAGTCCGCTGCGCGGCTGTATGCTGTACAGGCGTTGTATCAAATGGAACAGACTGGGCAGACCTTTGATCAGGTGCGTTTGGAATTTCTGGATCATCGCTTTGGCGAGGTCTTTGACAACTATGAAATGATCGACGGCGATGTCGATCTGTTTACGAGGCTTGTAAAAGATGCGGTCAACCATCAGGCGTTAATCGACCAGATGACCGACCGCGCGCTGGTGGCTAAATGGCCATTGGGTCGTATCGACAGCACCCTGCGCGGATTGTTTCGTGCTGCAGGGGCGGAGATGACCCAATCAGACACACCGCCCAAAGTGGTGATCGTCGAATTCGTGCAAGTTGCACAGGCGTTTTTCCCGGATGGCAAAGAAAGCAAATTCGTGAACGCCGTGTTGGATCACATGGCACGCGAGGCCAAGCCCGAAGCGTTCTGATTTACTGGTGCGCCTGTCGGCGCAAGACGCCATTTGCGTTCAGGCCACGCAGGCCCTGGGGCGCTGCCCCAGACCCCGGGATATTTTCACCAAGAAGAAATCAGGCCGGAGGGGTAGGGATGACCCAATCTTCGCCCCGACGGGTGGTGGCATATTCAGGCCAGCGGAAGTGATCAGGGACAGGGTAGTCGCAAAGCGGCGCGAGCCAGTCTGTGCCACCGATGCCGCCGCCCGTGCGTGCGCAGAATTCTTCTTGGGCTTTTGCCAGCATTTCAGGATCAGTCAGGCAATCCAATGCCGTCATGGCAACGACTTGTGCGGCGGTTTCCACCATGGGATCAATGCAGGCAGAGTGCCCTCCCATGGCATTCATGGCCCAGGCGGGGTAGGCAAACCCATCGGGGGCCTGCAAGGCAGGGCGGCCAATATAAAGCCGTACTGTGGGCGCGTGCCAGCAGTATTCTGTGTAATCATCTGAGGTGAAGTGGCGTTGGCTGGGGGGTAGATTCTGGCGCAGTTTGGCCTCGGCTTCTTGTGGTGGGGTGAGTTCAGAAATCATGGGTAGGAACGGGTTTTGCATTGGATCAAGACCCAGTTCGCGTTGAATGGCGCGGGCGAAGTCTTTGGCATCTTCTCCCCATTGCGGGGCGCCAACCTCTGCCAAATTTTTATAGGTGGCGTCGGACAGAGCGTGATTGGCAAGACCGGGGCGCGATTTTGCGATCCAATGGCGGCGCCATGTGCAATGGGTCAGGAGTGCGGCGTTTTCAGCGATGTGATCAAGGCCGCGGATGATGTGTTCTGCCTCTGATATTTCAGAAATACGAATGAAATACATGATCTGCGAGATTTGCGCCGGGATGTTGTCTGCAGTCGCCTGACCGTGGCTGAGGATGGTTTCATTCATCGACCAGCTTTGTCCCGGGGCCATTACATGTTCGCGCAGGGTCTTGGCGTTTTGATACATTTGCATAAGGGCATCGGTCGCACCGGGCGCGCGCGCCGAGGCATGGCTTGCGGGGATGGGAGATGCATCTGCCCCCGCCATCCATGTTTCAGGCTCTTCACAGGTGAATTCATAGATGACGCCATAGCCGACTCCGCAATGGGTGTCCCAACGCACGGTATTGCACAGGGGCGGCATGTAAAACGGATGAAAGGAAATCGCGGCGTCCAGATCATCGTAATATCCGGCGGCGGCGTGGATGGGCTTGGAGGCGCGCAGTTTTTCTGCAGGTTCGCCAAAGAATTTAAGCTTGCCAGGAATGTTATGTTCCTGCATCGCGGCCTTGGCAGCGAGGAACCCGCCCAATGCCCCCATGCCAAGTGCGGAATGCGGATCGGTATGGCCGCCTGCGTGGGCTGATAGGCCAGGCCGAGGCATTTTACGCGGTTCTGCCGCCTGACAATTGCCGGGGATGCCGTCATACTCGGCGTATCCGCCAATGATTGGGCCGTCGCCATTGTCCCATGTGGCGCAAAAGGCGGTGGGCATTCCGGCTGAGCCTTCTTCGACTTCAAAGCCCTCGCGGCGCAACAAATCGACGTAGAAGTCACAGCTTTTGTATTCACGCCAAGCGGTTTCGCCAAAATCCCAGATCGTGCGGGTCCAGTTGGATATTTCCGGCATACGGGCCTGAACTGTGGCGCAAGCTGTGGCTTTGGCGTTGTGCATGATGTCTCTCCCTTTGGGCGCACGTTAGGGGCGGCGTGGGGTATGATGCAAGCCTGTGTTTCAGATGGTCGCAGGGGATGCACAAAAGCTTGTCAAACCGAGCAGGTTGCCTAGGCTGTAACAACAGATAGGAGCCCACCATGCCCAAGCTTATTCGCCTTTATATACAGCAGGTCATCATTGGTTTTGGCCTGTCCGCCATTTTTGTGGTCATGCTGCTGTGGGGCAATGTGGCAGGGTTGTGGGAGTTGATCAGTGGCACCTCTGGAGGGGCGATTGCTGTGATTATGCTTTGGGTTTTTAACGGGATCGTTTTTGCGGGTGTGCAGTTTGGCATTGCAATCATGCGCATGCAGAACGAAAACGGGCCGGGCGGAGGCAAGCGTGATGCCTTGCCTGTTGCCCAGCCTGCAATGGTGTCAATCAAAGACTGACATGATTTGATCCAGCGGTTTCTTGACCTTGGCAACCGCCGGGATTGTGGCATCTTTGGCAGCATGTCCAACGGCAATAATCATCACCGGTTTTTCGGCATCTGGTCGCCCCAATACTTCGTTGAGAAACTTCATCGGGTTGGGTGTGTGGGTTAACATGCTGAGGCCCGCGTGATGTAGCGCTGCAATCAGAAAGCCCGTCGCAATGCCCACGCTTTCGGGCACATAATAGTTTTTGTAGCGCGTACCGTCATCAAACTGGCCATACCGCTGAGCAAACACCACAATCAGCCACGGGGCATCATCCAGATGGGGCTTGTCTGCATTGGTACCGATGGGTTCCAACGCCTTGATCCATTCATCGCTCGCGCCGCCTGCATAAAACCGCTTTTCTTCTTCTTCCGCTTCAGCGCGAATGCGGGCCTTAAGCACGGGGTCTGATATGGCAACAAAATGCCATGGTTGGTGGTTGGCTCCCGATGGCGCAAGGCCTGCGGTACGCACGCAGGTTTCGATCACTTCATGTGGCACAGGTTGGGTGGAAAAATCCCGTACAGAGTGACGCGTTTTCATCGTTTCAAGAAATGTGTTCGCTGCTTCGCGCATGGCCGGATCATCCAGATCAATGTGATCTGGCAGAGCAATTGGGGCATAGCTGAGGTTATCTTTGGAAAACACGGGAGACCTCTTTTCAAGTAATTTTGCGTGACTGTAACGTCTGCATTCATCGCTGCAAGAGGCGGAAAGTGGCGGGCCCGCAAACGCAACCGTGTTGGTTCTCTCATTCCCGAGGACCTGTATGTACAGGTGGGCGCCAGATAATCAGGCCAGGGCCAGAACAGAGCCAGCTCCCTCGGAATTGCTTAAGGCCACTGGAATGCAACCGCATACGAGAAGGGCAGAACCCGCCAGTGACCTAGGTAAACCTTGCCGGAGGGTCATACAAGGGGCATCTGGTGGTTGATTGCGTTCATGATTTGTTCATATACTCAAGCATGGCACAAGATTTACAACCGGGACAACTTTTGGCACGTGGCGTTTGCCGACATTTGCACAGTCATGGATTTGTTTCTATTGAAGAGTTCGTCCCAGACCGGGGATTGCGTGTTGATGTGGTGGCATTGGGCCCCAAGGGCGAGCTTTGGGTTGTTGAATGCAAATCAAGCCGTGCCGATTTTCAATCGGACAGCAAATGGCAAGGATATCTTGAGTGGTGTGATCGGTATTTCTGGGCTGTGGATATGGAATTTCCCACGGATCTGTTGCCACCTGAATCTGGGCTGATCATTGCAGATGGCTATGATGCGGAAATCATTCGCATGGGGCCAGAGGCGAAAATGACGGCCGCGCGGCGACAAAAACTGATCCGAAAGTTCGCAACAGATGCGGCGCATCGCCTGCATCGGTTTCGAGATCCCAAACTGGCAGCTTTGCCCGAAGACCAATCCCTTATTTAAGCGTCGCTGCGGCAGCCGCTGCGCGAATTTCTTCGGCGATTTCTTCGGCTTCTTCTGGAGTGAAGTCCATAGGAATTTCGATGCCATCGGCCTCAATGAACAAACGCACGAATCCTTGATCGGTTGGGCCGATCTGCAGGTTGGCTTCGATGTCGCGTTCGGTGTTGATGCTCATGTGTCTTCTCCTGAATATGAGGATGCGGTAGCGTGAAACGCACAAAATGGCAAGGTGATGCAAATGGATGATGCGGTGAAATTACGCGCCTTTTCGGTGCAGGATGCGCAGTGGTTGGTGCAAAAACACGCCGAGCTTTACGCCCGGGATGAGGGATTCGATGACACCTTCGGCCCACTTGTGGCAACGGTTGTGGATGATTTTCTGAAGAACCATGACCCTGCCTGCGAACGCGGCTGGATTGCCCAGAAAAATGGTGATCCTTTGGGCAGTATTTTCTGTGTACGAGGGCAAGAGGGAATGGCAAAGCTGCGTTTGTTTTTCCTGATTCCAGAGGCGCGAGGTTTTGGTTTAGGGCAGCACCTTTTAGATACCTGCATGGGGTTTGCGCATGATGCAGGATATCCGGGGATGCGCCTTTGGACCCACGAAAGCCACACCGCAGCCTGTGCACTTTATGCACAATCAGGGTGGCGTTGTATTCAGTCCAAACCAGTGCACAGCTTTGGACAAAATCTTGTCGAACAAACATGGGAAATTCTGTTTTAGACGCTTGCATTCATCTGCGTGTCCTATTAAATCCCACCCCAGTGCCGCCATAGCTCAGTAGGTTAGAGCGCCTGATTGTGGATCAGGAGGTCCCCCGTTCGAGCCGGGGTGGTGGTACCACTCTTCTTTCTCAGTTTCTGAAACGTCGTGCGTCTTTGAATAGATGCTGTAAGTTTTCCGCATCCTTTCAAGGGACCCTGCGGAGCAATACTGATTGAAAGTCCGCAATGCGGACTTAGTGACCTGTACTTGTTGTTCAGCTACAGATTTGTACGCTTGCACAATATCTGAATTAACATGAGGCATATGGCGGAATGTCACCCATACCTATCTTAGAAACTGATCGACTTATTTTGCGCCCTCCATGCATTGGCGATTGGCCCGCATTTCTGAAAACAATGAGTGCGCAACGCTCGTGTTACATGGGAGGCCCGTTCGAAGTGGATGCGGCTTGGGGCATATTCTGCCATGGCCTCGCACAGTGGATGCTAATGGGACATGGCGCACTAACGATTGAAAATCGTCAATCAAGTGAATGCCTTGGACAGGTAGAGATAAACAGTGGGCCGCTTTTTCCCGAAGACGAACTCGGTTGGGTTCTTCATCAAGAAGCGGAAGGCTATGGCTATGCATACGAAGCAGCAAAGGCTCTCAAATATTGGGCCTTTACCGAAAGAAAGCTCGATACATTAGTGAGCTACATTGACCCACCAAACCTTCGATCTTGTGCTCTTGCAGAAAGGCTGGGGGCAAAACTAGACACTGCTGCAGCGAAACAAGACCTCGAAGACCTCGTCTACAGGCATTCAAGCACGCTGTAACTAAGGGCTCTAAGCAGATATTTGAACTGTTCTTGGCCACATTAATCAAAGCATTACCCACTCCCATCCAACGGTTTTGAAACACACATCATCTGCGCGTGAACGCACGCAGGGGTGACTGGTGGTTGAATGTCAAAAGGTTCATGATTGGTTAAAGAAATTCCGTTACGGCGTCTTGAAATGCTGTTAGCGCCAACCTACCTCTATGTTAACACCCTAAACATCAAGGGAGAACGAGGACATGAGTAACTATAAAAATCTGCCAGCGCCAACACCAGAAGGTGGTTTGAACCGCTATATGCAAGAAATCCGTAAGTTTCCTTTGTTGGAACCTGAGGAAGAATACATGCTTGCCAAGGCCTGGGTCGAAAAAGAGGATACAGGCGCGGCCCATAAGATGGTCACGTCACACCTGCGTTTGGCGGCCAAAATCGCCATGGGTTATCGCGGCTATGGCTTGCCGCAGGCCGAAGTCATTTCAGAGGCAAACGTTGGCCTGATGCAGGCGGTCAAGAAATTTGACCCGGAAAAAGGATTTCGTCTGGCGACCTATGCGATGTGGTGGATCCGTGCCGCGATTCAGGAATATGTTCTGCGGTCTTGGTCGATGGTGAAACTTGGCACTACCAGTGCTCAGAAAAAGCTGTTCTTTAACCTACGCAAGGCAAAGGCACGCATCGGTGCTTTGGAAGAAGGCGATATGCGCCCGGAAAATGTGGCGCGAATTGCAAATGATCTTGGGGTAACAGAAACCGAAGTCATCAGCATGAATCGCCGGATGTCTGGTGGGGATGCCTCGCTGAATGCCACGGTTGGCTCCGAAGGCGAAGGGACCATGCAATGGCAGGATTGGCTGGAAGACGAAGACGCTGATCAGGCCGCTGATTATGAGGCGCGAGACGAACTTGAAACCCGCCGAGAGATGTTGGCAGAGGCAATGGATGTGCTGAATGATCGCGAAAAGGACATCCTTGTACAGCGTCGTTTGCAGGATGAGGTGGTCACGCTCGAAGATCTCAGCACGCAATATGATGTCAGCCGCGAACGCATTCGCCAAATCGAAGTGCGGGCCTTTGAAAAACTGCAAAAGCGCATGCGTGATATAGCTGCCGAAAAGGGTTTGCTGTCCCGCGCTTAACCAGTTGGCCTGTGACACAAAGTAAAGTAGCTTCCTCCGATATTCGGAGGAGGCGTTCTTGTACGGTGAGGTTGTGAAAGTTGTCACAGATACGTGGATGAGCTTGCAGCTGAAACAGGCGTTTTTTGCAGCGATGCTGCTGCTTGTGGCCTGTGCCCCGCGTCAGTCGGCGCAATATGCAGATGTTCCAACAGATGCCCACATCACGCCGGTTTTCGTCGCTACTCAACGTAACCTTAGCCATACCGGGCCGAATTTTGGCAATGAACGCCCAAAGGGGCTGCATTTCTTTCGCGCGGATGTGTCTATTCCGCCAAATCATGAAGCGGGGAAAATTGAATGGCCCAAGGGCGCGCCAGATGCTGCAACGGATTTCGTTTTGGCCAGCACGCAGATATTTGGGGATCAAAACGACTTTGCTCAAAAGGTATGGCGGCAAAACCCGGGCCACGAAACGCTGGTATTTGTGCATGGGTATAACAATACCTTGTCCGAAGCGATGTATCGGTTTGCGCAAATGCGAACGGATTTCAATTCTCCATTGCCTGGTGTGCTGTTTTCTTGGCCTTCGGCAGGGGATGCGCGTGGATATATCTATGACCGCGACAGTGTTCTTTATTCCCGTGATGATCTTGAACAGGTGTTGAAAGCCCTGATAGATGGCCCCGGTGAGCGTATCTTTTTGGTGGCACATTCTATCGGGGCGCATCTGGTGATGGAGGTGTTGCGTCAGGCAGCCTTGCGCGGGGACCATCGCCTTTTGCAACGCGTCAGCGGTGTGGTGCTGATGTCGCCGGATCTTGATCCTGACGTTTTCAGACGTCAGGTCGAGGCGATAGGTATCTTGCCGCAACCGTTTCTAATTTTTGTCTCTCAGGAAGATCGTGCTTTGACGTTTGCCAGTTTCCTGAGCGGGCGCAAGCCGCGCCTTGGGGTGATCAACGAGGCCAACCAATTGGCCGATCTGGATGTGCAAGTGATTGATTTCACCGGTCTTGGTGATGGAAGCGGGCTGGATCATTTCACCGCAGCAACCTCGCCCGCTGCTATTTCCATTTTGAAGGGCATGACAAAACAGGCGCAGAATCCATCAGCGCAATTTCGTAAATATATGGTGCTGAAAACACAGCCTTAATGCACAGGCCGGGCAGGGGCTTTGCCCCTCTTTGCTCTGATAAATCAGAGCCAATTCACCCCAGGATATTTAGACCAAGAAGAAATATGGGGCTGTGTCTTCTTTTTGGGGAAAACATCCCCACGGGCGATGTTCAACCTAAAAACATGCGCAGGGTTTGAGGAAAGAGATGCAAGGAGTGTAGGGATTGCCACAGGCTTGGCCAATGCTCTAGGCTGTGAGGAGACGCCATCAGAAGGACAGACCATGGCAGGCGGGTGGGCGCGCGATGGCGCGGTAAGTGAGCAGATTGAAGCCTCGATCAGCGATGAGCTATCTGAATAGCCCCTAGATTTGTAGACGCTTTCTTCCCTAACTTTGAGGCAAGGAGGCCGTTATGGGGAAGCCAAATTT
>CANLDA010000034.1 GCA_947489325.1 uncultured Paracoccaceae bacterium | reverse complement strand
GTTCGGCCTCTGCCTGATCCAGCCGCGCCTGAGTTTCGGGATCATGAAGCCGGATCAGAATATCACCGGCCATGACGTGCTGGCCGGCAGAGACCTCGACGCTTTGCACAAAACCTCCCTGTGAGGGAAACGCCGGATGCATCGGGGCCAGCACCCGACCATGCTGAACATCAATCCGGTCAAGGTTCGTGAAAATGTTGTTGCCGATGATGCCCACCACCATCGCAGCGATAAGCAGATAGGTGGCGATATTGAACGCAACGCGGATAGGGCGGGGGATGAATTTCACAGGCTGTTCGCATTGTTCGGCGTCTGTCTGCTCCATCGGGACCAGATCAACGGGCGTATCGAGGCTGGTGATCACCTCGCCGCTACTGGCCATCTTGCCCGACAGCAACGAGCGATAGAACAGGGCTAAGGTCTCGCGTTGCCTGCCGCTCAACCCCTCAAGGCGGACCAGGTTAGTTTCTGCGTCCTTCGACAATCGAACGGGAAAGCGAATATCGACCCCCTGGAATGGGACGCTCAGTGTGCCGGTATTCGGACAATCTACAGCCCCATCGGGCCAGATCAGCCCTGACAAAGACCAGCTTTCAATCCGTACGGATGCACCCAACGGCGTTTCCAGCACCAATGGTGCGTGAACCTTCCAATCCATATCGGCATCCGGAGTTTCGTGGCGAATTCTCATCAAACGTCTCTTTGTTGTGCGATGTGAACATAGCCAAATAGCCACGCAACCATGCAGCGCATACGAAGAACTGCGCGTTCAAAAGATGATCGGTCTTATACGGAAGTATAGTTGTGCGATATGGCTGACTCCCAGAATCCGACCGTTCAAAATATCAGTCAAAAAGCACAGCGGCTTGAGCAGATGTAGGTTGTGAGCAATTGGCTTCAGCCTTGTCTGACCGCATGCCATGGCCGCAAAGGATCACATCTATCCCGCCGAGATGTTGAACGGTGATGTCAGCTATTGTACTTAAGTAAGCCTTCTTGGCTATACTGTTGCAAGGTAGAAGTGTCCCAACTTGAGTTCCCCTCCAAAAGCACGGGGCCCTCTGGGGTCACACACCAATCCCAGGCGATTGACCATAAGGTGAATTCTTCTGTGTGCAGTTTCAGACAGATGCGCCGTATTTCATCCCAGTACGGAAGCACCTTTGGAAAGCAAGGATCGAACGCCTCTTCAACGATATTAGATGCCACAGACCCAGAAACTGGTTGCTTGCAGATCGCCCCGGTCAAAATATCAACGGGGAAAAATACATAATTGTTTGGCAACGCGTTTTGATCTGTCGCAAGACATTCCAGAAAGGCACCTGCAATTCCGCCTTTGTGCGCCTTGTGTCGTGTGATCACCCGAATTGTGAAAACAGGCCCATCAGGGGATGATGCGGCCAAGGATGGATGGTTTTGCAACAAGGGCTGCACGATTGCATCTCCATGATGACACATTCGTTCCCAGGCAGCCTGAATCGCAGCCCTGTCTGCAAGAGCCGTGCCATTCAGTTTCTGCCCACTTAGTCCAGCCGCTGTCTGGGTTACGGAAAAACTCCCCTTTCCAGAACTGGCCTTCCTTAGCTTGCAAAAAACACCTTCCCCATTTGTTGGCATGATATCTTCAAGAAAAGGCGGCTCTTTGGTGCGGGGTTGAGCAAGCAACGTCGCGACCGTTGGTGCGCCCTTATTCGCCGCAACCTGGGCAAATTTTGTTTTGTCGGCGAGTAAATCCAACTCTTGTTGCTGCCCAGTGTGGCCCGCATTCTTAATCTTGTGAAATCCTGCAACCTCGGGTGTAAACACATATGACAACGGCTCAGCGCCTTGCGTGAACAGTCCAAAATGATAAATCGACGCAGGTGAAATACACCAACCGATTGAATATCGGCATAAAAAGCAAAACTGTGCAAACCCCGAATGGCCCGTTAATTCGCGCTGCTGCTTTGAATAGGCCCACATACACAGGAATATTTCTTTCCAGCCGAAATAAAACGTCCAGCGCAGCCATCCCAAAAATTCAAGCGCCATCCAAATCCAAAGAGGCCTGTGAGTGGGCCGCGTCGCAAGCCAGCATTCCCGATGCAGTCGGGCCGTATCAGATAAGCCGGGTGATAGATATATAAGGGATGCCAACCCCGACGGGCGGCGTTTTTTTAACAGACGCTTCCCGACATGCTTGATCAACTTTCCGGTCAATAGAGCACCCCTAAATCTTATTTTGCAGGATCATTGAACTTGCCCCATCCGATTTCTTTAATATTCGCTTTATCACCGATAGAAGATCTAAGATATATCACCTATGAATAGAGTGTTATGTTAACGTTACAGAAATTTCAAAAGGCGACAGATGAGTACAGGGATCAACTCCAATAGCACAATCGTAAAAATAGACGATCTGCTAGAGACCGAATTGGAAAATGAAGTCATCATTATGCATGTAAAATCCGGCCGGTATCTGGACATGAAAGGCGTGACAGCCGACATCTGGAAGCGGCTGAAACAACCTATTCAGGTATCCGATTTGCTGGAAAGTCTTATGTTGGAATATGACGTTTCTGAATCTGTATGTGAACAAGATGTTCTGGCTGTTCTGGCCCAGATGACAGAAGCTGACATTATCACCGTGACCAACGCATAACTATAAAGGCGACTTCGTGAAATATTGTCTGGCCTGTGTTGCAACCCCTGACTTTATGCCTGGGGTGCTGGTCATGCTGCATTCATTCTTGCGTCATAATATTTGGTTTGAGGGTGATGTTATTATCCTGCATGACGCCTTGTCTGATGCGGATCAGGCAAAGCTGCGCGATTTGTCAAACAAGGTTAAGATAAGAGAAATTTCGCCAGAGATGGCACAGGCCACGCAGCAATTACTGCAAAGGCGGCCAGAGATGGCGCCGCGTTCCTCGTCTTTTTACAAGGGTGATCTGCTATCCCAACATACATATGACAAGGTCATTCTCTCTGACAGCGATATTGTGTATCGCGCAAGCATAGAAAACATCATCAAAAAACCTGACTTGTTGATGGCCTGTGGCGATGGGGCATTTTATCATGCAAAATTGCGCTCTACATTTGACTATACGATAAACGACGATACCCATTCACCCCACCTGAAAAGCACGTTCAGCGCCGGGTTTGTTGTCATGGATCGGAAACTATGTGGGGCTTTGGCATTTAGAGCATTTCTGGACTGCATGGCGCAATTCACGCAGACACAATTCATATCAGGAAACACAGATCAGGCGATTTTTAACGTAATGTTTGACGGGGTACTGACGCGTTTGGATTGCAAATATAATTATCACCTTTTGCACAAGGACATCATAAAAGCCAAAACAGGTAAATCCTTTGAAGACGCGATTGTTCTGCATTTTGGGGGCAAAGCAAAACCATGGAACCTGGGGGATGCGATTGTTGCCATTGCTGCAGATCCAGATCTTAAAGATATCTTTGATGTCTGGCGATTGGCCTATATGGATTATACTGCCTTCTCCCAAGATATAGCCATGAAATGACATCTCGATTGAAGCGCACCTTCAGGCGCTTGCGCCAAAGTAGCCGACGTATTCAGGCGCTGGTCGTTCCCGTATTCTTTTTGACGGGGCTCATGCGGATTATGTTATTCTTAGTCCCGTTTCGTTATCTCGCACAGACGATGGGGACGGCCGCGGAAATACATGCGCCCAACCTTGATCTATCTCCGGTGCAGACGGGCTATGCCGATGAGATCGGACAGGCGATCCGGGCGGCATCCTTGCATACGCCGTGGGCATCCAAGTGCTTGGTTCAGGCGCTTTGTGCTGCAATGTTGCTGCGCTTGTATCGCATTCCATATCAAATCGTTTTTGGCACTCTTCTCGACGCCAATACCAAAGACTTTACGGCACACGCGTGGGTGCGTTCTGGTGATGTGACTGTTTGCGGCGAAACAGATTTTGATACTTTCAAAGTAATGGCCGTCTTCCAGTGGGCGAACAGCCCCTAACCAATCAGGTCATACCCAAACTCGGCCAATAATGCGCGCTCGGGTTCAAAGACGGAATTGATAGAGCTGATTTGTGCAGATGTCAGGTTTTCAATGTGGGTAGCATTCATATTGGTCGGTCTGCGTGCCGGATAATGTTTGACCTGCACCTCCGCTTGCAAATCTAACTCCTGAACCTCGGGCAACAGGCGCTTCAACGTGTTCAATGCCAAGTCAGGGCGGTCGCATAGGTCTTCGTATCTGAGAAGGCAGCTTTGGTCGGGAAATTGTGTTAAATTTTGTTTCTGCACCCTGAGGCATGTTAGAAAATGCAAGGCGCTGTGCTTGGCCAGATCAACGTTTGGATTGTTCAAAAACGGCCGCATGTTTTCGCGTTTCACAACCCCTTGGATCGCGGCATAAGGATTGCGCACCATAAAAATGAACCTGCACTCCGTAAAAAATCTACGCAGCTCTTCGGTGATCAAAAGGAAATACGGCGTCTTTTCAAGGTACATACAGGCCGTATCGGGAGCCGATCCTGTTGCCTGCAAATACCACGACTTTTGGTTTGCCTCCCAATCATATTTGCGCGCATCACGAATGTATCGAACGCTCAGATCAGAGGCGGCCCAAGTCAGGGGTTCCATCTTGAACGGATGATTTTTGCATTGCTCCAGCACTTCACGGCAAACAGGGCCTTTGAACCCAAATGCAAACTGTCCTTCTCGTTTCAGGGAAAGGAAATGAGGGGACGTTTCCAACAACCTTTTGAGCAAAGTAGATCCGCTGTTATTTGGGCAAATGATAAACACATTAGAGCGGATCTGTTCTAAGCGTTGAGAAAATATGGACATAGCTTTTGATTATCAGATGACCTAAATAGTAACACAACAAAAAAACAGATAGAAGAATAGCGGCTTCCACCTAGATAGTTGGCCATGCCGTATGCTTGGTCTCTATCTTATTGTCTAACAGGGCAAATTGCCAATGCATGTCGTAGGACGTAACATCTTTCACTACAAATCTAAATTGAATAGACGCGCATTTCTATGCGTGGTTCTGGTGCTATTGATTGGCATCTCTTTTTGGGCCGGCTCCAGATATCCAGCATTGGGCGAAAAGGCCGGGCTGGGGGCTGACAATGATTTTGCAGCAATTGCATTTGATCAGATCGTCAGCGTTTCAAACGCTGATATCATCGTCTGGCAAGTTCTCGGAAATACGATCAATTGGGCGTATACCAACAAACAGGGAATGACATTTGGCATTCTGTTTGGTGCAGCAATCATGAATCTGTTCCAGCTTTATTCAAATTTACAACTTAAGGGGCGCATGGCAAATACCATGCTGGGCATGTTTGCTGGCGCGCCCTTAGGAGTATGCGTCAACTGTGCAGTACCCATCGCAATAGGGTCTAAAAAAGCGGGTGCCAGAACCGAAACTGCGCTTGGCATTTTACTGTCTTCTCCGACCCTGAATGTGGTTGTGCTGAGTATGACGTTCGCCCTGTTGCCTTTTTGGATGGCGTCATTGCGCCTTGGCATGACATTAGGTTTCATCTTGTTCATGGTTCCCGTGGCCGTGTGGATCGCGAGACCTCGAGAAGAGGTTCAGCCCAAGGATCTTGAAAATATCATAGCGCAGTCCCCTACGGTTTTTGACCATGTGACAACAGCTGATGCTGGCGTTCACGAAAGGATAATATCCTGGCCTCGGGCGCTTTGCTGGGTTGTGGAAACCTTTGCGAAAAACCTGTGGTTCATTATCCGGATTTCCGTGCCGCTCATGTTGCTTGCCGGGGCGCTTGGATCTCTTGTTATTACTCTTTTCCCTTGGGAAGACCTTGTAAACAGTTTGCCTGAAACCGGAAAGAGATGGATGGTTGGGCTTTTGCTGGCAGCCCTTTTGGGAACGTTCCTGCCGGTGCCAATTGCTTTTGATGTGGTGGTATGTGCCGTACTTCTAGCGGCGGGCCTTAAGGAATCCTATGTCGCAACCCTGCTTGTGACGCTTGGATTGTTCAGCGTCTACCCGGCTCTACAGATCAGCCAAAGCATTTCACGAAAGCTGGCTGTTACACTGTTTGCTATGGTTGTGATGTTTGGTTTTGTTTTTGGTCTTGTTTCAGAACAACTGGCGGCGTCAGAAGAGGAAAAGAAAAAACTCGAAATCGCACGAATTCTTTCTCATTTGCCGGAAGAACCTTTGACGCCCAAGGTTACACGCATCCCTGCCAAATCAGCAGATGATATATTTGCCTTGATTAACAGCACACAGATTGACGCGGGCGAACCGGTTCAAACCCAATCCGATACAATTGATGTTGTGCGCTGGAAGCTGTTAAACGCGGCCACGCCGTCAAACAGCACTGACCCTTTATTCAATTTGACTTATGGCCCCGAGATCGGACTCGATGAGGCGGATAACTTGTCTTATCGGCGGTATTTTAATGGGCTGGACACCAATCGAGCCATCGCAACAGGTGATGTCCATCAAGACGGCTTTGCGGATATTCTGACATCATCCGAATCTGGCCTGTCGCTTTATGCAAACCTTGCTGGAAAACGATTTGAACGTCAGTACGTTGCGACATCTTCTCTTGATGGGATGTACCTGACCTATGCCGCGTTTGCAGATGCAAACGGCGATGGAAATCTGGATATTCTGGTTGGAACCCGAAATGAGGGTGTGTTTCTTTTCATGAATGACGCAGGGCGCTTTGACACAGAGCCAGTTTCCCTTATCGCCCCTCAGGCAAATTCAGTGACAAATGTTTTGGCCTTTGCTGATTTAAATCAGGATAACACGCTGGATATTTTCGTTGGAAATGTTGCGATCGGTAACAATCTGGTAGATCGTTCCACAGCATCTGCCCAAAACCATATCCTCTATTTCAAAAATAACGATTGGCAATTGCACGCATTGCCAGGCCCCGAAGGTGAAACTCTTTCGGCGTTGCTTTCAGACGTGAACAACGACGGCATGACGGATGTCTTTATCGGCAATGATTTCAGACCGCCTGACCAACTTTTGGTCGGGGTGGGTGAAGGTAATTTCGAACATATCGACCCGCAACAAATTGCGAATGGGACAACGCGCTTTACCATGAGTATTGCCTCTGGTGACATTGATGGTGATTTGGTTCCTGAAATCTACTTAGGTAATATCAGTGGTCGTCGAGATGCGCTCCCTCTGGATCCAAAGGCGCAGTGCAAATTTGAAACAGGGCAGTATCGTTCGGATTGTGAAAACCACATGGAAACTTCGGCTGCATTCGTTAAGGTGAGACAAACCCATTCCGTTGCTCCCTGTAAGACATTGCGCGATCGCGATCTTATGGGGGGATGTGCGGTTCTTGCCTTGGCCGAAAGGTTACTGAGCCGCGGACCAACTGGTCCCGAAGCGATGGGCGATTTGTGTGATAAGGTTCCGGCCCATTTTCCTGATATTCAACAGATTTGTTGGGAAAGGCGTAAGCAAACCCTTTCGCCATTGACCGATGAAGAAAAACGCCCTCTTTTTAGTGGTGACCTCAAATCCAACATGCTTTTGAAGAAAATGCCCGCCAATCAGGGTTTCACTGATACTGCAGCGCACTTTGGGCTAGAGAATGCAGGTTGGACTTGGAATGCCCGCTTTGCTGATTTGAATCTTAATGGGGACTTAGATCTTTATGTTGTGAATGGTCATTCATTGGCGGCAAAGCGATATCAACACAAGCTGTTCATGAACACGGGCTCGCGGTTTGAAGATCGCGCTGTGGAAGAAGGGATCGCCTCCGGCAATCCCGCAACGTCGTATTCCTATGTTGATCTGGACCGAGATGGTGACTTGGATATCGTGACAGTGCCGCTTATCGGTTCGATTAAGGTTTTCTACAATCAGGCCGCTCAACGTGGTGCCCATCCAATTCAGATTGCTTTGCGCCAGGACGTCCATAATCAATATGCAGTTGGGGCCAAAGTGATTGTGCATTATGGTGATGAAATTCAGCGTTCTCAAATCCGTGAAATTCAGGCCAGCGGTGGGTTTATGTCACAAGATGAGCCTATCGCCGTTTTTGGTTTGGGCAAGTATGACCAAATCAACGCATTGGAAATCCTGTGGCCTGACGGCCAGAAAACCAAGATACCCCAGCCTTTGAAAGCGGGCTATCGGTACCAAATCAGCCGCCAGTGAAGGTTTGATCAATTGAATGAACAAGCATCAACTGCTTTGGATCTGCCTGACGCGCCCGAACAATCGCCGGGACGGTATGATCAGCATGTCAGATATCGGCTGACCAAACTTCGGGCGTATGCCAACGGGCTTTTGCCGATGTCCCGTGCCAGAGCCAATGCGCGGTTTTTGCTTTTGTGTCGGCCCCGCTCAGGAAGTCATCTGTTGATGTCGTTGTTACAGCAACATCCAGATATTCACATGGATCACGAAAGGCGTGTTCTGCACAAACGTGGGTTTAAAGTGCGCTTTCCGGATCTTTATCTAAACGGGCTAAGTCAACGATCCCGCAAGCCCACCTACATTGCAAAAACACATATCAATCGCATCGCCTATCAAGGCAGTGACCCGCTCGAGATACTAACGAACTTGCAATCGCAAGGTTGGAAATTCGTTTATTTGTATCGTGCAAACCTGTTGGAACAGGCTGTATCTCATTTGATCGTAAAGCACCGAAAGGTTATCTTTGACGTTCAAAGTGATGCCTTGAAAAATCACAAATACATGTTGCCCATTCCAGAGCTAGAGCATCAATTACTGCGTGGCAAAGAACGACTGGTTCGCGAAATGGCGATTGCAAATGCCATAGGCTGCAAAATGCTTGAATATGGCAAAGACCTTGCGACGCCGCAGGCACAGGCAAAAACGATAAAGTCGCTATTGTCTTTTTTGGATGTTGCTGAGCTTCCCCTGTCTTCGCCAATTCAAAAAACCTCTTCTGGAAGTTGGCAGGATGACGTGCAGAATGCAGAAGAAATTGTTCAATTTATCAAACAAAGCCCGTTTTTCCCGTATTTGAATAAGGATTGCATCCCGTCATGATCCAAGATTCATCTAACGTAATCGAATGGCTTACAAACACGGCAACCCGCGCGCCCGAGGGTATCGCCATTTCTGATGGCGACACTCAGTATTGTTATAGGGAATATGATCAACTGACCAATGGCGCCGCTCATGATCTTGTCCGCGAAGGTGTAAATCCGGGGGATAGGGTGGGTATATTCATAGGCAAATGTGCGGCCTATTATCTGGCAGTTTACGCCATCTTGAAAGCCGGAGCATGTTACGTACCGCTCTCGCTGGATGATCCCCCAGAGATCTTGAAAGCCAAGATAAATAGTGTCGGCATCACCACGGTGATCATCCCGGATGCCTCTGGGCATGGCAATCTGTCAACACTTTCGGTGTCGCTTTATGAGATGCAAAGCGCGACCGCCACAGCGCGTGGCCCCGCGTGCCGCAGGTCAGGACGCAGCAAAGCCTATGTGTGTTACACCTCAGGATCGACAGGCACCCCCAAGCCCGTTGTTATCAATGACGGGGCACTTCAAAGCTTCTTTGATGGCATACGGGAACATATCCCAACATCTTCTACGGATCGGTTTGCCAACACGGCGCCATCTTATTTTGACATCGCCAACTATGATATTTTCTCTGCGGTGATTGAAGGGGCAACCATTATTCCTGTGCCACCGCATATTCAGTGGCTCCCTCAAAGTTTGTTTCATTATCTGCAAACACAGTCTCTCAACCGAGTGATCATACCGCCTAACCAAATGGCGCCTCTGTTAGAGATGTGCAGCCAATCAGGGCAACAATTACCTCTTGTGAGACATGTGATTTTTGGCGGCGAGGTCATGCCCAATGATTTACAGCGCTTACTTGCCCCAGTGTTTCCCAATGCGCAATTTCACCACGTTTACGGCCCTTCAGAGGCCACTATTTTCTGTTCATGCTTTACCTTGCCTAACTGCCATGACGCTTCTGAATTGCCTCTCGGTCAGGCGCTGAAGGGCACAGAATTCAGTGTCAGAGACCCAAGCACCGGGGCCGTCTTGAAGGCCGGAAATACCGGTGAGCTGTGCATTGCGGGGGCACAGTTGTTTGATGGGTATTGGATGCTTCCCGATGCCACACAAGCCGTTTTGTTTCATGATGTGGCCTCAGATATGATTTTCTACCGCACCGGTGATTTGGTCGAAATCGGCGCCGAAAATGATCTCTATTTCCGGGGACGGCTGGATAGCATGAAAAAAGTCAATGGCGTCAGGATTGACTTGAATGGCATTGAGGGGTGTCTGGAAAAACATAACAATGTTGCACAGGCTGTGGTTGTGATGATCCGCCAAGAGAGTCGAATGGATGCTCTGGGTGCAGCGGTGCGCCTGAATGATGGGGCCGATTTTGATCCAGAAAACCTACGTTCATTTTGCAAAACGCATCTTTCACCGTCACATGTTCCTCGCAAGTTTTTGCAATTTTCCAGTTTCCCCACAACAGCAACCGGAAAAATGGATAACAAGTCCATTCAGGCGGCATTTCTGGATCGCGCCAACAGTGCGACAAACCCATAAACCCACCCAGCCAAGACAATAGCCTAATCAGAATCTTAGCAGGCTCTGTGGCCAGTGTCACAAAAGGTATGATACGACTCTTTTTAACAAACATATCAATACAAGATCAGGTCAGTTGCATGAGCCAAGACATTACAAATCAGGTCACACAATTAGTGAACAATGTATTGCAGGACGCATCGAGCAAAGTCGCATTGGGGCCAGATTGTGTGCTTATGGAAAGCGGGTTGGATTCATTTGCAATTGTCGAATTAATCCTGTCATTGGAAACCACGTTTAACGTAAAGTTTGAACCCGCTGATTGGGTGATCGAGCATTTTCAAACGATCCGATCTTTGGTTTCTATGATCCAAGCCAAGCTGGACGCACAATAAAGCCCAAGATGAGTATACTTGTAAAAATATGGTATCGGATATTGAAACCCGCGCGGTGGGCGCGATTGGATTTGGTTCACTATGTTTGCACAATCAAGTTCCTAAATCTCATTTACACGCGATCCGGCCAAGCCGTTAATCGATTTCGTGAAACCCATGGGCAGCAGGCAGAACAGTGGCATGCGGCTATAGGGCTTACAGAGAGCTATGATATAAAAGAGTTCATGTGTCGGCGCGCCAAGCAATATTGGATTCGCAAGATCTATTTGCGGGATCTGTCCAAAGCTCCACGTGTCAGAAAACAGATCGTGTCGTTGGAAAACGATTTCCTGCCTTATCAGCACGGAACAATTCTTGTGCATTCTGCAAGTCAGTTCTCACCTGTATTACGTGCCACAATTCGCGCCAATGGCGGCATGGTGCAACAGCTTGGTGGTGGTCAACATAGCATGAATGATGCCCAAAAGACATTTGCCTTCTCCAAGAACTTAAAGGACTGTCTGGCCACCTTGCAAAACGGAGGGACCGTTGTCATGACGCCCGAGGGGAGGCACGGCACGCAGGGCATCACCCTTGACTTCATGGGACGGCCTTATTGCTTTTTGACAGGATTCGCGAGACTTGCCTTGTTGAGCAAGGCACAGATTGTCCCGGTGAATATCTCAATGCAACCAAACGGCAGGTTGAAGATGTGGTATGAACCTGCCTGGGAATGGACTGATACACCGAGTGTCACATGCATTATGAAAAGATTTGCACATTGGCTTAGCCAAAGATGGGTCGCTGATCCGGGTAGCGTGGACCCTCATTATATGGATATCTATCTGCAAGAAATTTCTGCCAAAGAGCGCTGATTGCGTTTGAGTGTTACTCTTGACATATCAAGGTCTAGCATAACTATTTCACGAAAAGAGGTATTATTGTGAACCACGTCCAAAAGCCTGAAAAGTTTAAAGATTTGGGCCACTTTGATGTGTCCGAAATCGCGAAACGTCTTGGCCTATTGTCTGATGTCGCTTGGGCACGTGAGGATGAGGTCAAACCCAACAAGTTTGATTGTTTTAAGGGCAACACCAAACACATTATTCTAAAGTTTCCAGATAACCATGAGGATGTACGATCCTTCTATGAAACACCGGGTTGGCGAATTTGGCAGCCTGTGCTGCAACCAATGATGGATCAAATTGCACAGGAATACGGGTATAAGACCCCGATATATTCCAAGGCCATGTTTGCACGGCTAGAGGCAGGTAAGTCCATTGCCGCGCATATTGATCAGGCGGAGATCAATCATCAATGTCACAAAATCCATGTGCCGATTTATACCAATCCAGAGGTGCGGTTTTTCATCGAGGATCAAGGATTTCATTTTGGATTAGGTCATGCCCATGAGGTGAACAATGTTGTGCCACATTGGGTGAGCAATGAAGGCGACGAAGATCGTATTCATTTCATTTTTGAACTGTACGAGGGGTAATTGTCATCGTGCAGAATGTGCCCGAAGCCACGCTGTTTTTTTATACTATCTACGGCTGTACCATAAGGTCTGCCTATCAACTTCCTTATCCTACTGTTGAACCTGTGTCGGATGCCGATGTCGTTATCCAAGATGGCATTGTGCCTGAAACCCTTGGGCCTGACGCGTTTCGATTTGGTTTATGGATGGCCCAGGGCAAACAGTTTTTGTTCGAAGAAAAAAGCGTTGCCCGGATGATGGTAAGGGACGGGCGTGAAATTGTTGTGCAAAGGCATCCACAGGCACAGGCACGTAATGTCAGCGTTTATTTGAACGGATCGGCCATGGCGGCGCTGTTACAACAACGTGGGTTGTTGCCTCTACATGCCAGTGCGGTGGAAACCCCTTTGGGTGCAGTCTTGTTTGCCGGGGCATCGGGTGCTGGTAAATCAACCATTTCGGCAATGATGCAAGAGCAAGGATATAGCGCCCTAACGGACGACATCTGCGCATTGCATCTTGATGCCGCGGGTCAGCCAGTATTGGAGCCGTCCTTTGCCAACTTACGTCTGTGGAAACGTATGGCAGATGATCTAAACTTTGATATTACTGATAAACAAGTGGCCTCTTCAAACTTTCAGAAATATGAATTTCCTGTACCCTATCGGTGCGCTGATCCTGTTCCTCTAAAAAAGATTTTCTATCTGCACGCTGTAGAGCAGCCATCCATTTCCATTGAAAATCTAGACAAAGCCAGCGCCTTCCATGCTCTTCGAAACATAGGGTATAGACGTCGGTTTCACATTGGGATGGGATTGCAAGATCAATATTTCAAACTGGTCAGCGCGTGTAGCACTCAAATCCCGGTGGCCAAAGTTCTGCGTCCCAGCCACAGTGAAAATCCACGGGCACTGGCCGAGGCCATCATCAATGACCTGAATCTTTCTTTACCCGATCAAACAATCTGCACTCCATGTCGTCCCTGATCTGGCTGGCCTCATACCCCAAATCCGGCAACACTTGGGTGCGGACGCTCTTTTCGCATTATATGCATGCTTCGGATGGGGCGTTGGATATGACCAGTCTGACAGGGCAGCCTATCTCTGACAAAAGGGATAGTTTTGATGAAATATTGGGGGTTCAGTCCAGCGATCTTACGTTTGAAGAAATTCAACAACTCAGGCCGTTGTTTCATCGCCTTTTGGCAGCGGATATGCCTGCCACAACCCTTATGAAAACGCATCAGGCTTTTCAGTACACTAAGCAGCAGGAACCCTTCTTTGCAGCCGCATCAACGCAATCAGCAATTTATGTGATACGAAATCCGTTGGATGTGGTGGTCTCTTATGCTTCATTTATCGGGTATTCGTTTGACCGGATCATTGACCTGATTGGCAAGCAAGATGCAGTCGTAGATAGGGTTTCTGATACAATTAGCCAAACCTTGCCCTATCTGCTTGGTGATTGGGCAAGCCACGTTCAAAATTGGCAAAACCAAACGCTCGTACCAGTTAAAGTCGTACGATACGAAGATCTTCACAGTAATGGCATGGCAGTGTTTCGCGAGATGCTTGAATTTTGTGGTTTTGATATTTGTGAGGGCAGACTTCAGACTACTGTGCGCGCGTGTTCCTTTGACAAACTACAAAGAACAGAAGCGCAAACAGGGGTTTCGCCTATTGTGTCCGCGTCGGGTCAGTTTTTTCGCAAAGGACAGTCTGGCGAAGGCCAATATAGTTTAAGCAAGGTACAACGTGCGCGGATTGAGAATATGTTTGGTGAAGAAATGCAGAAGCATGGCTACCTTTAACGCATTTGCACTTTCAGGCACGAAGAACGCAAAGAGAGTCGTATGTTTTTAGGAATACTGAAGCATCCAAAAACCCGGCCCCTGAATGAATGGGCCATCCCTGCCGACATAAAGGCAGGGCTGTTTCCTGATGCCCAGCCAGATGTGTTCGGCAGCTACGAAACGCAAACAGCGTTGATCGTGTCGGGCGAACGGTTCAATACGCCGTGGTCCCAAGCAAGTCGACAGTCACCTTTAACGCGCGATAATGTGTCTGTTGCGTTCTGGGGACGGCTGGACAACCGCGTAGAGCTTGCAGCGCATCTAAATATGCCGGGAACTCTTGCAGAAACAAGCGACAGCGAATTGGTTCTGAAAGGATGGCAAACTTGGGGTAAATCCCTACCAGACCATCTTTGGGGCGATTTTTCGATTGCCGTGTTGGATGAAACAAACAAAACTCTGTTTCTGTCACGAGATCGTTCGGGGGTTAAACCCCTGTATTACTGGCCCCATGCGGATGGGTTTTTGTTTGCCACGACACTGGCGGCATTTCGCCGTCTGCGGTTTCCCTTACCTCAACCCAGCCCGAATTGGATTTCCCGATACCTGACTGGTCTTTCTTCTGATCTCTACCAAACAGCATTTGAGGATATTCAGAAACTTCCAGCGGGTCATTCGTTGTTTGTTGCTGGGGGGCAGGTGCATCAATGGGAATATCACCAATGGCCCACTGCCTCTCCTACTGTTGATACATCCGGTAAGGATTGGGTCGGTGAATACCGTGCTTTGCTGCAAGCAACGATCAAGAACCACCTGCCAAGCAGCTTTCCCTTAGGCGTTGAAAGCAGTGGTGGAATTGATTCCTCGACCATCCTTGCGCATATCGCACAGCAATTGCCAAGGCCGTCTGAGGGTGTGCATGCGTTGGGCACTGCATTGTTTTCCGACGAAGCCAAACATATTCTTGAGGCAAGCCAATCTGCCGGGATCGCACATAATTATGTAACGACTCTACGAAATGCCGATTATGATCGGGATCCAGCTCATATGCGCCGCTCTCTTGCTGCATTGGGATATCCATGTGAACATCAGATGGCGACGGCGCATACACCATTTTATGAGTACTGCCGGTCACAGGGCATCCGCACATTGTTTTCAGGGTTCGGTGGGGACGAGGTTGTTACCAATTATGCACGCCTTGTCACAACAGAGCTTTGGCAAGCAGGGCATTATAAGGAAAGCCTCGCTAGGTTCAGTCGAAACGTGCGTATGCCTGCACAGATCCTTAAGACGATATTCCCTGATATGAGGCATGACCAACAAATGCCTTTGCCATCTGAATACAAAAGCCACCTTGCAGCACAGCACCTTTTGACCAAAGACGCGGTTGCAAATCTTGATCTGGCCTCCAGATTGCAAAAACGTCGCCTGATAGAGCGGAATTATAGGCAACATAACGATTGGATCGTGAATGGATTGCTGAAGTTGCCAAGTTTTTCAACGCGGCTTGAAAATTGTACATTATTGGCCGCAGCACACGGGGTCGAGTACCGTTGGCCGCTTTGGGATGCCAGATTGATTCAATTTTACCTCTCAACGCCTCTGTCAGAACGCTTGGGTCCCAATGGCATTTCACGATTCCTACATCGACGCGCCATAACCGGGGTTGTGCCGGATAATATTGCATGGAGACCCAGCAAAGACATGGGGTCAGCTTTGGTACAAAACGAACCGGATGCCCAACGGGTTCAACAGCAACTTGGACGCGTCGTGCAGGCGCTGCCGACAGATCTGGAGCATGTGGTAGATATTGAAAAAATATCATCATTTGCGCAAACTTTGCATGAACAACCTTTGAATCAGCAACTGTTACACCAAACCCGAAAATGGACCCGGCTGTTGCAGCATCTGACAGTTTGGTGTCAACCACCTCAATAATATTCCCCTCTGCCCTATGGTCGTCAGATGTGGGGAATAATGTTGCTAGAACGCTTACATGTTGTTATTCATCTATTTAACTTTGCTAGGAACGCACACGATGTCAAAAGATACTCCCAAGACCACACCGGAACTAAAAAAGAAATGGACCACTCCAAAACTGGAAGATGTCAGCATTTCTACATCTACTTTGGGCAAACCAAGCCTTTTCCCTGGTGAAGGTCCTTCCTACGCTCCTTCCTGAGCTATTCCGGCAAGATTCCATTCAAACTCGACTGTGTTTTCAATTAAGGCTGCATAGCGCCCAAATTGAACGGGAATTGGGTGCTCTGAAATGAAAGCAGTCGCTCTTTTCTCTGGGTTTCTTAAAAAGCACGCACGGCGGCGCATATGTTTCGTAACTGTGTTGATGGTGCTGCACAGTGCCACAGAAGGCATTAGTCTTTTACTGCTTGTTCCCCTACTTGGCATTTTGGCCGAGGGGGGCACAGACAATACCATTGCCCAATTTATACTGCAGGCGCTGGACTGGCTTCATATTCCCGCTAGCATTGGTGGAATTCTGGGGGCCTTTGTCAGCCTGATCATTGTGAGATCATGCATTCAATTGCTGCGCGAACGCCAAGAGGCAATGTTGCAGCATGACGTCACCAACACGCTGCGGTTTCAATGTTTTCGTGCGCTCCTTCAGGCAGAATGGCGGTGGTTGCAGACACAAGCACGGTCTGACCACATCAATTTGGTGATGAACGAGGTTACGAGACTTGGGAACGGTCTCAATACGGGGCTGCGTCTGATCGCTGCGATTGTGGGAACAGGTGTATATCTGGCAGCGGCACTTGCTGTTTCTTTTAAGGCTGCTGGTTTCTTGATCTTTGTCGGAGGTGTGATTTTTCTATTGTTGACGGGCCTGCGTCGTCAAGCAGGGCGTCTTGGACAGGAACAAGGCCAAGTCAATCGCACCATGGTCAGAAATATTCAAGAAAGCCTTGCTGGCATCAAGTTGTCAAAAATCCTGGGGGCCGAAAACAGGCATTACGGCAATTTGGTATCAGCCATAGAAAGAGTGCGTAAAGCACAGCTTGATTTTTCCCTAAATTCCAGTCTGGTTCGCGCTTTTCTACAAATTTTAGGGGCCAGCATTCTGGCAGTGTACATTTTCGCAGGTACCGTATGGTTTGAAATTGATGTGCCTGAATTGCTGACCCTGGTGGTGATTTTTGGCCGCATGCTGCCGCAATTCATGTCGACACAGCAGTTGATCAATCAGCTTTTGCATATACGATCAGCTGTCTATGAAATCGATACCTTCCTAAAACAAAGCAAACAAGCGGCCGAACCTGTTGGTGACTCTGACGAATCTGCATGGCCTGTTGGAAAACAAATCTCCCTAGAGAATGTGTCGTTGAGATACGACACGCGTGACGCCGCCGCGTTGGATGGCGTGTCATTGGTGCTTCCTGTGAATACCACCACGGTCCTGATTGGGCATTCTGGGTCCGGCAAAAGCACATTGGCTGACATTGTCATGGGGCTTGTCGTTGCGGAAACCGGAGACTTGAAAATTGACGGGCACCCCGTTGATGCAATGGCTCGCAAAAGATGGCGACAATCCGTTTCCTATGTTCCCCAAGATGTCTTTCTGTTTCACGATACCATTCGGGAAAATCTGCTGTGGGGTAATGTCTCAGCCTCTTCCGAGGCTTTGAACGAGGCCTTGAACAAAGCCGCGGCTGAGTTTGTGTTTCAGCTGCCTGATGGGCTTGATACGGTTGTGGGTGATAATGGGCTGCGTCTATCTGGGGGCGAAAGACAAAGGCTTGCTCTGGCCCGCGCCTTGTTACGTCAGCCGTCTCTATTAATACTGGACGAAGCCACAAGTGCATTGGATATGGAAAACGAAGCCCGTGTCATGTCAGCTATTGCAAACTTGCGTGGGAATCTGACAGTTTTGCTTATTGGACATCGGTTATCGGCGCTAGATCAGGCTGATCAAGTGGTTACTCTGTCTCATGGAAAAGTTGACTCCATACAGATGCGCAACACGGGTGTTATTCCTGATGGTGATGCGTCATGACCGCAGGAGCCGAACAGCATCTATTGACCATGTTGCAAAACCTAACGATCAGGGATGCTCAGATCAATGCACCTGCTATGGCCGCACTTTCCAAAGATGATTGGGATTGGGTCATACGCCGCGCAAATGCGCATCGACTGCTGCCTTTGTTGTATGTTTCTATGTCGCGCCAACAAAAAATGTCCGAGGCTCCTTTAGATATTCAAGAGCACCTCTCTGACGCTTATAGGCGTGCCCACTTTAGGCAGCTGCGCATCGGGCGTGAAATTGTACTTTTGCATCGCATCCTGAAACAGCAGAATATCCCGCACATGTTCCTAAAGGGCAGTGTCTTATCACAGGCATTTTATCCTCAGGAGATGGTTCGCCCGATGCGCGATTTAGATATTATTGTCCCACAAGGGACAGAGCGCGCCGCCCAAGAGTGCCTTCTTGCACAGGCGGGTGGGGCCATCGACCAATATCAACACCTGTCCCCCTCAGAGGCAGAAGGCGAAAAACATCTACCCCCTGTCTGGTCACCCAATTGTGTCATCCCGGTTGAGGTTCACTCGCGTCTGTTTGGCCCAGGAACCTTGCCAAATCGGGCAGATATCGATGGATATATGGCTGATTTTTGGTCTCGGGTGGGAACATTTAGGATTGCCACAGAAACAGCCCCCTGTCCGGTGACGAGTGATGTGTTGGTGCATGCCATCTGTCATGGTGTCTATGACCACGACCTGAATGTCGGGCCATTGGTCATTCATGACATCCGCAATCTGGTCAAGAGCGACGACATTGAGTGGCATCAAGTCTGGAATGATCTCACACGTCTTCAGGCCGTACGTGGCGGAGTGCTTTTGCTTCAATTGGCGGGTCTGTCACAAGATCATGCTGCATTTTCTGCATTGCCTTCAGATAGATCAAACATATCTACAAACGTCCCGCTCGATGTGATAAACGCATGCCATAGGTTGATGTTGCAAGACATGGACAAGCGCCATGATGTCAGACTTGCTGCCGATCTTGCGGAAAAATCTGTGGGTGCACGCTTGCGGTTTGTCTTGGCAAAGGTTTTTCCAAACAAGCAGACGATATTGACACGACGCACCATGAGGGGGCAGCAAGCCAAGAGTGGTGTGTATCCGGTTTTGTGGATGTGGTTTCTGTGGGTGCGAGGTCAGGATTTCTTGCGGGTCAATGTGTTTAGCTCACATAGCCAACCAACCACCGGCGCCGTAACACAATTGCGAAAATGGCTGGTTTCGGAAACTGTAGATGGGCAATGATTTCCCGATAGTCGATCAGGTCAATCTGATGCCTAAACTGACCATTCTGACCCCGACCTACAATCGGGCACATCTGCTTGACCGGGTTTGTACCTCTATCACATTGCAACACCCGGATTTGTTGCGGGCGTTGGAATGGCTGATTGTCGATGATGGATCGACCGATGACACCTCAATCAAAATCACGCAGTTGAGTGATACTGCCCCTTTTCGCATTCGGGTATTGCACATACCCCACGGTGGCAAACACAGGGCTTTAAATGCGGGCTTTGTGGAGGCGCGGGCAGATTGGATCACGGTGATCGACAGTGATGATTGGTTCACAGAAGGGGCGTTATCCAAGCTGAATCACGTCACTCAAAATGAAACCACCGATCACGTGGGCATCATCTTCAATCCAGTCACAGTGTGGCAACGAAATAAGACCTATGCGTTTCAAACCCCAGACCGCATCACTACGTTTCTTGACCGGGAAAACGGCGAACCTGCGTTTGATTGCACGCTGACATTTCGCAAAGAAGCAGTCATCGCGCATGCTTTTCCTGAAATCCCAAGCGAACAGTTTCTTGCGGAGGCTTGGCTGTTACATGAAGTTGGCCGCCATTGGGATGTCTATCTGTCCAATAAAATACTGGCTTGTGCACAGTATCAACCGGATGGCCTGTCGGCCAACATTCTGGAAAAGCGGGTGACCGCACCTGTAGGGGCCTGCCTTGCCTATAGTACTGCATTAAAGACCCCCTTGCGGTTCTGGCTGTATGCACGAGCAGCCGGAAACTTTGGACGGTTCTGGTGGCACGCGCTGCTTTGCAAGCGAACATTCATCCCCATAGACAGTATGACAAAGCTCCTTTGCCTTGGGCCGGGAATCTGTTTTGCTGTGATCGATTGGATCACTTTGAGGATGCGCAAACGGTAATCATATTTGCCTTGCTGCAAACATTATTGCGTTGTTCAAATGCGCCCTCAGTTCTATAAATTGATTACCCCAAAAGGAACGCACAATTGTCTCTCACAAGTGGTCCAAATATTTATAAACCTGGACGTGAATACCGGCTGTTGCTGGCAGTTCTTTTTCTTACCGTCACAGCCGCATTTTTCTGGCTCTCCTCACGCTATCCTGCACTCAACAGCAAGGCCTTGATGGGTGGCGATACCCCTATGTCGGGGTTTGCCTTTGATACGCTCTATGAAATTTTGCCGGGAACAGCATTCTGGTGGGAGGTGGTCGCGAATTCGATCAATTGGATTTATACCAATCTTAAGGGAATGACCTTTGGTATTGTGTTCGGGGCGGGTGTGTTGACCCTGCTGGGACTTCTGAGGACGCGATCGTTCCAAAGCAGCTTTGCCAATTCCATTCTAGGGACCGCAATCGGGGCGCCTTTGGGGGTATGTGTCAACTGCGCGCTGCCGATCGCTTTGGGAATGCACGCCGGGCGGATGCGCTTGGAAACGACACTCTCCGCTTTGTTTGCCTCACCTACCCTGAATGTAATTGTCGTGGTCATGAGCTTTTCACTGCTGCCATTTCATCTTGCTATTGTAAAACTTGGCGCTGCGCTCATTCTTGTTTTGGGTGTTGTGCCGCTTATCTGTCGTTTCATTTTACGCGCTGAAACCCAAGCAAGCGGCAATGGAAATACCTCTTCATTTGCAGCAATTAGCAAGATGACGCAGGCGCGCGGATTTTCAGCATCTATTGCCAAGGCATTGTCTGAACAGGACAATAGTTTTGCCCATCTGGGATTTCTCCCTGCGCTCGTTTGGGTCGTCAAATCTATTGGGCGCAATCTTGTGCTATTGGCATGTTTTACAATACCGCTGATGTTTGTTTCAGCGGTCGTAAGCGCAATGTTTGGTGCCATATTCAACCCATATGAAACATTGAGCATTCTCCCCGCCAGTGGCGTAATTATGACGCTGACGGCCATGCTGTTGGTCGCGGTTCTGACCAGTATGGTTCCCGCGCCGATTGCTCTGGATGTGATCATGACCGTGGTTTTACTGAATGTCGGGTGGGCTGATCATTATGCAGTTGTCGCACTGATTGCGCTTGGAAGTTTCAGTTTTTACCCCTTTGTAATGCTGTGGATGGCTATTTCCTTTAGAACATCTCTCACACTTTGGATCAGTGTTGCATTTCTCTCAGTTCTGGCTGGGGTTTTTGTGCATGAAACGTCACCCTATTTTGACAAGAAATCCAGACTAGATGCTCGTGAACTTTTGGCCAAAGTGGACGGCTATGAATTTCCCAAACCGCCTCCTTCTCCTGAGGCCATGCAAATGGAAGAGTTGCGCGAAAAGTTAGAGGAAAACTGGGTTAATCTTAAACCGGTAGCTGTAAAAGCCCAATCGTCAAACGGAAGTAAAATCACTGTTGTCGAAATGCCTTTGCAAACGGCAGTGCACCACACGGATACCACGCCCTTTACGACACTTTCAGGAAAACACATCGGATTGAACGAGCCAGGAATTATTTCACCGATTGTACAATTCGGCAGCTATATGAAAATCAGCGCCCTTGCCGCCGGCGACATTCATGGCGACGGATGGATTGATATAGCAACCCGTCGGGGGGGCAATGCCAATGGCCTGTCACTGTACGCCAACATTGGCGGTACTTATGCACGCCAAGACCTGGATTTAGGTCCTGTGAACGATCATCCTGTCAACAATATCGCCTTTGCCGATATTGATGGGGATCATATGCTGGATATGCTCGTCTCGACCGTAACTGGAGGCGATTATCTCTTTTACAATCAAGATGGGACATACACTGCTGATCATATGATCACGCTTGGTGAAAGCGGTCACGCTGCTATATCGGCCTTTGCATTTGGTGATATGGACGTGGATGGGGATTTGGATATCATCCTGGGCATGTGGGCCTCTCGCGGCCCGGGCCAATCGCAGGGAAACATTCGCCCCGAGGCCACTCGAACGCGGATCTTATGGAATGAAGGTCAGCGGAGATTCGCTGCGCAAACATTTGACCACGAACTACCTGGCCAAACATTGACAATATTGATCGATGATTTTGACAATGATGGTTTTCCTGATGTTTTAAAGGGTGATGACAACCGAAATACGGACCAGATCACATTTTTCGGACCAAACCGGCAAATGGATGCCAGCATCTCTAGGCAGGTGTTCCCGTATCACATGCGCTCCAGCATGAGCTATGCCGTAGGTGACTGGAACAATGACCTTGTGCTTGATTATTATGGGGCGCAGATTGCCTTTCGGTCAGGGTCTCGCGGTGCCGTAAGGGCCCCTGATCGAAACTTTTTCGAAATTTGCAAATCAAACAGTCGTGGGCTGGATTGGGGAAAATCAGATATTGCACAATGTGCGACTCTATTGCGTGAGATTGATGAAATCCGCGGAGGGCAAGTCGCGGATGCCAGTGCTTGCATGACACTTTCCAATCCTGACTATCAGGCGCTTTGCGCCGCCGGGTTATTGGTGCGACGCATGACATTCTCCAAACAAAGATCCTTTGAAGGAAGCCCCGAATTGCATGGCAAATGCATACAGGAGCTATCAAATATTCCCGAAATGCAATTTCTATGTGGGTCATTGCTGGAACCTGGCAAAGGCTTTGGCTCTCAAAATGATATCGATGCCCTGCATATTCCAGCAATTCGCGGGCGCAATATTCTGATGTCTGGCCAAGCAGGAGGCGGTTTTCAAGACGATGCCAGCTCAGAAGATATTGGCTTTGCTGGTAGTACATGGACAAGCTGGTTGTTTGATCTCGATCAGAACGGCTGGCAGGATATACTTGCAGTTACCGGAATTTGGCGCGTCGCAAGCAATACGACAACAAATCGCTTCTTCAAAAACAGCCCTGAGGGGTTCAGTGATCAAACCGAAGCATATGGCTTTACAGATTTTACGCCAACCTACAGTTATGTGACGCCAGACTTTGATCGTGATGGTGATCCTGATGTCATTCGTGATCTGACTGGACTGCAAATGCTGGTGCACAGAAATGACCGGCCTAGTGGAAGCGGATTGTGGATCCATCTCAGAGATAAGACACAAAATAGCATGGGCATTGGCGCACGTGTGACGGTCTGTGTAGATGGTGCCATAGAAATTCACCCCGGCGTCTGTCAGGTTCGTAAAATCACCGCAAGCGGTGGCTTTATGGTTTCAAACGTCATTGCTGCTCATTTTGGCTTAGGGGACGCAAAATCTGTTTCACTAATCGAAGTTCAATGGCCGGACGGAGAGGTGTCTAATCTTCAACTCTCAGGTTTTGAAAAAGGAGAGCTTGTGGTGCAAAGACAATGATCAGTTAGAGAGGCGCATCTTATTGTGCGATGCCTTGGGGCGTTGAATTCTTAACAAAAGCCCAAGGCCCGATTTTGTTAGCGGCGCCACACCTTTTCTATTTTCTTTTTTTTGGCAACTCTAACTTACTTGTACGTTGGTAACTCCTTAAGTATCGCAATAAAGTAACTAATGTTAAAACTCATGCGAATATTATTAATATCAAACCCGGAATAGATCGGAGATTTGGATGGGTTGTTAGGCACGAAATTGGGCACTGGCTTGGGTTAGGTCATCAAGTTGGCTGGAAATCTTTAATGAATTACCCGCCACTTCACAGCTCCAATTTTGCGGGCCCAGACATACAGAGGTTAATAGATGCATATCAATAAATGGATCATCAGTCTTTGCCTTACCGGTGCATGCACATTTCAACCTATATTGAT
>CANLDA010000033.1 GCA_947489325.1 uncultured Paracoccaceae bacterium | reverse complement strand
TTGCTAGGCTTATGCAAGGAGAGTGAACCTTCTGCTTTGCTGATGGGTGACATTATCGCTTTGCGGCTATATATGCTTCACACATAATGCAGATTATGTTAAATATAGTTGTAATATCAATGTGTTACATCGTTTCATTAACAGTATTCTGATTTCCTCATATTATCAAGAATGCAAACCCAATGCCGACCTTGAGAAAGCAACAATCCGCCACAATGAAACCAAACGTAGATTAGGTGTGAACTGTTCTCATTTGATTGAGAGCGGCGCAGCCGCTCCCTATTAATATACTGATCAGTACACAATTTGTTTACCATGTTTGACTTTGTGTGTTTTGATGGTGCTGTGAAGCTACATGGGATGCATTTTGATGACGAATTTGGGACGAGCATTGGCTACGGCGATCACGTATTTAGAAACACCGCACCAGGAGCGCAGCCTAGAATATGATCTGCGCGTTTTGGGTGACGTGATGTCCTGCCTGAAGGATTGCAGCGAAGAAGAGCGTGCCGCGGTTGTTGCGGGTCTTACGCCCCAAGCAGACATTACCACGTTTTCCTCATTTGAGTCCGCCCGCACAGCTATTAAAGCCTGAACACCCCAACAGGGGTGAGGGCGGCAATGTCGCCCTGAGAGAGTGCTTTTTGGAGTTAGCTTTCGCCATCGCCTGATGTTTTTGGTTCAAAGAGGACCAGCTCACCATTTAGGGGTGTTGCGAAGAGCTGGATGGTCATGACTGATTTGGCCCCATCATTGCGGGGAAATGCGACGCCGACTTTGTTGAAGCGCGTTTTGCCATCGGTGCCTTCGGCTGGGGTGGTAACATTGTAGTAGTTAGACATTGTGATTTCCTTTCCGTTTTCGATGCAATTGGCTCGGGAATGGACGAGGAACACGGGGAGGGAAGCACACTGTCTGACCTGATGCTCTACAACACCCCTGTGGCAACGATGGGAAAACGTGCCGCCCCTGTCGGATTCCAACACTCTCAATAAAGATGGGGCCAAATCAGTCATGGCCATCATGACGAAACCGAACTGATGGTAATCTGCCCTCGCTGGGCTGGTTCTCGGGCAGGATTTATCTCACTCAAAGCACTCTCTCGGGATCATATTGTCGTCTGGTGTTCAGGTTTTGTGCGGCCCCTGAACTGTGTTCAGGGTAAACAGCCGCACGCTCCCCGCATGATCTGCTCTCCACCGATCTCCGACCATTCACGGCTAATTTGATCCCCCAGATCAAACCCAAGACGCCGCTCATTGGATGCGCGATTACGACCCCATCCTGGGGCGCTATGTCCAAGCCGGCCCACTGGGGTTGATCCCGGGGCCAAACTTGTATGCGTACGCTTACCAAAATCCCTTTGGGTATGTTGATCCTGACGGAAGACATCCACTACTTGCAATAGGGTTGTATGCAGACGGGATGCATTAGCTTATCAAGGGCAATAGAACAGCCAATGAGACGGGGATAGTAATGATCGCCAACAGCGTTTGCAGGGTCACAATCGCAGCCATCAAAGGCGCATCCCCGCCCAGCTGTTTTGCAAGCGTGTATGAAGCAACACCCGTTGGCACAACCGCATAAATGATGGCGATCTGAAAAACATCTGGCGGCAGATGCGCAAGCCATCCAAGGGTCAGAACGGCCAATGGAAAGACCAGCATCTTTCCTGCAAACGCAAGCGCAAGAGGCAAAACACTGGCTGTCATTTCACGAATGCGTAAATTGGCCCCCACAGCCAAAAGAGTGATTGGCAAGGCCCCCGCGCCAAGAATACCCGTCACATCATGAAGAACCGGCACCTCTGCCCCGATCATCTGATTCACAAGCAAGGCAATGAGGATCGAAATGATATGCGGGTTTCGAATAAGCTCTCGTATGATGGCAATTGGCAGATTTTTGACCATATCTTTTTGCAGCGATGACACCACAAAAACCACAACCAGAACGTTGGACACTGGCACCAACATGGCCGTCGCCAAAATTGCAATGTCAAATCCTGCCGGGCCAAACAGATTGGCCGCCATGGCAAGACCAATAAACGAATTATGCCGCGCACAGCCCTGCAAAACAGATGTTGCCTGTGCGGGCGCATATCCCAAAAGACGCGTGGTACCCAACCCAAAGACCATCGCCACCAGAAATCCACCGATGATCGTGACTGAATATGCCCCAAGCGACGCCGCACCAAGCGGTGCCAAGGAAATTTTGTTAAACATCAGGCAGGGCATCAAAACCCAATACACCAGCTTGTCGTTCAAATTCCAGAAATCAGCGCTGGGAATACCACCTTTGCGCAGGGCAAGCCCCAAGGCAATGATCAAAAAGATCGGTAAGATCGACGTCAGAGTCGCGAACATACGTCCCTCAAGTGGATGGCGTCCAAATATGCAACGGACCTTCCATTGCGTTGTGACATCTCAGGCGCAAGGGCACAAAGCCCGAGGTAAAATTTGCACGCGACATATCGCAACACCACATGATCAGGTGATGGCCCGGTTCAGGTAATCTACGATCATATCGCCAAAGCTTTGTTCGACTGCAAACTCAAATCCACCGTCATAATGTGACACCAAGGCCTTAATACCAAACACCTCGCTATAGGTTATCATCCCTTCCAGAAACACCGAAGCATGCAGATCAAGCGGGCAAGCAATGGCCATAACCTCTGGGGCATCAGGCCCCGAAATACCAAAGAACGTCAGGGTATCTGAAATGCGTACAATGCTGATATCAGATGGGCAGCTTTCAGGCATCAGGCGCCCTGCCAATGATTGTTCTTGCGAAAGCGGCGCGCGCAAAATCCAGTGGTTGCGCCCAATAAAAGACAGCTCCATCTCGTCTTTTATGGTCTTGCTATTGGGATGAGAAGGAAACACTGGAAGGTGTTTGCCTGCCCATTCTTGTAGGGCCTCAGACGGCCCCTTAAGATCAAAAAGAGCAGATATTTCTTGGCGCTGGATATGTATGTTGTAACTCATGATTTATGACCTTAGCAGAATGCCGTCCGGATCATGAAAGACCGGCGCGGTAATTTTTGCGGGGATCACCCCATCCTTCAGGCGGACATGGGCAGTTTCACCATGACGGGAATGTCCATTTTCCAAAAGCGCAAGGGCGACCCAGCGATCGTTCATCACGCTCCAGACACAGGCAGTTGTCAGGCCTTCGGTTTTTTGCTTTTTGCCACCTGGTGTCAGCGGCGCCCCTTCCGGGATTTGATGATTGGGGTCATCAGGCACAAGGCCAACCAATTCTCGGCGCACGGCGGTGCCCCTGCGGCGCAATTCGACAGAGCGTTTGCCCAAATAGTCCGGCTTTTTCTTTGACATGATCCAACCCATATTCAGATCATACGCATCAGCTGTGCCATCCACCTCGTGCCCCAAGGACAAAAACCCCTTTTCCACTCGCAGAACATGACTGGCCTCTGATCCAACAGGCAGGATGCCATGCGGTTTCCCCGCCTTCATAATGCGTTCCCAGAGGGTCAACATGTCACGTGGGGCGACATTGATTTCATAAGACAGCTCTCCGGTAAAACTGACCCTGACGATACGCGCAGCCAGGCCCGCAACGGTGCCTTCGCGAAACGACATGAAGGGAAAGTTATCTGGCGACAGATCAATGTCGGTACCAAGGGCCTCAACGGTTTTGCGGGCATTGGGGCCGCAAACAGTCGCGTTATTCCATTGGCTAGTGACGGTGGTGATCATCACCTCCCAGTCGGGAAATTCAGTTTGCAGCAGCTTTTCCATATGCTGGTTGATCGCATCTGCATGCCCGGTCGAAGTTGACAGTAACCAACGATGGTCGTCCAGACGCAGCGTGACACCATCATCAATGATCAACCCGTCATCCGACAACATCAGCCCATATCGACCTTGGCCGGGCTTCAGGGACGACATCACATTGGTATAAATGAAATCAAGGAATTTGCCCGTGTCGCGTCCCTTAAGTTCAAACGTGCCAAGGGGGGAGCCGTCATAAACGCCCACACTTTCGCGAACGGCGCGGCATTCCCGATTGACCGTTTCCTGAAAGCTTTCGCTGGGTCTAGGAAAATATCCTGGTCGCCGCCAACGCGCACCGGCTTCATACATAAAGGCGCCCTGGTCGTGGTTCCACGCAGTGATGGGCGTGTGCCGATAAGGGAAAAGTACGCTGTCTTCGCGGATGCCCCCGATAGCCCCAAAAGAAACCGGCGTATACGGTGCGCGAAACGTGGTGGCGCCCACGTCTTGTAACGGCAGATCCTTTTGTTGGGCGACCACACCAATGATATTTATGTTACCCGTCTTGCCCTGATCTATGCCCATGCCACCAGTGGTATAACGTTTGACATGTTCGATGTTGTCATACCCTTCACGCAGAGCAAGGTGGACATCGTCCACACTGACATCATTTTGAATATCCAGAAACGCCTTGCTCTTGGTCCCTTTGGCATCAACCTGCCATAATGGCGTGATCCCATAAGGGGTGTCTTGACCGGTGGGCACATTTGCCGTCTGGTGCATTTCGCCGGTCTCATTCAGGGCTGCAAGGGCCGCTTTGGCACCAGAAGAAAGGGCGCTGTCCAACGTAATATCCCCATTGGCGGCACCCGCGCTGTGGGTACGTTGAGCAGGTTGATCAGGAACAAAGCTGGCAAGGGTCTCATCATACCGCACCGTACCGCGTGATTGCGAAAACAAATGAACTGCAGGGTTCCAACCACCTGATTGAGCCAGCAAATCACAAGAGACTGTAAAGCGACGCCCACCATCAATTGGGGCCACAACAACGCCACGCACAGATCGGTGCCCTTTAGTCGTCTGAACCACGTGCCCGGCATGAATCTTTATCCCCGAAACACACGCAAGCGCATCTTTGGGAATGGTTTTGCGGCTGTCTATGATTGCTTTGATTTCGACACCCGCTGCGTGCATATCCGCCGCCGCCGCATAGGCGCTGTTGTTGTTGGTAAAGACCACTGCTTGTTTGCCGGGCAACGCGGCATATCGGTTTACATATGCCTGCGCAGACGAGGCCATCATCACGCCGGGGCGGTCATTATTGGCAAAGACCAACATGCGTTCAATCGCACCTGTGGCACAGATCACCTGACCAGCGCGCACCCGCCAGCTGCGTTCAATCACCGATGGGTTCTGCGGTGAGCGTTCATTCACCATCAACAGGTTATGTTCACGATACGCCCAAACTGTGCTGTCTTGCAGGTGGGTGACATTGTCCATCTGCGCCAGCTCTGCAACGGCATCGGCGACCCATTCCATGGCGGGGCGGCCTTCGATCAAAAGTGCACGGTTTAACAATGACCCACCGGCCTCTGTGCCTTCGTCCACCAAAAAGACTCGCGCGCCACTGCGTCCGGCGATCAACGCGGCCATCAGTCCCGCAGGGCCTGCGCCTGCGATCAAAATATCCGCATGGGCATGACGCGCCTCAAAGTGACCCGATGCAGGTGGATGGGTTGGGGCCGCCGCAAGGCCGGCTGCCTTGCGGATGGATGGTTCGTACCAGTGCCAGTTGGGCCATTTGAATGTTTTGTAATAGAACCCAGCCGGAATGAATTTACTTATCAACTGATTGGTTGCCCCAAGATCCAATGACGCGGATGGCCAACAGTTAACCGACCGTGCCGACAATCCTTCGTGCAAGGACACGGTTGTGGCCGGAACATTCCCAGAGGCATTCGCCCCCGCAAGTTCCACCAAGGTGGCGGGCTCTTCGACCCCATGACCGACGATGCCACGCGGACGGTGATATTTAAAACTGCGCGCTGTGATGGAAACACCATTGGCAATCAATGCAGAGGCCAGTGTGTCGCCCTCAAAACCTTCATAGGATTTACCGTTGAATTTAAAACGCACAGGTTGGTTTCGGTTGATACGCCCACCAGTGGGCAATCTGTTACTGGGCATTTTCAGGCGCCTCCACGATGTCATGGGTGCGCGTGTCGCGCCAAATTGTCAGCCACTCTCCGCATCCGCGGGCGTGCCACCATTTTTCCTGCACAGGGCCAAGTGGGTTGGGGGTAACGGTAAGGTATTCCACCCACTGCGCGTCACTCACTGCGTCGGGGTTCGGACGATCCGCCCCGACTGGGCCACCGTAGATAAATTCACTTTCACTGCGTTTACCGCAGAATGGGCAGTGGATTAACATCATGATCCTGATCTCCTCAGCGCGCAGTGGTGGTGCCGGATTCCAACACAAAATCCAAATGCTTGAACCGACCCAATGTGAATGATGCCATCAGGGGATGCGGCTGGTCTTTGGCAACAAGATGCGCCAACGTAAGACCCCCGGCAGGAATGGCCTTATATCCGCCCCACCAGCCGGCTGTGACGAACAAGCCACCCACATCCGTCTTGGACATAATCGGCGAGGCGTCATGAGCAATATCCAGATGCCCACCCCATTGCCGCATGAGCTTCAGCTTTTTAAACGCCGGGAACAGCGATAGCATCGCCGTCACGGTATCTTCAAACACATGCTGTTTGATATCGCGTCGAAAACTTTGGCCCATGTCAGGCGCGCCACCGATAACCATTTCGCCTTTGTCTGACTGGCTAAAGTAAAACCCGCTGTCCGGGCAGTTCACGATCACATCCACTAGCGGTTTCACTGGCTCAGAGACAAACGCCGTCAGATTCATAGTGCGCAGCGGCAGCTTTAGCCCCGCCGTTTCAGTCAGCGTAGTGGTATGGCCCGAAACCGCCACAACCACTTTTTTGGCCCGCACAGTGCCGCGATTGGTTTCAACCCCCTGAATCGCCCCATCTGTGCCACGCAAAATGGATTTCACCGCCGTTTGTTGATGAATTTCCACGCCCAACGCGTCTGCACCACGCGCATAGCCCCAAGCCACAGCATCATGGCGGTTTACGCCCGCGTCTGTGTGTACCATGCCGCCAATCACTGGCAGCCGCGCATCAGGCCCGCCGCCTGTCAACGCTGGAATACGGCGGCGCAACTCTTCGGTCGAGATCTGTTCATAGGTTGACCCATAGATATCCATCGTCAACTGACGACGACGCAGCTCACGCATCTTGGGATAGGTCTGAACCACATCCACCATGGTGCGCTTGGAATGCATCATGTTGAAGTTCAGCTCTTTGGTCAGGCCCTCGTACATCGCAACCGATTTTACATAGAACGGAATGGATTCATCGCGCATATAGTTCGACCGAATGGTCAGGGTGTTGCGCGCAATATTACCGCCCCCCAGCCAGCCACGATCCAACACAGCGACATTGGTGATGCCAAATTCCTTGGCCAAATAATACGCCGTGGACAACCCGTGCCCACCGGCACCAATCACGACAACGTCGTATTGGTCTTTCAACGGGGGAGAACGCCATGCCTTTTGCCAATTTTGGTGTCCAGTCAGCGCGTTTCGGGCAAGTGAGAATATATTATATGTTTGCATGATGGTTATAATATTTACTGAAAGTAATTAACCGTCAAGAATAATCTTTACCTTGCATAAACATTCCGAGCGATGGCATCTTTGCCCAATGTCGGGATGGATCTGACAGGATACGATACAGAACGAAGGTGCTGCGGATGAGCGGAAACTCTGATATTGATGCAGACGTCGGGCGAACCTTAAATCGCCTGCGGCTGGAACGCTCTTTAACCGTCACTGAATTGGCCGCGCGTGCCAGCCTGTCCACAGCGATGATTTCCAGAATTGAAAACGGTCACGTGTCGCCATCCTTGAACACATTGCAAGCCTTGGCTGATGCCTTGTCGGTATCCCTGATGGCCCTATTCTCTCACAGTGATACGACCGTTGACGTCCATCACGTCCGCGCCGGTAAAGGTTTGCCTTCGCGGCGCATGACGCCAGATCACGCGCATGATTATCTTTTGCTTGGCAAACACAGCGGCCCAACTGGCAGCTTTCAATCCGCACGCATTTGCATTGAACGGGACAGTTCCGGCACCTTGCCCAGCTATCAACACGAAGGGTACGTCTTTATCTATATGATAACAGGCCACGCACTGTATCGTTGTGGAGCCGAAGATTTTCCGATGAAAGCAGGCGATACCCTCAGCTTTGACGCAAAACTACCGCATGGGTTCAGTGAAATACTGACCGATGCCATAGAATTCATCACCGTATCCGTGCGTCCCGATTAAAAGAGCCTATAGCGCCCCTGATTTCAGTGACCCAACAGCTGACTTAAAAACAGTTGTGCACGATCACTTTGAGGGTTGTTGAAAAACTCTTCTGGTTCCGCAACCTCGATGATTTCGCCCTCATCCATGAACACTACCCGATCTGCGACCTTGCGGGCAAACCCCATTTCGTGGGTCACAACGATCATAGTCATACCCTCTTCGGCCAGCTCGATCATGACATCCAGAACGCCCGCAATCATTTCAGGGTCCAACGCGGATGTCGGTTCATCAAACAACATCACCTTGGGCTTCATGCACAAAGATCGAGCAATGGCCACGCGCTGTTGTTGACCACCCGAAAGCTGTGGCGGATATTTTTCGGCCTGCTGGGCAATATGCACCCGTTCCAGATAATGCATCGCCAAATCCGTGGCGTCCGCTCTAGAGACCCCACGATTGCGCATTGGACCAAGCGTCAGGTTGTCCAGAATGGTCATATGTGGGAACAAGTTGAAGCTTTGAAAAACCATGCCGACTTCGCGCCTGATCTGCTCAATATTTTTCATGTCAGGCGACACTTCGGCACCGTTGACCGAGATCGTGCCTTTTTGATGGGCTTCAAGCTGATTGATACAGCGGATCATAGTGGATTTACCTGATCCAGAAGGGCCACAAACAACAACTTTTTCACCTTCATGAACTGACAGGTTGATATCGTGAAGCGCGCTGAATTCGCCGTACCATTTGCACATGCCTGTAATTTCAACGAGCGGTTTGGAAGTTATATCAAGCATTACGCTCTCCTATCGGCGTGAGCGGGCAGCTTGGCGTTCAAGCCAGGCAAACAAAACCGCAAAACTGTAGCAAAGAATGAAATACATGCCGCCCACAAGAATCCAAGTCTCGAAAACCTTGGTCGTAGTGGCGGCAACTTCGGTGGCCATGAACGTCAGTTCCTGAATGGAAATCAGCGACACAATCGCAGAATCCTTAATCAAGGTGATGAACTGTCCGGCCAGCGGAGGCAGAATCTTTCGCAACGCTTGGGGCAAAATGATATCGCCCAAAACACGGATGGGCGATAACCCAATCGCACGCGCCGCTTCCCATTGTCCTTTTGGAACCGCCTGGATGCCGGCGCGAACAATCTCTGTTACATAGGCTCCTTCGAACATGGCAAGGCACAAAAGTCCGGCCAAAAAATTTGATAGAAGGCGAGGATCACCAAATAAAAAGTGAAACACAGGATTGGCGAAAACCGCGGCATCCGGATCAACATCATCCAAGCCAATCGCAGGAAAGATTTGGCTAGAGATGAAGAAGAAAAAGATGAAGATGAAAACAACAGGTGGGATATTGCGGATCAGTTCCACATAGCACCGGCTGATAATGCGCAGCGTCAGATTTTCACAAGTCCGCCAGTACCCCATGACAACACCAATTATGGTCGCCAAGATTGTCCCCCACACGGCCAGACGCAATGTCGTCTCAAGCCCTCTCACCAATAGGTTGGTGAAATATTGACCTGTCTCGTCATCAACGCGCACCACGAAATTCAGAACGCGGGACCATTCCCAATTGTAAACCAGAACATCGTTGACACGATAGCCCGAGAAAATAACCAAGGCGGCGACACTTCCGAACAAGATATAATCAACCAGCGTTAACCGCTTTTTGGGTGGTTTTGGGGGCGGGGCATTGCGATCCATTAGGTGCTTTCCTGGCAATTGAGAGGCACCCCCGCAAGAGCGCCTCTATAAGATGAGATCGTGTGCTTATTCTGTCGCGACCAAGTCTTTCCAACCGGACTGATCCTTGAACCAATAGGCGTGCGTCTCTTGCAACCAGCCATTGGATGTGTTCACCAAAATCCAGTTGGAGAAGAAATTTACCGCGTCGGCATCCCCTTTGCGCAAAGCAAATGCTTCGTCACCACGCGACAGGTTTTCACCCGCGTTGGCCACGAACACTTTGTCAGGGTGCGCTTCTGACCAGAAACGTGGCTTTGGAGCAGATGAAATCATCGCATGGGCATTGCCGTTTACAACTTCTTGAAAGGCCTGCGCATCGTCATCAAAACGACGGATGGACGCCTTTGGAAAGCGCTTCTGCGCAATATTACAGGGCGTCGCGCCGCGACGGCATGCGATTGTTACACTCGAATTATTGTAATCATCCAAGCCTTCGAATGATCCTGCCAATGCTGTATTCGCCGCCATCTGCTGGCCAGAATGCGCATATGGCAAGGTGAAATTAACGGTCAGGTTACGCTGAGGTGTGATCGACATACCGCCAATGATGACATCGAATTTCTTAGCGATCAGGGCCGGGATGATGCCGCTCCAGGCTGTCGGAACGAATTCCACCTCAACACCCATATCTGCGGCGACCTTTTTGGCCACGTCAATTTCGAAACCCATCAGGTTTCCTTCTTTGTCACGCATGGCCCATGGCACAAAGGTTGCCATCCCGACACGCAATTTCCCGCGCTTCTGGATATCAATCAGCACACTGTCACTCTCTGCCATCGCTGGAATAGCCGAGGTCGCAAGGCTTGTGACAGCAAGAGCTGCCGCAACGACCAAGCCCTTAATAGGTTTCATAAATTTCATTACATTTCCTCCTTGTGGGATTAGAATTGCCTTTAGAAAGGCTCGTTATCTGCCCTTTTGCAGGGTTCTCTCAAAAAGACTTACACCGATAGAAAGGGTAATTGTGACGGCAAGATACATACCGGCCACCAGGAACCAAATCTCAAACGCCATAAAGGTGTCAGCAATCAAATTCAGGCCCGCAGTGGTCAGTTCAGAAACCGCAATCACGCTGACAATTGCCGAATGCTTGATCAAAGAAATCAGCAAACCGGTGAGCGGCGGTAATATCAACGGCAACGATTGCGGGATGATGATAAAGCGATACTTATCCACCTTATTCAGGCCAATGGCGTCGCCACCTTCGTATTGCCCTTTATCAACACCCAAGATCCCACCCCGAATGATCTCTGCGGCAAAAGACCCTTCAAAGAAGGACAAGCACAGAACACCCGCCCAAAACCGGTCAATGCCAAAAATCGGGGCCAAAACGAAATAAAACAAAAAGAGCTGCACAAGCAGCGGCGTGTTTCGAACGGCCTCAAGGTATGTGGTTGCGATAACCCGCCCAGAGATAGAACTGGAAAGTCGCGCAAAAGCAGTCGCAAACCCGATCAGAATGGCGATGACACCCGCGATCCCTGCGAGCTTTAGTGTTTGGACCAAACCACGGACCAGTGGACCCCAGATTGTTTCGCCATCAATGACGCGATAAAAAAATGGCTCAATGCGATACCATTGCCAATTATATTCCATGGCTTGTGCGCCACGCCAGATCAGATATCCAATAATGAAAAAGACCAAAACCGCCTGCCCGACTTGCGTCAAGGTGCGTGCAAATTGCCCGAGATCAAATCCGGTATCGTCTCGTATACGGCGATTTCGAGGCGTCGCCTGGGAAACATATCCCCTCATGATCTCTCCTGAAGTTCGCGCTATATTTCGAATGAGTATCCATTCTGACATATAGCTTTGTCAACACTTTTAGGTGTTTGGAATTCAAAAATACTATACATGATAAAAACATTGCCTTTTCCAGTCGTTTGGAGAAATAAGAAAGGTATGAAAATTACATTTAGACAGGTAGATGCGTTTCGTACTGTTGTTTCAACCGGCACCGTCACCGAAGCAGCGGCCATGTTGGGGATATCCCAACCTGCGGTCAGCAGGTTGATTTCGGATCTGGAAACCGAGGTTGGTTTTCAGTTGTTTCAGCGATCAGGCCGTGTGTTGGTGCCCACCGTCGAAGCCCGATTATTGGTCGAAGAAGTACGCCAAGCCGTAACTGGGATGGAGCGCATCAAGGAATCCGCGGTCAACATCGGCAAATTCAAACACGCCCGTCTTAATCTGGTAACCACCCCCACATTTTCCGCGCAGCTTGCGCCGGACCTGATCGGAAAATTTGCGCTTGCCCGACCAGAAGCCATGGCAAGAATGGAAATCGAAGCAAACGATGACAGCGTGGAATGGATGGTTTCCCAAAATTACGATTTTGGCATCACCACCAGCAAGCCTGCCAACCCGTCCTTTGAAAGCATCGTGGTCAACGAAGATGACGTTTATTGCGTCGTCCCCGATGCTCATCCTCTTGCGGCCAAGACCATCGTCCATGCACGGGATCTGGCTCAGGAAAACTTTATTTCCTATATGCCCTCTTCTCAGTTCCGCTATCAGATCGACAACTTCTTTGACGCCAAAGGCATTGAACGCAAGATGCAATACGAAACCCGCACGACCGACGCCATTTGCCGCCTAATCGCGCGGGGCTTGGGTGTGTCTGTGGTTGGATCAAGCGAAACCCATCTGAAAACAATGCCGGGCTGTGTGGCTGTCCCCTTTGCCGCGCCGCTAAATTTTAACGCGGTTCTGTTTTGGTCAAAAAACAAACCTGTCTCAGCGGTCGGGCAGGATTTTCTGGATGTTGTAAAGGCGTCGATCAGCCCTGATTAAGGGCCGTTCGAAATGTTTCACGCGCACCGGCACTATGGATAAAATTGTAATCTCGGGGGTAAGGCGCTCCCGCTGCAATTTCCAGCACTGACATTTGTGGTCCCGGCGTATTTAGCACCTCAGGCAGCGCCGTGGTAAAATTCTCCAGATCATTAAAACTGCGCGATCCGGCATATCCAGATGCCTGTGCCATTGCCGCAAAATCCACCTGTTCCGCACCAGGCAGCGGATGGGCTCCGTTCACCTCATAAACGCGATTGGCGGATAGAAAATGATAAAGATTCGTAACGCCAGAATTCGCAATGGTCACCAAGGCCCCAAGATTCATAAGTAAACTGCCATCCCCATCCAGCACTATCACCCGCCGATCCGGGTTCGCAATGGCCAGCCCCAATCCATGAGATGAGGCCTGCCCCATCGCCCCGACAGCCACATAATTCAGATCACGCGGATTAAGCGCCAGCCAATCAAAGCAACTTTGGTAAACCGCAACAACGATGTCATCTTTGGTGACATGCGGGATTAACGCCTTAAGGGCTTCGTCACGAGGAAAGGTCATTGTGTTGGTGCCTCCGGGGATCGGCCAATAAGGAAAATATGCGGGCGTGACGCGGCATATGCCGCATCAATGGCCTGTGGAATATGAGCGACGTCTTCGGGGTCTTCGATCAAAGAATGCGACAGACCCATGGCATCAAGCACCGGTCGTATAATACGCACACCATACGCGGCGGATTGATCGGGATGCACATGCGGCTCTTTACCCTGAAGACCTACCATCATGACAATCGGCAATTCGTAATCAACGCCAATGGCACGTATCGCATTCAGCGAATCCATCAGTCCGGTTTGTTGCATCATCAATACCGCACGCGTGCCATTATACGACATCGCCCCGCAAATGCTGACACCTTCGTCTTCTTTGCAAATCCGCGTCAGACGAAATTTCGGATCTTTTGATATTGGCCAAAGCAACCCATCACTGGTCACAATATCAGGTAGCGCCACAATATGACGAACACGCGCCTGCTTGATCAGCGCAATAATTTCGGCGCCAGATGGATGGGGGACAATTGGCGCATCTTGCGCAATGGCGACGCTTGCAACCATTAGATATCTCCGTTCAAAAATTGAGAAATCGCATCTCGTGCCGCTTTGATTTCGTGACTTTGGCCAATCGTGATGCGGATGTAATCCTGATAAGCAGCAGAGGCAAAACGCCGAATGGCGATGCCTTGTTTGCGCAAAGCATGATCAGCTTCCTCGGCAGATCGGCCAAGATCTGGCATATGCACAAGAATGAAATTCGCCTGACTTGGAATAACTGTCAGCCCCATTGCCTCCAGTTCAGTCGTCAACCAATTCCGCCCCTTAAGATTGGCAACATAGACAGAGTTGGTGTGATTTTGATCCTCCAATGCGGCCACTGCTGCGGCGGCAGAGGCGGATGCAACGGGAAATGTCAGGGCAATCCGGCGCAATGAATCAATGATGTCTTCGGGGGCATACGCCCAGCCAACTCTTGCCCCGGCAAGCCCATAGATTTTGGAAAAGGTCCGGCACATAACCACGTTATCTGCGTCTTCTACCAATTTATGTGCGGGTTCATAATCGTCTGCATCGACATATTCCTCATAGGCGCTGTCGATGATCAGCAGAACATTTTTGGGCAGGGCAGCGTGCAGTTTGCGAACCTCAGTACCATTTAAATACGTGCCTGCGGGATTTTCAGGATTGGCCAGATATACAATCCGTGTCTTCTCCGTCACCGCGTTAATCATGTTCTCTATGGATGGTTTGAAATTATCATCCGGCACCGACACCACATCGGCATCATTGGCATAGGCATAGTTTGGAACCTTCAGATAGCTGTTTACGCTGCGGACAAGTTCGGTGCCGGGTCCAAGATACGCGCGGGCAAGCCGTGCCAACAGATCGTCAGACCCCTGCCCCACTGTGATTTTCGCTTCATCCAATCCAAAATGCCGCGCGATCTCTGGGACCAACAGGCTGTCAGGATTTTCCAGATATCGTTCAAGACTGCTAGTCGCCGCAAGTGCGGCATCTCGCGCGTTGGGACTTGGACCAAAAACACTTTCGTTGGAATTCAACAGATAAGACGCGGGCGGCACGGCCTCTTCCTTACCTTTGATCATATGAGGTTTGATCTTTGAAATTCCATCCTTGGCACGGGAAACGGCCATACTTTCCTCCAACTGTAATTTTTCCACCTATCACATATAAAAGAGTTTTTGACAATTCACTTTCAAAAAGATTATGTTAGAAAAATACAAAACATCCCACTGGAATGAGGAAAATGACGATGGCCCGCGCCGCAGGTAACAGCAGACTTGCCGTGACAATCGATCTTCATGCGCCGGGGCGTCATGTTGGGGATGTGATGTTAAAATGGTCCGATAACGCCAACCCTCTTGGCCATTATCCCATCCCTATAATCAGCCTCAAAGGCGGGTCCGGCCCGACCCTTCTTGTGTTGGGTGGAGCGCATGGGGATGAATTTGAAGGCCCGGCTGCAATCATGCGACTGGCCGCGACGCTTTCACATCATGATCTGGCAGGGCAGTTGATTCTTATGCCTGCCTTGAATGCCCCCGCGCTTGGCGTATCGTCCCGCGTGTCCCCTCTTGATGGGGTTAATTTGAATAGGGCCTTTCCGGGGGATGCGGATGGCGGCCCCACATCGGCATTGGCGCATTATATCGAAAGTGTCTTGATGCCACGCTGTGATGCGGTGATTGATTTGCACTCTGGTGGCAAGGCATCGTGGTTTGCCCCCTGCGCGTTGGCAACCCGCACAGCAGACACACAATTAAGCGCCCAAAACGATGCGCTTGCCTGTGCTTTTGGTTTACCTCTCATTTGGGTGTTGGGCGAAAACAACGACGATCGGTCAGTCAATGCAGCGGCTGAACGTGCCGGCGTCCCAATGATTGCGGCCGAATTGGGCGGCGGTGGTGGCGTTGATCCCGACGTGACCGATCTTGCAGAACGCGGGTTGCGCCAGTGTATGCAACATCTTGACATGATCCCCGGCGACCTGCCCTCTCATACCACACCGCACCGCGTCACACTTGCCGCATCGCAAGATACGCTTTTTGCCCCTTCAGACGGATTGTTTGACCGAAAATTTTCCGCCGGACAGCACGTTAAGGCAAACCAGACCGCCGGCACTTTGCACTTTCCCCTAGAGCCGGCGCGCACAGCACAGCAACTGACCTTCCCTCGCTCTGGCTTTGTTTTGGCGCATTGCACGCGCGGTATCGTGGCACGCGGTGAAATGTTGGCCTTGGTTGTGCAATCCCTACCTAAAGGACAATAAATGAAAACTTACACGCCGTTCATCTCTGGTTGCGTCTTGGAATGGGACGGGGAAACAATCGACAGCGTCGACCCGGCAATCGGTTCGGTCTGGAGCAAGGTCGCACAATGCAGCCCCGACATCGCCGACATGGCAATGCAAGACGCAGATCGCGCCTTTCGCCAAGGGGCTTGGGCCGATGCGGACGCAGCTGCGCGCGCGGACATTCTGGATCGTTTGGCCGATGCATTAGAGGCGCGATGGGAAGAACTGGTCGAATCCGAGGTGCGCGATAACGGCAAACGCATCACCGAGGTGCGCGGCCAATTCGCCGGATTGCACAGCTGGTATCGCCACTTTGCCAATGAAGCCCGCAAACTAGCACCAGAAGCACAAGCTGTTTCAATTCCGGGCGTCACCAGTGTTGGTCATTGGTTGCCTTACGGGGTGGTTGTCGCGATCACACCGTGGAACTCCCCCCTGATGATCTTGGCGTGGAAACTGGCCCCGGCTTTGGCTGCGGGAAACACGGTGGTGGTGAAGCCTTCGGAAATGGCCACTGCCTCAACCGTCGAATTTGCACGCCTTGCACATGAAGCGGGCCTGCCTGCCGGGGTGTTGAATGTTGTCACTGGCTTGGGCCATGAGGTCGGCGAGGCGTTGGTGCGTCACCCCTTGACCCGCAAGGTCACATTTACCGGATCAGATTTTGGCGGTCGTAAAGTTGCCGAAGCCGCCGCCAGGGGCGTGGTGCCCACGACGCTTGAACTGGGCGGCAAGTCCGCGCAGGTGGTTTTCGCCGATTGCGATATAGATAACACCGTCAATGGGGTGCTGTCGGGGATATTTCTGTCAAACGGCCAAACATGTGTTGCCGGCTCCCGCCTGATTGTAGAGGCAAGCGTAAAAGACGTTCTTGTTGATCGCATACTGACCCGCGCGCGCAACCTGCGTATGGGCGATCCGATGGATCCCGCCACACAAGTCGCTCCCTTGGCAAACGCAGCCCATTTGCGCAAAGTCACAGCCATGATCGAACAGGCCAAGGCAGAAGGTGCGATTTGCCTGTTAGACGGCACCGAAACCGCCGCTGGACAAGAAGGGTTTTATGTTGGCCCTACGGTGTTTGATTTGGTAACCCCAGCGATGCAGCTGTGGCGCGAAGAGGTGTTCGGCCCGGTACTTGCGGTCACATCATTTGACACAGAGCAAGACGCGACCGCTCTTGCCAATGACAGTGACTATGGTTTAGCCGGCGGTGTTTGGACAACCGACGCCGCCAAAGGCGCCCGCGTTGCCGCCGCCATCAACAGCGGCACCGTCTACATCAACCACTATCGCAGCGTGGATCCTTGTTGCCCCATCGGTGGCATCAAGATGTCGGGCTATGGCCGCGAGTTGGGCCCCGATGCGGTCAAAGACTTTTTGCAAAGTAAATCAATTTGGACAGGCGCAATTGCGGTGCCTGATCCGTTCCCCTGATTTTCACAACGCTTTTCTGAGAACGCACGCAAACGAAACATACCACGATGATACGACATGGAGACCCCGATGAACAAACCCTTTGAAACTGACGCTTTTGCCACACCGGAAGGTAACTTTCGTGGACACGATAAACAGGACGTCTGGTCTCAGGAACACGATCCCGAAGTGACAGAAGTTGGCCCCGGCACACCGTGCGGTGAATATCTGCGCCGGTTCTGGATGCCGATTGCTATGACAGATCAAGTTGGCGATCTTCCGTATCGCCTTCGTATTCTGGGCGAAGATCTGGTGCTGTTTCGCGAAACAGGCGAGGGTAAGTTGGGCCTGACCCACCTGCATTGTGCCCACCGCAACATGAGTCTGGAGTTCGGCATTATCGAACCTGGTGGCATTCGCTGTTCCTATCACGGCTGGAAATACGGCCTTGATGGCACCGTCAAAGAAACCCCATGCGAACCTCCCGCATCACAGGTCAAAAAGAAGGCCTGTCTTGGGGCCTATCCAGTGATCGAATATAAGGGCCTCGCGTTTGCCTATATGGGCCCCAAGGATGAAACCCCGCCGTTTCCGGTGTTGGATACCTTTGATGACGATGGCGACGAATTGGTTCCATATCTCATCAAATCCCCCTGCAACTGGTTGCAGGTCATGGAAAACGCATGGGACCCTTTCCATGTTGTGTATTTACACACGCTTGCCGCACGGGTGCAGTTCCACGAAAGCTTTGCCCACATGCCAATGATCGAATTCCACGATTGTGCGACGGGGGATTTTTACACCAACGTGCGCCGCGATGGGGATTTTGTCTGGGTCCGGGTGCATGATCATATGTTGCCCAGCTTTACCCAAAACGGCGGCCATTTCCCGGTGCCCAACGAGTCACGTTATTTTGGCCGCGGCGGCCTAACCCGTTGGATTACACCCATTGATGATACCAACACCATGGTGATCGCATGGCGCCACTTTCGCGATGAGTCCTTCAACGATGACCCACGAGGCATGACCAATCGTGACGAGGTCGGCTTTGGAACAACTGACTTTTACGGGCAAGGGCCTGATCGCAATTATGAAACGCGCCAACGTGATCCGGGCGATTACGATGCATGGGTCAGCCAGGGGCCGATTAATATCCATGCCCGTGAAAACCTGTCGTTTACCGACCGGGGCGTGGCCAAGGCACGCCGCATGGTGCGCAACTCTATCCGTGGCTTGCAAAAAGGCGAACGCCCCGCACAAGCCACAGATAATTTTGATGGCGTGATCCCGACTTATGCTGGGGACACAGTGCTGAACATCCCGATGCAAGAGGGCCGCGATGACGGCGCCTTGCAAAAAGAAGTGTCCTTTAAGGTCGCGGAAATCTTGAAATCCGGCGATCACCTGCAAGGTGTCGAACGTCGCGAGTTCATTGTCGCCGCGCTAAAAGAATATGAGGCAAGCTGGGCATGAGTAAACGTATTCCCCACAACCCCGGTCGGGTGGACTGGTCTGGTGAAAACCCCGGAATTTACCTGAAACAAGATCCTGCGCAGGATCATTACGACACACTTGCGCTGTTTTTTCGTGTGGTTTTTTCACCTTATGGGCGTGGCACCGCAGCGATTGTATTGGGCGCCCCGGATGAGGCCCTCAGCTGGCCTCATGCCCCCAATTTCATCATGACCGACAATCAACGCATGATGCGTTGGATCGTTGATGGTTGGGTTACCAAAATGCCAACTTTCATCGGCAAGGCAGGTCTTGGCGCGATGAGTTGGTTGGATTGCGACAGTGTCGAAAAACGCCCCGGGGATCTAAAAACCCGTTACAGCGAAACCTTGCGTGGGTCAGGTGTGACGCTGGAAATGGTTTGGAAGGACATGGGGCCACCCATCCCTGTCGAGGTGACCAAGAAAAACTCCGCCACCAAGGAACACGAAATGTATTCCGTGTTCCTTGAGGCCAAATCCGCCGAGGTCAAAATCAATGGTACAGCCCTGCCCGGTCAGGTCGCTGGACGTCAGTTCTTTGGGCGCCCAATGTCCACGGCTTTCTTGGCGTTTTCTGAAACCTGGGTCACCCCACAGGAGGACATCTGATGCCTTTGAATGAACCGATTACACCGGGTGTGGTGGACTGGACCGGTGAAAACCCCGGTATCCTGCTCAAGGATGATGATGGCAATTTCACCGCCATGGCGTTGTTTTTTCGTGTCGCTTGGTCACCAGTTGGCCAAGGTCAGGTTTTGTTGCTCTATGGCACCCCAGATCAGATCGAAGGCCCAGCCGAGGCTCCAAATGTGATCCTAAGCGATAACGCGGCCCTGACGGCGTTTCTAAAGGAAAACTTTATCAGCAAGCTGGGTGCTTTTGCCGGGGCACCTGCCTTTGACACCTTGCCCGAAATTAGCGCCCAACATGTGCGCAGCGGCGGCGACCCCATGGGGCATCGTTATACGGAAACCATCGTGGGCGGTGGCCTAACGGTCGAAATGGTGTGGGAAGGGTTTGAACCGGCCCGCGCACTGGAATTATCCCCGCATGAGGTGGCCTCAGGAGAACAAAACATGTTCTCGCTTTTGGTGCCTGCACATTCCGCGCAGATCCTCGTCAACGGGCGATCATTGCCCGGCAAACTGGGAAACCGCGTTCAGGCCGGATACGAAACCACCTCTGCCTTTCTGTATTTTTCCGAAACCTGGATTATCCCACCGGAGGGCACCTGATGCTGCATCCTGCTGACCAAATGGCATTTGACCGTGCAATGGTGACGCAACCTGTGTGGAACCGGTTTAATACCGCATCCGATGCGGTCAACCTGCCCCAAAACGTGCTGTTACATGCGGGCCCGGCCTTTGGGTCACCTGAGAAAATTACCACGCCCATATTGAACTCAGCCTGCGTTGCGGCAGTTTATGAGGGGCTTGCGCGCGATTTTGACCAAGCTGAAGCGATGATCCTGAAAGGGGAAATTTTGCTTCAACCTGCGCAAGATCATGACGTTGTGACGCCGCTTGCCGCTGTGGTCAGCGCATCAATGCCCCTGCATACCGTTTATGACGCATGGCGCGGTCAGAACCGAGTGTTTGCCCCGATTAATGGCGGTGCGCGTCCCTCTTTGCGGTTGGGGATGCGATCCGAAGCCGTGCTTGACCATATTCGCTGGCTGAACACACGAGTGATGGATGTGTTGCACAGCGGGTTGGCCGAAGGCATGGCCTTGGTGCCACTGGCCGTTGTCGGACTTGCTGGCGGGGATGACTGCCATGGGCGTACACCTGTTGCGGGTCGTGCTCTGGTGGATGAATTGATTGATCGCACGCCAAACGGAATCACCGACGACAAGGTTCTGGACTTCATGCGCGCCTCACCCTCGTTGTTTTTGAACCTGTGGATGGCAGCCACCAAAATCATGATGAAACTGGCCGAAGGCGTCGAAGGATCAAGTTTCGTCACCGCCGCAGGTGGCAACGGGCGGGATGTCGGTATTCAGGTCTCTGGCTTGCCCGGCCAGTGGTTTACCGTCCCCGCGACTCCACCACGTGGCAATTTTGACGTAGATGTGCCCGCATCTCGGGCCCTTGGCGCCATCGGCGACAGCGCCGTGGTCGAAGCCTTCGGTCTGGGCGCCATGGCAATCGACCATTCTCCTGAACAGAAGAAAGGGCTTGGCGCCTATCTGCCTGACAACGCCAGCGCACGCACGTCAGGCCTTTCGGTGGGGGCGCATCCCTATTTTCAGGATATGGATATAAAACTGGGATCAACCGCGCGTGGGGCTGTCGATCAAGGTGCAGGCCCGGTTATTTCGCTGGGCATCATCGACAACGAAGGCACCGCAGGCCGACTTGGCGGTGGCATCTATGACATGCCCGTAGATCCCTTTTCTGCTGCCATAAAGGCGCTAACGACATGACCTTAAACACGCTGTCAGCAACAGAAATCGCCCGTCTGATCCGGGTGGGCGATGTCAAGCCATCCACAGTAATGCAAACCCACCTTGATCGCATCGCTGAACGGGAACCTGCAGTCGGTGCTTTTCAGCACCTTGATGCAGACCACGCCATGGAGCGCGCCATCGCCGCCGACACCCTCCCCGTTGGTGGGCCGCTCCATGGCGTTCCATTTGTGATAAAAGACATCATCGACACAGACAACATGCCCACAGGTTGGGGCAGCGACCTTTATGCAACGCGCCAACCTGATCAAACTGCGATCTGCGTACAGGCGTTTTTGAATGCCGGGGCCATTCCAATCGGCAAAACCGTCACCACAGAATTCGCCTATTTTAAACCCGGAAAAACCGCCAACCCACATAACCTTGACCATACCCCTGGGGGCTCATCCTCAGGATCTGCCGCTGCTGTTGCTGATTTCATGGCCCCATTGGCCTTTGGGTCACAAACTGCGGCCTCGTTGATCCGACCCGCCGCATATTGCGGGGTGTATGGGTTTCGCCCGACAATCGGCGGATATCCGGTACAAGGCGTCATGGGCTTATCAGAAAGCCTTGATACCCTTGGGGTTATCGCGCGCGATCCCCGTGATTTAGCGCTTGCAGATGCGGTGTTGCGTGACGTGGATATTGCAACGCCACCTGATTTTGAGGATGCTCTTCCTCGCATAAGCCTGATGCGCGGACCACATTGGACCGAAGGCACCGCGGAAATGCGCGATACCTGTACTCGGGCATTGAACATCATTGCAAAGGCTGGTGCCGATGTCGGCGAAACCGCCCATCCGCCGATATTTGCTCATCTGGCAGACGCTCACGCCACCGTCATGAGCTATGAAGCCTGTCGCACGCGCACCGAAGAGTTCGCCAATGGTGTGCCCGCAATCAGCCAACAGTTTTATGATTTAGTGGCGGCAGGCCAAAAGATCAGCGACACAGATTACCAAAATGCAATTGGCCTTCGCAATCGCGCAGGGGCGATCCTTGACCAGCTGTTTCGAGACACTGATGCATTGCTGGTTCCTTCGGCCCCGGGCGCTGCACCTGCTGGATTGGATGCAACCGGAAACCCGCTTTACTCGCGCATGTGGAATCTGCTGCAAGTCCCCTCAATCGCAATACCCTTTGGAACAGACGCAACCGGCCTACCGCTTGGCGTTCAACTTATCGGCCGATATGGCTCAGATGCGCGCCTGCTGGGTATCGCGCAATGGGTACATGCAACGTTCACAGCAAGGCGTCACTAAGACGGCGTAATTCATGCCAGTCGGCCAATAATCAAAGCGGCAATGGCACTCCAGAACCCCGGCACGTTTTTGCCTTACGGAACCTCAATGTATCTGCCGCTTTCTTTACGCCTCTTCTCAAATTGCTGAATACGTGCGAGTTCCTGGCCATCCCCTTCTGCGACCACGGTCGCGAGTATTGTCTCGACGATGACCATCAGCGGTGCAGCCGATGGATAATAGTGGGGGCTGGTTGTGTTGCTGAAAAAGACAAAGTGAGCTACCCCCCGAAATTCGGACACTGACGTAAGCTACGATTTGTTGTCTGCTGATCTTCGACGAAAAGGAGATCAGAGATGTCGAAACGGAAGCAGCATGCGCCTGAGTTCAAGGCGAAGGTGGCGCTGGAAGCGCTGAAGGGTGAGCAGACGGTGGCCGAGTTGGCCAGCCGGTTCGGGGTTCATCCGACGATGATCCACAGCTGGAAGAAGGCCCTGTTGGAAGGGGCCTCTGGCGTGTTTGAGCGTGGTGGAAAGAAAGTCCCTGAGATTGATGAGGAGCAAGTGAAGGAGTTGCACGCCAAGATCGGGGAGCTGGCCGTGGCCAACGATTTTTTGTCACGAAAGCTCAAGCCGTGGATCGGCAAGTGAGGCGGAAGATGATTGAACCAGCCAATACCGATCTGTCGATTGGCAAACAGTGCAGGCTGCTGTCGATCTCGCGGTCGTCATTCTACTACAGGCCCAAGGGCGAGACGGCGATGAACCTCGCGCTCATGCGCCAAATTGATGAACAATTCCTTGAGACACCGTTCTTTGGCGTTCGGCAGATGACTTGGCATCTTCGCAACGATGGTCATTTGGTCAATGAGAAGCGTATATTTTAGCTGATAGGCTGCCTCACCAACCTCGGACCGTGTGGTGTCGAACATTGGATGCCCCCATTCGTTATGTCCGAGAAATTCACTGCTCAACACATGCTTGTCGAGGGCATAGCCAGAAGACCAGTTCCCAGCTATCTTCTTCAAATTTACTTTCATCAAAGTCGCTCCAAAATTCTTCATACAACTTCTGATTTAATCGTGGTAAATCTAACTTTCATCTTTGCGCCAAATCAAACTCTTCCCCTTTCTGAGAATTTTTTGCATTCATCCGAAGTTCCCATGGCCTGTTCACACCCAAATTCTTAGATCGAACGTAAGCGGTGCAAAACACCCCTCTTATAGGAGCTTCCAGTTTCAACATACCGAGCCTATATTGGCGGCACGCCAATACGAAGACTAAAAATACCCGCTTCGGCCCCTAGCCGCCATTCGTTACAGCCTTTAATGCCGCACTGCAGCCTTCCGAAAGCAGACATTGATCTTTTTCGCAGCATTTCGGCAGGCTAAAGTCCGGTGTACTGACAGATCAGCTCTTGAAACTTTCTGAACCCACGGACGGTTCCATTTCGAGGGGAGGTTTTTTATCGGTAGGGCTTTCGGGGAGAGGACTGACTGACTAAATCTTACACATGGCTTATTTTTACTTAGACGATAGCAAACATCATCCACATGGGTTTTCTCTCGCAGCTTTCGCGATCTGTGACGAAGACCCACATGAAGAACTCGAATCGCTCTTTGCGAAGTGTGGGTTCGAACTCACAACGTACGAATACAAATCCTCCACAATAATGAGCGATAATCCAAAATTGCAGCGCCTGCGCGGCGCATTGAAAGGTTTTGTAAGATCCAAGTGTAAGATCGCTGTCTGCGTCGTTGATGGAGACAAAAATCTCGGCCCCGCGTCCCTCGCACTTTTAAAGAAAGCAACCATGCATCCGAACTCAAGAGATCAGCGACATCGGGTTTTCTTTGATGAAGGTTTATTTTCGTCTGAGCAGGCAGCGTTGCAATGCGCCGCGGAGATTGGCGGCCTCGATGGTTGTACAATACACTTCGAACAGGACTCGAGGAGCGTTTCGGGCATACAGGTTGCTGATCTTATCGCTCACACTTGTGGAACGATGCTTCTTGATGCGCTCGGTAAAATCAACAAGATCGTCGACGTGCCAAACTCTGGATATGACGACGATGTTGAAATCGATCTCGGGTTCGAGATGTGGGCAGACTTACGCTACGCTTTTCTCAGCGTAGGCAACGGTGCAGGGATCGACGACGAAGACTTTGCAGTTGTGCTGGTCGAGCCGCATGGTTTGTACATCGATCCAAGTACGTCGTCCGAGGTTACCGTTGCCGCCAGCAATCGATTCGGGTCGATGTATCTCGGTTGCATCCATTGAGTGATCAACTGTTTTGTAGCTTTTGCGGCTTACGGCTGAATAGCCCCTAGTTTCCTAGACACCCTCTTGGTTCATGTTTCGCTGTCTGTTTTCGAAGTCGACGGGCGACAGC
>CANLDA010000032.1 GCA_947489325.1 uncultured Paracoccaceae bacterium | reverse complement strand
TGGGTTCCCATCTAACAGCACTAGAGCTGCAAGAACGTGGTATCATCCGCTATGCTTTTGCACCGCATGGAGAGTTGGCCGATATATTTGAGCGCACTCGCGCACTCTGGCCGCTGATATTTGAGTTGTTTGATGGATAAGAAGATCATCCTCATAGACGAACCTGAAACAGATGATTTGTCTGAATGGAAAGAATTTGTCGCACACGTCGAAGAGCTTGCAGCGGATGGATACGATGTTGAAGGGCCTTTGGAATCTGCACGTCTAAGGTTGCGTATGCTTCAAGGCGAGAGTTTTCGTCTTGAAGATTTCCCGCGCCCCTTTCCGCCGCTCAAATCACGCAGTTTCCTGCCATCTGATGATGGCTGATGCAGTATCTCGCGCACGGTCACCGCAAAAACACGCCTGAGAGCGCCATTTAATACCCATTTAATACCCATTTAATACCCTCTAAGAGATTTCGCGCATGATGGCGCGGGATTTCACTTATGTGCATTCTGAGGGCTTCTGAGCGAAATTCTCGTGCGGGGTGAGAATTGACGCTTGCCAGAATGCATTTGGCCAGCAATTCTGAGCGCAACCCGCATTCCCCACCATCCCCCGGAAGTCCTTCACCCTGAGAGACAGGCGCGCGCGCTCATATTCTCGCTCTCATGGATAAGGATCAACAATACTCAGGGCACCTGGTGCAAGTTGTGGCGTCTCGTGAAGGGACGCTGCCGGATCGGATCGAGCTTTTCCCGCTTGGTCGCTTTCAGACGGACCATGCCGAGCCGATTGTCGGGGAGGTTCAAAATGCTGAAGCACTGATCGCAACAAGTCTGGCGCGCGCGCCAGCAAACGAACTGCCCATTGATTTTGACCATGGCCTTGATGGTCTTGGTCAGAAAAGCGGTAAAGCGGCTGGTTGGATCACGGGCCTTGAAGTCGAAGGCGAACGGATCATGGCCACAGTGTCTTGGACGAAGGCTGGACAAGAGGCGCTGCGCGAAAAGCACTATCGCTTCATTTCCCCGGTCTGGAACCAGACAAAATCAGGTCATGTGACGCAAATTCTGCGTGCTGGTCTGACCAATGACCCGGCCTTGCCGGTTCTCAAACACGTAGCTTCAAAAACCACAGAGGAGGAAGAGGGCATGAACCCGCTTCTGCAAAAACTCGCCAAAGCTCTAGGGCTTGGTGACGATGCGACCGAGGAAACGGTTATGGCGTCGGTGTGCGCGCTTGCCGCAACTGGCACCGCGGCCGCCAAAATCATTGAGGCCGCTGGTCTTGATGGTGATCTGGATGATGGCAAGGCAGACACGATTGTGACCGCGCTGGCCGCGAAATTTTGCGCAATGGCGTGGAAGTCCTTTCTAATTCTGACGTGGCGGGGTCGCGCATTGTGGGCGCGGTACCAGTTGCACGTGATGAAGAGGATACGGCCTCTCTGGATTTTGTGAGCTTTGAATTTTTGGACACGGTGGGCACTGCCGGAGCCTATGAATATCGCATTGAGTGTGTGGGCAACAACAGCACCACATTTGGCTTAAACCGCACAAAGAATGACAACGATGCCGATAACTATGAGCGTGGATCATCCGCCCTCATTCTGGAAGAGATTGAGGATTTCTCCTGATGGCAGCCCGCAATCGTGCATATGCGCTCTATCGCTCAAACCGCAACTTTCAGCCGGTCCTTGTGAGCGCGGTGCCAAATCAGGCGTTTGTGATTGGTCAGGCGATTGATGCCCTGGACCTTACGCAATTTGTGACAGGCGACAATCTGAGTTTTGAACTGGCTCAAACATCGGCTGCACTCCCTGCATCCTTGGTGCTGAATGGCTCTGTTTTGGAAGGCACGCCAGATGCGATTTCCGGCCCCTTTGCTATCGTGATTGACGTTGCCAACAGTTTTGGTGCGCTGACGCTTGAATTTGATCTGGAAATTGTCGCCACACCACCGCCCACCCACGTCTTTGACCTTGTTGCGGCTTTGCCGGCCGAGATTGATTTTGCACGCAGTGGCACCGCGCTTTATCACGATGACGCTGGTGTCATGCAGATCGCGGCGGCAAATCAGCCGCGCTTTGATCATGATCCTGTGAGCCTTGCACCACGTGGCCTGTTCTTGGAAGCGAGCGCGCAGAACAAGCTCTTGCAGGGTTCGGCCATGGATAACGCTGTTTGGACCAAGGGCAGCGTTTCTGTGACCGCTGATGCCGCCAATGCGCCCGATGGCACGTTAACCGCCGATCTGGTCGATCCGGGCGGCGGCACCACCCAATGCCGCCAGTCTGTCATTGTGGCCGAAAACACCACCTATACGCTCAGCTATTATGCGCATGAAGCCGCATCTGGTGGGAATGGGTTTGCCTCAATGCGTGCCTATGACATTCCCAATGGCGCAGAGATTGTTAAGGACTCGGCCGTGGCAATCACTGCCGCATGGTCGCGCGTCGCGCTGACGTTCACAACACCGCCGGGCTGTACCTCAATTTGGGCAAATACCGTTTATAAGAGTTACGGAAATTATTATGTCTGGGGTGGCCAACTTGAAGAGGGTGCAGAGGCTTCAAGCGTCATTCTGACAACCACTGTTGATGTGACACGCGCGGCTGATGCGCCGTCGATCAATGTTGATTTGGGCAGCAAGGACGTGCGCATCACATTTGATGATGACAGTGAAATCATTCTTGCGGCCGAGCCGGTCACTATCGGCTGGTGGCCAACTGGCCTCACCAGATCGCACATCAAGAAAATGGAGCTGTTTGACGCGGGGGTTTTGGTATGAGCGAAACAGAGGGTGCGGTGTGGACAGATGACATTGACGCCGTGCGCGCGTGGATCAATGCTGCAATGCCTGGGCAAGCTGGAAAGGTGGTGGCCACATCGCCAACGACGGCCACCGCTGACGGGCGCGCCATCATTCATTTACGCCTGCCAAGCGCCACGGTTGCCCAACTCATTGCAGGGGCCATGGCAAGCGGTCTGACGGTTGAAATTCTGGCGCAGATTATCGTTGATGAAACCAAAACCGGCACTGAAAACCGCAATTTGGTTCTGGCAGAGCTGGCAGTCAACCCAACCGCGCAGGCCAAGTTTGATGCGGTCTATGCTGATGCCACGCAAAGCTATCCCTCGCTGGATGACAACAATCAGCCGATCACCGTGACCGTCACGCCCACATTCGGGGCCATCGCATGAAACAGTATCTTGCCTTGGGTGTCACAAGTGTATGCCCTATTTCGCCAAGGTGACCAAACGGCGCCGATCAAGTTTTGCTTTCGGCATCCGAAAGCTCGGTCCCGACTTCGCGCCGCAGGCGGTTCAGGGCATCCAGAAGTTTTTGCGCACCGTGCCGATGTTCGTCAGCCAAAGAAAGCAAATCCTTCTGTGCGATTTTCAGCTTTCCACCGAACATGCCGAATCTCATGCTATGAAGGCGATCCGTAATTGCCTGTAACTCTGCTTTCTGATCAGCAACGACATCTTCGATTTTCTGGTACCGAGTCATCGCGGTATCAAAACGCTTTGTCAGGGTCTGAAATTTTGAGGCGCTAGGGCCGCGACCGCCCTCAAAGCTTGCTACAGCCTTGTTCCAGCTTTCTGAGACCTTGTTGGTTTTGGGGGAGAGGGTGTTAAAGGCGCTTGCTTGGCGATCTAAGAGTTTCCCCAGTTGCAACAACTCGTCTTCTGGCCTCATGGTTTTGGCATCGGACCACCCGGTTAGCTTGGACCAAGATAGGCCCGTCCCCGGTATGCCGACCGTAGTGCGCACACCCTTGGAGCTGAGATTGACAGTTCCACCTCTGCCACCAAGACTTGTGCTTACACCGCTCTTGGACACGTTCAGCCGCACACCGGGCGCGATTTTAATTCGTTTCTGAAATCGAAAAGCCATGAAATTATTTCCTTTGAGTAGCCATATAGATGCGCGGTATGATTGGGCAGGCATTGGGTTCAATTTCGTGCTGCCTATTGGCCGCCAAAACAAGTGCGCCTGGTTCTGTTCTGAGCTGTGTGGATGGGCCTTGGGTATGGGCGAGACTTGGACGCTTTCACCGGGCGATTTGGCGCTGCGTGTGGATGAGATGAACAGGGCCTTCAGAACGGGTCATTATAAAGCACTGGAGGTGGGGTTCGGTTTTCATTTCTGGCATGGATGCTCCACAAACCTTCCTTTTCTCCGGTTGAAAGATAGATTTTTTTGTGGTGAGCGCAAACTCTAGTCACCCGTTCCATTGGTAAATTATTCCAACTTGCGATAGCTCGTGTCGATCGAAATCGATTACCTTCTTCATCTTTTGAAACATTTTCTAACCATTTGAGGATTAACTTCCCATCTCGACAATCGCGATGATATTGAGCCAACCATGATACCGCCATGATCGTGAGGCCAGCACAAGCGCCGCCTACACCGCCGACAATAACGCCTTCCGTAATTCCAGTAATATCAAACCCCACCATTGTCTCCTTGTGGTTATTTTTTAAATTTGCCTCGGCTGTATCAATTTTAAGCTAAAGGATAACTGAGATTATTTTTGTAATCAAAGCGCACGTCGAAGCGCTATGATGGTTCAGAATGCTTCCCATCGAAGGAGAACTATGCGAGAACATTCCTATTGAATGGAGGGATTTCCATGGGCGCTAATTCAAAAATCGAGTGGACAACGCACACATTTAATCCGTGGTGGGGGTGCACGAAAGTCTCGGAGGCCTGCAAACATTGCTATGCTGAGACATGGGCAAAGCGCGTCGGACAAAACGTCTGGGGGCCAAAGCCACAACGTCGTGTCATGAGTGAAAACCACTGGAAGCAGCCGCTCAAATGGAACCGTGAAGCAGAAGGATTAGAGGAGCGGCCACGTGTGTTTTGCGCATCGATGGCAGATGTATTCGAGGACCGTGAAGAATTGCTTCCACATCGGGCGCGTCTTTTTGACATTATTGAGCAAACCCCGAATTTAGACTGGTTGCTACTCACCAAGCGCCCACAGAACGTTACTCGGATGGCGCGTTGGATAGATGATTGGCCAGAAAACGTTTGGCTCGGCACTACGGTCGAAATGCAGCACCGTGCCGAAGAATTGCTTCCTTACCTTGAGGCGATCCCTGCAAAGGTACGTTTCATCTCGGCCGAGCCATTGCTCGGCCCACTCTCGATTGAGCCTTGGCTTGGCTCCACGATTGATTGGGTAATCACTGGCGGCGAGAGTGGTCCTAAAGCGCGGCCAGCTTCACCTGAGTGGTTCCGGTCGCTGCATGTTCAGTGCATGGAAAGTGAGGTTGCCTTCCATTTCAAGCAATGGGGGGATTGGGCTCCTGGACAAGGTGAGAACCTTCCAGCACATCGTATGAAGCAAGCACAGGATGGTACAGAGATGTTCCGTGTTGGCAAAAAGGCTGCGGGTCGAAAATTGGATGGCCACCAGCATGATGGCTTGCCGAGAGTTCGTCACTCTGGCTAACTATCTTAGGTAGAATCAAAAGGATTCATTTTGTCTGATTTGTATGACGGGCGCGAGCAGAGCGGCGCGAAGCACGATATTTTAAAGCGTTACTTAGAACCATTTTCCAATAAAATTTTGTCTGCCTGGAGCAGTATCGATTTCATTGATGGCTTCTCTGGGCCTTGGCAAAACATTGACACTGAGAATCTTACAGATACGTCGATCGGGATTGCATTACGTACACTCTCACTTGTTGCAGAAGCGCGAGGTCATTCCCGTCAGGCACCCAAAATTAGATGCATTTTCAACGAAAAAGACGCGAAATCCTTTGCTTTACTCGAGGCATATATTGAGCGTTCGCGTGATGAGTTCCCCTTAATCGATATTAAAACCTTCCATGGTGAGTTTGTCGAAAATGCCTCAGCTATTCGTTCTGCTGCGAGCAACGCATACCAACTTCTGTTTGTTGACCCGACTGGCTACACTGGCTTTCCACCGTCTGCGCTCAAGCCATTTGGCAATAGGTCTAGCGAGGTTATAGTCAACTTCATGCGCTCTTTTATGGAACGTTTCGTGTCTGGCGAACACCAAGATAGGGAAGCGGCGCTGATTGCGCTTGTCGGGAAAAAACGTGCGCAATATCTTTTAGATACGGGAGCTAACATCGAAGCTGTCGAAGAAGAATATCTCAAAATGCTTCGAGCTGACTTGGGTTACCAGTTTTCTGGGTTTTCTCCGATCCACAATCCCGACAGAAGACAAATACACTTCAACCTAGCATTCGCGACCAACCATTCCATGGGTATGGAAACAATGCGTCAAGCGGAGTTTCGAGCGCTTTCGGAGTACGACCGTAACCGCTTCCATAAAAAGCGCCCTCCACAAGACGACCTCTTTGGAAGCATTGGTGAACAGCTAGATGTTAGGGGGCCATACTTGTACGCGCGGAAAAATCACATGGATTGCGCAGATGAGCACATGCTTCAGTTGCTCTCTGATCACCCAATGGGGCTGACCTTCGAAAAGTTATCTGCATTAACACAGCAATCTCTCTATCTGCGGAGAACAGAGCTAAAAGACGTACTAGTAGAACTTACCTTGCAAGGAAAAGTTTCCGATGATTGGAAGGTAGGCCGCAAGCAAAAGCCTAATGAGAAAGATATCATCAAAAGTATTTAGGCGACCATTCAACAGCCTTACTGGGCAATACGTTTGAATGCTCGGTTAAGCGGAAAAACGTGCTGCTGCAATTATTGTTGTCATTCACTGCAAAAATACGTGTCACTGTTAGGTGACACTTATTATTGCAGTAAACGGAAGAGGCCAAAAGAAGGCGGAAGAAGTGGGAAGCGTCTTGTAAAATAAGGCTTTCAGAAGCTTCTCAGGGGGAATGACATTTTTGCAGTGAACCGCCAAAAAGGGCGATTTTGAGGGTGATTATGTTGACTGCAAATATTGGTGTCATTTCCAGAAAACAGACTGAAATGCCTGTTTTATAGTGCTTTAAAGTGAATTTTAGAGTTGGAAGCAGGATTGCCGAACCTACAACCTGAGTTGTATGTTTCGATTTACAGTTGTATGTTTGTGAATAATCCAATTGATACAATCACTTAATATAAGTAAGAGAATGCATTACGCCACTCTAAACATACAACTGATTTCCAACTACATCAGGTTTTCCCCTGAGAGCGCCGCATTCGACGAATAGCGCGGTTCATGATCTTTTGGCGCTCTGAGTGGCCTCGTTCAAGTCTCTTTTTTTGGATCAATCCGATCTTCAATTAACCGAAAGCAAAAGCGGAACCTCACGGCCACCAAGTCGACCTTTGCCGCGGTCGCAGCATTGGGCTTCAGCGATGGCAGCTATGTGCAGGTAGAGGTCTTTGCAAGGTTTCAGGGAGCACCAGAGACACCGGTTTTCTGGCTCTTTGAGTGAGCGTATCACCTTTATTTGAAAAATTCCTCAAAGACCTTTGGAGTGGTCGCCTTCGCCCACGCCCGTGAGGCTTCATATCCTTCCCTCAGGTAATTGTAGCTGCGGGCCAAGCCCTCAATTCCTGGGAATAGAGTTCGTGCGGATACATTCATGGCAAGTAATTCACCAATGAGATGTTTGCGTGTTTCCAAGTCCTTAGGGATGACTATCTTCAATATAGCTTGTTCTAAGTGGATCCCGTCATTTGGAAGGTCTCGGATTTCTATCGGGTCTGGCGGGTTTTGCAGTTGCTTGACCTCAAGGCCCAACTCAACGGCAATATTATCTTCAAATGTCAGGTATCTTTCCTCTTCAGGGTTCCACTTGCCTTTGATCATATAGTGTAGGTTTTCAGGATAGAGAAAAAGGCCTTGCTGAAGAGATTGGCGTTCACTCATCCAGTGTGGAATAATGGGGAAAATCCCTGGATCAGTTCTATCGTGATTGCCGTGTCGCTGTTCAATCAACTGTGATGATTGAGTAAAGTCCCTCAATGGAGGTTCAAGGTGCATTTTATTCCTTAAACCTTCAACAAGTTTACGTTCGTTAATTGCCCAGATGGCAGCGTCCTCTGTCGATCCTTCGATGGCGAAAAATAAAGCAATGTAGATAGATCTGGTGAAATCTAGCAGGCGTGTGGGACCGCCATGGTGTTGGAGTAGAGCCAACCAATCAGCTGTTCTTTCGCGGTCTGGCAAAGGGTATTGAAATTGTTGAGCCTCGGATCGAAATTTTTCAATGGCCATCCTCTCCAAATCAACAGGCCCGATTCCTTGTAGAGTAGAACTTACGCGCTCAACTTTGGTGGACAACGGCCAACTCGCGTCAGATTGCCCTCTAAACACCCATTCCGTTAAGAGCCAACCAATAGCATAGATTTCTGAAAACTCATGAACGACACACTGTCTGATCAATAGCTTGCTCCCAAAATGTAGACCTTCAATTTTGATGAAATGTATGGACGTTAAACGAGAAGAAACCAAGTTGCCTTTTGCGCGTGCCTTAACTGGATTACCGCTTTGGATTCACTTGCCGAACGCGACCATAGAGCCCGATTCTCATGACAATGACCGCTCAGGTCTCTTCGACACAGCCCAACAATATATGGCGATTATTTGTGGCCAACGATCAAAAGCACATCGCCCCCTCTGAAATCATCTCGAACGCGATCTGTCCAAGTTTCTAGATTAAAGTGCCCGATTGCCGAAAGTGCCTTGGCAAGGCCTTCCACGTGTTCTTCTAAGCGATCAGCATTAGGGGACTTCAGGAACAAGCTTATCCCTTTAGGCTGCATTTCTCCAAAAACAGTATTTGGCGCAAATTCAACATTCCATTCAGCGTCTCCGATCTGATCAGCAATTTGGTGAGCAAACGATCGAGCTTCAAGGTCGTTGAGTGGCGATACGACGTTCAACAAAAATGGCGGCTCAAATGGTCCACGTGGTAAAAGTTCGGAAAGAGTCTGCTGCTCCGCATCGGATAAGCTGCGTGCTCCTTTTAGCGCATAAATTTGATTTCCTACTGGGATTATTAGTATTACGGCTGCGGCAGCTACAGCACCACCAATCGCTGCTGTCCACGTTAGTACGGATCTTAGTGTTTCCAATGATTCCAGCGTAAATGAACTCAACATAAATCTTTATCTCCAAGAAATTATCTTCTTCCCAGAGATTCTTACTGGGAGCAACGAACTTTTCCAAACTCTCTTGACGTACCAACTTGCCTGCATCGCCGCCACCTGCGGGCCGTGTAATGAATGCCCGGTTAGGACTCAAGCTACCGTTAGATGAGCGAATATTCAAAGGCGGCATTCGTAATGGTATTCCTGTGACAGTGTACTAAACCCACTTGTGACCAGACCAAATCACCTCTCCTACTATCCCGTTAGAGATTGCATTCATAGCTTCGCCAGTGCGCGGTTCTGGTGGGTGCTTCGGGTTATCGCTGCGCAACATGATCGCAGTATCGGGGATTATATCGAGGCGTTTGAGGCGCAGCCCATTATCTCCATCACGGAACACGTAAAGCCGCCCGGTACGGATGGTCTTTTTGCGGCGGTCGATCATGACCAGATCGCCATCATAAATACTGGGTTCCATGCTGTCGCCTTTGACATTGATCAACACGCAGGTGCCAGCATGAATGCCGTTCTGTTCCAACCATGTCTTGGAGAATGCCAGGTAGTCAATGGGCGGGTCGTCGAAGTTGACCACGCCATTGCCTGCCGCCGAAGCCGCATCATAACGAGGCACGGTATCGAAAGGCTCGTCTTGTAGAAGAGTAACAGGGGCAGGTTCTGTGCGTGGTGGGCCGATGTAAAATTCTAGACCCAATGCCTCAAGTAATTTGGAGAGCGTGTTCAGGTTCGGTGGTGTTCCCCGTTTCAAGTTCTGAATAGCAGTAGACTGAGTTCCCGGGAATGCGATCTTATGCACATCCGCCATGGACATGCCTAAAGCCTTTCGCTTCTCTTCAACAATTTCAGCCAATTTTTCTACATTCATGGTGCATAAATGCACTAAATCGCCCACTCAACGCAAGTAAACATTGTGTTTCCATCTTAGTGCTTTTATACATCAATTAAACGATGTAGGAATGCACGCCTTTTTGCCCGGCTAAGACAGGGCAAAGGTTGCACCTTAAAAACTGCAACAAATGCATTGGAATGGTTTTCCGCTAACTGGCCTGCTGATCTTGAATGGCCTGCCGACATCCCGCGCCCCAAGAAAAAGAAGGAGGTCGCGTGATGCGTTCAATGGCCGAAGTTCGCCTGCGCAATGATCTGCGCAAACTGCCTGTTGAGGCGCGCCTGAAATTGATGGCGTCAATGATCAACGAAATCGACGATCCAGAGCAAGCGCGCCGCCTAATTGCACTGGCGCAAGGTGCTCTGGTGCGCGGTCAACGCTTGTTGGATCAGGTGCCGCCGCGTCGTTCTGACGGGTCAGTCATTTCACCCTATGCGCCCGATGGTGGGCCGATTGGAGGTATGTCATGAGTGAACATTCAAAAGTAGGTTTCTTTACGCCGGTGGAAATGGCGCAGCTACGGGCCGGGGTTCGAAACCGCCGCATCAAGGGTTTGAAGCAGGTCCTTAAGGTCATGCAGGAGGTCCAGTTGCATGGATTGCCGAGCGACGACGATCTTGCCCTCGATGGCCTCGCGGAGCGCCTGTATGTCGCCTTCTTCGATGTTTGATATGAGCATGCCCATAAAAGCCTCGGAATACAACTTGAAGCGGTTTGAGAGTGCTTTGTGCTCTTGCTCTAAATACTCCAGCCGCTCTTCCAAATTGTCACTCATAATCTCTGATCCTTTTCATCGCTTGTGTGGTAGCGGCGATGATAGGTTGGGCTGCGCTGATTGTCATCAGCATCCCGTTGACGATGGTGCAGCCCTTCAAAATTCCCCGTCCACACTCACGGAACACCTGCCAGCGGTTGGGGAGCCGCAAGGGGGCAGGTCAGGTCCCGGCTGCGTATCGCCTGTAGTGCGCCGCCGGGACCGCTTGGCCACCTTATTTTTCTGGCTTGGCGAAATAGCCGCCTGCCTGAGCCTTTTCATCCTTCTGTTTGGCCTGTTGTTTATAGGGGACTTTCTGCAATGAATATTGACCCAGCCCTTGCAGCGCGCATGAATCGCCTGCCGTTTGACCTGGATAAACTGGTTGGCGTGCGCAAACGCCTGCACCACCTTCGCAATATCCCGCGCTATGAGGATCGCAAGTTCTTGGAAACTGGTCCGCATGGGGCAGAATACATGCGCCTTGTGGATCAGGATGTTGAACTGAGTGATTATATTTCAGGAGTCATTCTGGATGCGCATGACGTTGGCTTGATCGAATTTCTGACCAAGGCCTTGAAACCCGAGGCCGCAGCCTGATGCATTTTGGCCGCCTATCCACAAGTTCGCGGCTGCAACGCGCCCTTAAAGCATTGCAGCAAGCGGATGGTGAAATCAGCACCATGCAACTGGCGCGCAGCGCGCGCATTTGTGCGGTCAATTCGGTGGTGGCGGAACTACGTGCAAACGGTGCTGACATCACCTGCCGGCAAGTCGTTGTGAACCGTGAGCGGCGGTTTTTCTACACCCTCCTGAAATCCCCGAAAGGTTATGAAACATGAATGCGGTGAACTCCCCTACCATCCAGCATGTATCTATTGCGGCCATAGAGGCCGATGAACGAATGCGGCCTGTGTCCGAGGCAGGCGTGGAAAGCCTGATGGCGTCCATTACCGAGCTTGGCGTGATCAAGGATGCAATCCATATTCGCCGAAAAGGCCGTGGCGACAAAGCAAAACTGATCCTTATGGCGGGGGCGCATCGGCTTGAAGCCGCCAAGCGGCTGGGTTGGGACGCAATTCCCGCCTTGGTCTGGGCTGATGTGACCAATGATTTCGCGCGGTTGATGGAGATTGATGACAATCTGGCTGGCGCTGATCTGAGCAACCTTGAACTGGCAGTGTTTCTGGCTGAGCGCAAGAAAGTTTATGAGCGGTTACATCCTGAGACCAAGGCGGGTGTTGCTGGCGGAAAAGCGAAGCACGGTTCTGCAACGGAAATTATTTCCTTTGCAGAATCCGTTGCGGAGAAACGCGAACTCAGCGCGCGCCACATTCGCAACTTCGTCCAGATTGGCAACGCGCTGTCGTCATGGGAAATCAAAGCCCTGGCGGCGATGCAGGCACCGCCCAAGCTCAAAGACTTGATGGCGCTGGCAAAGATCAGCGAAGATCATATTCGGGTGGATGCCATCGACAAGCTGAAACACGGCACCGCAAAATCCATTGATGATGCAATTGCGCAGATCACGCAAAAGCCTGAGGCGAATAACTCCCCCGAAAACCCCACTGAAACGGCCCTAAAAGAGCTGTTAACGGCATGGAAACGCACACCCTCGGCTGCACGTCGCCGGTTTGTGGCCGAGGCGTTTGGTGACCTTTACCCGCTGATTGTGGCCAGCCAAAGCAGGGAGGCCGCAGAATGAGTGTGAAGATTGAGCCAGATAAAGTGTGGTGGACTGCAAGTGAGATTGCCGAAGCCGGGTTGGTTGACCTGCCGGAAACTCAACAAGGGTTGGAAAAACTGGCCAAGCAATCGAATTGGCGTGAACATCCTACGCTTTCTCGCAAGCGGTCCGGTCGCGGTGGTGGCTGGGAATACAATTGGCAGCTTTTCCCCATGCGTGCACGGCGCGCGCTCCTGAAGGACGTGGCTCCTGTGATGGAGAAGGTGGCCCCAAGTAATGAAGAGCGTCAGGCTCAACATGCGGCCTTTGATGCATTGCCCGAAAGCGTCAAACATAAAGCACGCGAGCGGCTGGCCATTCTGCAAAAAGTGAATGCACTTGTGACCAATACCACAACGAAATTCATCGCCGTGGAACTGGTCGCCGTTCAAGAAAAGGTTAGTGCGCGCACGGTTTGGAATTGGTTTGCGCTTGTGGAATTTATCCCTGAGCATGATTGGCTTTTCTATCTGGTGCCGCGCCACCGCATGGCCGCGCGCAAAGTATCGAAGGCAAAGTGCGATCGCGCCTTCATGGAGTTTATGAAAAGCGACTATCTGCGCCTTGATGGCCCCCCCACATTTACGAGTTGCTATGAGCGTGCAGTTGATTGGTGCAAGGCCAAGAAGCTTGCTTTCCTGACCGAACGCACCGCCCGGCGGCGGTTGAATGAAGAGGTGCCGCGCGTCACGCAGGTGTTTGCGCGTGAGGGCGAGGCAGGCTTGCAAAAGTGTTTTCCAGCTCAAATTCGCGACCGGACATCCATGGTGGCCATGGAAGGTGTCAACGCCGATTGCCACAAGTTTGATGTGTTTGTGCAATGGCCGGATGAAGAGAAGCCGGGCCGCGCGCAATTGGTGGCGTTTCAGGATATTTATTCGGGCAAAATCCTATCATGGCGCATTGATTACAGCCCAAACAAAGTGGCTGTAATGGCTGCCTTTGGTGACTTGATTGAACAGTATGGCATCCCGTTGCACTGCCTATTTGATAACGGTCGTGAGTTTGCCAACAAGTGGCTGACAGGTGGCGCAAAAACGCGGTTTCGCTTCAAGATCAATGATGATGACCCGCTTGGTGTTCTGACCACGCTTGGCATTCAAGTGCATTGGGCAACCCCCGGTCACGGTCAGGCCAAGCCGATTGAGCGCGCATTCCGAGACCTTGCAGACCGCATCGCAAAAGACCCACGATTTTCTGGCGCCTATGTTGGCAATAAGCCCGATGCAAAGCCTGAAAACTATGGGTCACGCGCAATTCCGTTGGAAGATTTTGTGTCTGTAGTCGCCGAAGGCATCGCGCGCCACAATGCGCGGCTTGGTCGGCGCAGCGAGACGGTTCTGGGCGGCAGTTTTGATGAAGCCTTTGCCAAAAGCTATGCAAGTGTCCCTGTACGCAAGGCCACAGATGAACAGCGCCGCCTTTGGTTGATGGGAGCCGAGCCGCGCAAACTGCATAAGAATGACGGTGGCGTGACGCTTGCAGGCAACCGGTATTGGTCGGCCTGGATGAACGAATACGCTGGCCAGAAAGTGGTTGTGCGCTTTGATCCTGAGGATCTGCACGCAGGTCTTTATATTTATTCCTTGGATGGTGCGTTCATGGGCATGGCTGCCACCATTGAAAAGGTCGGATTCTTCGATCTGACTGGCGCCAAGGATCATGCGCGCAAGAAGGCGCAAATCCGACGCACAGAGCGCAAGTTGCTTGATCAGCACCGCAGCATGAAACCGAAGCAGCTTGGCGTTGAAATGGACAGTATCACACCAGATGAGCCTGCGCCTGTTGACGCCAAAGTCGTGCAAATGATGCGCGGCGCAGACCGTCCAAATGCTGCCAAAGTGACACGGCCTCAGTATGTGGAAGCACAACGCCCCGAGGACGCCGCCGAGGTGCTGGAATTTCAAAAGAAATTCAAGACACAGCAACAAGAAAAATCCGCAGCCTCAGAAAACGACGAAGACAAGTATTTGCGCGCGCTGGAGCTTGAACGGCGCTCTGAGGCAGGGGAGCGCCTTGGTGAATCCGAGGTGCGCTGGTTGAACCGTTTTCAACAAACATCTGCATACCGCTCGATGCGGCGGATGCAGGAAAGCTTTGGAGCGGATGCGTTCCTGAAATGAAAAACCGCTGCCGGGATAGCGCCCCGGACAGCGGAATATCGACCGGCCTGACGGCCAAACAAGATGAGGACAACATGGCAGATCAAATTGTAAACGGCAACTCCATTGCGCCAATTCGCAATGTGGCACGGATGGTAAAGCTGGTGGATCAGATGATGAATCGCAATCCGAACTTGCCAAGCTTGGCGACGTTTTTCGGATTTCCGGGCTTTGGAAAATCCTTTGGTGCCAATTTCGCGGCAAATCAGTTTGATGCCGTTTATGTGGAAGTCCGCGATTATTGGACCGTGAAGAAATTTTGCCAATCCATTTTGGAAGAATTGGGGGTTCGTCCAGATCGGACAATTCCAGACATGGCGGATCAGATTTCAAAGGAATTGCTGTTGCGCAATGTTCCCCTGTTGATTGATGAAGCCGACTTTTTAATCAAGAAAAGCATGATCGAACTGGTCCGCGGAATTAGCGAAGACAGCCAGGTGCCAGTCATTCTGATCGGCGAAGAGGAAATGCCCCAAAAGCTGCAAAAATGGGAACGTGTGCATTCACGCATTCTCTATCAAGTCGCCGCATTGCCTGCTTGTATGGATGATCTTGAACATCTGGCACGCATATATTGCCCTGAAATTGATCTGGCCCCGACATTCAAAGCGGAACTATTGGCGGAGAGTCATCATTCCTTGCGCACTTTGTCCACCAACCTTTCCAAGGTCAACGAAATGGCCATGGAAAACGATGTGGATGTGATTGACCTGAAAACATGGGGGAAATCAGCGTTTCAGGCCATCGCAGCACCCGCACCACGTCGCAATCTCGCTTAAGAGGATACGGGCATGAGCAGAAAAAACGAACTAGACACAGATACCCAGAAAACAGGAGTTCTGGCAGAGCAAACCCTTTGGAGCGCGATGCGTATTCTAAAGAGTTTTACACTGCGCGAGCTTTGGGAGTTTGAAGGTGTTGAGGTCGCGACAAAAGACATTTGCCGCTATCTCAATCGACTGGAAAGCGCTGGTTATCTTAAGCGTGACAAGTGCTTTGAAGAAAACAACACGTTTCACATTCGAAATGCCACGCGCAAATCAGCGCCACAGCCGGATTATCCGGGACGCCCACAAAATCGCAATAAAGCGCTGCAAAACATGTGGAACACGATGCGTAGGATGAGCAGCTTCACTCCAAGGGATATTGTGGTGCAGTCCAATACGCCGGGTGTCGATATCACTCTGAGAGCGGCCCAAAACTATTGTCAGATACTTCTCAAGGCAGACTATCTTTTGGTGGTTCAAAAAGCACAACCGCCCAAGCGGTTGGCCCGTTATCGCCTCAAAGACAATACCGGACCGGACGCTCCGGTCATCCGCCGCGAACCGCAGGTTTATGATCCAAACCAGAACCGTGTGCGTCATCTGGGAGAGGGCTCATGAGTGGTCAGGTTCAAATCGTTTCTGAATATTGGGGTGAAGATGCGCCGGATTGGGTTCTACGGTTGGCTCAAGAGTGTGAACTGACTTCGCAAAACAAGGTTGCAGCGGTGCTGAAATTGTCCGCTCCGGTCATCAGCTCCACTTTGCGGAACAAATACGCTGGCACTTTGGCATCTGTCGAAGCGCGTGTGCGCGGTGTCTACATGTCAGGCAAGCTCATCTGCCCGGCATTGGGCGAAGTGCCTTCACATGTCTGTCAGGACTGGCGCCGTAAATCCAAGCGTTTTGCGCCCACAAACACCCAAAGGTCTCGCATGTTTCGCGCCTGCAATAACTGCCCTTTAAATACGGAGGGCAAGTGACATGGCGGCTGAATTAACACCACTCACCCAACAAGAAATCTTTCAACGGGCGACATCTGCGGTTGATAAAATCGACCAACAAGGGCCGCGTGGTGTCGCCTTGTGCTCCACAGAAGAGGTTGAGGCCATGGCGCTTTTACTCGCCATGAGCGGCCTTTTACCGCCTCTTAGAGCGTGCCTAAGAACCCCCGTAAATACCGATGTAAAAACCTCGAGGACATTCTGATGAAACGGCAAGTGGTTCTGGACATCAAAGGCAATTGGCACACTTGGAGTGTCGAGGCCTACATGAGCGACGCACAGATCGCCGACATGCGAACAGATGGTGTGGATGTTGGAATTGTCCAAAACGTCGTTCCTGAGCGTGTCCATCGCCTTGGCCTCACTCGGTCATGGCTCGCCCTTCAGAACATCTACAACCTGCGTTTTTTGGATCGGTTATGGCCGTTTCACCCCCATAAAAATCACTCAAAGGATCAAGAAAATGACACACCGGAATAATGAAAATACCGCGCCCGACATCCCGACCGGCCGCCAGATCATCAATGACTCGGAATACCTTCCAGATGCCAAAGGGGCATTGGTGCCTGTTGAGCTGATCAAGCCGCAAGATATTTTGGAAGATGAAACCGTGCGCAAGGTGATCCACCATGCCACCAATCTTTCTGACCAGGTATCGCGTTTCAAGGCGCACACCTTCGAAGACCTTGGCGACTTTGAAGCCATCCTGGCGCAGGAATATGGTGCCAAGAAAGGCGGCGCGAGAGGCAATAAAACATTCATGAGCCATGATGGGCTGATGAAGGTGACTGTGCAGGTTGCCGATCACATCGACTTTGGGCCGCAGTTGCAGATTGCCAAAGAGCTGATTGATGAATGCCTAAATGAATGGTCGGCCGGAAGTCGCCCCGAGATACAAGCCATCGTTACCCGTGCGTTCAACACAGATAAAGAAGGCCAGATCAATCGTGCTGAGATTTTCATGCTCATGCGTCTTGAGATTGAGGATGACCGCTGGCAACGGGCCATGACAGCCATTCGTGACGCCATCCGTGTTGTAGGCTCAAAGACTTATGTGCGCTGTTATCAGCGCGTCACCCACGATGGCCCTTGGCAGGCCATCACCATTGATCTGGCAAAGGCGTGAGCTGATGTTATTTGCTCAAACGAATAGCCTTGGAGAATGCGGCCGCCACGCTGGTGGTCGGATCACCGGAACAGACTGTGCCGAATTTCTCAGCAACAAGTCTTTCGCTGACATGCATTCCGGCACCTTTCAGAATACCGCTGAAATAGGCGCGCGCATGGGGCGTCAACAATTCCGGGTTGCTGACAAAGGTCAAAAATGCCGAGCATTTGGCAAGGCCAATATCTGTTGTTTGAGCATGAGCTGGCAGGCTGGACAGAGCCAACAAAGCGGAAACACAAATTGCTTTCATAAAATATCCTCCATTTGGGTCACGCTATCCAATCGGTTGCCATCATTCAAATCTGTTTTTGTAGGTGTCGTATGAGCCGCCATCTGCAAAAAATGATCCATGTTGGGTGCCGTGAGCTTGGCATAGACAGCGAAGCGCGGCGAGCATTGCAGCTTGTGGAAACAGGCAAGGCCAGCATGTCAGACATGACCGAAACTGAGCTTACCAAGGTTCTGAAACGCTTGAAATCGGATGGTTTTCAAACGCGCAGCGCGTTGCCAAAACACAAGAAGTCAGCACGCAAGGATGTGCGCCTGATCCACGTGCTTTGGCGTAAGCTTGGCGGTGCTGGTGCTTTGCGTGACCCATCCCGCGCGGGACTAAACGCATTTATCCGTTCGCGCTTTGGCAAGACATGGGGTGCTGAGCTGGCAGACGTGGATATGCTGCAAGACTGGGTCCAAATTGACGACGTGATCCAAGCCTTAAAGTCATGGGGCGAACGTGCTGACATTGATTTTGATTGGGATGAGCACCGCAAATGAAAAAGCCCATTCACCCTGTCACCGATCATGCCCTGATCCGCTATCTTGAGCGGGTCAAAGGCGTGAACATCGAGGCGTTGCGCCACGAGATCGGCCGCATTGTCGATGACGGGTTGAACAAAGGTGTGTGCGGGGTGCAATCGGCTGGCTTTACCTATCGGATCGAAGGTGGCCGCGTGGTCACGGTGTATCGTTCAAACCGACCCAACATTCGCACCGGATGCGTCAAAGATAAGCGTGGGTCTGTCGATGAAACCCGGTAATCGTTCCACCGCCGTCATGCAGCAACGTCACGAGGCGCTGGACAGCCTTGATGACTTCCCCACGCCCCCATTTGCAACTCGTGCCGCCTGTGAGTTTCTGCAAAGCCTTAATCGCTGGAAACTGGACCAATTGGTCGCGCGCGAGCCATGTGCAAATCGTGGATACATGGTGCGACCGTTGCAAGAATGCTTTGGTACGGTGCTGGCGTCAGATGTGCATGATTATGGTCTGGGATATGAGGTTTTAGATTACCTGTTTGGCGATGATCCAGACATGGTGGATATGACCTGGCTAAACCCGCCTTTCGTCTTGGCAGATCAGTTCATTCACCGCGCACGGGCAACATCCCGTCACGCTGTTGCCGTGTTTGTCAGATCAGCATTCAGCGAGGGTGAAGAACGCTATGAAACGCTCTTTTCCCAAAACCCACCACGCTACATTCTGCAATTTTCGGAACGAGTGGTGCTGCATAAAAGCGCCATGCGCCGCCGTGGGCAAAAATATTGGGACCCAGCGGCTAACAAAGGCAAAGGTGGTTGGCGGCGCGCGTCATCGGCAACATCTTATTGCTGGATGATCTGGATGGATAATCCAGAAAACTGCACCAACACAATCTGGATACCGCCGTGCATGGATCGTCTGGAACGTCCCGGTGACTATGACCTGATTGGCAATGGTTTTCTGAACTTTGCGCCACCCGCGGGTGAACTGATATGACCGGATTTTCCATAGATGAGTTGGAACGTGATCTTGGTCAGGCTGCCAAACTGCGTTTGCTGGCAAATGCAGGCGGCCAAACGCGATATGTCCCTTCACCAGAAACGGCGGTGGATTCCGCGCTGGCACGGGAACTGGGCGCGGATGTGGTGCATTGGCTGGCAGCGCGTCACAGTGGCGAACACATCACGTTTCCAAGCCCTTGGGGTGCCGAGCGAGAAAACCGTGCCAACAGATTGCGCGCGGCCGTGCTAGATGCAGGCTTGACCAATCCCGTGCGGTCGGCCAACCATATTGCGAAAGAGTTTGGCGTGACAGAACGCCGTGTGCGCGAAGTGCGCCGCGAACTGCGCAGTGAGACAAGCGAGCCGCTGCCACTCTTTAAGGGTCTGTAGGAAGTACATCACCCCTAACTATCCATTCTGACAATTGCATTTTGGGTGCCAGCGAAGCTGGAGACCTCTTTATGCGCCGAATTGACGAGATCATTGTTCATTGTGCCGACACCCCAAAGCATTGGATGGGTGGGAAAACGCCACGTGAAAAGATGGATGAAATCAAACGCTGGCACGTCCAAGAACGTGGCTGGCGCGACAATGGGTATAATTTCGGCATTGATCGGGATGGCACCGTCGTCAAAGGTCGTGATCTTGATGGCGACGGGGATGTGATCGAAGAGATCGGCGCACATGTGAAAGGGCGCAATTCGCGCTCTATCGGCATTGTACTGTTTGGCGGTCACGGGTCTGCCGCGACCGATGCCTTTGAAGACAATTTCACACGGGCACAGGATGAAGCTTTGCGCGGTCTGATTGCTGATCTGGAAAGCAAGCTTGGTTCCCTAAAGGTGTCTGGCCACAATGATTATGCGGCCAAGGCTTGCCCCGGATTTAAAGTGGATCGCTGGTATGCACGAAAGCCACCAGTGCGCGAAACCGTCACGGAATCCAAAACGCTGCAAGCCTCACAGGTGGCCAAAGTCGCCGCCGCAGCCACGCCCGTGGTTGCCGCCTTCAATAATATGCCCTGGCAAACTGTCGCCGTGTTTGCAGCCCTTGCGCTGGTGGTGATGGTGGCCACGGGTTTCATTGACATTGAACGCCTGGCCAAATGGCGCAAAGGGGACCGTTGATGCTGCGTTTTCTGCCATCCCGTGCCGTGCTGTTGTCGGCGCTTGCGGCCTTTGTGGCCATCGCGGCCACTTGGTTGCGACTGGATGCGCGCAAGGCAGAGCGCGCCGCCCTTCGAGAAAAGGATTTCAAACATGCTCAGGATATTTGGTCGGCTTCTGCCCGTGCTCGCCGCAATCGTGCTGATGGGGTGCGACCGCACGCCAACCGCGGTTGGCGCGACTGACACCGCCTATTGCACAGCATTTGGGTCCTTGTTGATCACGCGCAGCCGTTCAGACACCGGACAAACCCAGATGGGCATTGAAGGTCAATATGATGGGTTCGCGCTTGTCTGCCCCAAGTTCAAACACCTGATCCCCGAGTAGGAGGGACCTATTTTGCGACGTTATTTTCTTATGGTGGTTTTGCTGGTGATTGCATTACTGGCGTTCTTTTCGCTGTTTTCGATGCGCGCAGATGCGCAACCGATGCCTAAATGTGGCCTGCGGGGCATGATCGTTGAGCGCTTGAGTGATCGGTTTTCAGAAACGCGCCAGTCCCTTATGTTGGCTGCCAATGGTGTGGTGATAGAACTCTTCGCATCCAGAGCCACTGGCACATGGACCATCTTGTCAACGCGCCCTGACGGGTTGTCATGCCTGATTGCTTCAGGGGGCGCATTTGAAGACATTGACGAGCCTGCGCCATTGCCGGGGGATGACACATGAATATCCCTATTGAATTTGATCCAACGGTGACGATCAGCTTTTTGTTCTCACTTGGAACCATCATTTTCACCCTGTTTAAGACCCGTTCAAAGGCTCTTGATACGCGGTTTGAAAAGCAAGACGCCAAATTTGAAGCTCAAGAAGAGCGCTTCAAGGAAGGGTCACGCCGCATGGATCGGCATGATGGACGCATCGCCAGTGTCGAACAGACAGTGCAAACAATGCCCGGCAAAGATGACATTCATCAACTTCAACTTGGCATGGCGAAAATTGTTGGTGGCATGGATGTGATCAACGCCACGATGAAAGGCAACGCTAAGATTATGGGCCGTCTCGAAACCATCGTGAGCCGCCATGAAGATCATTTACTTGATGGGAACAAGTCATGAGCTACGCAGACACTGTGCGCAAACATGCACGCATTTCCATTCTTCGGGTTCTTGAGGATGCGCCAAAGTACACATCCAATGTGTCCATGATTGCGACGATTTTGCAAAACGTCGGCATAGCATTCACCCGTGATCAGGTTGTGACTGAAATGCACTGGCTGAAAGATCAGGGTATGGTTGAGCTTGAGGAACACCCCGGTGGCTTCATTGTCGCAACGGCCAATGTGCGCGGTGTCGAAATCGCCCAAGGCATTGCCACGCACCCTGAAATTCAACGCCCACGTCCGGGGGCCTGATATGCCGCCGCCTCGCAAAATTGATCTGGTGCCAGCCGAGCTGCGGGAACGGTTGGCTGAAATGTTGGCCGAACGTGGCTTTGGTGACATTGTTGATGTGACCGACGAGCTGAATTTCTGGCTTGAGGAAGAAGGGCTGGAACTGCGCATCGGTAAAACAGCCGTGGGCAAGTTCTCCAAACTTCTGAAGGACCAGCGCGAAGCCTTTACCATGGCCGAAACCTTGCTTGGTGATATGGATATCGAGCAGGAAGGTGAAATGCACAAAGTTCTGATGCAGATGATTGCCACATCTGCCATGCAGCTTATGCAACACGTACGCGAAGGCGATGGTCATCTTGATCCCAAAGATTTGATGAGCCTTGGCCGTATGCTGAAGGATCTGATGAGTTCTGCCGACATCCGCGAGAAAATCCGCGAAGATGAACGCATACGGATTGCACAAGAGGCGCGTGAGCAGCTTCAGGCTGAGTTGCAACAAAAGTTTGAGGATGCCGTCGAGCGTGGGGACGCCTCAGATAAGCTGTCACAAGAAGCCCGTGAAATCATGGGGTTTGCATGACACCGATTATCAATTTTCTGCCTTATCAACGCGCATGGCTTCAAGATCAGTCACGTTTCAAGATTGGCATGTTTACGCGCCGTGGCGGTAAAACATTTGGCGCAAGCGGTGAAATCATTGATGATTGCATTCAGGCGGAAATGGACGGTCGCCGTACGCGCTGGACCATCCTGTCACGCTCTGAGAGCACAGCCCGAGAGGCCATGGATGATGCCCTGAAGCCTATGACCAAGGCATATTATGCTGTGCTTAGTGGGTTGTCGAAAAGAGGGCAGCCAGAGTTCTCAGAAGAAGATTTTCACGTACCAGCTCATAAGCGCGAAATCATACAAGGCGATCAAATTCATCACGTTCATGTTGAAGAGGCCAGCTATAAGGCCCAAGAGGTGCGCTTTCCTGGCGGATCACGCGTAACGGCTATTTCAGCCTCTCCCGATGCTGCGCGCGGATTCGGCGGCAATATGTTGTTTGACGAATTTGCATTCCATGCAGACAGCCGCCGCATCTGGGGTTCGGCTTTTCCTGTTGCCGCAAGAGGCGGTCACAAGATCAGAGTGATTTCCACACCAAACGGCAAGGGCAATAAGTTCTACGAGCTCATGACCAGTGAAGGTGGCCAGTGGTCCAAACATCACGTGGATATCTATGAAGCCGTTAAGCAGGGCTTGGATGTAAACATAGATGAGCTGCGTGAAGGCATGGCGGACCAAGATGCCTGGATGCAAGAATTTGAACTGCAATGGTTAGATGCTGCATCAAGTTGGCTGGACTATGATCTGATTTCATCGTGTGAAGATGCAAGTTGCGGGAAACCGTCTGAATACCAAGGCGGGTCGGTTTATGTAGGTGTCGATATTGCGGCGAGAAATGATCTCTTTGTCATTTGGGTTGCAGAGGATGTTGGCGGGCAATTGGTGACCCGTGAAATCATCGCAAGGAAACGTATTACCTTTGCAGAGCAAGACGAGTTGCTTGCAGATGTGTTTCGTCGTTATCGTGTGGTGCGGTGCAGAATGGACCAAACTGGCATGGGTGAAAAGCCAGTTGAAGACGCCAAAAATCGTCATGGCGAAGAACGCGTTGAAGGTGTCTTATTCACCGCGGCCGCTAAATTGGACATGGCAACATCTCTGAAAGAATCCTTTCAGGATCGTAACATTCTCATCCCGGCTGGTGACCCCAAATTACGTGCGGATCTGCACGCAATAAAATCCGTTCCCAGTGCGACTGGCAGCCGACGACTTGTGGCCGATTCAGACACAGATGGTCACGCTGACCGCTTTTGGGCAGGGGCAATGGCTGTCTCAGCTTCTGAAGGAGATGTTGAGGTTTACGAACTCACCCGTGTTCCTGGCACGCAGAGCCGCTATGGCCCGCAAGATGACGATGATGATGACATGAATGAAACTGGGCGCTTTGCCCGAGGAGGTGCATGGTGAGTGTGCTTGATATGTATGGCCGGCCGATAAAGAAGCCAGCGGCCCGAGACATGAACGAAGAGCTGATGGCCCCGTCACTGGGGTCTGTGCGCTCGCCCTATGGCGGCCATCCTGCCGATGGCATCACGCCGCGCCGTATGGCCGCGATTTTGCGCGAGGCGGAATTTGGCGACGCAACCGCCTATCTGGAAATGGCTGAGCAGATCGAAGAAAAAGACCTGCATTATTTGGGTGTTTTAGGCACTCGCAAACGTGCCATTCGCAAGATGGAAATCAAGGTTACGCCGGGCGATGACACCGATGCGGGGCACATGACAGCCGAACTGACGCGTGATGCATTGGACCGCTCAGAGGTCAAAGACGATTTCATTGATCTGTTGGATGCCATCGGTAAAGGCTACTCAATCTGTGAGCAGATGTGGGACACCGCTGGCAAGCATTGGACCATTGCACAATTTAAGCACCGAGATCCGCGTTGGTTTCGATTTGATCAGGTGGACGGCCAAACCCCATTGCGCCGCGACAATGCAGGCGATTTGCCGCTCGAATACGGCCGCTTTGTCTATCACTGCGCCAAGGCAAAAACGGGCCTGCCCATTCGTGGTGGTTTGGCGCGTATCGCGTCTTGGGCCTATCTCTTTAAAAATTACTCAATCAAAGATTGGGCTATCTTTATGGAAGCCTATGGCCATCCATTGCGGGTAGGCCGATATGGGCCAAATGCGACGGCTGAGGATAAGGCCACCTTACTCCGGGCCGTGCGCATGATGGGCACAGACCTTGCGGCTGTTCTGCCAAAATCCATGGAAGTAGATTTGGTGGCCAGCAATAGCTCCGGCTCCAATGATCATTATGAAAAGTCTGCGCGCTACTGGGATGAGCAAATATCCAAGGGTGTGCTGGGGCAGGTTTCCACCACGGATGCGATTTCAGGCGGCCATGCGGTTGGCAAAATCCACAATGAAGTGCGCGAAGACATTCGCGATGCGGATGCCGAACAACTTGCCAGCACGTTGCAACGGTACGTGGCAGGGCCAATCGCAATGTTCAACTTTGGCCCTGATGCAGCCGTGCCAAAAATCGAAATCGTGGCCCCAGATCAGTTTGATCCGGCCATGATGATCAAGGCGGCAAACACATTTGGCCCCAAAGGGTTGGCGATTCCCGTCAATCAGGTGCGCGAAACATTCGGTTGGCGCGAGCCAGAAGAAGGTGAAGAGACGCTTGATTTCTCAGTTCAGGCAAAACCACAAACGCCTAATGACCCGGGTGACAAGATCACCGCGTCGCGTGGCGGCATTACTCCCCACAAAGATGCACTGGCCGCATCCTCGCAAACCCTCTCTGAAGATACGCGCCTGGCGCAAATCGTGAGCCCGATGTTTGAAGAGCTGCTGGAAGCCATTT
>CANLDA010000031.1 GCA_947489325.1 uncultured Paracoccaceae bacterium | reverse complement strand
AAATTTGGCTTCCCCATAACGGCCTCCTTGCCTCAAAGTTAGGGAAGAAAGCGTCTACAAATCTAGGGGCTATTCAAGGGGCTATTCAGATAGCGCCGTCTGTCACAGTTCAGAGTTTGAGTTCAACGACGAAGCCTTACTGCCCGGCGCACGCTGGTTCGCCGAACTAGTGCGGCAGCGTTTACCGATTAAAGAAGGCTGCAATTAACGCTGGAAACGGACATTCATGCACACCGCAGCATCGGTCAAAGTGGGGCTCAGACCACGATTTCGCCGCCTGCAGAGTGAACCTCGGCTCCTGAATTTCGAACGACCGCGCATTGATCGAGACAACGCAAAATCAAAGGTTTGGTCCGATCTATTGATGGCCGGTTCCGTTCGGTCAGCACCAAGGGTCCTGCTGCACGGGCATTGGGCAGCTTGGAGCCCTTCTTGACCGATGCTGCGGTATCGATGAACGACCGCATACTGCAAACTTTGATGTAGTCTAAGTTCGTGGTATAGATCTTGCAATTACAAAGCTCGTTCTGGCGGCAAGACAAGAGACCCCGGCATGATTGACCACGTTTCAATAGAAGTATCGAACTTGGATGCGGCCACGTCCTTTTATCTGGGAATACTTGCCCCACTCGGTATGAGCCAGCTCGTATCGCGGGAAAACACCTCTGGTTTTGGGAAAACCTACCCAGAATTCTGGCTCAACGCGCGGCCCAATATGAAAGAAGTGTCCTGCGATAGCGGCGCTCATGTTTGTTTGCGCTGTGCGTCAAGGGGCGCCGTTATCGCGTTTCATGAGGCCGCGCTGGCTGGGGGCGGATCAGACGCGGGTGCGCCCGTTGATCGGGAAGGGGCGCAAACGCTTTATTTCGGGGCGTTCATCTTCGACATAGACGGCAACAAAATCGAAGCAGTTACTTTCCCCGGGAAGGATCAAGAATGAACGCGAAGACGCCCAACCTGTCAACCGGGGTGCTTTTGGGTGTTCTGGGGATGCTTGGTTTTAGCGGGACACTGGTGGCCACACGAATCGCCGTGGCTGACTTCACACCCCTTGACATTACTTGCGCGCGGATCGTCATTGCCGGAGTTCTGGGGGCAGCATTTTTGGTCCTTACTGATCAACACTCTCTCCCCGAGCGCGGATTTGCAGTTTCAATCCTTGTTATGGGTTTGGGGCTGGCCGTGGGGTATCCGTTCTTTCTCGCCGTCGCTCTCAAGACTGTTCCAGCGGTTCATGGCGCGGTCGTGGCTGGTTTAGCACCGGCGGCGACCGCAATCATCGCAGTGCTGAGGACAGGCGAGCGACCGCCCCTGCCATTCTGGATTGCCTGCCTCGTTGGGTTCTGCGCTGTTCTGTATTTTGCCTACGATGCGGGGGGTGGCCATTTGAGCCTTGCCGATGGTTGGTTATTCCTTGGTATGCTCAGCCTTGGCATTGCATATGTCGAAGGTGGGCGGGTTTCCCGCGAATTGGGTGGCAGCGTCACCCTGAGTTGGGCGATGATTTTTCTGGCTCCGGCTGCTTTGTTGCCTTTGATCTTGCGTACAGGAGAAATAAACCTGACAGCCGTTTCTACTGCGGGCTGGGTCTCGCTGGCCTATCTGGGGATCATCAGCATGTTTCTGGCATCCGTGTTTTGGTATCGCGGTCTCGCGATTGGAGGCATTGCTCGGATCGGACAGATCAACCTGCTTCTGCCACTGACCGCCCTTGGGTGGTCTGCGCTGTTTTTGGGCGAAGAAATCACAAGAACAGCCATCGCCTGCGCTGTGATCGTGCTTGGAGCTATGGTCGTTTGCCTAAAAGGCCGTACCTGACCCATGACGTGAATTAGACGCCGAGGTTTCAGATCACGGCGCTCGGATGTCGGAGCGGTCGTTCGATGGAAAGTGTGGAACGGCAGGAAAGTCCGCGGCCTGTAAATTCCCACCTCAAAAATGCTGCGCGATTCACGAATGGCCGAAATCACCGCCGCGCCGCAACATGTGAATCTTCGCAGATGCATAAACATTTCTTCCGCGAGCGCACGCAGCGGGAAAATCAAATTCACAGAATGGGTTCGGAGCAGACATCTGACGCTTTCGGTCAGGCAAAAACCACACCGGTTAGTGGCTAAGTGTGTTGAGCTGGTTGTGCGGCCCGTCTCGCAGCTCTGCAAAATGGGAAATTGAATCCCAGGGTAGCTCCAGTGTTGGATTGTGATCGTGGTTGCCAATAACCAGATGACGTTCTGCACCCGGCAACTGGTCGAAAATTTGCTCGACATAAGCACTGTCCTTAGCCTTGGAGCCAAAGGCAAAGTCGCCCAGAATTCATAGCTGGTCTTCTGAGCCAACCACCTTCCACATGTTTTCCAGCATCGCTGCATCCATCTGTGATGCTGACACGAAGGGGCGATTACAAAATCGCATGATATTTTCGTGGCCGAAATGCGTGTCGGCTGTATACCAGATTGTCATTGAACATTCTCTCGGTTTGGTCAGCCCGTCAGTGCCCGAAATTCTTCGGGGGTGTAGTCTAGGGCCAGTAATTTTAGAAAGAGCAGATCCAGAGGCAATTGTGTTTCCATCGAGCGTATGTCCTCAGATCGGATGCTCAGATTATATCCGCCACGTTTGTTGACGCTGACGCATATCTCACGCCCATTGAAAAAATCCCAAAGCACCAGCGTGAGAAAGGTGTCCTTTTGGTCTGTTTGGATCGTTATGCCCGAACATTGCGCCAGAACTTCTGGAACAACAGACACCAAAACGTCCCATGCCTGCTGCTGCTCAGTCTCACTTAAGGATTTTGCAGTTAGGGACGAATCTTGAGCAGCCGACATCAACGCCAAGACTGGGGCAAATCTCGTCCGGAATGATTCTACGGAATCTAGCGCTTGAGGAGGAACCTTATCCATCATTCTGATCTTATTTGAGCGAAGACCGCATTTTGCAGCCTAGAAGCACTGATTGTATGTATACCTAATTTCATCACTTTGCCCTCGGCATTGCAGACATCACATATGCGTAAATTGAGCCCACAAGCAGTTTCACATGATTCAATGAAGAAATGTGATCACACCAGATTTGAGCACCTTAAATACACATATTCACAGTATACTTCATAGGCCAAACGGCAAAGACCCAAGATGCCGATAGGATGGAAGAACTATCGGATAAGTTACTCACTTCATTTGCATTTGTCGTGCGCCAGCGTCGACTGGAGCTTGGGCTAACGCAAGAAGAACTCGCACACAGGGCGAATGTGTCGATGCGATATGTATCTCTTTTGGAGACGAAAAAGCACCAGCCAACGCTTGAGACGATAAATGGCCTAAGCGAAGGCCTTGAGATGACAATGACTGAGTTGATCCGCCAAATTGAGGCAACGCTCAATAAAGCGTAACCTCTAGTTATTTATGTACTAAATTAGATAAACGGGTTGGTTCTGCATCTATTCCAAAGGTCGCTTTGTGACCCAAAGGGCCCTGTTGGCTGACCCATTTCTGTAAAATGACCCATAGTTTGCCCATTTGACCTCATGTAACTCATTGTTTTTACTATGACCCATATTTGAATGTTACTCTTTGGCGTCCATAAAATACACATAGCATGTACATTAAATCTAAGTACTATTTCTCATGAAATTTGAGCCCTCAGTTTGAGCTGATGGTTGTTCTGATGCCTTACGGCCCACGAAGTCGCCCTCTCGCATCACTGAAAATCAAAGACCAACTGCTGTGAGGCATTCAGCAGCCTGATTTTTCGCCCCATTGATGCTTCTGCTTTCAAAGTAACTTCGGCAGCAGCACGTGCATCTTCTCCGGCATCATGGTGTTTGAATTGAAGCCCTAACACCTTTTTGAGATTGGCCAGACCATGCCCACCATTGCCCCGTAATTCCGGCCAAGCTTGGCGAGAGATCGCAACGCTGTCTGACCATACCGACTTCAGCACTTGAAGTCCCGCAAGTCGACACGCCGCGTCAAAGGCTTTCTCATCGTATCGGCTATGTTGAATAAGGGGATATGCTTCAAGAACCGGACGCAGGTCAGGCAATACTTCTACAAATTTGGGGGCATTTATGACCGTGGCGGCATCAATCCCATGCAACCGCGTATTGCCTACGGCGAATGGCGTGCGGGGATCGATATAAGTGCTGTAAGTCGCAATTGAGTTGTCAAACTCAACAAAAGCCAGGCCGATTTGACAGATGCTCGCGATATCATATCCGGCAGTCTCGACGTCTACAGCTATAAATCTGAGATTGTCGCTCAGCGGTTCGGCCTGATTGAAACAGGCTGGTAGAGACAAGGGTGCAACATTCGCCATGACAACGACTTTCACACGCTCACTGACTGATGCAAAGCCCCACCAGTAGCTGAGCAAAGCAGCCAGGCTTCTTTTACAGACCATGCAGCACACGACAGCGGTCATTGATGTAGCTTGAAGCGAACAGCGGAAGAGAGCCCATGGCGGTCATTTTGATTTCATGCTGCGTGCGCACGCAGCGGCAAATATTCTGCACGAGCACAAATTTTCATGACGCGGTGCGGCGGCGATTTCGGTCATTCGTGAACCGCGCAGCATTTTTGAAGGCGGCAATTCACAGGTCGCGGACAAACTTGCCGTTTGCCTCCAAGGTCTCGTTGACTGCTCGCAACATGAAGGAGACATTGGCGATTCTTGGGCACAAGGTGATTGGAACAAGACCTTCTTGTTGGCGACAACGAGGGAAAAGGGTATTTGTACTCAGAAATTGAATGAAGGCTCCCCGCGACTTGCTTGATACATCGAACCCTAAGACATTTGACGATGAACTGTTGGTCGCACTTCGAGGCAACCACACAGTGATCCAAGATTACCTGATCCGAGATCGCGAGATATTTGAAACCTATGACAACTATTATGGGCCCGACCGACCACTTCCTCGACCAGACAATCCCCACTCGATTCCTTTTCAAGCATTCCAGGAACGCCTTATTCCTCTGATGGAGACCAGAGTTATAAGAGGCTTTCATTACACGAGGATGACTGACGCTGAATTGGAGACAATGCGTGCGCAGGGTATTCACCTATCTACGCCATCGTACCTTGAAACGCGTCTCGATGCTCTTTTGTCAGCGGGCTTGCTGACGGTCGATGAAGTCAGAACCATCTTGGATCAAAGTCCCTTCAAGACCCAACTGGACATTAGGCAGAATATGTTTTGGATGGTGTCATCTCGTCTGCCCATGGACGACGGTGGCGTTAAACCGCTTCTCGCTGCATGGGGTGGCGAGGTCGCCTCGATGCATCTCACCGACCAAGGCCTTTTGGCGAAACTTCAATCGATTGGTCGCCCGCGAATGATTGAAATCGCCGCACCCCTTTCAGCTACCAACCAAACATTCTCTGCAGCATGTGCGGTGGTCGCGGCCTATGCCTTGCAGTATGGATGGCCGAGCGAGGAAGGCGTGTTCGACTTTTATGTCAAGAAAGACCTTCCCGCTGACGCGCTCTTGAGTGTCTTCACACAAGATAATGCTGGATAGAGCAAAGAGGTCTTCCAGACGTTCCTGCACCTGCCTGACAAATTCTGCGCATTGCCGACATTCATGCAAACCGCAGCTTTCGGTAGGTCTGGGCTCGAAGTTGCCGAATGCCTAGGCAGAAATTCCGCGCTACAGGGCTTTCGAACAACGGCCATTTGTCCCCGTTGTACAATTCAGGCGTTGGCACAGTGCCGATGTTTGGGATCGGAGGGAGGATTGGAGGGCATATCATGCCAAGAGTCCTACTTCCCGCAGTCACCCCAAACCGCAAGGCTTGGAACAAGGGCCGGATCATCGGGCAAAAACGACCACTGCTTCCCAAACAAGTCTGGGCGATCCGCGCACGACTTGAACTGGCGGGCAATCTCCGTGATCTGGCGCTGTTCAACGTGGCGATTGATAGCAAGCTGCGAGGTTGCGATCTGGTCAAGCTCGCGGTGACCGATCTGGTCAAGGATGATCGGGTCAGAGAACGGGTTTCGGTTATCCAGAGCAAAACCAAGCGTCCAGTTCAGTTCGAACTGTCGGAAAACACACGAGATACTGTTTTGGCGTGGGTTCATTCACCCGAAATGTTTGCATGCAGGTTCATGTTTCCTAGCCGCTTCCATGATCGACCGCACATATCAACGCGCCAATACGGTCGGCTTGTCCGCGACTGGGTAACAGCGATTGGCTTGGAGCCGAGCGGCTACGGGACCCATTCGCTGCGCCGGACCAAGGCGGCCGAGATTTATCGAAAGACCGGCAACCTCCGCGCCGTGCAGCTTTTGCTCGGACACACGAAAGTCGATAGCACAGTGCGATACCTTGGGGTTGAACTGGAAGATGCGCTGAGTATTGCAGAGCGGATCGACATCTGAACTATGTCGGCGGGCGGCACCTGCCGTTCGCCGATTCAGAACGGACCTATGATCTCCCGGCGTCGAAAGAGGAATGAGAGCCCATATTGCCAGATGCTGCACGCTGCACGAGCGGACAAAATGCACTTAAAGCTGACATAGCTTGCAGAAGGAATCTGCTATAATGTTTGGCTGTTTTTGGTTCAAAATCCTCAATAATGGCTACCTATACGATCAAACGCAGCTGATGGTGCCAACCTCCAATAGTAGGCGATTGGCACTCTTGATCCTGCCTCAGCGTTTCAGGTCGAGGATAGCGACAATTACTTCAAATTAGTTACCGTCAATTTTCCCTTCAGCCTTTCGGCGACAAACTCAATATTGTCACCCGGCTCCATCTGCTCAAGAATCGCGTCATCCGTCACGCGAAACACCATGGTCATTGCTGGCATCTCTAGTGCTTTGAGTTCTTCGTGGATGATGGTGACTTTACCTGATTTGGCATTCACCTTTTTCACGACGCCTTTGGTATATTCTACCTTTGCATCTGCGACTTTTACTTCACTGTGCATACCAGCGTCATAGTGCCCGGGAATGAGGCAGGCGAATTCAAAGCCACCGGCATTTGAGAAGGTCCAGATGATCTCGCCAGACTGACCTGCCTCCAAACGGACGGAGTTGGGATCATCGTGTTCCATTTCCGGGAACTCTTCCATCAGGGCCTTGTGTTCGGTGTTTTGGGATATGGTATCGAGAACAAATTCATGCTCCAGCTCACCTGTGTTGGTGATTGCAAAGCGGATCGTTTCACCCGCGTTCAAGTCAACAGATTGAGGCGTAAAGATCATGTCTCCATCGTCAGTCTCAACCATCGACACCTCAATGGTTCGCGTGACGTCTTTCGGCTTACCGGGCATCCCGACAGCCATAGTTTGTTGATGATCATGGCCGTCATTATGGCCCTGTCCTGCGTTTTCATTTGAGTGTCCGCCGTCGTGGGACCCTGCTGCAAAGGCGGCGGCAGACAGAGACAGGATCAGAGCGGTTGATGTGAGTAGAGTTTTCATGTGTGTTTCCTTGTAAAGTACGTGACAGCGCGATCTGCGGCCTATCCGTTTGATGTTGTCTTAGGTGTGATGTGCGTGTTTGCGTCCGCTTTGCGGGCGTGTTCTGGCAATTCACCGGTCCATTCATAGGCCTGTGTGCCGGGAGGGTTTTCATACCAACCGGGATCAGAGTAATCGTCTGACCCGATGCCTTCGCGAACTTTAACGACTGAGAACATGCCTCCCATTTCAATAGGGCCATACGGTCCCCAACCGGTCATCATCGGAACCGTGTTGTCGGGCAATTCCATTTCCATGACACCCATATCGGCCATGCCTGCCGATCCCATCGCCATAAATTCAGGCTGAAACTCTTGTACTTTCTGGGACAGTTTGCGCTGATCAGTACCAATGAAGGTTGGAACGTCGTGCCCCATCGCATTCATGGTGTGGTGTGACTTGTGACAATGGATTGCCCAGTCTCCGGGGTGCACCGCGTCAAACTCATAGGCCCGCATCCCACCAATCGGGATATCAACTGTGACCTCGGGCCAACGTGCTTGCTTGGGCACCCATCCGCCATCCGTGCATGTGACCTCAAAATCATAGCCATGCATGTGAATGGGGTGGTTGGTCATGGTCAGATTCCCAACCCGCACCCGCACCCGGTCTCCTTGGTTGACAACAAGTGGATCTATGTCAGGGAAAAGTCGACTGTTCCAACACCACAGGTTAAAATCCGTCATTGTCATGATCCGCGGAACATATGTGCCCGGCTCAATGTCAAAGGCGTTCAACATAAAGATAAAGTCACGATCTACTGGCATAAAGGTTGGATCTTTCGGATGAACAATGAACATGCCCATCATTCCCATTGCCATCTGCACCATCTCATCCGCGTGTGGGTGATACATAAAGGTGCCGCTTTTGGTCAGGTCGAACTCATAGACAAAGGTCTTCCCGGGTGGGATGCCGGGATGACTTAGCCCGCCGACACCATCCATTCCGGACGGCAGGATCAGCCCATGCCAGTGAATGGTCGTGTGTTCCTGAAGCTTGTTGGTGACAAAAATACGAACGCGGTCCCCTTCGACAGCTTCGATTGTTGGCCCGGTCGATTGCCCGTTGTAGCCCCAAAGAAACGCCGTCATACCCTCTGCCAGTTCCCGTTCAACGGGTTCCGCAATCAGATGAAATTCCTTCACCCCGTTGTTCATCCGAAACGGCAGTGTCCAGCCGTTCAATGTGACGACAGGCCGGTACTCTGGCCCGGTTGGGGGGTGAAGCGGTCCTTGTGTGTTTGCATTGTCCATAAGGGCCGCTTCGGGAAGGCCCATGTTGGACGTGCTGGCCCATGCGCCTGCTGACAACAGACCGGCACCCGCCGTCGCGCCAGCGCCCAAGAGTTGTCTTCTATTCATCATTGTTCTTTCCTTTCGGATTCTGTGTTCTGGTGCATTCGATCAGCATCAGTCATCGTCATCATCACTGTCGGCTTCAAAGGAAGCCCCGCCATAAATGGCTGCCTGAAGGTTTGCCTCTGCCAGCCAAAAATCCCGCTTGGCTTCAGCCGCATCGAGATGTGATTCCAACGTTTCACGGGTGTCTTCGAGTAACTCAAAGGTGCTTGTGATCATCCCGTTGTTACTCAGCAGAGCGGCGTTATCGACAACCTCCCTCAAGGGGATCACATTGTCATAATAGTGCCGCGCAATCTGATGGCGCCCGTGATATGCCGCCTCGGCTGATCGGGCTTGCGAGCGAATATTGACCGCCAATTCAGCAACAACATTCGCATCCCGAAGATAGGTCAGTTCTGCCTTACGTAATCGCGCTTCCCCAGTGTCATAGATTGGAATGGAAAATTCCAACTCGACCTGTGGGGTGGTCGAGCGTTCAGTGCCGCCACCTTCGCCTTCTTCGCGCTCATACTCAAAACCAGCAATAAGCTCGAGGTCAGTGACGTAACGAGTAGCATCGGTCATTCCAAACGCTTGGGCTGATGCCGCTAACCCGAGCTGAGCAACTTTCAGGTCAAACCGATTTTTCAGTGCATCAGTTTCGATAGACGGGCGTCTGCGCACCGATCCCGGCACTTGCGGCAAGGCGTTGGGCACATAATAGACAACCTCTGTCCCCCACAACCCCATTAAACGCGTAAGCTTTTCCTTAGCCCCTGCTGCTTGCAGCCGGGCTTTAGCCGTTTTTGCAGCCATTTCAGCATTGAACGCATGCTCACGCGCCTGACTGCCTTTGTCCAAAGACCCTGCCAGCCCAAGACTATTGGCTAGTTCAGACGACGCGTCAGACGCCGCACTGGCTTGCTTTAAGTTGTTGGCCATTTCAAATGCCGCAACCGCCTCAATCCACGCCTCCCGTGTTTCAGCCGCCAGTGCCAGCGTCTCATTCACAGCGTTGAGTTGAGCCTTCTTGTATTGCTTGTCCGCCAAGGCCACCCGCGCCTTGCGGGTTTTAGCGTCCAACAGGTTTGTGGCAAAAGTTCCCTCAATCGATCTTAGAAGCCCTAGGCCCGGCGCAGCAATCCCAAACAGCCCAACCCCAACGACAGGGTTTTCCGGCAAGGACTCTTGCCAAACCTCGGCGGCTGACAGACCAACTTCAGCGTATGCTGCTTGCAGACCCTTGTTGTTCAACAGGGCAATTTGGACCGCGGTGTCAGCGGTTATTGTCTTTTTGTGCGACAAGGCGTGTACACGCTTGGCGGTTCGTTCAGCTTCGGCTTGTGTTTGAACCCATACAGTTTGTTTGCCGATGGCCTTTGACGTCTCAGAAGACACCTTACCAAATGCGGCGGACTTGCTGGTGTAGTTTTCTGATACACCCGTGGCACATGCAGCCAGAAAGATCGGAGCAGCAATGACAACCGGTTTAAGTAATCTCAGTCTCATCATTGCCCCCAACCTGAGTTTTGTTCCTTGTTCGATTTTTTCCAAGATTGAGGATCGGTAGGGGTGTAGTCCTGATAGTCCCTGATCACGGGATCATAAGAAACCGACTGAATCGACTGTGTGTTTCTTGCAGGGGATTGAAGCGTGGATATCTGAGTAAGTTCAGCTGGAGGTGCGGAACATGCCGCAAGCAATACCCCAAGCCCCCCCAATGTGAGTATGTGTTTCATCGATTTACCTATTGTAATTATTGACCGAACCACAGGCGACCGCCTGCGGATCAAAGCTGATTAGAACGAGAGGTAAACTTAGTGATTAGGGGGGCGGATCAGGTGTTCAGGTTCCACTGATGTCATGATCAGAACCGGCAGTGGTTCGTGCTCTTCAGATTGCTTTGCGCAACCTTCATCGCGATCCATCAATAGTATGGCCGCCGCACAAACGCCAAAACAACAGCCCGTCTCGGCATGTTGACCTGGATGGTTGCCTGTATCAGGCGTGGGCGCATGAACCGCTCCGTGAGAGGTATGATCCATATGGTCATGTGACACGGATTGCTCTGCCACGGCGCTATGATCGCCCATACCAGAATGCGCCGACATTGGTGACGAGAATGCAATAATAGTAACCGCTGCAAAAATCATTGCAGATCGAAGTATACTATAAATGCACATCAGCATTGTTGTTTTGTCCGCGTCGTTTCTTTTGTCATCGCTGTCTAATTAGTCCTTCCACCAACTGGAACGTCAAGAAAAATAATCTTCGCTTGGCACATTTGCGCTGGTTCAGTTTATCCCATTGGCCTCCTGTAATTCACGGATGTAGGTGATGATCATGGCAACATCCCCACGGGTCAGCCCCTCAATCGGCGGCATGTCCCCAAAGGGCCAATGATGTCCCCGGACCCCAGCAGCGACGGCACGTTGGAAACTCTCATCGCCATGATGACCGGGCTCATAAATGATATGAACCAGCGGCGGTGCAACGCCAACCTGCCCAACCGCATCAATACCATGACAAGTGGCGCAATGCGCTTCAAAAATCCGCTTGCCGATCTGTGCGTTTGCAGAAAACGTACCCGGTATTTGAATATCGACCAATGCTGAGGATTCGCTTTCACCAACAGAGTCAGCAGGCAAGTCTGTCGGTGGCACTGACAACCTATAGGCCCCAATGCCCACGGCGATAACCAACAGCGCAATAAGATATGTTTTCTTCATCAGAGGTTTACTCTCGTTTGCAGTCCGGAGTGGTTTAGGGTTTCCAGCAGGTGGAGGGTCAACAGGTTTTTAAGATCACAAATTTGCCAACATCCAAATTGCCATGCCCATCATCATAAGGTTTTCGGTCAAGCTGACAAACCCAAGCGGAACTCGGGCATCGCCCACACAGGCACATTTTAGCTCCCGTTTGTCGATGTAGACAGCTTTGAAAACGCTGAATGCCCCGATACTGGACACAATCAAGGCCGCTGGAGCGGCAAGCCACGTCAACACCCCCATGAGCATGAGAAGGCCCGCACCTGCCTCAACAAACGGATAAATATAACCATAGCGCACCCAACGTTGTGCAAGCAGATCATAGTTCAGAAACATCGTGGCAAATGTCTCGATGTTTTGAAGCTTTTGCAAGCCCAGCAGCAACATGGCAATGGCGATGAACCATCCAACAGTTTGCCCTGTTAACAGCGCCCCCAAGACCAACCATGTCACGGCAATCGCGAGCAATGCAGCGATGCCAAACAAAGCGATCACTGGCTGATAAGTAACAGCATCATCAGGTTTGATGTCTTTCCCCAAATACCTGCTCAGATCATCAAACCCGCCAACCCGCGCCCCATCAATGAAAACTTGGGGCGTCGTTTCGACATGTAACTCAGCTTTCAGCGCATCCACCTCAGCGCGTGATGTCAGGTGGTGATCATCAACCTCAAACCCATACCGTTCCAGCATGTCTTTTGACTTGAGGCCATAGGGACACATGTGATCATCCATCACCATCCGATAAAGCGTAGCGGTTTTTTGGGGCATATCCTTTGGCATTTCGAATCCTTTGAACCGTTCAGATGGACTTGCGTCCTCTTGATCAGAGAGATAGACCTTCCAGTAACTGGAGGGTCAAGAGGAGATACCAATGAATATTTCTGGCGCCGCAAAGGCATCTGGATTGCCGGTAAAAACTGTCCGCTACTATGCTGATATAGACTTGGTCAAAGCGCCATCTCGCTCCGCATCCGGATACCGTACCTATGACGGCAATGCCGTACGCAAGCTTGTCTTTACACGTCGTGCCCGGGAATTTGGCTTCACGATTGAGGAATGCCGCGAATTGCTGGATCTCTATCAGGATGAACAACGCACCAGCGCGGAAGTGAAGAGTATTGCATCCCGCCGCCTTGAACAGATCAGAGAAAAGCAGCGCGAACTGCAAAGCCTGCATGATGAACTGGCCCACCTCGTTGAGACCTGTAACGGCGACCACCGACCCGATTGCCCAATTATTGATTACCTTGGATAAAGAACATGTCTTTGTTTCAGACTTTATGCCAAAGGCGTGATAGCGGCGAAACCGGACGTCGGTTGCAGCTCAGAGAATGGCAACTTAGTCCCGCGTCTCGTTTGTCGGATCAAGCTGCGGCGAAAGTACGGTCTCGGTTCCAGTCAAAACGACGCTCGCGAATGACCGGATCGGTGACGCACGCCGCGCCGCAACAATAAATGTGCCGCGCCTGCGAGCATATGCTGCGTCAGCGAAGTTCAGAAAACGAAAGACGGCTGTGTCCGCACTGCCGACAATGACCTAGACCGTAGCGAAAGACTGGTCTGGGTCAGGAATGCTTGACGTTTGGACCAATATCGCATGATACGGCCCTTTGATGGGATGTAGATAGACCGCCGCATTAGTTAAAAACGCGCGACGTTCCACGCTTGGCGACCTGCAATCCTTAGGTGCAGCGACGGAGATTGGCCAAACACCCGTTTCAGCTCGTCACCCTGGATGCTCTATTCACTCTACATGAGACCGTCACACTGCTACATCTTTTGGAGTGCCAGCAGCAAACCAACGGAAGGAAAGTCCGATCACAGACTTTGAAAGAGAATATGCCTTTGCAGGCGACATGGACGCGCAGTTTCAACTCATTAAAGACGCGTTTAATAGTGGCGATGAGCAAAAATTTGAGCAAGCGCTTCGCACAGTATGCGACGCGCGAGATAGCCTTCGTCGCGGAATTCTTGACATGGTAAGAGATGCCGGTTGAAGCCAGTCCACTGCATACATCAAAAAACATCAGTATCCTCGTTATCCAACGCGGCTTCAGATGGTACCATATTCAGAACATGTTCGACGTCCCTGCGACGATAGATATTCCGACCATTCTCGTTAGAGCGATCAAGCGACTCAACCGATGCCTGCTTCAACATGGATTTGAGCCTTTGCGAATTGAACTTACTCTGCCGCGCCAGATTTCTAAGTGTCACGTAACGCCTATTAAAGCTGTCCAGATCTTCCTGGCGTACCACGGACTGAGATTTCCGCGAAATTGGCGATCGGCTCTTTCGAAGCGGCAGATACCCACTGTCGCATAGCCATTTGATGACGCAATCATTGACCCCTAGAAGGCTCTTCAGCTCTTTCTTTGTGAGGCCATCAACGACAGTGGTATGCAACTTTGCCATGACCTCATCCACATCAACAACAAGGTTTCGATATGTCCGCTGACCATTAGCAAAACCGACCCAATCCAGTCCGCCCTCAATAATGAGGGTTACGATTTCGCCAGTACTGCAAACAGCCTTTCTTGCTTCTGTCTGAATATCGGCATGCGTTCGACCCAGATGCCTGACGGGAACCGCCTGCTTCACTAAGCGATGTCGAAATTCCTTCAATGCGATGAGCGAATATCGTGGTTTAGCGCGGCCTCCAACTGAGACAGGCACGATGAAACCCCACTTTCGCATGACATCGAACTGGCTGCGCGACATATTGAACACCTTCTGGGCCTCGGGTTGACCAACTGAAGTGGACGTTTCCCTTAAAAATCCATCAGCGGCAACAGCATCAAAGAACCCCACTGCACCATGTTGGGTCTGTCCATCGTCTGCTGGTAGAAATTTCTCTTCGATCAGCAGTGTCCTCAAACGCTTTGGGTGCAATCCTGTCTCTCTTTGAGCAGATGCCAGCGAATGAACTCGTCGTCTTAGGCATTTCTTTCCAAGGACCGTTTCATCTGCAGCGATCGGGTAGTTTGAAATGATGTGGTCACGAACGATGTCCAACATTTTGTTGTACGACTGTGGCTTTCCGCTGAATGCCAACCACTGGTAGAAACGTCCCCAGTGAGCCTGCGGTCCGCCTGACGGGACACCTGGGCGGCGCTGAAGATCTGTAAGCACGGCGCGAAACGCTTCTTCGCCTTGCGACGCGACAGAGAATCCAGCCGATCCCGCAGCCAGCCAATCTTCTGCTTGGATTGCTGCCAGATTTGCTGTTGGGCCGCGCATCATAACAGCGCCCAGCATTTCACATGTTTTGCTCACAACCTGAATACTGAACTTATTGAGCCAATTGTACTCGACCCGTCCTTGGAACCTGGCGACCAGGTAACTTTCCAAATCTGTAGGAGGCCTTCTGTCGCCTGTTTTCTCAGCGCTGGAAATCATCCCGAAATCATCGATAATGCGCCCATGAAAGTCATGGGCGTTGCGAGGGCTCTTCAGGGCGTCGAGGCCTAGCAACGGCCTAGAATGAGCAATGCAGGTTCGTACGCTTGCCATATGCCAGTAATTACGACCATAGGCCCCAAACTCGCCTCCTGCTTCGATGTCAGCAGTGATACAGGCCGGGCATATGCGTTGGGTAGAACGTAGCAATGTACGTTTCTCGAAGAACTGGCCTCCGATCGTGTGCCCTTCACCGGTACCGCTGCAAACGGCATTTGATTGAAGCACCTTGCTATCGACATCGCCAAGCTTTGAGAGGCGATTGAGCTGGGCTGTTTCACCACGGACCAGTGCAGGAAACTTAATCCTCACGTCAGTGTAAAAGTATTGGGCGTACTCTGCCAAATTTGCCGCTGCCAAACGTGACCCAAATGAGGTCTGTGTTTCAAACGGCTGTAAGTCGATCAGGAACGGCAATGGCATTTCAACTCTCTCCGTCGAGGTTAACGTTGCCATTTGCACCTGAACTCGGGACTACGATATTGAGGTAATCGGGAACGACGTACGGGTTGGCTGTATCAACCAGTTTGTACTTCTCCTGGAATCCCGCAGCGAAGTCAGCGACGGTTACCTCCTTGGCTTGGTTTTTGATTGCAGCGGTCAAAGCCCGAATAATTTCCTGAATGGTCTTACCGAAATCACCGCTGGAAGCATGAAGCAGTCTCCGGACGAAACTCACTTTTCTGAGATCTGGGTGAAGGCCAATATCGACCACTGAGGCATAGTGCGAGACTATCGACAGCACATCCGCTTTGTGCGTTTCGGCTACCAGTTTTGCGCATGATATTCTCGTCGTTCGGTTCACCAGTTGATCATCGCGCTGAACCAACGTGTTGAGCTCAGGCATGCCGGCAAGAACCACGCATACTGGCCACTCTTTGTCCTGCAAAAGAGATTTCAGAGTATTGATCACTTTCGTGATCTCAATGCGGTTCTGATTGATGATAAAGTCTTGCGCTTCATCAATGAATAACACCAGAACCCCTGATTTCCTTAAATACTGCCGAACAAGATTCCAGATGTAATGGGCTTCCTTGTTGTTGAGGTTGAGAGGGTCAACATCACTTTTATACCCCAGCTCAGCTAAGATATTTTGTCCAACCGATTTTAGCGTCGCAGGTGAAGATGCTTTGATTGCACAAACGTCAGTTTTGGTTATCCGCTCCACGCCACGCCTAACAACTCGCTTTGGCTGAAGATGCGGATGGTGATCCAGCACATAATCGATGACCGTACTTTTTCCGGAGCCCGAATTGCCGAAAAGAACAATCCCTTCGCACTTTCGGCGTTTTGGAGCGGCAATTTCGATATCCAACCTTAAGTCAGCCAAAATGGATGTGAACGCCCTCGAGAAATCTCTGTGAAGTTGGTTTTCAACAAAGATGTCGTTGAGTTTGCGGGTCTCTTTCGAGACCCGCATTGCACTGTCAAAATCATCCATTGTGAATTGCCCCACGAAAAACCAGATCGCTTGCCTCAACAATGGATTCGTCATCTATGGTTGGGCATTCCGGTTGCTGATCGACCTCGCTGGCTTCAGGAGCTGCTGCCTCAGACACAGCAGAACTCACCTTAAACGAGGTGGCGACGAAGTGTTTCTCCATCTCCTCCGAGGATAAAGCTTCGGCTTCAAGCCCTAAGAAGACAGATTTCTCAGCCCGGTTTATCTGCTTCGCCGTGCAGCCGAATGGAGTCATGTCCATCAACAGGAATGGCTCGTTATTCATTGCTCGAATATCTGCCAGCGCCTCTAAAACGACGTGACGCTTCAGTAGGGATTGATCATGATTGTATTGGCGAATGGCCCTCACCTTCGCGATCCAGAGATCCATTCGGATGCCGTCAAACCCACCACCGACAGCCTTGGCAGGAAACCACATACCGTCGATCAGTACGTCTACCGTTCCGATATTCTCCGGATTAATCCGCACTTTGACATGGTGTTCATCATCTGGTCGACGGAGGAACAATTGGTCAAGTTGGTCACATCGATACTGAATGCCGCAAACCAGAACGCCGTTCCCGCGCACCTTTCTGCGCACATTCAGTCCGAAAATTGCGCGGCGATCCTTTGGCAGCGGCGGCGGGCACATCGGATAACGCCGACTCAATCGATCCCACGCGTTGTTTGGCGTTTCACCATTCAAGCCTTCGTGTGGGCGGTTGTGATATACATCGACAACGAAACGCACCAACATCATCGCGAGCATGTCATCAGTTAACGTCGCCGTTCCCTCAGAATCGAAATCTCCCTTTTCTGCAGGATTTGAAAACACCCTACCATTGGCCTCTTGGAACAAATCGGTATTGAATGTTCCGAACACCCGTTCGATGAACGGACGCAACCACGGAGTTGCTCCTGCAGGTGTATCGTGCGTGGCGCCCAACGCTGCCAGAGCTTCCGCAAACTGATAAGAAAGAAAAGCCGTTCCTTGGTCAGTCGACACGAAAGACAGCCCGCAATATTTGTCCCATCGATCTTGCGCCCCGGCTGCGATTGCAATGTCTGTTTTGTCTCTCGTTGCCAGTGATAAGCATTTAACAGCTTCTGCGCCGGATGGGTTTTTGCATATATGGATCGCCAAGATACATTTGGTCGTCGCGCAGATTGCGACGTACATCCAACGCCGTTGCTTTGGGATTTTCTTGCGTAGCTCTTCTGTCAGTTGATCCCAAATGAAGGTGGTCGTTGCCAGTGTCATCAAGTCGATTTTGCCTTCGTCGATCTCGACATGCTCACCTGGAAACTGAAGAGGGATACCTCTTTCAAACAGAGCGTATTTCTTGCGAGCGGCATCGAGACCCCGACGCTGGCAGTAGACAAAGAACGCATCCATTTTGAGAATGGCCCGCCGCACGGCGCTGAGTTTTGGGATCTTCCATTCGTGCAGGCCTGCTTCGCGGCGTTCAGCATTGACCTTAGTAAACGCCTCTTCCGTCTCTTCTGCTATTTTCTTTTGGCTCTTTCTGCGTCGGGTCGCGTATTCCTGAACACACTTTGTCAGCAGTGCCACCACTCCGGGTTCAAACCGTTGTGTATAGTTTCCCGACTCGCCAATGCGGCTTCTCAGGCCTTCAATGCGAAATCCCGCATCTTCATAGTCCCAATACCATCGGAGCAAAGTGCGAGCCCCTGGTTCATCCGGAACTTCGCATATCTTTCCAGCCCGCTTGTTTTTGCCGTTGCGCTGGAAGGCTTTCCACTTCTTGGTCACCTTTTTGGTGATCTTCGGCAGGATCGCCTTAATTGAGTCATCTGTTTTGACAGCCTTTTTCCGACCAAACGCTTTGTGCACGTGATCACAGAAAAGCTTCTTCCAAAGAATATCTTTGCGCTCTTCTTCGGGGAGGTCAGCGAACTGCAGGCCATCATCAATTCGCGGTTTCCGTGACTTGCGAAGGCTGTAATCGTCGCGCTTGTAAACCAACCGCTCGGTCTGGCCGAGTTCGTAGATTTCTTCGTGTGAAAATGCCTCAACCACACGTGGTTCGGTCACCGTTTCAAGCATGACGCACTTGGCGTCTTGTCTGACAAATCTATAAGCGGTCTGGTCGATTACAAATTTGTCACCGGTGCAGTAGTTCCAGAAGTTATGATTGATAAAACTCATGACAGTGCCCCCACGCGGACAACTGTGCCGTAGTCGATCAGTCCAGCTGAGATTTGATGAAGGACGCCACGATAGATCGAATTTAGGATCGCCCCGTAGGCTCTTCCTGCGAGCCCTACAGCGTCAATTAGGTCGCTGATTGTTGTATTCCCGTTCAGTTGGCGTATTACCCGCTCAACTGCTAACTCTGCTTCCTGGTCGGCGATCCTCCGGATGGCATGGTACCGCGAGTTATTGACCTGTTGTTGACGCGAAATCGTACGGTCCGTGAACAAGGCGACTTCATTTGCAAATCCTGCAGGGACGCAAGCAGCGATTTTCTGAAGGGTCAGATCAAGCCGATCTCGAACAGCTGTTTCAAATGGTTTGACGGCAACAGCGATTTTGTAGCCATCTGAACGATGGGCAAGTAAATCGAAAGTGTGCTTCTTCTGGTTACCATCAGCGTCCACGTAACCAACTGGACCAGCCTGCCCAGTAACTTTAACAATACCTGGTTGGGACAGGTAATGCTGGAGCCCTTTTCGCTCCAAAATAGCTTCGACCGAAACCACGTGATTGGGCCCCCAACCTTCATTTGGTAACACCACGTTGCTTGTACCGTGTCCCTTTGTTCGCCGATTGATAGCTCTCGCACCGGGCAGGAAAACGGGTTGAGGAAAGCCTTGGGTAGAAATGCCTGAAGACATGCTGTCTCCCTTCTTTTGTTGAAGTTGGCCAAAAGCCACCTGTCGCTGCCCCATGTGGTGCTGCGTTAACTTGACTTTCGGCGTTAAAAGAGGGATCAAAGCAGTGTGATGGATCGACCAGATTTTTCACAACAGCTTACAAAGGCCGGAGCGCTGGAACGCTTCGGCCTTTGCCTTTTACGGAACCCCAGAAACTTTGTTCTGAACCTCCTTTTGCTGGTTTTCGTGTTGTGATTGATCTGCATGGTCAGCATATCGCGACGGCCAAATGGTTGCCGGATCTTCACCAAGCTTTGCGGCGATAGCTGCCTGAATTCGTTTGCTTTTTATAACACCCGAACAGCAGTTTGAGACGGCCCCGGTACTGACTTTAAGCTCCGCGGCTATGCTACTGAAGCTATGTTCGCAAAGCCGGAGTCGGCACTTCAGAATTTCTCTCAAGGCTACTTCTTTTTGCAACATTTCGACACTAAACCGCTAGATGTAGTATGACTTCATACTGATCTCTATGCTGGCGATTCATGGCTTACAAGACCTGCGAATCGTCAAACGGGCACGATTTCCCCACATGGCAGACATGGAGCTGCTTGTTCAGAAAAGCTATTTTGATTCAGCGCCTTCACGGCTTTCTCAAGGGCAGATTTAATAGTTAACTTTAGGGAGTTCAGCAATCGTCAATGAAACCAGACTGTTCAAGATCCGAAGTGCGTTCTAACGTTAAATTGGGGTCGGATAGCACACGTATCGAATTTCAAACGCTTCATGTATGAAATTCGGCCCTAGTGAAGTTAAATTACCCGTAAGTGCGACAATTCGACTCATCACACATCAAGTACGTCCGGCACTGCTTTCGAAGCGCATGACGGCCCATTGCGGAAATTGATCTTGATGATCGATGCCGCATTGCAGCCTCGTCATAGCTGATCTTCGTAGTACAAATGGCCTAAGGTCGAAACGCACTTCCGGACATGTGCGACGCCCTTTTCGCCTATGATGTAGGAAAGGAAAATCTTTTTACCAGCCAAGGCAGGTATCTACCATTTATTGTGGTTGCGTGATATAAAACATCCATAGGCTGATTGATTGGTCGTCTCAATTTAAATTTAAGCATGTATTTTAGAAAGGTGCCTCCGTTTGATTCTAACCGACAACGAAACGAAGGTGGATCTCCTCAATAATGAGGCCATCGCTAAGACGATTATCGACCTGCTCGTGAAACGGCCCGAAGAAGCCGTCACGATCGGCGTGCACGGCGATTGGGGCGCGGGCAAATCGAGCATATTGGAGATGATCGATGAATCGCTTCGCGACGAGGATGATGTTCTTTGCATTAAATTCAACGGCTGGCGTTTCCAGGGGTTTGAAGACGCAAAGATCGCACTCATTGAGGGCATCGTTACCGAACTAATTGAGCAGCGATCCCTCGGCACTGAGGCCGCCGAGGCTGTCACGAACATATTCAAGCGGATCGACTGGCTCAAAGTCGCGCGACATGGGGGCGGTCTGGCTTTTACAGCCCTGTCGGGGATCCCGACACCCGACCAAATACGCGTAGCTGTAGGCGGGGTGAAAAACCTGCTCGCGGACCCGAGTGAGCTAGCGACGAGGGAGAATTACGACGCGGTGGTCAACGGCATAGACGGCCTGTTGAAGCCAGATGAGTCTAAACGGCTACCCGAAGAGATTGGGGCGTTCCGGGATGCTTTCGACGAATTGCTGGACAAAGCCGGTGTTAAACAACTCGTCGTACTGATCGACGATCTAGATCGGTGTCTGCCCGATATCGCGATCGAAACATTGGAAGCGGTCCGCTTGTTCGTTTTCACTGGTCGGACGGCGTTCATCGTGGCGGCGGACGAAGCGATGATCGAATATTCCGTCCGCAAGCATTTCCCCGAATTACCAGATACGACGGGTCCGCGCGACTATGCACGTAATTACCTCGAGAAGCTAATCCAGGTGCCGTTCAGAATACCTGCTCTGGGTGAGGCCGAGACCCGAATTTATGTGACGCTCTTGCTGATCGGAGCGGAACTTGGCGAAGATGACGAGGATTTCGGGAAGCTGATCGCGGTCGCGCGAAAACAGCTCGAAAGGCCGTGGGAAGCCGGCGGTCTCGACGTGGCAACTGTGAAGGAGACGCTGGGTGACCTCGACGCCAAGGTGACCAATGCTCTGACTCTCAGCGATCAGATCGGTCCTATCCTCGCGAGCGGCACGCAGGGTAATCCGCGACAGATCAAACGGTTCCTGAACACCTTGCTCCTGCGAAACCAAACCGCACAAGCCCGTGGTTTCGGTCGTGATGTTCGGTTGCCGGTGTTGGCGAAACTCATGCTCGCAGAGCGGTTCATGTCGCGTTTGTTCGACCAGATCGCCAGTGCCGCTGCGAAAGATGATGGAGGAAAGTGCGAGGATCTTGCGCTCTTAGAGGCCGATGATCCACCTGCAGAAAAACCGAAGAAGAAGTCCACAAAGGGACCCAAAATCTCGTCGCTTGACGACGCGCGAAAGAAACCCGAACCGGGCCCCGACGGCGCAATGCTCGCCGAATGGAAGGGTTCTGACGCTATCCGATCTTGGGCGAAGCTTTCCCCCAAGATTGGTGAAGAAGATTTGCGGCCGTATTTGTTTGTCGCGAAAGATCGAAAGGACTATTTTGGTGCCGCGTCAGTCCTTGGACGCTTGAGTGCGGTGGTCGAGAAATTGATGGGCTCGAAGCTCGCCGTGCAAGCTCAAGAGGGCGAATTGAGGCAACTGGCACCAGCCGAAGCTGGCCAGATCTTCGAAGAGTTGCGTGGGCGGATCATGGGAGGTGACTCATTCGAGACGGAACCTGCAGGGATGGCGGGAATAACAGTATTGGTTCGCGCGCACGATCTCCTACAAGTGAACCTACTCGACATGCTGGAGAGCCTACCTGCTGATCGTTGCGGCGCCTGGGTCGCTTCTGGTTGGACTGGTGTGATCAAGGGTAGCGATTTCGTTGCCCGTCTCGATGGTCTACTCGCGGGCTGGGCGGAGACTGGCTCCCCGACCCTTAAAGCGGCCGCAAGCGCTGCGACTCGCACGGGCAAGAGAGGGCGCTGATGGGAACGTCAAACGCATTCGGAGGAGCTTCGGGAGGCACACCTTTGGTCCCGAGTTGGCTTGACGGCGACGGCGATGGTGGCGCCGATGGCAATGTGCCCGATGGCAATGTGCCCGATGGAGGTGGTGCGCACACTGATGGCGATGACGGCGGCGCGCCCGGAGCCGCTCCAGAAGCGCCGCCCGCCGCGCCCGCGGATCGGCAGCCGGTCGTTCCGGCCCCGACCGGTGATCGATTTCGGTCGGCGCGTAGCAATTTCACACGGTTTGCCGGTTCGGGTGGAAGTGACCGACGCAGCCTTGGTCGAGCGGTGTCACAGTATGTATCGCGATCATCGGGTGGTGCCGCGTCCGCCGGGCGGCGAATGGGATCGTCCCGCAGCACAGCATCAGGCCTCGTCAGCTTCTTGGGAAACGCCAGCGCGAACGGTGCTCACGAGGCCTTGCGATCGCTCAATCTAGAAGGCCTCGCCGGTCGTCCAGTGGAAGAGATATTCGCCGGATTGGCGGATTACATCTGTCCCGACGGCGGGTCGATCGACGAGGGCATTGCCCGTGACGCGTTCATCGAAACCATCGCCGATCTCGCTGATGCGGGAATCACCGATATCGACGGGCTGACATCGGAACAAATTCAAACTGTCTTCGAACTTTATGCGTCGCACACCATCGAGGCGAGGATCTGCAACGATATCGGCACGCGGGTCGTGACGATGCCATCCGATGCCCGGACGGTGGAACGTATCGAGGCGCAATTGTCGGAGTTCATACAGCGCGGCGTGAGCGACGCGGTAAATGCGTCCGGGATCGACCTTGGCGCGCTCTCGCAAGATCAGGTCACGGGTTTTGTGGACAGCGTATATGAGGCGGCTTTCGAGATGCTCGAGGCACTCGGAGAAAGTGAGGCCGAGACATGAGACGGCACCTATTGATCGGACGGTTCGGAACGGCGGACGATGTCGGTGTCCCAGCGGCCAGCGATGAGATCGCGTCGGAACTCGACCTCTTGGTCGGCGACCGTCTTGGACACGGGATCGGCTACGCCTTGTCAGATATGGAGAAATTGAACCTCGGACCGAGCGAGGTTGCGGTGGATCTAATGGTACTGGCCGCGCATGTCCATGCCGCCGACACACGGCTTGCGCGGCACACGGAATCGCAAGATGGATGGTCGCGTGAGATCAGGTTGGTTGTGCCAGTCAGCAGTCCGAGGCTCTGGACCGGGTCGGCGAGCATAGTGAAGCGTGCGCTCGACTTCCTGACGGGCGATCGATGGCAGATCGGTTTCAGGGCACGACCCGAAGCTCAGGCAACGCTCGCGAAGCCACGACCGAAACCATTGCTGCCGGTGGCATTTGACGCGATCAATCTCTTCTCCGGCGGCCTCGATAGTTTGATCGGTGCGATCGACACCCTCGAAGCCGGTGGCGCGCCTTTACTAGTGAGCCATGCCGGTGAAGGCGCGGTCAGCAAGTCTCAGGAAGAGTGCTATGATATTCTGAAAACGGCGTATCCCGACGCCGCGCTCGATCGACTGCGAATTTGGATGACTTTTGGGGATGGGCTAATCGATGGCGTCGAGTCCGAAAGCACGACGCGCGGACGTTCGTTCTTGTTTTTCTCCTTGGGGGTGGCGGCAGGCGTCGGTCTAGAGAAGGAATTCGTCTTGCGCGTGCCAGAAAACGGCCTCATCGCTTTGAACGTTCCGCTCGATCGACTACGACTGGGGGCGTTGAGCACGCGCACAACGCACCCCTTTTACATGGCGCGTTGGAACGAACTCTTGGACTCGCTCGGAATCGATGGTGAACTGGTCAATCCCTTTTGGGACAAGACTAAGGGCGAGATGGCGGACGAGTGCGCCAATCCTGATGTCTTGGACAAAGCCGTCGGACATTCGCTGTCATGTTCCTCTCCCGCGAAGGCAAGATGGAAAGGGGAACCGCAAGGACATTGCGGGTACTGTCTGCCTTGCCTGATCCGCCGGGCATCCCTAGCGGGTAGCGACCCGACTGAGTACGGCGTCTCGGATCTAGCGGCCCACACTCTGGACACGCGTCAGGCGGAAGGACAACAGGTGCGATCTTTTCAGTTGGCTATCCGCCGATTGGCGCGCCGTCCCGATCTGGCTCGGGTGCTGATCCACAAGCCCGGTCCACTGTCCGACTATCCTGAAAGGATCGATGCCTATGCGGACGTCTATCGCCGGGGGTTGAAGGAGGTCGGCGAGATACTGGATGGTGTGAAAACGGCACCCTCATGACCGACCGCAAAAGCGCACGATTGATCGATTTTCATTGCCACCTCGACCTCTACCCGGATCACGCCGCAGCGGTCGCGCAGCGTGAGCGGGAGCGCGTGTTCACGCTGGCGGTGACGACGACGCCAAAGGCCTTTCCGCGCAACAAGGAATTGGCGGATCGGACGAAATATGTGAGGGCTGCACTAGGTTTGCATCCGCAACTCGTTGCGGAGCGCGCGAAAGAACTCTCGATTTGGAAGGAGTATCTCCCGTCTACGCGATATGTGGGAGAAGTCGGTTTGGACGCTGGACGACGGTTTTACGCCTCGTTCGAACAACAGAAGTCCGTGTTTTCCGAGATTCTAGGCGCGTGCGCCTACGCTGGTGACAAGATCTTATCCGTTCATAGCGTTCGCTGCGCGAAAGTTGTCCTCGACATGATTGAGGCAAGATTACCCGTCGGGAACAACAGGGTTGTGCTTCATTGGTTCACTGGATCGGCGTCAGAGGCGCGGCGAGCCGCGGAGATGGGATGTTACTTTTCAATCAACGCCGAAATGCTACGCAACGATCGATCTGCAAAGATCGTACATTCACTGCCGAAGGAACGTATTCTGACGGAAACAGACGGTCCTTTTACTGCTGGAGGACCGAGTGGAGGAGCGCCAGCTGACGTGAGGCCCGCGCGGGATGGTCTGGCAAATCTGTACAACCTGGAGCATGACGAAATGGACATATTGATTAACGAAAACCTAAGAACACTCCTCAGCTAAAAATCTTCTATTATGCGCAAACCTCGCTGTTGAGGAATCGCCCTTCAAACAGCAACGGTCGTCCGACAGCATTGTGCAAACTAGGATCGCACAGAACATGAGGGGTTGCGGGTTGTTGGCAAGTCGATGGTGACTTCAAGCAACGAGTATCGCGCCTTATGGCCAAAAGGCTATGAGCCCTGGACAGCAGAAATGGAGGTTTTTCACAACCCTCACGCACAACATCCAACACCACGCGAACTCTTACCAGAAGCTACTCACTGGTTCGAGCGAAATGGTGAGATCGAACGTGAAGCGTTCTATGAAACGTCTATTCCATGGTCACAGACGATAATAACTGACAGCCACCAACGGCAGCCAAAACTTGATGATTTCTTGCCCAACAAAGGCACAGTGAAATGATTGATGTCAATGAGAAGCGGAAGGCGGCCATTCAGTTTCATGGTCTCCAGGGAGCGGACAAGCGCTATACGCTGTACTATGATGAGACAAACAACATACGAAAATTGCACATTAGGCCGGAAGGGCTGAATGTCAGGCAACCTGAGTGTTTTGTGCTGGGTGGTGTTGTCCATACAGGCACAACTAAATCTTTTGACATTGATGGATTGCGTTCGTCTTTGAAAATTCAGGAGAACGCCAATGAGATCAAACTCAAGCATCTCGGCAAAGGTTCATTTCTGGACCTGTTGAAGTCCCAAAAGCTCTCAACGTTTCTGGATTGGTTAGACAGCGAAGGCCTGTTGTCGATACCGGAGCACCATTTAAGAATTACCAATTCGTGGACTCAACTGCGCATGGGGGCATACAAGCCGCGGACGTTGTAGTCGGCCTGCTGGGTAAAGCGTTCACCTATATCAACCAAACAGAAATCGGTGACATTGTATCTGATCGCTCCACTATGAACGACATCCAAAAATCCAATCTTTCAAAAATCTCCGAACTTATCGATCGCTCAATCTCTGAAAATGCAGCTTTTGCTCAATACATCATAAGCAGAACTGTGAATAGCCCCTAGATTTGTAGACGCTTTCTTCCCTAACTTTGAGGCAAGGAGGCCGTTATGGGGAAGCCAAATT
>CANLDA010000030.1 GCA_947489325.1 uncultured Paracoccaceae bacterium | reverse complement strand
ATGGATGAGGCCAGCGCCGCGCCGGAAATGATTTCAATGATCAAGCGCAACAACTGCGGCAAGGCGCTGGAAATTGCGCGCCACGCACGAGACATGCACGGTGGCAACGGCATTTCGCTGGAATTTCAGGTGATCCGCCATATGGTCAACCTTGAAACGGTGAACACCTATGAAGGCACCCACGATGTGCATGCCCTGATCTTGGGTCGCGCGCAGACTGGATTGCAGGCATTCGCGTGATCTACCCTCCCCTCAAATAGGCAATCTCCCTGTGAGACCTGTGCGAAGAAAGCCTCTAGTTTCGGTTTTCTTCGCACCTTTTTTGAAATGGAAACAAGATGAAACAGAACCTGATTGCCGGTCATTGGGCCGATGGCACGGATATCGCAGTAAACCTGAACCCGGCAGATGTGACGGATGTGATTGGCGAATTTGCCCGCGCCTCTGCTGACCAAGTGAACGAGGCCGCACAGGCCGCACGGCAGGCGCTGGCATCTTGGGCGAATGCGTCGCCTCAGGTGCGATCTGATCTGTTGGAAGCAATCGCTCAGCAACTTTTTGCCCGCAAAGAAGAAATTGGCACCATTCTGGCCCGCGAAGAAGGCAAGACACTGACCGAGGCCATTGGTGAAACAGCACGCGCGGCGCAGATATTTCGTTTTTTCTCAGGCGAGGCGATCCGTGTGACGGGCGATGCAATCGCTTCCGTGCGCCCCGAAGTTGATATAGATGTGATCCGCGAACCGGTTGGTGTTATCGGCCTGATCACGCCATGGAATTTCCCCATTGCAATCCCAGCCTGGAAAATTGCGCCCGCGCTGGCTTATGGCAACACGGTTGTGTTCAAGCCCGCCGACCTGACTCCGGCTAGCGCCCATGTTCTGGCGGAAATTATTGATGCAGCTGGCTGCCCTGCTGGCGTCTTTAATCTTGTTATGGGTCGCGGGTCGGTTGTGGGGGATGCGATTGTCAGCCACCCAGATGTCGATGCGGTGTCCTTTACCGGTTCGGTTCCGGTCGGCCGCGCCATGGCCGTTCAGGCCGCGCAAGGCATGAAGAAAATTCAACTGGAAATGGGCGGCAAAAACCCGATGGTCATCATGGATGACGCCGATCTGGACATTGCTGTGCCAACCGTTTTGAACGGTGCTTTCTTTTCGACCGGACAGCGCTGTACCGCGTCTAGCCGCATCATCGTGCAGGCAGGCATTCACGACGCCTTCATTACGCGCCTGACGGCTGAGGCCGCCGCGTTAAAGATCGGCAACCCGTTGGATGCAGTCACGCAAATCGGCCCAGTCGTGTCGGATAAGCAGCTGAAAAACAACCTGAATTACGTTGATATCGCCCGTTCCGAGGGAGCCGAGGTCGTTGGTGGTGAACAGCTATCGCTGGACACCGAAGGGTATTTTCAGGCACCAGCCTTGTTTGTGAATGCCACCAACGCCATGCGCTCCTCGCGCGAGGAAATCTTTGGCCCCTGCGCCAGCATCATCAAGGTCGCTGATTTCGACGAAGCACTGGCGACTGCGAATGACACCGAATTCGGGCTCAGTTCGGGTATCTGTACGGCAAGCCTAAAACATGCGCGCGAATTCAAGAAACGCAGCCAGGCGGGCATGGTGATGGTCAATCTGCCTACGGCAGGTGTGGATTATCACGTGCCCTTTGGCGGGCGCAAAGGATCGTCCTTTGGTTCACGCGAACAAGGGCGTTATGCGGCAGAATTCTATACCGCCGTCAAAACCGCTTATAGCTTTGCAGGTTAAGCCATGATGCGAGAGGTCATTTTGGCAATCAACCCCGGCACCACGACAACCCGCTGCGCACTTTATTCCGTTCGGGACGCGCGGTTGGAATGCCTTGTGGAGGAAACGCTAGAGCACGACGAGGCCCGCATGGCAGAGTTCGCAGAGATTTCTGATCAATTGGTGTATCGGTCCGACTGCGTGGCTGCGTTTTTGCAGGCAAACATGTGCCGCAATGATCACCTCATTGCGTGTGCAGGTCGTGGCGGGATGCTGACGCCGGTGCCGTCGGGTGTGATTGCGGTGAGCGATGATCTCGTGGATTTTGCGTTGAACCGCCCGGTTTACAAACATTCCAGCAATCTGGGCGCGCCGCTGGCCAATTCTATCGCCGCACCCTTGGGCATTCCTGCCTATATCGTGGACCCTGTAAGCGTGGATGAACTGCCCCCGGTGGCACGTGTCACAGGATGCACAGAATTGCCGCGTTTCAGCTTTGTGCATGCCCTGAATATCCGCGCCTGCACCCGCAAGTTGGCGGCAGAGTTGGGTAAACCCTTTGATGACATGCGCGTGGTTGTGGCCCACCTGGGTGCAGGGATTTCGGTGGCCACCCTAATGGACGGAAAGATCGTCGAAAGTTCCAACCGACAAGAGCAATCACCGTTCAGCCCGGAACGTGCAGGTGGCCTGCCGCCGCTGCCTTTGATCGAACTGTGCTTTTCCGGGACATACACCAAAGAAGAGTTGCTGAAAAAACTTTATGGTCAGGGCGGCGTGTATGCCCACCTCGGCACCAAGGACATGCGCAAGGTTGAGGCCATGATTGAAGCCGGGGACGAAAACGCCCGCCTGATCCATGACGCATTGATTTATCAAATCGCCAAGGCCATCGGCGCATCAGCAGCCGTAGCGGATTTTGATCTGGACGGCATTATCCTGACTGGCGGTATGGCCCAGTCAAAACGGATTTCCAAAACTCTGTCTGACAAGGTCGGGCGGATTGCGCCAGTAACCATCTATGCCGGGTCCAACGAATGCCTGGCGCTGGCCGAAGGTGCCGCGCGGGCGCTGCAAGGCGGTGAAGATCCAATGATTTGGCAAAATGATACAGCCATTTCTGTCGAGGATACATCATGCTGACATCTTTTACCCAATTGCGTCAGGCCGCGTTGCAATCAGATCCGCTGCGTATCGCTGTGGCCGGAGGCAATGATCGCAATGTGATCGAAGCTGTGGTGCTGGCATTGCAAGATGGTCTTGCATCACATGCCATCGTGACGGGGGATGTCGATCAAATAACAGAATATCTGCCCGCAGAATTGCACGACAAGGTCGACATTCGTGCCAACGTCACCCCGACGGAATGTGCGGATGCCGCCGTTGCGGCCATTCGCGCGGGTCAAGCCAATGTTTTGATGAAGGGGCACGTTGACAGCACATCCTATCTGCGTGCGGTGGTGAACCGTGATACGGGTATCCGCCAAGGCGTTCTGTCCAATATCACCGTTGCGGAAATGCCAAGCTATTCAAAATTACTGACCGCAACCGACAACGGCATTCTACCGTTGCCCAACCTAGACCAAAAACGCCAAATCATCCTGAACACCGCACCCCTGTATCGTGGATTGGGGATCAGCTTTGCCAAAGTGGCAGCCTTGGCCGCAACTGAAAAGAAATCCGAGGCCCTGCCAGCCACCATAGATGCTGCCGCCCTTGCGGATGACGCCGCAAGGGGACTTATGCCCGGCTTTGTGGTGGATGGACCGTTTGGATATGACGTCGCAATCAGCGCGGCTGCGGCAAAATCCAAAGGGTTGGAAACCTCCCCCGTGGCAGGGGACGCTGATCTTTTGTTGTTCAGCAACATCGACGCGGCCAACGCAGTCGCGAAGGCGTGGAAATTCCACGGACAGGCAGATACCGGATCAATCGTTCTGGGCGCCAAAGTGCCAGTCCTGCTGAATTCACGCTCAGATGGGGCCGGACGCCGGATCAATGCATTATTGTTGGCGGCGATCGTCAAAAAGGGAATGAAACCATGAGTATCAAAACCGTTGGGGTGATCGGGGGCGGCCAGATGGGTGCCGGAATCGCGCAAGTTTTTGCGACCTCTGGATATTCTGTGTTGCTGAACGATATTTCCAGTGATGCGTTGGTGCTGGCCCGCGCCCGCATCGAAAAAGGTACCGCGCGTATGGTGCAAAAGGAAAAAATGACGGACGATCTGCGCGATGGGACATTGTCGCGACTGGACACCACAACGGACCTAACAGCCTTGGGGCCATGTGATCTGATTATTGAGGCGGCAACCGAAAACGAAGACCTCAAACATGAGATTTTTAAGGGATTGGCGCCCACATTGTCCGATCACAGCCTGCTGGCCAGTAATACCTCCTCGATCTCAATCACGCGTATGGCCTCGCAAACTGATCGGCCTGAACGGTTCATGGGGCTGCACTTTATGAACCCTGTTCCTGTGATGCAATTGGTTGAATTGATCCGTGGCATTGCCACCTCGGATGAAACATTTGAGGTAATGAAAGGCGTCGTCGTCTCGTTGGGCAAAACATCTGCAAACGCCGAAGATTACCCAGCCTTTATCGTCAACCGCGTGCTGATCCCAATGATCAACGAGGCCTGTTATGCCCTGTATGAAGGTGTAGGCAATGTCGCAAGTATCGATGCTGCGTTGAAACTGGGTGCGAACCATCCGATGGGCCCGCTTGAACTGGGTGACTTCATCGGCTTGGACACGTGCCTGTCGATCATGAACGTCATGCATCACGGATTAGCAGACAGCAAATACCGCCCCTGTCCTTTGCTGGTGAAGTATGTTGAAGCTGGGTGGCTTGGCCGCAAAACGGGTCGCGGATTTTATGACTACCGAGGTGACGCACCTGTGCCGACGCGGTGATCCGTATTTGTATTCTAATTCAAGAAATCGCTTCGTAGGATTCATTGGGTCCGCCAGACCAACTTCACCAGATAAGCAAGAAGAACTTCCGTGTTTCTTTCAGAGGTTAGTGTTTTAATGATAGCTTCATACGCTTAGCGTCTTGTATGCGGGCTGCAGCATTTTGCAATCTGGGCGCTAACTACCATTTCTCTGCGAGTGACATCAATAACCGCTATTTGGACTGATCAACAGTGCGAAACAGGCTAACAATACCCCATATTCACACCGCTGGCGCTCCATTCCGCCCTTCACTTCGCTCAGAAATGCCTCAGCAGTCGCCCCACTTTGCCTCCCCAGTTCAAAGACTCTATAGCCTTCAACACGGGGCAAGGTTTCCTACCACCCCAGCCATGAACTTTCCGGCCAGTAAACCAACGCTCCTGTCGCGAGGTTCTGGCCCAGTGCCCCCCAAAATGCCCCAAGTAGTGCCCCACGGTTTTGCTGGTCCTGTGGTGGGTGATCGGGGTGTGGCCGAGTATAGTCGGCATAGGGATAAGTAATGAAAGCGCGGGTCAGAGGTGCGGAGCAGCCCGAAGACCACCCCGCCTTGCAGGTTCATCCCAAACCAGAATAACCAAGATAAGACAATCGCTCCATGAACAACCGGTGACGCAGCTGATACTCAAGGGCAGGTGTATCATCCGCAGACCCAAGGTAAGATTGAGCGCTGGCATAAGACCTTGAAGAACCGCATCTTGCTGGAAAACTACTTCCTGCCGGGCGATCTCGAAGCCCAGATCGAAGCCTTCGTCGACCACTACAATCACCAGCGCTACCACGAGAGCCTGAACAACGTCACGCCCGCAGACGTCTACTTCGGGCGTGACAAAGCCATTCTAAAACAACGAGAAAGGATCAAACGGAAGATGCTCGAAACGCGGCGCATAATCACACAAACCAGATGAGCCAAACTCTCACTTAGTTTACGCCGCTCTTGGGTCCAAAATTCCCTTCCTAACTTTGTGCCGTGTGGTTTAGCTTTCGCTCCTTAAGGCGCCCGCTCAAGTAGGTACCGTGCCCGGATCTAAAGCTTCAGGAATTTCGGGTGAAAGGCCACGCATATACCATTCCATCAATTGGTTTGAGATTTGCTCCTGCATTGAATAAGGGCCGGGCTCATAAGCATCAGACATTACACCTGCAACGTTCTGCTCAATAATGTGTTTGTCCTGTTGGGTTGTTGTGTCCCATACCCAAGTGATCCTTTCAACATCGTAGTCACGGCCCTCCGTTGCATTTTCATCTACCAACCAGACAATCTCCATGTCCGTTTTAGTTGTAGAGATCGGTGTGAACCTGAACAGCACTGCAAAATCGTTTGACATCAGTAGCGTGCCGAACGGGTTAAAAGACACAGCGGTATGTCCGCCATCGTAATCTTGAAAATTGCCCATCAACGGCGCAGCGGGCTGACCGTCCTTTGTTTCAGTCAAAAAGCCGGTTCGGATCGGGGTACGCATTGCGGCCCGGAACCGATTAGGGTCTTCATCGTTGTACATGCCAGTGTGGTGGCCAAGGTCACGCGAGTTTTGCTCCCAAGTCTGCATCTCATCCTGAAAGGCGCGTTCCGCTTCGATCGGCCCGGATCCAGGCCCGGCCCCAAATGCCAGCAGTTTCGCGAGCGAATGTACGGCAGAGAGTTCAGGATGGGACGGACCGCAATGATAACATTCAAAAAAGTTTTCAATCACCATTTTCCAATTGGCGTCAGCGGGATAAAGTTGGCGATGCGCAACCTTGGCCTTATCCAACCCATGAAGCTCCAGGAACGGCTCAAGCGGGGCAACCATCTCATCAAAATCTGGGGCCTCTCCGGCGCTGGTGTTGAGAAAAATCAATCCTTTGTATTCGCGGATGTGGCAAGGCTTGAGAGCATATTCGGATTTGTCGAAACCTTCATGCATCAACCGCGCAGCACGCAGTGTACCATCCAAATCATACGTCCATGCATGATAAGGGCACATCAACTTATTCACTTTTCCTTCGGCCTTGGAGCAAATGCGAGAGCCGCGATGTCGGCAGACATTATAATGTGCGTGCAGCTTTCCATCACGCCCGCGAATAACGATGATGCTTTCCCCAAAAAGGGAGACGGTAAAATATTCGCCTGTTTCAGCCACACGTGATGAGTGATCAACCAGATACCAATGCTCGGGGAAAAGTTGCTCAGCTTCCTGTGCGAAAACCGCAGCGTCAGTATAAAATTGCCGCGCCAATGAGAAGCCCGGACGCCAGTCGCGGATCAGGTGATCAAGTGATTTCGATGTCATTTCCAGAACTCTCCTTTAGTTCGATCAAATTCTTTGTCAATTTGCTGATCCAGCGGTCAACAACGACCACAGGGCCGCATCCTCATGTAAAAAATTGCCCTATCAACCTAGGGCCATTCTTCATGTTAATTAGGGCAACAGCAGCCGGTCATCATCACCCAACGTGCAACCTGCCTTCAAGGCCAGGTCAAGAACTTCTGGCATGGTATCTGCCATCCCGATTGTGGCCAGAAACTCCTTCGCTGTATCGGCAACCCGAGTCATTTCTGCATCTGACAAAGGGGCGAATTTGCCACCAGGCATCCCACTGGAGACAACTGCGTGAGATGTGACGTTATGACGGGCAAGCAATTTATCAGCTCTTGCATTCCCACGTCTGCAGGTCCGCACGGGTTCGTTGATTTCAAGCGACATCTGGCTCCAAGCTTGCGAGTGCAATTCTTGCAGAAACGTTAGATAACAGCAACGTCACGATCAATGGTCCAAAATAGGACCATTCAGCGGGTTGTTCAGGACAAGTTCACCTCAGTGTCGCCAATGCTGCGCAGCGCAACGGCTCTGAAGGGATATGCGGCTCTGGGGGGTATTTTGGTGGGGCTGATGATCTGGTCGAGCTATCAGGACGCTCAAGCCAGCAAGGACCTTGAGGTGTTTCAGGTGGGTCAACAGTGCAGCGACTGGATGGGCCGGGAGTTCAACAAGTCCTATCGCACCGACCCGTCAAAGGTTCTGGGCTCGTGGCGCAAGCATGGCCATATCGTTGTTAACATCGGCTGGAAAGACAGTCCGTACGACAAGAATGCGCCCGCGCTCATCGACTTGACCGTTTTCCCCGCCACCGCGCTGATCGCTGTTGTCGCTGGCGGTGCGCCTGTTTGGAGACCGCTTGCGACTGCCGGAAATCTGCCCGAAGCCAATATGCCACTGATGGTCAGCACCGTCGTGGTAATCGGTTTGTTCCTGTCAAGCATTGCGGCCTGGCACTCGCTTCGCCGCGGCGCGTCCAAGCTGTTCGTGGCACTTGGCGCGTCGGTTTTGGCCCCGCTGATAGCCGTAGCCATCGAGGTGTTCTGGCGACCCGCAGATGCCATCGGATCCTACGCCTGGGCGCTCCATGCTATGGCAATCGCCGCCGTGATGGCCGTGATGGCCGAACGGTTTGCAAAACTCGATGGCCCCGACTTCCGAGATCGTATTTCCTTTGCAGCCCTTTCGGCATTGGCCTGTATCGCCTTTGGCACAGTCATCATTTTTAGCGAAGCCGCACTGACGTCGGCCATCGCGGTCACAGTGGTCGCTGCTGCGTGGCTTGATCGTAAATTCAATCTGCCAATGATGGGTCTCTATATTCTCGTCGGAATTTCCGCGATCGGATATCGACTGGTCGTCGATCCCGGCATCCTCTGGGCAATCGAAGCCCCGCTGATGGAGATGCTTTTATCGTATGCAGGCGTTGTTGTGGCCTTTGCGGCGTCGTATCTTTTAGTCAAAACCGCGAAGCGTCCGCGATCAGAGGTCTTGCTTGAAAGTGCCATCTTTTCATCTGCTGGCGTCCTGCTTTCGCTCCTCTTGTATCGCGCGATCCAAAGCCTTAGCGGGCAAGAGCCGACGGCAAATCACTGGTCCGTCGGTATTGGTGCAACGATCTGGATCATCCTTGGCATTACGCAAATTCGCAGAACAGAAATCGGCGGGCCGTTGTCGTCGGTTCGGACTGTCCTGGGCTTTGGCTTTCTTGTTATCGGTGCCGGGTCGACCGTCCTCGTCCTGACCTCTTTGAACCCCCTGCTAATCGGCTACAAAAATCTCGTGCTTGGACCAAGCATTTTGAACTCGTTGATTATGGCATATCTCTTCCCCTCTGCCGCACTTGGATTTGGTGCATGGTGGTTGAAAGTGTTCCCGAGACCTATTCGGACAGGCCTTGCCGCTGGCGCACTGTTCCTCGCAGGTGTTTGGCTCGGCCTCGCCATCCGGCATTTCTGGCGCGGTGCTTTGGGTATGGAAGTGCCGGGCATCGATCAGCCAGAGCTCTATAGCTACACAGTCGCGCTACTGGTCATCGGCACGGTTTTGTTCTATCAATCCTTGTCTAAACAAAGTGCTCCGCTGCGCGTTGCGGGCCTCATCTTCATTGGTCTGGCCGTCGCCAAGGTTTTCATCTTAGACATACAAGGACTGGGCGGATTGATCAGGATCTTCTCGCTATTATTCCTTGGTCTCGCTCTTGCGGGATTGGCTTGGCTTAACCGTTGGGCGGCTACGCGGATTGACACGGACAATTCGTCGAAACCACCCAAATGACGAACGCTACTAATGGCCTTACCTGTGACGCAACAGATCGGGAATTTTGAATTTTGTCTCACAAATCGACGCAAGCGGCCATTGGCGCAGCCGCCGCGAACGGCAGCTCCGTCCCGCATCTTACCAGTTCGTGTGTGGCGCAGCGAACGGCGGCAGCACCTAGACCTGCCGTTGGCGCAGATTGCGGCGAAGGTGCCAGTAGAGCCCAAACTTCCAAGTGCTGCTACATTCACCAAGGTCTGAACATCGCTACAAAACCGCCATTCGAAGCTGCTCTTTGCGTCAATTTTGAGATGGCTGGATTGATTAAATTTTAAATTCAATAGCTTAATTGGTGCCGTGTGCACTGTATGTGTAACGTGGAATGGCCTTTTGCCGCGTTCAGTCGGCTGTTTGATGGTTGTGCGAATTGGTGAGATTTGAAGAGCAACGGATCCATCGTGATGGAAGGGCTGCGCGAGGCTTGTAGCGGGGCATGGCAATTTGTCCCAAGGCGACGCGATCAAGGTTTTGGTGATTTTCGGTCGACTAGGCGGATGAAAAAATGTTGGCTTCAGCTCTCCACTTGGGGAGAATGTTTCGAAAACCGTGCGATCTAGCAAACAGTGAAAGTCGACCGTGGCGATTGTTTGTTTTTCCATCACAGCCGTTGGCGTCACTTCCGATGGCCGTGACACAAAGAAATGAACGTCAAACTCGAAAAATGGGTCGTGAATCGTCATGGATGTCGCCTTTCAAGGAGACACACAGAGAGAGTTTCGCACGCTGCAAGCCATACTTTTAGGTCCCTTAAGAGATGTTTGAGCGTCGAATCCCCGAATGGCTACGACACGCACCCGCACCATCTGTGCAGGGTTTTGCGGCCCTGGCCGCATTTGAGGCAGTTGCACGTGGCATCCTGATTTCCGTCTTTCCGGTTGCGATGTACGACGCGCTCCAGGATGCGGCTCTGATCAGTTCAGTTTATTTCTTGATCGGGATCATCTCATTGCTGACTGGGCTTCTCGTGCCCTTTCTCAATCGCTGGATAGCGAGGCGCTGGATGTACAGCATCGGGGCGACGGGATTCATTGTAGGATCGGGCCTTGCAACTCTGGGGGCCCCGGAGATGATCGTTCTGGGGCTTGTCCTGAATTCTCTTGCCACGGTCGTAACCTTTGTGTGTTTCAACGCCTATGTGCTGGATTACATCGCGCGGGTCGAGTTGGGGAAATGCGAAACGCTGCGCATGTTCTATTCGGCCCTTGGATGGACCGTTGGCCCTATGCTGGGCGTGCTGTTGTGGGAATGGTGGAGGCCCGCCCCGTTCGTGATTTCGGGCGTGGCGGCGGCAGCCATGCTGGGAGCGTTTATCTTTCTGCGGCTGGGGAACGGCAAACAGATCATCCGGGCACAGAGTGCGCCTGTCAATCCGCTGGCATTTCTAGGGCGTTTCTTGCGCCAACCCCGCCTGATCGCTGGTTGGCTCTTTGCGGTTATCCGCTCCTGTGGCTGGTGGGCCTATGTTGTCTATCTGCCCATATTCGCCGTCGAGAATGGTCTAGGAGAAACGCTGGGCGGCACGCTCTTGTCGATCACAAATGCTGGATTGTTCTTGTCGCCGGTGATGCTGAGATGGATGCAGAAACACTCCGTGCGCAGCACAGTTCAAACCGGCTTCATGGCCTTCGCCCTGCTGTTCTGTGCCGCCAGTCTGGTTTCTGTAGCCCCGTCTGCAACTGTCGGCCTGCTCTTTGCCGGCAGTTTCTTTCTTATCCTCTTGGATATTTGTGCCGGACTGCCATTCCTTATGGCTGTTAAACCGTCGGAACGCACCGAAATGTCGGCCGTCTACTCGTCCTATCGGGATGTCTCCGGTATCCTGACACCGGGTGTGGCATGGCTGATCCTGTTGGCCGCCCCGATATCGGGCATTTTTGCCGCTGCAGGTGTGGCAAGCCTGCTGGCTTGGGGGATTGCCGGGCGGCTGCATCCGCGCTTGGGCGAAAACCGTATGAAGCCAGTGAAACCATTGCAAATTGAGTAGCGGATCCTTTTTCATGAGAACTGAGGCCAGTCGCCAATTGTGCCCTTTTCCTGATGCTAGCGGAATCGCTCCCTTCGACTTCCCTTGTCGCGCTCGAAAACAGCGAGGCACGCGGAACGCCGATGCTGAAACGTGCGATGTCGCCGAAATAATCTTGACAAGATGCGAGTTCTAGCAACTGTCATTCTGGTAAGTCCTCAAAAGTAGAGAAAACCAAATGCAGGTCAGTGTTCGCGACAACAACGTCGATCAGGCTCTTCGGGTCTTGAAGAAAAAGCTGCAACGCGAAGGCGTATTTCAAGAAATGAAGCTTAAGCAACATTTCGAGAAACCCTCTGAGAAAAAGGCACGGGAAAAGGGTGAAGCAATCCGCCGTGCCCGCAAGCTTGCTCGAAAAAAACTGGAACACGAAGGGTAGCCATACGTCCTTTGTTTGTTAATCGAGACAGCACCCCAGTCGCAATTTCTAGCTATCGAAACCTAGGACCATGTGCCCAGACAGTCAACGAATGGCGGGTCCCTCGTGTCACTGGCGTCACTTGATGCAGATGAAAACTTGGGAAAATAGTGATGGAGCCCTGCGTCCGGTTTGCGGCGATGATATGCGCGCCCGGCATAACTTCCAGATCACCGCCATCATAGCTCCCGGGCTTGGAAAGCTGCGCGACCAACGTCAGTTTTCGTTTTTGTGCCATTGGGCCATCACCGATGTCGGAATGCCATGTAAAATGACCGCCATCCGTGGCATCGTAGCTGGCAACCTGTGGGCTCTCGGCAAATTCTCTGAGATCAAAGTCGAACCAGTTTCGGTTTGAGGTTCTCACAACGTCGATAAGTCGCTCCATGACCCACGCCATGCCGTCTATCTCATCCAGCCAAACGAGCTTAGCGCGGCGCAGATTATGATCCCGGTTCTGGCCGACAAGCAAAGCTTCTCTCGCTGGAGCTGATGCCACGGCGTTGACGATTGCGCTGCATTCGGCAGGCGTAAATCCATCGTCAATAGAATGTACGTTCATCTGCTAAGTCCCTTGTCCTGAATCATACTCGACAATGCAGGTCATTTTGCACGCCATGCTTATCCATTTTCGACCAAAGCGAGGGAATACGACCTAAATCCAAAGCAGTACCCTGCTCTTTGAGTGGGTAGAGATTGCTGGCGGCTGAAGAGGTGACGCCGGTCTGGAGCGGCTGCAGAGATCAATGGTCGGGCGCGCCCAATTCTGTACTTGGCCCTAAAATATTTACAACTAGTCTATTGTAGCCAACCTCAACGATAGCCATCTCAGTCGTATTGGCACTCAGGTGTGGCGAGTGCCAATGTGTCCCTAAGCATGCCACCCCTACCCGGAAATCCCGAAAAGGAGCATTTCCATGATGTTTACACCACTACACGACCGTGTCTTGGTCCGCCGTATTGAAGGCGACGAAAAGACCTCGGGCGGCCTGATCATCCCTGACAATGCAAAAGAAAAACCGCAGGAAGGCGAAGTCGTATCCGTCGGTGCCGGTGCAAAAGACGACGCAGGCGCACGTATCGCAATGGACGTCAAAGCTGGCGATAAAATTTTGTTCGGCAAATGGTCGGGCACTGAAATTAAGATTGATAGCGAAGAGCTGATGATCATGAAGGAGAGCGACATCTTGGGCATTATGGCCTGAACGACGAGTCCCCTTTCACACATCTTTCATTTAGGAATACCGACATGTCTGCAAAAGAAGTCAAATTCGGCACGGACTCCCGTGACCGCATGCTCAAGGGCATCAATACGCTCGCCAACGCCGTCAAGGTCACGCTTGGCCCCAAGGGCCGCAACGTGGTCCTCGACAAATCCTACGGAGCGCCGCGCATCACCAAGGACGGTGTTACGGTCGCCAAGGAAATCGAACTCTCGGATGCGTTCGAGAACATGGGCGCACAGCTCGTCAAGGATGTTGCATCGCGCACAAATGACGAGGCTGGCGACGGTACGACCACCGCGACAGTACTGGCCCAAGCCATCGTCAAGGAAGGCATGAAATCCGTTGCCGCTGGTATGAACCCGATGGACCTCAAACGCGGTATCGACAAAGCGGTCACCGCCGTTGTTGCTGAGGTCAAGGCAATGTCGCGGCCAGTGGGCGATACAGCCGAGATCGCCAAAGTCGGCACCATTTCCGCAAACGGTGAGATTGCCATCGGCCAACAGATTGCGGACGCTATGGGACGCGTCGGCAACGAAGGCGTCATCACCGTCGAAGAAAACAAAGGGCTGGAGACCGAGACCGAAGTGGTCGAAGGCATGCAGTTTGATCGTGGTTATCTCAGCCCGTACTTCGTTACGGACCCAACCAAGATGACCGCAAACCTGGAAGATTGTGTCATTCTGCTTCATGAGAAAAAGCTGACATCATTGGCTCCTATGGTTCCTTTGCTTGAGGCTGTTATGCAGGCAGATAAGCAGCTCTTGGTTATCGCTGAAGACATTGATGGCGAAGCACTCGCGACGCTTGTGGTGAACAAACTTCGGGGTGGCCTCAAAGTAGCCGGTGTCAAAGCGCCTGGGTTTGGGGATCGTCGCAAAGCAATGTTGGAAGATCTTGCAATCTTGACAGGCGGCCAAGTGATTTCTGAGGAATTGGGGATCAAGCTGGAGAGTGTCACGATGGACATGCTTGGCGGCGCGAAGAAGATCACAATTACCAAAGACACAACAACTGTGATCGACGGGGCGGGTGACAAGGACGCAATTGCTGCGCGGGTTAATCAGATCCGCGCATTGATCGAAGATACGACCTCAGACTACGACAAAGAAAAACTGCAAGAGCGGCTCGCAAAACTTGCGGGTGGCGTTGCTGTGATTAAGGTCGGTGGCGCAACTGAGATTGAAGTGAAAGAGCGTAAAGACCGTGTCGATGATGCGCTGAACGCAACACGGGCCGCTGTCGAAGAAGGCGTTGTACCGGGCGGCGGCGTCGCGCTGGTGCATGCTGGTAAAGTCCTCAAAGGTCTCAAGGGAGACAACGCAGATCAGGCGGCTGGTATCGCGATCATTCGCAAGGCGCTCCAAGCGCCTCTACGCCAGATTGCCGAAAATGCTGGTGTCGATGGATCGGTCGTAGCTGGCAAGATCGTTGAGAATACCAGCAAGACGTTTGGCTACGACGCTCAGTCAGAGCAATACGGCGACATGTTAAAGGCCGGTGTTATCGATCCGACCAAAGTCGTTCGGATAGCACTTGAGTATGCTGCATCTGTTGCAGGCTTGCTGATCACGACCGAAGCGATGGTTGCGGACAAACCTACGGCAGCAAACAGCAGTGGCATGCCTGATATGGGCGGTATGGGTGGTATGGGCGGCATGATGTAAATCACGACCTACTGGTCCGCAGGTAAACGCTTGCGGGCCAACCTATGTCTTCAACGCACTGCCGATTTTGAAGTCAATCCTGCTCAGGGACAGACCCAAGTCTTACTAAAAATGTAGGATCTCCAACTTCGCCGGAATCGCTATCTTCAATCACCATATAGGCGTCGGCACCGACGCAATTTTCCGCGCGAAATTCCCGTTCTGCCCGCTCTTGAGCTTCAAGAGGTGTAGAATACTGCAGCTGCTTGTCGATTTGAAGGTTGCCTTGCTGTCCGCGCGCAGTCGTCTTGGCAATGTATGTCTGGCAGACATAGTGAATCTTTGTGCCGGACTCTTCTGTTTCGCTCATCGGTCTTCCAAATCTAAATCATAGGCGTTTTGAGACACGTCCCGGACGCCGCCCGTACCAAGGTGCGCAACTAAATCAAGCTGAATACCTCGGGGGGACGAAATCCGAAACGCTCTGGCTACTTTATCTTTTTGCCGCCAATTGCGAGCGCGGGTTTTCCATCCAGCGAATTTGCCGTCGCTGAAACTTTTGGTTTCTCTTGCTTGGGTTTTTTGGCTTCTTTGTTGCCACGCTTGCTTTTGTTGCCTTTGGCCATGAGAGGTCCTTTCAAATGCAGCGATCCTGTGCCGGGATGGCAAGGGCATCACTGCGCTGTACACCGCGCGCCAGATTTGCGGCGCGGGGCAGTAAATGCATCAGACGTGCGTCTGTATCGCCGCTTTTTCCGCAGCCTCGTCCAGCACCTTTTGCTGGCCACGGGATATGGTGGTGACAGGGCTGCCAAACATCGCATTTGCAGCGGCAAAATCTTTGGCTGTGTCAATCTCGGTCCAGTCCAGACCGCTGATATCAAGAGCATGGAACTGCGTATCTTTGTTGACCAATTGCGCGTAAGCCGCCTCGTAATACGCCTGAAGGTTTCCACGGCTCTCCATCATTTCTGAAAGCTCTGCGAACAGCAGTGCACCCGTTCCGGCGCTGATCTTTTCGACGCCGATAGATTCACCCAACGCGCGCTTCGGATCGACGGCCTTGCCAACCTCAAGGACCTGCATCTGATCGTTTGCGATGACCTTAACTTCTTCGTCCTCAAGCGCGATGTTGCGGTCGATACACAAGACGTTTGCGTGGTCGCTGTCCAAAAGCTGGCGCAGGATTTTGACATCAAACACGACGTCCGCATCGAATTTCACAAACTCAGCTGTGCCAATCGCTTTGGCCGCCAGCATCAGGGAGTAGCCTGTGTTCGTCTCGCGGTATCGGTCGTTGATCACATAGGTGACACGGATGCCGCGAAATGCCTTTTCTACAAATTTCTTAATCTCATCAGCCCGGTGACCCAGAACCAGAACGAATTGCGACATTCCGCAGCTCAGGCAATTGCGGATCATGCGTTCAAGGATGATAGATCCGCCCACAGTCAGTAGGCTTTTGGGGCAATTGTCGGTCAGTGGGCTGAGGCGGGAGCCAATGCCAGCGGCCAGAATGACGGCAACCGGCGCACGGTGTTTTTCGTTTTTCATGATACTTGAATCCTAAATGAGCCGTATTGAAGCAGGCTATTTTTGAGTTGGAACCTTCAGATTTTCGTTGATGTTTTTTCCGCGCAGCCACGATTTGTAGAGGCCCCAGAACACCTGGCTTGCCGCAAACACCCAAAGCATAGGTATGAGTTGGTCAAAGATGAGCGCCGCAGAGAGCATGAAGATGAAGACGCCTTCATCAAAGGCGAGCACCTTGCTTTGTTCACGCCCGAACCAGGCTAGATTTGCCTTTAGACCAAATCCTGGACCCGCGGTGGTCTGTATCTGTTCCATCTGCGCGATCTGAGCAGGATAATCCGGGTTGCGTCCCGTTTCGATCTCTAACGCCACGTATTTGGCGTATCCGCGCAGTCCATAGAACGCGATGCCGAGGAGCGACAGAAAAACTGGCGTGACGCTGTTTGTCTGCGCAAATGCAGCAGAGCCTGCCGCCCCGAACCATAACGTGACCTGTATTTGATCGGTGATACGATCGTAATAACTGCCGACGGGGGACGAAACCTTTCTGTAGCGGGCCATCTGACCGTCCATGCAATCCAGGACATGGCTGATATGGATCAGGATGGCCGCTGCGATGAAACACGCAGTTCCCCCGATCAGAATTGCAAAGGTTGCCGCGATAGCCACAAGAAACGATGCCGCTGTGATCCGGTTCGGTGTAATCCAAGGGATGTCGACAGCGCCATAGTTGGCAACGATAGCCAGCGGTGCCGTGACAAAAGACGACCACCATTCGTCATCACGGGTCTTGGTCGCCCAAAGGCGTTTTAGCTTGTCGTTCATGATACTACCCGCACATGTGCGGGCACCGGCATAGTCATCACGTCAAGGCGCGCGTGCTTTAACCGGACCGAAGGAACATGGTCTGCCGTTTCGGCCTGAAGCGTCAGCAACACGTCCTTGAGCGTGGATAAGAAATACCGGATGTCGTCATCCGAGAGTTCCCCGATATTGCCGACTTGAAAAACCTTGCCTGCAAAGCATCCCTTTCCTTCATAGATGATGATGGAATGATCACGCAGACGCGCACGCAAATCGTGCACGGATACGGATGCCGGAATCTGCACCGTCGTCAGAACAGAACACATGTCCGCCTCATCAACCAAAAAGTCGAGGTTGAGCCTGCGCATGCCGTTCCGCAGCAGATCAGCCCGTGCCTTGATGCGAGCAAAGCGCTTGAGAACGCCCTCGCTCAGAATGTCTGTCAGCGCTTGGTCCAGTGCAAAAAACAGCGGTACGGCGGGTGTGTTTGGCGTCTGGCTGTGGTTCTTGAGGAATGCGTAGAACGTCGCAAGGTTCAGGTAAGTGGTCTTGGCTGCGTGGTGTTTGAGCCGTTTGAAGTGTTTCTTGCGACCCACGACAAAAGACAGGCCGGGATATGAACCCAAGGCCTTGGAACTGGAACTGGACACAAACGCGATGTTGCACGCCTCCATATCGATCGCCTCGGCGCCAACCGAGCTGACCCCATCCACCACAAAAAGTGCGCCGCTCAATCTTACCACGGCTCCGATCTTGGCCAGCGGGTTCAGCATGCCGGAACAGGTCTCGTGGTGGACCATGGCCACCACATCGATCTTGTGTGTCGCAAGGTAAGCTGCGATCTGCGGTATGTCGAAGGCAACGCCCCAGGGCATTTCGATCAGATGGGTCTTCTTGTTGTGGATCACCGATGTCTTGTGCAGCCGGCTGCCAAACTCTCCGTTCGACAAGATCAGAATGGCACCCTCTCCGACAACTGAGGACAGCATCGCCTCATTCGCCGCTGTCCCGGAGCCGGTGATCACCACCGCGCGGTAACGTTCCCTTTTTCTGATCTGCAAAAGGGAGAGTATTTTTTGCTCGATACCCGCAAGAAGGGCATCAAAATCAGTTTCCCGATGGCAGATATCCTCTTTGCAAATCGCGGTACGCAGGGTCTCGGCCACATTCACAGGGCCGGGGGTGAAAAGCAGTTGTTTGTCCAAATTCAGGTCATGCTCCAACGACGCTGCAACCCCTTGGTTCCAGCGCCGGTACGCCCATGATATGCCCCTGAGCGCGAACCGCACAGAGACGTCGAGAGGGCACAAATCGAGTTCGAAAACACGGCCATATTGGGGCCGTAGTCGTGTCGTCCGAAAATTGGACGGGTATGGAAAAATATGGGATATCTGATCCTGTCAATGTGAGTGGACCAGAAGCGCCTCAGGTGCTGCTTGGCAGCATCTTGGCAACGGTATCGTAGGTTCGAACAGAAATGGTCGTTAGCTATGCGGTCAATTGATCGTCATCTGACCAGCGTCGCCCGGGTGCAAATGCTTGGGTCAACGCAGGACGATAAGGTGAGCGATCAGGATTGGCCGAAAAATACTGTAGCACGCCAAACTGGTGCTCCATGAGCCGTAGGGCTAAAGCAGCACAAAAGCAACACATATATCGGAACCCCAAGTGCAACACCCATCATGCGCAGGTGGACGGGATCACACATGCAACGAACCCACCCTCGGCAGTTCCATCAGAGAAAGTTTGCCCCCAATCCCCCTAAGGTGACGTGATCGGCGGCGGCTTGCGTTGCCTGCCTGACAGAGCGTTTCCAGCTATGGCCGCAAGCAATACTGCGCCTCCAGTCAATGTGTTCAGCGTGGCCGTTTCGCCGATAAACAACCAGACCCATAGAGGGCCAAGCAGAACTTCAGCCAGTGACAACAGCGCAAGTTCCGCAGCAGGAAGGCTGCGAGACCCCAGAGTATACAGGATCAACCCTGCGCCGACCTGAAACACCCCCATGCCCATAGCAATGCCGCCATCCCGGAACGACAACACAAGCGATAATTCCAAAAACAGGCATATGCCGGATGTCACGATAATGCCGAATAATCCGGACAGAAAAACCGACGGCAGCATTTCACCCGATTTTCCCCACCGAAGCGCCACAGTGAAGACCGCAAACCCAAAAGCGGACCCCAAAGCCGCCAGGCTGCCCGTCAAGGCAACGCCACCAGATTTATCTGCGACCATGATCGCGATACCGGCAATGGCAACGGCGATCGCTACCCATGTGGCAAGGCGTACAGGTTCACGCAGAACAATCCACCCCAGAACTGCCGCCATGAAGGGCGCTGTTGCAAACAAAAGCATGGCGTTTGCCACGGATGTCGACTGGATCGCGTATATCCCGCCGGAATAAGCAGCAACCAGCGACAGCCCCGCGATCACCGCTGGAAACCCGGTGCGGCGTATCTGGGCAAAGGGGCTTTCTCCGGATCGCATGCGAATGAACACGTAAAGCAGAAGTGACAGGCTGACCGAACGGTAAAGCAATATCTGCCACACAACCGCGTCTTCGATCAGCCGTATTCCAAGCCCGACGGTCGACCAAAGCACGCCAGCGGCAAAGACAAACAGGACACCGAACCGATGCCCATCCCTGCTGTTTGACGGTTGGTTTATGACAGTCATTTGGGCTCCGTAAGTCAATTCTGTCTCATTGATAGCGATACGGCTGTTGCATTAGCCTTCCGTTTGCGACACCGAAACTGTTCATGACACATAGATGCCAAGGAATGATCTCAGACCGGGCATTTGCTGCCGATGCCTCTACGGGCCAGTTGAAAAGGCCTACGGGTTTAGCGCTCGGAAAGAGATGGAGGAATGGACGGATTATCAATTTGAAACAGTGCTTTAATCGCTCGATTTATGTGCCTCGTGTGCAATCCAAGGTGAAGGTCTGCAAAGCGCATGGAAGCAGCCATTGGCGCAACTGCAGCGAAAGCTCACTTTGTCCGCTCTGCTGACCTTAACCAAGGAAATTCTGGTATTTCCCTGACAATTTGTGTCAGATGACCGCAATGAGTCCATATTACCAAATGCTGCGTTTCGCATGAATGTCGGCTTCATAGTCGTAAACCAAATTGGTGACATATGTTGCGAGTGGCTTGACGATATACAGGGTGATGTAATTTCGGGCCATGGTCCTTGGTGGCTATAAAAGCAAGGCAGCGACCACTATCATTGCAATTCCGGCACTAAGAGCCTATGTAGAGAATACAAAAGTTGTGGTTTTCTGCGGCCAAGGCAATGCCTGCTAGAGCGAATTACAATTTCCATCATTAAAATTCAGCTGTCACGTCCTAAAGCAGGGATATGATCTTTGGGGAGGTTGCCGATATTGTCGTGCAGAACCACATCTCTTTTGGCATCTGCTCATCCGCGTGCAGCGGCTTGATGCATCGGTGCAGAGCCTCAGCTTTATGGCTGCCCCCAAGATTGTAACGCACCTTTTGATCAGGAAGATCAGCGGTGGAGTCACATAACGCCTTCTCGCTCCTCACGGCTTAGAAATAGCCTTGGGCCAAGATCAGATTTGACAAACAAACGTAACACAGTGAGACGGCGCTTTCTCCGTCAAAGGATAAAAAATGACTTTTCCAAAATGGACAAAACCAGGCATCTACGGGTCTTTTGTAGGTGCTATTGTGGTTTCTATCCTCGGTTTTACCTGGGGTGGCTGGATAACCAGCGGCACTGCCCAAGGAATGGCACAGAAGCTGGCAAAGCAAGAAGTGACACTGGCGATGGTGCCGGTATGTCTGGATATGTCGGCTACCGATCCTGAACGAGCAGAAAAGCTGGTAATCATTCAAGGTGCCACTGGCTATAGCCGCCGCAAGGCTCTGATGGATACGGGTTGGGCTACACTGCCAGGAGCGGACACGCCAAGTCGCGATCTGGCAGACGCCTGTATCGCAGGGCTAGAACTGGATGGATAATACCTCAGACGTGATACCGCAGCTGCCACAGGCAGCTTGCGGGACACGTAAATTGTGCGGCGTTCAAATGCTCATCACATTAGGTATTGCTTCCTTTTGCGCCTTGTATCTGATTGCTATGCCTGCATTTGCCCAATCCACAACGCAATCTGTGCCCGAGAACGCCAAAGCCAAGAGTTATGGCGATGGGTGGGAATGTAACATCGGGTATAGGCTTCGTGGCGATGCATGTACCGCTGTTATTGTGCCTGAAAATGCGTATGAGACCAACCGCACCTATGGTCCTGGATGGAACTGTCATCACGGTTTTCGCGAGAGCGATGACGCAACCTGTGTTGCAGTGGTTGTGCCTGAAGGTGGGTTTCTGGACCCCTCAGGAGAACGATGGGATTGCCTGCGTGGATTTCTTAAGGTCGGTAACACATGCCAAGAAGTTATCCTGCCAGACAACGCTTATCTGTCAGAGACCTCCTACAGGTCCGCGTGGGAATGCGACCGTGGATTTGAGGTGTCAGGTGATCTTTGTGTTGCTATTGTGGTTCCTGCCAATGCTTATCTGAACACATCAAACTATGGTCAACCCTGGACATGTGAGCGTGGCTTTTTTGAGCAGGGTGATCTGTGCGCGGCCGTCCTGATCCCTGATCATGCTTATTTTGATGACTCGACCTATGGCAAAGGGTGGCAATGCGAGCGAGGATATGCTGCCTCGGATACGCGTTGCGATGCGATAAATATCCCAACAAATGCGCACCTAGACAGATCCGGAAACAGTTGGGAATGCAATAAAAATTTCAAAGAGTCCAAGAGCCTATGTGTTCTAGACAACTAAGCGCACGACGCGACAATTCTGGCTTGAACACGCGATGACGACGCCTCGCGTGAGGCCATCAAAGGGAAATTATTATGATCGACCTTCAAGCGGCAAACACTGTACGCCGCCCCACCACAGATACACACGCAACCTCCATCACACCGAGTATCTTACCGCCTACGGCAATTGTCTATTGCGAGGGGAATTTCTCCAAAATTGATGGCAAAACTGCAAATGGTCTTGTACGTTATTCCCAAGCTTATCGGATATTATCTGTCATTGATAGCGACCACTGTGGCAAAGACAGTGGGATGGTGCTTGACGATGTTGTGAACCACATACCGATCTTCAAAAATCTGGATGCTGCTTTTGTTCATGAAAAAGCCACCCCGAGCACTCTCATTTATGGGATGGCGCCATCAACGGGGCTGCTTTCATTAGCCGATCGCGCCGTTGTTCTGAATGCGATAGCGCTTGGCATGAACATCGTCAGTGGTCTGCATGAATACCTGAGCAATGATGATGAAATTGCCACCGCAGCAAGCGCACAAAACGTCAGTATTCGCGACATACGTAAACCCAAACTCAGCAAAGACATGCGGCTTTTCGATGGTAGTGTCGCAGGTGTCGATGCTTTGCGCATTGCGGTTCTGGGGACGGATTGTGCCATCGGAAAACGGACAACTGCAACCGTTTTGGCACAGGCCTTGAACGCAAAAGGCATCAAGACGATTCTTGTTGGTACCGGTCAGACGGGTTTGATGCAGGGTGCCAAATACGGTGTGGCAATGGATGCTATACCGCCACAGTTTTGCTGTGGAGAGCTGGAAGGCGCAATCGTTGCGGCTTCTGAGGCGGAGCAACCGGATATCATTTTGATCGAAGGACAAGGCGCGCTAAGTCATCCAGCGTTCTGTACATCCGCTTTTATCTTGCGAGGCAGTCAACCGGATGCCGTCATCCTTCAGCATGCGCCAAAGCGCGCAAATCGCTGCGATTTTCCAAGTATGCCCATGCCGAGTCCGGCAAGCGAGATTGCCCTTATCGAAGGTTTTGCAGACACAAAAGTCATCGGCGTTACAATCAATCACGAAGGAATGTCCGAAGCGGAGATCACTGAAACGATCACAGCACAATCGCAAAAGCTCGGATTGCCTGTGACCGACGCACTTAGCCGACCAGTCGGGCATTTGCTTGCTATGGTCGTTGCTGCTTATCCCGGTTTGCAGCAAAGGAAGCCTGTGGCGGCAATATGAGTACACCTCGCATTGAGGTAGATCTGTGTAAGATACGCACCAATACACAGACGGTTGTTCGGCGATTAAAAGCACGGGGGATCAACGTAACCGGGGTGACCAAAGCTGTTTGCGGGCATCCAGCCATCGCCCGGGCCATGTTGGAGGGTGGCGTTGTTGGTCTGGCGGATGCGCGCCTTAGTAACGTGAAAAGGTTGCGTAAGGCGGGCGTGACATGCCCGATTACCTTGATACGAACGCCTATGCTCAGTCAGGCCTGCCAAGTCGTTCAATTCTGTGAGACCAGCTATAACACGGAGATGAGTGTTATAGCGGCATTGGCAGAAGCGTCTGAAGGTAAGAACACGGATCACAATATCATACTGATGGTCGAGATGGGGGATATGCGCGAGGGGATACTGCCCAAGAACCTGGCTGCTGTTGCAAAGCAAGTCGTGAAAATGCCCGGTGTTGCGTTGAAAGGGATTGGATCCAATTTTGCCTGCCTAAATGGCATTGTCCCTGATGCTGCAGAAATGACTGCTCTTTCAGTTCTTGCAACCCAAACTGAAGCGTTGTGTGGCCCATTCCTTCAAATGGTATCTGGTGGCAATTCAGCAAGCTTGCCCTGGGCACTCGGGGCGCAACCAACTGGGCGCATCACTGATCTCAGGCTGGGAGAAGCGATACTCCTAGGAGTTGACCCAGTTTCCGGAGTTCAGATAGACGGAATGCATACGGATGCATTTACACTTTTCGCCGAAGTCATTGAGGCGAATACAAAGCCTGTGCACCGCCCTATCAGCACTCTTGACCCAGCTTTGACAAGGCTTTGTCTTGTGCCCTGCCGCCATGATACCACCCGCGTGATCCTCGCGATTGGACATCAGGACACAGACGTTCGAGGGCTGTCCATGCCTTCTGGATGCGCATTGATCGGGGCCACAAGCGATCATTGTGTAATTCGCATGAACCGACCATCACAGCGCGTGGGTGCCGAAATGAATTTTCAAATGAATTACAGTGCATTGATGCATGCAATGGCCGCGCCGGATATCGCGACAAAACTCCTGTGGGAACGTCCGCTTTCACAGCGACCACATGTAATAGGCAAGAGCGAATACCTTACGTTGATGTAAAGCACTTAACTCAGACATAGGCACATGAACTTACTGAGGAGATAAACCATGGTGAAGTTAACAAAAAAGACAGCGTTCAAAACGAGCATACAAAAAGCAGAAACCCCGATGGAAAAGACAACGCGTGTTGTCAGGAAGATTGTCGACGAAGAAGCTGAAAAACGACATGCTAAAAATGTTCGGCTTCGGACTGCTCGGCTCGAAAGAGAAGCACACACACCCACTAAGGACATTAGCGACGCGCTCAAATCACACGCAGCCAAACCTACCACAAAGCGAGGATAGCATTGTTGGCCACTATTCCTCGCACACCTTGATGGAGCGAGCTGCAAACAAGTTTCCTGCGCCACATATTCTCAAATCTCAGTAACGTCTTTACTCTATCCAAGGATCTAGCCATGACGAACCCAGATCAGAGCTCAATAAAGGTTCACTATATCTGCCAGACATATGTGGAAAAAAAAGCCGGACGTGAGGGGCAAGGCGGTTTGAAAATTGCTAAACAATTCGAATATTCCACGGCGTCTGAAGCACAAAACAGAGCCGAAAGGGAAGCTCAGTCCGAAGATTGCGCTGGCGCTGATGCCTATATGGTCAGCGAAGACCCGAACAGTGGCGAAGTCGGATCGCCAAGTTTTCTTGTAAGACTTGGCAATGTTCCCGAATTTGAGGATTTCTAGAACCTTACGTTTGGCCTAATCTTGGCATGTGATTTTCGTTAGGCCATTTGCCTAAAAGCAGTCGTTGCTGGATCCACAGAAAATGACCGCTTTGTCTAAGGTTTGTCGCCGCTGCAGCTCGCGCTGTCAGCAACCACAAACCTTAGACAAAGCGAGCTTTCGCTGCGCTAGCGCCAATGGCTACTTTTGTGAAAATCGTGTCAAGATGATTGAACTTGGTGGCATTAATGCGCACTGGACCTTGTTCAAATGCGAAGTAATCGATCAGCACGACTATCCAATGAAATTACAATACTCATCTTGATATTTGTTTAGAAGCGTGAGCAGGCGGCGGGGTTGAGTTTCGCCTGCGACTGGCTCCATAATGAAGCGAGTGAAGAGGACGCGCCGCCCGACTTCTTTTCCTGACACACTGGACCAGATTGTCGGCTCATATGGGGGAATAAAATGCAGTTCAAACATAGCTGAGCCGTATGTCGTGTCTCCATTACCCATCCCGAAAGCAAATTCATCACCAATTGGCACAGATGCATCGGGAAGCCATGTGCGACCAAGATCAAACTTGATCTCAACAAATGGTTGTTCCGTGGAAGTTTGAGCGTCAATTTTCAATGCTCGCGCAGTCACTTCACAACCGTTCATTCCCATCTCGTAACGCCTGATTAAGGGGGGGAACAAAGTCCATCCGAGACCTGTTCCAATGTCAAGCAAAGATTGGTTTGATGTGACCGATACGATCTCAATCTCACGGGCCAGCTGTGATTGCGGATCATCTGCAAATACAGGGCCTGCAAGAAGATAAAATAGAGTTAAACTGAACCCAAGTTGTTTCAAAAGGAAGACCCAATAAGATAGTTAGCTGCCTGAGCAAAAACTGTATCAGGCAAACCAATGAGTTAAAAGCAGACATAAGCCGCACCGCAGCATTTGGTAATGTGGGCTCTACTACCATTTCTCTGCGAGTGACCTCAATGACCGCTATAGGAACTGATCAACAGTGCGACAGAGGCTAACAATGCCGCATGCTCATTCCGCTGACACTCCATTCCGTCCTCTTCAAAAACGAAACCGCCCCAGCAGTCGCCCCACTTTGCCTCCCCAGTTCAAAAACCCTAAAGCCTTCAACGCCCGGCAAGGTTTCCTACCACCCCAGCCATGAACTTTCCGGCCAGTAAACCAACGCCCCTGTCGCGAGGCTCTGGCCCAGTGCCCCCGAAAATGCCCCAAGTAAGCAGCTTTTCGATTGCGGCCCGTTCGACCGTTCCAGACACGGGGTCTGTGAATACGGCCGCATGCGTTTTGCGGTGTTTGTTGCACATGGGGTTATATAAGAGGTGCAAGCATCTTGAGTTGTGTTGCCAGCCTATACTGAAATCAGCATGACAAATGCCAGTGCGGACATTGTGATGACCTTGAGTGCTGTGTACCCAAGCCCGATCCACCGCCAAGCACCAACTTGAGGGGTACGCACTGCGGAAATGAGAACAGCCCTGGTCAAGAAGGCATAATAAAGAGCCATCAGGATCAATATGACAATATTTCTAAACGAAGTGACTTGATCATTGATGCCTGTAAATATTAACAAAATCAGTGAAAAAACAAACGCTAGGGGCACAAAAATAAGTGCAACGCCAAAGTTTCCAATCCAGAATGTGTCTCCTAAAGAAAGCTGCCCACCTAAGAGCTGCTTAAACCACGTTGGCCGGAATATTTCTCTACGGTCGTCGGCTGCTTGTGCCCACTCTTCTTTGTCCATTTATAGGCTCTCCATCTTTTCGATTACCACGGCGACCAACGGCGGCGTTTCTATTCTGGCGCACTTATAAAGTGCTGTTGCCTGCTGTTTCCAAGCATCTCTATCCGAGCGCATTTCCGACAATGCTTCCCGTTTCCTAAACTTGGAATGCCGGAATGGAAATAACAAGCCAACGAAGTGCTTTCCAAGCATCATCGCATACCTTGGCGACAAATTTGTAATTTGTGTGGCGCGAAAAATTCAACATGTTTCGCTTAGTTTGCCATGATCAGGTGTCATAAATTGTAAACTGCCTCTTGTGAATTAGACTGTAAACCCATCGAATAGGCTTTACGCAGAATTATGAAGCCACTAACTCATTTAGTAAAAGGAACGGTGCAACTCAATTCCGTTTCACGCTAGCCGTGAATGCTAGCTCATCTTTTTTTGATTTGTGAAAGGCTCTATAGCATAAGCCCCAAACTTCTGCTGCTTTAAGCGAGTTTTGACCCGTTGATAGTTTAGTTGCTACAGCTTGTAGCTTGTCCCCAATTGCACTTGGGTCTGAGGCGTTCCAATTGAGCGTAAGGGATGTCAAACCCGACATAATACCCAATGGGGTCGTCATATCAATTTGTCCATGGAGCAGCGAAATTTTTGTCAAAACTGCGTCAGTCAGCGGCTTTGGCTTTCCAGTTCTGTTACAAATATGGATTGCATGAGAAAGGAATATAATTTGGCCTAAACTCAACTGATCTTTTGGCATAGACTCCACAATAGAAAGATATCCATTTGCAGCCTTCTGAGCCGAAGTATATCGCTCCCGATTCAAGACCCATATTATGTGAGAAAGTCGAGAACTTAGACCTAGATGCTTCACCACATTTTCAGCTGCAGTCAGAAATTCAGTGATACTTTCGAAATCAGATAATTCTGCAGAGCGTCGCCCATTGGCCAGCAAGATTGCAGGTATAAAGGGGCAATTGGGATCATCAGGGCAGGATTGCATGCCAGCAATTGCGCGCAAGCACCCCATAACTTCGGTTGTCCCAGATTGTTGACCCAACGATTTTTCAGCATTCAGCAAAGCACGCTCAATCGCATACTCGTCATAGATAGGGACGTCAGACAGCACCTGATCAATATCAAGGAGGTGGAGGTTCTTTATTTCCAAACTTTGCCACGGCAAAGCCGTAGTGTCATGGGATCGAGAGTTCCGTTTGTTAGTTCTGCTCATAAACCGACGAATCTAAAAAAGGGTAATTTCAGATGAGAGTAAACACAACTCCTCGTACTGCGGCACCCATAAAACGCCTGGGTTGAAAATCTTAAGCACGCGATCTCTGTGCTTCTATCGCTTATACACTATCGACTTTGCAAAGATTACTAAAGCAACCCCATTATCAAAGTTTCTATTAGGAAATGTCTTATCTTGGTTATTCTGGTTTGGGATGAACCTGCAAGGCGGGGTGGTCTTCGGGCCGCTCCGCACCTCTGACCTGCGCTTTCATTACTTATCCCTATGCCGACTATACTCGGACATAACAATAGCTGGACACACCCACCACAGGACCAACAAAACCGTGGGGCATTACTTGGGGCATTTTGGGGGGGCACTGGGCCAGAATCGCGCGACAGGAGCGTTGATTTACTGACCGGAAAGCTCATGGCTGGGGTGGTAGGATTCCTTGCCGAGCGTTGAAGGCTATAGAGTTTTTGAACTGGGGAGGCAAAGTGGGGCGACTGCTGGGGCGGAATGGAGCGCCAGCGGCGTGAACATGGGGCATTGTTAGCCTGTGTCGCACTGTTGATCAGTTCCTATAGCGGTCATTGAGGTCACTCGCAGAGAAATGGTAGTAGAGCCCATCTCTAGCGATTTTCTGCAATGCAACTAATGTCTGCAAGCGCGGGAGAGCCAAAATTCTGCCCAACTTTTTGCTAGCTGCTGATGACCTTGAACATATTGGCGCTGGAAGGGGCGGATCATATTGGTTGCGTCACCCCAATGTTTTACGGTTTAAATCCGGCAAGTAAAACGAGCAGGATGAAAGATATGTTGGAGTTCTTTTGGGGCATGGTTGGCAGCCGCCCTATCGAGTGGATCGCGGTTATATGTGGAATACTGAACGTAAGTCTGATCATCCGACGTTCGATCTGGAATTACCCGTTCGGCTTTGCAGTGGTGACGCTGTATTTTTTCGTCTTCTGGGAATATCGGTTCTATAGTGACGCGCTGTTACAGGTCTATTTTTTCTTTATTCAATTCTACGGCCTCTATGTCTGGCTAAACGGGCGCGCGCGCGACGGTCGTGTCATCGTGGTACCTTTGGGGACTGGAAAATTCGCGTTGTACCTTGGGGCGACCGCCATTGTGTGGTTGATCGTTGCCAGCCTGATGGCAGTCTATACCGATGCAGCCGCCCCTTACTGGGATGCGGCAGTGGCGGCGCTAAGCATTACTGCACAATTCCTATTGTCGCGAAGATACTTGCAAAGCTGGTATTTGTGGATTGCCGTGGATGTGCTGGCGATTGGTCTTTTCTACACGCGCGGACTGGAGCCGACGGCGGCACTATACGTCGTGTTCCTAGGCCTTGCTATCACAGGATTGGTCCAGTGGCGTCGGGCCGCGATGCAGCCTCTGACGACATGAAAACACACGGCTTTCTACTGGGGAAGTTTATGCCGCCCCATGCGGGCCATCTCTATTGTGCCGAGGTCGGGAAGGCGCGGTGTGATGTGATGACGGTGCTGGTGTGTAGCCATGACGCAGAGCCAATCGACGGATATCTAAGGGCCGCGTGGATGAGGGAATGCCTGTCGCGGCCCGGCTATCGCGTGCTGCACATGCACCGCGACATTCCGCAGGCACCAGAGGATCACCACAACTTTTGGCCTATCTGGCGCGCAGCAATTACGGAGTTCCACCCCGAGCCCATTGATTGGGTTTTCGGCTCGGAAGGTTACGTCCACCGCCTCGCGCAGGAAGTCGATGCGCGGCCCTTTCCAGTGGACCCCGAGCGACAGATTGTGCCCGTGTCGGCCACGGCGATCCGAGAAGATCTGACGAGCAATTGGAGCCATGTGCCAATTCCAGTGCGGAGCCACTACCAACGCCGCCTTGTTCTGGTGGGAGCGGAAAGCACCGGCAAGACGGTATTGTCTGAAGCATTGGCTGCACGGCTTAAAAGTGTGCCTATCCCTGAATATGGGCGTGACTACGACGCCGTCTTCCGGCATGGGCAAGATTGGGTCGCGGAAGACTTCGAGTCGATCATGGCGGGCCACAAAGCATTGGCCGATACGATGGCGGCGCGAGGTGGACCGATTATTGTCGAGGATACGGATGCCTTGCAAACGTTGGTTTGGGCCGAGGCGTTGTTAGGCAAAGTGCATAAGCCGCTTGTTGACTGGGCACGTTCTGCCGTCGAAGGGAAGATTTACCTTCTGCTAGACCACGCAACGCCTTGGAAAGATGACGGAACACGACATTTCGCTGATCCGGCGCGCCGAGCGTGGTTCACCGGCAGGCTGCGCTCTTGGTTGAACGAGTTGGGCGCGGAGTGGAAATGCATTGAGGGTGAGGATTGGGCCAAGCGGACAGCAGCGGCCAATGTCCATCTGGATACGCTTAGCTAGCCTCCCCAAATGGGCCGTTTGCTGAACGGTCCGCCAAAGCAGACCTTAGCGCATTTTGATCCAAGGTCCGAAAAGTCTAAGGTTTGTGGTTGCTGACAGCGCGAGCTGCAGCGGCGACAAACCTGACAAGGAGGAATCGGGGAGCGTCTGTGCGGTCTCTGTGGCTTGCGCGCGCACCTGTGACACCTTGACTTCAAAGCTCGCGTTGACT
>CANLDA010000029.1 GCA_947489325.1 uncultured Paracoccaceae bacterium | reverse complement strand
GAAATTTGGCTTCCCCATAACGGCCTCCTTGCCTCAAAGTTAGGGAAGAAAGCGTCTACAAATCTAGGGGCTATTCATATTCCCTACGCGCCCCATTGCAAAATCAAAACTCTCTCCTTGTAATATCGGATGGGGGCTCATCTCAAATATTTTTGCTACCCGGCCCGTATGATGAATAATTTTTGATGTTGTCATTCCAATTTTTGAACATAAATAACGATGAGTAGCGATTGTGGCCTTCACCATACTTTCCTTGGAATGAGCATAGAGCTGAGCGGTTTCTTTTCCTTTACCATCAAGAAGGGGTCGTTTGCGGTACGGGGCGAAATGACACTCTAAGCGTTTTTGCGATGCCGTTTGACGATGCTGAGCACGGTCGCCTTTTTGGATTGGTCATTTCATGATCTGCCGTGGGTGCCGAGATTTCAAAAGAAACAGCGCGACTCCAAACGTGACTGCCTCTGAAATTGGCAAAGCGTAGAATGCACCCATGAAGCCGAACTGTTGCCAGAACATCAGGATCAATGTCACGGGAAGAAGCAATGACCGCAAAATTGCAAGTGTAGCGGATTGCCGGGCACATTGCATTCCGGTGAAATACGCCGAGATGGCAATGTTGGCCCCGTTGAACAGGAACATCGGCCACATCACCGCAATAATCGAGACAGACAGCGCGATGATCTCCGGCTCATCATCCATCAGGAAGAATGAGATCATGTTGACAGGCCAAATCAACAGGCTTGCGATGATCACGGCCCCAATGAGGCAATTGAGGCCTGCTCCTAACATGACAAATCGAACGATCCGGTCCGGTTTGCGTCCTCCGAAATTGATGCTGACCAGCGGGACCAGCCCTTCGGAGACGCCATAGAACACTAGAATTCCAAAGTAGACCACATAGTCGACGACGGTAAACGCTGCGACGCCCAGTGCGCCTACTTGTGTGATAAGAATCCAGTTGAATAACAGCAGGATAAGCCCGCTGGACGCCTCATTCACGAATTCAGAAAACCCATTGTAGCTTGCGCGTAGGACGGCCATCCATGAGCCGGATGGCCTGACGAGCTTTAGGTTGGCACGCGGGCCGGGGTAGATGATCAAGATCAGCAATCCGCCGAAGACAAAGGACAACCCTGTGGCCAGCGCCGCACCTGTTAGCCCCCAATCAAGATGCGCGATCAGCACATAATCTAGGACGATGTTAATGAGTGTCATCGTGACCATTGCAATCATCGATAGCCCGGGCCGCCCATCCGTGCGAACAAACTGGTTCAACCAAACGAAGTACCCAAAGGCCGGAAAAAACCAAGCGATGACCCAGATATACTCGGAACTTAGCGGGTTTGTTTCGCCCTGAGCACCAAGCACAGTTGCGATACGCTCTGGGAAACAGAGAGAAATGACCGAAAGTACGACCATGATGACCGTTAGGGAGATTCCCGTCTTTGTGAAGATGTTCGACGCATCATCGTTGTTGTTTTCACCAAGTGATTTGCCTGCCGCGACAGCGCCGCCCAGCGAAACCATCAGGATGGCACCAAACACAAAGGCCAACAAAGGCACGGCGATATTAACTGACGCTAACGCGATGGAGCCGACGAAATTACCAACAAAAATCCCGTCGATGACGCCTCCTGAGGAAATCGCCAAGAGCCCAAACACAGAAGGAAACACAAACCGGATGAACTCAGCGGTCACTCTGCCAGTGAGCGCCCCTGCTTCTTCATTTACCATAATATGTTGTCAGACATGAGCTGCTGCCTCGATACTGTTTTCAAGAACCCACGGTCTGTGTCACGGCAGGTGCCAAAAGACGAAGTGCGATGAGGCGTTGGGATACCAATGATGCTTTCGTTGTTCATAGCAGAAAACCTGACAAACTGAACTCTAGAAAGAAATTGTCAGTTTGGTCGCTCAATCGGTTCGAATGTATAAGTGGGGGGCTGCCAAGACCAGAACGTAAATGTGACTGGTTTGACGTCATTTGTGGTTGATGACGCGTCAAATGGTCTTGATTTGTTCCTATGTCTATCATTTCGGGCTTGTACTAGAGGGGTAAATTGACTGATCATCCAGTCAGCGATGGCCTTTTAGCAGGGGGCTTGCCAAAGGAGGACGACGATGCGGTACGAAAACCCGACAACAATAGAAAACGCAGTTGATCTGTTGGCGCGATCAGATGGTCCTGCATACGTTCTGGCTGGGGGCACGGACCTATTGGTTCGGATGAAGGGCGATGATTTCGACGCAGAACTTGTCGTTGATATTAAATCCATCGCAGGCATGGATCAGATTGTTGAGACAGCCGAAGGGTTCACCATTGGCGCGGCCGTTCCTTGTGCAGCGCTCGGCGAACACGGCGCGCTTGTCGCGGCGTGGCCGGGTGTTGTTGAGGCGGCTAATCTGATCGGTTCCACGCAAGTTCAATCGCGTTGCACGATTTCCGGCAATCTGTGCAATGCCTCGCCAGCGGCAGACAGTGTTCCGGCGATGGTCGCTGCAAATGCACGTGCGCGCATTGTTGGGCCGGGAGGAGCGCGGATGATTGACGTTGCGGACGTTCCTACTGCACCAGGGAAAACATCGCTTGCTCGGGACGAGATCATCGAAGCGATTTCGCTTCCTAAACCAGACGCGCGGTCGGGTGATGCTTACTTGCGGTTCACTCCCCGCACGGAGATGGACATTGCCGTCGTCGGGGCGGCGGTGAACCTCACGTTGGACGATGAGGGAATTGTGCAAACGGCGCGGGTTGTACTGGGTGCGGTGGCGCCCAGCGTTGTGGTGGTTGACGCCGCGGCCGCAGCCCTCGTTGGAAACAAGCTGAACGATGCAACGCTTAAAGCGGTTGAGGCGGCGTGCACCGCGGCAAGCAACCCGATTGATGACAAACGCGGCACGGTAGAATTTCGAAATCAAGTGGCAGGCGTGCTTGGGCGACGGGCCGCAGAAATCGCTTACGGCCGCGCAGGAGGCACACAATGACATCCATATCTGTATCGACGACCATCAATGGCGATGATGTTGAATTTCTGTGTAATGTGGACGAGACATTGCTGGACGTGTTGCGCAACCGACTTGGCTTGATGGGCGCAAAAGAGGGCTGCGGAACGGGTGATTGTGGCGCATGCAGTACCATCATGGACGGGCGCGTTGTATGTTCTTGCCTCGTGCTGGGGGCAGAAACCCAAGGGCGCGAAGTCGAGACGATTGAAGGCATGTCTGATGGACGGGAATTACACCCGCTTCAGGTCAAGTTCATTGAGCATGCGGCACTGCAATGTGGGATCTGCACGCCGGGCTTCTTGATGGCAGCCAAGGCGTTGCTTGCAGCCCATCCTGACCCGAGCGAAGAGGAAATCCGGTTTTGGCTGGCGGGTAATCTATGCCGCTGTACAGGATACGACAAAATCGTCCGTGCGGTGCAAGATGCCGCTGCCGAGATGAGAGGAGCAAACGCATGACCTTTGATCCGAGCTATAAAGAACAAGCCCTGAAATCCGTTGGAACGCGGGTTCTGCGCCCAGACGGTGTGGACAAGGTGACGGGCCGCGCGCGTTACGGCGCGGATTTCAACATGCCTGGGCAATTGGTGGCGCGCGTGTTGCGCAGCCCCCATGCCCACGCACGGATTATCCGGCTCGACACGTCGCAGGCCGAGGCGCTCAAGGGTGTCAAAGCGGTGGTCACGGCGGCCGATCTGCCGGATCTGACTGACGGGGACACGGCTCTGTTTGCGATTCTAGATAACAGCATGGCACGCAGCAAAGCCAAGTATGACGGCCACGCTGTCGCCGCGGTGGCAGCGATCAACGCTTCTGTGGCACGCGCTGCAATGAAGCTGATCGAAGTTGAATACGAAGTTCTTCCTCACGTGGTCGACGTTGATGCGGCAGTGGCACCTGATGCGCCTTTGCTGGATGACACGATCTTTACAACCGGGGTAGATCCGGCACCGACAAAGCCTTCGAACGTCGCGAACCGATCCGAGTTCGGGCACGGTGATGTGGATGCGGGGTTTGCCAAGTCCGACGTGATCATCGAGCGGACCTACAAAACCGAACAAACCCATCAAGGCTACATTGAGCCACATGCCTGTGTTGCGAATTGCAACGCTGATGGCACCGCAGACCTCTGGGTGTGCACGCAGGGCCATTTTGTCTATCGACAGGTTTGTGCAGATCTATTGGGATTGGATGTGTCAAAACTTCGGGTGACGTCATCGGAAATCGGCGGCGGCTTTGGCGGTAAGACCCATGTTTGGGCGGAACCTGTTGCGCTGGCATTGTCGCGTAAAGCCGGGCGACCAGTGAAACTCGTGATGACCCGAGAAGAAGTGTTTCGCGCCTCCGGTCCGACGAGCGCCACGTCAATCGACGTAAAGCTGGGTGCGACCATGGACGGCACGATCACCAGCGCACTCGCGACGTTGCGCTATACCAGCGGACCGTACGCTGATGCTTGGGCAGAAACCGGCGCGATGACGTCCTTTGCCTGCTACGATCTCGAAAACGTCAAGGCGATCGGGTACGAGGTCGTTGTCAATCGGCCCAAGGTGGCGGCCTATCGTGCGCCTTCCGCACCGATGGCGGCCTTTGCCGTTGAAAGTGCGATTGATGAGCTTGCTGATGCGATTGACATGAACTCAGTTGAGTTGCGGATCAAAAACGCGGCGCAGGAAGGAACACGATCATCCTATGGACCGGTTTATGGTCCGATCGGCATCGGACCGACGTTGGATGCTGCCAAGGCGCACCCCCATATGTCCGCACCTTTGGGAAAGAACCAGGGACGTGGCATGGCTTGTGGTTTCTGGTTCAATTTTGGTGGGCAAACCTGTTCGGACCTCAATATCGGAGCGGATGGCACGGTGACGATTGCCGTGGGCACTGTTGATGTTGGGGGGTCGCGTGCGTCGTTGTCGCTGATCGCGGCCGAAGAGCTTGGTATTCCATATGAACACGTCAAAGCGATTGTCGCTGATACGTCTTCGCTGGGTTATAATGACATGACGGACGGCAGCCGGGGAACGTTTTCGTCTTCGATGGCCACAATCTCTGCCGCACGCAATGCAATCAAGACCTTGCGCGAACGTGCGGCCATGATGTGGGAAATTCCGGTCGAGGATGTGAATTGGGAAGAGGGCTTTGCTAAGGCAGCTGGACCTAAGCACGGCAATCGTGCGCCGCTATCTATCAAGGACATTGCAGCAGAAGCGGGTAACACAGGTGGTCCAATTGCGGGCCATAGTGAGTTGGTTGCAGATGGTGCCGGCGTTTCGTTTGGCACCCATATTTGCGATGTCGAAGTGGACCCGGAAACAGGTTCAACCCGTGTGATCCGTTACACTGTCATTCAGGATGCAGGTAAGGCTGTGCATCCCGCCTATGTCGAAGGGCAATATCAAGGCGGTGCGGTGCAGGGTATCGGTTGGGCATTGAACGAAGAATACGTTTATGGCGAAGACGGGCGATTACAGAACCCCGGATTCCTTGACTACCGGATTCCGGTTTGTTCGGATCTGCCAATGATCGATACGCAAATCCTAGAGATTCCCAACCCCAACCACCCTTATGGTGTGCGCGGAGTTGGCGAAACTTCGATTGTTCCACCATTGGCGGCAGTTGCCAACGCGGTGTCGGATGCGATGAATGTGCGGATGACCCATATTCCGGTCTCGCCGCCGCGTATTCTGGCGGCCTTGAACGCGCAGGCGAAGGAATAATGGTGGAGGTGACTCTTTGGGCTGGCCTGCGTCCTTTGGCAGGCAACCAAGAGCACGTCACCATTGAGGCCAACACAATCCGTGAACTGCTGCGCAGGTTGCAAGAGCGCTATCCCGGACTAGAGGGGCCGATCAAGAAAGACGTTGCCGTGGCGATAAATGGTACGATTTACCGGGATGACTGGTCACAGAGCATTCCTGACGGGGCCGAGGTGTTCTTGATGCGCAGGTTGGCTGGCGGTTAGCAAATTAGAGTTCCGCCGAGATTTGCAAGCCTTCCAAAACGGCCTCTTCTACGGTGCGCGGGCTGAGGCAGTCACCAATAGATGTGACCTCATGGCCGGCGTCGCATAGGGTTTTGGCGAGTGTGTCGTTGGACGTATGACCCAATGACGTGACCAAGGTATCGACCCCTTCAAACACCACGGGTTCTTGGCTCAGTGTGTGTTGAAAATAGGCGCTGTCATTGTCAACCCCGTAGGGGCGCAGATAAGGGGTAACCTCAACCCCCAAGGTGTGTAATTTTCCCAACCAAACGTCGCGTGCGTATTGCGGGATCGATAGCCCCGCCGTCATACCATTGACTGCCAGCCGCACGTGGCAACCATTTTGGGCCAACAACTCGGCGACCCCAAGTGCGATCCAATCGCCGCGCCAATCGGCAATCGCAACGCGGCCACCGACGTTTGCCAAACCCGAAATGACATCCCATGCCTCAACGACATGGCCATCTTCGGCACCTTCAAGCACGATGCTGCGAGGGGACGCACCGGTTGCGAGGATCACCGCGTCGGGTGCATGGGTATTGACGGTTTCAGCGGTGGCGCGGGTGTTCAGACGGATATCGACACCCGCCGCACGGGCCTCGCGTTCAAGATTGGTCGTGACGCCGCCAAACTCAGCGCGCCCAGGCAGCATTTGCGCAAGGCGAACCTGTCCGCCCAGCATGCTGTCGGCCTCAAGCAAGGTTACGGCGTGTCCGCGTTCGCCCGCAACCGCAGCGGCCTTAAGCCCTGCGGGTCCACCGCCTACGACCAGTACTCGTTTCGACGGCTTGGCAGCGGTCAGAGTGCCATAGGTCAATTCACGCCCCGTTTCAGGGTGCTGGATGCACGAAATAGCGTAGCCGCCAAGCATATGGCCGATGCAGGCCTGATTGCAGGCAACGCAGGCACGAATGTCGTCTAGTTTGCCCGCCGCGACTTTGTTGGGCATCTGCGGATCAGCGATCATGGCACGAGTCATGCCGCACATATCTGCTTGGCCCGAAGCGAGGACGTTTTCTGCAATTTGTGGCTGGTTGATACGGCCTGCCACGAACACAGGCACATCCACATTGGCCCGCACAGTGGCAGCCAAGGGCGCTGTATACCCGGCCTCAAATGCCATAGGCGGCACAATATGGGTTGATCCAGCTAACCCTGCCGAGGTGCCCGCAGTGACATTCAAGTAATCAACCAGTTTCTGATCGGTCAGCGTAGATGCAACTGCAATCATCTCGTCTGGCTCAAGCCCGTCGTGTTCTTTTTCGTCTATCGATAGCCGCGCGCCGACAACAAGTTCGGGCCCCGCACCACGACGCACGGCCCGCAAAGCGTCGGACAAAAACCGCATCCGGTTTTCGCGTGACCCACCATAGGCATCCGTGCGCAGGTTCACCTTCGGGTTCAGGAATTGCGAGGCCAGCACACCGTGCGATGCGACGACTTCGACACCATCAAGCCCAGCTTTTCGCAAGCGCGCCGCAGCGGCCTCAAAGCCTGCGATGATGTCCTCAATTTCAGCCACTGTCATTTCTCGCGGAATGACGTGAAACCGCTCTGTCGGGACAGCCGAAGGGGCAAGCGCTACTGCCTGCGTGCCATCCGCGTTGGTTGTCATCTCGCGGCCCGGATGGGTGAGTTGTGCTAAAACCTTCGTCCCGTGGCGCTGGCACTGGGTTGCGACGCGGGCATATCCGGGGATGCAAGCATCCTCGTAGGCGCGAATGGCTGGCCTGCCGGACATGCCTGAGGCATGCGCGCGCGCTGCCTCGATGATGATCAACCCGGCGCCACCTTTCGCGCGTGCTTCGTGATATGCGGCCATCCGCTCCGTGGGCAGGTTGTCCTTTAGCATCACGGCCATATGGCCAGTTGAGAATATCCGGTTGCGCAGAGTTTGGCCGTTTATAACGAGTGGGCTGAGGAGCGTATTCATGCGGTGCCGCCAGCCAAGTAGTGCCACAGGGGTGCATCGCTGTCGGCGGCACCTGCTGCTTCGGCTTCAAGGAAAGCAATGGCCGCAACCTCGTGCGCCGTTAACACCTTTAGTCGGGCAAGGTCGATCGGTGGAGCGAGAGCTTCGAGATTTTGAAATTCCTTAACATATCTAGGAAATTGTTCGCGCATCTGGGCCAATAGATCTTCCCATACGGCGGGGGCTTCGCCAGCTTGCTTGCGGCCAGAAGCTTGCAGCTCGTCTGTCGACCGTGGTTGCAAATTGTAAAGGGTTATAAGGGGCGCTACAGAGGCGGCGGCAAAAGCTTCGACTTGCGCCAAGAGACGCAATTTTAGCTTCTGGCCGGTGTCAGGAAACCGATCCGCTAGCGCATTGAAGTAGGCTTCGCCTTCGATTTCTTCTTCGTAATAGAGCCGCAATGTCTTGAGATACTCCTCACTAGCATCGCCTAGTGTGGCCGTTAACAAATAGGCTCCGTCCGGCGTCTTGCCGACATCCACATGATCATGGCGGAGCGGGTCATCAGGGTCGATCGGGGTGTCCAGCTCGCGGGCGAATTTGTGGCCCGCATAGACCGCCGCCGCGATGATCGCCGGAGCATCACAATCTCCGATCCGAGTAAGCGTGAAGGGTAGGGCGTTTGCATCTCCGCCGGCGCCGTCAACAAGAACATGGTAGAGAGCGTCGTTGGTCTTGCGTTGTGTCACCATCACCACCGAGGCGACAGGGACTGTTGTTTCTTCGCCGGAATATTCACATGCCAGCACGGCCCTTTCGCCATCAAAACTTTGCAGTGATTTGGACACCTCTATTCCAATGCCAAGGCGCATCATATGGGTGCGGACTTTCCAGCGTTCCGAGGTGTTTTCGGCCCATTGTGAAACCGCATCGGCGGGCGTCACATAGGTCACGTCCCCGCCAGCCGCACGGATCTTTTCGGCAATGACGCCCCCGAGGTAGTAGCTGTCTTCATCATAGACCAGTGTCGGCCCGTCGGGTATTTTGCCGTCCATAATGTCATCGGCGGTCAGGATGGATGGGCCCGTTCCTTGGGCGGCGATCGAGACGAAACTATCCCCGTCGAAGCGCTCTTTACGCCATTTGGCACCAGTCGCGAGGAGCACATGATCCGCGCCAACGTCGTGAATATCTTGCGCCGTCAGCGGGCTGTCGAGGAACACATCGACATTGGCCATTTGCCCGATTTGATGTTCTCGGTAGGCCGTCACGCGGTTGTATTCCATCATCCCCGGAAGGGCCGCTTCGCGCGGGACACGCCCCCCCAGAGTTTTCGTCATTTCGGCAAGCATGACTTTGTAGCCGCGTTTGCCCAAGGCATGTGTGGCCTCAAGTCCAGCAGGGCCAGCACCGACCACAAGAACGCGAGAGTCGCTGCCTTTAGGAGCAATCTTTTCGGGGTGCCAGCCCTTGCGCCACTCTTCGCCCATGGTTGGGTTTTGCGTGCAGCGGATCGGCACACCCAGACTGTCGCCGGAATAGCAGATATTGCAGCCGATACATTCGCGGATGCTGTCAACGTCTCCGGCTTCGATCTTGGCAGGTAAGAAAGGGTCGGCGATAGACGGGCGCGCCGCGCCGATCAGGTCGGTGACACCGCGCTTGATCTGACTTACCATTGCGTCGGGTGACGTAAATCGCCCGACCGTCACGACCGGCTTGTCGGTGACCGATTTGACGAAGCTCATATAAGGTTCTAGGGCCGCTTCCTTGGTGAAACGTGACGTTCCCATTTCGACGATGTAATCCGCGATGTTGATATCCCAAAGATCGGGCAGGGGTGCGAGCATTTCGAACATGTCACGGCGTTCACCTGTTATGGGAACCCCATCTTCGCCAATCTGTTCATCAGCAGCAAAGCGCACCGCAACGGCACAGCGATCGCCCACGGCTTCTTTTGTTTCTTCGATCAACTCCCGTACCAATCGCACACGGTTTTCCATGCGGCCGCCGTATTCATCGCTGCGTGTGTTGCGTCGCGGATTGAGGAAATTGGCCAGCAAGTACCCGTGTGTCGCATAGACGTAGACCACGTCAAACCCCGCATCGCGCGCCCGTAGGGCGGCCTTGCGGTGCCATCGCCGCAGGGTCTTGATGTCGCCCTTGTCCATCGCGCGGGTTTGAAAAGGGTGTCCGACGGCGTTCGGTACACTGTTGAGATCAAGCGCGACCTCGCGGGTCATCAAATTGGCGCTACGGGATCCGCCATACCAGAGCTCTGCGCCCGCCAACGCGCCGTGCGCGTGGATTTTATCTGTCATCAAGCGATGAGCACGGATGTCGCTGTCATTCCAGAGCGAGGCCGATACGTGTTTCAAATCATCTGAGGACGGGTGAATGGAATTGTATTCGGTGCACACAACGCCCCATCCGCCTTCTGCTTTGACCTCGCGCATATCTGCCAGCATTCGAGGGCGAAGATAGCCCATGCCCGTGCAATGTGGCACCTGAAAGAAGCGGTTCTTGGTGGTGACGGGGCCAATTTTCAGAGGCGAAAACAGCGGGTCATAGCGAGGATCTTGGGGCATCGGTGTCTCCGGTCAATTTACCGGTGCGAGTTTGGGAAGCTCGCGTCGGAAAGGTACGTCTGGCACATCTTCGCCCAATTCACGGGCATAGCGGTGACCAGCATAAACGGCAGCGGCGATCGTGCCGGGAGCGAGACAATCACCAATACGTGTGAGGGATGGAGGGCCGGTCTTGGTAAGGCCCTGATAGAGAGTTTCTCGCGGGGACCGCATGGTCACCATCAGCGCTGCATGGGCGGTGATTGTGGTTTTCGCATCGGTGTAACCACATGTTATCGTTACGCTTTGTGCGCCAACCTGGGCCAAGTTGTGAGACAGGAATATCTTTACGCCCATCTTCATAAGACGTGCTTGAATGCGGTGTTGTTCGAGAGTTTGATAGGTCCATTCAGAGACATGGGCAGAGGGGGTCACGAAGGTGACGTCGCAGCCTTCCTGACGCAAGAGTTCCGCCATCAATCCGCCCATATAGAAATGATCATCATCGAATATGACAATCGGTCCGTTGGGGCGCTGCCCCGCCATGATATCGTTCGGTGTCAGGATACGAGCGCCATCCTCGATTGAAATCCCACGTGGGTTTTCTCGGCCGATGCCGTCTCGGGTCCATTTGGCGCCCGTCGCCAAAACCACATGGTCGGCATCAAATTCTCGAACCGATTGCGCGGTCATATCACTTTCTAGGAAGACGTCGACGTTGCTCATCTGGCTGACTTGCCAAGTGCGATGTTCGATGACCCGCCCCCATTCCGCTAAGCCCGGCAAACGCCGTTCGCCGAGTAGACGCCCGCCGAGTTGCGTGGCGCGGTCGGCCAGTGTCACGGCGTATCCACGCTGTCCCAAGGCACGTGCTGCCTCGAGACCGGATGGGCCCGCGCCGATGATCAAGACGCTTGCATCAGAGGTGGCTTTCGCGATCTGTTCGGGGTGCCAGCCTTTGCGCCACTCCTCGCCCATTGTCGGGTTTTGGGTGCATCGAATCGGGACGTAAGTATTGTCGCCTGAGACGCAAATATTGCAGCCGATACATTCGCGGATGTCTTCGACGCGACCCTCGTTGATCTTATTGGGCAGGAACGGATCAGCAATGGAAGGGCGGGCCGCGCCTATAAAATCAAGCACGCCGCCTTTGACCAGAGACACCATCGCATCGGGCGAGGTATAGCGCCCGACACCCACGACGGGTTTGGTTGTCACGGATTTGACCCAATGGATGTAACTTTCTTGATAGCCTGATGCCTTGAACCGAGAGGTCGCGCTATCGTTTTCCCAACCACTGATGTTCACGTCCCACAGATCGGGCACTTCGGCGAGCATCTCGACAAGCGCGCGCCCGTCACTGTCGCTGGAAATTCCGTCTTGCCCCATCAATTCATCGACCGAGAGACGGATCGCCACAGCGCAAGTGTCGCCGACGGCATCGCGAGTGTCCTCAAGGATTTCGCGCAAGAGGCGTGCGCGATTTTCGAGACAACCACCGTAGGCATCAGAGCGGCGATTGCGGTAGGGCGAGAGGAAGTGTGAAATCGTTGAGAGCTGGTGGCCCGCGTAGACATAGATGATGTCAAAGCCTGCCTGCTTGGCGCGCAGGGCGGCAGCGCGATGCCACTGCCGCAACAAGCGAATGTCAGAGAGATCCATGGCGCGGGCCTGAACCGGATCAGGCAGGGCGATGGGAGTATGGCTTGGCGCAAGCGGGATGTCGCGGCTGTAGCGGTTGGCTGCCATCACTCCGGCGTGGTTCAGTTCGCACCCGGCCAGCGCTCCGTACTGGTGGGTGGCGTCGCACATACGCGCCAGAACAGGGATATCGCGGTCCTCCCAGAGCCGCCCTCCCATCCACGGTGAGTGATCTCCGGAGGGATGGATCTCGACTTCTTCTGTGGTGACGACGCCCCATCCGCCCTCTGCCTTGATACGGCGCATCTCGGCCATCGAGGAGGGATAACTGCGGCCCATCCCATTGCAGTGTGGCACTTGGTAAAAGCGGTTCTTGGCCGTGACAGGACCGATCTGAACCGGCTCGAACAACACATCATATCTGGGATCACGTGCCATGGGTTAGTCAGCCGCGAGGAGTGGAAGTTCTCGGCGAAATGGGACGCCTTCGCAGAGTGGTTCCCCTAATTCGCGCGCGAAGCGGTGGCCCGCATAAATCGCCGCAGCAATCGTGCCGGGCGCGTGGCAATCGCCGATTTTGGTCAGCGAGGCTGCGCGCCCTTGGAGCCCGGCGAACAAGTCGCTTGTGGGATTGCGCATGGCCACAGGAATAACCGTACCGCTGGCATGTTCTGTGACGGTACCCGTGAAGACGCAGCCCAATTCGACGTGGTCAGCATGGATCGCATTCAGGTTTTTGTGGGGAAGGATTGTCACACCAAGTTCGATCAGGCGCGCTTGAATGCGGCCTTGTTCCATTGTGTTGTGGGTCCAATGTGAGACATCAGCCAGGGGTGTTACATAGGCTACCTCATGACCCGCGACTCGCAGCTTTTCTGCAAGCAGGCCGGCCATATAGTAGTAATCATCATCAAAGATCACGACGGGCCCCTTTGCCATCTCGCCTGCGCAAATCGCGTCGACGCTCATCACTGCTCCGCTTTCGTGCCCTGCAATTGCGCGTCGGTTTGTACGTCCGATCCCAGTGGTGTCCCAAGTCGATCCCAAAGCAAGTACGACATGATCAGCCTCAAACTCCATGACCTGATCGGCGGTCAGCGGACTGTTTAGATAGGTCGACACATTGCCCATCTGGCTGATTTGGTACTCGCGGTAATCGGTCGCGCGGCGCCATTGGTTCAGGCCTGGTAATTGGCTTTCGACATGCACGCGCCCGCCCAGAACATCGCGCCCTTCGGCCAATGTCACCTCGTAGCCGCGTTGACCGAGCGCCCGCGCTGCCTCGAGCCCAGCTGGGCCGCCGCCGACAATCAGAACGCTTTCATCCGCAGTTTTTGAGGCAATCCTTTCAGGGTGCCATCCCTTGCGCCATTCTTCGCCCATCGTTGGGTTTTGCGTGCAGCGCATGGGCGATCCCAGAAAGTCACCTGACACGCAAATATTGCAGCCGATACATTCGCGGATGTCTTCGACGCGACCCTCGTTGATCTTATTGGGCAGGAACGGATCAGCAATGGAAGGGCGGGCCGCGCCGATTAGGTCCAGAACACCCTTTTTGACCAATGACACCATGGTGTCAGGCGATGTGAAACGCCCGACGCCGACCACAGGTTTGGTGGTTACTTGTTTTACGAATTGGATGTATTCGGTCTGATAGCCTTCGTCGGTGAACCGCGACGTGGCGCTGTCGTTCTCCCACCCGCTGACATTGACGTCCCATAAATCGGGCAACTCGGCAAGCATCTCGACAATTTCACGGCCCTCGCCGTTGCTGGAAATGCCGCTCGGCCCCTTCATTTCATCCACGGCAAGGCGCACGGCCACGGCGCAGGTATCGCCAATGGCGTTTTTGGTGTCTTCGATTACTTCGCGTAGCAACCGGGCACGATTTTCAAGGCAGCCGCCGTACTCATCGCTGCGGTCATTCCGATCCGCCTGAAGGAAATGCATCAGGGTTGTCATGTCGTGACCGGCATAGACGTAGACAATGTCAAAGCCCGCCTTCTTCGAACGTAACGCTGCATCAACATGCATTTTGCGGAACGCCTTGATGTCAGCCTTGTCCATAGCACGGGCATATACTGGATCCGTTAGATCAATTGGGCGCGCGGCAGGTCCCATTGGAATCTCTCGACTATAGTGGTTTGCGACTCCTGCGCCGAGATGTGCCGGTTCAATCCCAGCGAGGCCACCGTGGGCATGAATTTTGTCGACCATCTTTGCAAGAGCAGGAATGTCGCTGTCGTCCCAAAGTCGGCATTCAATGGCACTTGTGAGCTCGGATGTATGTGAAATTTCGCATTCCTCGGTGTTCACAACGCCCCATCCGCCTTCGGCTTTAACGCCGCGCATTTCCGCCATTGATGACGGGTATTGATGCCCCATGCCGTTGCAATGGGGGACCTGATAAAACCTGTTGGGGGCCGTGACGGGCCCGATCTTGACCGGCTCAAAGAGGACATCAAATCTTGGATCACGGGGCATTCTGCGACCTCCTTGCTACACAGTTTATGAATTCTCCAACTATATTATAATCGGAAATATCAATTATATCAGATAGTTGACTTGCTATCTCTATCTGAATAGTCATTCAATAATTTGTTGCAAACCGCAGTGAGTCAAGGACATAATGCACTTCGAAATCTACGGTTGTGCTCGCAAGATAAATAAGGTTCGAAATGACAGTCGCCGCGCGTGAGCCACTTATCCGCCAACGGGTCGGACTGACCCCACTGGAACTGGATGCGGCTGATTTTCAGTCGCCTCTACCCGAACAGAATTGGCCCTTATCTTGGTGACTAATTTGTCTGAGTTCTCGAAGGCACGGCTACTGTGACAGAAGCCGACGGCACGGTGCACACCGTTAAAGCAGGGGATTGTTTCTTTATCCCCAAGGGAACAGTTTGTAGCTGGCACATTCCAGCCTACGTCAAGAAATATTACGCTCAGGCCGATGTGTAACACTGGTGCTATCGCAACGCTTGGGCGGCACTAATTGGATATTTTGGTCGGAAAATGGTCGGGAAACATGTTTCGCAATGTGTGCAAACAATCGTCGCGTGAGACTTCGCGGTCGGTGACCTCTGGGTATAACATCAGGCATAGCCACGCCCCATCCACCATTGATTCAATGATCCGAGCTGCCCGCGCGATTTCGGCGCTCTGGTTCGCGCCTTCTGGAGTCATTTCAGCGCAACAGGTGGCGATTTCGTCATGTCGCTCGTTGTCAAATCTGTTGTGAATTTTCAGGTAGTTTGGCCGGTATTTGGCCTGTCCCCAGAATGCAAACCACACGGCTAGACGTTTGCGCGTGCAGATCTTCTTGTCAAAGTCCGCCCGAATGATCGCTTCGATGCGCTCTGCCGGTGTTGGGCCGGCTGCATCAAGGTAATGCGTCCAGACAGAGTAATGCTCTTGGGTTAGAAAGCCCAAAGTCGCATCATAAAGTGCTTCTTTGCTGTCGAAGTGGTAGTTGACCACGCCGTGTGAAAGATTGGCTTTTTCCGTCACATGGCGCAGCGTGGTCTCGGCGAAACCACGCTTGGAAATCGAATCGATGGCCGCCATAATCAGCTGTTTGCGTCGAACTTCTCGTGGTGCCGTTCGCCGTTTGGCTGGGGTTGTTTTGACGCCCACCTTAATGCTCCTCGCCTTCAGCCATTTTCCTGTCGCGTTGATCGGCCCTTTGTTGTCGGAACATAAGAATGGCGGCAACAGCGACACAAAGCGCAATGACTAGAATGATCATCGTGGCCAGTGCATTGATGTCTGGCCTTAGGCCAACTCTAATGCGCGAGAAGATCAGGATCGGCAAGGTGTTTGCGCCCGGCCCGGTGACAAAACTCGCGATCACGAGATCATCCAGTGACAGAGTGAATGCCAGCAGCCAGCCCGAGATGAGTGCAGGTGTCAGGCGGGGTAGGGTTATGGCCGTGAGGACCTTAAAAGGCTTGGCACCAAGATCTGCCGCTGCTTCTTCCAGGTCTTGGCCCATTCCCGTCAGTCGGGCCTGAATGGTGACAGCGACGTAGGCCATCGAAAAGGTGATGTGCGCGATCGTGATGGTAGCAAAGCCGCGCTCGGACGGCCAACCAAACAGTTGGTTGAGTGTAATGAAAAAGACCAATAGTGACAGGCCGGTGATGACCTCTGGCATGACAAGAGGAGCGACAATCATGCCGCCAAACAGCGTGCGCCCCTTGAAGCGGCCAAAGCGAACCATTGCAAGGCCTGCAAGCGACCCAAGTATCGTGGCAAATGTTGCATTCACGACCGCGATTTGGAGGCTGAGGGACACAGCGCTCCAGACCTCCCGGGATTCAAAAAGCTCTTTGTACCAGCGCAGCGACCAGCCCCCCCAGACCGGCACGATCTTGGAGTAGTTGAACGAATAGACGACGAGAAGAATCATTGGCACGTAGAAGAACGCCAACCCCAGCGTCAACATGACAGTCAGAAAACGAGAGCGTTTTGCCTGCATGGTTATGACTCCTCCGATGCCTTGCCCTGATAGTATTGGAATACCATCATGGGGATGACCAAAAGTAGTAGCAGGACGATTGCAACTGCTGCCGCGACCGGCCAATCGCTGTTTCTGGAGAACTCGTTGTACAGGACGCGTCCAATCATTTGGACATTCCCGCCACCAAGGAGATCTGGAATGACATATTCCCCAGTTGCCGGGATGAAGACAAGAAGACAGCCCGCCACAATACCGGGCATCGTCAGCGGCAATGTCACCTTGAAGAACGTGTTGGTCGCGCGTGATCCAAGGTCGGCTGCGGCTTCATTGAGGCTACCGTCAAGTTTTTCCATGTTGGCATAGAGCGGCAAGATCATGAAGGGCATATAGGTATAAACAATGCCGATATAGACCGCGAATTCGGTGTAAAGCATGCGGATAGGCTCATCGATCACACCCATGGCGAGCAACACGTTGTTGATTGTGCCTTGATCGGCCAGCAGACCCATCCACGCATAGACGCGCAGTAAGAACGACGTCCAGAACGGCAGAATAATGCAAAACAGCAAGATTGGTTTTGCGACGGGGCCAGAGCGCACAATCGCATAGGCAACGGGATAGCCAAACAGCAGGCACAGAATGGTGGATGTGACCGAAATCTTGAGGGAATTCAAATAGGTGTTTAAGTACAGATCGTCTTCAAGAATGTAGGTGAAGTTATCAAAAACAACCCTGATCGTCATGATCCCATTGTCAGTCCATTCGATCATTTTGGTGAAAGGGGGGCTGGCAATTGCCAGCTCTGCGAGGCTGATTTTGGCGACGATGAGGAACGGGGCAAGAAAGAACAGAAGAAGCCACGCGAAGGGAATGGTGACGATCACCAACTGCCAGTGTTTTTGCAATCTGCGCATGATGCGCTGATGTAGCGGCCTTTGCGTCGGTTTCGCGATTTGGGTCCTTGCTTCCCTCATGAATTCAACAACATCGCGCTGGATGGCTCCCAGCTTATGTTAACGTGATCGTCCCACGTGATCCCGTGTTGGCGGCTCATCGGGCGCAGTTGGTTGGGTGCGGTCACATCAATGATCTGGCCGTTGGAAAGTTTGACCTTGTAGATTGATGACTCGCCCAGATAACCGACGTCCTCAACGATGCCACTTGCCTGATTCTCACCAACGGCTGGTTTATCTGCCTTTGTAAGGCGGATTTTTTCGGGTCGGATTCCAACCCAGATCTTGCTACCCATCTTGACGGATTCACCGTGGTCGATGAACACATCACAGACCTCGGTTTTTACACGGACATGATCGGCGACGTCTTCTGTAACGCGACCTTCAAAGATATTGGCCGACCCGATGAAATCGGCCACGAAACGGGACTCGGGGAATTCGTAGATTTCCGTCGGAGTCCCGATCTGCTTAAAGCGACCAGCGTCCATTACTGCCATTCGGGTTGCCAGCGACATTGCTTCTTCTTGATCGTGGGTCACAACAACAAACGTGACACCGACCTTTTCCTGAATATTGGCAAGTTCGAATTGGGTTTGCTTGCGCAGCTTCTTGTCAAGCGCCGCGAGCGGTTCATCTAAAAGCAAGAGCTTCGGTTCTTTGACCAATGCGCGGGCCAGTGCCACACGTTGCCGCTGCCCGCCGGACAACTGCTGCGGTTTGCGTTTTTTGAAGTCTTGCAGCTCGACCAGTGCCAGGATGTCGTGAACCCTGTCCTTGATCTCGCTCTTTGGAATGCGGTCCTGCTGTAGCCCGAATGCGATATTCTTTTCCACACTCATGTGCGGGAACAAAGCGTAGCTTTGGAACATCATGTTGGTCGGGCGGTCATAGGCGGGCACTTCGGACATGTCCACGCCGTCAATTGTGATTGATCCGCCGTTCACGGTTTCAAAACCGGCCAACATCCTGAGAAGCGTGGACTTGCCACAGCCCGATCCACCTAACAGGCAAAATAGCTCTCCAGGATAGATATCTAGATCGACGTTATCAACGGCGGTGACGTCGCCATATTTCTTTGTGACGCCTTTGATCTGAACGAGGGGCGTTTGTCCATCGGGGTCGAGCCACGGCGTATCGCTGGCGGTGTCTAGTGCTGTCAATCTGGGCCTCGCATTCTATGCCGGAGAAAGTGCATTTACGGCGGCACCCGGTTTAGGGGCCGCCGCGAAAGGTTTTGAGGTCCTACTAGTTACCTGCTTTGAAGTCGGTCCAAGTGCGGGTTTGCAGACGCTCAACACGCGGAGGGAGAACCGCTGTGGTATACATCAGCGCAACTTGATCAGAGGTGGGGAAGGCCGCAGGGCTAGACGTGACGTCTTCGTCCACCATTGATTTACCTGTCAGGTTTGCTGTCGCATACCAAGTGTAGTTGCTGTCTGCAGCGCCGACTTCTGGGCGCATCATGTAGTTCAAGAACAAATGAGCGTCCTCGACGTTGTTTGCGTCCGCGGGGATTATCCATCCGTCGATCCACAACTGGGCTGCGCCATCGCCTTCAGGCAGGAAGAAATCCAGCACAACACCGGTTTCCGCCTCGGCGGCACCTGACATTGCCAAGAGACCATCAGGACCCCAAGTGATTGACATGCAGAATTCACGCTGTGGCATCCGCTGGTAGGCGTAATTGTCAAAAGTTTTCACGAAGGGGCGGATTTCGGCCAGCATTGCGCCAACAGCCTCATAGTCGTCTGGGTTGGTCGAATTGGGATCAAGCCCAAGATGCGCCAGGGCCATTGGAATAATGTCGCCCGGAGAGTCGAGGAAAGACACCCCGCAGGATGCAAGTTGTTCCATGTGGACCGGATCAAAGACCAGATCCATTGATCCGATAGGCGCGTCTGGGTAGGTTTCCAACACCAGTTCTTTGTTATAGGTGACGCCGTGTGTTCCCCACATGTAAGGAATGAAGTGTTGGTTGCCAGGGTCCCAATCACTTGCCAGCTGTTCAAGAAGGGCAGGATCTATATGTTTGATGTTGTCCAGTAGAGACGTGTCCAGCGGAGCAACAATATCCGCACGGATCAAGCGAGCAACGTCACTGCCAGAGTGGCTAACTACGTCATAGCCGCTGTTGCCCGCGAGGAGCTTTGCGTCGATGGACTCGGCGGAATCATAAGGGTCATAGATCACGGTAATACCGTATTCTTTTTCAAAGTTCGCGATGGTGTCTTCGCCAATATATTCACCCCAGTTGGTCACCTTAAGGACCCTGTCTTGAGCTATGGCGCCGCCCGCAATGAGCGCAAATGTTGAAGCAGCGATGGTGGACGCTGCGAGTCCTTTCACAATTTTCATGGTATGATTTCTTTCCCTGTTTTGGCTTTGTTGGGCAGACAATTGAGAGGCGCTAAGCAGAGAAGGATTCTGCCAGTACAGCGGCGCTCGTACCCCAACCTTGATCTGACTCTTTGAACGGTCATTCAGAACGGTAAGCGGATGTAATCCTCTGAGTCAAGCAGCGCGGACGGACAAGAGGCGGTAGAGTTTCGGCGGGAAATCCCCCGTATATGGCTGGATTTTCAGTGATAAATCTCGATTTCTCATGGATTTTAAGGGTAGCTTTCAAATTTATCGCTGACTGGTTGTTCAGTCAGTAAATTTAGATCTCTGGGCTATTTTTTGGTTAGGTCGGGTAACATTGGCGCCTTCATTCGGCAACCCAAAGGCGCTTGCCCAGCCTCAACCGATTAGAGCAACAGTCCCATCCCAGGGGTTTGCTGCTATTTTTTCAGCTGACTTCTGCCCAATAACGGCCGCAAGGCGGGACTTTACTGACCTATTCTGCGATTTAGTGAAGACGGCTATCGGGTGCCTGAAACAGCGTCTAGTATTGTCTCGGCGGCCTTTTTAGTGCCGGACTTGGTTTGCATTTGCCGAGAAATGCCTCTCAGGCGCTCTTGCGTCTCGTGGTCCTCCAATAGCGACATTATTTCGCTTCTCAAGGTTTGAGCGGTCCAGATGGCGCGATCAACGCGACGTCCGGCGCCAGTGGCCTCGGCTCTTTGAGCGTTGTCGTGACCGTCCCAGCAGTAGGGCATGACCAAGGACGGCACGCCATGAAACAGCGCCTCGCAGAAGCTGTTGTTGCCGCCGTGATGGATAAAGAGCGCGGAGACGGCGACCACGGAAGGCTGGGGAAACCAGTTGCCTAGAAAAACATTGTCAGGGATGTGATCGTAGGATTCTTCAAAACCACCCACGTTGACGACGAACCGGGCCGGGATTGTTGCGAACACGTCGATCATCCGTCTGATAAGATCTGTGTCTATCGCGCCCAGAGAACCAAAGCTTGTGTATATCAACGGTCCGTCTGTGACTGGAAAGGCGGGAAGTTCGAATGCGGGCTCCCGGCGCACACAGCCTTCTAGAAAAACGAATTGCTTTTCGGGCAATGGAACCTTGCGATCATAACGAATGGCGCTTGGTGCCAGTAGCAGGTTCAAGGTCGGCGACGGTTCAATGAAAATGCCGGGCGGGAGGTCCGGCATCCTGCGAGACTTTCTGAACTTGTTATAGCGGTCATGCGATGCGCGGGTGCATTTTTCATATTCTTTCCTGAAAGCCGCACAGTCACGCTCGTTTTCGACCGGAATTCCGGAAAGGTAAGGGGGGACCCCTGGATCGGGAAGCTCTGTTTCGGCACATGAAACGATGCGGACCCATGGGCACCCTGCCTTGGCAATGGCCGGAAACATGATGACATTGTCCAGCAGAATGGCATCGGGTTTGATCCGATCCAGCAGGACCGCAAGATCATCCTCAACCGCAATTGCGGTGTCCACGATGGCCTCCCACGTGGGCGCGACATATGTCGGCAGTTGTTCAATTGAGTTCAGATTGAAATGTGGACGATGGGTACTGATAAAACTCTGCCAGTAATCCTCGACGGATTCAGCGCTGTTCTTGATGGTCTGTGGCAGGTGGTATTCCTTGAACCCATATTCGGCGAAGACGCCGGTGAATCCGGGGTGGCAGATGAAAACAGGATTAGCACCCTGTCTTCGTAACTCCTGCGCGATGCCCACACAATTTAGCCCGGCTCCGAAACCAGCCTCGGGGAACAGGGCAATCGTTGGTGACTGGTTCACGTGCGCGGCCCCCTCTGAAGTGGTGGAATGCCTCGATTGGCGGCCTCTGGGCGACGGATACGGGACCGGCGTAAATGAACGATCATCTGGTCTGCGGCCAAGTCGAATTGATTGCGCTCCAGACTGTCAAGAATTTCGAGATGCTCGACCATTGCCTGCCTCAATCGGAAACTTGGCATTGAGTTACCCATTCGGGACGCCTTGCGCAATCTGTGATGTGCGACCAGGCTTCCGCGCACAAACCGGTTGCCGGAACACTGGGCAATAAGGCTGTGAAAGTCGTTGTCGATCCGGCGAAAGCCGCCGACCGTGGCGCGAATTTCTTCGGCGTGCAGGAAATCGTCGATCTGAGATCGCAACAGACCTGCACGTTTTATATCCAGAGAAAACCCGGGGGCAACAATCGCCTGTGGTTCCATCGTAAGCCGGAAATCAAAGCTCTCATCAATCGACTTTGGCGAATCGATCATTGGCTGGAATGCCCAGGCTCGACCGGGTAGCTGTGTAACAATTCCGTCCTGTGATAGTATTTTTAACGCAATTAGTACTGCATTGCGTGATGCGCTGTACCGGCGAGAAAGGGCGCTGACGGACTGGACCTCATCAAGGCGTCGTTCAGCCCTGTCCGAAAGGATTCGGTGCGCTAGCGAATCCTCTGCTTCTTGCACTTCCTGGAGAGCTTTGGTGGCCTGGTCTGCCGTGCTCATGGAGAGGAAGTAACCTTCTTCCTGCCGCCACTCCAAAATTTCATTTAATTTTAATATCTTAAAAGCTGATCGGATTGGCGTTCTGGATACACCGCAGGCTTCGGAAAAGGCTTGTTCCGGAAGGTGATCGCCAAGCTTCATGCCGCGCTCCAGCGCGATGTCCAGAATTTGCTTCGCTAGGGTCAGATGGCTTTGCCTAGTGTTGCGTCTGGATTCTGTCATCTTTTCGGGCTTTCATCCTGTTGTGGCGCTGAATTCCCAGGCTTTGGAAGAAAGAACAGCGAATACAGTTTGACGTATTTTTTCTTTCATTAATACTAAATGACAAGGCGGTCGATAACAACCGCTCGCAATAAACAAAAGAACGCGCGCTGCCAAAGTGGGCGATGGACAACGGGAAACAAGGAGGATGGGAATGTTTCGACAGCTCCCCAGAACAATAACGGCATTTGGAATTGGATTAGCATTTTGCGCCACAGCCTTGTCGGCTGAAGGTCTGGTGGTCTCGAACTGGGACGGCTACATGGCACCTGACGCAATTGATGCCTTTAACGAAGCAAGCGGTAACAGCGCAGAACTTGTTCTGCATGGGACCAACGAAGAGATCATGGGCAAGCTGATTGCGTCCAAGGGCAAGGGTTATGACGTTGTCTTTGTGTCATCGCCATTTGCGGAAGTGCTGCATAATCTCGGTCTGGCCGATGAGTTGGATCACGCGAAGATTCCCAACATAGCCAACCTCTATGACGAGGCGACCAAGCTGGAGCATGATCCGGGCAACATGTTCTCGGTTCCCTATGCCTGGGGCACGACCGGGCTTTGCTTTCGCTCTGACCTTCTGAGCGAGACACCTGACAGCTGGATGGACCTGCTGGCGCCGAGTGATAGCGTAACTGGCAAAACCACCATGCTGGCCACCGACCGTTGGTTGTTAGCTGCGGGTTTTCTGGCCAAGGGGTATTCGGTCAACGAAACGGACGAAGGCAAACTTGGCGAAGTGCGAGAGCTTTTGATCGACGCCAAGAAAACCTTGCTTGCCTATGACGACACCACGTTCTACGCCAAGCTGGTTTCCGGCGAAGCCGAACTGGTGCATGCTTGGGACGGCTGGTGCAACTATGGCATCGGGGAAAATGCCGACATCAAATACATCATTCCGACCGAAGGGTCCGACCTTTGGGTCGATACGATGGTGATCCTGAAAAGCTCCGAGAACAAAGACGCTGCGTATGCTTTCGTCGATTTCATTCTGGATGCGAAGAACCACGGCTGGGCTGCCGAGAACATTCTCTACAAGGTGCCCAACGAGCCTGCCATGGCAGCCGTTCCGGCAGACCTGATTGCCACATTCCCCAACATGGGCATGACCCCGGATAGTTTGGTCGGATATGAACAGCTACGCGACGTGGGGGACGCAACCCGTGCCTACTCGCGCATAGTATCAGAGATCAAAGCTGCGAACTAAGTTCAGACGGACTTTGTGACGTGGCCCGGCACTAACAAGGTGCCGGGCTGCTTTCCCACCTCAATCAAAATTGTCGGGTCGCGCTTGTCGACTTGTGATCATTCCGTGAGTGCACGATGACTGACCGCAAATCCTTTTACCTTATGACACCGGCGCTGGCTTGGCTGACGGGGCTCATGGTGATCCCTTGCCTGTTGATCCTTGCACTGGCCTTTTTTCGCCGGGGAACTTACGGCGGTATTGAATACACATTCACGCTGGAAAACATTGGGCTGGTCTTTGATCCGCTTTACGCAAGCATTTTTCTGAAATCGGCGTCGATTGCCGGGCTCTCGGCCCTGATTGCCGTGATTGTGGGCTATGCCGCGGCTTATGCAATTGCTGCGGCACCGGCGAAACGACAACCGATCCTTTTGTTTTTCGCCGTACTTCCGTTCTGGTCGAATTACCTTGTGCGCACCTACGCGTGGATCGTGCTGTTGAACCGCGAAGGGTTGATTGCCTCCATCGTGCATTCACTGGGCTATGAAGGGGAATTGCCGCGCATGCTCTATACAGAAAGCGCGGTGGTGATTGGACTGGTCTACAACTACTTGCCGTTTGTAATACTGGCCTGCTACGCGCCGTTGTCCCGATTGAACCCCGAAATTGCAGAGGCCTCCCGCGATCTGGGCGGATCAGGCTGGACAACTTTTCGCCGGGTGACATTGCCAATGACCGCCCCGGGGATAGCCACCGGTTTTGTGTTTGTTTTTGTCCTGTCGATCGGGAACTTCGTGACTCCCGCCCTTTTGGGTGGCGGTCAGTTCCAGATGATCGGCAACCTCGTCTATGCCCAGTTCCTGACGGCCAATGACTGGCCCTTTGGGGCCGCGCTTTCGATGTTTCTTATTGCGATCATGATGGGATTGCTGACGCTTCAGACTTTTGCAACCGAACGCGCATCCGGCGCCCGCCAGGAGGACACTTGAATGAGGTCGCAAGCCAATCCCCGTTTGATGCTGATGATCCTGTCGGCGGTCTTTGCCTTCCTCTACATTCCAATTTCGGTGCTGTTCGCGCTTTCGTTCAACGAAGGCGGTTTGCCGACGGCCTGGACCGGATTTTCAACCAAATGGTATGGCGAACTGTTTGCAAATCAGGAAATCATGGGCGCCGCGCTGAACACGTTGATTGTCGCTGTTGTCTCGACGATTCTGGCGACGATCCTTGGCACACTGCTGGCCATTGGCGTCGAGCTTCGCCGCCGGAAAGGGCGGTTTCTTGAAACCATCATTTTTGCGCCGATGATCATACCTGACATCGTGCTGGCAATCGCACTTCTGAGCTTTTTCTCACTGCTCAACGTTACGATGGGCCTGCACACGGTGATTGTCAGCCATGTGGTGTTCAATCTTGCCTTTGTGTGCTCGGTTGTCCGGGCGCGACTTAAGACATTTGACTGGTCGATTGTCGAAGCCTCTGCCGATCTTGGTGCATCCACGCCCATGACACTTTGGCGCGTTGTGCTTCCTGTTATGCTGCCTGCGGTCATCGCGGGTTCACTTCTGGCTTTCACGCTTTCGGTTGATGAATTCATCATTGCCTTCTTCACCGCCGGAGCTGGGCGCGCCTCGATCACTTTGCCAATGCAGATATTTGCCATGATCCGCTTTGGTGTGACCCCCGAAATCAACGCACTGGCAACCATTGTGATGACGCTGTCCGTCATCGCCCTGGCCTTGTCGCAACGTCTCAACCGCGGAGGTCTTCCGGGACAATGACCCAGACTTTGCTGTCAATTCGGAACATCAAAAAGCACTTTGGCGCGGTTCAGGCCATTGCCGGTATTGATCTTGATATCCGCGAAAACGAGTTCTTCGCCCTTCTGGGCGCGTCAGGCAGTGGCAAAACCACGCTTTTGCGAATGCTTGCCGGGTTTGAAATGCCGACCGCTGGATCGGTCATGCTGGATGGTCAGGATATCTCGCATGTCCTGCCCAACCACCGCCCCGTCAACCTGATGTTCCAGTCTTATGCGTTGTTCCCGCATATGACGGCTGCACAGAACATCGCATACGGGCTGGAGATGGACAAACTTCCGCGGCCCGAGATTAAGGCCCGCGTGGCCGAGATTCTGGACGTGATCCAGTTGTCGCCTTTGGCCAATCGCAAGCCGGATCAACTCTCCGGCGGTCAGCGTCAGCGCGTAGCTCTGGCGCGCGCATTGGTCAAACGTCCGCGCCTGTTGCTTCTGGATGAGCCGTTGGGCGCGTTGGATAAGAAACTGCGCGGTGAGATGCAACTGGAACTGAAGCGGATTCAACACGAGTTCGGTATCACGTTCATCGTGGTAACCCATGACCAGGAGGAAGCGCTGGTGATGGCCGACCGGATCGCCATCTTGCACGAGGGCAATCTTTTGCAGTGCGGCAGTCCACACGAAATCTACGAACACCCACAAAGCCGCTTTGCGGCGGGTTTCATTGGTGTGATGAATTTTCTGCCCGTGCGCAGATCCGGAAATGAGCTGATTGCAAAGGATGGCAGCAAGATTACCGCGGATCTGGGTGACGACCTAGCCAACGAAAGCGATGCCGTGGCCGCCGTGCGCCCCGAACGCCTGAGTTTGGATGTTCAGGATGATGACAACCGCCTTACGGGCCGGGTGAGCGCATTGGCCTATCACGGGCTGGACCTGCAGGTGCATCTAGACACGCCGCTTTCGTCCGAACCAATCATGATACGCCTGACCGCTGATGCTGCGGAAGGGCGGCGACTTTCCATCGGTGAAAACGTCACCGTTGGTTGGCCGGCCAAGGATACACGCGTTTTTTCCGCCTGAGACGGTTCAGGAAATCAACCGGTCAAATGGCTGACAGACACAACAGAGGAGAACTCCATGGAACAGAAAACCTTTGCCTTCTTCCCCGAGGCGGCTTTTGGTCCGGCGCTAAACTCGGTCGGGATTGCGCAGGCAATCGAACGCATGGGGCACAAAGCCGTGTTCCTGTCAGATCCCGGCTTTGTCGAGGTCTACCAAGGTTACGGTTTTGAGGCCCATCCGGTGAACTTGTCAGAGCCAATGCCGCCAGAACAGATGGCCAAATTCTGGGAAGATTTTATCAACGGCCACATTCCGAACTTTCGCAAGGCGCCGATCGATCAGATCGACAACTACGTCAAGGAATGCTGGGAAGCGATCGTCGACAGCGCGAAGTGGGCGGAAAAAGACCTGCCGGGCATTCTGGCCAAGATTAAGCCGGACGTGATTTCGGTCGATAACGTCATTCTGTTCCCGGCGATAAAGCAACATGGTGTTCCGTGGGTGCGCATCATCTCGTGTTCGGAAAATGAGATCGAGGATGACGCCATTCCACCGCACCTCTCGGGGATGTCGGAAAATGACACAGAAGGCCACGCCGCCTTCCGCGCGAAATTCAACGAGGTGATCAAGCCGATCCACGAAGATTTCAACGCGTTCTTGGCCGAAACCGGCGAAGATGCTTATCCGATTGGGCAGTTCTTCGAAGCGTCACCCTATCTCAACCTGCTTCTGTATCCAGAGCAGGCACGATACAATCGCCCAGTCCCACTGGATCCAGCAGAGTTCCAATATCTCGAAGGCTGTGTGCGTCAGGATGATGCGTACGAGGTCCCGACCTTTAAGACAAACAACGATGGACCGCTTCTTTATGTGTCGTTCGGATCGTTGGGGGCGGGCGATACCGACCTTCTCAAGCGTCTTATCAAGCTGATCGGCAACAGCCGTTACCGGGCGCTGGTGAATGTCGGTGACTACAAGGACGAGTATTCGGACATTCCCGACAACGTCATTGTCGATAGCTGGTTCCCGCAACCCTCGGTGATCCCGCAAATGGATGCGGTCATTCACCATGGCGGCAACAACTCGTTCACCGAATGCCTGTACTTCGGAAAACCCGCGATCATCATGTCCTATGTCTGGGACGGCCATGACAACGCCATGCGGGTGCAGGAAACCGGCCACGGCTTCCGCTCTGATCGGTACGAGTGGACCGATGCGGAGATGATCGAGAAGATCGAGGCCTGTCTGAATGACGAGGCGATGGCCGCCAAGCTCGAGGCAACCTCAGCGCACATGCAATCGCAAAATGGCCAAGAGAAAGCGGCCAAGCTTCTGGTTCAACTGGCGGAGAAAAACGCGTGACCAATTTGACCTCGACGGCGCCCCATATTCACGGGGCGTCAGCATATGACGACCTGCTTGATTGGGGGCCTCAGCCGGACATGATCGAAGGCCAGTCTCATTCGACAGGCCGCCTGTTACACAAAGGTCCGGACAATTCTCCAGAAACCGGCGTCTGGGTGTGCACGCCTGGCATGTGGCGCATATCGGTGCCCCGCGATGAGTTTTGCCACTTTGTCGAGGGCCACGTGATCTATCGCCGCGACGGATCGGATGAGGTCATCGAGGCCTCTGCGGGTACTTGCGTGCTGTTTCCCGCCGGCTGGAATGGCACCGCCGAGATCACCCAAACACTTCGCAACATCTACATGCTTGTCTGAACTGGAACTGGAACATGAAAGCACCCGTAATGCACAAACCGCTTGAGATCACCGATACGGTGGACTGGGGCGTTATCCCAACCATGCTTGAAGGCGAAAGCCGTACCTCCGGTCAGGTTCTGCACAAAGGCCCGAACGGCGAAAGCGAATGTGGTCTGTGGGTCTGTACACCCGGTAAATGGGAGTGCCACGTGACCAAGGACGAATTCTGCCACTTCCTTGAGGGAAGGTGCACCTATGTGCATGAAAGCGGTGACCTAATCGAAGTCATACCTGACACGGCAGCCTTTTTCCCGCAGGACTGGAAAGGCATCTGCACCGTCCATGAAACGGTCAAGAAGGTCTACATGATCCGATGAAACGGATTTTGCCCAGAAGCGCGGCTTTGACAACGGCCAGCCTGTCGGCCCCGGCAAAAGCCTTTCTTGCACGGCACGGGATGGACCGACTCTCGCTTGAGAAATTCGAAGCGGATGCGTCCTCGCGTAGGTATTTTCGCGTGATGGGTGAGGGCCTGTTGCTTATGGAAGAGCGGCATGACCCGGTCGGGTTTGCCGCCTATCTGCGTCTGTCACATCACCTTAACGTTCTGGGCCTTTCCGCACCCAAAGTTTTTGGCGCAGATCCGTTGAATGGTCTGGCGTTGGTCGAGGATTTTGGCGACGGAACTTACGCTGCCTGCCTTGGTCGCGGCCACGACGAAACGGCGCTTTACACCCTTGCAGTCGAGGCGTTGCTGCATCTTCATGATGACGCACGCGGCAAAGAGGTTAATCAGCCAGGATATGACATTTCGGTTCAACTGGATGAGCTGAGAATATTTTTAGATTGGTTTGTGCCTGCGGTCGCGCCTGGCATCGACAAGGATCAGTTCGGTCAAAGGTTTCTGTCGCTTTGGCATGATGCGCTGGCCCCGGTGGTCAAGCGGTTCGATACCCTGGTTCTTCGGGATTTCCACGTTGATAACCTAATGTTTCTCGATCGTCGGTCAGGGATCGCGCGGTGTGGGTTTCTTGATTTTCAGGACGGTGTCCTGGGCCCTTGTGAATACGACCTGGTGTCGCTGCTTCAGGATGCGCGGCGCGATCTTGCCGATGGGCTCGAACAACAGCTTCTTAGCTTTTACGTTGCCAACGCACCGGGTCATCTTGGGCCGCCTGATGATATCCGACACCGGTACGCATTACTGGGCGCACAGCGTCACGCGCGTATTCTGGGTGTGTTTGTGCGGTTGTATCTCAGAGACGCAAAACCACGGTACCTGACGTTTGTTCCCCGCGTTCTGAAGCAGCTTAAAACTGCACTTGCAGATGCCGGGCTCGTGGACATCACGGCACTTCTCGACACCGAATTGCCCGACTGGGCGACAAGGACGCTCGATTTCTATCAAAAACCGCCAATCATTCAAGGAATGCCCGATGACTGATATTCTCGCGCCCTGTTGTTTTCTGGCCCCCCGGTATTACCCGACCGAGGGCCCCGAGCAGATGGCGGTCGATCCGGCCACACTGGAAGAAATCGGCCCGGTGGGTGCGCCGTCCGACGCGCAGCTTGACCATATTCTTGACCGAGTGAATGCGGCCCAGAAAACTTGGTCGAAGATGGACTGCAAAACCCGAGCCGGTCTGTTGCATGGTATCGCTGACGAGATGGAACGGGCGGACATGCGCGACATTGCCGTCACGATGACGCGCGAGATCGGCAAGCCCTATCCTGAATCCATCGGTGAGATTGCCAATATCCCCCCAGTGTTTCGCTATTTCGCAGAGCTTGCCCGCGATGATGCAGGGAAGATCGCCGGCACCATGCAGCCCGGCTCCTTTCAATTTCAGACCTATGCGCCGTATGGCGTGTCTGTCCATATCGTTCCCTATAACTTTCCATTGATCCTGGGGTGCTGGACCATCGCGGCTTCATTGGCCGCCGGAAACGGTGTTGTGCTAAAGGCCGCGCCGGCGGGCTCGCTTTGTACGCTTGCCTTTATGAAATTCTTTGATGGGTTGCCTGCCGATTTGATTGCTTGCGTTGCTGGTGGGCCGGATATCGGCAAGAAACTGATTACCAGTAAGAAAACCCACGCCATCGCCTTTACCGGCTCAGCAGAGGTTGGGCGGCAGGTTGCGATCGAAGCGGCGGGCCGGATGAAACCCTTTGTCATTGAGGGCGGCGGCAACGATCCGATGATCGTCACCAAGAATGCCAACATTGCTGTTGCCGCCGCCGGCGCGGTCACGGGGGCCTATCTGCAATCGGGGCAGGTCTGTACGTCTTCCGAGCGTATCTATGTCGACGACGCTGTATATGATGAGTTTGTGGATGCCTTTGTCGCTCGCACGCGTCAGTTGCGTGTCGGTAATGGGTTGGGGGTTGCAGAGATCGGCCCGCTTGTCTCTGAAGCTGCCCGGGACAAGGTGTTGAACTGGATTGATCGCGCCAGGGCCAAGGGGGCAACTATCGCGTTGGGTGGCAGCATTCCCGCAGACCAACCCAAAGGTTGGTTTCTGGAACCGACTGTCGTGACCGAAGTGACGCCGGACATGGGCCTTCTGAACGAAGAGATATTTGGCCCGGTCGTGTCCATTGTGCGGACAGGTTCGTTTGAGGATGCGATCAATATGGCCAATGAATCCGAATTTGGACTTGGTGCGTGCATCTTTACCAACGATCTTGCCGAAGCTCACGAAGCTATAGATCGGCTTGAGGCTGGTATGGTCTGGGTCAACAATCCGCTGGTCGATAATGACGCCCTGCCTTTCGGTGGGGTCAAAAGCTCTGGCATGGGGCGTGCGTTGGGACGTGCTGGTCTTGACGCTTTCCGCCAGCCCAAGATGGTCATCCTTGATCCCGTCGCGAAAGAGGCCGACTGGTGGTACCCCTATCCTGATGACTGGTTTTTGGACACAGGCGGGCGCAAGCACGTCTAACGGTCACACATTCGACAGCAACCCAAGCTGCATTAAGTGTTGGCGGAGGTGTGGCTGCTGGTGTAATGACAGTCCCCTCAGATGATGGTGCGTCGGATGCAGGTCGTGAAGCGTTGCCCATTCCCTCAACTGTGAGCTGTGATGAAGAGAGTGACTTTTGTGAAGAGCAATTGGCTGCTGATCAGGTTAGATGTGGACAGATGTATGAAATCGACGGGTAGATACAGTAACCGCTGACCTGAGCCCCTAAAACTCCTCCAGATTTGTGTAGAGTCCGCCCAACAAAAGGACGGACAAATGAAGGCACGATT
>CANLDA010000028.1 GCA_947489325.1 uncultured Paracoccaceae bacterium | reverse complement strand
TCGATGCCCCAAGGTCTTCCTCTCGGCAATCGCCCTGGCTGCAACCGTCATATTCTGGTTATGAGTCCAGAGCCTAAAGACGAAACGTATCAGTCTTCTGATTTGCGATGTTTGCGCCGTTTGTGATCCTCAAAGGCTTTGCGCACATTGGTGGCATATTCCACGCGCTCTTCATGAGTCATTTCCGCGATAAATCCCAAAAACACCTCGCGTGCAGCGCCTTGGCGGGCCATAAACAGCTTCTGCTGATTTTCCATCGCAGCCGCCAATGCGTCTTTGTCAAATGGATCGGCATTCAACGCGCTCAGTAAGTTTTCGCGCGCGGCTGTGCCATCCCATTTGTCGCCCTGCTCTTGATGGAAATGGTCGCGAATGCGCCGCCCCAATTTGCGGCGCTCCTCGCGTGGCAAGGCGCGACTAAAGGCGACCACGGCATCCGCCGCAGGTCCGTGACCATGCCCACCGCGTTTTCCCGGCTTATTGATCACAGCCCCTGCCACCACCCCGACAATCAGGATGTTTAGGGCCAAGGAGACAACTAACAGCGCACGAAGGCCGGGCCGCATGCTGGATGTTTTACGCTTGGCTTCAGTCATTGCTCAGCTCTCCTCTTCCGTCAGTTCGATGCCACCTTCAAGGGCGGTCAGGTAGGTTTCCGTGCCTGACAACAGGCTTGTGACATCGCCATTGATCAGAGTTTCTCCGCCGATCATGCCGATCCAAACCCCTGCCACCCCGGCTGTTGCCAGCCCAGTCACAGCAGGCCAGCCACCTATGGCCGCCAACAGGCTTTGCAAAAAGGGGCGCCGTGCAGGCACAACAGGTGTCGCGATAGGTGCCGACGCAGGTTGCATCGTTGCGGCATCTGCAAGAACCCGGGTCATCAGATCGTCAGATGGCGCAAGATCCGTGCCTGCACGCATCTGAGAAAACATATCGTCCAACATGTCATCGTTGCGTTTGATATCAGTCATCCGAATACCCCAGTTCTTCTCGGCGTGATGCCAGTATTTGTGCCAACGCGCGCTTGCCGCGCGCGGTCAGGCTCTCTACGGCTTCGACGCCTATTTCCATAATGACCGCGATCTCAGGATTCCCCAAGCCTTCGATATGTCGAAGGATCACGGCCTGTCGCTGCCTGTCCGGCAGGCTGTTCAACGCTTCTTGCAAAGCATCAATGCGTGTGCGGTCTTGCATTTGTTCAGCCACGCTTGCAGCGCCGTCTTCAGGTTCTGCAATGGCATCCAACGCCACGCCCCTGCGTCGGCGTAATCTGTCTGTGCACAAATTGGCCACCACCCGATAGAGCCATGTCGTGACCTTGGCCTCGCCTTGTCGCCAGTCTGGCGCGATCTTCCACAGTCGCAACATGGCCTCTTGGGCCACGTCTTCGGCCTCTGCCTGATCATTCAGCATCCGAAAGGCATGCGACAACAGGCGCGGCAACAGGCGTTGCGACAAGTGTCGCGCCGCCATGGCATCGCCATTGGCATAAAGCACCAAAAGCGCATCATCCGGTATTTCTGCCTGAGGCTGTGACAGCTGATTCATAATGACAGGGCTATCCTGTTCGCAAGATGGTTTCAATTCGGGCGCGGGATATCCCCACGCCCAAGTTGTCAGACGGTCTTATTCGCCACCGTTCTCAGGCTTGTCATCCTTTTTCTTGTCACCGTGATCCTTGTCGCCATGTTTATGGCCACCTTCACAGTTTTTGCGATGCTTGCGCTCTTTGTGATGTTTCTTCATCTGCGCAAGTTCTTCTGCGGAAATGGCACCGTCTTCATCTTTATCCGCGCGCGAGAACATCTTGTCCAGACGATCGCTGTCTGGCTTCATCTCTTCAAAGCTCAGTTCACCATCGCCATTCTGATCGCGTTTTTCGATCATGCGCTCACCGTGCTTTTGTGCACGTTCAGCGGCTTTTTTCTGATACTGCGCCGCCATCTCCTCAAGGCTGAGGCTGCCGTTGCCATCTGCATCCGCATCAGCAAATTTCGCCTTTGCGTGTGCTGCCAGCTCTTCGCGGGTCAGCTTGCCGTCTTGATCGACATCTGCTGCCTGAAAATCAATACGTGGCCCGCCATGTTTACCCATGGCCACAGCCGTGGTCGCAACTGCGCCAACACTGATTGCCGCAACAACAGAAAGAATAATGGCACGTTTCATTTCGCAACTCCTTTGCGTTTCTTGCCTTGAAACACGACCATCTTGGCCGCTTTCAGAAACTCAAACGGGGGGGCGGATGCTTTCCGTCGCAAAAAACATATCTTTTTTCACATTTTTCAAAAAAGGCACGAAATTCATGTAATTTAGGCATAGGTTTGCGACATCCGGACGCAAGCCTCTTTTGCGTCTTTCCTTTTGGGCCTATGTCGGCGCATCTTGCGAAGGGAAATGCGAGGAATATGATGACTGATACGACAATGCAGATAGAGGATCGCCCTCTGAAACCTGCTCTGGCGAAGGGTTGGAAACGCAAATGCCCAAGCTGTGGCGATGGCCCGCTGTTGCGGAGCTATCTGAAGGTGCATGACACCTGCGCCGTATGCCGCGAAGAATTGCATCATCATCGCGCCGATGACGGCCCAGCCTATCTGACCATTCTGGTCGTGGGGCATTTGATGGCCTTTGCAATGCACATTGCCTTTGTGCAGTTCCGACCCGATCCTTTGATCATGTTCACTCTTTTTTCGGTTGGCTGCGTGGCTCTCTCGCTTTACCTTTTACCCCGATTCAAAGGCATGGTTGTTGCCTGGCAATGGGCCAAGCGCATGCATGGATTTGACAAATAGAGTTCTGCTTTGGGGGCATTCATGACGATCGACAAAACCGCCATTCGAAATGCTTCCACCGTGATCGTACTGCGGGATCGAACTTCTGATCCACATATCCTAATGGGGCAACGCGGCTCGAAAGCTGCCTTTATGCCCAACAAATTTGTATTCCCTGGCGGTGCGGTGGATGCCGAGGATGCCTCAGTCCCGCTTGCACAGGGCCTGCCTGAAATATGCAAAAACCGTCTGATTGATGACCTGCGTGATGATACGCCAGAGATGATCACACATGCGCTTGCCGTTGCCGCCATACGCGAGCTGTGGGAAGAAACCGGACAAATCCTTGGTGTGCCGGGTGATTGGACAACCACACCAACCCCGGATTGGACAGAATTTGCCACCACAGGCCACGTGCCCTCTGCCCATGGTCTGCAATTTGTTTTTCGCGCCATTACTCCGCCGGGCCGTCCCCGTCGATTTGATGCGCGATTTTTCCTTGTGGATGCGGCTGAACTGGCCAGTGATCTGGATGATTTTTCCCGTGCCTGTGATGAACTTTCACATCTTCAGTGGGTGCCTTTAACCAAAGCGCGTGAATTTGATTTGCCCTTTATCACAGAGGTCGTTCTGGCCGAGGTTGAAGGACGTCTGAATGACCAAACCCCGCCTACATCCGTACCATTTTTCAAAAACACCGATGAGGCGACCTATTTCAAGCAGTTGCATGGTCGCACAGCTTCTGATGCTGATCTTGGTGGATAACGCTATAAGAAAACCACAAGTGCCAGCACACTTAGGGTGATCAATGCGATTCCCAGCATTTCCCGCCCTGTGATCTTTTCGCGAAAGAACAGCACCGTGGCAAGCAAGCCAAAGGCGACCTCGATCTGCCCCACCGCTTTTACATAGGCCGCATTCTGCAAGGTGAACGCCCAGAACCAACACAGGCTGCCGCCCATACTGGTCAGCCCAATCCATCCTGCACTGCGCCAAGCGCTGATCACGGCCCCAATCTGTGGCGCATCCCGCAAAGTCAGCCAGACACTCATGGCCAACATCTGCATGCCCGTCACTGCCGCCAGTGTCACAAGCGCACGCAGAAATGCAACATCGCTCATCACCTCAAGCGAGGCCCCGCGATAACACACGGCGGACACACCAAACAATGTGCCTGCCAACAATCCAAGCCCTGCCGAAGGGCTGATCACGCCTCGCCATCCCGGCGCGCCCTGCCCCGGTTTGCGTGACAGGGTCACAACCCCGACCATGCCCAGCACAATCGCAACAACACCAATCCCCGTGATGCGATCGCCCAGCACGACAAAACCGATTAAAGCGGTCAGCAAAACCTCAGTTTTGATAAATGTCATGCCCACCGCAAAATTGCGCCGCCCAAACAAAGTGACGGTGGCCACCGTCGCCAAGATCTGCGCCACGCCCCCAAGCGCGCCATAGGCCCAGAACAGCGCCTTAATCTCAGGCACCCCCAAGCGCGCCATCAACGAGCCTGCCAACACAATCGCCACCGGCGCGGAATAGACAAACCGCGCGAACGTGGCGCCAGAGGCCGACAGTGTCGCCTGTGCCAGTTGCTTTTGCAGCATAAAGCGCACGGTTTGGAATGCCGCCGCCGCAAGAGAGATCAGTATCCAGATTTCCATGCGCCCTTAGTGGCGGCAATTTAGTCCTTTGGCCAGAGAGGATGCGGCACCGGGTCTTTGCGGCTCAGAAAATAGGCGCGGAATATCTCGGCATAAGAGCGGAAATAATAGCCATCATTGCGTGACAAATACCGCCCTCGATTGTCTCGAAACAGTTGTGGCAGCCGATACCATGGCATTTTGGGGTGCATGTGATGCACAACGTGCAGGTTATTGTTCAAAAAAATCCAGCTCAGTGGACCTTTGTCTTCAATCACCACGGTGCGCCCCCGCGCGCGTTCATGCGCCTGATGTTCCAGAAACGTGCGGATTTTCAGGATCGACAGTGCCCCATAGGCCGCCGCCAGATAGGCCCAGATCGGCAGGCTACTGACCGCCAGCATCCACCACAGCGCAATCGCAAGCGATGGGATATGCCACAACCATCCCTTTAGAACCTTTCGGTCGCCTGAACTGATCGCCCGCCAATCCGCCGCCATAAATGCCACCTGCCCCATCGCAGGCCCCACCAATAAACGCCCCAGCAATGTGTTGTTGAACAAATGCAACCTCTTGCGCCACGCAGGCAGGTTTTGCCAATCTCCGGGCGCCAGATAATTGCTTTCGGGATCATCATAGGGGTCAGTGAGGATCGCGTCCTGATGATGCGCCAAATGGGAATCGCGAAACCGGATATAGGGCACAAACAGGCCAATCGCAGGAAACACCAAGGCCTCGCTTAGGAATTGCGACCGGAACGGATGGCCATGCAGCACCTCGTGGGTCAATGACGAATGCAGCGCCAAGGCCAACATTGTCACTATCAGGGCTGCGACTGTGGATATGGTCGCCCCCCAAGTGGTCGCCACAATAAAGGCCCCATAGCATAGCCCCATCAAGGCAAGTGTTGGCCATTCAATCAATGGCGTTTTGCGCGTCTTATCAGACATGCAACCGCCCCCACCGAACACGCGCCCAAACACGTTCATAGACAATGTAACAAAACAGACCAATCGCAGTGTTGGCCAAGGCAATCTTGCCGCCAAAGCTGGCCGAACCGGATGCCAGATATCCAACGAGGCTCATGGTCAGTAGCCCGAGGATGTTCCAAAGCACTGCTTTCACAAGCGATCTGCGTCGCGTTTCCATTATACCTCCGATGTAATGTTCACAAACTTGTTACCTGCGATTCATCGGTGCGGGAATTCTGTTTGTGATTAACAAAACTCTCATTTGGTGATAACAATCATCATATGGAAGAAAATATCGACAAACGCGCCCGTGCAGATCAATTTCGCATCCGATTGCAACAGGGCTTACATCAAAAGGCACTGAGTCAAAGCGCCTTGGCCCGTCAGGTTGGTGTGGACCGTTCCACCATTTCACAACTGCTCAGCAGTAGCGGGGCACGCCTCCCTAATGCGCAAGTGGTGGGTGAATGCGCCACTGCATTGGGCGTGTCAGCCGATTGGCTGTTGTCCCTGACGGATCGCCCCGAAAGCGCCACCGATATCCTTGCCAATAGTTTGACATTGACCGAAGCCCCCCGCGCCCTTGTGGATCAGCAGATATTCGATTGGCATCGCGAGGCACAGGGCTACAAAATCCGCCATGTACCTGCTGGTCTGCCCGATATGCTCAAAACACGCGAAATGTTGGAATGGGAATATTCACCGCATCTTGGACGCACCACCGATCAAGCGATTGGTGCCAGTCAGGACAGGTTGGATTGGATGCGCGCCAGCCCGTCAGATTATGAAATTGCCATTCCTCAACATGAGATGATCAGCTTTGCCCGCGCCGAAGGGTATTACAGTGGTTTGCCGCTTGATTTGCGCCTGCGCCAATTGGACCATTTCAGCAAGATCACGCGGCAACTTTATCCGCGCCTGCGCCTTTATCTGTTTGACGCTCGCGCGCTGTATTCTTCGCCTATCACGGTGTTTGGCCCCTTGCTGGCCGTGCTTTATCTCGGGCGCAACTACCTTGCGTTTCGTGACCGCGAACGCATCCAGAGTTTCACCACCCACTTTGACACGCTGATCCGAGCGGCCAGTATCACTGCGCGTGAATTACCTGACTATGTGGCCAAACTGAGAGAAGAGGTTGGCTGAAAGATTACCCAATCGCTGCCATCACCAATTCCGCGAAATGCTCTCCGCGCTTTTCAAAGCTGTCATATTGGTCAAAGCTCGCAGCGGCTGGGGCCAAAAGAACGGTTTCACCCTCTTGAGCCTCTGCCATGGCGCGACTGATGGCTGCGTCCATTGTGGTACACACCTCGGCCTCGACACCATCCAACTGCATGGCGAAATTCGCGGCTTCACGTCCGATAACATAGGCCTTGATCACCTCGCCTGTTGCGCCGCTCAGGGCCTCTAGGCCGCCATCTTTTTCCAATCCGCCGCAGATCCAACGGATGCGTTTGAACGCGGCCAGAGCCTTGGCAGCGCTGTCCACATTGGTGGCTTTGGAATCATTCACATAGGCCACGCCGCCAGCCTCGGCGATGATCTGACTGCGATGCGGAAGACCCCCAAAACTGGCCATGCCTGCCTCGATCACGCGCGGCGCAAGGCCCAGCGTGCGGCACACCGCATAGGCGGCGCAGGCGTTTTGATGGTTATGACTGCCCGGCAATCCTTTGATCGGGCGCAGATCAACCGATCCCACTTGCCGCCCCTTACGGTATTCCGACAAGAACCCCTTGCGCGCAAAGACATGCCAACCGGGGCCTGCCAGTTTGCGATCCACCGACACGCGGATCACCCGATCATCCGTGGGACCCTCAGCCAATTGCCCGGCCAAATAGCGCCCCTCCGCCTCGTCCACACCGATCACCGCGCGATCCGGGCCCCCTTCGGCAAACAGCCGGCGTTTGGCTGCAAAATATCCACCCATGCCGCCATGCCGATCCAGATGATCCGGTGTGAGGTTGGTAAAGACCGCCACGTCGGGCGTCATCGCGCGCGCAAGTTCGGTTTGATAACTCGACAGCTCCAACACCACGACATCGCCATCTTCGGCAGGCTCTATATCCAGCACGCCACGCCCGATATTACCCGCCAGCTGCGTGCGCCGCCCCGAATGATCCAGAATGTGATGGATCAGGGCCGAGGTTGTCGATTTCCCGTTGGAGCCGGTGATCGCCACCACCTTGGGCATCACGTCAAAACTGTGCCATTGCGAGGTCGCGAAAGAGCGAAAGAACAAGCCAATGTCATTATCCACCGGCACACCTGCCTCTTGCGCGGCGATGATAACAGGGTTGGGCGCGGGGTACAGATGTGGGATGCCGGGACTAACGATCAGGGTTGCGACATCCTCAAACGCGCCTTGGCGGGTCAGATCGTGGATGGCAAAACCCTCTGCCTCGGCCACATCGCGCGCAGCGGGATTGTCGTCCCAACATAGGGCCTCTGCCCCGCCTTCACGCAAGGCGCGCGCCGTGGCCAGACCGGATCGACCCAACCCCAATACCGCAACCCGCGCGTTTTCAAATCCTTTGACCGGGATCATATGCCTGCCCCCTTTTGAACTGACATATGGCTAACGGATCAGGGTGGGTTTGACCAGATGATCCGATCAGCGTTTCACCCTCAGGGCTGACTTTCTGTATTAGACCGCTACGTTCACGTCAGCGCACCTTAAGCGTTGCCAGACCGATCATGGCGAGGATCAGCGAGATAATCCAAAAACGGATCACGATCTGCGGCTCGCTCCAGCCCTTTTTCTCATAGTGGTGGTGAATGGGGGCCATCAGAAAGACGCGCTTGCCAGTGCGTTTGAAGTAAAGCACCTGAATGATCACGCTCAGCGCCTCGATCACGAAGAGGCCGCCAACGATGCCCAGAACTAGCTCGTGTTTGGTGGCAACCGCAATGGCGCCCAACGCCCCGCCAAGGGCCAGTGATCCGGTGTCGCCCATGAACACAGCCGCTGGGGGGGCATTATACCACAAGAACCCCATGCCACCACCTGCGATGCCTGCGGTAAAGATCAGAATTTCACCTGTGCCCGGCACGTAATGCAGATCAAGATATTCGGTGAAATCCACGCGTCCCACAGCATAGGCAATGATGCCAAGCGTGCCCGCAGCAATTATCACTGGCATGATGGCCAACCCATCCAGCCCATCCGTCAGGTTCACCGCATTGGCAGCGCCAACAATCACGATCATCGCAAAGGGCACAAAAAAGAACCCTAGATGGATTAGCGTGTCCTTAAAGAACGGCAAGGCTAGCGTCATCTGCATGTTGTCAGGCTGTAAATACGTCGCCCACCAAGCCGCGATCGCCGCAATCACAAAACCAAGCCCCAAGCGCACTTTGCCGGATACTCCGTCGGTGTTTTGCTTACTGACCTTGGCGTAATCATCGGCAAACCCGATCAGGCCATAGGCGATGGTGACAAACAGAACCAGCCACACAAACCCATTGTCCAGACGCGCCCACAGCAATGTGGACGTCAGCAATGCCCCAACGATCAGCAAACCGCCCATAGTGGGGGTGCCTGCCTTAACGAAATGTCCTTCAGGGCCATCATCCCGGATGGGTTGCCCTTTGCCCTGTTTACGCCGCAGCACATTGATAAGGGGACGACCAAACAGAAATCCAAAGATCAGCGCGGTCATAAAGGCCCCGCCTGCCCGGAAGGTGATATAGCGGAAGAGATTGAAAAAATCCCCGCCATCGGAAAGTTCGGTCAGCCAGAACAGCATCTGTTATGCATCCTCATCTTGTGATTGCGGGGCGGGATGACCCAATTTGCGGATCGCGTCAACAACCTTTGCCAATCCCATCGACAAAGAACCCTTGGCCAGCACGCAATCGCCTGCGTCTATCAACTGACGCGTCATTGCGGCCATTTCATCACTGGTTTCAAACCATTCGCCACGCATTTCCAACGGTAGTGCCTCATACATATGGCGCATTAACGGGCCAACGGCATGCACCACATCAATCGCCTGCATGGCGGGATGGTTGGCAATGGCGCGATGCAAGGCAATCTCATCGGGGCCAAGTTCTTTCATGTCACCCACAAAGGCGATGCGGCGCCCCACAGCGATGCGTCCAACCCCGTCCACAACCTCTGCGGCGGCCAACACATCCAGCGAGGCCCCCAGCGACGTTGGATTGGCGTTATAGCTGTCGTCGATCAAATCGAGGGTCGCGTCCATTTCTACAGGGTCCAGATAAATCACCTCGCGTGCGCCACGCCCCACATAAGGCACCCATTGCCCCAGATCGCTTGCCGCGACCGCCAGATCAGCGCCAAGCGCTTGCGCTGATGCCAGCGCGCCAAGGGCGTTCATTGCAAAATGGCGTCCCGCGCTTTGAATTTTGAACAACAGCGGTGCGCCGTTCACAGTCGCCTGCACCACCGTAGTGTTTCCGCTGAGTTGTACCGATTGCAGACCCCACGCATCCGCCATCTCGCCAAACAGTGTTTTCTGATGCCCCAGATCGTCTGCAATGGCTTGCAAGATCGCAGTTGTATCGATGTCGGCGTTGATGACGGCGATGCCGCCGGGCTCTAGCCCTTCAAAGATCGCCGCTTTTTCGTGCGCGATGCCCTGAATGTTTTCAAAGGCCTCCAAATGAGCCGCCGCCACAGTGGTGATCATCGCCACATGCGGGCGCGCCTGTTTCGCCAAAGGGGCAATTTCGCCGGGATGGTTCATGCCGATCTCGATGATCGCAAATTCCGTATCGCGCGGCATCCGTGCCAACGTCAGTGGCACACCCCAATGGTTGTTATAACTGGCCACCGATGCATGGGTGCGCCCTTGGCCTTCCAGAATGGCGCGCAGCATTTCCTTGGTCGAGGTTTTACCAACCGACCCAGTCACCGCCACCACCTGCGCAGAGGTACGCGCACGGGCCGCCCGGCCCAAATCTTCCAGCGCAGATTGCACATCAGCGACAATCAATAATGGGGCATCTGCGCCTATCCCGTCTGGGATATGACTAACCAAAGCCGCGCCTGCGCCTTTGGCCAAAGCTTGCGCCACAAATTCATGACCATCGCGCGCAGCCTTGAGGGCAACAAACATATCACCGGGTTCAATCGTACGCGTGTCGATGGACACTCCATCGCATGTCCAGTCACCTTGAAGCGTTCCCTTGGTGGCCGCGGCGGCCTCTGCTGCTGTCCAAAGGCTCATGCGAGGTTCCCATCCAATGCCATCACGGCCACGCTGGCCTGTTCGCAATCATCAAAGGGTAGGACGTCATCACCCACGATTTGCCCTGTTTCGTGACCCTTGCCTGCAATCAGCAACGCATCCCCTGCCCCAAGGGCATCAACACCGCGTAGGATTGCCTCGGCACGATCCCCGACCTCTGTCGCTCCGGGGGCACCCGCCATCACCATCTGACGGATGCTTGCCGGGGTTTCGCTGCGCGGGTTGTCATCAGTGATAAACACCACATCGGCGTTTTCTATGGCCGCCTGCCCCATCAACGGACGCTTGGATACATCGCGATCGCCGCCTGCCCCCACAACCACCACGAGCCGCCCCATCACATGTGGGCGCATGGCCTTAAGCGCGGTCGCAACGGCATCCGGCGTATGGGCATAATCAACAAAAACTGCAGCACCGTTTTCGCGGGTTGCGGCCAGTTGCATCCGTCCGCGCACGCCTTTTAGCTCGTGCAGCACCTCAAACACCCGTTCTGGATCCGCGCCACAGCCAATCGCCAGCCCTGCCGCAAGCAATACGTTTTCTGCCTGAAACCCACCCAGCAGGTTCAATCGCACCTGATACGATTTGCCACGAAAGCTGAACCGAATGTCCTGCCCCGTGCTGTCAAAGCGTTGCGCCAACAGTTGCAAATCAGCCTCTTGCCGGCCAACTGTAATCACCCTGTGCCCACGACCTCGGGCAATTGCTTCCATATCTGGGCCGCGCAGATCGTCAATGTTGATCACCGCTGTGCCATCTTCGGGCAACACACGGGCAAACAGCCCTGCCTTGGCGTTAAAATAATCATCAAAATTGGCGTGATAATCCAGATGATCCTGCGTGAAATTGGTGAACCCCGCCGCGCGCAAATGCACGCCATCCAGACGGCGCTGTTCCAGCCCATGCGATGAGGCCTCCATCGCGGCAAAGATAATATCTTCTGTGGCAGCAGCTGCCAATGTGCGGTGCAGGGTGATTGGCTCTGGCGTGGTGTGATTTAATGGAGCGTTGAAATCGCCTTCTACCCCGGTGGTGCCCAGATTGATTGCCGCCAATCCCAATTCTTGCCAGATCATGCGCAGAAAGGTAGCTACGGATGTCTTACCGTTTGTTCCCGTAACCGCGGCCATCACGCCGGGCTGCTCGCCAAACCACAAGGCCGCTGTATAGGCCAAAGCCTGACGTGGGTCTTCCGCCAGGATGAGCGCAGCATCGCTGTTGGCCAACTCCTGCGCTGCTATCTGCGCACCGGTGCTGTCTGTCAGAATGGCCGAGGCCCCCATCCGCAAGGCGTATTGGATAAATTCGCCCCCATGCACCTGCGTCCCGGGCAAAGCTGCAAACAGAAATCCGTCTTTGACCTCGCGGCTGTCAACGGCCAAACCCGTAATCGTTGGGTTGCACCCAGCAGAAGCCGTCAGGCCCAGTTGAGAAAGTGTCTTTGCCTGCGTTGCCATGGGTATCCGTGCCTTGCCTCAGTTTGATGACGTCAGCGTTATATCAGCCAGTGACGCGGGTTCAATGTGTGGTCGTAACCCCAACAGTGGCGCGATGCGTTCAATTATCTCTCCCGCCACGGGCACAGCTGTCCAACCTGCCGTGCGTCGTGGTTTGGGCCCCGAATTGTCTGAGGGTTCATCCAGCGTCACGATCAACACATATTGCGGATCATTAATCGGAAAGATTGATGCGAAGGTGTTGATCACCTTGTCTTCGTAGTACCCACCAGTGGGGCGTGGTTTGTCTGCTGTTCCGGTTTTTCCTGCCACACCATATCCCGGCACTTCGGCAAAACTTGCAGTGCCTTTTGGGTCTGACACCACACGTCGCAGCATGTGGCGTGCTGCTGCCGCCACATCTTCACGCATCACGCGCTTGCCGTGTTGCCGGCCAGTTTGTTTCAGCAATGTCGGCGTCACAACCGTACCACCATTGGCAATGGCTGCATATCCCGCCGCCAGATGAAGCGGTGTACTGGACAAACCGTGCCCATAAGAGATCGTCACGGCACTCAGATCTGTCCAGCGCGTCGGGATCAGCGGCTTACCGCCTGCGGCCTCGACCATCTCCAGCGGCACAGGCTCAAACAGGCCCAGCGCCTTTAGAAACTCTTGCTGACGTTTTGGCCCGATCTCGACCGCCATGCGCCCGGTGCCCCGGTTCGAGCTTTTGACAATGATGTCAGCGACGCTCAGCTTGCCATAATTCTTGTTGCGAAACTCGCCAATGGAATACCCGCCAACCCGAAACGGTGGTTTCGTGTCGATAATCGTATCCGGGTTCACCAGCCCCAGCTCCATCGCCTGAGCAACCGCAAAAATCTTGAAGGTAGAGCCAAGCTCATACACACCTTGCACCGCGCGGTTAAACAATGGGCTGTCGGATTGATCCCCCTCCGTCAGCGCACGCGGACGATTGTTTGGGTCAAAATCTGGCAGGCTGACAAGTGAAATCACCTCGCCCGTATGCACATCCATCAGAACCGATGCCGCGCCTTTGGCGTTCATCAGTTTCATACCGCCATAAAGCACACGTTCCGTCGCTGCCTGAATGGTCAGATCCAGTGACAGTTGTAACGCTTTGCCGCCATTGGCCGGATCGCGCAACTCCTTATCAAAAGTCTTTTCGATGCCCGCAACGCCGATCACCTCGGCGGCGTTCACGCCTTCGCGGCCAAAACTGGCACCACCCATGACATGTGCGGCCAACGATCCATTGGGATAAAGACGCATTTCGCGCGGGCCAAATAACAGACCTGGATCCCCTATGTCATGCACGGCCTGTTTTTGTTCCGGGCTTATTTTCTTCTTTACCCACAAGAACTTGCGTTTTCCTGTGAAGTCCTTAATCAGGCGATCCTCTTCTAGATCAGGAAAGATTTTTGCCAAGGCGCGAGCGCTGCGTTCGCGATCAATCATCATCGGCGGCTGTGCATACAGCGAATAGGTTTCAATGTTTGTAGCCAAGACGCGACCATGGCGATCCACGATGTCAGAACGCTGCGCTGCGATATCAGCGCCCGCAATGCTGGTGCGTGGCTCTGCCGCTTCGGATTGAGCAAGCGTGCCCATGCGTGCGCCAATCACGCCAAATGCACAAAAGAACATCACCCCCAACACCAACAGACGCCCTTCGGCACGCACGCGCGCGCCATCGCGCATCTGTTCATGACGCGCCTGAATGTTTTCACGTTCAATCACGTCCGGGTTTTCACCACTTTCACGGGCATGCAACACTCGGGCCAATGGGCGCAAAGGGGTGCGGATCATTGGCCCACCTCTGTTGCAGAGACATCAACTGGGTTTTCGATGATCAAACTTTCTTGCGGGGGATAAGACACCTGATCCACACGGCCAAAATGCGAACCTCGCAAAGGCAACAAGCCCAACCGATCATAGTTCAGTTCTGCCAAATCCATAAGACGGTCAGGACGGTTCAAATAGGCCCACTCTGCCCGTAAAATCGTCAACCGTGCGCGCGTTTGTGCGATTTCACGCTGCAAACGTTCCATTTTATTTTCCGCACGCTGTGTACTGTAATTTTCCTGATAGGCCCAGAACGCCAACCCAATTACAGACAAAGCGGTCAGAACATACAAAAGACTGCGCATTATCCTTTGCCCCCAAGAAGTGGCATCCCAATTTGTTTTTCGCCAACTATCCCCGCAGGTGCATCCGTCCTGCGCGCAACACGCAGCTTGGCAGAACGTGACCGCGGGTTCACGGTCAACTCGTCATCATCTGGGCCCACGGCTTTGCGGGTGATCAAATCAAAGGCAGGTGTTTCCTTGATTTGTTCAGGTGCATGGCGACTGCCGCCACCGGTGCGTCCGGCGCGCGCTTGCATAAAGCGTTTGACCATACGGTCCTCGACCGAATGAAAGGTCACAACAGCCAGAAGGCCACCGGGTTTCAGCGCGCGTTCGGCAGCCATTAGGCCGCGAAACAACTCTCCGTATTCGTCGTTCACCGCGATACGCAGCCCTTGAAAGCTGCGGGTGGCGGGATGGGATTGATGCGGTTTTGCACGCGGCAGACAGCTTTCGACGATCTCTGCCAGACGCAATGTCGTGGTGATCGGCTCTTTGGCACGTTCGCGCAAAATGGCCTTGGCGATGCGTCGGCTGGCGCGTTCCTCACCGTAATGGAACAGAATGGCCGCAATATCGACTTCTTCAAAGGTGTTCACAATGTCCGCTGCGGACATGCCATCTTGGGACATGCGCATATCCAGCGGGCCGTCTCTCATGAAGGAAAACCCACGTTCCGCCAGATCAAGCTGCATGGAGCTGACGCCAAGATCCAAGACCACGCCATCCAAGCCTTGCGCATATTCATCCATGCGCGAAAACACACCTTCGACCAATTCAATTCGGTCGCCATACGCGCCCACCCAAGGGGCAGCCATGTCAAAGGCCAGCGGGTCGCGATCCACGCCAAACACTTTGTCGGCTCCCGCCTCAAGCAAGCCCCGGGTATAACCGCCCGCTCCAAAGGTGCCATCGAGCCATGCACCAGACACAGGTGCCACGACGGCCAGCAAAGGTTTTAGCAATACAGGAATATGTGGGGCGCGATCGGGGTCTGTGGTTTCAGCCATTATTACCCCCCGGTTTTACCGTCCAAAAAGACCAGCGGATCAAAATCCTCGGGCAGCTCATCAAGCCACTCTTCGGTTTTGGCCAATTCTTCTTTGTCATATGTTTCAGGCTTCCAAATCTGGAAGGTATCGCCCGCTGCTATAAAAAACGCTTCGTTTTCGATGTCGATCTTTTGACGCAGCTTGGCAGGCAAAACCAGGCGCCCGGTTTCATCCACAGTGGTGGGAAAGGATTGTCCATGAAACAGGCGCTGCAACATTTTGCGCTCCATTGAGCCGCGCGGCAAATCAGCGATCTGATCGTCCACTTCGTCAATGGCCTGCATGGTATAGCATTCAAGAAAATTACGACGATGATCACCATAGACAATCACCAATTCAGGAGTTTCACCGGATTTCCAATTGGGATCACCTGCCTCAAGCACACGGCGAAACGAGGCCGGGATAGACACCCTGCCCTTACTGTCCACCTTATGGTGGCTTTCGCCTCTGAACCTGCGTGCCACTGGCCCGGTCCCGTCCCTTTGTTAAGCCGCTCTGGAAACGAAACGGCGAATAGAGCTGCTGCCACTGCCCTATTCGCCGCCCTCGTCCCGCTGTGCGGGGTAGTCCAGCTGCGCGCGCCACCTGGGGGGATGTCTGCTCGCCCGCGCGCCGGATCTCTTCGTTTCGATGAAAGCGGGGCCTGTATGAAACCTGACTCGGGATTTATTTGGGGTCATTTTTTGCCGCCCCTAGCGTCCCGTCCTCATCTTGTACAAAGGGATGCCATGGGAATTCATGGAAATCAATAGGAAATTGCTTGCAGTATGCACTATATTTTGTTTGGCGACTCGCTTGAAAACAATATGATGTGGTTGAATTTCACATAAATACACATTCACTTGATGTTCTGAGAGTTAAAACCCCTACATATAGACACAACATGGTGTTGCTAAGATTTCCCATGAATTCCCGAAAATTCTAACATTTTCGACTGGCTGACATAATTATCACATCAAAGCACGGTCTCAAAAACGCCTCTTTTGGGGATTTTATATGATTCTGTCATCATTTCTCAAATTGGGACCATGAATTCCCAATGTAGCTGTAGCTGTAGCGTGACACGTATTTTTGTAGCGTGACTGTAGCGTGACACGTATTTTTGCAGTGGATGACAGAGATATTTGCAGCAGAGCGTTTTAGGTGCGCCGCTGCAATATCTGTTAAACGGTCGTTAATGCGGCTTTCAATTCTGCATACGCCCTAGCCGCAGCCATTGGGACCACCCCGTTACCGGCCGCAGCGGATCGGTCCAACCCATGGACCAGCCCATCATCAGGTCGGTAAAGGCAGTTTCTAGATATCCGAAGCAGAGGTAGGTTAAAGGGGTTGTGTCTCGACGCGATAGATGGACAGTCTCAGGTTACACGCTTTAAAAATGAGGCCTGAGATGTGCGATTCTGAAATAGATGTGTTGGATATTGTTGGCGAAGCGGCAACAGGTTTGCCTGATCCAATCAAGAAAACCTTTCTGAATGTAGCAATGAGAATACTTGGCGGGCTTTCGAGTATACCAAGGGCTTTGATAGAGAGATCAACTCAAAAAATAATTGATACAACGGAAGGGCGATCTCTCGTAGCCAACGAGTTGGCTAATGCGGTGGCTAATAATGCAGTGCAAGATCCAGAACTTCTACAAGCGGCCGCTGAGATCTATTTGCCGGACAACGTGCGCAAGGCAAAGAATAGGATACAAGTTGCGCAACGAGCTGCGGTGCAAGCCTCCGAAACGACGTCAAACGGAGCCAACGCAGCGCCTCCTGACGACGACTGGTTGAATCTTTTCACACGGTATGCAGAAGATGCATCTTCAGAACGGCTTCAAGATATGTTCGCGCGCGTTCTTGCAGGAGAGATAATACACCCTGGGTCATTTAATTTGGCAACTTTACGTACGATCTCCGAATTAGATCAGCAAACGGCACAAGATTTCAGCCAGGTATGGGATAAAAGTGTTGGCGATGCCGTCGACTACAACCCCCATTTTCGAAAAGGTGAATGGTATTCTAGGTGGCAAGGCTTGGCAGAAGTTGGCTTGATGGCCTCAACGCATAGCATTCGGTTCGTACCGGAAAGACCCGTTATCCGTGGCGAACTTGCCTTATGGCACCCAATTTATATTAATGGATCACGGCTATCTATCACGTACCATCCTGTTGCCAAACCCAAGTGGGAACACATTCCATTTACTCGAGTCGGCACTCAAATTGGTAGTCTCCTCGCTCCGCCTGATTATGTGACGAATATTCGTCAAGCAGGCCTAAATCTAGCTATCCAAGGCGTGTCGAGAATTGAACTGTTGACGGAAAATAATCCGGCAGAAGTCCTTTTTCCATCCCCCAATGACTGACACCTTATCATCAGTAAAGGAGAGAGAACGCCAGCAACCTGCTGTGTGCGTCATTGTTCACCACCATCCAAATACGCCCTATTCATCTCCTCCACACGCAGCGCCAAATCACCCGGTGAGAGCGTCCCAGTCCAGCCCAGTCCCAAGGCCCAGCCACACAGTTCTGAGCAGAACCAGGCGCGCTTGTTTTGACGACGGATGGGCAGCACGAAATTAAATACAATGCCTGCCCAGTCATAGGGCGCACCGATATGGCTATAAGCGTCTTGATAGGCATGTGGTGACGCCCAATTTAACACCTCTTTAATGACCCATTTATCAGGGTTGAACACGATGTTCTTTTCACGCACACCGCCGTCACGACCAGAGGCCGACAGGCAGGTTGCCGACGGTGGATTCAACGTCAGGGCCAGTTCCATATGCTGGCCGGGGCGGATCAGCTCAACATGGCTGAACTGGCTGCGCGTGGCCGCACGAATGAGGCGATCATCCCAACGGCCTTCGCCACAATAGAAAGCAAAATACTGTTTCATGCGATGGCCCCGAATGTGGGCGTGACGGTCACGGTGATTGGCAGATTGTTATCATCCAGCGAGGGATAGCTTTGCGTGGCATCGGCATAGACCGCATCAAACTTGGCCTGCGCGGTCGGGTTGGCTGCCAGCTCTGCCAGAACCAAATTGCGGTTTTCAGTGCCGGTTTTGGTTTCATCAACGATAATCTGCGCCAGAATTTCAACCGTCAGACCGCTTGCCATGGCCCCTGCAATGAGTTGGGCAACCGTGGCGCTTGGCAAGCGCAAATGAATGATGGCGCGCCCGTCAGCGGTGGCCGTCGTTGGCGACGTGGCCACCACCTTTCCAGCTTGCCCAGGCATTGCTGCATTGATCCACGCGCGCACGGCGTCAATGTCATCTGTCCAAACCGCACCCTCTGTTACGCTCATACCAAAACCCCCGCGTCAAACAGCTCCATTTTCTTGATGTGTGGTCTGGTGAGGCCAGTTGGCCACCAGCCGATTGTGACCGCCTCGGCCGCAAGAATGGTTTCACTGTCATCATCAAATGTGATGCGCACATCCTTGCTGCCCAGATCAACATTGATCGACGGCGCATCAGCCGCGCGTGTCACATCAACAGTGGTTGTCAGAATGACGCTTGAGGCCTCTGCACCCTCTTCAAGTTGGCCACCCCAGACATAATAATTCCCGTAACTCTTATAAACGGTATTTGCCCAGATTGAGGTGCAACCCGGCGGTGTTGTGAACGTCAGCGCAACGCGCGACCATGCGGCAGTGATTGCCACCGCCGAGTCCTTAACAATCTCTGCGCCATTGGGAATGTCATAGGCGCGCATTGAGGCAAGCCCATTCCCACCAGATGCGGCTTCATGCGCATAATAGCTGAGCGTATAGGTGGTGTTTTCAGCCACGATGACAGACTGGCGGCATTGGGTGGTGCCGCCGCCCGGATCGACCAGATCGGCGGTTAACGTGCCATCGGGCGCATTGGCGGCATCAGCGGTCACAGAAACGCTGCCCTTGGTCCAAATTGCGTTATCCATGGCCGAGCCCTGCAAGAGCTTGTTCTGCGCGCTCGCTTCCAAGAACAGGCCACGTGGTGCAAGGCTCACAGGATCATGATCAAAACGCGGCTGATTTGCCGCCGCGATCTGCATCACACCAGCGTCATCGTGATAAAGCGCGGTGCCACTGCGCGCAAAATCAATCTCGGATGGCAAAGCCGCAACAAGGTCAAAGGTATGTGTGGGCGGTGGTGTGGCGACAATTTCCAGATCAAATTCAAGCGTCAGCGCACCAAAACTGTTGGCAACGTCAATCACGATGGCAAAGGGGCCGGAAATCGCATCAGGCGTGCCTTCCAAAACAGAGCCATTCAACACCAAGGATGCAGGGAGTGCAGCCGATGTTTGAGCCAGTTCAAAACTCAGATTGTCGCCTGTCACAAATTGCGTAAGGTCCAGAGCATCAATCGCCTGACCAATCACAAACGCCTGATTTGGCACCGCGCTCACAAGGACCGGCTGAAAGTTGCGGTTTGAGCGGTAAAGTGCATATGCACGATTGCGGGCTGCCATCAGGAGAAATCCTCAATCTCTTCCAGAATGAGGGCGGATGATCCACGCTCATAGTTATCGGCATCGTTGTCATTCTTTGTGCGGTTTAAGCCAAATGTGGTGCTGTTGTTGCCCACACACTCAATGCGATATTCATAGGCTCCGGCAGCGCCCACCGTGTCCAAAAATTCAAAGCTCACAAAATCCAGAGAGGCCGTATCCTCTTCATCACGTGCAACTGGTACCGCGCCCACAATGCGCGACCCCGCCACGTCAGAATTAGAAAGGACTTCCACGCCGTTGCGCAAAATCCTGAAGGCGGCGGATTGTGGGCGCTCATAGCTGATCGTGCAGCGGATGCGGATGCGTGAGTTATCAGAGCGCGTGGTGATCGTGGTGCGCAACTCGGCCAACTCATGCACAATGGCGTCGGCATAAAGCGTGGTGCCGGTAAACAGGCCCTGCTCGATGTTGGGCTGCAACAATGCGCGCAGATGGCCAAGAGTGGCCAGTGCGCCCGGATTGGAGCCATCAAGGGATTCCTCAGATGTGCCAATGGCGGCCGACAACAGCGGGTGATAGTTTTGCGTGCCATTATTATCAATGATCTGGCCGTTACGGATCGGGCGCGCCTCTGCGAATGCGCCCACATAAAGATAATCACGCCCACCAAGATCAAAGGATTGTGCCGTGCTGGCAATCAATGCATCCAATGCGGCGGTATCATCTGCCACGCCATCGCCGACGGCCCCCAGCATCATAGGCGATGCAATCTCCATCAGAAGGCGAAACTGCGCGCCTGAGGCCGCTGTATAGTTCACGGGGGCCCCATTGACCTTGATCAGCTCAAAGCCGCCATGTTCGGCCACGTGGATGATTTCACCATCGCTGAGTTGGCCTGTCAGGGCGGCATCCGCCAAGAGGTCAGCAACAGTATTAAAGCCAATGCGCGCTGATACGATTTGACTATAAATGGCCGTCAAATCTGCAATCATGTTTTGCAGCTCTGTTATGCTTTGTTGAACTGACATTGTTTCTCTCCCATTAGTTTCCAGCACCACTAAAGTCAGGACCAGGCCCCCGCTGATAATCACCTTCTTCAGGCTGCGTCAGGGTGAAGTAGCGCCATGGCCCCAGCAGGCCGGTGCCTTGCACGGCCACACGCACCACGAAATCACCGGTTTGAACCGTTTCAACGCTAAACTCCGGCTCTGTGAAGGATTGGCGCTCTGACCAGTCTCCGGCCTCAATTGATGAGGCTATTTCGATCACGTAAGATGCGGCATTAGGCACGGATGGACCGTTTACGCTGATTGCAAAATCAGGATAATCAAGGTCTGTTGTCATGACCGCGATAAGCACGTTGAACCACACGGGGGCCTGATCATTTACAATGACGGCTGCGGAAACCTCAGGCGGCACCGGTTGTTGATCTGCAAGATACACCTCCGCCACATCCTCAACCGCCAGCACTTCGACAGTGTTGTCTTGTCCGGGCAGGATTTCCATGATCTTGCAGTTAACCGCGGCCATGCCATGGCGGCCAAAGCTCGCGCGTGTCGCTTCCACTTGCTGGCCATCAAGCACATGCGAACCATCGGTAGGCACTTCCAGCGTCAATTCAGAGACAATCCAGCCACGCGGATCGCGCGCATAATCCAGATATTTGGGTGTGCTCTTCATCAAGGCGGCAAAGTCATCTTCATCCACTTTGATCACTGTGGTGTCTTCACCAACCTGTGCGGCCACCGGGCCCCATTTCGTGCCGTCCGGATGGGAAAGCTGCAACCAGCCCAACTCGCCTGCGGTCAGGTTCAGTGCCCCTGTCAGTTTGATATATGGCCAATCGACCATGGCAACACGCGAGGGCGCGCCCCATTTGGGCCGCGGGTGCGACACGCTCACGCGCTTGCCGCGCACAAGGCTTTGACCTTCGCGCAACATCGTCCATTTGGGGTAGCGGCGGCGCAATTGGTTGCTCTCGGCGATGAAACACCCATCGCGCCAGGCATGCGCGCGATCGACATGCACTTTTGTGTCAATCGTCGTGCGACGCTCCACCGTGATATTGGATGCCGGGCAATCAATCGTGCGCATTGCGCCTTCGCGATCACGATAGCGCATGGTGACGACATTTGGCTTGTCGCGCCGATGATGCGCCCGCTCAATCTCAAAGCTGCCCCGCACCATGTCCGAATGGGTGATCATCGGCGACGGCAATATCGTGTCTTCATCGCGCACAAAGGTGACTGTTGAGCCCACAAATTGCGGCAAGGTGCGCCCAGCCGTCAAAATCCGTTCAAGCGCTTCCCAGCAGCCCAGATCATCCTCAATGACGGTGCAACACACATCCCCACGCGCAGCCCAAACGCCAGACAGATATTTAAGCGTGGGCAGATCAATGCGCGCGTCCGACATTTCAAGGCCGTAGTCTGCGCGCAAAATATCCAGCGCCGCCGCCTCAATGGCCTCTGTGCGCCCTGTCACCAGCTCACCAGTGGTTTGCGAGAAATGCGGCAACACCGCCGTGGATTGCACATACCATTCCTGCACTGCCGTTGTGGCCGCCGCCGTGGCGCGCACACGCACGGCCAGAGCCGTCACCTCTGGAATAGTGGTGTCAGATAGGATGTTGGCGCGCAGGCCGAAAAACAGAAGTTGTTCCTGACCATTGCCGGTTGCCGACAAATCAGAGGTGCGTGTGACTTTCACCTGATAGCGGCCAGCGGCCACATCATAGGTGCGTGTCAGTCGTTGCGCCTGCAAAGTGGCGGCGCGATATGTGATTTCTTCGCGCGGCACCCATTCGCTCACAGGATTGTCCTGGTCATCAATTTGGCGCAGCTCTACCAGCCATGTGGCGTGCGCGTTATCAATGTTGTTCTCTTCCGGTCCCTGAATGACAAACCCTGCAACATTGTCAGAATCGCCATCGGTGCTGAAGAGGCCCCGCGGGAACATGAAATCCAACAAAATCCGCGTGGACACATCGCCAGAGGAAACGGCCGTATAAGGGCCAAGCGTGACGACGCCAGTGTCATTGTCAGGCGGAAACATTTCAATGCCATCCACCTCGTTGTTGCTTTCCACATCGGCCGCAAAAAGCGTGACCATGCCGCCCGGCTTGATGATTTCAAATTCCACATCATCAATGGCGCCGGTAAATCCGTTATCTTCGGCCCATACTTTGGTATCTCCCACCCCAAATTCCAGCACATCATGATCCCCAAGGCCGATGCACAAGATAAGATTGAGATATTGTTCATTGGCCTCAAACTCTCCATAGGGCCGCGCCAGAAAATCAGGGGTGCGGCGCAGGGTGCCATAGGGGCGCGGGATGTTTGCGCCAGGGCGCAGACCATTGCGCAGGTCTGCAAATGAATACGTGGGTTCCGGGTCATGCAGCGGCGCGGGTTGATTTGGTTGCGGCACGAATTGGCCGATGATGAAATTGGCCCCAATCGTCAGCGCAGCCGTTACGGCAGATAGCGCCGTGGCCGATGCACCAGCAGGCAATAAGAGCGGGGCCACGTATGGCGCAACAATCGCAACAACGATCGACAGAATGGACGCCACCAATTGGGAGCCATCGTCACCACCTTCAGGCAACAGTGGCAACACCCAAAGAACATCACCGGGCCCCACGCAACGCTCGTCCCATTCATTGGTACCCGTTTCCGGGTTGCGGCGCAGGAGAGGTTCAAAGTTCAGACACACCCAACAAGCGGACGTGTCAAAATCTGCAACAGCCTCTGTTACTGACAGGCCCAGATCAAGTTTGCGAAACTCCGCACCTTCCAGCGGATTAAGGGGGTCTTTAACGACGATTAAAGCGGCATTTTCCGGGGTTGGAAGCTGCTCTTGATTTTGCTCCTTCAGGCGCTCAAGTGCACCTTCTACACAGCGGCGATATTCCACGCGCGCCCAGCCACCACGCGCCTCAGCAATGTTTTGCAACACAACACCGCGGCCACGCTCACAATGCAAAATGCCGCACGTACCATCTGGCAGCTCGATCCACACACCGACATGCGAGGGGCGGAAACTTTTGGACATGATAACGATGTCACCCGCGGCGGGACTATCAACAGGCTGCCAGGCGCGTTGGAGCTGATTGGCGCGCATGGCGTCAATCACATCACGCAGCACGCCTGCATCGTTCACATATTCGCCCGACCAGGGCAATTTGCGGCCGTGCAAATGCTCTTGCACATGGGCCACCAACCCCCAGCAATCAAATGCGTCAGGGCCAATCGCACGCTCTTCCCATGGCAGGCCCATAAGGCGTGCAACAAAAGCCGTCGGATCAGGCAACGCCGGGATAGACACTTGGGTCATAATACCTCCCGAATTTACGATCCAAGCCGTAATATCCGGCGGTGCCGGTCACGGTGAAATCATTGGATGTTGAATTATCCAACTCCAACCCGCTGATAATCTGGCCGGGGCCTTCATGCGCGCGTTCCCGCAGATATTCGCGAAACGTCACAGTCACGGGATGATCTGTGAGCAAGGATTGATCCAGATAAGGCTCGATGATGTCCGCCACACCATCAAGAGAAAGTGCGATTTCCGGCCAGCGGCTTTCGCTTTGGGCCGGGCCGATGGATTGAAAGGCCATTGCTTTGAATGTGACGGTCTCGCCTGTTTCCAGCGCGGCTTCCAAATCCATATTATCCGCCACCACGCGCGCAGGCTCATCCATGGCCGGATGGCTCAGCTCAAGTGTCACAACCGCTTGCAAGCCTGTGGGCCGGGCATGGTGGACCTCGCGCAAGGCGTGGGCGCGGCGTTCGGCGGCACTCATGGCCATTGCGGCAATCCTTCCAATGCGGTGATGACCTCTTGCAAAGACGCGGTGATGCCTTCGATTTCGCCGCGCTCTTCCACATAGATATTGAACGCCATGCGCTCTTCAGTGGTCAGAATGGGCATCTCGCGCAGCTCAAGTTCAAAGGCGAGTTTGAAAATGCCGTTGTGGGGCGAGGTCACAGTCCAAGGCGGATCAGCGGCAAAGCGTGATTGGGTCAAAATCGTTCCGCGACCAGTTGATGCAGGACACAAAAACCAACTGCGCCCCGCACGCAAATCCACTTGCCAAAAATGCACGGCAATATCGAATTGATGCGCATCCAATTCCCATCCCATTTGCACGCGCGATTGTGTGCGCGCAAATCGTTGCTGCACAGCGGTTTCGCCATCGTCCATTTCGGTGCGCTTGTTGGGACTGACCGGCGTCATAGACCAATCAGCGCGCAGGCTGCATTGTGGCAGATAAGGCGGCAAGGTGATCAGGCTCATGCGCGACCTCCGAAGGCTTTCTTGAGATTGAAGGTTTTGCCGATCGCACCGGCCAGAGGGCCTTTGCCAGAGCTCACACTGGACGCCATGCCTCGCTCAATCTTGTCCATGATGTCGATGTTGAAAGCACCATCAGAGCCTTGCGTGGGCTCGTTCACGGTGCTTGAGCTCATATTGTTTATGTTCACTGCCAGGACAGTTCCACCGCCGCCCGGCCCGCTTGCCGCAGCCATGGCCAGCGCATCCACCACGGCGGCACCGTTTTCGATCATACGCGGCGTGAATACGCGCTGGCCTGTCTTGAGAACCGCCATCTTTTCATCACGGCCAATTTTGAGGCCAGATGCGGTGCTTTGATAGGTTTTGGAGACGTTGTAATTACCAACATCTGAGCCGGAATGTGAATTACCCACTGTGGTTGGTGTGGCACTTGGTGCGCCGCCAAAGATGCCCCCGAATATATCACCAATAAAGCCAAATGCGTTGTCAACAAACGGCTGAATGCTGGCCTGATAGGCAAGTCGCGCGAATTGCTCCAAAGTGTAATCAACCAGATCGCCAACTTCGAATTTGCCAGTGCGCGTCATTTTGACAAAGGCGTCTTCCAAACCGTCGGACCATTCGGTCACAAGGTTCTCGCCAACATCCGCCCAGGTCAGCAAATCTTCATTGACGTCATTCAGGCCGCGCTCAATACCAGCCGCCCAATCATCACGCCGCTCTAAATCGTCTTCGTAAGCCTTCTTTAAACGCTCACCATACACCTGCTCGACAGTAGTGGCGAAATCGTCATACCCGGCCGCGGCTTTATCGAGTTGCGACAAGGCCAATTCACGCCAGCGCTCGGCCGCAGCCACGTCACGCTCATAAGAGGGTGCCAGCTTGTCCAGCTCACGTGCAATTTTATCAAGCGACTTGGCTTGTTTGCGCGCCGATCCAGCCGATGTGTTTTGTGTGCGGTTCCATTCTTGCGTGGCGGCGTTAAGGCGTGCAACTTCTTCAGCAGCCAATACTTGTTTGGTGATCAGGGCGTCCAGATAGGTGAGTTCACCGCCATCTGCACCATCACGCAATGGTGCCTGTGTTCTAACTGCTTTCACACGAGCGAGTTCACCCGCCAGTTTGATTGGATCATCCTTCAGGTCAAATCGCAGCTGCGCCTCTTGCAATGAATTGGCGGATTGGTTCTGTAGCTTTTGCATGGCACCAAGTGCGCGCAACAACTCGTCTGCAATGCCGCGCGCCTCTTCTCGCGCGGCGGCAAAGGTCGCTGGAAGCCGACCGCCGGAATCAGCGGCTTTTTCAATAGCGGTTCCGAGTTCGGCGGTGTTTTTCTCAGTCTCTTTGACCAAGGATGCCGACCGCCTGATCAAGCCTTCGACGTCCAGTAACCCTTCATACATTTCTTTCAGTGGACCATCAGGAATGGTTTCAAGCACCTTCCTAAATTCCGCAATGGGCACCACAAGGCTTTCTACGTTGCCTTTAGCCAGCGCAGCTTCAATGTCCTGATACAAGGCGTCTATTTCTTGGATCACATCACCAGAAACATGCAACGAAATGCCAAGGTTTTCAGCGGATGTGATGTTTTCCAATGTGCGGCGCAGCGCTTCTATTTCGCGTTCGGCCGACGCCTTGTCGATCGCCACCGGTAAAAGGGCTTCGCGCTCTTCTATCTGGCGCTGAATTTGAACCACAATAGCACGGCGACGCTCCAACTCATCGACAACATTTGAGGCAGCATCATCCGTCAGAAACTCGTTCCAAGCCTTGGCGGCGTCGCGCAGGGCCTCATTCGCGGTTTGCAGGTTCTGGGCGGCTACAAAGGACAACACATCTTCTGTCAACTCGCCATATTTTTTGCGAATGGCATCGAGATCCTCAACGCTGTTTTCGCGCAACCTGTTTTGCGCATCAGAAATAGCACTGGCGGCATCCGTGATCCGCTCTTCCAGTGTTTTGGTTTTTTTGCCCAGGCGATCGCTCTCATACCCCAGACCAAAATATATCGCAGCCAGTGGTAAGGCAGCCGCCGCGACGGTGCCAAGCACGGCACCATATTTGCCGAATCCAGACAGAATTTGCGGGGCCTGTTGGCCAAGAGAAACCAGCAAAGGCACGCCTGCGCCGATTTGCACAAAAACATCCTGCAATTGATAGCTGAAGTTCTGTAAACCACCAGCGCCGCCAGCGGTGGAAAAGTTCAAATTGCGCGTCGCTTTGGCTTGCCTGTTAATCGCGAGAACAGACTGATTGTGCTGCGCCTCCAGAAGGTCAAGTGTCTGGTGGTATTCGCGATTTGAAATGGTTCCCAAGCGCACAGCACGCGTCAAAATGTCTTGGCCTGCCTTCAGGCGCTGTTCGGCCACAAACAATGGATCAAGACCGCTGCGCAATTGATTGACTGAGCGTGCGCTACTCTCGATTTCACGTTCAAACACTTCGGCGCTGGCCGCAGCCGAGGAAAACTCTCGACTGGCCCCTGTCATATTATTGACCAATTGTTGAACCGCCACGCCGCCCTGACGTGCGGCTTGTTGCAGGCCAGAAGCATCGCCTTCAAGCAACATGGATGTGCGCAATTGTGTCACGTCTTTTCTCCAAACAACGTCAAAGCTTCGTCCTCAATCACCTGCAAATCCTGCGCGATCTGGCGATCAATCTTGATGTCCAGCCAACCCGCGACTGTGTTAACACCCTGACGGTCCAGAGACACCGCCCGAAACCCGCCAATGCCCATTGGCACAAACCGCCACTCGCCGCGCGCGTGCGCTGCAAGCTCGATGACCGGGTGCAGATCCGATGGCAGATGTAGCGGCGCGGTGTGCGCGTCATCCTTCAGCTTTTCTTTGGCCTCTTCTTCGCTCATTCCAAACAAGGCCATGAGGTCATCAACAAGAACCGGATCAACCGCCACCCCGCCAAATACACGCCGGGCGGCGGACCTTAGTTTTTTTCGCGTACTCCGCCATCAAGCATGGATTCCGCGATGGCGACAGATAGAGCCTGGCGCATATGTCGATTTCGCAACATGCGATCAATATTGGCAGGTGTGACTGGCAATGGTTTTTCTTCACCTTGCGGATCCGCATCATCCAGAATGTCACCCTCCTTCCAACCGATCCAAGCTTCCTTGATGCGATTGCGCTCAAATTGAACCAAGTCGCTGTGCGTCTTCGCCTCAGGCGCAGCCACCAGCTTATCCTCGTCCAGCATCACAAACTTGCCAGTGAACTTGGTTTCCACAAATGAGCCATCAGCAGGCGTACGAACCGTCACAGGCCATTCAAATTCAAAGCGGTCTGAAAAAATCAAAGGCATACGAGAAATCCTTAGGTAAAGATAAAGGCGATTTCGTCGTCGCCCTGGTCTGATTTGAAAACGAGGTCCAGATTGATACCCAGCTCGCCGCTGATATCCTGTTCGCCGCCATATTTGAGTTGAACCGCCGGGCCCACAACGCGCAGGGTTTTGCCTGCCTCGGTGCCAATCTCAAAAATCAGCTCATTCGTCGCGCCGGATTTCGCGATATCAATGATGTCCAAATCAGCGGTATCAGGCCATTTGATCGTGGCGCGGCCAGTGATATTGCGTGCGCGAATGTCGGTTTCAGCGCAGTTCATGAACTTGCCGCGGTTTGGCTGGCGACCGTCGGTCACATTGAACGACTGAAGGCACAGTTTCTGGCCACCAAAGGTGAAAGCCGCGATATTGGCAGGCGAACATTCAAGCGCCTCAGGCCAGCCGGAAAAATCTTTCGCGGCCAATGGCACGACGGCATCAGGTGCGCGATACGCTCCCAACATTGTAAACCCGAAATATGGCTTGCGGTTCACTTCGGCAGAGAATGTCATGCCGCCGCGCGCACCTTCCACGATTTGGCTCAGACGCCCGTTGGCCATGCGCAACACCTGTTCGGCATAAATCCCGCGCATCGGCGTGGGGGCGTAACTTACGGATGTGTCAGCCACCACCGTGGCATCCATTCCGCAAGCGCGCATCAGCGTGTCAAAGGCTGGCACAACACCTGCGGTTCCCGATGGGGCCCCTTCGACTTCAAATTGAAGGCGGGTGTGCTTGTTATAAAGGTCATCACCCTGCGCACCTTCATATCCAGTGGTGTGATCTTTGGCTTGATAATCCCCTTCAAGGAAATTCTGCGTCACGTTGCGCGCAAGCACCGGGGTAAATCCGGTGTATTGCATCACGCCATCGACTTCATTTGAGGCACCCATATGCAGGGCGATCATGCGTTCTTTCCAGCTGCTCATTGTTCAGCTCCTTCAGCTTGGAATGCGGCGATTGAACGCCACGTTGAAATCATCCTGCCAAAGCAGGCCACCGTCACGATCAACACCGCTCACAATGCGGCCCTGACGCGGGGTGCAGGCGCTGTCAGCGCCGGTTGGCACATATGTGCCCAGAGAACTAAAGATGGCCGTGCGCAACGGGTTCAGGCCCTCAATGGCGCGTTCGGACGTGCGCGCACCAATGTCACGCACCGCAAGTATCACGGTAAAACGCGCCTCAATCCGCTGATCAATCAGATCACACGTCTGGTAACGATTTGGCCCCGCCGATTCCGCGAGCGGCAAGATGAAAGCAGAGGGCCATGTGAGCGCATTGCCGCGGGCCTGACCAAATTCCTTAGCTAGGCCAACTGCGCGCAGCGCGGTCACATCAGCTTGCAGCCGGTCGCGGATCTCGATTAGATCAATCATTGCACCGCTCGGTCTGGGTTCAGCAGATAGGCCGTGACAAGATCGGTGATGTCTTCGCCATCATCAGCAGACACGCCCAGATATGGACGCGCCGGAATGGTGACTTTGCCCGTGGTGATATAGGTGCCATCTGGCAGCATAAAACCAAGTGCACCAGCCGACACGGGCACAATGGTTGCGCCGTCTTGATGGGTGCCGGCATAAATCAGGTTAGAGCCGATCTCGACACTATCGCGCCCAGCAATGTGCGTCAGTGAGGCTGCAAGACGTCCGCTTTCAAAGAGGGTTTTTCCGCCGTCCAAACTGGCACGAAACGACACTGGCCAAGCCACGCCTTCAGGTGTTTCATTGGTGTCCTCGATGCGGTCACGCGCCGATTGTTCCAGGAGCGCACCAATCTGATCCATGAGCGGTGACAAATCACCCGCCTTGGCATGGATATTGGCGGCGGCAACATGAGCCTGGTCCGCGTCAAATCGAAGGGAGAAAACCGCGCCCGACATTCAGAAGCCTTTCAGCGTGTCGCGCGTCATGGTGCGCTCTGGGCCTTCAGACAGGACCGGGCCAGGTGACGTGGTGATTTCATCGCCTGAGGTTTCATCGCCGATCGACACTTTGCCGTCGGCCACATTCTTCAGATAGGCTTGCGCGCCATCATAGAGCTTTTCAACGGTTTCAGTGATGCGGCCAACATTGGCATGAAGGCGATAGCGCGCAATGTCGCGGCAAACCACGATCAACATGCGCTTGGGCTCGGCAAGGGGCAGAGCAACCTTTTTGGCGATATAGCTGTCAATTTCCGCGTGAGCATCGTCCAGCGCCTCTTGCAGCTTGGCGTCCACGATTTCATCAGCCACGCCATCGGAGTCGGTCAGAAGTTCCAGATCACGCGCTGGAATGACGGATTTCAAATCGGCAATTGTGGCGTATGTCATGTGTCAGGCGCTCCGGTGAAAATGGGTGTCGGTCTCTCCCGACTGTCACGGCCTCTCGTCAGCTCCGTCGCTCTGACCTATTCACCCCAGTCCCCGCTTGGCCTCTCAGCAGCTCATCACGGATCAACCCAAAGTTTTCGCTTGGAATTACTCAGGCTGAGGGATTTCAAAGCCTGCATCTGTCATCTGGCCAAACACATCATCACGTTCGCCACCCGATACAGAACGGCCCAGAAGGATTTCCAATGCTTCGGTTTTTGGCTTGCCGGACTTTGTGAAATCCACCGCGGTCAATTCACGAATGGCATCTGACACGGTAAGCGTCTTCGTCCCTGCGTCGGTTTGTGTGTCGGTTTGACCACCCGCAGGCTCTTTTGTGCCCGCGGCGTCATCATCCTCAGCGTCAGCGGCGGCTGTTTCGACCACTACAAAGGTCGCGTCGGATTGCAGATCCGCCAGCATGTCCTCTGTCATGTCATCGGCAGGCACGATGGTTTCGCCGCCTGCCCAGCGACGGCCACCGCGACGGCGGCCGTTGGGCAGAGAGCACACTACTTTAAAAGCTGTCTTGCTCATGTGTCTGATCCTTAATCCAAGCGGCTTTCAACGTGCAGATCCGCTGTGTTGCGCCACTTGTTGGTGGCTCCATTGGCATCACGCTCATTCATGAGAATTTCGCGCGCTGCGCCTTCGTTGGCCGCATTGACCACCAGAAGGTTGGGCTTCAGGTTCAGCTTGCGTCCCCGATGCCCTCGCATAGCCAACATTGCCGCACGCGCGGCGGCATAGTTTGCCTCCGTCAGCGGCTCTTTGGACGCATAAGCCAACTGCCACGCCCCAAACCCAGCCGCACAACGCCGCTTGGCACCCCAGATAAACTCGTCCTGGTGGAATACGTTGTCATCCGTCAGGGACGTTTTGGGGGTGATTTGCGCAGGTGTGCGGTTCTGAAAGATCACCGGTTTGATATGGCGGGTTGTGTCCAACAAGTACCAGGCGGCACCCGCCCCACCTTGGAAGTTGGAGACTGACGTTTCGTTGCCGTCGACATCTTCAACCGGATGGTCTGCATCAAAGAAGAACTGACCATCAAAATGGGTGGTATCAAACCCTTTTTGAAGCTGTTCCCAGACCAGATCGTCAGGCAATTCAGCCGCTGTTTGCCCCAGATCACCAGCGATGTTGGAATAAAATCCATATTCATCATCTTCAATATGGTCCACGGCGATGGCGATGGTGTTTTCAAACTTGCGGTTCAAAAGCGTAAAGGCGCTCATGTCCAGGCGGTTGATGACGCGATCACCAATCCACTCGCGCATTCCCGGCAGTTCGGATAGCTTTGGGTAGGTATTGGCCTTGCCTGTGGAATGTACTTCCATCGCCACACGCATATAGGTGGTTTCAGTGCCAATCAGCGACGTATTAAACGCCGTTGAAATCGCTGTTGATAGCGTCAAAAGGTTTGCTGCATTGATATCCATGCTTGTGGTCCTTTACTTGATTTTGACCCAAGCGAATGCACCGTCCAACTGGACGAGCTCGCCTGCGACGCAGGGACCGGCACCACCAACGGTTTGATCGTCGGTGACGTTCACGTCAGTGCCGATGTCAGCACGCGTGAGGCCGGTTTGATGAAACTTGAAGGTGCCCTTGCGTGTTTCCACGTTCAGATCACCGGCGGCGCCAGAGGTGTTGTCGACCTCTGCCATGGCCACACCACGCACCCGTGTGGATGCGGCAGCGGCCGGGACGGTGTCGCCTGAGTTATTCAGGGCAGCAAGCGCTCCCTTAAAGATGTGTGCGGCGGCGGCAACAGGATCAACATTGGTTTTGCCGCCAAGCGACCATTCCTCTGTTTGGCGGTTTTTGGTCAGAGCGGGCATAGATCAGGCTCCCTTCTTTTCAGGTTGCGCGCCGGTCTTGGTGGCAAGGTACGCCTCTTCAGTAAGGCCCATGGACGCGCAGACTTTCTTTTCGTCCGCGGTCAATTGGCCCTCTTCGGTTGGGCGCAAGAGTGGGATCAGCTCATCGCCTGAAGCGATCACGGGGGCTTGGGATGCCCAGGCTTTGAACCCTTCCAGATCGTTCTTGGCGTAACCTTCGGCCCAGTTTACAAGAGCAGGTGAAAGTTTGCCTGCGGCTTTGGCAGCCGCAACAGCGTCACCAACGCGATCGCCAGTCACAGTGGCTTGCAGGGAGGCAAGCTGTTTCTGCACATCTGCAAAGGCACCCATAGGCACAAATTTTGCAGGGTCTGGTTCTGCAACCGTTGATTTCGCGGCCAGCGCGGTCACAATCGTGTCTGCCTTGCCATCATCCAGATCACCATCAAGACCAGCGGCCTCAATGATTTTGGCGGCCGCGGTGCCAGTTGTGACAAGCGCGCCAACCGATGCCATAACCGTTTCCTCGGTCGCATCGTCACCAAGCCCTAGAGCTTTGGCGAGTTTTTGCAGAAGCGGGTTCATGCCCTCTTCCTCCTCTGTGGTTTTTGAAGCTACGTGTTTGAGAACCGGCATGGCCGGATTATTGGTCAGACCAGCACGCAAGAACTGCGTGACCTGTCCTGATTTTGTCTGGTTCCAGACCGGGGAAATGAAGCGATAGTGTTTTTCGCGCAGCGCCTCTTGTCCGGCTTTTGTCCAAGACACTGTGGCCATGATCCGTTCGCCTTCGACTTCAAGAGCTGTAATCCAACCCGCAGCCATGCCGTTTTTTTGACCGTGACCGTCAAGGCCATGGTCAAAATCAATGGGCAGTTCGTTTCCCGGTGCGCGCGCCAGGCTTGTTGCGATCAGTGCTTGAGCATTTTGAACCTCCCCGGCAATTGGGGCAGAATGGTCCGTCTGAAAGCGACCAAGCGGAAAGAATTCGATCCTATCCGGCAACGCCCCTTCGCGAGACGCCACAACTTGCACCATGTGCCCTGAGTATTGTTTCTTATCCATGAGAGCGAGAATATGAGCGCGCGCGCTTGTCTCTCAGGGTGAAGGACTTCCGGGGGATGGTGGGGAATGCGGGTTGCGCTCAGAATTGCTGGCCAAATCCATTCTGGCAAGCGCTTTATTAAAATGTGAAAAGAGAACAACTCATATCTAGTCGACTTATCATCTAGAGTAATATGTCCATTTTGGAAGAGACACTGAAAATGACTACAAAGCCACCATCAGTTTTTGAAACCGCATTTAACTGTCCACATTGTCATGCGTTAGCAATGCAAACTTGGCACTTCGTATATGCCGACAGAATAAGTAAAACAAACGAGCCTCCGAATAACTCATATGATTCCCTATGGGATTTCACTCACAAGCCGCTGGAAATCACTAAATCCTTTCAAACGTTCACGATTGCCCATGTACCCGGGCTACATATTACCCTTTGCGCTAATTGCCACAAAATTTCGATCTGGAAAGGCGACAATTTAATTTCACCTATTGCGAACACTGCACCACAAGCTAATCCAGACACTCCCGAAAACATTCTAGCAGATTACAATGAAGCGAGTGCGGTTCTTGATATCTCTCCTCGGAGCGCGGCAGCACTCCTCAGGCTTTGCATACAAAAGCTTTGCGGCGAACTCGGAGAAGAAGGAAAAAATATAAACAAAGACATAGCTTCTCTAGTCGAAAAGGGTTTGAACCCGCGTATTAAAAAAGCATTAGATGCAGTGAGGGTCACAGGGAACAATGCGGTTCATCCGGGTAAGATGGATCTCGTAGATGATCATGAAACTGTAATTTCTCTCTTCAAGCTTTTTAATGTCATTGTTGAAAAACTGATCTCCGAGCCCAAACATATTGACGATGTGTATGATGCTCTACCCCAAGGAGCTTTAGATGCAATCAACAAAAGAGATAGTGGTAGTTGAAATTGACTACTGTCTCCACGCTCATTCTGGGATGGGCCCTCAAAGCTCTCCAGAATGCACGTAAGTAGATTTACGCGCCATCACGCAAGAAATCTCTTAGAGGGTATTAAATGGGTATTAAATGACGCTCTCAGGGTGATTTTAGCGGCATTCGGTGCGACGGCCCCGCGCCAGATCAGCTATTTGACAGAAAACTGCGCTCAGATGGTGCGTTGGGAAATGGGTTGGGTGCATCTGACAAATCAGGCGAGGAACTGAGTGTCGCAATCATCCTCATAGCAAAGCTGATATCTGCATCAACGTCATAATCGTCACGCTGCAATTCCTGAAGGTACACAAGATGAGCCTGCCAATCCGCAAGCGTGCCTTCACTTGGGCCATCTATCAGCGCATATTTTTTCATTGGTCAAACATGTTAAAAATCAAAGGCCATAGATGGCGCGTTCCTTCAAAAATGTCTTGCAACTCTCCATGCGGTGCAAAAGCATAGCGGATGATACCACGTTCTTGCAGCTCTAGTGCTGTTAGATGGGAACCCA
>CANLDA010000027.1 GCA_947489325.1 uncultured Paracoccaceae bacterium | reverse complement strand
TCTGGTCGATGTTGCGCCCGTCTAACCCATAAAAACGCCTGTTCATTCCAGCATGAGCGGGCAAACCTCTTAAGGAGGGACTGTTGCATTAGTTTTGTTGGCCTGCATTGAGAGCGGATGATAGTTAGGTTCACGCGGCAGTTTTGAAGAGCTGGTCGATGAACTCGATCTCACCTTTGACGCCTGGTTGCTTGTGATGGATGTGGCCGTGTTTGATGCTTCGGATGGTCTCAATCCCGCTCAAGGTCGCCTTGGCCGTTCGCAGGGATCGAAAGCTCTGCTGATAGCCGAGGAGCCGTTTCAGGGCGGCATGATCGCTTTCGATCAAGTTGTTTTCCACTTTCTGTCGATATGTCGGATACTATCAAAATGTGGGTCGTATCGGTGATTGATCTCGCGGATGACGCGCCGATATGCCTGCGCCTTGTCAGTGACGATCGTGACCGGTCGGTGTAACCTTACGCGTTCAATCGCTTTGTTCAGAAAGGCCTTGGCGGCTTTTGCGTTTCGCCGCGCCGTCAGCCTGAAATCGACCATTTGGCCGTTTGCATCGACAGCGCGCCACAGATATCGCCACTTGTCGCCGACGCGGATATAGGTCTCATCCACGTGCCAGTCGACACTCGCTCCGCGCAAATATTTTTTGGTCCGTTTGGTCAATTCAGGCGCGAACTTCTGAACCTAGCGATATATTGTTGACCGATCAACGGTGATGCCACGTTCTGCCAGAAGATCAACAACATCCTGATAGGACAGGGGATAGCGTAAATACCAGCGCGCGGCACAAAGAATGACTTCACCCGGGAAGCGGTGGTGCTTAAAAGGGGATCTACGCGGCATGCTCAACCTCAAAAGCCCAAACCTGGCGAAGCAAACTGATTAATGCAACAGTCCCCATATATAAGAGTGTCAAAGCGAGCTGGCACAACAAAGCCAAGGGCGAGAAAGAGACTGTCACCGTTGGCGATGGTGCTCCGGTGTTTGAGATCCCCCATGCTCATCAATCACAGACCGCCGCCAAAAATGCCGCCCGTGCCAAACTGGATGAACAAACCCGCATTGGCCACACCCTCTCTCTCAGACTGCCCGGCAACCCCATATTGCGCGCCGAGGGCCAACTCCTCGCCATCGGCCTGCGTCCCAGCATCCCCACCTTGTGGTCCATCAAGAGCGTCACCCATAGATTGACATCCGGGGGTTACAATAGCACCATCGAATGCGAGCTGCCAAAAGCACCGGAAAGTGACGGGCAGTGACTCAAATCAACAACAGCCAAAACAAGCAGGCCAATCCAAATTAAAATGATCCACAATCAAAAAAATTTGGTCCGGTCCACTGGCCCCCAATTAACCTCTCACGAAAAAAGGCGCGCCCTCTGAGAAGGCGCGCCTTTTCAACACTTTTATGAAAGCGATCAGCCCTTCATTGAATCCCAAAAGGATTTAACAGATTTGAAAAAGCTACGGCTTTCCGGGTTGTTATCCTCGGACAGCTCTTCAAATTCGCGCAACAGTTCTTTTTGGCGGCTGGTCAGGTTAACCGGCGTTTCCGCGGCCAGTTCGATGAACATGTCGCCGCTGCCACCACCACGCAGGGCAGGCATACCTTTGCCACGCAGGCGCATCTGACGACCGGATTGGCTGCCAGATGGGATTTTCACGCGAGAGCGACCACCGTCGATTGTCGGCACCTCAATGTCACCACCCAAGGCAGCGGTTGCCATTGAGACGGGCACGCGACAAAACAGGTTGTTGCCCTCGCGCTCAAAAATCTTATGCGCTGTAACATCGATAAAGATATAGAGGTCGCCCGTGGGGCCGCCTCGCATCCCGGCTTCGCCTTCGCCAGACAGGCGAATACGGGTGCCAGTTTCCACGCCTGCCGGAATGTTGACAGACAAAGATCGGTCACGTTCCACGCGCCCTGCACCACCGCACCCCTGACAAGGATTCTTGATCGTTTGACCAAGGCCAGAACAGGTTGGGCATGTGCGTTCCACGGTAAAGAAACCCTGTTGCGCACGCACCTTACCCATGCCCGAACATGTTGGGCAGGTTGTCGGTTCGGCTCCACCTTCGGCCCCTGACCCCTGACATTTCTCACAAGAGATAGAGGTCGGCACCTGAATGGCTTTTTGTAGGCCTTGAAAGGCCTCTTCCAGCGTCACACGCAGGTTATATCGCAGGTCTGAACCGCGGGCTGCGCGTTGACGGCCACCGCCGCCACGTCCACCCATGAAATCGCCAAAAAGGTCGTCGAATACGTCTGAAAATGCGCTGGCAAAGTCACCTTGACCACCCGCGCCGGGACGGCCACCGCCGCCGCCCATGCCGCCTTCGAATGCAGCATGACCAAAGCGGTCATAGGCTGCCTTCTTCTCGGCGTCTTTCAGGACTTCATAGGCTTCGCCTGATTCTTTGAATTGCGCTTCTGCTTCGGGGTTATCTTTGTTGCGGTCAGGATGCAGTTCTTTGGCCTTCTTGCGATAGGCCTTTTTGATCTCATCCGCTGATGCCCCTTTAGAGACGCCAAGCACATCGTAATAGTCACGTTTTGCCATGGATTCTTCCCTTATAGAGGAACGACAAGGGCCGGCCCGGTATTCGGACCGGCCCTATCTGTTCCGGGATTGGCGTCAATCAGCGTTTGTTGCCGTCCAGATCTTCGAAATCGGCATCCACGATGGTATCGTCATCGCCGCCCATTTCGTCAGCCGCCGCAGGCTCGCCGCCCTCGTCTTGACCGGCCTTATAGATCGCTTCGCCCAGCTTCATCGCTGCTTCGGTTACGTTCTGGATGCCAGACTTGATTTTTTCCGCCGTGGCGTCGTCTTTTTCCAGATCATCCTTCAGCGCAGAAATTGCCAATTCGATCGCTTCGATGGTGGTTGGGTCAACCTTGTCGGCATGCTCTTCCATCGCTTTTTCTGTCGAGTGGATCAGGCTTTCTGACTGGTTGCGGGCTTCGACCATTTCGCGACGTTCTTTGTCCGCCTCGGCGTTGTCTTCGGCGTCCTGAACCATTTGTTCGATGTCCGAATCTGACAGGCCACCCGATGCTTGAATGGTGATCTTCTGCTCTTTGCCGGTGCCTTTGTCCAAAGCGCCAACCGACACGATGCCGTTGGCGTCGATGTCAAAGGTCACTTCGATTTGTGGCAGGCCGCGTGGGGCAGGTGGGATCTCTTCAAGGTTGAACTGACCCAGAATTTTGTTGTCTGCAGCCATTTCGCGTTCCCCTTGGAAACAACGGATGGTCACAGCGTTCTGGTTGTCTTCGGCGGTCGAGAAGATTTGCGATTTCTTGGTTGGGATCGTGGTGTTGCGGTCGATCAGACGGGTGAACACGCCACCCAGCGTTTCGATGCCCAATGACAGAGGTGTCACGTCCAGCAAAACAACATCTTTCACGTCGCCTTGCAGAACACCGGCCTGAATGGCAGCACCCATGGCAACCACTTCGTCAGGGTTCACACCCTTGTGGGGCTCTTTGCCAAAGAACTTGGTCACTTCTTCGGTGACGCGTGGCATACGTGTCATACCGCCAACCAAAACAACTTCGTCGATGTCGTTTGCCGTCAGGCCAGCATCTTTCAGCGCGGCTTGGCAAGGCTTCAGGGACGCTTTGATCAGGTCACCAACCAAAGATTCCAGCTTGGCACGGGTCAGCTTTACAACAAGGTGCAAAGGCTGACCGCTGTTTGGGTCCATCGAAATGAACGGCTGGTTGATTTCAGTTTGCGAGCTGGAGGACAGTTCGATCTTGGCTTTCTCTGCAGCTTCTTTCAGACGCTGCAGGGCCATTTTGTCTTTGGTCAGATCAACACCGTGCTCTTTTTTGAACTGGTCCGCCAAATAATTGACAATACGCATGTCAAAATCTTCACCGCCCAGGAACGTGTCGCCGTTGGTGGATTTTACTTCGAAAAGACCGTCGTCGATTTCCAGAATGGTCACGTCGAACGTACCGCCACCAAGGTCATAGACCGCGATGGTTTGGGTTTCTTCTTTGTCCAGGCCATAGGCCAATGCGGCCGCGGTTGGTTCGTTGATGATGCGCAGAACTTCAAGGCCAGCAATTTTGCCGGCGTCTTTGGTCGCCTGACGCTGTGCGTCGTTGAAATACGCAGGCACGGTGATAACCGCCTGTGTCACGCCTTCGCCCAAATAGGATTCAGCGGTTTCTTTCATCTTTTGCAGGATGAAAGCGGAAATTTGTGAGGGGCTGTATTTTTCGCCCTTGGCTTCAACCCATGCATCGCCGTTGCCGCCGTTGATCACTGCGAATGGCAGGTTCTTTTTGTCTTTGGCAAGGTCTTTGTCATCAAACCGACGACCGATCAGGCGCTTTACGCCAAAGACGGTGTTGTCTGGGTTGGTGACGGCCTGACGTTTTGCAGGTTGACCGACAAGACGTTCGCTGTCGGTGAAAGCCACGATCGAAGGCGTTGTACGTGTGCCTTCGGAGTTTTCAATAACTTTAGGCTGAGGGCCATCCATAATGGCCACACAAGAGTTCGTTGTACCGAGGTCGATACCAATTACTTTGCTCATTTTTGATCCCTTCTTAACTTAAGGCGAACTTTCGGAACACAGACCCGTTATGGCGTCCAAGCCCCGATTCCTTTTGCAGCGACCAGTATGATCACTACGCTTCGCAGGGTATATAGGGAGGGAAAAAAGACCCTGCAACCATATCCGGCAAGAGGATGCAGCAAATTTCAGAGATTTTAGCAAGGAATCCGCAACCATCGCCTAAATAAGGTCAAATTCAGCTAATTGATCACAAGGTAATTTGGTTTGGAAAAGGGCGATCTCTGATCAGGAAGCGTCTGAATTTGCATCAAGCCGCTGTTTGGCGAATCTGGACGTGTGCATAACAACGAGAGAGGAAGGACATATTAACGTCGAGCTTCCCAACTGAGAGAAGCGTGACGTCTTGTGTAAAACTCACCCATCAAGGCGATCACCAAAATAGCGATGCCAACATAAATGGGATAAGTTACAGAGCTGTTGCGCGGGAAATAATTCACAAAGGCAAATCCGCGCCCTTGATCGATGCAATGAAACAATGGGTTCCAATCAAACATCTTCAGCATGAATGTAGGCAAGGTGTTCGCGACGAACATCTTGCCTGACGCAATCATATTGGCGCGCATGTAAAGAGAACTGCCAATGTTGGTGAAATTGGGGGCCCAGGGTTTTATCGCCAGAAATAGGACGCCAACGGCCACGCCACAAAACCATGCAATCATCAACATGCCCAACACATTGAGTGGCTGATAAATTTCAACGGGTTTAAACAGGGCGTGGTAAATGAAAAGCACAAGGAAAAGCGATAAAATCTGCACATAAAGCGCGCCAAGAGCCGCAGAGCAGATTGAAATGATGGTATTCATCGGCGCGTGTTTCATCATCGGTGATGAGGGACCATCAGCTCCGATGACGGCCTTCATGACCCGCACATGGGTGATGAACAGAAACACACCAGACATAATATAGATCAAGAAATCACCCCGGATTGCCGCGCTGCGCAGCCCCATGATGGTGAACATGATATAAAATACCGCCACAAGCATCACCGCCTGAAGCATGTTCATGGCAATCGCGATGATGGCGTTGCCGTGTGTGTTTCGCACACTGCGTACGGCACCATGATAAATCAGCTCTGCAATGTTCAGTGCAGAACCAATATTTGATCGCGGTGCTATCTTTTCAAACATGCCTGATATCCCGATGAGGGGTCTTTATGTCACGGAATTCTTGCCGTTCCGTTAGCAGCAGAGCATAAGGAACCATGAAAGCCAATTCAACTAAGCGTTCACGGGAGATTTTTCTTGAATTACGCAAATCTTATCGAAGTTATCCGTCGTCTTGCTCTCGAAGCGGGCGACAAGATCATGGAAGTCTATGGCGCGAATGATTTCGACGTTAAGGTAAAATCCGACGACAGCCCCGTGACCGAAGCCGACGAAGCAGCAGATGCGATTATCTCTGCTGGACTGCGGGCCGCGTTTCCTGATGTGATGCTTGTGACCGAAGAACAAGCCGAAAGCCATACAGCCAAAGGGCATACGTTTCTGATCGTTGATCCGTTGGATGGCACCAAGGAATTCATCCATCGTCGTGGCGATTTTACCGTTAACATCGCATATGTTGAAAACGGTGTGCCTACGCGAGGTGTGGTTTATGCCCCTGCCAAGGATCGCATGTTCTTCACGCAGGCAGATGGGCAATCGGTCGAAGAATTTGGCCCGTTTGACAAGTTTGTCGTTGGTAAAATGGCTCCGATCAATGTTTCAACCGCAGATAATGCGGGTCTGATGATCGTGGCATCTAAATCGCACCGGGACCAAGCGACCGAGGATTACATCAACAAATACGCGATCAAGGATTCCAAAAGCGCGGGGTCGTCGTTGAAATTCTGCCTTGTGGCGACCGGAGAGGCGGATTTGTATCCGCGTGTGGGCCGCACGATGGAATGGGACACCGCCGCTGGCCATGCGGTCTTGTTGGGGGCTGGTGGTGATGTTGTGCGGTTTGATGATCACAGCCCGCTGACCTATGGCAAAAATGGGTTTGCCAATCCATTTTTCATAGCATTTGCACCCAGTGTTGAATTGAAAGAAGCCTGATGTCTGTACTGATCGTAATACCCGCGCGTTTTGCATCCACCCGCTATCCGGGCAAACCTTTGGCGACGCTGCGCGGCGCAACCGGCGAAAGCAAAAGCCTTGTGCATCGCAGTTGGGAAGCCGCCTGCACTGTGAAGGGCGTGGATCGTGTTGTCGTTGCAACGGATGACGATCGTATCCGCGACGCGGCAGAGGCGTTTGGAGCAGAGGTTGTTATGACCTCTGAGACCTGTGAAAACGGCACGGAGCGCTGCTCAGAAGCCTTTGATAATCTAGGTGGTGGGTATGATATTATTGTTAATTTGCAAGGGGATGCGCCCCTGACGCCTGCATGGTTTGTCGAGGACCTTGTAAAAGGATTGCAGGCTGATCCGAATGCGCAGGTGGCCACGCCTGTCTTGCGTTGCGATGGGCAGGCACTGAACGGATTTCTGGAGGATCGTAAGGCGGGGCGCGTTGGAGGCACCACGGCAGTTTTCTCGGCGCAGAACCATGCGATGTATTTCTCTAAAGAAGTCATTCCCTATACGTCAGATACCTATGCGGATGACGCACAAACGCCCGTGTTTCACCACGTTGGCGTGTATGCTTATCGTCCCAAGGCGCTGGCTGCTTATCCTGCTTTGTCTTCTGGTCCGCTTGAGAAACTGGAAGGGTTGGAGCAATTGCGGTTTATGGAGCATGGGCACACGGTGCTTTGCGTCGAAGTCGAGGCACGTGGCCGCCAGTTCTGGGAGTTGAACAATCCAGAGGATGTGCCCCGGATTGAGGCGATGATGGCGCAAATGGGCGCCGCATGACGCAGCCTTTGGTCAGTGTGGTTATTGTCAGTCGGGATCGCCCCGACGCTTTGACCCGCTGTCTGACAGGTGTATCGCAGCTTAATTATCCGGCATTCGAGGTGGTGGTCGTTGCGGATGACGCAGGGATTGCGGCCGCGCGATCCATGCCTTGCGCGGATGATCTGAAACTTGTTTCTTTTCAAGAAGCTAACATCTCTGCCGCGCGAAATGCGGGGATTGCGCGAGCGGCTGGAGAGATCGTGGCATTCATTGACGATGACGCCGTGCCAGAGCCGTCATGGCTGTGGTATCTGGCGGAGCCTTTTGCACAACAGCGTGTGGCCGCCGCAGGAGGATTTGTGCGCGGGCGCAATGGGATTTCCTTTCAATGGAAAGCACGCAGTGTGGATTTGACCGGGGATGCGCACCCTTTGAAGGTCGATGAGACACGCACAACCATTCTGACCCCAGCACATGGGCGTGCGATCAAAACCGAAGGCACCAATATGGCGGTGCGGCGGGATGTTCTGGCCAAACTTGGCGGGTTTGATCCAGCTTATCGGTTCTTTTTGGATGAGACCGATTTGAACATGCGGCTGGCCTATGCAGGGTATGCCACGGCGATTGTACCGATGGCGCAGGTCCATCATGGATATGCGGCCAGCCCGCGCCGTTCGGCTAAACGTGTGCCGCGGGATTTGTCGGAATTGGGAGCGAGCCTTGCAGTTTGGTTGCGCAAGCACTGCCCAAAGTCAGAGCATGATCAGGTGTGGAGGCGATTTCGTCGACAGCAACGCCACCGCCTAATGCGACATCTGCAGGGCGCCAGATTGCATCCTTTTGCATTACGAAAACTTATGGCTGGCTTATGCGAAGGGTATGCCAGTGGTGCATGGCGTGATATTCAGACCCTCAAACCGCTGCCTATGGCGGGGGATGATTTTTCACCTATGTCGGGGTTGAGTGAGGCAACGCAGGTGATCTCTGGGCGCAGTTGGAATGGCAAGGCATTGCGCCAAAATGCGCAAAAGGATGTTCAGGCTGGACACCGGGTGAGCCTTTTTCTGTTTTCGCCAACCACCTTGTTTCACCACGTAGCATTCCACCCAGATGGGTATTGGGTACAGACGGGCGGTATTTTTGGAAAATCAGAACGAGATCAAAAATTGGTCAAGACGACGACGTTCAAAAAGAGGTTGGCACAAGAAGTGCAACGCGTTGCGGTTTTGCGTCTTATTAAATGAGATCACATCGTATACCAATTTGAAACAATCTGTCACATACAAGTGTCAAGATTTCGCTGGTTTTAGCAGGGTATTGGCTGGTTACTTGCGTTGTAATGACATCGGAATTTGTTTATGTTGACGCGCAAGAACACAGTCCCAATTGTGTCGCGATCAGAAAAAATGGGCAGAGATATGCGTAGAAAAGTAACGAAGGCGATTTTCCCAGTGGCTGGAATGGGAACTCGATTTTTACCCGCCACAAAGGCCGTTCCCAAGGAGATTCTATCTTTGGTGGATCGCCCCTTGATTCAATACGCCATTGATGAAGCCCGCGAAGCCGGGATCAAGGAATTCATTTTTGTCACCTCTCGCGGCAAAAGCGCGCTTGAGGATTATTTTGATCACTCTCCCAATCTTGAGCAAGAGCTGCGCAAGAAGGGGAAAATCGAACTTTTGGAACAGGTGCGCAACACCAATATGGAAAGTGGCGCGATTGCTTATATCCGTCAGCACAAGGCGCTGGGCCTTGGACATGCTGTATGGTGCGCGCGTCGTCTGATCGCCAATGAACCATTTGCTGTTATTCTGCCGGATGACGTGATCGCGGGCGAGGAATCCTGCCTGAAACAGATGGTCGAAGCCTATGAAGAAACTGGTGGCAGCATGGTGGCCGCAATGGAAGTGCCGCCAGAAAAGGCATCAGCCTATGGTGTGTTGGACGTTAAGGATGACATGGGCACAATGGTTTCGGTCAAGGGCATGGTTGAAAAGCCATCCGTTGAAGACGCGCCTTCGAATTTGGCGGTCATTGGTCGTTATATTCTGACCCCCGACGTTTTGAACAATATTCAGAAACTCAAAGCTGGATCAGGTGGTGAAATTCAGCTGACTGATGCGATTGCTGCTGAGATTGAGCAAGAGCGTGATGTTTTTGGGTATCGATTCCGCGGGCAACGCTTTGATTGCGGCTCTAAGGCTGGGTTTTTGCAGGCGACTGTCGCGTTTGCCTTGGCGCGGGATGATCTTAAGGATGATCTGAGCCGGTATCTTCATGAAATCATGGCCGTTAAGAATGCCGCACAATAACGTGCAATTGCATGGCGCAAACGTAATTTGTTATCGGCCGGAGATTTCTCCGGCCTTTTTTCTAGGCGTAATTTGCTTTTGGAAAAGATTGCAGGCCCGTCGTATTATTGAAGAAGGGAGTAGAACATGTCGTTGACGCCCAGCACCCCTCCGGCGCGTTTGATGGACATCACACGCCTTGCACGTCGTAACGGGATGCGCCCAACAGGAATCGACAGAGTCGACATTGCCTATTTGCGTCGCTTTTTGTCTGAACCCGAACCTGTTTTTGGATTGGCACGCACCATTACAGGGGCGGTTTTGTTGTCGCAAGACGGGCTGCGAACCTTTCTTGATAAGCTGGAAGGGCGTCGTGAATGGGGGCGCATTGGGTTTCTGGAAAAAAGAGTGATCAAGAAGGGCCCGGATCGCGCGTGCGCGGAAACCGATCTGCGTCGTCTTGCGATTGCTCGGGCATCTTGGTCAAGAATGGGGCGCAAGCTGCGCCGCCATCTTCCAGAAGGCACGCACTTTTTTAATGTAAGTCACAGCAATCTGTTGCAACCTGTCTTGCAAGCGGTGCGTTGTATTCCGGGTGTGAAGATCAATATCTTTTTGCACGATGCCATTCCACTTGATTTTCCTCAGTATCAACACGCTGGAACCAAAGATAAATTCAGCGAAATGATGAATGTGGTGAGCGCGTATGCAGATTCCGTTATTTGCAATTCCACTGCCACAAAAATCGATGTTGCGGCCCATTTATCGCCTTGTCCGCCACTTCATGTGGCTTTGCTTGGCACGGATGTCGATTGTTCGCAGACTGAAGACAATATCGAAGACTTGAATATCCCGACTCCGTTTTTTCTGTGCCTTGGAACCATCGAACCTCGCAAGAACCATCGGTTTCTTATTGATCTGTGGGAAGGGCTGCTTGCCGAGAAGATGGGGAATGCGCTGCCGCATCTGGTGATTTGCGGTGCGCGTGGCTGGTGCAATGAAGACGTATTCGAGAGGCTGGACCATTCGCCATTGCGTGGCACTCATATCCATGAGTTCAATGCCCTGTCAGATGGGCAAATTCAGGCTCTGATGCGGCGGGCGAATGGGTTGGTGTTTCCGACATTTTACGAAGGTTATGGATTGCCGGTAATAGAGGCATGCGTGGCTGGAACGCCCGTTTTGGCCAATGATCTACCGGTCTTGCGTGAGTTCGCGTATGACATTCCCATTTACGCAGCTGTTTCAGACAGTTATTCATGGATTGCGCAAATCGAAAATCTGACTCAGGCATCGCCAGAATTGCGTGAAGAGCAGGCTAAAACGTATAAACCACCAAATTGGGATCAGCATTTCAATATCGTCTTAAAGATCGGCTGATATAAACTAAGCATCGGCATTGAGCCGCGTATAAAAGTGGGAATGGTCAGTTGGGTATCTGGCAGTCATACAGATTGCGAATTCAAAGGCGCAGATGGCTTGTCCGCGCCATTCGTAAGCGTCGGGAATTGCGCACAGTTGCCAACCGAACAAACCGCATCCGTCCCAGCGATCTGTTGGTGTTTTCGACCCTGCGAAATGAAGTTGTGCGGTTGCCGTATTTTCTTGAATATTACCGCGAGCAAGGGATTAATCATTTCCTAATCGTGGACAATGACAGCACGGACGGGTCGCGCGAATATCTGGAAAAACAACCCGATGTGTCGGTTTGGTCGTCGGGACACAGTTATAAACGATCCCGGTTCGGGGTGGATTGGCTGAACTGGTTGCAGATGCGATATGGTCATGGGCATTGGTGCCTGACGGTCGATCCCGATGAGTTTCTGATTTATCCGTTCTGCGATACACGCCCTTTGCGGGCGTTGACGGATTGGCTTGATGCGTCCTCGATCAAAAGTTTCAGCGCGATGTTGTTGGATATGTATCCCAAGGGGCGACTGAACGAACAACCTTATCGCCCGGGCCAAGACCCGTTTGAAATTGCGTCGTGGTTTGACGCGGGCAACTATGCGATCGAAAAGAACAAGAAATTTGGCAATCTGTGGATACAGGGTGGGCCGCGGTCGCGTGTCTTTTTTCCTGATACTCCGGAACTAGCGCCTGCATTGAACAAAATCCCGCTGGTGAAATGGGATCGGCGGTATTCTTATGTCAGCTCGACCCATATGCTTTTGCCGCGTGGGCTTAATCAAGTGTATGATGAATGGGGTGGTGAAAAGGCCAGTGGCATTTTGCTGCACGCCAAATTTCTGGACACATTCACCGTCAAAGCCGCAGAGGAATTGGAGCGCAAGCAACACTACGCGGCTAGCGTGGAATACAAAGCATATGCCGAGTCGATGCGCGATGATCCAGAGCTTTGGTGCAAATGGTCGGAAAAGTATATAAACTGGCGGCAGCTTGAAATTTTGGGACTGATGTCCAAGGGGAACTGGGCGTGACCGGAAAGAGGCAAGGGTGAGCGTTGGCATCATCATGCTGGTGCACACGGCCCTGGATCGGGCCGAGCAGGTGGCACGCCATTGGGCCGCTGCTGGATGCTCCGTTGTCATTCACGTTGATGGAAATGTAGGTCGCAAAACCAACGCTGCCTTTCAGAAATCTCTATCGGATGTAGCCGACATTCAATTCTGCAAGCGCCATAAATGTGAATGGGGCACTTGGGGAATTGTTGCCGCAGCGCAATCTGCGGCCGAGCAGATTCTGGCCAATTTCGAAAACGTGCGCCATGTCTATCTGTCGTCGGGATCGTGCCTGCCTTTACGCCCGGTGGATGAGCTTATTGAATATCTGGATTCCCGTCCGCGCACTGATTTCATTGAATCCGCAACCACAGCTGATGTGCCTTGGACAGTGGGCGGACTGGATCAGGAACGGTTTACCATGCGCTTTCCGTTTTCGTGGAAACGACATCGGTATTTGTTTGATAAATATGTGGAATTGCAGCGGTTCGTTGGATGGAAGCGTAAAATTCCAAACGGCCTTGTGCCGCATATGGGGTCACAGTGGTGGTGCCTGACACGTCAGACATTGTCGGCAATTCTTGAGGACCCGGAACGCGATACATATGACACCTATTTCAGTAAGGTGTGGATTCCGGATGAGAGCTATTTTCAAACCCTCGCGCGCCAGTATTCCACCAATATCGAAAGTCGTTCTTTGACGCTGTCCAAGTTTGATTTTCAGGGCAAACCGCATATCTTTTATGACGATCACCTGCAATTGTTGCGTCGGTCTGACTGTTTCGTGGCGCGTAAAATCTGGCCGCGTGCGGAACGTTTGTACTCAGCGTTTTTGACCGATGCCGCAGGTGCAATGAAAAAGACCGAGCCCAACCCAGCGAAAATCGACAGGATTTTTGCCAAAGCGGTGGAACGTCGTACGCGCGGCCGTCCGGGGCTGTATATGCAAAGTCGGTTCCCAAACCAGGACTGGGAAAATGGTGTGACCTCTGGACGGTATTCAGTTTTTGAAGGGTTCTCTGATCTGTTTGAAGATTTTGAACCTTGGTTGGCCAAAGCCACGGGCAGTAAGGTACATGGCCATCTGTTTCACAAGGAATATGTGGAGTTTTCTGGAAAACAGACTGCAATCAACGGGGCCTTGTCGGACAGTGCGGCACATAGGGACTATAACCCCAATGCATTTCTGACGAACCTGATTTGGAACACGCGAGGGGAACGACAGTGTTTTCAATATGGGCCATCTGATAATCAAAAGGTTGGCTGGACCCTTGCGCGTGATCCCAATGCGCAGATTTCCGTGATCAGCGGTGCCTGGGCGGTGCCGTTGTTCAAATCAAACAGGAATTTCGCCGAAATTCGCAAAATAGCTGCCAAGATGCAGCAGATCGAAAGTAAGCATTTGAACGTGCTGCGGTCTCCTCATGCCAAAGCACGTATCCGTATCTGGACCATGGCAGAGTTCATAGAGGCCCCGATGGAGCCGTTGCAAACCATCATCGACGAAATAGGTCAGAACGCGTTGCGTCGCTTAGCCGAAGTGCCGCGCATGACCGATCTGAAGGGGTTTGGTCAGTTTTTGCAGAACCTCAAAAACCAAGGCATGCATCCCTATTTGATGGGGGATTTCCCCGTTTACAGTGAGGATGACCTCGCGCCGAACTCACAACCGCGCAAACCTTATCTGGTGCAATGACCCTATGACACAACCCTTTGATTACTTTGTTGTTTTGGCTGAAATGCGCACAGGGTCGAATTTTCTGGAATCCAATCTGAATGCCTTTGATCAGATCGAATGCTTCGGAGAGGCGTTTAATCCGCACTTTCCGGGTTATCCCAACAAGGACGAACTGTTGGGCGTGACGCTGGCGCAGCGAACTGCTGACCCAATGGTTCTGTTGTCGCGGATCAAGGCGCAGAACGGGGGCATTGGGGGATTTCGGTTTTTCCATGATCATGATCCACGCGTGCTGGATATTTGCCTGAATGATCCGCGATGCGCCAAGGTTATTCTAACGCGCAATCCGGTGGACAGCTTTGTGTCTTGGAAGATCGCACAGGCAACTGGGCAGTGGAAATTAACCGATGTGCGCCGCCGTAAGGACAGCAAGGTGCGGATTGATCCGCAGGAATTCAAAACCCATATGGCCGCGTTGCAGGATTTTCAGGTGCAGGTCATGAACCGGTTGCAGCGCAGCGGGCAGACTGGATTTTACATCGCTTATGAGGATTTGCAGGACCTTGATGTTCTTAATGGTATGGCGCGGTTTCTGGGGATTGATGCCGCGCTGGAAAGTTTGAACAAAAGCCTGAAACCGCAAAATCCGGGTGGTTTGACGCAGAAGGTTTCTAATTTTTCCCAGCTCAAGGATGCCATGGTTGAGCTGGATCAATTTAACCTGTCACGTACCCCAAATTTTGAGCCGCGTCGTGGCCCGTTGGTGCCACGATATTTGGCTGCGCCACAGTCAGCGCTGTTGTTTCAACCCATGCCGGGCGGACCTGATGAACGGGTGTGTCGGTGGTTGTCGAATTTGGATGATGGTGCGGACCTTATTGGCGGGTTCAATCAGAAAACACTGCGTCGCTGGAAGAGCGATCACAAAGGGCATCGCAGCTTTACGGTGCTACGCCATCCGGTGGCGCGGGCCCACGCGGTATTTTGTGAAAAGATCCTTAATCCCGACACAGCCTTTGGCCAGATCAGGCGGACATTACGTCAGGTTTATAAGATGCCGATTCCCGCCAAAACACTGGATGATTCGTATGATTCGGCGGCACATCGCGCCGCGTTCCTGAGTTTTCTGGAGTTCGTGAAGGCAAATTTGCTGGGGCAAACCAGCATCCGCCAAGATGCCTGTTGGGCAACACAGGCATCGGTTTTGAAGGGATTTGCCGAATTTTCACTGCCAGATATGATCATCCGCGAAAATGAAATGACCAGTTATCTACCTGCATTAGCGGTGCAGGTTGGTCGTTTTGATGCGGCTGAACCCGCTGATCCGGTGAATGATTTTCCGCATCAGCTGGCAGATATTTATGATGCAGAGATCGAAGAACTGGCCGCTGACATCTATCAGCGGGATTACTTGATGTTCGGATTTGATCGCTGGGCCTAGGCCTTAGGCGGCTTGCACCTTTGGGCTTTCGGTGAGGATGGTGTAAAGCGTTGTGGCGCTTTTGTTGGCACGCAATTTTGCACAAATAGAGCTTTCGCGCAGCGTCCGTGACACCAGTGCCAATGCCTTAAGGTGTTCAACCCCCGCATCCTCTGGTGCAAACAGAGCAAAGGCTATGTCGACGGGTTGACGGTCTACAGAGTTGAAATCAACAGGTTTTTCCAAAAGAACAAAGGCGCCTATGACGCTGTTCAAACCTTGCAAGCGTGCATGGGGCAGGGCAACACCCTGTCCCACGCCTGTGGCACCCAAGGTTTCACGCTCCAGCAATGCCTCGACGACATCATCAGCGTTCAAGCCATACGCAGAGTAGGCCAGATCGCCGAAGTCATGAAACAAACGCTTCTTGCTTGAAGCAGACGAAATTACTTTCACCGCTTCCGGCTTTAGGATCGCAGAAAGGTCCATAGTGCCTGTATCTCCCGAAGGGGTACGCTGTACCCCGCCGTATTAAGTTTGTGGGTCGATCCAGCCGACGTTTCCGTCATCGCGGCGATACACCACGTTCAGGCTGTCCTTCCCCTCATTTCGGAACACCAACACAGGTGCGCCTGTAAGCTCCATTTGCATCACGGCCTCTCCGACCGACAGAGATGGAATTTTAGTTTCCATTTCCGCAACGATGACAGGTTGAAGCGTCTCAGGTTCCTGTTCCTCGACGTTCGCCTCCTGCGCGAGGATATACGAGGATGCACCAAAGAGTTCAACAGGCTCTGCGCGATCCTTGTGATGGTCCTTCAGGCGGCGTTTATATCGGCGAAGTTGCTTCTCCATCTTTTCGCTACAACCGTCAAAAGCTGCATAAATTTCGGTTGCGTGTGCTTTGGCCTGCGCCGTCAATCCCGTGGATAAATGCACGGTGGCTTCGCAAACATATTCGTGGGCGCTTTTGGAAAAGATGACGTTCGCGTCGGTGGGACGCTCAGCGTATTTATTGACCACATTGCCAAGTTCGTCTTTGACGTGAACCTGCAACGCATTGCCGATGTCGATCTGTTTTCCGGTAATCTGATAGCGCATTCTATCTCCTTTGCGATCACATGCCGAACCCCATCCAAACGCCCAAAGGCGCATGATGAATCAGGTTCGAATGCTGGGATGAGACATTTCGTAGGTTTGCCCGAAACCGGGCCTTGGTGTGAAGGCCGCAAGATGGAGCGGGGCGAAGTCCACGAATGTCATAATCTCATTTGAGGCCAGAGGGCAGGGTATTGTCAATGATCTGAATCAGGAAATTGATGAAAATGGTTTCTTGCGCAAACACACGCCACCGTATAACGGGCGCGCCGCCAGTGTGACGGGTTTCGTGATTTTTGATGAAACAAAAGGGGGTTAGCCGATGCGGAAATCGTCACCCAGATAAACGCGGCGGACGTTTTCGTTCACCACAACGTCATCAGGCGTGCCTGACATCAGAACCTTGCCATCATGCAGGATATAGGCGCGATCCACGATCTCGAGTGTTTCGCGCACGTTGTGATCGGTGATCAGAACACCGATTCCCCGCTTTTTCAGATCTGCAACCAGATGGCGGATGTCGCCCACGGAAATTGGATCGACCCCGGCAAATGGTTCGTCCAACAGAAGATATTTTGGATTTGCCGCAAGACAGCGTGCAATTTCCACACGTCGACGTTCCCCGCCGGACAACGCCAGTGCCGGTGCACGCCGCAGATGTTCGATTGAAAACTCGCTCAGCAATTCCTCAAGACGTTCACGGCGCTTGTGACGATTTTTTTCGGTAATGTCCAAAATGGCCGAAATATTGTCCTCGACGCTGAGGCCGCGAAAGATCGACATTTCCTGCGGAAGATACCCGATGCCCAATTTTGCACGGCGATACATCGGCAAATTGGTGACATCTTTGCCGTCAATTGTCACGCGCCCACCTTCGGGAACAACAAGACCGGCAATGGCATAAAAGGTGGTCGTTTTGCCTGATCCGTTTGGGCCCAACAAGGCGACAACCTCGCCCCGGTTTAATTCCATTCCGAATTCACGGATCACCACGCGCTTGCGATAGCTTTTGCGCAGGTTCTCGACCTTAAGGCCGGAACTTCCTTCGGTGACGGTTAATTCTGGCTTGGCCATCTATTCATCGCTCGCGGGTTTTAAAACAGTTTTGACACGTCCATTCATTTGGGCAGTCCCGGCATCAAGATCAACGGTCATCCGCTCAGAACTCATGATGTTTGAACCGGTGGTTAGCAAAACATTGCCAATCATCACAATAGAGCCGCCGCTTATATCATAATTCGCTTCAACAGCTTCTGCCGCATCGTCGCCGTTGACGACGGTGACGCCTTCAAGGGCTTTCATGCTGCTGATACCGCCAGATACCTCTTCATAAAATACATGTACTTTAGGAGAGGTCAGCCGCATCGCGCCCTGAATAATCAAGACATTTCCGGTAAACACAGCACTGCCGTCTTCCTGATTAATATCCAGATTGTCGGCAGTCACCTCGACAGGGGCGTCTTTTTCTTGACGCAGATCACCAAATCCAACCTTTAACCCTTGGGCAAATGCGGTGGCAGGTAGACAAATTAATAAAGCCGCGAAAAACGTTCGGAATAAATACACGGACAGCCCCTTTTATTACTTGGGAATGTATACCAACTTCACGCCCTTTGTAAAAAACAAATGGATGTTATTGGTATTCTTGTCATTTTCAAAGATAGCTTTTCCCGCTTGAAGGGTGCCAAACGGGGCGGTGCCATTGATTTCGCCGGCGGTTTCCATGCGGTTTTGTTTCAGGTCAGCGTCCATTTCTTCCGTGCGTAGGGTGTACCCGTCAGAGGTTACAACCACGACGGACCCTTTGAGTGTGACCTGCAATTTGCGGTCACTTATCTGCCCATTTTGAGATGTTAGCGTGAGCGTCGTCCCGTCCTTGTAATCAATACGCGCATTCAGGTCATTTACCAGCGTAAGGCCGGTCCCTTCGATATCAGGCTGTGCGCTCTTAGCGGTAAAGGTGACAATATCGCCCTGAGGAGTGGTGCCGGAAAACCGGGGCCCGGTTAGCAATTGTTCGCGTGCGCGTTGTTCCAGATCGACCTGCGCGATTGGCAGGTCTCCGGTTGTGTCGACTGCGCGCGAAAATAGAAACATCGTCGACAAAAGGATAAGAGCTGCGAGAGGAAACAACACCTTGAGCCATGCAACAGCACGCGAATATGTCAGCCCTACGGCCATGTCTTAGCCCAATCCAACGCGCAGACAGTCGTGGATGTGCAGCAGGCCAATGGCTTTGGTTTCTGTTTCTTCTGGGACAACGAACAGGCAGGTGATTTTACGCTCGTTCATGATGGCCACAGCTTCTTCGGCGAGTGATGACGGGGTGATAGTTGTTGGGGCTGCGGTCATGACCTGTTGGGCAGTCAACGAAAGCAGGCCCTCCATGTTTCGACGCAAATCACCATCAGTAATGATACCTTGAAGGTTGCCTGCGTCATTGGTCACACCGACAACGCCGAACCCTTTTTGGCTGATTTCAATTAGCACGTCGGGCATGGGGGTTTCTGACTGTACCAATGGAAGGCTGTTTCCCGCATGCATCAGGTCACGCACTTTGGACAGGCGTGCACCAAGTTTGCCGCCGGGATGAAAGTCGCGGAAATTGGCGGGGGTAAAGGCGCGATGTTCCATCAAGGCCACAGCCAATGCATCCCCCAACGCAAGCGTCATGGTGGTGGATGAGGTCGGCACGATCCCTTGTCCGCAGGCCTCTTCTGCCTGAGGTAAAAGCAGGCCAACGTCTGATTGTTTTATCAGAGTTGATTCTGCGCGGCTTGCGATTCCGATCATTGGAATGTTGAAGCGACGTGTATAGGCAATCACATCAGCGAGTTCCGGGGTTTCGCCGGAATTGGACAGAACAAGTGCCACATCCCCTTGGGCCATCATGCCCAGATCGCCATGGCTTGCCTCAGCGGGATGAACGAAATGTGCGGGGGTGCCAGTCGAGGCCAGCGTCGCCGCGATTTTGCGCGCGATGTGGCCCGATTTACCCATGCCGGAAATGATGATCCGGCCCGTGGCGGCCAACATGATTTCGACGGCCTCGGCGAATTCATCACCCAGCGAGGTTTCTAGCGCATGCAAGGCCTGCGCTTCGGTGGCAATCACGCGGCGTGCGGTGCTGAGGAATGTGTTTGCGTTGCTCATGAGTGGGCAAATATATCTTGTTCTGGCCAACCTGCCAAATCGAGCTTGGCACGGGTGGGCAGAAAGTCAAAACAGGCTTGGGCAATTTCTGTGCGCCCTTCGCGGGCGAGACGTTCGTCCAGCTTTTCACGCAACTGGTGCAAATACAGGACGTCTGAGGCAGCATAGTCAAGCTGTGCATTCGTTAGGGTTTCGGCGCCCCAGTCACTCATCTGTTGATGCTTGGAAATATCCACGCTCAGCAATTCTTGAAGCAGGTTTTTCAACCCGTGACGATCTGTATAGGTGCGCACCAGTTTCGAGGCGATCTTGGTGCAGTAAACTGGGGCAGTCAGTGCGCCAAAGGCATGATACATGGCGGCAATGTCAAAGCGCCCAAAATGAAACATCTTTAGTACATTTGGGTCTTCAAGCATCCGGCAAAGGTTGGGTGCCTCTGTCTGACCCTTGGCGACCTGCACCAGATGGGCATTGCCATCACCGCCAGACATTTGGATCACACACAGCCGATCCCGATGCGGGTTCAATCCCATGGTTTCACAGTCAATCGCCACAACCGGGCCAAGGTCAAGGTCATCAGGCAGATCGCCCTGATACAAGTGGTTTGCCACGTTAAACGCCTTTAATTTCTATCGCTGTTGCCTTGATCAGATAGAGCGCCTTGGGCAAACTTGCAACTCTACTGGGCAAAGCATCGCCACCCGCAACCTTTGCCAAGGCTGTTGTTTACAAAACGGAAACAACGTAAGTATTTCCTAACAAAACACGGTCAAAACAATAGGCCATGAATAAAGGGCAGCATTATGGGTGAACGGCGCACAGTTGCATCGCTATGGATTGGCGAAAAGCTTCATTATCTCAATCAGCTTTGTCTTAAGAGCCATGTGGTGCAGGGGCACCCAACGGTTCTGTATTGCACCGATAAAGTGGATAACGCCCCGGAAGGGGTAGAGGTGCGGCCCGCATCTGAAATCATGGATATTGATATGGATCTTGTGGCCGATACCTCGGCATCATTTCTGTCAAACGTGTTTCGCTATAAGATGATCCAGAAAACCGGTGCAATCTGGATTGATTGCGATGCATTCTGCCATCGCCCGTTCCCGGATGATCAGGAATACATATTTGGTGTGCATGGCTTGATGGGCGCGCTGAACTGTGGCGTGGTTGCCCTGCCGCAAGAATGTGAACTGATGGACCAGTTGTTGGACTATTACGACAATCTGCCGGACTATCCGCATTGGTGGAACAAGAACCAGCGCAAGAAATATGATCGGCTTGATCCGAAAATGTCGCATGGCGCGCGGATTTATAAGGCCGAGCGCACGGCCTTTGGTCCACAGGCGTTCACTTATTTTGCCAAACAGACCGGACAGTTTGAAAAGGCCATGCCGCGCGATGCGTTGTATCCGGTGCCATTTCAGCTGAACGATGTATTCTATGATCCATATGGCAATGTCGAAGGGCACTTCACAGAAAACACGTTATCGGTGCATCTGTATACCAATGGCACCAAACCTTGGTGGGAAAAACACGAACCATTGCCGGGGTCTTATGCGTATCGGATGTGCGAACAGATCGGCATCGACCCATCCAAGGCGTTGAAATAAACGAACGAGGCTTTGCTTGAACCTCAAGCCACATAAAAGCCGCCACGGCAACCTGCTGGCGATCTCGATGATGAAAGACGAGGCGCCATTCCTGTTGGAATGGTACGCCCATCATCTGGCCTGTGGGTTCACCAAGATTCTTGTCTATACGAACGACTGTTCGGATGGCACCGATGACATGTTGATCCGGCTGGAAGAGCTGGGCCTTGGTTATCATCGGCGCAATGACATCCCCGAGGGTGTAAAACCACAACCATCAGCGATGAAGCACGCGCAAAAAGAACCCGTCGTGGCCGAGGCGGATTGGGTTTTGATGTTTGATGCCGACGAATTCCTGTGCATCAACTATGACGATGGTACGCTTGATCCGATGTTGGATGCGGCGGGGGATGCCAATGGGATTGTCATCACATGGCGGATTTTCGGGTCTGGCAATGTGGTGGATTGGTCGCGTGATCCAGTGAGCGAGCAATATCTGTATGCAGCGCCCCTTACGTGGAACAAGGGTTGGGGCGTTAAGACATTTTTCAAGTTCGATCCGGACTTCTGGAAACTTGGCATTCATCGCCCGTCGATCAAGGCAAAGCATCTGCAAACCGATTTCCCGGATACGGTAAAGTGGCTGAACGGGTCAGGCCTGCCGATGGAGGATTATTTCAAGTTCCGCGGGTGGCGGTCGATTCGGCGTACAGTCGGATATCAATGGGCGCAGATGAACCACTATGCTGTGAAATCGGTGGACAGCTATGCCATCCGAAAATTCCGCGGCAATGTGAACAACAAGAAAGACAAGTATAACTCTGATTACTGGGCGCTTCAGGATCGCAACGAGGTGCGGGATGATAAAATTCTGCGCTATGTCGATAAACGCCGTGCGATTATGGATGAGCTGCTGAAAGATCCGGTTCTGAACAAACTGCACTTTGCGGCATTAGAGCGGGTTGAGGCGCGTCTTGATGAATATCGTCAAACCGAAGCCTATGAACAGCTGCGTGATTCTTTGATTGAGGCGTCGAAAATCCCGATCACCCAGATCACGGCAAAACCTCCCAAGGCGCGCGATCCGGCCAAGATCGCCGCCTTGATGAGTGAAGTGGAAAAGAAAAACGCCGCTCGCCCGATTGAGGAGCGCCGTACCAAGCCAACGGGCGAATTTGTCGATGTGGACGAAGGCGGCGATGGGTTTATTCAAGACATTGACGTGTCGGTGCCCACGGCGATTGATTGGGTCGCCAATCAAGAGGTTTTGCTGCCCGCCGACGTGCGTATCTTTGCGCAGAACACCTTGGATATGGTGATGCGTGGTAAATACCAGCGTCGTCTGGGACGGTTTACGGGCCGTATTTTGCAAGACGAAGACCGTGTTCTGGATGTGGGGGCAGGGATTGGTTTCCTGTCGATGATGGCCTGCAAGGTTTATGGAAACTTGACTGTTCTGGCGCAAGAGGATCATAGCGCGCGCGCCGATGTGATGCGGGACATTCTGAAAAAAAACGCGTTAGATTTTGGCCCGCGCCTTGCCCAGCATCCCAAGCCCGTGGTGGCAAGCGAGGTCGCTGAAACTGCGAAAAACATCAACAAACTGATCGGTGTGATTGCCCCAACGGTGCTGCGTGTGACACAAAAAGAGATTGGTCAGGGTGTGTTGTCTTTGTTGCACCTTGATGATGTGCGACGGATTGTTGTGATGGGGCCGGCAGCGACAGCTTTTAAGGCTGACAGAGCGCGCGCGATGCCAGATGGTTTTGACTATTGTGCAGATATCGATGTGCCTGAAGCGGTGATTTTGGATTGCAAATAACGGTGACAGAATTTTCTAGAAAATTCTGTGTCTCTCTCGTCGGGCTAAAATTTTTCTAGAAAAATTTTACTGCGTCGCGCTTGACCGGTCTAGTCGTCGAAATATCCGATATCTCGGGCCAATGCTTCTCCCGACTTGGTTAGGAGAATGGCGGCAAGCTGAGCCTCTCGCAGGACAACTGATTCTTCGCAAAGTTCACGCAGTTCAGAATCAGCCATCCATTCACGTACCAATGCGGCGGCAGCTTTGGATTGGGTCGCGCCACAGGAATCGTTGTCACCTGCGCGGTTGGCATTGTTCCAGTATTGCAGGGACTGACCCAACCGATCGGGGTTAACCGCATCTCCGCGGTCCACTTTCAGCAGAAAATCCGCAGCACTCTTGATCGAATAATGATTCAGTTGTGCGTGATCGGTGGTGCCGTTGGCCTCGATCGCCTTGCCGCGCCCATCTGTCCATTCTGATGGCATCACGTGGCCTGACCCATTGATCCAGCGTTGCCCGGTTGAGGAAAAATCAGGTGTGACCGGACGATGGGGGCGACGCGCCCCTTTGACGGATGCCCGGAACAGGGTTTTGACGGCTGTGATCGTGTCGCGCCCTTCTGCCTTGGCAGCCTTCAGGTCTTTGGAGGTTTGGGTGAATTGTTTTTTCACTTGCCCGGTGGTCAGGGATTTATGCCCACCACTGTTAAAGGGCACAGAGGTAAGGGACACGGCATCCGCATCCCCCAATCCATTCATCAGATCATCCAGTGACTTATGCTTTTTCTTGAGAATCAGAAATTCGTCTGCGTCCGTGACATAGAGCCAATCTGCCGCGCGATACCGCCCGAAATGCCCGGCAAATCGCAGCGCCATGATGTGCCAAATGCCTTTGTCCGGGAACATCACCTTTGGGTTTGGTTGATGTTTTACCCGGTGGGGCATCAGATATTCCAGACGATCCAGAATGCGGTCGGTGTTGTCGGTGCAATGGTTGGTAAAGATCAGGAGGTCATCAAACCCAAGCGCAAAGTGATGCGCCAGCCATTCCAGAATATACGGACCTTCATTTCGCATCACCGACACGATCAGGGTTTTTTCTGTTCCGATACTCATACGCGAGGGTCCTGCCTGTGATGTCACTCTGATGGTGTTTGGCCAGAGTGTAGCGCAACAGTTTTAACAATGTAACTCTGTTGAAATCCGAATAGGCAAAAGAAAACCCCCGCCAGACTGCTCTGGCGGGGGCGTTATTGTCAGTTTGGGTCAGTTCAGCCTGTGAACTTTTTGCCCTTGATTGGCGCCCAAAGTTTTTTGTTGGTCAGATACAGCAGGACCGACAGAAGCGAGAGCATCAGAACACCGATGAAACCAGCGCGTTGGCGGGCCATCATTTTGGGCTCTGCTGTCCACATCAAGAAGGCTGCAACATCTTCGGCTTCGTGGTGCAGATCGGTGCTGTGACCATCAGCATATTCCACATCTTCACCATAAAGCGGTGGCGCCATGGCAATCCAGCCACCTGGGAAGGCGGTGTTTTCATAGAATGTGGTGCCTGCTTCTTCTTTTTCCTCGCCGGTGTAGCCAGCCAGAATGGCAACGATGTACTCGGGTCCACCGATGCCTTTGACGAACTGGTTGATACCAGTGCCCGCAGGACCAGAGAAACCAGCACGCGCTTTGGCCATCAGGCTCAGGTCAGGGGCATTGTCCAGCGCCGAGAATGGGAACGGATCGGCCGGAGTACGTGGACGGTCTTCGTCTTTTTCTACGTCAAAGATTTCAAACTGTGCCGCGTAGGCACGAACCTGATCTTCTGGCAGGTGTGGACCACCTTCGTCACCCAATGTGCGCAAAGGCACGTACCGCAGACCGTGACAGGCCGAGCAAACCTCGGTGTAGACCTGAAGGCCGCGTTGCAGTTGATTTTGGTCAAACTTGCCAAACGGTCCTTCAAAGGAGAAATCCACATCGTGAATTTCCCCGCTGTCGCCGGCAGCCATAGCGCCACCTGCCGAAAGGGTCAGGGCAGCAAGCGCGGTAATCGCGAATTTCTTAAGCATTTTCCTGTTCCTTCTTATTCGGCGGGTTTGCCGTAATGCGCATCGAAGTCTTCTTCGATGGTCGCAGGTGTTGCCAATGGTTTCTCGATCACACCCAGAATAGGCAGGATAACCAAGAAATAGCCGAACCAATATGCAGAGGCGATCAAAGAAAACGTTGCATATGGCTCTTCAGCAGGGCGTGCGCCCAACCACATCAGAATGACAAAGTCGATGATCAGCAGATAGAACCACCACTTGAACATCGGACGGTAGCTGCCCGAACGAACGCGTGATGTATCCAACCAAGGAACCAAAGCCATAATGGCAATCGCACCAAACATCGCCAGAACACCAAAGAACTTTGCGTCTACGATGCCGCCGGTGACCCAGCTTGCAAGCTGAACAACCCAAACTTCGGACGTAAAGGCACGCAGGATCGCGTAGAATGGCAAGAAGTACCATTCAGGTACGATGTGTGCAGGCGTCGCGAGAGCGTTTGCTTCGATGTAGTTGTCAGGGTGGCCAAGATAGTTTGGCATAAATCCAACAATTGCGAAGAACACGGCCAGCACAACAGCCAGTGCGAACAAGTCTTTGATCACAAAATATGGCCAGAAAGGCAGGGTGTCTTTTTTGACGTTCTCTTTGCTGTCAGTCCGCACATCTACACCGGTTGGGTTGTTGTTGCCCGTGGTGTGGAACGCCCAGATGTGAACAACCACAAGTGCGGCAATCACAAACGGCAGCAGATAATGCAGCGAGAAGAAGCGGTTCAGTGTGGCGTTATCCACAGCAGGACCACCCAACAAAAGCGTCTGAATCGGTTCGCCGATGAAGGGAATCGCACCAAACAGGCCGGTGATAACTGTCGCACCCCAGAAAGACATCTGACCCCAAGGCAGAACATAGCCCATAAAGCCTGTGCCCATCATCAACAGGAAGATCAGCATGCCGATGATCCATGTGATTTCGCGTGGTGCCTTGTAAGACCCGTAAAACAGGCCGCGGAAGATGTGGATATACACAGCAAAGAAGAACAGCGACGCACCGTTCATGTGAACATAGCGGATCATGTGACCGCCATTCACGTTGCGCATGATGTGTTCAACCGAAGCAAAAGCGTTATCAACATGAGGTGTGTAATGCATTGCCAGCACAACACCGGTTGCGATTTGCAGCACCAGGCAGAAGGCCAGAACGATGCCCCAAATCCACCACCAGTTCAGGTTTTTTGGAGTTGGGATCATCAATGTGCCGTACAGCAAGCCAATAATTGGCAAACGCTTGTCCAGCCATTTTTCAGCGCCCGTTTTGGGCTCGTAATGGTCGTGTGGGATTCCAGACATTGCGCGTCTCCTTATCCGAGAACCAGTTCGGTGCCGTCGAAGCGGGCAACCGGAACATGGAGGTTTTCAGGGGCGGGACCTTTGCGGATACGTCCTGCGGTGTCGTAGTGTGAGCCATGGCATGGGCAGAACCAGCCGCCAAATTCACCAGCGCCTTCGCCAATTGGGACACAGCCCAAGTGCGTACAAACGCCGATCATCACCAGCCATTCGCCAGCTTCGTCCATAGCGCGGTTTTCATCTGCACCATCGGCTTCAGGCTTGTTGCGATTTTCCGAAGTGTTGTCGATCAACTCTTCCAGCGGCACAGCGCGGGCGGCGTCAATTTCGTCTTGGGTGCGACGACGGATAAAGACGGGCTTGCCCAACCATTTAACAGTCAGCTGAGTGCCTGGCTCTACGCCGGAAATATCGACGCGGATCGAGGCAAGCGCCTGAACGTCTGCGGATGGGTTCATCTGGTTGACCAGTGGCCAAGCCGCTGCGCCTGCGGTCACAGCACCTGCGCCTGCCGTGGCGTAGTAGAGGAAATCCCTCCGGGTGCCTTCGTGGTCTTCTGCGTGGGACACGAGGTTATTCTCCATTTCTGGGCCTGGGTGGCCTGTACGACGACGGGCCGCAGTTTCCTGCAGCCTCTCACTGCCGCTAATTAGCGAAGGTTTTGCAACCCGTCCAGCATCCTTTGTCGATCAATTGCGCGTTAGCGTCCCTCTGTCGCGCTTGAGACGCAGTGAATTGAAGTGTAAGGAGGGTTCAAACGCGTTAAATTGTCTCCATGAGGTACGTACACATGAGCAAGCTGCTCTCTAGTTCCGCACTCACTTTGGTGATTCTTGCAGCTCCTGCAATCGCCGAAGTCGAAGTTAGCCTGTATTTGGGCGCACAGTCTGTTCAAGAAAGTGATGTCAGCGGTGTGATCAACCGATCCATCGATTGGGAGGGGCGCTCGGATGAATCTCCACCATATTACGGTGGTCGTATTACATGGTGGCAACCTTCGGGTTGGGGTTGGGGTATCGAACTGACCCACACAAAGGCTTATGCTTCTGATGAGGACCTGGCCGCACTGGGCTTTAGCAGCTTGGAATTTAGTGATGGCCATAACATCCTGACAGTAAACGTACATCGTCGCTGGGAAGGCATTTGGGCCAATGGCAAGATCACCCCTTATGTGTTGGCAGGTGTTGGTGTTGCCATTCCGCACGTCGACGCCACCCCTATCGGCGATACAAGCACTTTTGGTTATCAGCTGACAGGTCCTGCCGTGCGTCTTGGCGCCGGTGCTCAATATGCGTTGAATGATCGCTGGGGGCTGTTTGCTGAATATCAGTTCACTTATTCAGATAACGATGTGGATCTGGACAGTGGCGGATCGTTTGATACCGAGATCGTGACCAACGCCATCAATGTCGGTGTTAGCTATAGCTTCTGATAGGCGTATTTGAATCATTCTGCCCGACCATCGCTGCCGGGCAGAATATTATATATAGCGCTGTGTCTGTTTTGGTTTTAGAGAATCTGTTCAGCCTATAATTTTGAAGTGCAGGTTCCTAAGGTTTCTACGGCCCCTTTGAACCAAGGCCAGTTCTTCGCCACTCGATCGCTGACCACCAGATACCGCGCGCGGTGAAAGATCGGCGCGTCTGGAAGATCGAAAAGGGTGCGGTTGGCCACATGCGGTTGCGCTAATGAGCGCGGCAAATAGGCAGACCCCCCACATTCCACCAAATATTCCAAGGTACAGGTTGCCGAATCCATGTTGATCCGCGCAACACCGGCGTCAAAGTAAGTTTCGGCATGAAATCTGCGAAAAGCTTCACCGTAATCGGCAAAGACATAATTTGGGTCTTGGGTGATTGGCGTATCAGGGTGCGAAGAATACAGCGCGATGTCTTCGGTGGGTAGGGTGTGGATGGTTTGATCACGCCGCGATACAGCGTCAAATGTGATGATCACATCGACCATGCCTTCTGCAAGCCACGAATCCAACTCTGTCGAGGTGCCTTGATGTAAGGTCATGGCCATGTCGTTCTGATCCGCAAGAACGTTGTGAAAAAACGTCTTGCCGGGGCCATGCCACAGTTCGGGGTGACAACCCAATGTGCATGTGGACATCAATCCCGATGGCAATCCTGCTTCGCGCTGGGCCTGCCGCCACAGCCCGGTCATGATACGAGCGTAATGCAAAAGGCGCGTGCCAGCCGGGGTGAGAGTGACGCCCGATTTCAGTCGATTCAGCAAAACCTGCCCTAAGGCGTCCTCTAGGGTTTTGAGGCGCGCCGTAACTGTGGATTGCGTCACATTAAGCTGTTCGCTGGCGCGGATAAGGCTGCCCGTATCAACGATGGTGATAAAGGTTTGCAGGGATGTAATATTCATAAGGTGATCCACAATTCGATTTATTTGCATTTATAGCGCAAAATATTTCGTTTTCCAGATGGATGAATCTCTGCCAGTCTATCCGAGCAACAGGATAACGACAGTCCAGACAGGAGTTTGTCGATGGAACGCCATCAGTACGTTTCGCGTGAAGAATTCATCATGGCCATGCGCGGTGTCGCGGCAAGTGTCACTGTGGTGACAACCGACGGCAGCGCCGGACGGCTTGGCGCCACTGTCAGCGCGTTTTCGTCGGTATCAGCTGATCCGCCAACGGTTCTGGTGTGTTTGCGGGCTGGCAGCCGTATTGCGAAAGCCGTGGCAGAGAACGGACGTTTTTGTGTGAATGTCCTGCCCGAAAACAGCGATGCCATCGCGGATCGATTTGCGGGAATGCACGACCATCAGGTCGCGGATCGGTTTATTGGTATTCCGTGCCGCGGTGATGCGGGTGTGGCCCCTGAAATAGAGGGGGCTACGACATTTTCCTGTGCAGTTGATCAGATCGTGACAGCAGGTAGCCACCTTGTTGTCTTTGGTCTGGTTGGTGATGTGCACAACGGGGGGATCGAACCGCTGACGTATCTTGATGGAGCCTATCACCGAGTCACACCAAAAACCACGCAAACAATGGGTAAGATAAACTGATGAGCGCACTGACCTCTTATAACATGTTGATTGATGGTGCGTGGGTTCCTGCGTCTGATGGGGGAACATTCACCTGCTTTGATCCTGCCAATGGGGAAACATGGTGTTCCGTTCCAGAGGCCACCGCTGAGGATGTCGATCGGGCCGTGCGCGCAGCGGATGCGGCATTGGACGGTCCATGGGGAAAGATGAGTGCAACAGAACGGGGCAAATGTCTTGCTCGTCTGGCCGACCTGTTGACCGAGAATTCAGAAACAATTGGCCGCATTGAAACCCGTGATACCGGCAAGATGTTCAAGGAAACCCGCTGGCAGGCGCAATACATCGCGGAGTACCTGCGTTTTTATGCAGGGGCCGCGGATAAAATCCACGGTGAGACGCTGCCGATTGATAAGCCGGACATGTTTGTCTTTACCAATCGCGAACCCGTGGGGGTGATCGCAGCGGTGATCCCGTGGAATTCACAAATGTTTCTGAGTGCGGTGAAAATTGGCCCTGCGTTGGCGGCTGGGAACACCATTGTATTAAAGGCGAGCGAACACGCCTCTGCCCCCTTGCTGGAATTTGGCAAGCTGATGGCACAAGCGGGCATTCCTGATGGGGTTGTTAACATTGTCACGGGGGGTGTGCCATGTGGCGAGGCGCTGACCAAACATCCGCTGGTGGCCAAGATCGCCTTTACTGGTGGTCCTGCTGCTGCGCGCCACGTTGTGCGCAACTCGGCAGAGAATTTTGCCGAGGTGTCGCTGGAACTGGGTGGAAAATCCCCCTTCATCGTGTTTGATGATGCTGACATCGAAAGCGCGGTGAACGGCTCTGTTGCGGGTATCTTTGCGGCCGCTGGCCAAAGCTGTGTGGCGGGATCGCGCCTGTATCTGCATGAAGATATTGCCGATGAGTTCCTTGCACGGATGGTCAAAATCGCCAAGGGAATCAAGATCGGTGATCCACAGTTGGATGAAACCGAAATGGGTCCGTTGTGCACGCAAGGGCAGATGGATCACATCGTCCATCAGGTTGCGCTGGCACAGAAAGAGGGTGGGGCGGTTCTGATCGGTGGTCATCGGCCTGACCTGCCGGGCCTGTTCTTTGAACCCACGATTATTGAATGCCCGCGTCAGGATATGACGATTGTCGATACAGAACTGTTCGGTCCTGTTCTGGCTGTGCAGCGTTTCAAAACCGAAGAAGAGGCGCTGGCGATGGCCAATGATACGGTTCACGGCCTCGCGGCTGGTATCTTTACCCGCAACAATGCCCGTGCCCTGCGCATGTCTAAACGCATTCAGGCAGGCATCGTTTGGGTCAACACCTATCGCGCCATTTCGCCTATTGCGGAATTTGGTGGCATGAAAAACTCGGGCTATGGACGCGAGGCCGGATTTCAGGCGCTGTGGGATTACACGCGCCCCAAAACCGTCTGGATGAATATGTCAGAAGACCCCATCGCCAATCCCTTTCAACCCCGCTGAGGATAACGCATATGAAATTCCATCTCGCAATTAACCTTGAACGCATGGATGACAGCGCCGACATGAAAGAGGTGCGTGATCATACATTGGAAATGGTCAAGATGGCCGATGCGGCCGGGTTTGAAATTGCATGGGCCGCAGAACACCATGCGCTAGAGATGACCATTGCGCCCAACCCGTTTCAAATCCTGACATGGTGGGGTGAACACGCCAAAAACATCCGTTTGGGTGTGGGGGTTGTGAACGCAGCCTATTGGCATCCTATCAATTTGGCCGGTGAGGCCGCGATGCTTGATTTGCTAAGTGATGGCCGTCTTGAGTTTGGCATTGGCTCTGGTGCCTATCAGCGCGAATTTGACCGTATGTTCCCCGGGCTTGATCAGCGTGACAGCTATAAGTACATGCAGGAAATGTTACCTGTGGTGCAAAAACTGTGGGAAGGCGATTATGCCCATGATGGGGAATATTGGAATTTCCCGACCGCCACGTCTTGCCCCAAGCCTGTGCAAAAAGATGTGCCTGTCTGGGTCGCCGCCCGCGCACCGATCACCTTTGACTATGCCGTTGAGCATGGTTGCAACATCATGAGTTGGCCTCTGACAATGCCCATGTCCGAAGCCGAAGCCTATCGTGCGCGTCTGGATGACTCAATCGCAAAGAACGGTGGCAAGTATGAGGGCAACTGGGCCTTGATGCGCCACACCGCCGTTTATGACACCGAAGAGGATCGTGAAAACGCGATTGCGTCAGTGCGCCGCCAACTGTCAATGTTTGGCAACCTCATGACTAAATCGGGTGAAGTGCGCAACGGTTTCCCTGACACTGTAAATGCCGAAAGCATGGAGGGTAACTTCCGTGTTGATCCGGTGATGCTCGAAGAAAATCTCAGCTTTGGATCTCCTGATGAGGTCACAGAAAAGTTGCGCCAATACGAAAAGATCGGTGTGGACTCTTATATCTATTACGCCAGCATGGGCATGGACATGGATCAGCAAAAACGCAGCCTGCAACTCTTTATAGATAAGGTGATGCCCAATTTTTCCTAAAGGGCCCTTTTGAGCCGTAACCCCACAATACAAATCGCGCGAACAGGACATTATTCATGGCTATCGAAATCCGCCGTACACTGGAACTGACACAGACCACCCATGTTGAGGGAGGCAGAGGTGTTCCTGAACCGACCAAGCTCTTTGCGGCCATGGTGGTTATTCGCAATCCTTGGTTTGGCCGTGGGTTTGTCGAGGACATGAAGCCAGAAATCCGTGAAACCTGCCCGGTAATTGGCAAACTGCTGACCGAAAACCTGTTGACGCTTTCAGGTGGGTCCATCGAAGGCGTTGGCAAGGCGTCGATCGTTGGGATGGGCGGGGAGGTCGAGCACGCGCAGGCGCTGACTCATTCGCTGTGGTTTGGCAATCAACTGCGCGAGGCGATTGATGCCAAAACGTATCTGGTGTTCTCCAATACGCGCGGCGCGGCGGGTTGTGTCATCACCATTCCCTTGATGGACAAGGATGATGGTGGTCGCCGTTCGCATTACCAAACCATCCAAACCACGATTCCCGATGCCCCGGCCGAGGATGAGATCATCATCGCGCTGGGCGGAAGTCTGGGCGGCCACCCCTTGCACCGCATAGGCAACCGCTATGAGGACCTCAAGGAAATGGGGCGCGACGTTGACAACCCAGCAGGGCTGTAAAAATGCCGCGTACGCCTCAAGGTACAGCATATGATCTGACCGGCCCTGACGATGGGCCGGTTGTTGTCCTGATCCATGGGCTTGGCCTGACCCGCGCCACATGGCGGGATCATGTGCCAGCCTTATCCAGGGCTTTTCGTGTTCTGACATATGATTTGTGTGGGCATGGAGAGACGGTCCTGCCGTCACAAACACCAAGCCTGACCGTCTTGTCAGAACAATTGCGGGCGCTTTTGGATGATTTGGGAGTCGCTCGGGCGGCATTGGTTGGGTTTTCTCTGGGTGGCATGATCAATCGTCGCTTTGCCATGGATCACGCGGATCGCGTATCTGCGCTGATCATTCAGAATTCGCCGCATGAGCGCGCGCCTGACGCGCAAGCCATGGTCGAACAACGCGCTCGCGATACGGGGGTTGGTGGCCCGGCGGCCACGATCACAGAAACCCTGCAACGCTGGTTCACGCCGCAGTATATACAGACCCATCCGCAGACCGTCGAATGGGTGCGCCAAACCGTTCTGGCCAATGATCCGGACAATTACACAGGACATCGTCTTGTTCTTGCGGCTGGGGTCACCGAACTGATCTGTCCAGCCAATCCAATCACGCATCCGACGCTTGTCATGACATGCGAAAATGACAGTGGCAGCACACCTGCCATGTCTCGCGCCATTGCAAATGAAATGCCGCAAGCGAAAACCCTTATTATCCCAGAGCTTCAGCATCTGGGTCTTTTGGAAAAACCTGAACTCTTCACAACCCCGACGCTTGAGTTTCTCACTCGTCACCTCACACATTAGCACTCCTACAAATTCCTCGGCGGTTTGAGGGTGCGATCGGCCCGACGGGCCAGAATGAAAAAGGAAACGTACCATGACAAAGATGACAGGCGGACAGGCCGCAGTTGAATCCCTAAAGGTCGAAGGTGTCAGCCATGTCTTTGGCTTGATCGGTTCTGCCACGATGGAAATGTTTGACGCATTGTATGATGCGCCAGAGATCAATTTCGTCGGTGTGCATGATGAACGCACAGGCACCCACATGGCCGATGGATTTGCGCGTGCCTCTGGCAATCCCGGCGTGATCCTAGCCGGGCAAAACGGCCCCGGGGCGACAAATCTTGTGACAGGTCTGGCACAAGCCAAGGCCGCGTTCTCTCCTGTGGTGTCCATCGCGGGCGCGTTGTCTTCTTCGCATGTTTATCGTGATGCGTTCCAAGAGGTGGATCAAGACGCGCTGTTTAAGCCCATCACCAAAAAGACATGGACCGCCACCAGCACCGATCGCGTGCCAGAAATGTTCCGCGAGGCATTTCGCGTTGCAATGGCCCCACGTCGCGGGCCTGTGCAGTTGAACCTGCCGCGTGACGTTCTGTCGGGTGAAGCAGATTTTGACGATTTCCAGAAACCCAAAGCCTATCGTGCCTTCGCGCCCTCGGGTGCTTCGCAAGAGGCGATTGATCAGGCTGCACAAATGTTGCGTGGTGCGGCACGCCCGGTCATCGTTGCCGGTGGTGGTATCAAAAACACCGAAGCACATGATTTGGCGCTGAAGCTAGCGGAAACATTGAACAGCCCGATTGTGACCTCTCCGGGCCATGGTGACGCCATTCCCTTTGGACATCCGTTGAATGCGGGTCAAATGGGGCCGCGCGGCAATCCGGTGGCCTCGCGTCTGGTGAAAGAGGCAGACGTGATCCTTGCGCTGGGCACACGGCTTGGGTTCAATGCGACCTTCTATACATATGACAACATCAATCGCGATGCGAAGATCATTCACGTAGAGCAAGACGCCACTGCCATTGCCCGGTATTTCCCAGTTGCGATGGGCATTTTGGCTGATGCGCCTACTGCTGCACGCCAGTTGACTGCTGCGATTGAGAAGCTGGAAGATCGCGCCACAGCGAACGGCTGGACTGAAGCATATAAGAATGAGCGCCAGGCATATCTTGCCAAACGTGATGCGGATGCAGATGTGGATGCGATGCCGCTATTGCCTTCAGGCCTGTTCAAAACCTTGCGTGATATCGCACCTGCTGATGCCGCTTATACAATGGATGCCGGCACGCTGTGCCTTCAGGCCACGGATGCTCTTAACTACTGCCATCCCAAAAGTCTGTTCACGCCACTGGATTTTGGCCTTGTCGGATTTTCTTTTGCCGCAGGTCTAGGCATTAAGTTGGCTGCTCCTGAACGCCCGGTTATCAGCCTCATGGGTGATGGTGGCTTTGGCATGACTGTCAGCGAGCTGTCCACTGCTGTGGATCATGGCATCAATACAGTGACTGTTGTGATGAACAACAAATGCTGGGGGGCGGAAAAGGCCTATCAGCGTGACTTTTTTGGCGAGCGCTATATCGGCGCAGATATTTCCAGCCCGCCATTTGACAAACTGGCAGAACTGTATGGCGCGAAAGGGTATAAGGCGGAAACCTTGCCACAAGTCGCGGAGGCGATTGAGGCTGCGTTGGTGTGTGGCAAACCTGCGGTTGTCGATGTCACCATGGATCCCGCGGCATTATATAGCTTCCGGCGTGACAGCTTTAAGCATCGCGGTGGCTGAGGGCGCGCGACATTGAAAACATAGAGGGGGCGCTGCCCCCGCCTTCGGCCCCCCGGGATATTTTCACCAAAAAGAAGAGGGGCAGTTATAGAAAGCAGGATAGATGACAGACACACCTTATACAGATGCCCAACGTCAGAGTGATGATTGGAATCCCGTTTGGGATAAAATGGCGGAAATGGATCCAGAGTTCCTTGAAGGGTTTTTGCATTTTAGATCCGTGCCTCAAACACGTGGCCCGTTAGAACAGAAAACCAAAGAACTGATCATGATTGCGATCAACGCGGCGACCACACATCTTTGGGCGCCGGGGGTTCGGCGGCATATGCAGAATGCCTTGAACGTCGGGGCCACCAAAGAAGAGATTCTGCAGACGCTGCAGTTGACGACGATCATGGGTATTCACGCAATGACCATGAGTACACCTATTCTTCAAGAAGAACTGGATCGTTTCCTCTCTGAAGAAAAGGGGTAGGCGTATTGAGGCGAGCGACATCGAGATTTGTTTGAGTGTGATTATTAAATGGAATCGCGTTGACGGCGGTTGTTTGATTTGTTTCCGAGCGGTTTTGCGGTGTGATTCCTGATTGATTTGGGTATTTTTGGCATATGTAGTGTTGTTGTTGATGTTGATCACAAGAGAGTT
>CANLDA010000026.1 GCA_947489325.1 uncultured Paracoccaceae bacterium | reverse complement strand
CGCGTCCGATACTTCATCTCTCACACTCCATCTTTCCAAAAAGACTAAAGTGTTGCGCCCACCCGTTGAAACCGCCGCTCAAACCAGACATTTGATTTGAAATGCCTCTACTTATGCAGACAGGCACGGATACAAGGCGTTGCGGGGCTTAGCGATAGACCTGATCTTCGGAGGGGAAGGAGCGGTCTTTGACCTCGTCGGCGTATTGGCTGACGGCGCGTTCGATGGCAGGGCCAAGGTCGCCGTAGACTTTGACGAACTTTGGGGTCCATTCGTTCAGGCCCAGCATATCCTCCAGCACAAGGATTTGCCCGTCACATTCCGCGGAGGCACCAATGCCGATTGTGGGGATCGGGATCTGCTTGGTGATGCGGGCGGCCAAAGGTTCGACCATGCCTTCCAGCACCACGGCAAAGGCGCCGGCCTCTGCTACGGCTTGCGCGTCGGCTTCGATCAAAGCCCAGCCGTCTTCGTCCCGGCCTTGGGTTTTAAATCCGCCCATGACGTGGCTGGACTGTGGGGTCAGGCCAATATGCGCCATCACCGGAATGCCGCGTTCGGTCAGAAAACGGATGGTTTCGGCCATACGTGCGCCGCCTTCCAGTTTTACCGCGCCGCATTGGGTTTCCTTCATGATCTTGGCAGCATTACGAAAGGCCACGCCGGGGCTTTCCTCATAGGTGCCAAAGGGCATGTCGACCACGATCAGCGATTTTTCGGTGCCACGCACCACGGCCTGACCATGCATGATCATCAGTTCAAGCGGCACGCCTACGGTGCTTTCCATGCCGTGCATCACCATGCCAAGGCTGTCCCCGACCAGAATAAAATCGGCGTATTTATCAACGATGGCGGCGGTATGCGCGTGATAGCTGGTGAGTGAGACAATCGGCTCCGCCCCTTTGCGTGCGGCAATCTGGGGAACGGTTGTGCGGCGGATTTTGATCTGTTTGCTCATGGTTCTATCACCCTTTGGTCGATAAGAAGAATACCACCGAATTCGGCGGAAATCATAATGGCGGCGGCAGTGGTAAGAGGGCCGGAAATCTCATCCAGCGTTTCGGCGTCAACAATATCTAACCCGCGCAAAGTGGCACGAGGTTCGGCGTTGATAACTTTTGCAATGGCTGCACTAAGTCCTTCGACGGTTCTTGGTGTGTTACTCCAAGATTCGGCTTGGTCCAGCGACAGTGACAGAACGCGTGCAGCGGCACGATCCTCGGGTGTCAGGCGCACATTGCGTGAGGACATGGCAAGGCCGTCCTCTTCGCGCACGGTTGGCACGCCAATCACGTCAATCGGAAAGGCCAGATCACGGGTCATGCGCGAAATCACCTGCAACTGCTGATAATCCTTTTCACCAAAACAGGCGAGATCGGGCTGCACGATGTTAAAAAGGCGTGCCACAACCGTAGTCACGCCGCGAAAATGCCCAGGGCGCACAAGCCCGTGCAGCATATTGGCCATACGGGTGGTTTCCACGATGGTTTCATCGCCTTCTGGGTAAATCTCAGCCACCTCTGGTATCAACACAAGATCGACACCTGCGGCGCGCAACATGTCCAGATCACGCGCCTCGTCGCGGGGATAGCTGTCCAGATCAGCCGCCTGACCAAATTGCGTGGGATTGACAAAGATCGTCACCACCACCCGATCCGCGCGTGCCTTGGCCGATTGCACGAGGGTCATGTGGCCTGCGTGCAGAAATCCCATTGTGGGCACTAGCCCCACGGTTTCACCTGCCTGACGGTAGGTGGCGATGGTCTGGCGACACTCTGCAGTGGTGCGACAAATCTTCATCGGATGGTCTGTCCTTTAGCCTTGGTTAAGAAGGTTGTATCGAGGATGCTGCGGTGCGGCAAGCTTTTTGAAAACGAACGTCGGGGCCATTGGCCTGCAAAAAGCCATGTTTCTTTCAGATGGATGCCGCGAAATCATGAGATGGGCAAAGAGATATCATATGATGGAGCAATTCAAATGCATTTCAGTGCCGCGCTTCCTTTTGCCGCCGTTTGCCTGTTTGTAGGGCTTGGGGCAGATTATTTTGTACAGACCGAACAGGCGGGCCTGACATTCGGAAAATTGGGGGCAGGGGATTACCTTGCGACCTATGCCAAACGTCTGGAAGCGATGCAAAAAGAAGACGGCGAGGAAGAGGTGACAGCAGAGGCGCTGCGCGAGGCGCCTTTTAACAGCTATTTACCAGAAGCTCCGGAAGGGTGGAAGCGAACAAGGTGGAGCAATGGTGCGCATTTGATTTTGAATGGCAAACCGCGCCGCCTGACAGAAGATCAAAAGCAGATCATTGCGGAAATTGCAGACCACCCCATTGCCGATATGTTACTGCCAGCCGAGCAAAGTACAGTTGATGAACGTGAAAAACGCGATATTTGGGTTTATCGACGGGATGATGCGCTGATTGCGATTGATGTGCGTCTGGATGGTGCTCCAGAAAATGGGGAGGCATCACAAAAGACATTGGCCCTTGGTGCCATTGGCGCGTCTGAAGACCACGCTGCGGCTCCACAAATAGCCAAAGCTTTGGCAGTGTTAGAAATCGCCTCTCAAACCGAAGGTGCCGCGTTTGCCTTGATCAAAGGGGTCACATATCGCGATCACAAGTTGATTGATCTGTTTGATGACAAAACAAGCGACAAGCGCCCGGACACACAGCGTCTGATCGGCTCATTTGGTGGCGGTGTGACCGTCTATGTCAGTGCCCGCCACGCAGATGCGCAGCAGATTGTGTCCCTGCTTGAGCAGTTGGATTATGACAGCCTGAACAAGATGCAATATACACAGGTCGCCGGAATTGGCACTGGGGAAACCGAACTGGCAAGTGCCGCATCCGCGCAAAAAGAGGCGGAGAAACAACCCGCCACAAGAATTGCGGGCGAGGCGATCACCGAAGGTGTGTTGATTACCCGTGAGGCGGATGAGCAGTCGGATGAAGCAAGCCTGACCATCAAGCGCGTCAGCACAAGCGGTAACAATTTTCTGGATAAAGGAAATTGTGTGCAGGTTGGCAGCATCAAACGCTGTACGCTTGGTGCGGATTAAGGTCTGTGCTGCGTAAAGATGTTTTTTGAAAAGATGATTTTAGACCAGATGATCGGGTGTAGATGGGGTGCTTTCCGACGTGGTGGTCGGTTTTGTCGCATCACTGGTCGGACAGAAAGCGCGGTTTCGTTAGAAAATCGCTGATATGATATTCAGCAAATTTTCCAAGGGAGTCGCAAGACATGAAAACCCAAGTCAAAGCTCTGGTCGTGGGCGGCGGTGCCGTCGGAACCTCGATTGCCTATCATCTGGCCAAGGCAGGCTGGGACGACGTCATGCTGGTGGAGCGGGACGAATTGACGTCCGGTTCAACATGGCATGCCGCAGGCCTGTTGCCTCTGTTCAATATGTCCTATGCGACAACTCACATTCACAAGTATTCCGTCGACTTTTATAAGCAGCTGGAAGAAGAAACTGGCCTGAACGCCGGGTTCGCAGTTGTGGGCAACCTGCGTATGGCGCAGACGCAGGAGCGCATGGACGAATATATGCTCTATGCCTCCACCGCGGAAACCTGTGATGTGGCGTACGAATGGCTGACACCTGATCAGATTAAAGAGCGTTGGCCCCTGATCCACACCGATGACTTGAAGGGTGCGATCTATCACACAGAAGATGGTTATATTAACCCGGCAGACGTGACACAGGCGATGGCCAAGGGTGCGCGTCAACGTGGTGTTGAAATCGTGCGCAGAATGCAGGCGGACGCTTTCCATTGGAATGGCACTCATTGGGAAGTGACTTGCACAAAGATGGTTGAACAAGGTGGAAACCTTGTGCCTTCGGACGAGCAAGTCGTGATCACAGCTGAGCACGTCGTTACCGCGTCAGGCAACCACGCACAGCGCACCGCAAAGATGCTGGGCATCAAAATGCCAGCGATCCCGGTTGAGCATACCTTTATTGTCATGGATAAAGATCCAGAGCTGGTTAAATGGCGCGAAGCGGGCAACCCTGAGCACCCTGTTGTACGCGACGCAGACAATGAATCCTATGCCCGCGAAGAGCGTGGCGGTTGGATTTTGGGTATCTATGAAAAAGATGCTCCTGCACGTTTTGAACACGGTGTTCCTGATAGCTTCCGTGCGGACCTCTTCCCGCTGGATCTAGATCGGATCGCGGAACAATACATGGCGATGACCGAACGTGTTCCGTCCTGTGCTGAATCCGGTCTCAAGGACGATTTCAACGGCCCAATCTGCTATACGCCGGACGGTAACCCATTGGTTGGCCCGGCACCTGGTTTACGCAACATGTGGTTGGCCGAAGGGTTCTCTTTCGGGATCACTGCGGGCGGCGGCACAGGTTACTATCTGGCGCAAATGATGGTGGATGGTGAGGCTGAGATCGACATGGCGTCTCTGGACCCTAAGCGTTACAGCCAAAACTGGATGACCACTGAATTTGCGGCTCGTAAGAACGAAGAATGCTATGAGCACGTTTACATCCTGCACCACCCAGACGAAGAACGTCCCGCCGCGCGCCCATTGCGCACAGCACCCGCGTTTGATCGTCAAAAAGCACGTGGCGCGCAATTTGGATGGGTGAACGGCTGGGAACGTCCCAACTATTTCGGCCCCATCGACGCCCCTGAAAACTTTGATCATGACGCGCGCAGCTTCCGTCGCGGTGGTTGGTGGCAATATGCCGTCGATGAAGCCAAAGCGATCCGTGAAGGTGTTGGTTTGGTCGACGCAACCGCATTCACCAAACACGTCGTCAAAGGCCCCGGTGCCACTGCATTCCTTGACTGGTTCACCTGTAACAAACTGCCACGTGTGGGCCGCATCAATCTGACATATGCACTGACCGATCACGGCACCACGCGCACAGAATACACCATCGTGCGCAACGGTGAGAATAATTACTACCTCGTGTCAGCCGGTGCCTGGACAGAGTACGATGCCGACTTCCTGCGCAAAGCTGCCGAAGACAAAATGGAAGAATTTGGGTACATCGAAATTCAGGATGTCACCACACAGTGGGGTGTTTTCGCGATTGCAGGACCTAAATCCCGCGATGTGCTGAAAGAGATCATCGTGGATGCCGATCCAGAAACCGCATTGTCCAACAAGCGTTTCCCATGGTTGTCTGCACAGCAGATCGAGTTGGGTATGTGCCCTGTAAACGCGATCCGTGTGGCCTATACTGGCGAGTTGGGATGGGAACTTCACCACCCAATGGAGATGCAAAACTATCTCTTTGATCTGCTGGAAAAAGCAGGCGAAAAGCATGGTATGAAACTGGTTGGTGCACGTGCGCAAAACTGGTTGCGTCAGGAGAAATCCTATCGTGCGTTTGGCAACGAGCTTGGCCGCGATGCGAACCCGCTTGAGGCTGATTTGCCGCGCTTTGTTGATCTTGAAAAAGACTTCAACGGCAAGGACAAGATGGTCGAAACCGGTGTACGTGTGAAGTGCTGCACTATGCTGATCGACGGGCCAGAGGATGCTGACCCATGGGGCCGAGAAGTTCTCTATACTGAGGATGGCACCCGTGTGGGTCGCTTGACATCGGGCGGCTATTCCGTGGCCTTCGAAAAATCCATTGGCATGGGATATGTCACGCCCGAGCACGCGGTTGAAGGCACCAAGTTGAAGGTCAAAATCCAAGACAAACTGTGGGATGCAGTTGTGACTTGTGACAGCCCGTATGATCCGAAAAACGAAACCATTCGTAAGAACGGTTAAGTCTCACTAAATGTGGACTTCAAAGGCGGGGGGAAACCCTCGCCTTTTTGCGTTTTGGGAGGATTGTTGTGCAGTCTGGTACTTGCGTTACAGTACAATGATTATCCATTGAAAGGTGTATGATGAATACGGTTCCCTCACTGTCTGCGCGATATTCCGATCCGCGCGCCTATCCCCGCGGCGTGGCCTTTTTGGATGGGCAATATGTGCCAATCTCCGAGGCGAAAATTTCGGTTCTGGACAACGGGTTTCTGCATTCTGACGCAACCTATGATGTTGTTCATGTGTGGGATGGCGCGTTTTTCCGACTAGAGGATCACCTGACGCGATTCTTTGAAAGCGTGGAAAAACTGCACATGTCCATTCCGTACGACCGCGCGCAAGTGACTGAAATTCTGTGTAATTGTGTGGCGTTGTCGGGTCTACGCCGCGCTTATGTCGAATTCATATGCACACGTGGTGTGTCCGCTAGCGGCAGCCGTGATCCGCGTGATTGTGATAATCGCTTCATCGCTTTTGCCATTCCGTTTGGGTCTGTTGCCAATCCTGTCCAAATGACGCGCGGCCTACATGTCGCGATCAGCGATGTTGTGCGCATTCCGCCGCAATCGCTTGATCCAACGGTCAAAAACTATCACTGGCTTGATCTGATCACAGCACTGTATGGGGCCTATGATCAAGGGGCAGAAACCGTGATCCTGATCGACCAGAATGGCAATGTCGCCGAAGGGCCAGGATTTAACATATTCGCAGTGTGTCAGGGGCAGGTGTTTACCCCAGCCCATGGCGTTCTGCTTGGGATCACGCGGCAAACGATCTTTGATCTATGTGAGGGTCTGAAAATGGACTGCGTAGCACAGGATATATCTGCGACTGTCCTGTGTCAGGCGGATGAGGTGTTTGTAACGTCAACCGCTGGGGGTGTGATGCCCGTGAGCAAGATTAATGGCCGAATGATTGGGGCAGGAGGGGTTGGACCTGTAACGGAGCAAATCAAAGCGGCCTATTGGGATTTGCACGTGATTGATCAGCATCGATTGACTGTCGAATATCCAGACCCATCGGCTGGCTAAATTATAGTGCCGTTGGTATTATTAAACTTGCCCTAGCGCTGCCAGATGATGGCAAGGTTATTGGCTGGCATGTCCACAACGTCGACTTGGGTCAGCCCGGCACGTACCCCCCAATCCATCACCTGATGATCGCTCTTATAGCCAATCTCAGGGTCCTGTGCGCGCAGGCTTGCGTGAAATCGTGTGTCGCCTTCGCTGGTCAGTGCGCCATTGCGCATGAAGGGGCCATAGATGATCAGGCGGCCATCTGTGTTCAGCGCGCGGGCGGCCTCGGAAATCAATGTCCGTGCTTCGGTATCAGAGATCAGATGCAGAAGGTTTACAAGCAGGATCAATGCCTGCCCATCCTGTTGTGCCCCCCATCCTGAAGCCGTGGCATCCAGTGGGATCGGGGCGTGCAAGTTGGGCAGGTTGGCATCCGTGACATAGGCGGCAATAGAAGCAAGGCGTCCCTCATCCACATCGCTGGGATGCCATGTCAAATCGGGCAGGTGCTGTGCCAACTCAACGATATGCTGTCCGGTGCCGCTTGCCAGTTCCAGCGAGGATCCTGTCGATGGGCCGTATGTGCCCAAAAGTGACAGAATGTGCGGTGTATTGCGGGCCGCCGACGGGGCGTTTAGGCGCACACCATCAATTGGTGTTGCAACAGAAGCATTGATGGGCAGATTCTTGCGATAGACCATCAGTCAAACCGCGCAGGGTTCAGGGAGGCGCGGGTGTCGGCATCCAATTCCGATTGTGCCCCCGTGACCAGATCGGCCACATAGCGCCCTGCGGCGGGCGAGCTTTGCATGCCATATCCGCCCTGACCTGCAACCCAGAAAAAACTGCTGTCGGCGCTAGACGGACCAAGCACCAGATTGCGATCCGGTGCAAAGGTGCGCAACCCGGCCCAAGAACTTTCAACGCGCGTCACCTCTTCGGTGACGTTCTCCTGATACCGTGCGATGCCTTCGGCCAGCACCATATCATCGGCCCATGCGTCCTGTGGGTCCTGCAAATGCTCCTCGGCAGGGGAAACCAGCAATTTTCCAGCGTCAGGTTTGGCGTACCATGTTTCATGGATGTCCATCATCATCGGCCAGCCTGATACGTCATGCCCACCCGGGGCAGGAATGCGTGCCATGGATCGGCGCAAAGGGCAAAATCCCAGTGGTGCGATGCCCGCCAACTGGGCGATTTGATCGACCCATGCCCCTGCTGCGTTGAAAATCATGCGTGCGTCATAGTCTGCGTTACTGGTCGTGACGTGCCAATGACCCGCCTCACGTGAAATCGACAAGACCTGTTGATTGGTGACGACCTGCCCCCCTGCCGCACGGCACATTTTGGCATAGGATTGCAGCAACCGATCCGTATCAATGTCAAAGGCATCGTTGTTATGGGCGGTAAATCCCACATGTTCAAAGTTAAGGATAGGCACCATGTGCTGTGCGTCGCTCAGGGCGATTGGTGCCATGTTCAGATAGTCACAAGCGGCGCGAAATCCGTCAGGGTCATTCTTTTGACCAACCAACATCAGGCCGCGCGGGCTGAGAAACGCTCCTTCACGCAGGAAATCGCCCGAGGCACGGTTCAACGCGACTGTGGAATCCAACCCATAGTTGGCCTCATAGAGTGCAGCAGAACGGCCAGAGGTGTGATAGCCCAGCGCTGTTTCGCGTTCTAACAGAACGGTTTTGCCATGTGGTGCAAGATGCGCGGCAGCAGATGTGCCCGCGATGCCGCCCCCTATGACAAGAAAATCAATCACGCTTCTTCCAATCGATCTGTTGCTGGGGGAGGCGTTGGCGACAGGGCCACAATGCGATCATAGAGGTCGGCCGACATGTCAAAGTTTAACGCCGCGAGGGATGGTGCAAGCTGGGTCATGTTGCGTGCCGACAAGATCGGGCTGGGTGCGCTGGGGTGTGCTGCTGCCCATGCACAGGCCAATGTGGCGGGATGGGTGCCGATATCTTTGGCTAGAATGCTAAGCTCTCGGGCGGTGTGATGCATAAATTCCTGCCCATAGCGCACAGTATATTCTTTCATCTCATGCAGACGCCCTTTGGCGTTTGCAGTGCGGTATTTTCCCGTCAACAATCCACCACCAAGCGGGGAATAGGTTGTGGGGAAAATACCCTGATCAGCGCACATCGGTAGAATTTCCACCTCTGCTTGACGTTTTACAAGGTTGTACATGGGTTGCATGATGTCGATGGTGAGGTCTCGTTTTGCGCCCTCCATTACAGCCTTCATCACTTGCCAAGCAGCAAAGTTTGACAGACCGATATATCGAATTTTGCCTGCCTGCTTTAGCTCTGCCAATGCGTCCATAGTTTCACCAAGATCGGTGTCTTGATCAAAGCGGTGCAGATAGAGGACATCCACCATATCCATGTTTAGTCGTTGTTGTGACACATCAAATTGCGCAAACAAATTGCCCCGCCCGCATCCGCCGAAATATCCAACTTTGGTGGCAATCACCAAGCTGTCTCGGTGTGGCGCCGCCAGCTTGCCAAGGATCGTTTCGGCCTGCCCATCGGTATAGACATAGGCCGTGTCAAAATGGGTGATGCCTGCAGCGAGGCTGGCCTCAAACATGGCGGCAGAATCCGCCTCAGTGGCGCGGTGACCAAATTGCATGGTGCCAAAGGCGAATTGGCTGACAGATGAATTGTCGGGACTTGTAATATGGTATTTCATGGGGCGACGTTGCCATGAGTTACCGCTTAGGAAAAGCAGTTAATCATCATCTTTTGCCAAAGCGTTGCAAATGCAGCAGTTGACGTAAGGCAATGTTGCGAACGATTACAAGTCACTGGCCAACGCAGTGATGTGAACAATGGGCGGAGGGGCAGATTTTTAGCTAAAAATCTGGATGGGAAAAGTTTTCTAGAAAACTTTTTAACCGACGTGCTGCATAAAAAAGGTCCGCGCAAAGCGGACCTTTGAGTGATGTATAAGAGGTGCTTATTGTGGCACGTCGCCTTCAAGTCCTTCGACATAGAAGCCCATGCCGGCCAATGTGCCGTCATCTGCGGTTTCACCGTCGGCCAACCATGCGCTGCCGTCTTGCTTATTCAGCGGGCCTGTAAAGGCGTGGTACTCGCCAGATGCCAGCTTGGCTTTGAGTTGAAGCGCCGAAGCTTTGATCTCTGCAGGAACCGCATCAGAAATTTCACCGATGCCGACCATGCCGTCACCAATACCGTGCCATGTGTTCGCGCTTTCCCAGCTGCCATCCATGACGGCCTGTGTCCGCGCGATATAATAGGGCGCCCAGTCGTCGATGATAGAAGACACACGGGGGAAGGGCGCGTATTCGCTCATGTCCGAAGCCTGACCAAAGGTCACAACATTGCCTGCTGCTTGTGCGGCGGCCTGTGGCGCGGTTGAATCGGTGTGTTGCAGGATAACGTCAGCACCCTGTTCGATCAGAACCTTGGCGGCATCGGCCTCTTTTGCAGGGTCAAACCATGTATAGGCCCAGATAATTTTGAACTGCACATCAGGATTAACCGCACGTGCATGGACAAAGGCAGAGTTGATGCCTCGGATCACTTCTGGGATTGGATAAGACCCGATATAGCCGATCACGTTGGATTTGGTCATTTGCCCTGCGATGTGGCCCTGAACGGCACGACCTTCGTAAAAGCGTGCAGAATAGACCGACACGTTTGGTGCCTGCTTATACCCGGTGGCATGTTCAAATTTCACCTTTGGGAATTTCTTTGCCACGTTGATCGTGGGATCCATGTAACCAAAGGATGTGGTGAAAATCAGATCGGCCCCATCCAGCGCCATCTGTGTCATGACGCGCTCTGCGTCCGGGCCTTCGGGCACGGATTCAACAAACACGGTTTCCACTTTGTCGCCGAACTTTTCCTCAACCGCGAGGCGGCCTTTGTTGTGTTCATACGTCCAGCCGCCATCACCCACGGGGCCAACAAATACAAAGCCAACCTTTGTTTTGTCATCCGCCATGGCCGTCGAGGCGAGGCCCAGTGCCACGGCAGCCGTGGCAAGAAGTTTCGTCAGTTTCATTTCAGTTTGCTCCCTAGTGGTTATTTTTTCTAGTGTCGCCCCTAGCTTGAGGCGTGGAAAATGCGTCCCAATGATCCCGGTGCGCTGGTTTTGTCGCGCGACATGATGACCAATACAACGATCGTGATGACATATGGCGACATTGCCAGATATTCGACTGGAATGGCAACGCCTGCGGCCTGTAGATTTAATTGCAAAACGTTGATGCCGCCAAAGAGATAGGCCCCCAGCAGGACACGCCATGGTTTCCAGCTGGCAAAAACCACCAGCGCCAATGCGATCCAACCGATACCGGCGGTCATGCCTTCGGTCCATTGAGGCACGCGGATCAGGCTGATATACGCCCCGCCAAGCCCTGCACAGGCCCCCCCAAACAAGATGGCAATCACACGCACGCGGATCACATGATAGCCCAACGCATGGGCCGCATCATGGTTTTCACCTGTGGCACGTAAGACAAGACCAATGCGTGTGAATTTCAGCGCGTACCAGACCGCTGCGGTTAGAAAAACACCGAAATACAGTACCGGATCATGGCTAAAGAAGATCGGGCCGATCACCGGTAAATCACTGATCACCGGAATATCCAACGTGGCCATCGCCGGGGGTTTTACTCCCACGTATCCTTGTCCCATAAGGGCGGATAGACCAAGGCCAAACAACGTCAACGCAAGACCTGATGCCACTTGGTTTGCCAAGGCGAATTGTGTGAGGAAGGCAAACAAACATGACAAGAGCGCGCCGCCGATCATCGCCGCGATTAGGCCAAGCAAAGGAGAGCCGGTTTCCACCGACACCGCAAAACCGGCGATGGCACCAACGATCATCATACCTTCGACACCAAGGTTCAGCACACCGGATTTTTCTACCACCAATTCGCCGATGGCAGCCAATAGCAAAGGCGTGGCTGCCACCATCAAAGAGGCAATAAGGAGGACGGGATTAATTGCAGAAAGATCCATCATGCGGCTCCTTTAGCGGCAAAGCGAATGCGGAAATTGGTCAGCAAGTCCAAGGCCAGCAGGAAAAAGAGCAGCATCCCCTGAAAGACCTGAATTGCGGCGGCAGGCAGGCCCAGATTGGATTGCGCAATCTCGCCCCCGATATAGGTCAGCGCCATCAAGAGCCCAGCCAACAAAATACCAACCGGATGAAGACGCCCCAGAAAGGCGACGATAATCGCTGTGAACCCATAGCCCACGTTGAAATCAATGCTGATCTGCCCAGCAGGTCCAGACGCTTCGAACATCCCGGCCAGACCGGCCAGCATCCCTGACATGCCCAGACAGAACAGGATCAAACGCGTGGGATTCACCCCGCCAAACCGGGCCGCGCGGGGCGCTTCTCCGGTCAGGCGAATGTTAAAGCCAAGAATGTGTTTGTTCAGCAATACATAGGACAGAATGACCGCGATAAAGGCGGCAACGACACCCCAATGCATGCCTGACCCTTCGATCAGTTCAGCATTAAATGCGCTTTCATAGCTTTGCAGGTTTCGTGACCCAGGAAAGCCAAACCCCTGAGGGTTCTTCAAAAGCCCCAACGATACCGACGCCAAAAGCTGTTCAGCCACATACACCAACATCAAGGACACAAGAATTTCATTGGTGCCGAATTTGACCTTTAACAGCGCCGGGATCATCGCCCAACACCAGCCACCGAGTGCACCAGCCAGCACCATCAATGGAAAGATAAACACGCTTTCCATGGGATAAAACGCTAGCCCCGCACCTGCACCACATATCGCGCCGACAATGTATTGCCCTTCTGCACCGATGTTCCAGATACCCGCGCGAAAGCCAAGCGACAGACCAATGGCAATCAAAACCAAAGGTGCGCCTTTCACTAACAATTGTGGGCGATAGAAAAACGCATATTCCCCGAACAGAGGCTCCCAAAAAATCGTGCCGATCGCTTCGGCGGGATTTTTGCCAAGGGCTGCAAACAGCAACCCACCTGCGATCATGGTGATAACAACGGCCACGACCGGGGTCATCAGGGACCATGCGCGTGATGGTTGCGGTCTTTTCTCCAATACAATCATGCCCAACCTCCTTGGGGCATAAGCCCATGATTTTCATTGTTCTCAGTATTTTTCTGCCGGAGGCATCCCAAATTCTTAAGCATGTGACACCTCCATGTCGTGCGCGCCGCCCATCATCAGACCAATTTCATCAATCGTCAGACCAGCAGCCGGGCGAATGGCAGACAGGCGGCCTTCATTCAGTGCGCCAAAGCGATCAGAAATTTCCATCAATTCATCAAGGTCTTGGCTGATACAAATAATCGCGGCACCTTTGGCCGCCAAATCTAGTAGCGATTGACGGATCGAGGCCGCAGCAGCGGCATCCACGCCCCATGTGGGTTGATTGACGACAAGAACCTCGGGGTTTTGCATCACCTCCCGGCCAATGACGAATTTTTGCAGATTGCCACCAGACAGAGATCGCGCGGCGCGGTCAGATCCGGGGGTACGCACATCAAAGGCTTTGATGATGTCTTCGGCGAAACTCGTGGTGTCTTTCCAATTTACAAAGCCATTGCTGGTCAGGTTCTTGCGTGCAGCGCCTGTCAAAAGGGCATTTTCCACAAGACTCATATTGGGGGCTGCCGCGTGGCCAAGGCGCTCCTCAGGGGCAGCTAGCACACCAATATCACGGCGTTGGTTTGGGCCAAGATGGCCGATGGCATTGCCTTTGACCTTGACCGCATCCGAAGGCGTCAGGGCCTCTCCCGATAGGGCGGCAAGCAGCTCATCCTGCCCGTTGCCAGCAACCCCGCCAAGACCCAGAATTTCACCTGCACGCACAGTAAAATGGATGTTCTTTAACGGTGTGCCAAAAGGATTGGACGGCATCAGCGATAGGCCAGAAACGTCCAAAATAACCTCGCCCCCTTCGGCAGCGGTGCGGGTCGGGGTCTGTAGCGTGTCGCCCACCATCATCTCGGCCATATCCCGTGCAGTTGTTTCTGCGGGGGTACAAGTGCCGACGTTTTTGCCCAAACGCAGGATCGTCGCGTGGTCACAGAGCGCGCGAATTTCCTCCAACTTGTGGCTGATATACAGAATTGCGGTACCTTCGGACTGCAGTTTGCGCAGTGTTTTAAACAGGATGTCGACCTCTTGCGGTGTCAGAACCGAGGTCGGCTCATCCATGATCAACAGTTTGGGGTCTTGCAGCAGGCAGCGGATGATTTCCACGCGTTGGCGTTCGCCTGCGGACAGATCCCCGACCGTGCGATAGGGATCAAGCGGCAGGCCATAGTTTTCCGACACTTCGCGAATACGGCTGGCCAAGTCGCGCATTTGAGGTGGATTTTCCATACCCAACGCCACGTTTTCCGCCACGTTCAGCGCATCAAACAAGGAAAAATGCTGAAACACCATGGCCACGCCAGAGGCGCGTGCTGCACGTGGTTCTGGTGGAGCAAATTCCTGACCTTTCCAGACCATGCGGCCAGTGTCAGGTTTTACCAACCCATAGATCATCTTTACCAGCGTGGATTTACCCGCACCGTTCTCTCCCAAAAGGGCGTGAACTTCACCTTCCTGAATGTCAAAGGAAACGGTGTCATTGGCAACGACTCCTGGGTAGGCCTTGGTCAGACCTTGAATAGAAAGCAACGTCCCTGTCATGCGCTTTGCTCCTTTTTACCCATGTGCTGGGCGGTGGCGCTGTTCTTTGTTTTCAATAGCTTGGCTGCAATGCCAAGGGCAATGGCCTGTGGGTTTTTCCCCAAAGTTGGATCACCAATTGGGCAGGTGATGCGGGCAACCTGTTCAGGTTCATGGCCAAGTGCCGCAAGGCGTTTGCGAAAGCGGGCCCATTTAGTGGCAGACCCGATCAACCCGCCAAAGGCAAACTCGCGACCCAGCAAGGTGTGGCACAACTCCAGATCAAAATCATGCTCGGGTGTCATGATGAAATGCGCCGCATTTGGCGGAGCGGCTGCCATGATCTCAGTTGGTGGCACGTGCCAGCACTCATGCACATTTTCGGGAATATCCATGAACTGATCTGCGCGAACATCGACCAGCCACACCTCATATTGTGGTAAGGGGGACAGGACACGTGCCAATGCGCGCCCAACGTGCCCAGCGCCATAGATGTACACGGGCTGACGGTTGCGCCAGACGGGTTCTATCAACCAACCTGCGGAGAATGTGGTCGAGATTGGCGTGTTGTCTTGTTCTTTGCGAGCAATCAGACGGGCGATTGATTTGGGAAGCGCGCCGACCTCGTCGCTGACTGCGCGGGCCCAGATACCTTGAAATTCAAACCCATCCATCATCGCGTGATAGCGCGTGATGTCATAAACTTCTGTAACGACTGTTACCGCCCCACCGCAGCATTGATTAAGTGCTGGACCAAGTGCTTTGCGGTGCAGGGCCGTGATCGGGCCACCATCCAGCATCGCTTGTGCAGTATGGATGGCGTCAAACTCAAGGCGTCCACCACCGATGGTGCCGGAATATCCATCCGCCCAGATCAACATGGATGTGCCTGCCTCACGCGGAGCACTGCCTTTGACCTCGGCCAACACAACGCGTGCCACCTTGCCGTGCTTTTCAATGGCATCTGATAGGGCGTTCAGATCAAGCATCACCGCCCCCTTGTTGTTTTTGCACGGCATCCAGAATGCGCTCTCCCGTGGCAGGGGCGTTCAAGTCGGGGTAGCTGTCGCCACAAGCCGCCACCGCATCCGAAAGCGCCATCAGCGCGGAAATGCCCAGCATAAAGGGGGGCTCGCCCACCGCTTTGGAACGATAAATCGTGTCCTCGCGGTTTTCATTGTCAAACAGGGCCACGTTAAAAATATCCGGACGATCCGAACAGGCTGGGATCTTATAGGTCGAGGGCGCATGTGTGCGCAGCGCACCTTTGCCATCCCATACCAGTTCTTCGGTGGTAAGCCATCCAGCCCCCTGTACATACGCACCTTCGACCTGACCAATGTCCAATGCCGGGTTCAGGGACGCGCCCGCATCCTGCAATAGGTCGGTGCGCAAAATGCGGTTTTCCCCAGTGAGCGTGTCAATCACCACTTCGGTTACGGATGCACCATAAGCAAAGTAATAAAACGGGCGACCTTCGCCTTTGATCCGGTCCCATGCAAGTTTTGGGGTCTTGTAAAAACCGGTTGCCGACAGGCCAATCCGGTTCTGGTAACACAGAGCGGCGGCTTGCTGAAATGTCAGTACATTATCCCCGACGTGTACATTTCCGTCTTGAAACCGAATATCGTCTGGGCTTGCTTGATGTTGCTCTGCCAGAAACTCTGCCATGCGCGCGCGGATGGTGTCGCAGGCGATTTTCACGGCCATGCCGTTCAGATCGCTACCAGAGGATGCTGCTGTGGCCGATGTGTTGGGCACCTTGCCCGTGTCAGTCGCAGTGATGCGCACGAAATCCATATCCACGCCAAAACGGCTGGCGGCGACTTGGGCGACTTTTTGAAACAGACCTTGGCCCATTTCTGTGCCGCCATGATTGAGCTGTATAGACCCATCCTGATAGACATGCACCAAGGCGCCAGCCTGATTAAGATGGGTGAGCGTAAAGGAAATGCCAAATTTCACCGGTGTCAGGGCGATCCCCTTTTTCAGGACCGGGTTGGCGGCATTCCACTCTGCAATCGCCTCGCGCCGAACGTGGTAATTAGAGCTTTCAACCAACTGATCTGTCATCTCGTGTAGTACGAAATCCTCGACCGTTTGACCGTAGGGCGTGCTTTGGCTGCCATCGGCGGCATAGTAATTCGCCTGACGCACCGCCAGCGGGTCCATGCCCAGATGATGAGCGATGTGATCCATGACGCGTTCAATGCCAACCATGCCTTGTGGTCCACCAAACCCGCGATAGGCGGTGGCGGATTGTGTGTTGGTTTTTAACCGATGCGATTCAATGCGTACATGGGGCAGATGATAGGCATTGTCAGAATGCAACATTGCGCGGTCTGCCACTGGTAATGTCAAATCCTGCGCCCAGCCGCCGCGGGTGTAGTGCATGAAATCAATGCCTTGCACCCGGCCCTGATCGTCAACACCCACGCGGTAGGTGATGCGGAAATCATGGCGTTTTCCAGTGATGATCATGTCATCATCGCGGTCATAACGCATCTTGCAGGTGCGTCCTGTTTTGATGGCCGCCACGGCACAGGCCACGGCCAAGGCGTTGCCCTGACTTTCCTTACCGCCAAAACCGCCGCCCATGCGGCGCATCTCCACGCGGACGCCGTGCATCGGAATACCCAGTGCATGGGCAACCTTGTGCTGAATTTCGGTGGGATGTTGGGTCGAGGAATGCACCACCACATCGCCGTTTTCCTGCGGCATGACCATGGCGGCCTGACTTTCCAGATAGAAATGTTCCTGCCCGCCCAGTTCCAACGTGCCTTCGATCAGATGTGGTGCATTGGCAATCGCTTGTTCAGGATCACCCCGGCTATAGATGCGCGGGCCTTCTTCAAAACGGCTGTTGGCGGCAAGCGCGTCTTCGATGGTGAAAATCGGCGTACTTTCTTCATAGGTGATCATACCCTTGCGCGCGGCCTTACGGGCGGCAAGATGGCTCGTGGCCACCACAAGAAACAAGGGTTGGCCTAGGTAATGCACCGTGCCATCCGACAGCAGTGGTTCGTCATGGATTGATGGGGATACATCGTTTTCAAACGGCAGGTCATCAGCTGTCAAAACCGCAACCACATCATCGGCGGCGCGTACATCGCTTAGGTCCAAATCCGCGATGGTGCCGCAGGCAATGCTGGACAGGCCAAAAGCCAGATGCAGGGCGTTTGCCGGTGTTGGAATATCATCTACATATCGTGCAGCGCCGGTGACATGCAGTTGTGCGGTGTCGTGGGGCAGGGGGCGTGCGATGCTCATGCTGAGACCTCCAGAACCGACACGTCTGCACCGATGTCCTCTAGGAAATAGCGCGTCAGCATATTGCGTGCAGTGGTCAGCCGATAACGCGCCGAGGCCCGCATGTCCGTGAGTGGAGAAAAATCGGCCTCCCACGCATCCCATGTGGCGGCAACTGTGTTGTCATTCCATGGTTTGCCGATAAGGGATTGTTCGACGGCGTTGGCGCGTTTGGGAATGGCCGCCATGCCACCAAAAGCGATGCGGGCATCTGTGACAATGCCATCTGTGACAGTCACGCTAAACGCGCCCAATACAGCAGAGATATCCTGATCAAAGCGTTTGGACAGCTTATAAACCTTCAGGCGGTCCACCTGACGCGGGATCGAGATTTTTTCGACAAACTCCCCCTCGGCACGATCCTGCTTGCCATAATCAATGAAGAAATCCGCAATGGGCAGGCTGCGGTGGGCATTCCCTTTGCGCAGGTGCACCATTGCGTTCAGTGCAATCAGCGCGGGCGGATTGTCCCCAATGGGCGATCCATTGGCGACATTGCCCCCCACCGTGGCCGCGTTGCGGATTTGAGTGGAAGCAAAGCGGCGGATCATTTCGCCATAAGATGGATGATACTCGGCAATCACATCGCGCATCCGGTTCATATTGACCATGGCGCCAAAGGTGATGTCGTTCTCTGTCACCTCGACAGTTTTCAAATCGTCGCAGGCCCCCAGAAAAATCACCGGATCAAGATCGCGCAATTGCTTGGTCACCCAAAGGGCGACATCGGTGGCCCCTGCCACAAGGGTGGCGTTTGGATGCTGTTCGTAAGCGGCGGCCAAATCATCCACGGTGGTGGGGGACATGTCATGCGCTTGGGCCTTGGGCGGAACGTTCGTTTCAACCCATTTGGGCACAGGCTGTGTGGCGGCCACCTTGGCGGCACGAATGATTGGTGCATAGCCCGTGCAGCGGCACAGATTGCCCGCCAGTTGATCGTCATAATCCGTGGCACCATTGGTATGTGCTGCCACCATGGCCGAGATAAACCCCGGTGTGCAAAATCCGCATTGGCTGCCGTGATGATCCACCATTGCCTGCTGCACAGGATGTAATGTGCCATCTGGCGCGGCGCAGCCTTCGACGGTGCGCACTGATTTTCCATTCAGCTGTGGCATAAACAGAATGCAGGCATTCAGGGCACGTGTGCCGTCGCCATCCTGCACGATGACAGAGCACGCCCCGCAATCCCCCTCGCCGCAGCCTTCCTTGGTCCCGACCAGCCCACGCTCTTCGCGCAGCCAGTTCAGCAAAGTGGTTGTCGGAGCCGCGTCTTGCAACGTGACAGTCTCTCCGTTGAGAAGAAACGTGATACCCATGTTTTTCTGCCAGTCGCGTTACTTGATAAGCCGGTGATGCACGATTTCGATGCGACGTAGAAAGCGTGCGGCCTCCCTGTGCCAAAAGCTTTATCAGGATAGAAAGCTCTCAGGCTTTATGGCAAGGAAAACTTAGTTTCCTGAAATAGCAGTTAATCAGATTCATTGTTGTGGAAATTACAAGAGGGTTGAATTAAAACCTTATTTTTCAAAGGTGTATAATATTTGAATTTTTCGGAAAAATTTGAAACTGCCTCAAGGAGTGCAGAGAGATCAAATTCGTACCTGTTTGCAAAAGCTCCTATTGGAACGGGCGTGCAGCTTCTATAGCTTGGGGGTATGACAGTTTCTCCTCGATTCATTCACCTGCGGGTGCACACCGAATATTCCCTGCTTGAAGGCGCAATGCGCCTGAAAAAACTGTCGGGGTTGTGTGAAATCATGGGCATGCCCGCGGTTGCGGTGACGGACACCAATTCCTTGTTTGCGGCGTTGGAATTTTCCGTCACGGCAAGTGATGCGGGTATTCAGCCGATTGTTGGCTGTCAGGTCGATGTGCGAATGGCACATGATGATCCCAGTGGGCGCACCTTGCCCCCACCGCCTGCGCCGGTGGTTTTGCTGGCTCAGAATGAGACCGGGTATGAAAACCTGATGAAGCTGAGTTCTTGCTTGTATGTGGACAAGGGCGGGCAATTGCCGCAGGTGACATTGGAGGAATTGGAAACCCTCTCAGAGGGGCTTATTTGTTTAAGCGGTGGCCCGGATGGCCCGGTGGGCCGATTGTTACGTCAGGGACAGGGCGCCGCCGCCGAGGCATTGATGCGCCGCCTGCATGGGATTTACGGGGATCGATTGTATGTCGAATTGCAACGTCACCCCGGCGAAGATGGCCAACCCGAGGCCGAGCGCTTGTCTGAGCGTGGGTTCATCGAGATGGCCTATGGCATGGGCATTCCGCTGGTTGCGACCAATGACGCCTATTTCCCCGATACCAAAATGTACGAGGCGCATGACGCGCTGATCTGTATCTCCGAGGGGGCCTATGTTGATCAACAAGAGGGGCGTCGCCGCCTGACAGCGCAGCATTATTTTAAAAGTCAGGAAGAAATGATCACGCTGTTTGCGGATCTACCCGAGGCGATAGAAAACACCATAGAGATCGCGCAGCGCTGTGCATTTGCAACCTATCGTCGTGATCCGATCCTGCCAAAATTTGCTGATGACGAAGTCTCTGAGTTGCGCCGTCAGGCCAACGAAGGCTTGCAGCAACGCCTTGCGGTGATCCCGCATGCGGTAACAGTCGAAGAATATCAGGAACGGCTGGATTTTGAACTCGGTATTATCGAAGGCATGGGCTTTCCGGGTTATTTCTTGATCGTTGCAGATTTTATCCATTGGGCCAAGGAACAGGGCATTCCGGTGGGGCCGGGACGTGGATCGGGTGCGGGGTCGCTGGTGGCCTATGCGTTGACGATCACCGACCTGGATCCGCTGCGCTACAGCCTGCTGTTTGAGCGGTTTCTGAACCCGGAACGTGTGTCGATGCCCGACTTTGACATCGATTTCTGCATGGATCGCCGCGAAGAGGTGATCCGCTATGTTCAGGAAAAATATGGTCGCGATAAGGTTGGGCAAATCATCACCTTTGGTGCGCTTTTGTCCAAGGCGGCAGTGCGCGACATTGGCCGGGTGTTGCAGATGCCATACGGGCAGGTGGATCGCCTGTCCAAAATGATCCCGGTGGAAGGGGTGAAGCCCGTATCCATCGAAAAGGCGCTTAAGGATGAGCCGCGCTTGCGTGAAGAGGCACGCAACGAAGAGGTGGTGGAACGTCTGTTAAATTACGGCCAGCAGGTCGAGGGATTGTTGCGAAATGCATCAACCCACGCGGCGGGCGTGGTGATTGGAGATCGTCCGCTGGATGCGCTTGTGCCGCTGTATCAGGATCCGAAATCGGACATGCCAGCGACCCAGTTCAATATGAAATGGGTGGAACAGGCAGGGTTGGTCAAGTTTGACTTTTTGGGCCTGAAAACCCTGACCGTCATTCAAAACGCTGTGGACCTGATCCAAAGCAGCGGACGCGATATTCATATTACCGCAGATGGCGCGCAATTGTACGAGCCGCCCGAAGGGGCGATTAACGAAATCAACGCCATTCCGCTGGACGATAAACCATCTTATGATCTCTATGCCGCCGCCAAAACGGTGGCAGTGTTTCAGGTGGAAAGCTCGGGCATGATGGATGCGCTTAAGCGCATGAAACCGACCTGTATCGAAGATATTGTTGCGCTTGTGGCGCTGTATCGTCCCGGCCCGATGGAGAACATCCCAACCTATTGCGAGGTCAAAAATGGGTTGCGCGAAATTGAATCCGTGCATCCGTTGATCGACCATATTCTTGAGGAAACGCAGGGAATCATCGTTTACCAAGAACAGGTTATGCAAATCGCGCAGGTCATGGCGGGATATTCTCTCGGCGGGGCCGACCTGTTGCGCCGGGCGATGGGTAAAAAGATCAAAGAGGCGATGGACGCTGAACGTCCTAAGTTTGAAAAAGGCGCGGGTGACAACGGTGTGCCTGCGAAAAAGGCCAGTGAGGTTTTCGACCTTCTGGAAAAATTCGCGAACTACGGTTTCAACAAATCCCACGCGGCGGCCTATGCGGTGGTCAGCTATCAGACCGCATGGCTGAAGGCGAACCACCCGGTGGAATTCATGGGTGGCGTGATGAACTGCGATATCCATCTGACGGATAAGCTCGCAGTGTATTTCGAAGAGGTCAAAAAGGGGTTGGGTCTGCCCTATGTGCCGCCTTGCGTAAACCGTTCCGAGGCGACGTTTACGGTGCGCGAAGGCAAGCTGATCTATGCGCTGGGCGCTTTGAAAAACGTGGGTGTTGAGGCAATGCGTCTTGTTACCGAGGGACGCAAGGTGGATGGGGTGGATAAACCCTTTGCCACGCTGTTTGACGTGGCGCGTCGGGTTGATCTGAAGCGCGTGGGCAAGCGTCCGTTGGAGATGCTGGCGCGCTCTGGCGCGTTTGATGAGTTGGACAACAATCGCCGCCGGGTATTTGAAAGCCTTGACCCGTTGGTGGCCTATTCCGCCGCCATTCACGAACAAAAGGCATCCAATCAGGTGTCATTGTTTGGCGAGGCTGGCGATGATCTGCCAGAGCCGCGCATGGCCAAGGTGCCGGATTGGTTGCCTGCCGAAAAATTGGACGAAGAGGCCAAGGCGATCGGGTTCTTCCTGTCGGGGCATCCGCTTGAGGATTACATGGCCGCGCTTAAGCGCAAGAAGGTTATGACACTGGACGAAGTAACAGAAGAAGCGCGGCGTAAGAAAACCTGCCTAGTAAAACTGGCAGGCCGTGTATCAGGTCGACAGGAACGTAAGTCGGCGCGCGGCAATCGCTTTGCCTTTGCGCAGTTGTCCGATCCGACGGGGGCTTATGAAATCACAATCTTTTCCGACACATTGGAAAAATGCCGAGAATTTCTGGAGACCGGATCAAAGGTTGTGGTGACGGCCGAGGCGACGATGGAGTCAGATCAGTTGAAGCTGCTGGCGCGCTCCATTGGGCCGATTGATACAGTGGTCGCCGATGCCGGGGTCATGGGACTGAAGATTTTTGTCGAAGAGCCGGAGACTGTCGCCACCGTGGCCAGCGTGCTGGAGCAGGCGCGCTCGGCGGTGAAAACAGGGCGGGGACCTATTGTCATGTGCCTGCTGAACCCGGATTTGCCCGGTGACGTGGAAATGGATCTGGGCACGGAGTTCCCGGTCAATCCGCAGATCAAAGGCGCGATCAAATCCTTGCCCGGTGTGATGGCGGTTGAGGATTTCTAAGAGGCTGCCTTAGTAATGGGGCGGACGTTCATCGCCCAATACAACACCGCCGCCGCCTGCGGCCTCGCGCTCTGCTTCGCGCCCCATCAAAAGCTGAACGCGCCGTTGTAGAAGGGCGATGTCTGTGTCTTGACGTGCCACCACCTCTGACAGGTCTTCGACCGTGCGTGACAGATGGGCGATTTGTTCTTCGAGTTTTTCCATGATGTGCAGCTACGCCGCATGGTCGTCTGCGTCAAGGTTGGGGGCGTTGTCCTCTGTGGTTGCGCCACATTTCCCCAAATATTTATCCAAGAAAAAGCCCCTGAACGAGGTGAATGATGTACCATTACTTGCCCCCAGCAAGGGCATCCGGTATGGGGCGAGCGAACGTATTTGCCAAGGAACCATGACGATGGCCAAGCAAAAGAAAGCCCCACGCCCCAAGGCACAGACGCCCAAGGGGTTCCGCGACTATTTCGGCACAGAGGTGACAGAGCGCGCCGAGATGCTGCGTCAGATTGCCGGAGTGTATCATCGTTACGGATTTGAGGCGCTCGAGAGCAGTGCGGTTGAGACGGTTGAGGCCTTGGGTAAATTTCTGCCGGATGTGGATCGTCCCAATGCTGGCGTGTTTGCATGGCAGGAATTTGACGAGAATGATCAGGGCGACTGGATGGCGTTGCGGTATGATCTGACAGCGCCTTTGGCGCGGGTCTATGCCCAGCATCGCAATGATTTGCCCACGCCGTATCGCCGGTACGCAATGGGGCCGGTGTGGCGCAATGAAAAACCCGGCCCGGGGCGGTTCCGCCAGTTTTATCAATGTGATGCGGATACCGTTGGTACAGCCAGCATGGCAGCAGATGCAGAGATTTGCGCGATGTTGTCAGATACGCTTGAGACCGTGGGAATTCCGCGCGGGGACTATCTTGTACGGGTGAACAATCGCAAGGTTCTCAACGGTGTACTTGAAGCGATGGGCCTTGGCGATGACCAATCCGCGCGCGACAATGTCCTGCGCACCATCGACAAGTTTGACAAAGTTGGCGAAGAGGGTGTGCGCGAGCTGCTGACCAAGGGGCGATTAGATGCCTCTGGTGCGTTTATTGATGGTGTCGGCCTGAGTGCAGATCAAGCAGAACCCGTGTTGGTGTTCCTGACCTCCAAAGCGGCGGATGCGGCCAAGACTTTTGACAATCTACGGGGCGCCGTTGGAGCGTCAGCCATAGGAGCAGAAGGTATTGGCGAGCTAGAGCAGATCGCGGAATTGTTGGATGCGGGTGGCTATGGCGCGGACCGGATTGAGATTGACCCATCCGTTGTGCGTGGTTTGGGATATTATACCGGACCTGTGTATGAGGCCGAGTTGACCTTTGAAATCCATGACGAGAAGGGCCGCAAGCGCCAGTTTGGGTCTGTCTCTGGTGGTGGGCGTTATGACGATCTGGTGAAGCGGTTTACCGGCCAAGAAGTGCCTGCAACAGGAGTGTCCATCGGTGTGGATCGTTTGTTGGCTGCGTTGCGCGCCAAGGGGCGTGTTGGCGGCCAAGAGGTTGGGCCGGTGGTTGTCACTATGATGGATCGCGACCGCATGGCCGATTACCAAGCGATGGTCACAGAGCTGCGCAATGCGGGCATTCGTGCCGAGGTGTATCTGGGCAATCCCAAGAACTTTGGCAATCAGTTGAAATATGCCGACAAGCGCAATTCGCCTATTGCAGTGATCGAGGGCGGTGACGAAAAAGAGCGTGGAGTCATTCAGATCAAGGATTTGATCCTTGGTGCCAAAATTGCGGAAAGCGCAACCTTGGAAGAATGGAAAGAACGCCCGAGCCAGTTTGAAGTGCCTCGCGGCGATTTGCTTGCCAAGGTGCGCGAAATTCTTGCCAGTCAGGAAGGCGAGAGCTGATGCCACACAAAGCATTGATGCGTGCGCGGGCGGCTGAACTGCGCGCGGTGTTTGAAGGTGCAGGCGCACAACCGATTGAAACTGCGATCTTGCAACCTGCCGAGGTTTTGCTTGATCTCTATGGCGAGGACATTCGGGCGCGGGCCTATGTCACCAGTGATGCCTTACGCGGTGAGCAGATGCTGCGCCCGGATTTCACGGTGCCTGTGGTGCAAATGCATATGGAACATGGAGCAGAGCCCGCGCGCTATACCTATGCAGGCGAGGTGTTTCGCCGCCAAGAGGTTGACCCAAACCGATCCAGCGAATATTTGCAGGTTGGGTTTGAGGTGTTTGACCGCGACAATCCAGCCAAGGCGGATGCCGAAGTCTATGCAACAATTCACGGTGCGATTGCGCATTTGGATGTGCGGGCCGCAACTGGCGATATTGGTATTCTAAAAGCCGCAGTGCATGGGCTGGAGACAACGGAGCGGCGCAAGCGGGCGCTGGCGCGTCACATCTGGCGGCCGCGGAGATTTCGCGCCTTGTTGGATCGGTTTTCAGGGCGCACGCCTGCACCGGCAACGCGACTGAACCTGTTGGCACAAGATGACCCGATGAGTGCGGCTGGTCCTGTGATCGGATTGCGGGGGATGCGAGAAATTTCTGATCGGATTGAGGCCTTGCGGGAAGATGCCGCCGTGACGCCGATTGCTGCCACTCAGGTAGATCTGATTGATGCGATTTTGAACGTGCGTGAGACGCTTCCTTTTGCGCTTGAACGGTTGCGTGACATTGCCGTGGATATGCCTGCGATCACCGAGGCGGTTGTGCGGCTTCAGGAACGGATGGAGGCATTGGCGGCGCTGGGCGTGGATGTTGATAATCTGGAATTTGAAGGCAGCTATGGGCGCACGCAGATGGAATATTATGATGGGTTTGTGTTCGGGTTTTACCCAGATGCACGCCCGGATTTACCTGCGGTGGCCACGGGTGGACGGTATGATGCTTTGACGCGTGTGTTAGGTGAAGGTGATGAAATTCCGGCCGTGGGTGGCGTGATCCGCCCCGGGTTGGTGGTTCAATTGGAGGGCGCGGCATGACGATTAAATTGGGTGTGCCCTCTAAGGGACGGCTGATGGAAAAAACCTTTGATTGGTTTGGCGCGCGTGGTGTGGCGTTGTCGCGTACTGGATCAGACCGGGAATATGCCGGCGCCGTTGAAGGTGTGGACGGGGTCGAGCTTGTATTGTTGAGCGCTGGGGAAATTCCGCGTGAACTGGCGGCAGGGCGCATCCATTTGGGTGTGACCGGCACGGATCTTGTACGTGAAAAGCTGGGCATGTGGGAGCAGCAGGTTGAAGAACTGGCCAAGCTGGGATTTGGCGGGGCTGATCTGATCATTGCGGTGCCGCATTGCTGGGTCGATGTGGACACGCTGGATGATCTGGATGCGGCTGCGGCGGCGTTTCGTGCAGAGCATGGGTTTCGGTTGCGGATTGCCACAAAATACCACCGATTGATCCGTGAATTCATGAAAGAGCATGGGGTTGCGGATTATCAACTGGTAGACAGTCAGGGTGCAACCGAAGGCACCATCAAAAATCAAACGGCCGAGGCCGTGGCGGATATTACGTCAACCGGAGAAACACTGCGTGCCAATCACCTGAAGCTGTTGAGCGATGGTCTGGTGCTGAAATCGCAGGCTACGCTGTTTCGGTCCCGCAAGGCGCGTCTCCAGGGGGCGGATAAGGTGCGACTGAATACGTTGATCGACAAACTCAACATCGAGGGGTGAGGCGCGCTCATCCCTCCCTTTGGGTCGCTCTTCGCTGAGGGGCGGTTAGATCACGCCAATTTCTGCCAAAGCGTTTGCAAGATCGGTCGGCAAGCGCTCTTCGCTGCTGCGGCTGGTTGCAAGATCGGCCGGGCTGTCGGCGGGTTGTAAATAACGCCATCCCTGAAACGGGCGTCGCAGCGCGGTCTGAGTGCGCACCACCGTGGGATCCAACACAATGGCACATCGGCGGATGCCATCAGTGCCGATCACCTCATCAAGTCGAATGATTCTCTGGCGACACTGGACAGATCCTTTAATCACCCAGAAAATTGACCCGCCTTGCAGAATTTCCGGCTCACGCTTGGGCCACATCCGAGTCACGTGACGCGGTAATCCGTCATCTGCCTGAGCTTGCTTGGTTTTTTGCCACTCTTCGAGTGAATCCACGCTTTCACTGCCAACTGAGAGCTTAATCAGGTTGATAAATTTATCCACAGGTTGTCCCCAGATTCGCCCTCAGTGCAGACTATATAGTGTAGTGCAAGCCGATATACTTACAACAGTTAGTGTTTTTTAGCAGATGAAAAGCTTGTGATGTGAGATGGAAATAGATTAGTCTGTAGCTCTCTTTCAAGACAGGGAATCAAAAAATATGAGCCGCTTTGCTGCCCCCATTGCCGAATCCATTTGGGACATGAAATATCGTTTCAAAGAGGCTGATGGCACCCCCATCGACCAAAGTGTCGAGGATAGTTGGCGGCGTATTGCCCGCTCTTTGGCGTCAGTTGAAAAAGACCCAGCCCAGTGGGAAGACAAGTTTTATTCAGCGTTGGAAGATTTCAAATACCTGCCAGCGGGGCGGATTACGGCAGGCGCGGGTACTGAGCGCAATGTGACTCTGTTCAACTGTTTCGTCATGGGGACTGTGCCTGACAGCATGGGCGGCATCTTTGATATGCTCAAAGAAGCAGCGCTGACCATGCAGCAGGGTGGCGGCATCGGATATGATTTTAGCACCATTCGCCCTAAGGGCGCGGATGTCAAAGGTGTGGCGGCAGATGCCTCTGGTCCGTTGTCATTCATGGATGTGTGGGATGCGATGTGTCGTACCATCATGTCTGCAGGCAGCCGTCGTGGTGCTATGATGGCGACCATGCGCTGTGATCACCCTGATGTAGAGCAATTCATCACAGCCAAATCCGATCCGGCACGTCTGCGGATGTTCAATATGTCGGTACTGGTGACCGATGATTTCATGGAAGCGGTCAAAGCGGACGGCCCATGGGAATTGAAATTTGATAATAAGGTTTATCACACGGTGGATGCCCGTGATCTGTGGAATAAGATCATGCAAAACACCTATGATCAGGCGGAACCGGGCGTGATCTTTATTGATCGTATCAACAACGCCAACAACCTGAACTACTGCGAAAGCATTGCCGCGACCAATCCTTGTGGGGAACAGCCTTTGCCGCCCTATGGCGCATGTTTGTTAGGATCGATCAATTTGGCGCGGATGGTGGCAAACCCGTTTGAGGCCAACGCTGCCTTGAACGAGGCGGCGCTGACTGATCTGGTCGCAACCGCGGTGCGCATGATGGACAATGTGGTAGATGCGTCCAACTTTCCACTGCCCGAGCAAGCCGCTGAAGCGCAAGCCAAGCGCCGTATCGGCTTGGGTGTGACCGGTCTTGCGGATGCATTGTTGATGCTTGGTCTTCAATATGGGTCAGAAGAAGCTGCCGCACAGACCGAAGAGTGGATGAAAACGATTGCGCATGCATCCTATAAGGCGTCCGTAGAACTGGCCAAAGAAAAGGGTGCCTTCCCGCTGTTTGACGCCAAGAAATACGTAGCGGGTGGTTTGGTTCAGCATTTGGACGATGACCTGAAGGCTGAGATTGCAGAGCATGGTATTCGCAACGCGCTTCTGACCTCGATCGCACCTACGGGCACAATCAGCCTCTATGCCGGTAACGTCAGTTCCGGAATCGAGCCCGTCTTTGCGTATGCTTATACCCGTAAGGTTTTGCAAAAAGACGGTAGCCGCACCGAAGAAGAGGTCGTAGATTATGCCGTTCAGATGTGGCGCGAGAAATTTGGCGACAAAGAGTTGCCAGATTATTTTGTGAACGCACAGACATTGGCCCCCGCAGCACATGTACGCATGCAGGCAGCGGCGCAGAAATGGATCGACAGCAGCATTTCCAAAACCATCAACTGCCCTGAGGATATTTCCTTTGAGGCATTCAAAGATGTCTACATGCAGGCCTGGGATACAGGCTGTAAGGGCTGCACGACCTATCGTCCCAATGACATCACCGGATCGGTTCTGGCTGTGTCGGAAAAAGAAGATAATGCACCGGGTGAAAAACCTGCTGACCACGTGGAAAGCGGCGAAGTCATCTATATGGCCGATCCATTGGAGCGCCCGCAGTCCCTAGAAGGGGCAACATATAAATTGAAATGGCCCGACAGCGAGCACGCGATTTACCTGACGGTGAATGACGTTATCATCAACGGCCACCGTCGCCCGTTCGAAGTGTTCATCAACTCCAAAAACATGGAGCATTACGCATGGACATTGGCCCTGACCCGGATGATTTCTGCGGTGTTCCGTCGTGGTGGTGATGTGTCTTTCGTGGTCGAAGAACTGAAAGCTGTGTTTGATCCACGTGGTGGTGCATGGATGGAGGGCAAGTATATCCCATCCATTCTGGCAGCCATCGGTGGTGTGGTTGAAAAGCACATGATTGCCATCGGGTTTATTGAGGGCGAAGGCATGGGCCGCAAAACTGACCCACAAGCCGAAGCCATGGTCGTTGGCGAAGCTCCACGCGGCAAAGCCTGCCCGTCTTGCGGTCAGTTCGACATGCAAATGGTCGAAGGCTGCATGACGTGCCGCAGCTGTGGCCACTCCAAGTGTGGCTAAGTTCGTTTTGAGCGATTTGTTGAAATTGTGAAGTGACCCATAGTTTGCCCATTTCGTTCTAACTCGGGTCCATGATCTACACATAGGTTGTACATTGAGCGGCTTCACAACGATGCTTTCGGGGTGAAGCCGTCTTTATTTTGAGCATTGGGTTCGAGTTAGTTTTGGATGTGAAAATCATGCTTCGGTCACACCCAAAGCTGTACAAGCCCTTTGTGTATTGTGTGATTGATCAATGAAATCAGATCGTTAAATCCGTTCACCAGGTGGCACTGCTTTAATGACGGCTTCGAAAAAGTGTTCCGCAGGAACATCGAGCGCCCGCGCAATGATCACCAATTCTGGCACATCAATACGCCGCTGACCCGACTCGATCCGCGCGACGAACGATTGGTGACACCTTAACCGCTCCGCCAAGGCTGCTTGTGAGAGATTTTGGGATTTACGGGCAGAAATGAGCGCTTCAATGAGCGCCAAATGTCCTTCGGTGTGGAGTGTTTTGGTCAATTGAGTGTCCGTAAGATGCTTCGGACACTTCCAGTAATCTTATTTTCAGATTATCTAAAAATCAGATTATACATATAAGGTGGGTAGTGATGCCAAATATACATATAACCCTTGCGGACCTGTATTGCGCTTTGGGTGTTTCGCAAAGCTCTCTGGATTCAGCTGCCATCGACGACATACTGGTTGGGTGTTGAGATGACAGGCGTGAAAGCAGGCGATGTCTCAAACACTAAGGAAGCAATCCTGTCGAAGTTTGCACCAGTGTTGGCGCTAAAATCGTCAGCGCTGCAGCCGATCTCTAATTCTCGAATATTGAAGCTACAGGAGCAACAGCAGGCATGGGCTGTCTTTACGGACGTATTGCCATCAATCCTTGCTCAGTGTTCTGGCCTTTCAACACATCCAAAGAGTGGAGGAAGTCCGTTTTCCGAGATGCTTTGGGATTTTCTAAACGGACGTGAGATTTGCATTTCCTTGGACAAATTTGGCGGTTTCGATCTAAGCATCAACGCCGAAAAAGTGCAGTGGATGGAGACACAATTGCCGCTGGAGCTGCTTTTTCTGAAATTGCTGGCCCTCGACTACACCCCTGAGGAATTTAGGGCTCTGGCGGGCTGACCGAGCCGAGAGAACACACAATGACAATCTGGTATACGGCTGACACGCATTTCGGCCATGAAAACATCGTGCGGTTTTGTAACCGCCCCTTTAAGTCGGCGTCACAGATGGACGCGGTGCTGTTGGAAAACATGTGGAAGGTGGTCGGCCCTGAAGACCAACTTTGGATTCTAGGAGACTTTGCTTTTGGTTCCAAAGCCAAGGACAGCGCCTATATTGAGCAAATATTCAATCAGTTGCCGGGCGCTGAGCGTCATTTGGTCGTTGGCAATCATGATCTCAAGCCAACACTGGAACTACCCTGGGGTTCTATCTCGCACTTCGTTGAATTGCAGGATGGCCCTCAAAACCAGCCCAACACATTATGCCACTACCCAATGATTACCTGGAACCATGCCCGCAAAGGTGCGCTACAGCTCTTCGGTCATGTTCACGACAATTGGCGCGGGTCTCGCAATTCTGTGAATGTCGGCGTTGATGTGTGGGGCTTTATGCCGGTTACTTTTGCCGACATTGCGCGCCGGGCAAAGAAGTTGCCGCCGAATAAGCATTGGAGCGATGTTGAGCATAGCGCGAAACTCAACACTTAGAACGCTACGAGGGCAAGATATGAAGGTCTTTTCAACGACCCAATTGAGGCGCAACACATCTGAAATTCTACGCGATGATCGGCAGGTCGGAATTCGAACTTCTGATGTGTTCGGCCAAACGCAAACCCGTGAGCAAACCGCCATTGGTCGGTCCCAAATTGGCTTCGAAATCTTCGCCTGGTGCCATCATGATATCGGTAAATACGGCGTCGAACTTGCTCTCTTGTTCGAGCGCATTGAGAGCTTCGTTTACACTCGCGACGGACGTTACTTCCAAACCCTGCAAGGCAAGGACCTCTGCAATCTGCTGAGAAAAAAAAGCGTTCATCATCGACAACGAGAAGGTGTGGTTTGTTTTCATTTGGGCTCATTGAATTCGCAGTCTTTTGGCGCGTTCGCGGAACGCGTCCTCGCCGCCTTCAAGAATCCGGCAAACCTGCTTGCGGATATCTTCGTTTTCAAGGGACCCCGTTTGATAGGATAAATCTGGTAACTTTCCGCTTTTGAGCGCTCCGCATTCGGCAATAATCACCTGATCAGCGTCCGTGTTCACCACCAGATTGGCGTTGTGTGTGACAACGATAATCTGCCGTCTTAATTTGGCTTCGCGGAACAATCCAACCAACTCATCGAAGATCGATTTTGGGTCAAGATTTTCCTCAGGTTGGTCGACCAGTAGCGGACGATCATCATCGGTATCTATCGCAAGGTAGAGCAGCAGCAGAACGATCCCGCGCGTACCAGGCGACAATGTTTCGATCTCTATGCCTTCATACTGAAGGCCATAGCTCACGGAGATATGGCGAGTATCATACAGCCATGAAGATATCTGATTGGCCCATTCAGCATGGGCCTCTTTGTCCTCTTTGTTGACCTTGGCTGCACTTCGGAACAGTTCGTCATACTCGTTTCGGAAGGCGACCATGGCGTCGGAAGCCTGCTGGGCATCGCCTATTTGCCATGCCGCCAGCAGCATTTGTTCGGCAACTTTTGCCAAAGACCCTTTGCCCTTGAAGTCGCCCGCAGCACGCGCATCTATCAGACTCTCACCCACGGCCGCCCATCGTTCGAGGTCAACAAAGCGGTTGATGGAGAATGTCAGTTTACCTAGTGCGCCACTCGCACCTTGAAGTCGCTTATCTATGGGGCTGTACAAATCTTGCAGCTGCCGTTCTTCGTCGATGATGCCCTCAAAGACGCCGCGATAGCTCTCATTGCGATCACTCAACAGTCTTTTGATTTCGTTATCAGCGGATTGCGCCTCTTCGATTGTTCTGTCGTGGTTGGCTATCTTTGTGACAGTCTCCAAAATCTTGTCGGACAGACGCTTGTGTCGCTTCGCCTTGTCCTCATCAAGGGCCATCAGATTGCGGAGACGTTCTTCTTCCGCACGCAATATCGCCAGCGTTTCATTCGCTAAGTCGTCCACCCCGTTTTGGAGGTAGCTTGGATTGGCACCTTCCTGTTGGGTCTTGAGTAATTCCACCCTATCGGATGCCACGTTGTCGGGATGACCAGAGAGTCGTGCAACCAACTTCTCATTGGTTGATCTTGCGTTCCTAATTTCCTGCAGTGGATCTCCGAAATAGGTCTTCTTGAACTTCGCCCAGGATGCTGGTTTTAGCTCCGCTGCTTCATGGAGATGGACAAGGTCGTCCAGTTCGTTGTCAGCTCCAAAGTTGATGAATGCATTGACGGACTCTTCTAGCGTTTTCAGCGCCGTCAGTCGGCGTCTAACGGCTTCGATTTTTGAGCTTAACTTGGATGCCGCAGCCGATACCTTTTCAAAATCTGCACTGTGTTTTTCTGCTTCTTTGCTGACCAAACCAGAGAGTGACTTTCTGTCCTTCTCATTCTGATCGATCAGGCCTTTACGCAACTTGGAGGCGGTCTTGGCTCTCTCTTTCAGATCGCGCTGCGCTTTCATCTTCGCACCAGCCTGAGCAATCGCTATTTCGTGCTCCTGTCGACGTTGACGTCCCGCAGAAGCCCTGAATTCAAGGAGTTCCTTGAATGTCTCGGCTGTCATTCGTTCCGATTGAGGGTGTGCATTGAAGATGACACGTTCGATCTCTTCAATGAGTGCTTCTGTGGCTCCGTCTGCCGAACACAGCTGTTCTACGAACTGCTGAGACAAATACTGAATCCGATCGGATTCGAACGCGTCATCGTATTCAGAATTGCTCAGGACGGCAGATGATGTGCTTCCATCAGCCCATTCAAGATTGACCTCCGCATGTCCAAGCAAGTCTGTGGGCTGTGACGCCCGTCGAACAAAAGATGTCTTAGTGAGATGCTTAGATAATGCGCTTCCACCTGCTGCGATCACATCGGCTAACGCGGTTTTGCCCGAACCCCTCGCCCCAATAATCGCTACCAATCCACTGTTAAGATCGATCGTTGAATTTCGAAACCATGGCGCATGATCGAGCGATACTGAGCTGATGGTCTGTGATGCCAATGAACCATCAGGCGGGCTCGGCATGACGTATACACGCGTCTCAGGTTCGATACAGACTTGCCGAAGTGTCTCGAAGCAAGGGTCCCCTTTGATCCAAGTATATCGATCTAGACTTGGATTACCGACGGCTTCCAGAGAATGTGCGTCACATCCGTGCATGCAGGGTTTGGGTCCATGGTACACACTTTTGATGGTCTCTAGACTTTCCGATCCTTGTCCCAACCAAAACCTGCGATCGCCGGCGCGAGAAGAAAAAATGATATGAGCCATGCGCTCGAGTTTTCGTCGAGTTTCGAAAAGGGCATCGTCACCTTGCAGAGATGCTGTTCCATCTCTGTTGCTTGCCGGGACGGCGATTAAAACATTCTGCTGTACCCATGTGTTGTCAGCCCATTCCTTGAGAAACTCATCTGGTGACACTTTGAATTGGTTGGCACCCTCGCGAAAAGCGGCTGCGTCCTCTAACTTCGGATCATCTTTGTGCATACGCCCAAGGCGCTGAATGTCGGAAGTGGTGCACCGGAACGTTTGATGGTTTGGGCCCGCCTTGAATGTGAGTGATCCCAAAAAACGTTCAATATTATCTATGTGCTCTGTGTCTTCAGGCGACACCAGCAGATGGAAATTGATGGGTGAACCCTTTGGTGATCCAATCCCATAGCGAAGTTCTATGTTGGGGAAGACAAACTCTATACCTTCTAACTCGCCGGCCTCCCACCGGCCTTTGACCTTCTTGTATCCGTCCAGCCGGAAATAGTCTGTCACTCCAAGAGCTTCGATCATCGGGGAAGCTGTCTTTAGCCGGTCGATGTATTCATCCCAGCTGTCATCGCCTCCGAAACGGTCTTCAAAGGTAGTGCCTGGGCTGTGGATATGCGGATCCCACCGACGCCATTGTGACCCTCTGCTCGTCATTTTCTGCATACCCTTTAATCTAAAGTGGTCAAAGCTCGAGAACGACCCATGCAGGATCATGATCCGATCCGTCGCCGCCGTGCTTGGTGCGTCGATCAATATGTGCAGAAACGAGTTTCTGTGAAAGGGCGGGGCTTAACCACACCTGGTCATAGAGCTCGTATCGGGGTGGTTCTGGTCCATCCGGATTGAATCGGTGTGTCCATTGAGGCGACGTTGGTCCATTACCCTGTCCCGGCGACTCTTCCTTTGGCGGGCGGGTTTCAACCGCGTTTGCCAAACCATTGGCGAGAACCTCGCCATCGACGGTAAGCATCGGTGCAAGATCAACGGAGTCTTCGGGATCGTTCATGTCACCCAAAAGCACGAACTTACCGCCGCGGCGTTCTTGACGGGAGATGATCTTAGACACGATTTCCGCTTGGCGTCGCCGCCGCGCATTTGCAGCGATCCTGCCCGCTTCCTGATCCTGATCAAAAGGCACAAAGTGGCTCTTGAGGTGGGTGTTATAGAGGGTCAGCAAGCGGTTGCCCGCGTCATCCAATACTTCGACTTGCAGAAGATCACGTCCGAAAACAGGGCGGTTCGGGTCATCTGGGTGCGTTGCGGTCTGATGGGAAGTGATGGCGCCCAAAGGCAATTTGGACATAACCCCAACATCAATCATGCGCGGATCATTGCCCTCGATCAGCGCAACGTGGGGATACATGCCGCCAAGGTGAGATCGGTTGAAGTCTTTCAGGATCTGTATGTGCTCGACCTCTTGAACAGCAAGCACGTCAGCATTCATGACGTCTCGAATTCGCGCAGCAATCGCCTCTGTATCGCGAGGATTCTTTTCGCGCACGAGGCGCCCCTTGAAGGTCCGGACTTTGAAGTCCTCCTCGCCGAAGGTCATCGTAATGCCCCCGGTTTCTTCTTCTATATTTTCATCGATCTTCGCTTGGAAATTATAGCGCGAGAACAAGTTATTGAGGTTAAAAGTACCAATTGAAATTTGCATGGAATGAACTCCGGAAGTATAACTCCGGCAGCTTAGTCCTCAAAACACACTGCGGCTAGGCTTCCATGCGCTCTTCCTTTAACTAAAAAGTCTTTGCGCTCGAATCTGATCAGTGAATAGCCCCTAGTTTCCTAGACACCCTCTTGGTTCATGTTTCGCTGTCTGTTTTCGAAGTCGACGGGCGACAGCA
>CANLDA010000025.1 GCA_947489325.1 uncultured Paracoccaceae bacterium | reverse complement strand
AACCTTGCAATACCAAACGCCAGCAGAGAAATTTGAAGCATGTGTTGCGGCGATCTGTTGAAACCACACCGCAAAGCCGACATTGAGCCCATTTTTTGCAAAGCTTACATCACCTGACGCATTACATCCCTTACCCCAAAAGTTGTGGGAACTCATCGGCGATCAGGGGGGATCCGCTTTGTAATGTCACTTGTTTGAAGGGTGGCGAGGTGACGATCCCCTCGCGGCGCACAAAGCGCACATCATCCCCCACAAGCCGTAATGAGAACGCGCGGCGCTGCACGCTGGCGCTGCTATTGGCGGGGGCACCGTGGATTGTGCGATAATCAAACGCGATCGCATCGCCCGGGCTGACTGCCCAACCGACAATATCAAAATCATCGCGATTGCCATTGATGTCTGGAATTTCCTCCAACCCATCATCGTCATTCAAGGCGGTCCCGTCAAAGCGTTGCGGGCGATAGGATTTGCCCCATTTGTGCGATCCGGCGACGAATTCCAGTGTGGTTTCGCGCGCAACCTCGTCCAGCGGTATCCACAGGCTGACGGTTTTGGGGCCATCCACACAGTAATACGGCGCATCTTGGTGCCAAGGTGTCGGCACTCCGGCCTGCGCCTCTTTGACCAGCACGTGTTCATGGAACAGTTGCACCTGTTTGCTGTCCATCAGTTCTGCACCAATCTGGGCGGCAGGCGAATTAAAGATGAAATCTTTATATTCAGGGATACGCGCCCAATTACAGTAATCCACAAAGAACCGCCCACCCCCGTCCTTGCCGGTATATATGCGCGCATTGGGATCGGGATCGGCCATATTCGCCGCAACACCTGCTTGCAGCCTTTCCACCCAGTCCTTGAACACACCACGCAAAACGGTGACGCCTGTGTCATGGAACTGTTGAATGGTTTCATCATCAAGATAACGCGTCATGTGGCGGCCTTTCCATGTCTATGTCGTCTTGTCCTGACGTTTCCCGGCTTTGTGTTTCAAAGCAAGAATTTTCGCATGATCCGCTTGGAAAACTTCAAATACGCACGCGCCGCTTATGCCCCACCGCCCCTGCGATGCGCAAAGAAGGTTTTCAGCAATGCTTCGCAGTCTGACGCGGCGATACCATCGTATATCTCTGGCACGTGATGGCTTTGGGGATGGGACAGAACACGCGGCCCTTGAGCAATACCACCCGATTTGGGGTCAGACGCGCCGTAATACAGTCGCGCGATGCGGGTCTGTGAAATTGCACTGGCGCACATCGGGCAGGGTTCCAGCGTGACATACAGGTGGCACCCCACCAAACGCTCGCTGCCAAGCGCCGTGCAGGCCGCCCGGATGGCCAGGATTTCAGCATGTGCCGTCGGGTCTTTGAGTTCTCGCGTGCGGTTGCCCGCCTGCGCAATCACCTGCCCTTGTGGATCGGTGATCACCGCGCCCACTGGCACCTCGCCTCGATCTGCCGCCGCGCGCGCCTCTATCAGGGCCAAATCCATATGATGCTTGAACGTCATTACCCTGAAATGCCTGTTTGGCGCGGCGCGCGCAAGGTCTGGCAATGTTGCCACGGGCGGTATAGAGGGGCACAATCACCCATTCGCACGCCAATTGGCAGGAGCATGACATGACCGAAGACACCCCCAAAGGCGATCGTATCGCAAAGGTCATTGCCCGTGCCGGAGTGGCCAGCCGTCGCGATGCCGAACGCATGATCGAGGCAAGCCGCGTTAAGGTGAACGGCAAAACGATCACATCACCTGCACTGAACGTCACAGCCAAAGATCGCATTCTGGTGGACGGCAAACCCATTGCTGAACCAGAACCCGAACGCCTGTGGCTCTATCACAAACCAGTGGGCCGCGTGACCACCAACCGCGATGAACAGGGTCGTCCGACGATCTTTGACGATCTGCCCGAAACCATGCCCCGTGTCATGAGCGTGGGTCGACTTGACTTGAATTCCGAAGGTTTATTGCTGCTGACCAACGACGGCGGTGTAAAACGCAAGTTGGAACTGCCCTCCACCGGATGGCTGCGCAAATACCGCGTTCGGGTGAATGGGCGCCCAACAGAAGATACCTTTACCCCCCTGCGCCGTGGCATCACCTCAGATGGTGAAAAGTTTCAACCCATGACGATTTCATTGGATCGCCAACAAGGCGCCAATGCCTGGGTAACTGTGTCCCTGCGCGAAGGCAAAAACCGCGAAATTCGCCGCGCGATGGAGGCCATCGGCCTGACCGTGAACCGTCTGATCCGCGTGTCATACGGTCCGTTTCAGTTGGGCGATTTGAAACCCGGTCAAGTTGAGGAACTGCGCCGCCGCGTGGTACGTGACCAATTGGGTCTGGAAGGCGCGATTGATCCCGAAGAACGCCCCAAGCCCACCCGCACGCGCAAACCCAACACCAAGGCCACCTTGCTGGACGATGATCTGCCACGCCGTAAGGGAAAACCTGCCCCCACAGGCAAATCATTTGGCAAGCCCTCTGGTAAACCCACAGGAAAGCCTTCTGGCAAGAGCTGGTCCGCGGGTCCATCCAAGTCAAGCAGCCCGACCAAATCCGGTGGCCCTGCCAGATCCGGCGGCAAACCCGCAGGCGGCGCAAAATTTGGCCGCAAAGACAAACGCGGTTGAGTTTTCCCCTTCTTTTTCGCCCAATTTGCGATACTCATTTTGTATGATCATCTAACGACGAGGACATGTTCATGGCCGATCTTTTGACCATCGAAAACCTCGGCAACCTTCTGATGCTGTGTTTTCTTCAGGCGGTGCTGGGTTTTGACAACCTTCTTTATATCTCCATCGAAAGCCAACGTGCGCCGGTTGCTCACCAAAAATCCGTGCGGTTTTGGGGCATTATCATCGCGGTCGCTTTGCGTGTGGTGCTGTTGTTCACCATGATTCAACTGATTGATGCGCTGGCCGAACCCTTCTTTATCTTCAATCAACCGGGTCTGATCGAAGGCGGCGTGAACTTTGCCACCTGCGTGTTTATTCTGGGTGGTGTGTTCATCATCTATACGGCGGTCAAGGAAATCGGCCATATGTTGTCCATCCAGCATCTGGATACGGATGTGGATCACAAGGGGGGCAAATCCGCCGCCAAAGTGGTGATGCTGATTGTGATGATGAACCTGATCTTCTCGTTTGATTCCGTATTGTCCGCCTTGGCGATCACCGATGTGTTCCCAATCCTTGCGACAGCAATCATTCTGTCGGGCCTTGCCATGTTACTTCTGGCGGATGGGGTCACACGGTTTCTAGAAAAGAACCGCATGTACGAGGTTCTGGGCCTGTTTATCCTGCTGATTGTGGGGGTTGTGCTGTTGGGCGAGGCAGGCCCAGCGGCGGCCCATGCGATGCATGACGACACGCTGGCGCTGAAATTCTTTGGTCACGAGGTCATCCCGATGTCCAAGACCACCTTCTATTTCAGCGTTCTGGTTCTGGTCGCAGTGGAGGTCATTCAATCCGGCTATAGCCGCAAACTGAACGCTGAACGTCAGGCCGAAACCCGGCACTAGGAGTCATCCTCATCGCTCTACAATTCTGCCCGGCACAAAGGCCAAGCGCCGCCGGGCAGCGCACGATCCAGTCACGCTGATTTAACCCCTGCGCCATAGCGTCTCTACATCGCGCGATACCTGCCGGAGAGATCCGGCACACAGGACCAAACCTGGGTTGGCACCCTTGGTTTGATCCATTTCTTGGCGGCGCCGCCACCTTTGGCCCTCTTCAAGATCATCACAACATCATACCCAAATGGCACGCCCCATTCGTCCAAGCGAATGTTCAGGGCGCCAAACCTGCATCCCAACCATCGATACAATGATGCAAACATTCGCTTCTTCCCCCTAGTATACAGACACAAATTTCCCTAAGTTTTCCCTGTGTTGGATTGGGATAGCCGCATCGTGTCAGGAACCGGATTACAAAAACTCGCCTTTGTGCTGCTTATCATTTTGATCGCCTATGTTGCGATCATTGGGGGCGCGTAATGGCGCAACGTTTTGGTGGAAAATTCAGCCCCTCTAGCAATGAGACGTCCAAACCCGCCAAAAGCGGTTTTCAAAATGCCCGACCGTCGCGTGCTGGTGGACGCGTGAATGCGTTGTTTGTTGTGCCTTTGTTGCTGATCTGGCCTGCCTTTACCTCTGGTCCTGTCTTGATGGCCTTTAAACTAGCCGCTTTGGGTGTGCTGTTGCTGGCCGCGTGGCTCACCCGCGAGGGTCTACTTGCACAAGAGGCCTATGAGGCGCGCAAAGTAGCCCGCCGTCCGGCCATCCCGCGCAAGATGTTTGGGTCTGCCTTGACCGGACTTGGCCTTGCGCTTGCAGGATTTTCCCCCGACAGCCTTCTGATGGCCCCTGTTATCTTTGCCGTGCTGGGCGCGGCTTTGCATTTCTGTGCCTTTGGCCCTGACCCCCTGAAACACAAGAGCGCCGAAGGCATAGACGAGTTTCAAACCGACCGCGTGGCGCGCGCCGTGGATGAGGCTGAAAAACACCTCAGTGCCATGACAGACGCCATCAAGCGCGTGCGTGACCGCCGCCTTGAAACCCGCGTCACAGAATTTCAAACCACCGCCCGCGATCTGTTTCGCACAGTCGAGGACGACCCGCGTGACCTGACTGCGGCGCGCAAATACCTGTCGGTCTATTTGCGGGGCGCGCGTGATGCGACCACCAAGTTTGCCGATTTCTACACCCGCCAGCCAAACCCACAGGCCCGCACTGATTATGAAACCCTGCTGACCGATCTTGAGCAAAATTTTGCCAGTCGCACAGATGCGCTCTTGCGTGACAATGCCACTGACTTGACTGTCGAGATAGAGGTTCTGCGGGAACGGCTGCAACGCGAAGGCATTTCGCGCAGCGCAACTGAACAAGGGGACACATGATGTCAGAAAATACCCGTCAACAAGCCGAGGCCACGCTGGCCGAAGTTGAAAAAATCAGCGCCGTTGTGCTGCCTGAACCCACCGAAGCCACCGCGATTGTACCGCTTGCGGATGCAGACGCGCCGCTCAGTGCGGAGATCCAAAAACGCATGGACGAGTTGGACATGACCAACACAGGATCCATCGTATCCTTTGGGTCCGGCGCGCAGGCCGAGTTGCAGGAAATCAGTCAGGCAATGCTGGCGGATGTACGTAACAAAGATGTCGGTCCCGCAGGCAATAGCCTACGTGAAATCGTATCAACCATTCGCGGCTTTTCCGGCGCCGAGTTGGATGCCAACCGCAAGCGCAGCTGGTGGGAACGTTTGCTGGGCAAAGCCACCCCCGTGGCGCAATTCATGGCCAAGTTTGAAACCGTTCAAGGCCAGATTGACACCGTGACCGAAGAACTGCTTGGCCACGAACATAAGCTGCTTAAAGACATCAAATCGCTTGATATGCTGTATGATCGCACGCTGAATTTCTATGACGAACTCGCGCTTTATATTGCGGCGGGTGAGGCCAAGATCGCCGATCTGGACAGCAACGACATCCCGGCCAAAGAGGCCGAAGTTAAGGCCGCAGATGAAAACGATCAGGTGATGCAAGCGCAAGAACTGCGCGACTTGCGCGCCGCGCGAGACGATTTGGAACGCCGCGTGCATGATTTGAAACTGACCCGTCAGGTCACCATGCAATCGCTGCCTTCGATCCGTCTGGTTCAGGAAAACGACAAATCCCTAGTGACCAAGATCAATTCCACATTGGTCAACACCGTGCCGCTTTGGGAAACCCAGTTGGCACAGGCTCTGACCATTCAGCGTTCCACCGAAGCCGCCGCGGCCGTGCGGGAAGCCAATGATCTGACCAATGAACTCTTGACCTCTAACGCGGCCAACCTGCGTGAAAGCAATCGCATGGTGCGACAGGAAATGGAACGCGGCATCTTTGACATCAACGCCGTGAAACAGGCCAACGCCGATCTGATCGCCACGATTGAGGAAAGCCTGCAAATCGCCGACGAAGGCAAGGCACGCCGTGCCACAGCCGAAGAAGACCTCAAGAAGATGGAGGGCGAGCTGCGCGACACATTGGCCGCAGCCAAGGCACGCAAAACCGGTCTGGGCGATACCGTCGCAACCGCGACCGCGGATTGATCGCACTTGAATTGGGGACGCACATACCTTGCTATGACGGCGGCTGGATTTCTGGCCGCCTGTCAGCTTGTGCAGCCTTCAGCCCCAAAACCATCCCCGACGATTGTCCAGCCAAGAACCACACCAACCTTAAAAAGTGAGGACATCCGCACATTTTATGCACGCCTAGAGCAGGATCAAATCACCCGTGGCCTCCTGCGCAAGGGCGGTGGTGGACCGGACACGCCTTATGATGCAGACACGCTTGCGCGCAACTTTGAACGCATCGCCTTTTCGGTGGAATATTCCAACGTGACCTCTTTGGCCCCGCAGAATGCGCGACCCGTTTCGGTTAAAAAGTGGGCTAAACCCGTGCGGGTACAACTGCATTTCGGCCCGTCTGTTCCAATGGATCAGAAACAACGCGACCGCGCCTCGGTCTCGCATTACGTGCAACGTCTGGCGGCATTGACGCGTCACCCGATTTCCATGGTGGCCACCAATGGCAATTTTCATGTGATGGTTCTGTCCGAAGATGACCGCCCCGCCGCCCTGCCCCGCATTCGTCGAATTTTGCCCGGCATCGACAGTGGCACAATGAATGTCATTCGCACCATGGATCACATGGTGGTGGATTGCCTTGTGGTGCCCCTGCCTGACCCAACCAATCCCGACACGCTCTATCGTGCGGTGGCGGTCGTGCGGGCTGAACATCCTGATCTCAAGCGTTTGGCTTGTTTCCACGAGGAAATTGCCCAAGGTCTGGGTCTGTCCAACGACAGCCCCAGCGCGCGCCCCTCGATTTTCAACGACGACAGCGAATTTGCATTGCTCACCAGCCATGATGAAAAGCTGCTTAAAATCCTCTATGATCCGCGCCTGCGTCCCGGCCAAACCGCCGCGCAGGCCCGCCCTGTCGTGCGTATCCTCGCACGCGAAGCCATGGGGCGCATATACTGACAAAGGAGACCCGGCATGGGTATTTTCGATTTCCTGACAGGTGAATTTATCGACGTCATTCATTGGGTGGATGACAGCCGCGACACGATGGTTTGGCGGTTTGAACGCGAAGACCACGAGATCAAATACGGCGCCAAGCTAACCGTGCGCGAAGGCCAATCCGCGGTGTTCATCCACGAAGGTCAATTGGCAGATGTATTCACACCCGGTCTTTACATGCTTGAAACCAACAACATGCCAATCATGACCACACTTAACCATTGGGATCACGGGTTCAAAAGCCCGTTCAAGTCAGAGGTCTATTTCGTCAACACCACGCGGTTTAATGATCTGAAATGGGGCACCAAGAACCCAATCATGGCGCGCGATCCCGAATTTGGCCCCGTGCGCCTGCGCGCCTATGGCACCTATTCCATTCGCGTGGTTGATCCGGCACGCTTTCTGACGGAAATCGTCGGCACTGATGGCGAATTCACCATGGATGAAATCAGCTTTCAAATCCGCAATATCATCGTGCAGGAATTTTCCCGCATCATTGCCGGATCAGGCATTCCTGTGCTGGACATGGCTGCAAACACTGCCGATCTGGGCAAGCTGGTCGCGGCTGAGATTTCTGGAACCTTGGCCGAATATGGCCTGCAAATCCCCGAACTGTACATTGAAAACATCTCTCTGCCTCCAGCGGTCGAAGAAGCCATGGATAAGCGCACTTCTATGGGTATCGCAGGCGATCTGGGCCGGTACACCCAATATTCTGCCGCCGAAGCCATGAGTGCGGCCGCCAAAACCCCCGGCAGCCAGATGGGTGCAGGTCTTGGCATGGGAATGGGCATGGCGATGGCGCAACAAATGGCGAACCAAGGTCCATGGGGTAATACACAGGCGGCTCCACAGGCTGCGGCCACACCGCCCCCACCGCCGGTTGAGCATGTCTGGCACATTGCCGAAAATGGTCAAACCAAAGGTCCGTTTTCCAAAGCTGCATTGGGCCGAATGGCCAGCACAGGCGAGGTCACGCGCGACACTTATGTCTGGACTGCGGGTCAGGACGGTTGGTTGCGAGCCGAGGACGTGGTGGAGCTGGCACAATTGTTCACCGTCATGCCACCTCCTCCTCCGGGCAGTTGATCCTTCTTTCATAGTTCTGAAAACACTCCCACCGAAGGCACCTACGCTGCATGTCTGACATACCGCCCGCCCCGCCAGAACCCCAAAGCATTCATCGCTTTCCCTGCGATCAATGCGGGGCGGATTATCGGTTTGATCCCGACACCAGTCGCCTGACCTGCGATCACTGTGGTCATGGCGAAGAAATCGCGGCCAGTGGCCCTTGGAGCAACGGCCTCAAGGAGCTCGATCTGAATGCCGCGCTGGAACACATGCTGTCGGATCAGGACATGCATGAGACCCGCGTCACAACTTGCACAAATTGCGCCGCGCAAGTCAGCTTTTCCGAAGTAGACCACGCCACAGAATGCCCGTTTTGCGCCACTCCCGTGGTGGCGGATACGGGCACATCCCGCCAAATCAAACCACGGGGCGTGTTGCCTTTTGCCATGGACGAACGCGCCGCGCGCACAGCGATGACCGACTGGCTTGGCAAACTGTGGTTCGCGCCCAATGGATTGCAGGAATACGCCCGCAAAGGCCGCCGGATGGAAGGCATCTATGTGCCCTATTGGACGTTTGATGCAGACACCACATCCACCTATTCAGGTGAACGCGGCACGGTTTATTACGAAACTCGCACCGTAACCCGCAATGGAAAACGCGTCACGCAACAGGTCGCAAAGGTGCGTTGGCGCCCTGCCCGAGGCCGTGTTTCACGATTTTTTGACGATGTGCTAGTGCTGGCCTCATGCAGCTTACCCAAACGCTATACCGATGCATTGGAGCCTTGGGATCTGGGCGCACTGGAGCCTTATCGCCCCGAATTTCTAGCCGGATTCCGTGCGGAGGGGTATTCGGTCGAGCTGTCGGATGGCTTCCAGCAAGCGCGACAAAAGATGGATCGCATGATCCTGCGGGATGTAAAGTTTGACATTGGCGGCGACAGGCAACGCGTTCACAACGTGGACACAACCATCAACGACGAGACCTTTAAACACATCCTTTTGCCCGTTTGGATGGCTGCCTATAAATACCGGGGCAAGGCCTATCGCTTTGTGGTCAATGGACAAACTGGCCGCGTCCAAGGCGAACGCCCATGGTCAGCATGGAAAATCACCTGCGCCGTTGTTGTCGGCCTTACACTGGCCGCCATCGCAGGCTATGTCATCGCCCAATCCCAATGAGGCCCTCATGACCGACGCAACCACTCTGCACAGCCTGCTCAGCACCCGCCATTCTTGTCGGGCGTTCAAACCCGATGCTCTAGAACAAGGCACGGTTGAACAAATTCTTGGTGACGCCGGGCGCGTACCAAGTTGGTGCAATGCCCAACCCTGGCAGGTGATTGTAACATCCGGGCCCCAAACCGATGCCTTTAGGGATGTGATGCTGGAAGCCTTTGACACCAGCACCCCTAGCCCGGATTTTGCCTTCCCCACGCAATACAGCGGCGCACATCAAGCCCGTCGTCGCGCGTGCGGGTATCAACTCTATGATGCATTGGAGATCCCCAAGACAGACCGCGCCGCCACGGCACAACAGATGCGTGAAAATTATCGGTTTTTTGGTGCCCCGCATGTGGCACTGATCACCACAGCCGCAGAACTGGGGGCTTATGGTGCGTTGGATTGCGGTGGCTTTATCACCGCCTTTTGTCTGGCCGCCCAAGCGCGCGGCATCGCCACCGTTCCACAGGCCGCCATCGCCTATTATTCCGACGTGGTGCGCGCGCATTTTGATATACCTGAGGATCGCCTTGTGTTGGCGGCAATATCCTTTGGCTTTGCCGATGGTGATCACCCCGCCAACAGCTTTCGCACCGACCGGGCCGACCTGTCGGAATTCATCACATTCCGCAAATGATGATCTAAGGCGCACTTGTCACATCCGGGTTGCGCAAACCTCGGCAACTTGGGACAAACTGGTATGATTTTATGTTGTGGCGAAGCGGTGATTGATATGCTTCCGACCAAAGTGTCGGGGGATGCGGATGGGTTTTACCCTGTCGCTGGTGGCGCGGCGGTCAACAGCGCCATTGCCTTGGCACGCCTCGGTCAGACCGTCGGATTTTTTGGCGGGTTGTCCAGCGACACCTTTGGCCATCAACTGCGCAACGCGATGACGAGCGAAGGCGTTGATACCTCTGCCGCCAAAATCAGCGACGCCCCCAGCACATTGGCCTTTGTGCATCCCACTGCTGAGGGACAAGCGTTTACCTTCATGGATGAGAACAGTGCTGCACGGCAGGTTGATGTGATGTCCCTGCCCGCGCTTGAAGATGTGCATACCTTGATCTTTGGCGGGATCAGCCTGATCACCGCCCCTGCCGCTGGCGCGTTTGAGGCTTTGTTGCAAGCCGCCGGAGAGACCCGCCTGACCTTGCTGGACCCAAACATCCGCCCCGCGCTGATTGGTGATGAAGCCCCTTATCGGGAACGCCTTAGGCGCATGATGGCGATGGCCGACATCATCAAGCTGTCAGACGAAGACCTTGCTTGGTTAGGGGGCTTCCCGCCGCAATCCTTGCTGATGGGTCGTGCAGCCTTGGTTTTGCACACCCACGGCGCAAAAGGGGCAACGGTCTGGTCGCGCCATGGCGCACTGCCTGTAGAGGCTGCGCAAGTGGATGTCATAGACACCGTCGGCGCGGGCGACACGTTTAACGCGGGATTTCTAGCGTCTCTGGCGCAGCAAGGACTGTTACATCCGGCAAGGATTGCTCTTGCCAATTCAGCACAAATAGAACGGGCCGCCGTGTTTGCCAGCAAGGTCGCTGCTCTGTCAGTCAAAAAATCCGGCGCCAATCCCCCCTATTTGAAGGACATCGTATGAGAGCCCTTATTCAACGCGTCTCTGAGGCCCACGTACGGGTCGATGGCGAGATCATAGGCGAAATCAATGCAGGGCTTTTGGTGCTGATCTGTGCCATGCGGGGTGATGACGCAGCGCAGGCCAATAAGCTTGCAGCCAAAATCGCCAAGCTGCGCATTTTCACTGATGAGGCCGGTAAGATGAACCGCTCTGTACAGGATATTGGTGGCGGTGCCTTGATTGTCAGTCAATTCACCCTGTCTGCTGATACCAAAAGCGGTAATCGCCCCGGATTTTCAACCGCCTGTGCACCGGATGAGGGCGAGCGCCTTTACGAATACTTCGCCGCGCAACTGGGCCAACAGGGGGTGCCTGTCGCCAAAGGCCAATTTGGCGCAGACATGAAGGTCTCGCTTGTCAACGATGGTCCTGTCACGATCTGGATTGATACGGACCAGTGGGGTAAGACTTATGAAAATTGAAAAATCAGGATATATTTAATGTTTAATCGCCTTATTCTTAGTATCGGTGTTGTTGCATTTTTCTTGGCCCCGATTGAGGCCCCTGCTCAAAGCAGCAAGGCCCGGATACAAAGCGCTTTGGATATGTTTGAAAGCGTTTGCCTTGATCAGTTGCCAGATTTTCAGCAGTCAATTTCTGTGGCTAAAGGAAACTTTGGCCTTCCAGTTTCACTGAAAGAAGAAGGTTATACCTATCTAGGAAATGGTCCGAAACTTCCCAGTGTCTCTGTAAAGCCAGGAACAAGTTGTCAAATTTCACTCTCTTTTACGCCAACAAAGAAATCGACCGTGAAAAAATTCCTTCGCCTGTTGAAAAAATTCAACATAAAAATCGACAAAGAGCTCGATTTTGGTGCACCCGGGGAAAAGGTACATTTTGTGACGCGGAAGGGAACCCGAGGAAATCAATCTGTTGGGATATCCCTGCGGAGTTCTTCTTATTTGCCGTCGCTAGACCTTCAGGTAGTGTTAGTAGACGAATAATTTGTCACTGAAGCCAATATGGCGACACAGGAAAACCGGACGAGCCAAACGCGGTCGTCCTTGTGTTTCGCCTCCCCTCAGGTCTTCTTTACAAACTTCGTCAGAATCACGATGCGTTGGCTTTCGACACGGCCTTCGATGTGCTCGGGGTTATCTGCAACAAGGGAAATATTGCGCACGGGTGTGCCGCGTTTGGCGGTGAAACCGGCCCCTTTGACAGGCAGATCCTTAATCAGGACCACGCTGTCACCTGCCGTCAATTGCACGCCGTTGCTGTCTTTGTGGATGACGTCGAGTTCTTCGCTGATCCCCGCCTCTGCCCATGCAAGGGTTTCTGGTTCCAGATAAGCAATCTCCAAAAGATCACGCGCCCATAGGGCCTGAGGCAATGCGCGCAACAGGCGATAGGCCACGACTTGCACGGCGGGCTCGGTTGACCAGATCGCCTCGTGCAGACATTGCCAATGAGGACCGTCCGTTATCGTGCCTTCGGCCGCTGTCAGGCAGGTCGCGCACAATGCAACGGTGTCTGTCTGCGGGACCACGGTAAATTCGCGCAAATCGCTGGTTGCAGCGCAGAGGGCACAAGCTTGGGTCATGACGGGATCCTTTTGACGTTGCGCCGCTTATGGGCGTAATGCTTTGCAGCGTCCAGACAAATCCCTGCGGCCCTTTTGCGGGAAACATTTGCATCCGCGCATATCTCGGTTGATAAAGATGTCATCAGAAAATCAAGTCATAGGGAGGCCAACGCATATGGCGGGCAAATTTGAACTTTATACAGACAAAGCAGGTGAATATCGCTTTCGCCTAAAAGCGGGCAATGGCCAGATCATTTTGGCAAGCGAAGGTTACAAACAAAAGGCCAGTGCTGAGAACGGGATCGCATCCGTACGTAAAAACGCACCAGAAGACGCGCGTTATGAGCGTAAGGAAACCAAATCCGGGGGCCATATGTTCAACTTGAAGGCCACCAACGGCCAAGTGATTGGCACCAGTGAAAGTTACACCACCACAGCAGCACGCGACAACGGTGTTGAATCTGTGAAGAACAATGCCCCAGACGCGTCGCTAGACGATCAAAGCTGATGGCTTCATGTGCAGAGCGCCTGCGCCGTGCTCTGCCATTTTTTAGTTTGCCCCATTAGGCGTAAACGAATGAAGTATCTTAGGTTTGTTCGACCCAACACAATTGAAAATTTGGGCGCAAGAGAAGGGCTCTTTAGTGCAGCATACTCAACCTTGAAGATCACACCTCTACCCAATTGGAAAACCTGCTGAGCTGATTTCGAGCCGACGTACCCATCCCCGATAATTTTAGCCGTTCAAAATCGAAAGATCCTTGGGACAAGAACACCGCGGGGCTTAGTTGGTTCAAAGAAGATGCATCGGAGGGCCTCAAGCGATCGTATGGACTTATCAGCTTACTGCAAGACAATGGCTACCCTATAGAAATAACTCGCACAGAACGAGTGGGCTATGTTGTCTATGAAGATGATCAACAAGTGGTGGCTGAACCGTTTTCTGCTGCACCAGTGTAGCCGACATATTCCCAGCAACATGTTGCTTGGGTTCGAGGCGGACATTCGTCATTCCACTGAACATTTTCCCGATCGGGTGAGGACGTAAAGGTCAACTTATCTCAGAGTCAACATGACGAAAGTGGCGATCCCGGGAGGACTCGAACCCCCAACCCTCTGCTTAGAAGGCAGATGCTCTATCCAGTTGAGCTACGGGACCGTTGTTTCTGGTGTTAAAACACAGAAACTGATTTGCCCAGCATCTTTGATGCCGAAAGCGATATTTTCTGCACTCAGTGCGTCCAAGGCCCCTTGCGGTTGGGCGAAAAGTTTTCACCATAGCCGCCTGCGCGAATGTTTGGTTTGCGCTTGTGAGGGTCTGTGACCTGCGCGTCAATGTTACGCTCTTTGGCATAATCAAGCGCCGCTTCTTTGCTAGAAAACCGCAATTTCACCTGCGCTTGGGTGTCAGAACTGCTTGTCCAACCCATCAACGGATCAACCTCTCTTGCAGAAGCAGGGGTATATTCCAAAACCCAAGTCTTGGTCTTGGCTGTTCCCGAGGTCATGGCGTTGCGCGCGGGTTGATAAATACGGGCGATCATGGCTGTCTCCTTGGTCTTGGGGCTTTATCATGGATTTATGCCCTTAGGACAAGCCGGGAATCGCAACCAAAGGTAACCAGAGGCAGTGATTGGCGAAATCTTGGTAAAATAATTGCAAGCAAATACCAATGTCGGTCAGTCCACGGGGAGCGAGGGGTAAATGTGATCTGCCCAATACACTGGCATTTGCTTACTGTGAAAATGATACCGATGAATTGAATCAATAAGCAAGCCTTACAATTTCAGAAATTGACGTTACGGAAACTTTGTTCTGCATTTCATCGAGCAACTGGAAAGATGATCTTACCAATTCAATAAATTGAATGCAGTTTATACCGGACGGTCAAACAATTCTCCCTGCCTTGCAACCAATCGTATGACTGGTCCTAGAATCAATTTCCGTAATTTCCACGTTAATATTGAATTACCACTTGAAACAAACGCAGAACATACGAGATTGTAGGCTGGTAAAGGAATCCATAAAATGACTGTCACCTCGCCATCTGCACATCCACGCGCCTCGCAGGCAAAGCTTGAGGGCGGCAAAAGGTTTGTCATGGCGACACCGTTTGAGCCTGCCGGCGATCAACCCACTGCTATTGCGGAGTTGACCCAAGGCATAAATGACGGGGAACGCAATCAGGTTTTGCTCGGTGCCACCGGAACGGGCAAGACATTCACTATGGCCAAGGTCATTGAGGAAACACAGCGCCCTGCAATTATTTTAGCACCAAATAAAACACTGGCAGCCCAGCTCTATGGAGAGTTCAAAGGCTTCTTTCCGGACAACTCTGTCGAATATTTCGTGTCCTTCTATGATTATTATCAACCAGAGGCCTATGTCGCGCGCTCTGATACTTACATAGAAAAAGAAAGCCAGATCAACGAACAGATTGACCGGATGCGCCATTCTGCCACCCGTTCGTTGCTGGAACGCGATGACGTGATCATTGTGGCCTCGGTGTCATGCATTTACGGGATCGGGTCGGTGGAAACCTATTCTGCGATGACGCAGGATTTGGTGGTTGGTGATGAATATAATCAGCGTGAAGTCATGGCCGATCTGGTGGCACAGCAGTATCGGCGCAACGATCAGGCGTTTCAACGTGGCTCTTTTCGGGTTCGAGGCGATAGTTTGGAAATCTTTCCCGCCCACCTTGAGGATCGTGCGTGGCGGCTGTCATTTTTCGGAGATGAACTGGAAGGGATCACCGAATTTGATCCGTTAACCGGGGAAAAGACCGACACATTTGACAAAATCCGGGTTTATGCGAATTCTCACTATGTGACGCCCAAACCCACGCTGCAACAGGCCGTTATCAGCATCAAGAAAGAGCTGCGCGAGCGGTTGGATATTCTGGTGTCAGAGGGAAAACTGCTTGAGGCGCAGCGCCTTGAACAACGCACAAACTTTGATCTCGAAATGCTGGAAGCGCAGGGATATTGCAACGGGATTGAAAACTACTCTCGCTATCTGACGGGCCGCGCACCAGGCGAGCCACCCCCGACCCTGTTTGAATTTATCCCTGACAACGCCATTGTTTTTGCGGATGAATCCCACGTATCCGTGCCCCAGATTGGCGGCATGTATAAGGGTGACTTCAGGCGTAAATCCACGTTGGCCGAGCACGGGTTCCGCCTACCCTCATGTATGGACAACCGCCCCCTGAAGTTTGAGGAATGGGATGCGATGCGGTCCCAGTCGGTGTTTGTGTCTGCCACCCCCTCCGGGTGGGAGTTGGACCAATCTGGTGGCGTCTTTACAGAACAGGTGATCCGGCCAACCGGCCTGATTGACCCCGAAGTCGAAATTCGCCCGGTAGAAACGCAAGTCGATGATTTACTGGACGAAGTGCGCCGGGTGACGGCAAACGGATTCCGCACACTTTGCACCACTTTGACCAAACGCATGGCCGAAGACCTGACCGAATATATGCACGAACAGGGCATCAAGGTGCGGTATATGCACAGCGACATTGACACGCTTGAGCGGATCGAAATCCTGCGTGATTTGCGGCTGGGGGCCTTTGATGTACTGATCGGGATCAACCTCTTGCGCGAGGGGTTGGATATTCCTGAATGTGGTCTGGTGGCCATTTTGGATGCCGACAAAGAAGGGTTCTTGCGCTCTGAAACCTCTCTTATTCAGACCATTGGCCGCGCTGCGCGGAATGCCGAGGGCCGCGTGATCATGTATGCAGATCGGATCACCGGGTCGATGGAACGTGCGCTTGGGGAAACCGATCGCCGCCGCGCGCGGCAGGTCGCCTATAACAAAGAGCACGGGATCACGCCTGCAACCGTGCAAAAAAACGTCGAGGATGTTCTGGCCGGCCTGTACGATGGTGACGTTGACATGAACCGTGTCACGGCCACAATTGATGCCCCGATGCATGGTGCCAACCTAGAGGCCCACCTGAACGGGCTGCGCGATGAGATGCGCAAGGCTGCAGAGAATTTGGAATTCGAAGAGGCGGCACGCCTGCGCGATGAGGTCAAGCGTCTGGAGGCGGTGGACCTGGCCATTGCAGACGATCCACTTGCCCGGCAATCGGCGGTAGAGGCCGCTGGTGAGGCAGCGATCAGATCTAAAGGGCGCTCTATGGCGGGTAAGGCTGGCACGCGCACCTATCGTGGGAAGCCTCAGAAAAAATTCTGAGACTCGCGTTAGAAATCAAACAGCTCTTCCAGAAAGCCCCCGCGTTTTTTCTTTTTATAGGGTTTGCCCCGGTAGTCCTCATCGCGCTCTTGACGCGGCGCGCGCACGTCAGGTGCATGCGACGGGGGCAGCGACGCCTGGACTGATCGTTCGATGATCTTGTCCAGTTCTCCTCGATCAAGCCAAACACCACGGCATTGCGGGCAATAATCAATTTCAACCCCTGCGCGATCTGCCATCACCAAAGTTACACCATCAACCGGACATTTCATTCTCTGCTCTCCTTTTCGTTTGAGGAACAGATGGGGACGATTAACGCAATTTCAAACCTTGTTTTGGATAATTGGCAAAGGGTCGCCAAATAAGGGAAACCACCTTTGTGTGATTGGCACAGGGTTACCGCCAGATTGACACCAAAACAAATCTTGTGATGACGCCAAGTTATCCACAGGAGATTCAATAGAATAGTGACGAGAATGCTATATGTCGCCTCATACATCATCGAACATTTCCTTAAAAATAATAGGGATATATGTGAAAATAATTTCACATATAGAATATAATTGATCAAAATCCCATATAGTAGTGCTCAAACTTAGGGTGCCGATAATCATTTTTTCCACAGGGAGGAGCTTGTACCATGTGGATAGAACCCTACAGGCAGTTCTTGCGTCACTTTCTAAAGCGATAGATTAAGTATATACGGCAAATATATGATGTTGAATGATTATTCATGATATTCGTAAAATTCGATATCCGGTCACGCAATTATACAAATTTCCCTTCAGGTGGCCTGTAGCGCACAAAAAAGGAGCCTAAAAGGCCCCTTAATCTGGTTTGACGCAATTCGGCTTAATCGAATGCTGCTTCTACCTCGTACATCACAGGCTCAAAACTCTTACATAATTCGTTGATTTTGCGATTTCGCGCGCGCATCTCCGTGGTGCGCAGCATGGCCTGAAAATCCTCGCGGCGTTGCCATTGGCTGTAATTGGCAACCCGTGTCTGTGCATCGTTCACATGCAACCCTGCGGCGATAAATCCGGGCTGTTTGGAAATGAACTGCTCATAAGCATCCTTAAGCGCATCCATCAAATCTTCGCAGGTTCCAGGCGTCGTTTCAAAGGTGGTGATCACCGTTTGAAAGTCAGCATCTTTGGAAATTTTGGGCATGAGCTCCTCCTCTTTTCTTTCAGCTTAGCGTTTGGGGCGGAAGGCACCAGTAGAAATTTGTTAACGCAATATTCACCAACTTACCCGAAAGGTTAATGCCGGAGGGAATATGCTGCGTGTGCTGGTCATTTGTCTGCTCTGGCCCTGTTGGGCTGCCGCTGGTCCGTGGTTGAAACCCGTCGGTGACAAATTTTTGTCGACCACTACCAGCTATCAGCGCGGAGAGAAAAGCGATCTGATTTCTGTTATTTCGTCCATCTATTTTGAGGCCGGCGCATTTGAAAAGCTGACACTGGGCGCAGACATCAGCTATCAGGCTGGGGTTGAAAACACGAGCCTACTGTTTGCGAGAACGCAATTGTGGGTCAGAGACAATGGGCGTGCTGCGGTCGAATTAGGCCTTGGATGGCATCAGAGTAATCTAATATCTGAACCCGTCTACCGCCTTGGTTTCAGTTGGGGGCGTGGCACCAAAACGCGGTTTGGGCCGGGATGGATGACCGTAGACAGCCACATCACAAAATACAGTAATCGCGATTTGAATACGCTCAAGATCGAGGGAACATACGGCGTTTCATCGTCGGACAAGATGAAATGGATGATGCAAATGACGGTCGAACAATACAGCAATTCGGAAGATGTACTTATCACCCTCACCCCTTCTGTCGCCCGCCTGGTTTGGGGGGATGTCTTTTTGCAAATAGGGGCGCTGACCCAAAGCGCGGGATCACAAGAAAATAACTTTGGGCTGAAAGCAGCCATTTGGCAGAATTTCTGAAGTGTCTGGCAATTGCCATTTGGCAGTGGATTGGTCATAATTTACCAAAATCAAGCGGCCCCCATAATGCCGCGAGCGCACAAAGGCAGTATCATGATCACGAAATTTGGGCTTTGCGTGGCCATATGCGCCACCTTGCTGACCTTCCCCACTGTACAGATGGCACAGGCCGGGGTTCTGGGTGAGGCCTGCATCCGTTCGGATCGCAAGGCCAAGTCCTTTCGCAAATGCCGTTGTATTCAACAGGTGGCTGACGTCAAACTTTCAAGAAGCGATCAGAAACTGGCGGCCAAGTTTTTCAGCGAACCGGATCGCGCGGAAAAGATTCGTATGTCGGACAAGCGCTCTGATGAACGGTTTTGGAAGAGCTACAAAGAATTTGGCGCCACTGTGACACAGTTTTGCGCCAAACACTGATCAACCACCGTTTGCCACCAATCGCAACGACCCTGCACGCTTTTCAAGGCGGATTTCGGCGCTGCGGGCGTGACCTTCCATGCCTTCGTGACGGGAAATCGCCGCGCTGACACGGGCCAAGTCAGGCAATGCCTCGTCTGTGACGCGCTGCCATGTCACCACCTTCAGGAACTTATGTACGGACAGACCGCCCGTATATCGCGCGGCGCGGCTGGTTGGTAAAACATGATTGGGCCCGCTGGCTTTGTCGCCAAACGGCACCGTGGTTTCTTCGCCCAAAAACAACGATCCATAGGCACACAGCCGATCGCGCCACCATTCCAGATCGGCGGCCTGAACGTGCAAATGTTCGGCGGCGTATTCATCCGCGAGCTGGGCCATTTCTTCGCGATCCGAACACAGCATCACCTCTCCCAATGCATCCCATGCCAAGCGGGCGCTTGATGCGTTGGGTTCAGGCAGCTGGGCAATGCACCCATCCACGTGATCCAGCACCGCCTGCCCCAGCGCGCGCGATGTTGTCGCCAGCCACACTGGAGAGTTGAACCCATGTTCCGCCTGTCCGATCAAATCCCATGCAACCGTTTCCGGATCAGCCGTTTCATCCGCCAGAACGAGCGAATCCGTCGGCCCTGCGAACATGTCGATACCCACCTGTCCAAACAATTGGCGCTTGGCTTCGGCCACGAATTGGTTACCTGGACCGACCAGAATGTCGGCTGGTTTTGCCCCAAACAACCCCTGTGCCATGGCTGCAACGCCTTGCACTCCCCCCAGCGAGAGAACGCGATCCGCGCCTGCCAGATCCATGGCGAACAGAACCATGGCAGGGATGCCTTCGGAACCGCGTGGTGGGGAACAGGCGGTGATGTCTGCCACCCCAGCAACCTTGGCAGTTGTGATGCTCATTAATGCGCTGGCGATATGGGCGTATCGCCCGCCCGGCACGTAACATCCTGCGGCTTCAAGCGGGATCAAACGCTGCCCCGCAATCAGGCCGGGGCGCACCTCTGTTTCAAATTCTGAAATAGAGGCAAGCTGTGCCTTTGCAAAGTTTCGAATATTGTCATAGGCATATCGAATGTCGTCCTTCACATGCTCTGGCACAGTGGCAATGGCGGCATCCATCGCTGCGCGATCCAGAATAACATCCTGCTCCCAGTGATCCAGCTTGCACGCATAATCCTTTACGGCTTGCTCTCCACCTTCTTTGATGCGGGTCAGCATGATCTTCACGATATCGGATGTATCCCCCTCTGCCTGAGAGGTGATCGCTGTCGATATCTTCAGAAATTCGCGTGCCATGTTAAAACTCCGATTTCGGGTGCCGGAATTTTCCGGGTTGACCCAGCACGCAGACAGTTTCACAAAAGGTAAATCTATCAGGAGTGCGGAAATGTTGATGAAAGGCGTGTCGCTGCGTGGTCTCGAAGTGTTCGAAGCCTTGGCCGCGAATGGGTCGGTCGCGCAGGCGGCTGAAATCACCGGGCTGTCGCAGCCAGCGGTCAGTCAGCAATTGCGCAATCTTGAAAGGTCCTTGGGCACCGATCTGGTGGATCATACCAAACGCCCGATGCAATTGACCTCGGCGGGGCGCAGCTTTCTGCAACGCACACGATCGGTTTTGTCGGAATTGCGTCTGGCGCAATCTGAATTGACGGTGATGGACCTGACGCATTTGTCCACATTGTCTATGGGCATCATTGATGATTTCGACAATGACCTGACACCGCGACTGGTGACGGTCTTGGCCGACAGCCTGACCCGATGCCGATTCAAACTGATCACCGCACCCAGCCACGAAATCACCACAGCGATGAAAGAGCGCCGTTTGCATATTGGGGTGTCTGCCAGCACCGGCGAGGTTCTGGAAGGTGTCAGTGAATATCCTTTGGTGCGTGATCCGTTTATCCTTGTGGCGCCCAAAGATCGGGTGGGCAAAGACGGCGACACTTTGGCCAGCCTTCAGGATTTGCCGTTCTTGCGTTATGATAGGGAACAGTTGATCAGCCGTCAGATCGAGGCCCATCTGGCGCGACAAAAACTGACCTTCCCAGAACGGTTTGAAATTGGCAGCCATCTGTCGCTGATGGCGTTGGTGGCGCGGGGCACGGGATGGGCCGTCACCACACCATTGGGATACATGCGGGCGGCGCGGTTTCATGACCAGATGAGTGCGCACCCCCTGCCCTTTGCGTCGTTCTCGCGCAATATCTCGTTGTTTGCCAGTACCGACTGGGCCGATCGCGTGCCGCGCGACGTGGCGCAAACCATGCGTCGCTTGGTGCAGGATCAGATCATTGCACCTGCAGTGCGCACCTTGCCATTTCTGGAAGGAGAGTTGCGCATTTTGGGGGAATAAGGTCTGGCACGGTCTCATGCACTGCCCAGTCGAATATCAAATTCCGCGCGAATGGCGCGCTCAGCAGACTTGTCCAAATATCCCGGATCAGGTTGCGCCAACATCTCGCGCGCACGTTCGCGTGCCTGTGACCAGGCATCGGGTTGCCCCTTTTCGCGCCATGTGATCGGTGCGTCCCGGTCCGCCATATTGGGATAGTAATAGTCGCGCTCCATCGCGCCCATGGTTTGCGCCCCGCCAAGGAAATGGCCCTCTCCCAACACGGCCTCGACGATATCGTCATACCCCAACATCGCATCAGTTACCTCGACCCCGCGCAGGCTGCGGTAAATGTGACCATGCATGTCATTGTCCAACAAGAACCCCTCGAACGAGACCCCCAGCAAGGACGCCGTCATGCCAGAGCTTTCGTAGATCAAATTGCCGCCTGCCAGCCCCGCAGCCATAGCAGAAATGCCTTTTTCCATGCCGTATTGTGCATCAATCGCCTTGGCATCGGTCATCGAACAGGCCACACCACTGACGAGACCCAGCCAGTTCGACAATTGCGCCGAGGCCGCGTTCAGCACGGAAATCTCGCCACCTCCGCCACAAAACGCGCCGGTACGCAGATCAATAACAAGCGGCCAGTTGGAAAACACCATCGGATAACCGGGCGCATAGGCATGCACCATGACCAAAGACGCGAGTGTTTCTGCCAAGGATTGCGCCAAAAATCCTGCGAGCGTGGCAGGCGCGGTCGCGCCGGATTGCGCAGCAGTGATGCAGGACATGGGGATATTGTTCTTAATGCATTCTAACACCACCTCAACCGCATCTTCCCCGTATCGCATGGGGGAAATCACCGGGCTGATGTGGGCTTTGACCCAAGGGTTGCGACGGAACGCCCCTGTTTCGCCTTCTGCCATGTCCAGCATCTTGATGATCGGTGCAACGTGTTCGGCCAAGGTAAAGCTGGTGGCGACGGGTTTGGTGGTGCCCTTGAGCAAAGCAAATACTGTGTTGATGTCCAGCGTCAACTCGTCCGGCATGTCGGTGGCCACGCAACATCGGGTGAACCAGCTGACGTTGTCCAGCTGATCCTGAAGACGCGCGAAATCATATAAATCACGCAAGGTGGAGGGGCGATAATCGCCGCTGTCCAGATCAAGCGTCTGTACCGCCGCGCCGCCAGTGCCGAAATGCACGCGCTGACCACCCACGTGAATGGATCGCGCCGGATCGCGACCGCGCAGGTGAAATTCACCCGGCGCGGCCTTGATCGCGGCCTCCACAAGTGACGGCGGCAGCTGCACCCGCTCGCCGTTCACCCGGGCCCCGTGAGTGACCAATTGATCCCGTAAATACTCAGGCACCTCGCCCATGCCCAAATCATCCAGAAGGCGCAGCGCACAGTCATAGATGGCCTGCATCTCCGTCTCGCTGAGCGGACGGTAAGCCCCGCCCAACTGCCCCGCTGGCGCCGGATTTACCTGCGGTGGTGCCGCGCGTTGTTCCAGCTTTTCACGGCGGCCAGAGCGGCGACGTGTGGGTTTGGACTGAATGGACATGCGGGCTCCGACATTTAAGGTGGGTTAATCACCTCAGGTTGGCCCAATTACGCAAGCCTGCATAGGCAGATTTCAGATTCAAAAATCCATAGTTTTCAAATCCCTTAATCTGCAACTTCGTGATTGCACCACACATGTGCTTTGCGCCTGATATGGGCAACACAATTTTCTGGAGCTTGATCTGATGAAAAGCACAACACGCGCGGTCGTGATCGGTGGTGGAATTGCCGGTTGTTCAACCTTATATCACCTGACCCAAGAGGGATGGAGCGATGTGGTTCTGGTGGAACGAGATGAGTTGACCAGCGGCACCACATGGCATTCTGCCGCGCAGGTTACCAACTTTGGCATGAACCAGACCATGGTTGGCCTGAAAACCCATTCTATCAATCTTTACAAAGAGTTGTCAGAAGATCCGGAATATCCAATCAACTATCATCATGCTGATGGTGGCATCCGGTTGGCCAACACAGAGGCCCAGATGGAGGGGTATCGGCACTTTTCCTCGATGGCGCGGGGAATGGATGTAGAGTTCGAGGTGATCGATGCCGAAGAATGCGCGCGTCGCCATCCGTTGATTTCGACCGAAAACCTTGTCGGGGGGCTTTGGGATGGTCGCGATGGCGATATTGACCCGGCACAACTGTGTCAGGCTTTGGCACGACGCGCACGCAAAGCCGGAGCAGAGGTTTACCGCAACACGCCAGTCACGGGCCTGACGCAGCACAAGGATCACAGTTGGACCGTCCATACGACCAAAGGCGATATTGATTGCGAAGTTGTGGTGAACGCTTGTGGCTATCGCGTGAATGAGGTCGGCGCAATGATGGGCGTGCATCATCCTGTCATGTCGATGGAGCACCAATATTTCCTGACCGAGGAAATCCCGGCCATCAAAGAGGCAGGCCATCGTATGCCTCTGCTGCGTTGCCCGATTTCTGACTACTACTGCCGTCAGGAAAAGAACGGTCTGCTGGTCGGGTTCTATGAACAGGACTGTAAGACATGGGGTATGGATGGGATTGATCCGAATTTCGTAAATGCCCTGTGCCCGGATGATCTTGATCGCGTAACCGATGTGTTAGAAGGCGCGTTTGCGCGGATGCCTGCATTGATGGAAACCGGCATTCACACCGTGGTCAACGGGCCAATCACCTATACCATCGACGGGGCGCCTTTGGTGGGGCCGATCCCGGGCAAGCGCAACGCCTTTTGCATCATTGGCCTGCGGGCTGGTTTGGGCGAAGGCGGCGGGCATGGATGGTTGCTGGCGCAGCAAATCGTGCACGGTGAGGCCTGTTATGACACTTGGTGTATTGATCCGCGTCGATTTACAGGCCACGCCAATGTAGAGCTGACAGCACTGAAAGCAATTGAAGATTATCAAAATGAGTTTCGCTTTCACTTTCCGAATGAACATCGCCCCGCGGGCCGTTACGCCAAAACGACCCCTCTGACTCCTGTGTTAGAGGCGCAAAACGCTGAATTCACGGTCGTAAATGGCTGGGAGCGCGCAGAATATTTCAAACCATCATCGGACTTTCATGTCACCCATACGTTCAAATTTGACGAAGCTCATGATGTCGTAGGGGAAGAGGTGAAAGCCGTACAAACCGCTGTTGGTTTAGCAGAAGTCAACGGGTTCAATCGCTTAGAAATCACGGGTGTCGATCGCCACAGCTTTCTGGATCGTATGATATGCGGCACGGTCAGCAAACGCGACGGTCGTGTTGGGCTGGGATATTTGCTGAACCACCACGGCAGGGTTAAAGGCGAGGCCACGGTGGCGAATGTGCCCGCATCAGATCGCGGCCCATTACGGGTTTGGTATGGATCTGCCGCCGCCAGCGAATTTCACGATATGGATTGGCTGCAACACCATCTGCGTGATGACGAGGATGTTCAAATCAAAAGCCTGACCAATGATCAGACGATCCTTGTACTGGCAGGCCCAAGATCACGCGATGTGCTGTCAGAAGTGTCGCGCGCAGATTGGTCTGCCGCCGCATTTCCTTGGCTGTCCGTACGCGAATGTTTCATCGGCTTTGCCCCCGCAACAGTTATGGCCGTCAGCTTTTCGGGTGAATTGGCCTATGAAATCCACATTCCCAACGCCCATCTTTACGCCGCCTATCAATCCCTACGCGCAGCGGGGGTGGACCATGGGATGCGCTTGTTTGGCGCGCGTGCGGTGGAGTCCATGCGCATGGAAAAAGGGTTCTTGCATTGGAAAGCCGATTTGATCACCGAATTTGACCCTTTTGAAACCGGACTGGATCGCTTTGTGCGTCTGGATAAAGAATTTATTGGCAAAGACGCCTTGGTTGGGCACAAGGAGGCCGGACCGGGCCGCAAACTTGTTACTTTACAGGTCGCAAGCACAGCCGCCGCCGCCCATGGCGGTGCATCGGTGATGGCGGATGGCAAAGTCATCGGCACCGTGACATCAGGCGACTGGGGGTATCGCACAGGCATGAACTTGGCCTATGCCTTTGTTGATCCTGCATTCGCGACCGAAGGCAGCACCGCTATGATCGACATTCTGGGCGACCTCACAGCTTGTAGCGTCATTGCACCATCCCCGTATGATCCCGACATGCGCCTGCCCCGCGGGTAATAGTCACACGCGCTGGGGGCCTGCCCCCAGACCCCCGGGATATTTTACCCAAGAAGAAACAGGCAGCCGGTTGTGTTAGCCAATCTCTTTCACAAGATTGCGCGCACAAGTTTCAATCAACGTAAGGGCACCGTCAAAATCACGCGTGTAATAGGGGTCAGGCACCTCGTTCATACCTGTTTCAGGGGCATAATCCGTGAACAGGCGCACCGATGTGGTGTTCCCAGAAGGGCGCAGCGCCTCGATATTGGCAAGATTGCTGTCATCCATGCCAATGATCAGTTCAAAATCGGTAAAGTCCGTGGCAGAGAGTTGCCGTGCACGTAGGTCGGAAAAATCATATCCGCGTGCTTTCGCTGCTTGTTGCATCGGGCCATAAGGGGGTTTGCCCACATGCCATCCTGCGGTGCCTGCAGAATCTGCGGTACAGGCGCTGAGTGTGCGAAACACGCCTTCGGAGCTTGGGCTGCGGCAGATATTGCCAAGGCAAACGAATAGAACCTTCATGACGGGCCTCCTATGGCTGCGAAGCCTGCTTTGATCATCTCGTCGACATCAACAAGCTCTATTGGAACGCCTTGCTGCTCTAAGGCTTTGGCATAATTCGTTGCCAGCCCCGTTTCACCAGTCACGATGACCTGCTGACCCAACCAATATGGCTTGGCGGCGGCAAGTTCGGCGCCAATCAACGCCCCCCACATCATGGCCCCATCAAGATTTGGTCGCGCCAGTATTGCAGCCATTTTCTCAGGGCGGGACACCACATCATCCAAGGTGCTTTGGAACGTCTCGGCGCTTCCTCCTGTTGCGTGAAGAGACATGCCGATTTGCCCACTTATGAAGCTGGCAAAACTGATAGCTTCACCCGCGCTGACATGCATCCAAACGCTGCGCGCGCCCGCCACCAACACAATGCCATCCCAATTTGGGCGCGACGCAACCCCTCCAGCCACCACGACAAGAGCATCACCGCATTCATCCATCGGAACAGCCTGCCCAATCGGCGCGATCTTTCGGTCTTTGATCGGGGATATCACCGCGCATGGCACCATCCGAGGTGCCCCACCAACCTGAAGAACCGGCAAATCCGGCCCAAGCAAGGATCGCAGCTCTTCGATCGTTGCGCCAGTCGCAACAAATCCATCGGGCATCCGCCACCCTTTGAAACTTTGTTCATCCTCAAGGACGGCAATCCAATCAGCCATAAATATTTCCTTTTGCTATATGCTCTTTTTCGCAGGCTTGTCGCCGTGGTCAACCCTTGGCACTGTCGCCCCCATCAGTGGAGAGACGCATGACCAATATTGTTATTCTGACCGGTGCTGGAATTTCAGCCGAAAGCGGCCTTGGCACATTTCGTGACGAAGGCGGGCTTTGGGCACAGCATCGTATCGAAGACGTGGCCACCCCCGGCGCCTTTGAACGTACCCCTGATCTGGTACATGCCTTTTACAACACCCGCCGCGCGCAGGCAGCTGAGGCCGGCCCAAATGCCGCGCATCTTGCGTTGGCAAAGCTGGAACAGCACCATAGCGGGAGTTTTCTGCTCATTACTCAGAACGTCGATGGTCTGCACGAAAAGGCAGGAAGCCGCAAAATCATACACATGCACGGCCAACTTGACCGTGCCTTATGTCACGTATGCGGGTATCGCTGGGATGCCCCCACAGTCATGCAAACGGGCGATCCCTGTCCAAAATGTGCAGCACAAGCGACACGCCCCGACATCGTGTGGTTTGGCGAAATGCCCTATCAGATGGATTTCATTTATGAACACCTCGCCAATGCCGACCTGTTTGTTTCAATTGGCACATCCGGCGAAGTTTACCCCGCTGCAAACTTTGTGGCCGAGGCCAAACATGCAGGCGCCCACACTCTGGAACTTAATCTAGAGCCATCCTCACGCGCGTCAGCCTTTGCAGAAGTGCGCGTTGGCAAAGCCAGTCAAATGGTGCCTGAATGGGTCGCAGAACACACCCTCTGAACACGCAACCCGTTTTCAGCTTTTTCTTGGTCAAATACCTTGGAGGTTTGGCAGGCCCGCCTGCAAGTCAAACAAGCGAAGAAGGACCGCAAGGGACTGATGAGCGACCAACACACTCCATTTCAGACAGGTGCCGTATCCGGTTTTGGTGCCAACACAGACAGCGGCTTGCGCACAGCTTCCCGCAATCCCGGACCACTTGGTGCAGGAATACGTTTACTGACTTCCAGCATCAACACCCCGCCTGCCATCACAGGCGACACAACCCGTCCAAAACCTTCCCAAAACGGTCCTGTCTTGCGCCAAAACCGCTTGTGTGATGGGGGTTGATACAATGTCGTGCGATTTCGCTCGGGCCGAAACCCATGTTTTTTAAGTTGCGTTTCCAACTGCCCCGTCGAGTAAGGCCGCCCATACCCAAAAGGCGTGGCATCACTGCGCGACCACATACCTGCGCGATGTGGCACCACAATGATCATGCGCCCGCCAGGTCCCAAAACGCGATACGCCTCATCCAGCAATTCAGCCGGGCTTTCGCAGTTTTCCAACCCATGCATCATCACAAGACGATCCACCCGCCCCGTTTCCAGTGGCCAATGCGTTTCCTCAGACAAGACTGACACATTTTGCATGCCTGCGGGCCACGCCATGACCCCTTGGGGGGCTGGCATCAATCCAATCACACGACGCGCATCTGCAAGATAAGGGCGTAACAAAGGTACGGCAAAGCCAAAGCCAACCACGGTTTGCCCCTTGGCTTCGGGCCAGAATTCCAGCAATTGATCACGCACAGCTTTTTGCGCCGCACGCCCCAGCGTGCTGCGATAATAAAAACTTCTCAACTCCTTCACATCAAGATGCATTGCACCCGCTCGCATGATCGGCAACTCTGGGCCAAGATAACCATTACCCTGCCCCTTACCTCAAGGTGAAAATTCATGGCCTTCCAGATTGTCACAATTCCCTGTCTTTCCGACAACTATGCTTTTTTGCTGCATGATGCACAAAGTGGCGACACTGTCTTGGTCGACGCACCCGAAGCCGCGCCCATCACTCAGGCTTTGGCAGATCGTGGATGGGCACTCAGCCACGTTCTGTTAACCCATCATCATTGGGATCACGTCGAAGGGCTTGCTGATATTCTGGCAGCACATCCCGCCAAAGTAGTGGGCGCACAGGCTGATGCCCATCGCCTGCCACCGCTTGATCAAGCCGTCAGCGAAGGCGATCACCTTACAATCGGAGACGAAACTGTCGAAGTCCTAGATGTCTCTGGGCACACTCTTGGGCATGTGGCTTTTTATTTCCCTCAAACCAATGCGGTTGCCACCGCCGACAGCCTGATGGCGCTTGGTTGCGGGCGTCTGTTCGAAGGTGATCCGGCCCTGATGTATGCGAGCCTTGCAAAGCTTGCTGCCCTGCCGACGGAAACCCTTGTCTTGTCCGGGCATGAATACACCCAATCCAACGCGCGCTTTGCCGCCACTGTCGATCCTGACAACCCCGCATTGGCGCAACGAAGCGCCGACATTGACGAGGCCCGTGCGAACAACCGCCCCACCGTTCCCTCAACGCTTGCACTGGAGCTGGCCACCAATCCGTTTTTACGCAGCGCAGACCCCGCATTGCAGGCCGCCATTGGCATGTCAGGCGCAAATCCAGTCGATGTCTTCACCGAAGTCCGCAAACGCAAAGATAATTTTTAATTTTGGTGCAATCCTTTGTGAAGAAATCTTTAATGTGTAATAATGCCCGCAAAACAACGCCAAAACAGGCATTTTTCACGTTTCTTGCGGTTCAGATGATTTACGAACGTACGCCCAATTCACATCTCTGAAGCCAAATGTGAGAATAAAATTGCAGAAAGTCCTTGAAGCTGACGTCAGATCGACCAAACTTTAAGACTATGAGGCCATGGTTGTTGGTGGGACCTCGTTTCCCAGCAACCGGAAAAAGAAGGAGCGCGAGCAGTGCCATCATTTTCAACGACGCTTGAACAGGCAATCCACGCGGCTCTGGCCAAGGCCAACGCCCATCGCCACGAGTTTGCCACCCTGGAACATCTTCTGCTCGCTCTTTTGGACGAGCCTGACGCGCTGCGCGTGATGCGCGCCTGTAGCGTGGATATCGACGATCTGCGCGGCACCTTGATGGAATTCATCGACGATGATTTGTCCAACCTTGTGACCGACATCGAAGGCAGCGAGGCCGTACCAACCGCCGCGTTCCAACGCGTGATCCAACGCGCCGCCATTCATGTCCAAAGCTCTGGTCGCAGCGAAGTTACGGGCGCAAATGTGTTGGTCGCGATCTTTGCTGAGCGCGAATCAAACGCGGCTTATTTCCTGCAGGAACAGGATATGTCACGCTATGACGCAGTGAATTATATCGCCCACGGTGTGGCCAAAGACCCGGAATTTGGCGAAAGCCGCCCTGTTACCGGATCAGACGATGGCGACGCTGAAATCACCACCGATGAGGAGAAAAAAGAAAGTGCGCTGTCTAAATACTGCGTGGATCTGAACGCCAAGTCTCGTAAAGGCGATGTCGATCCCCTGATCGGCCGCGACTCAGAGGTGGAACGCTGCATCCAAGTGCTTTGCCGTCGTCGCAAAAACAACCCGCTGCTGGTGGGGGACCCTGGTGTTGGGAAAACCGCCATTGCCGAAGGGCTGGCATATCGTATCGTACAAGGTGAGATCCCTGAAATCTTGTCTAAGACCACAATCTTTTCGCTGGATATGGGGGCGCTTTTGGCCGGCACGCGCTATCGCGGGGATTTTGAGGAACGCTTGAAGGCGGTTGTCACCGAATTAGAAGACCACCCTGATGGGGTGCTGTTTATCGACGAAATTCATACCGTGATCGGGGCTGGTGCGACATCTGGCGGCGCGATGGATGCCTCTAACTTGCTGAAGCCTGCGCTTCAGGGTGGCAAACTGCGCACCATGGGATCGACCACATATAAGGAATTCCGCCAGCATTTTGAAAAGGACCGTGCCCTGTCGCGTCGGTTCCAGAAAATTGATGTGAACGAGCCTTCGGTGCCCGACACCATCAAAATTCTGAAAGGTCTGAAAGAGTATTTTGAAGAACATCACGGCGTGAAATACACCGCCGATGCGATCAAAACCGCGGTGGAGCTGTCAGCGCGCTATATCAATGACCGCAAATTGCCAGATAAGGCAATTGACGTGATTGACGAAGCAGGCGCGGCACAGCATCTGGTGGTCGAAAGCAAGCGTCGCAAAACCATCGGCACCAAAGAGATTGAGGCCGTGGTTGCAAAGATCGCGCGTATCCCGCCGAAAAACGTCTCTAAGGACGACGCAGAGGTGCTTAAGGATCTTGAAAAAAGCCTCAAGCGCGTGGTGTTTGGGCAGGATAATGCGATTGTCGCCCTGTCCAGCGCGATCAAACTGGCCCGTGCTGGCCTGCGCGAACCGGAAAAACCCATCGGCAACTATCTGTTTGCCGGGCCAACCGGGGTTGGCAAGACCGAAGTTGCCAAACAGCTGGCAGATACGCTGGGTGTGGAGATGTTGCGTTTTGACATGTCCGAATACATGGAGAAACACGCAGTCAGCCGCCTGATTGGCGCGCCTCCGGGCTATGTCGGGTTTGATCAGGGTGGTTTGTTGACCGATGGTATTGATCAGCATCCACATTGCGTTTTGCTGTTGGATGAGATCGAAAAAGCGCACCCTGATGTGTTCAATATCCTGTTGCAGGTGATGGATCACGGCACGCTGACAGATCACAACGGGCGATCTGTTGATTTTCGCAATGTCATTCTGATCATGACCTCAAATGCAGGGGCAACAGAGCAGGCGAAATCGGCCATTGGCTTTGGTCGGGATCGTCGTGAGGGCGAAGATACCGCCGCGATTGAGCGCACCTTTACGCCCGAATTCCGCAACCGTCTGGACGCGGTGATCAGCTTTGCACCGCTGCCTAAGAAAGTTATTCTACGGGTGGTTGAAAAATTCGTACTGCAACTTGAGGCGCAACTGATGGATCGAAATGTTGCGATTGACCTGACGCCAAAGGCCGCAGAATGGCTTGCAGATAAGGGGTATGACGACAAGATGGGTGCACGGCCTTTGGCACGTGTCATTCAAGAGTATATCAAGAAACCACTGGCAGAAGAATTGCTGTTTGGCAAACTAGCCAAAGGCGGTGTGGTCAAGGTTGGTATAAAAGACGGCGAGATTGACTTGAAAATCTCGGGTCCGGACAAGCCGCGTATCACAGGTCGAAAAACGCCTTTGTTGCCAGCGGATTGATCTCTGATAACCAGAAAATTTGAAACCCCCTGCCTGTTTGGCGGGGGGTTTTGGGTTGAGAGATCATGGGGCTTTGCCCCTCTGGGCCCAATGGGGGGGATCGGAATAAATTAGAATGGTGAGCACGTGTTAAATTAGAATGGCCAAAAGGGAGCGTTTAGGGAAGGCCTTATTTATATAGGAAACCTAGATGCTGGAAAATTTTGGCTGTTCGCCAAGGAATGCACAGAATAAATTTTAATAGGGCCGTTGTGTTCCGCTGGTTTCCAAAAGCGGTCCTAATTGCTTACCATTCGTGCATAGAGGCAACCACGCGCCCAATGATTTGGAATGATCCGTTATCAAGATCATCAATCATACTGTCATCCACAACCAACTCGGAATAGTTCTGATTGCGGCTGAGTAGCATCACGCGACCACCGGGCGCGCGTTGAATGCGTTTGACATATAGTCCGGCGTCAAAGCGCACAGCATAGATATTGCTGTCGCGTAGGTCTGTTTGAGATTGATCCACAACAATTAGGTCACCATCATATAAGTCAGGTTCCATGCTATCGCCTGATACAGAAATGACAGATAAATTTCCCGGCTTTAGGCCGCGACGTTCCAGCCAATCCTTTTTGAAACTGTAATATCCAACACTGTTCTCATCCTGCACAAGGGAGCCGTGACCTGCTGATGCCTCAACGGAAAGGCGGTGAAAGGGCACAAACTCATCATGACTTTGCGCCATGGTAAGGTTTTCCCCCCCCATCTCTTGACCCTCAGAAGACACATATTTTGGTGCTTTACCTAAAAGCAACCAATTCGGTGAGGCACCAGTTTTTTCATTTATCAATGTTAAGAATTGCCCATTTGGTGTGGATTTTTCCGCCAGATAGTTCTGAACAGTACGATAGCTTACGCCAATATCTGCGCAAAAATCTTTTATATTCAAGCCACTATCGGCTGCAAGTTCTCTCAAGCGATCTGCAAATACCAAAATATGCGCTTCCTATATTGATAAACACCGATTTTGGTGTATATTAACTTTGCAACGACACAACGCAAGGCAGCATCGAGAGGTAACATGCCAGTAAAAAATAAAAAGTTCCAGCCGGGAGTGATCTTGCACGAGGTTATCGTGGGGGCATTCCGATCAGCGGGCACGAGTTTTGAGGCGTGGTGCGATAAAAACGGGGTGCCGACCAGCACCGCGCGCACTGCAACATATGGCCAATCTGGTGGTGACAAAGGGCAAGCCTTGCTTGAGCGCATCATCAATGATGCTGGGCGCGAGGTGGTCGAAATGTCCTATCGCAAGCGCATCATCTTGGAAGCCGCGAAATTCCAAGGAGCGGCGGCATGAGTGTGGCTGCAACGATTATGGAAGTGGATCAGCGCACCGCCGCTGAGGAGGCGCTGAGCGGCCTTTCAGATAAGGCTAAGGTGCACTTTGCATTGGCATTGTTGATGAAAGTCACCGACCCCGATGCGGTTGCCGCCCTGCGGTTTGCGGCAAATCAGATTGCCGAGCTTTCCAACGTCTTGATGCGCGAAGCCTTTGAGCGGGAGTGCGGGTGATGGATGAGCGTTTCATTGAATATGCAGAGCGATCCGTTGACGCAGAACGCGATAGCGCCGTGCGGCGCGCGTGTTCAACCGTGGCCTCAGATGGTCGCGAGGACTGCGTTGATTGCGGTGAGGTGCTTAATCCAGCACGCCGTGCGGCTGCGCCCTTTGCGGTGCGGTGCCTTGAATGCCAACAGGCCAATGAGCGGGGGCGCAGAACATGAATACCAAAACAAATGATGATGCTGCCTTTGCTGCGCATATGGCGGTGAGGCCAACCATCTACGCTGGCCCACGCTGGAAATGCTGCGTTCTATTTCTGACATAGGCGGGTGCGGTCTTGTGATCGCGGGCACCGATCTGTTGGCTAAGAAGTTCACGCATCCCCAGATCAAGGTGTATCTGGAACAATTCCGCCAGCGTATTGGCACCAAAAAGGTTGTTATGCAGCCCGTCGAAGGCGCGGGCGAACTTGCAGCTTATGTTTTGGGGCCACGCTTTGGGTCAGTCACGAAATCCAGCGCAGAAGCATTTCAACGCAAAACGGGCGGGAACTGGCGATTTGCCGTGGCGCTGGCCGATGCCTGCGCGCGCCTGATGGAAAACGAAAATATCGACAAGATTGATGCGCGCGTTGTGGAAACCGCAGCCGCGTGGATGGCGGGGCAAAGCTGATGGGAATGCGTTATTTTTTAGTGTCCTACGCTAATGAAGCTGGCTTTGGGCGCAGTCTGTTTGGCTGTGACGGGGCGATCTCAGAGGACATCATTTGTCGATGGGAGAAAGCCTGCGCAAAAGACGCGCGCGCAGGCACCACATGCATCATCGCCATATCAGAGATCGACGGTCCAATCACCCCAATAAGAAACGTCTGAATGAAAGGAAATCGCATGCCACAAGATCACATTCCAGAAGGATATATGAAGAACCCCGAAGGCGCTTTGATGCCTGTCGATAAGGTGAAACCCGAGCACAGGTTGGAAGATGACACAGTGCGTCGTTTGATCAGTCAGGCCAAGGCCGTGAGCGCAGAGTTATCCAAGTTCAAGGATATTGCGACGGGCGATGCCCAAACGTTTCGCGCCATGGTTGCTGAAAAGTATGGTGCCAAGAAAGGTGGTGCCAAGGGCAACATGACCATGCGCTCATATGATGGCGCGTTAATGGTGCAGGTGCAGGTATCTGACACAATTGATTTCGGAGTGGAGCTGCAAGCCGCCAAAGAGCTGATTGATGAATGCATTGCCGATTGGTCCGAGGGATCAAACGATAACATCAAGGTTTTGGTGAACGACGCGTTCCGGGTCAACAAAGAGCGCAACATTGACACTGGCCGTGTGCTGGGACTGCGCCGCCTCGACATCAAAGACCCGAAATGGCTGAAAGCTATGGATGCTATATCCGACGCCGTGCGCGTGACCGGAACCCGCAGTTACATTCGCTTTTACGAAACCAACGCCAAGGGAGTGCGCCAAGCAATTCCCCTTGATCTTGCCTCGGCCTGACCGAGCAACACCCGGCCAATCCGGCCTAACCTGAAAAGAGAGAACTATGAAGCAGAACGAACTATTCAACGCCATTTCTAACAAATCCGGCGCATCAAAGGGCGATGTTGAAAGCGTCATGAAAGCCCTAGGCGAAGTGACCACAAAGGCCCTTGGAAACGGTGATGATGTGACCATTCCCGGCATTGCCAAGCTGGTCACAAAAGATCGCGCCGCCCGTATGGGGCGCAATCCAAAGACGGGGGAAGCGGTCAACATCCCTGCCAAAACGGTTGTTGGCGTCAAGATCGCCAAAGCGCTGGCTGATCACGTCGCATGACGGGGGGTGGCAGTATTCACGACGCCTATTGGCGGCTGCAATGGGTCATTGGTTTGGCCGGGAAAGGCGCGGCGCGTGAGTTGACAGAAGCCTCGCGCGGGCTGGTCCCCGGCCTCAAGCGCTAACCCACTCGCTGCGCCTGAGATCGCATTGGGCGCAGCGACTTCAAACAAGGAAATGAGCAATGTCAGAGATTGAAATCACGACCACGGGCGAGGTGAAGCTATGCGGCGATGTCGTTGGGCGCATAACATGGATGAAGCCATTTGTTGAGAGCGATGTGGCAGGCCGTTTCTCGCATGATGATCAGTTTGTGGATGAATGGGGTGCACGTATTGATTGCACGGAATGCGCCCAGAAGAATGAACTTCTTGATGATTTGGATGGTGCTGTGGCTCGCGCACGAGGTTTGCTGCGTAATACCTGCAAGAATTTGAAAAAACTCAAACTTTCAGATGAAGCCATTCTTCAACAAGTTGTTGAGATCAATACGCTGCTTGGCAATCTGGATTTTGAGACATGACCCCGGATTTTGTCTCTCCTGATCAGATCGCCCAGATTGCCGGACTGACTGAAAAGCATGTGCGCCGCATGATCGGTCGCGCGCAAGGTGCCGGGCCTTATGTCAACGATGAATGGTTTGGCCAGCGCATGCATGTTGTCGTGGGGGAGTGCGGCCCATTGGTCGCGTTTGCCACGCTTCCCGACCATATCCGAGAGGCTTTTGTCATGCTGGATCAAGAGGAGTTGCCGTTACCCCCCCGTGAACACTTTATTTTTGAATGACCCGACAGCCCTGATTTTGCACTGAACTTGAGAGACACGATATGAGCAATTCCAAGACATCCCCCAAACGCCGCAATGGCGATCTGGCTATGATCCACATCGCCGCCAAGCGGCTTTTCGGTGATGTCTCAAAAGGGAGTGATGGCCGCGAGGCCTATGAGGATTGGTTGCAACGTCACACGGGCAAGCGATCCGTCGATCATTATTGCGCCGGGTGTCTCTCAACACCAAGCGGCGGCAACTGAAATTGCCACAATTGCCAACAA
>CANLDA010000024.1 GCA_947489325.1 uncultured Paracoccaceae bacterium | reverse complement strand
CTGCGCTTTGCGATCCGCGAAGGCGGCCGCACAGTTGGTTCCGGTGTTGTGTCCAAAATCGTAGAATAATCCACGCAAGTGAATGGTCAAATGGAGAAGCCGCCCTTTTAGGGCGGCTTTTTCTTTTAGAAGATAGAAAGGGCCACTCATCCGAGCGGCCCTTTTGGGGTTGGTTCTAAGGGTTGTTTTCTTCGCCTGACAACAGCTCAACCAGTGCCAGATTTATGTAGTAATTTCTTTCTTCCTTCGATGTATTTCTCAATTAGCAAGTCTTCATCTAGGCTAAGCCGCTCAAGGTAAGATGTTGCTGTAGGCCTAGAGACATCTAGTTCGTTCATGACAAACTCAATCCTTGTATATGGATGCCGAAATAAATTGTTGACCAAATCCTGAGAATAGATTTTGTGATGTTTGTCTCGAATGATGTTTTTGAATGGGGCCATTTGAGTGCGGATTCCCTCTATTAGTTCGAGAGTGACTTTTGAGGTTTCCGTTACCACATCTAGAATATATACAACCCAGTCTTCCCAAGCGCCTTCATCTCTTATGGACCTGTCCCGCTTTTGTGCCGCCCCAAGTGCTCGTTTAAGCCACCTTCCGTTCGAAAGCGATCGGACTTTTCCAGCCCAGTGCTGAGGGTCGGCGGCGCGGATTGTAGAATCCGTTGATGTTTTCGAAGATCGCCATCTCAGCCTGTCTTCGTGTTTCCCATGACTGCCGCCAGATCAGTTCAGCCTTGATGGTTTTGAAGAAAGTTCCGACTGCGGCATTGTCGTAACAATTTCCCTTGCCACTCATGAACACCTTAAAGCCATGCTGGCGTAAGATCTTCTGGTAATCATGAGAGCAGTATTGACTGCCACGGTCGGTGTGATGGATGCAGCCTTTTGGTGGCGCGCGGAACGCGATAGCCATCCTCAATGCCCGGATCGCCAAGTCACGCTTCATGCGATTGCTGACGGCCCAACCGATCACGCGTCTTGAATGCAAGTCCAGAATCACTGCCAGATACAGCCAGCCCTCCCGCGTCCAAATGTAACTGATGTCACCAGCCCATTTCTGGTTGGGTTTGTCCGCAGTGAAGTCCCGATTCAGCAGATTTGGCGAGATGTTGAACTTGCGATCGCAATCGGTCGTGACTTTGTGCTGATCGGAATTTCAACCCTGATCTTGAACGGGCCTTTTCTGGAAATTCCCGGCAATCTGATTTCCGCTGTTTTTGCAAACACCGTTCGTGCGTTCACCTACGCTATGCTCATCATCGCGACACAGCTTTTCCGCTACAACTGGAGACTGGACGACGCTGCGATGGTTTTCGGCGCGGGGCCCATTAGAACGTTCTTTGAAATCACGCTGCCAAATATCTGGCCAGCTTTGCCTGGTGCCTTCATTGTGACCTTTATCCTGTCGTTCAACAATCTTGATATCTCATTCTATACGTTGGATGCTGTGCCAACCATGCCGTCTGTTGCCCGGGGGCCATTGCGTTTCGGGATCAAGCCGGAGCTTTATGCGATTGCGGCTCTGGTGAACGCAGGTGTGCTTTTTTGTCTGGCCATCATGTTCATTCTCATGCGCACAGGTGCCGCTGGTTTTGGCTTCAAAGAAGGCCGTGATACCTGATGATCGGGCCCGTTTTCTTTCAGAACAGGACCTTAACTTCTTGTGGCATTGAATCGACATTTCCGCAATGCGAGCAGTTTCTACACGAGCAATAACTGCGCTGGCAAAAAAATTGGTAATTCCAACGTCTCGATTGTCGAATCTGCGCGCAGCAAAAATGTGATTTGAGATTCACGCCTCAGACTGGCTTTGAATGACCGGTCTGGCGAAATCGGTTACAATGCAGAGATGAGTGTACCGCACCTGTGAGGGTTTTCTGCGTCAGCAAACACCCGGCAGGGCAACGGCAGAAAAGTCCGCATTGCTGCCGTTGCGTTGAGTGGTTGGAGCGGATAGACTCATACCTATGAAACATGTTCCCAAAGAAACCACAGACGATGCCCTTATTCAGGAATTCCTGAATAAAGGCGGTAAAGTCAGCGTTGGCAAGACCAAACCACCCAATCCCGAGTTGGGGTTGAGCAAAAACGTTTGGAACAACAAGTTGACCAAAGAAGAAAAAGCGGCCCGCGATAAGAAGTGATTTGCATCATTTGCTGCGAGGAAAGGCGGGTTGAATGGTAAATGGATGTGATGAAGTTGCTACTCATACAGCAGGGTCGGATGCACATCGTGCAGACGATGGATCAAACGGAACTATCCTTTTGATGATAGTGTTCTTCGTTTTACCAGGCGTGTTGAAAGTGCTTACCAATTTGACGATCCTTGGAAGTTTTGTGGTGTCATTGGTTGTGGTGAGTGTTTTAGGTGTTTTCGCAAGAGCAACACCTTGAAAATCTAAGAAAAGAGCGCTCATCAGTGTAGTGTCACATGATTTGCCCCGGAACAATGCCGCGAGGCAGGGTTTGGTTTGAGGATGAAACCAAAATACGCCCTCGGGTTGTTTGAAATTCCAAAGGGTGCTATGTTTTCAACATCTTAGGGAATGGATCGTGTTTTTCATAAACGTCTGAATATTCAAGTGAGTTTATCTGTTGGGTCACTCGTGGCCCGATAACTGCTGTTTGAATTTCTGGGCAACATTATGCAACATACACCATGGAAGAAGAGCCGGACCTACGGCGACAATTACGGTGGTGCCAAAGGGCATCGAGATGAAGATAACATACGTGCGCGACTGCACAGTTTTCGCCGACCGGGTGCGTTTGAAGAAACGCCCATTATTCGCGTTGATAATCCTTCAAGGGATTGGTTTCACCCCCTAAATGCCGAGCATGTCAGATATGCATTGGAAGCGTTGCCAGCTGACGATCAGGGCGATGTTACCCATATTTGGTTGCGACGAGGCGCTAGTCGACATTTTGGGCGACGTTACTGCCCTGCTGATTCAATTTGGGGAAGTGGTGTCGCGCTTGTGGTACTGTACCCGGTGCGAGGCAGTTTGTTGCGTGATCATGGTGCAATCAAGCCGTCCCCTGCTTGCCAGCGGATATATCAGCGTTATGGGGCTAAACTGCGAAGGCGCGGACGACAATGGCAGACCCACTGGACAATGGAAGGGATACGCAAGTTTTACTTGCAAGAAGCCCTTTATTCGAGCGTGGCTTCCCATTCGGCCTATACTTGGCGCGATGGGCGAAGCAACTCGCAAAAGGCCGAATTGGAAAGAATGGAGGATTGGCTGTTTCGAAGACGAACAATTGCTGAGGGTGTATATCGGGATCTGTTTGGTTGAAATCCTTGGTCCCCTCCTGAATCGGGAGTACCTTCAGACTTAGTCACTTTGGTGTGCGCATATTGAAAGGGTGCGATATCGCAAACTTTGTCCCGAACCAAAGTCGCGTGACAAGGTTCGGTGTGATCCTCGAACGCCAAAGAAATATGGCTGATCCTATAGACAGCCCCCTGCATCCCTGTTACATCGCGCAAGTCTTGTGGCCTCGGATTCGTTCCGGGGCCTCATGATTTTGGAATTGGGGACCTTCGGGGCCTTATAATTTGGCCACCTTCGGGGGGCTATAACATAGCGGGGCTGATGCCTCGCACTGCTAAACGGAAGACAGAAAGCATGGCACTTAAGTCGTATAAGCCGACGACGCCAGGCCAGCGTGGGCTGGTGCTGATCGACCGTTCGGAGCTTTGGAAAGGACGTCCTGTCAAGTCTCTCACAGAGGGTTTGACAAAATCGGGCGGCCGGAACAACACCGGACGGATCACCTCGCGTCGTCGTGGTGGTGGAGCAAAACGCCTCTACCGGATCGTTGATTTTAAACGGAACAAACTTGATGTTGCGGCAACCGTAGAGCGGATCGAATATGACCCGAACCGGACTGCATTCATCGCATTGATCAAGTATGAAGATGGCGAACAGGCGTATATCCTGGCCGCACAGCGTCTGGCAGTTGGTGACAAGGTCATCGCATCTGCAAAGGCTGACATCAAACCAGGTAACGCGATGCCGTTCTCTGGCATGCCGATCGGTACCATTGTTCACAACATCGAACTGAAGGCAGGTAAGGGCGGTCAGATCGCTCGTGCAGCCGGCACATATGCACAGTTTGTTGGTCGTGATGGTGGTTACGCTCAGATCCGCTTGTCCTCGGGCGAGCTGCGCATGGTACGTCAGGAATGCATGGCCACCGTTGGTGCCGTGTCCAACCCTGACAACTCAAACCAGAACTACGGTAAAGCCGGTCGTATGCGCCACAAAGGCGTGCGTCCATCGGTTCGTGGTGTCGTGATGAACCCGATCGACCACCCTCATGGTGGTGGTGAAGGCCGCACATCTGGTGGTCGTCACCCGGTTACTCCTTGGGGTAAACCGACCAAAGGTGCACGTACCCGCAACAAGAACAAAGCGTCGCAAAAGCTTATTATCCGCTCGCGTCACGCCAAGAAGAAGGGGCGTTAATCAATGTCTCGCTCTGTATGGAAAGGCCCATTTGTCGATGCTTACGTGCTTAAGAAAGCCGAAGCAGCGCGCGAATCTGGCCGCAAAGATGTCATCAAAATCTGGTCGCGTCGTTCAACGATCTTGCCTCAGTTTGTGGGCCTGACGTTTGGCGTCTACAACGGCAAGAAACATGTTCCCGTCAACGTCTCGGAAGACATGATTGGTCAAAAGTTCGGTGAGTATTCACCAACTCGCACCTATTATGGTCACGCCGCAGACAAAAAAGCGAAGCGGAAGTAAGTCATGGGCAAGGCAAAGAATCCCCGCCGCGTGGCAGACAACGAAGCAATGGCAAAACTGCGCATGCTTCGCACCAGCCCGCAGAAACTGAATCTGGTTGCAGCGATGATCCGCGGTAAGAAAGTCGAGAAGGCTCTGATCGACCTGACTTTCTCTAACAAGCGTATCGCAGCAGACGTGAAGAAATGCCTTCAGTCCGCAATCGCCAACGCCGAGAACAACCATAACCTGGACGTCGATGAACTGATCGTCGCCGAGGCTTATGTTGGTAAGAACCTGATCATGAAACGTGGTCGTCCACGTGCTCGTGGCCGTTTCGGCAAGATCGTCAAGCCGTTCTCGGAGATCACTATCAAAGTGCGTCAAGTTGAGGAGCAAGCCTAATGGGACATAAAGTCAATCCGATCGGCATGCGTCTGCAGGTCAACCGTACTTGGGACAGTCGCTGGTATGCAGATACCAAAGATTACGGGAACCTTCTTCTGGAAGACCTGAAAATCCGCGAGTTTATCAAGAACGAGTGCAAACAAGCCGGTATCGCCCGTGTGATCATCGAACGTCCGCACAAAAAGTGCCGCGTTACGATCCACACAGCACGTCCTGGTGTCATCATCGGCAAGAAAGGCGCAGACATTGAAACTCTGCGCAAGAAAATTGCCAACATGACTGACAGCGAGCTGCACCTCAACATCGTTGAAGTGCGTAAGCCAGAACTTGATGCCGCACTGGTTGGTGAGTCCATCGCTCAACAGCTGGAACGTCGTGTATCTTTCCGTCGTGCAATGAAGCGCGCCGTACAGAATGCTATGCGCATGGGCGCCTTGGGTATCAAGGTGAACGTCGCTGGTCGTCTGGGTGGTGCTGAAATCGCGCGTACCGAATGGTATCGTGAGGGCCGCGTGCCGCTTCACACTTTGCGTGCAGACATCGACTACGCTCCAACCGAAGCAATGACTCCTTATGGGATCATTGGTATCAAGGTTTGGATCTTCAAAGGCGAGATCATGGAACATGATCCAGCCGCGCGTGATCGTAAGGCACAGGAACTCCAGGATGGCCCAGCACCTCGCGGTGCAGGCGGTCGTCGCTAAGGGAGACTGACAAATGCTTCAACCAAAGCGTACTAAATTCCGCAAAATGCACAAAGGCCGGATCAAAGGTCTTGCAAAGGGCGGTTCTGATCTGAACTTCGGGACATATGGCCTGAAGGCAACTCAGCCTGAGCGTGTGACTGCGCGTCAAATCGAGGCCGCTCGTCGTGCCATGACGCGCCACATGAAACGCCAAGGTCGTGTATGGATCCGTATCTTCCCAGATACTCCTGTAACCTCTAAACCTACCGAAGTTCGGATGGGTAAAGGTAAAGGTTCCGTGGACTTTTGGGCGGCCAAGGTGAAACCAGGCCGCGTGATGTTCGAAATCGACGGTGTGTCCGAAGGTGTTGCACGTGAGGCCCTGCGCCTTGCTGCGATGAAACTTCCGGTCAAAACACGCGTCGTTGTTCGCGAAGACTGGTAAAGAGATCGAAAATACCTTCGGGTGTTTTCAGATGTCTTTGTGAAATAAAAACCCCCGCCGAGAGATCGGCGGGGGTTTTCTTTTGGGTGGAATATTTCGACATATTTCAATCTCATCCACGCAAGGGAGGTTGACGGTTTGCATCTCTTGGAGAATGATATAAAAACTACCTAAGGGAGAGTTTTTAGTTGAAAAATCATTTACTGGCTGTGTTCCTGGTCTCGCTGTCAACACCGGCATTGGCCGACGATCTATTTTCACGCATGGAGGCTGCGCAAACTACAATCGACATGGAGATATACGCAAGGGCTGGAAACAATCCCAGAGCAGCAAGGTGGAGTGAAGCGCGTAGAGCCCAATCACAATGTGCGCTTGCTGAGTTGACTAACTTGCGGGGGCGACGCACCGCAGAAAAATATGTGACAGCTCTGGAAGGTGCTGCGTTGCGCGCGCCCAGCATCAAGCAGGATGCACAGTTTGGCGGGTTGAGCGCACAAGTTCACACCGAAGCTGGTATTAAGTTGCGCCGTGATCTCGTTCCGATTACGCGTAAGTGCGGAATAGGTCTTTGAATAACTGATTGCTATCGCGGGGAATGGCGGCAGAGCGTAAGTCATCCGCGTGACTTTGCCTCATGGGTTCTCTCTTTTGTCCGTCCAAAGGGTGCGCTACACCAAGATATGCCCCAGATTGATTCCCTCTTTGTGACCCGCCTGTACCGTGCTGCTCTGTCTGAACAGGGACCAGCGATTGATGCTTCTGAAATGGAGGCGTCGTGTTATTCCATTGCCGAAGATGATGATGCGGGGCAGGAGTGGTGCGAGGAAAACGGCTATCCCGGCTATACGTCTTATGCCTCCCTGACGGATTTGCCTTGGCGCTTTCCGATCTTTGCGGATCTGGTGAAATCACTGGATGCCCATGTGGCGGCTTTTGTCGAGGATCTGGAATTTGATCTGGATGGCAAAGAGCTGAAACTAGAAGATCTGTGGATCAATATCCTGCCAGAGGGCGGTATGCACGCCAGCCACATCCACCCGCATTCGGTGATCAGCGGAACCACCTATGTGGCGATGCCCGAAAATGCCAGTGCGCTGAAGCTGGAAGACCCGCGCTCTGCCATGATGATGGCGGCTCCGGTGCGTCGCAAAGGCGCGCGCGAAGAGTTGCGCAGTTTCATCTATGCCGCGCCGCAGGTCGGGGACGTTTTGTTGTGGGAAAGCTGGCTGCGCCACGAGGTGCCCATGAACATGTCCGAAGACGACCGTATCTCGGTCAGTTTCAACTATCGCTGGGCTGATTAAGACAAGAAATCTGGATATTTGAGTGCTCTCAAAAACAAGTATCCAAAGAAAAAGCTTGCTTGTTTGCGCAATCGGGGCGATACGGTGCGCGCTTACGTTTTTCTTTTTCGACCACTGTCTCCCGATTCTCGGCGTTCAGTCTTTCGATCCAGACGACAACGCCGCGCTGCCGCAATACCGTGGGCAGCAACTTAATATGGAGACTACGGATATGGCTACTGGCACCGTAAAATGGTTCAACACAACTAAAGGTTTTGGTTTTATCGCACCTGACGGCGGCAGCAAAGATGTGTTTGTACACATTTCTGCAGTTGAGCGTTCCGGCCTGACAGGTCTGGCTGACAACCAAAAAGTAACTTTCGACATCGAGCCCGGCCGTGACGGTCGTGAGGCCGCTGTGAACCTCGCACTGGCATAAGCCACCCTGCGACGAAGTTAGTGCAACGCGGTTCCGGAAACGGGGCCGCGTTGTGCGTTTGAGGCTTAGGTGATGATGAGGATCTGAGTCTTGAAGTAAGCTATAAAGGTGCATGCAGTTTATGATTCTCCTACTTCGAAACCTGTTGGCATTTGTGCTTGTATGGTCGAGCGCAAGCGCGGCATTCGCGACGGATCGTGTTTCCGCCGCTCTACAGGTTTTTGAGGAATTTTGTCTTCCTTATGCATTTGGACAAGGGGCGTTGCCCAAAGTAGGAGCGCCCGAGTTCAAAGAGCTTAGGCGGCGCATTAACCCAAACGTAGATGAGAAGTTCGGGGGTTGGGTGCATATTGAAAGCAACATGATGCTCACGATTGAAGAGCGTTGGAGCGGTGTGCGTTCATGTATGATCACAGATAAATATGCTGTGTTACCCAATCTTCACCGCTACAGATTTCAGAAATTAGCCGCTGTTTGGGTTTCGCAACACTTGCCTCAGCTTATTGAGGTTGAGGCTAAACCTCTTGAGGGTTTTGAGGTGCTGCGTGGATGGCACGTTGAAAACGAAGCTGATCCTCGGCCAATGAGGGTTGTGTTGTATACCATGGGGGAAAGGTTTTCAAACGCTACAACATTGGAGTTTTTGGTTAAGGAATGTCGGAACGATTGCGGCGAGTAGCTGGAATTCAACTGTTGCAAACGCATTCCCAATAGTGTGGTTCGCTCTGGAATGTCGACGATTGTCCACGCAAGGGCCTTCTCTCCCCGCGGTGGCTTTGCGTAGCCCTTTGTTTATTGGATGTGACGTGCAAACTTATCCCTTGCCACCACCGCCAACTCCCCCTATAGAACGGCATCTCACGGATTCCCGGTTTCGGGATTCGTGTGTTTGTCATGCATCCATCAGGTCAAAAGGTGACCCTATCGTAGGGGCCTTCTGGTGTTTTGAGAAAGGAAATGGCGATGAACGCCAATGAACTTCGCGAAAAAACTGCGGATCAACTCCGCGAGGACCTCGCAAACCTCAAGAAAGAGCAGTTTAACCTGCGCTTTCAAGCCGCAACCGGTCAGTTGGAAAATCCTGCGCAAATGAAAGCGGCTCGCCGCTCTACTGCACGTGTATTGACCATCCTGAACGAAAAAGCTGCTGCAGCAGCGTCAGAATAAGGAGAGCACCTATGCCAAAGCGTATTCTGTCCGGCGTCGTGACCTCCGACGCAAATGCCCAAACAGTCACTGTTTCGGTTGAACGCCGCTTCAAGCACCCGGTTTTGCTGAAGACGATCCGTAAGTCCAAGAAATATCGGGCTCACGATGAGAAGAACACTTTCAAAGTTGGCGATTCAGTTCGCATCGTTGAATGTGCACCGAAGTCGAAAACGAAACGCTGGGAAGTTCTAGAAGCCTAAGAGTCTCTGAATAAGAGACTCCTGGCGATAGACCTTACAGTTTATCGAAACCCTGGGGAGCACGCCACGCATCGGCGCCCCAAAGGTCGGGAGAAACCATATGATCCAGATGCAAACAAATCTGGATGTAGCTGACAACAGCGGCGCTCGCCGTGTTCAGTGCATCAAGGTTCTGGGTGGTTCCAAGCGTAAATACGCATCCGTAGGCGACGTTATTGTTGTCTCGGTTAAGGAAGCCATTCCACGTGGTCGCGTTAAGAAAGGTGACGTCCGTAAGGCCGTTGTCGTTCGCACCGCGAAAGAAGTCCGTCGTGAAGATGGCACAGCGATCCGTTTTGATCGCAACGCAGCTGTTATTCTGAACAACAACAACGAGCCAGTAGGTACACGTATCTTTGGGCCAGTTGTTCGTGAACTGCGTGCCAAAAGCTTCATGAAAATCATCTCGCTTGCGCCGGAGGTGCTGTGATATGGCTGCGAAACTGAAAAAAGGCGACAAGGTCGTCGTTCTTGCTGGTAAGGACAAAGGTCAAGAAGGCGTTATCGCGTCTGTTGATCCCAAATCCGGCAAAGCAGTGGTGGAAGGCGTCAACATGGCGATCCGTCACACACGTCAGTCGCAAACTGAACAAGGTGGTCGTCTTCCGATTGCTCTGCCAGTTCAGCTCAGCAACTTGGCATTTTTGGATGCAAACGGCAAAGCAACTCGTGTTGGCTTCCGCATGGAAGGTGACAAGAAAGTGCGTTTCGCCAAAACTACGGGGGACGTGATCGATGCTTGATTCCGCAACCTATACCCCACGCTTGCAGTCGCTCTATGCGGATACCATCCGCGCCGCTCTTAAAGAAGAGTTCGGTTACAAGAACGACATGCAGATCCCGCGTCTGGAAAAAATCGTACTGAACATCGGCTGTGGCCGTGCAGCGGTTAAAGACAGCAAAAAAGCCAAATCGGCCCAAGCTGATCTGACAACCATTGCTGGTCAAAAAGCACTGACAACCATTGCAAAGAATTCTATTGCTGGCTTCCGCGTTCGCGAAGGCATGCCAATGGGTGCAAAGGTGACATTGCGCGGCGCACGGATGTATGAATTCCTGGACCGTCTGATCACTGTAGCAATGCCACGTATCCGCGACTTCCGCGGCGTATCTGGCAAGAGCTTTGATGGTCGTGGCAACTATGCCATGGGCCTGAAAGAGCACATCGTGTTTCCAGAAATCGACTTTGATAAAGTTGACGAAAACTGGGGCATGGACATTGTGATCGGCACCAACGCGAAAACTGACGCTGAAGCAAAGAGCCTGTTGAAAGCTTTCAACATGCCCTTCAACAGCTGAGCGCGGGAAGGATATTAGACATGGCTAAGAAAAGCATGATCGAACGCGAGAAAAAGCGCGAACGTCTGGTGGCAAAATATGCCGCTAAGCGTGCCGAGCTTAAAGCAATCGCAAACGACGAGAGCCTGCCAATGGAAGAGCGTTTCACCGCGCGTCTGAAACTGGCGAAATTGCCGCGCAACAGCTCGGCGACTCGTCTTCACAACCGTTGCCAGCTGACCGGCCGTCCTCACGCTTACTATCGTAAGCTGAAGATCAGCCGTATTGCGCTGCGCGAGCTGGGTTCTGCTGGTCAGATCCCCGGCATGGTTAAATCTAGCTGGTAAGGAGAGACAGATATGAACGATCCTATCGGTGATATGCTGACTCGTATCCGCAATGGTCAAATGCGTGGCAAATCTGTGGTGGCAACTCCTGCTTCCAAGCTGCGTGGTTGGGTTTTGGATGTTCTGGCCGACGAAGGCTACATCCGCGGTTATGAAAAGTCTGAGGTGAACGGTCACCCCGGGTTTGAAATCAGCCTGAAGTACTATGAGGGCGCCCCTGTTATTCGCGAACTGAAACGGGTTTCAAAACCTGGTCGTCGCGTTTACCTGAGCGTCAATGACATTCCAGTTGTCCGTCAGGGCCTGGGTGTGTCGATTGTCTCCACTCCTCGGGGTGTGATGTCTGATGCAGCGGCTCGTTCCAACAATGTTGGCGGCGAAGTCCTCTGCACGGTCTTCTAAGGAGGTCTGGAATGTCTCGTATTGGTAAGAAACCGGTCGAGCTGCCCAGCGGCGTTTCCGCCACTGTGTCCGGCCAGACCGTTGAAGTAAAAGGCCCTAAAGGGGCCCACAGCTTCACCGCGACCGACGATGTAACCATCGTGCAAGAAGATAATGCAATCACTGTGACGCCACGCGGCTCTTCTAAGCGTGCCCGTCAACAGTGGGGTATGTCACGTACTTGCATCGCAAACATGGTGACTGGCGTTACTGCTGGTTTCAAGAAAGAGCTTGAAATCAACGGTGTTGGTTATCGTGCACAGATGCAAGGTAATGCACTGAAGCTTTCACTTGGTTACAGCCACGATGTAATTTTCGACGTTCCGGCTGGGGTGACTGTCACCGCGCCGAAGCCAACCGAAATCATCGTTGAAGGCTCCGATTCACAACTCGTTGGTCAGGTTGCGGCAAACATCCGCGAATGGCGTAAGCCCGAGCCCTATAAAGGCAAAGGTATCAAGTACAAAGACGAGTTTATCTTCCGCAAGGAAGGCAAGAAGAAGTAAGGACCAGACAAATGGCAAATAGCAAAAGAACTCTGTTTCTGAAGCGCCGTCTGCGCGTCCGGAACAAACTTCGTAAGGTGAACAGCGACAAACTGCGTTTGTCTGTACACCGCTCGAACAAAAACATCAGCGTACAGCTGATCGACGATGTAAAAGGTGTCACACTGGCGTCCGCTTCCTCTATGGAAAAAGACTTGGGCGTGATCGGCAAAAATAACATCGAAGCAGCCACTAAAGTGGGTGCTGCGATTGCCGAACGTGCTGCTAAGGCAGGCGTAACCGAAGCATATTTCGATCGTGGCGGTCGCCTGTTCCACGGTAAAGTGAAGGCCTTGGCCGACGCTGCACGTGAAGGTGGCCTGAAGGTCTGATGTTATTGTGGGGGACGTTCGCGTCCCCCCGATGATCCGGGGGTTATGCCTGTTGCATGGCTCACTTGGATTGCAACAATTACGGCGCCTTTCAGCGCCAGATAGATAAAGGAATGCCGAATGGCAGAACGTGAAAACCGCCGGGGCAACCGTCGCGACCGCGATGAAGCACCGGAATTTGCAGATCGCTTGGTTGCGATCAACCGCGTATCAAAAACCGTAAAAGGTGGTAAGCGCTTCGGCTTTGCTGCTCTGGTTGTTGTAGGCGATCAAAAAGGCCGCGTTGGCTTTGGTAAAGGTAAAGCGAAAGAGGTCCCTGAGGCCATCCGCAAAGCCACTGAACAAGCCAAGCGCCAAATGATCCGCGTGCCACTGCGTGAAGGCCGTACACTGCACCACGACGTCGAAGGTCGTCACGGCGCAGGTAAAGTGATCATGCGTACAGCACCTGAAGGTACTGGTATCATCGCTGGTGGTCCAATGCGTGCCGTTTTCGAAATGCTTGGCGTCAAGGACGTTGTTTCGAAGTCAACAGGTTCTCAGAACCCTTACAACATGATCCGCGCCACTCTGGACGGCTTGAACAAAGAATCAAGCCCACGTCAGGTTGCTGCACGTCGTGGCAAAAAGGTTGCTGACATCCTGAACAAGGGTGACACCAAACCAGCAGCTGCAGAAACTGCAGAAGCGTAAGGAGCTGACATCATGGCGAAAACTATCGTTGTAAAACAGATCGGTTCTCCGATCCGTCGTCCTCAGGACCAGCGCGCGACTTTGATCGGCCTGGGTCTGAACAAGATGAACCGCACACGTGAACTGGAAGATACCCCTTCTGTTCGCGGAATGATCCGCAAGATCTCTCACATGGTAGAGATCATCGAAGAGCGCGACTAAGCGAATTTCGAGTGTGAACATTTAGCGCCTCGCAGGAAACTGCGAGGCGTTTTTTATTTTGCCAATTGATGCGATCCACGCGCTGAATGGCGACGATGGATGATCCAAACATATTGCCCGGCATGCAGAAACAGCACCGTGCGGGTCTGTTACATGGGCTTAACGTTGCCACGGCACCTTCCTCAACATCGCGCGATATTGGTCGGGGCAACCCGGCATTCCGGAAAGGATCATGATTGACACCCATGGGCCGATCCATCTCTTGGCGGCGCCGCCCCTTTTAAGGCTTCTCAAGATATTCCCTACGATAATCAATGGGTCCCACCGTTCCACAACACATGTGGATACGGGGCAACGTTATGCATGGGCTGCATGGCGGTAGGGCTGAACTGTCCGTGGTTAGATCAAAAACCGCACCTTATATACCCGTCATCAAGACGAACTGAAAAACACGCTCCGGGGACCCGCTCCGGATTTACGAAAGGACATCACAATGGCATATGTAACAGCCCACACCGCCCCAAGCCTTCTAAGCCGCATTCGCGCGGTCGTTGCCTCTTTTGCACAAGAGCGCGCCAACTGGACCCAATACAACCGCACCGTTGCGGAACTGGGATCTCTGGCAGATCACGAATTGGCTGACATTGGTGTACGCCGCTGCGACATCGCAGACATTGCCCACGAGCATGCGTTTGGCAAATAAGGGAACCTCCCTTTAAGACGTTGGAAAACCCTCGGTGACGACCGGGGGTTTTTTGTTATCGGCAAAGAGATATTTTTGATCTTTCTTTATTGATGTCAGCCCAATACTTGCGCCAGGTCATCAATCAGATCGTCTGCGTCTTCCAGACCGATGGGCAGACGGAAAGCTCCGTCTCCGGCATAGGCGCGATAGGCCTCAAGTTGCGCCCTATGCGGCTTGAAAGACGTCTCCATCAACCCATCGGTGGCCATCCAGAAGATCAGGCTGCGATGGTGACCCAGTGACATGGCATAATGGATGATCTTCAGGCGCGCGATCATTTTCTGGGCCACGGCCTGTGCGCCTGCTTGATGGGCCTTCATCCGCAGGGGCAGGGTGGCCATGCCACGCGCGATCAGCCAAGCGTTAAAGGGCGACATGATGGCCCCGTGGTGAATGGCGGATTCATTGCGCATCTTTTTGAACAGATCTTTGCGCCCGCCCACGGCCCCGCCCACGGCATCGCCGTGCCCGCCAATATATTTGGTCGCGGAGTGCATGATAAGATCGATCCCCAGCGCGGTCGAAGATTGGCCCAGAGGCGAGGCAAAGGTGGCGTCACAAGACACCACGCGCCTGCGTCATGAGCCAGCTTGCTGACCGCTGCAAGGTTGGTCAGGCGTCCGATGGGATTGACTGGGCTTTCGGTATGGACAAGGCGGGTGTTGGGACAGATCGAGGCAGCGACGGCTGTAAGATCGGACATGTCGACAGTGCTGACCGCAATCCCCAGTCGCGGCAAGGTATCGCGCACAAGTTCCGCAACACCAGCGTAAGACACATCCGACGCAACAATATGATCGCCCGCTGACAGAAAGGTCAGGAAAATCGCGGTGGCCACAGCCATGCCTGACGCAAGACACAGGCAGTCCTCGCAGCCTTCCAGTGCGCTGATTTTGGCTTCTAAAGTGCGTACATTTGGATTGGCCCGTCGGGCATAGAGATAAGGGGCCTCGTCTTCCAAGTCATGGGTCAAAAAGCCAACCACCTGATCGGTGACAAATGTCGGTGACATGTGCAAAGCGGGCGCAGTGGCGCCGGTGGTGGGATATGGTGTCTCAGCTGCGTGGATGGCCGTTGTCATTAGACCCTTGGGGGTGTTGCGCTGTGTCATATGACATCTCGGCCTATTTTGCGCCAAAGTGAAAAGAGCACGCCGTGGAATGCAACCCTGTTTGCGGCACGGGTGTTTGTTGGGCCCGGCGGCGGGCAGGGCTCCTACCCACCCGCCCCGCCCCGCCCGCCGCCTTTCGTGTCTTCTTTGGCGTTGCGGATTTTGTGAGGGCGCGTAGGTTGGGCGCAAAGGAGATTTGCCCATGACCAACCCGCTTTTATCCAATTGGGACACCCCGTTTGATCTCGCGCCATTTGACGCCATCAAGGATGCAGATTTCGCCCCAGCATTAGAGCAGGCCTTGGCAGCACATAAGGCTGAAATCGCGGCTATCGCGGAAAATGCAGATGCCCCTGATTTTGCCAACACCATCGCCGCGATGGAGGCCTCCGGAGCGATGCTTGATAAGGTGTTGGGCGTATTTTTCACAGTGGCTGGAGCGGACAGCAACGAGGCGCGTGAGGCATTGCAGCGCGAGTTCTCTCCGTTGCTGGCAGCCCATAGTGCTGAAATTTCCTCTAACAAAACGCTGTTTGCGCGCATTGCTGCGGTTTGGGAGGCGCGCGCGACTTTGGGGCTGACTGCAGAGGAAGACCGCGTGCTGATGTTGACCCATCGTGGGTTTGTGCGCAGTGGGGCCGCGCTTGAAGGGGGCGATGATGTCCGGATGAAAGAGATCAAGGGCCGACTGGCGACGTTGGGCACGGATTTCATGCAGAACTTGTTGGCGGATGAACGGGAATGGTTCATGCCTCTGCAAGAGGGTGATCTGGAAGGATTACCACAATTTGTGGTGGATGCAGCGCGTGCCGCGGGTGCGGAAAAAGGGGCAGATGGGCCGGTTGTGACCCTGTCACGATCCCTGATTGTGCCGTTTCTGCAGTTTTCCCCACGTCGAGACTTGCGCAAACGCGCGTTTGAGGCCTGGGTTGCGCGCGGGGCAAATGGGGGTGAAACCGACAACCGCGCCATTGCGGCAGAGGTGCTGGCCTTGCGCCAAGAGCGCGCGAACCTGTTGGGCTATGACAGTTTTGCCGACTACAAACTGGAAACCGAGATGGCCAAGACACCGGATGCCGTTCGGGATTTGTTGATGGCCGTTTGGGAGCCAGCCAAGGCGCAGGCCGAGGCGGACGCCAAAGTGCTCACCGACATGATGCAGGCTGATGGCATCAATGGTGCGCTGGAACCATGGGATTGGCGTTACTATTCAGAAAAACGCCGCAAGGCAGAGCATGATTTGGATGAGGCGATCCTGAAGCCATATCTGCAATTGGATCGTATGATCGAGGCGGCCTTTGCCTGTGCCACTCGCCTGTTTGGATTGGAGTTTGCACCGTTGGATGTACCGCTTTATCACGCGGATTGCCGCGCGTGGGAGGTGACGCGCAAAGGCGCGCATGTGGCGGTGTTCATCGGGGATTATTTCGCACGTGGGTCCAAACGATCCGGCGCGTGGTGTTCGGCGATGCGCGGGCAGGCGACATTTCCGAAAGTGCAATCGCCTGTGGTGATCAACGTGTGCAATTTCGCCAAGGCAGAGCCTGCGTTGTTATCCTATGATGATGCGCGCACGCTGTTTCATGAGTTCGGCCATGCGCTGCATCAAATGCTGTCCAATGTGACCTATGAGAGCATTTCCGGTACATCCGTGGCGCGTGATTTTGTGGAGTTGCCAAGCCAGCTTTATGAACATTGGTTGGAGGTTCCAGAGGTCTTGCAAGAGTTTGCCACCCATGCCGACACCGGCGAGGCGATGCCCCAAGAGATGTTGCAAAAGGTGCTGGGGGCTGCGAATTTTGACATGGGGTTTCAGACGGTGGAATTTGTCGCTTCGGCCATGGTTGATTTGGCCTTTCATGAAGACCAGGCACCTGCTGATCCAATGGCTATGCAAACGCAGGTGTTGGCGGATATGGGACTGCCACAGGCCATCACCATGCGCCACGCGACACCGCATTTTGCCCATGTCTTTGCTGGGGATGGGTATTCCAGCGGATATTACAGTTATATGTGGTCCGAAGTGATGGATGCCGATGCTTTTGCTGCTTTCGAAGAGGCGGGGGATGCCTTTGATGCGGTGACAGCACGGGCGTTGGAAGACAACATTCTGTCCACTGGTGGATCGGTGGAGGCGGATGAGCTCTATAAACGGTTCCGCGGTCGGCTGCCAGGGGTTGAGGCCCTATTGAAGGGGCGCGGATTGGCGGCTTGAGTGGAGGGGCTTTGCCCCCCCGGCCGGTGACATGGTCCCCGAGATATTTGACCAAGAAATACGAATAAAACATCAAGAAATTGAGATCTATGAATGAAGGTGTTGGCGCAACAATGCGGCGCGCGTTTCCGTCATGGGTGTTTTTGCATTGATCAACTCTCCTTGAACACATAGCCAAACGGCGAAGGTATTTATGTGGAGAGTGTGATGAAATATTTGACATTTGCAGTGATGGCGGGGGCTTTGCTGCTGGCGGGCTGTGGTAGTCCGCGTGGAAGTTTTGATGATGAGCTTCGCAGGGTGACGGTGGTGTCGGCACTGGTTGTTTCAAACAACAGATATTGTGGAGGCAAACGGTCGGATGAATTTGTTGATACCTTTGTTGCGTCTGTGCGCGAGCGTCGTGGATTAACAGAAACCGCAGAAACGCAAGTACGCGCCATGTTTGTCAAAGTGGATGAGTTGCTTCTTTCATCCAAATCTACGCAACGTGACAAACGGGAAACGTGCAAAGGCCAACCAAAGACACAAGAATTGGTGGACAAACTCATCAAGGGAAAATTTGGAGTCGTGCCCCTGTAATGAAGCAAAGTCAAAGCGGCGCTTGTATGGCGCCGCTTTGATTATATTTCGATAAACGTAGAAATAACTTGTGTACGTGAATTTATTTCTATATTTCTAGAAATATGAAATGTATTGATACACATGACTTGAGCCTTGAAGTTGCGGCATCCACCTTTGCCGCACTTGGTTCTGAACAACGCCTTTTGGTTTTACGCTCGCTGGTGCGGGCAGGGGCCGAAGGGCTGAGCATTGGCGATCTGGGCGCGCGAACGGGCGTGACGGGATCAACGTTGACACATCACATGAAAATTTTGGCGCAGGCAGGGCTTGTGACGCAGCAAAAGCAGGGGCGGTCGATCATATGTGCCGCTGTTGCTTTTGATGAAGTGCGGGCGCTGTCAGAATTCCTGTTGAAGGAATGTTGCGCGGATTGCGATGATGGAGCGCACCACCATGGCTGATTTAACACATTCTCCTGGGGACAGCGGCGGCAAGCGGTTTGATAAGGCGTGGCTGGCACTGATCGTGATCCTTGTTGCGGTGGCTGTGCTGGATTTTGCACAGCTGTGGCCCACGATCCTTTTTGCACTTAAGGCACTGGCCAGCACGGCGCCGTTCATTGGTTTTGCGGTATTGGCGATTGGATTTCTTAAGGCGACAGGGGCTGAAAACATGTTGGCCAAGGCCTTTGTCGGGCGCGAGGTGCGGATGATTTTTCTGGCCGCTGTGCTTGGAGGCATTGCGCCGTTTTGTTCCTGTGAGGTGATCCCGTTTATAGCGGCTTTATTGGCCGCAGGTGCGCCATTGTCAGCGGTGATGGCGTTTTGGCTGGCCTCGCCTCTGATGGATCCTGCGATGTTTGCAATCACCTCGGGCACTTTGGGGTTTGATTTTGCGCTGGCCAAATTGCTGGCCGCCATGGGGCTGGGCCTGTTTGGTGGGTTCATGACCATGAGCATGGCGCGCACAGCAGTTTTTGCCAATCCGCTGCGCGAGCAGAACCATATGGGCGGCTGTTGCGGTTCTGCCAGCCCGTTCAGCGCTAAACCCAAGTGGGCGTTTTGGGGCGAGGCTGCGCGGCGCACAGCGTTTCGCGAAGCATCGGTTGGGAATGGGTTGTTTTTGCTGAAATGGCTGGCACTCGCCTATGTGATCGAGGCGTTGATGATCCATTACGTGCCTGCCGAATGGATTGCCGGTGTGCTGGGCGGCGACGGGTTTAAGCCGATTTTCCTTGGGGCCTTGGTTGGCGCGCCTGCCTATCTGAATGGCTATGCGGCGGTGCCATTGGTGGATGCACTCTTGCAGCAAGGCATGTCTCATGGGGCCGCGATGAGTTTTGTTCTGGCAGGGGGAGTCAGTTGCATCCCGGCGGCGATTGCGGTCTGGGCCTTGGTGAAACCACGGGTGTTCGTGGCCTATCTGGGATTTGCCATGATTGGGGCATTGGTTGCCGGATTGGCTTGGCAGGGCTGGGTTGGCTAATGCAAAACTCCTAAAATGATTATGCAGGTAATTTAGCTAACTGCCTGCATATTAAACGAAGTTTTAAATCTTTCAGATAGCCGTTGCCCTCAACAACCGTGTTGGAGTGGGTCATGGCTGATTTTCAGTATAGCGGGTTTTATCTGGGTAATTTCGCTGATCAAGATGTCAATGAAAACAATGCACGATCAGATGGGTGGGATGACCTTGTCGGGAATACATACGGAGACGAAGATCAGCCTGCCTATGAAAGCATCGTGGAAATCACAGCGCATGACGAAAACAACGATGGTGTTGTCGGGGATGATGATCGGAATGGGCGATATGATGGCGATGGCGACAACATTGTTGTAAACGGTGATACCGCAGCATTAGACAGTTCCGTCGTCTTGAATGTCACAATAACCTATGAGGATGGAACGCAAACTCCGGCAACTGTGGTGGCAACTCAGACCGTAGATGGAGATGTCTATATCGTACCGGGATTGAGTGGCAGTGCGAACGCCCCCTTAGAGGCTGGGGCGATTGAAAGTTTCTCTATCAATAGTTTGGTAGGCGATAATTATGCTGGCCTGACGGCGGATCGTCCGGATATCGATCTGGTATGCTTTGCAGAAGGCACGTTGATTGAAACAGAACATGGTGTGCGCGCTGTCGAGAGGCTTAAGATAGGCGACATGATTCAAACGCACGACAGTGGGCTGCAACCTTTGCTGTGGGTTGGGCAGCGGAACCTGACAGAGAGAGACCTGAGCGCGCGCCCCGAGCTGCGCCCCATTCGTATCAAGCAGGATGCCTTGGGGGAAAATCAGCCGATACGGCCTTTACTGGTCTCGCCTCAGCATCGGATTTTGTTGCGCAGCAAAATTGCCAAACGGATGTTTGCTCGGGAAGAGATACTGTGCGCGGCCAAGCATTTGCTGGCAATGCCAAGCATTCACGTTTCCAACAGGGCACGCGATGTGACTTATTTTCACCTTTTGCTGCCACGGCACGAAATCATCATTGCCAATGGATGCCTGGTCGAAAGCCTGTATCTGGGGCGGCAGGCGACGGTTGCTTTGACGCGGGCGCAACGCAAAGAGCTGCGTCAGATATTGGGTGTGCAAGGCTTAATGCAGGCGCGACAAAATTTGGCGCGATCAGAAGTTGGATCTGGCCCGGTGCGCAGCCTTTGCCGACGAATCCAAAAGAATAAATGTTCACTTATAGGATACTAGCCTGACAAAATTGATCATATATGGCGCTTTTGCCAGCCATACTGGCGCTTTCCAGCATGCGGTCGTGTTGCCCCTCAGGTCATTTTCCGCTACCTCTCGCGTAAGGCGAGGACAAAAAAGGGAGCGGCCATGTATCGCGTATGGAATTTTCTGACCAACTATTCACTGCTGCTGATTATTGGCGCTATTTTGGCCCTGATATGGGCAAACACCAATCCACATTCTTATCATGAGTTCGTTGAATTCGTGATTTGGGATCACGCGCCCATTGGCCATGCGCATGGGGACCATCGCACACTGACGTTGCATTATCTGGTCAATGATCTGTTGATGGCGTTCTTCTTTGCCATTGCGGCCAAGGAAGTCTGGGAAGCGGTGATCCTCAAGAACGGGTCACTGCGCGGCAAAAAGGCCGCAACGCCCTTGTTTGCAACGGCGGGGGGCATGTTTGGACCAATCGGTGTTTATCTTGGTCTGGCACTGTTTCTGGGGTCTGATACTTATAACGCTGTGGCGAATGGCTGGGCCATTCCGACGGCCACCGATATTGCGTTTTCCTATCTTATTGGGCGGATTGTGTTCGGTGCTGGGCATCCGGCCGTGCGTTTCTTGCTGTTGTTGGCTATTGCCGATGATGCCGTAGGCCTGATCATTCTGGCGGTCTTCTATCCAAGTGGTGAACTGGCCCCCGAATGGTTACTGGTGTCACTGGCGGCTGCGATCATTGTATATGTTGTGTTCAACTGGCTGCCACGCCGGATGGACCGGGGCAATCAGGCGCGTCCGTGTTCAACATTCGTGCGCAAATACCTGCATTTTGTGCCTTATCTGGTGGCAGGTGCCGTCAGCTGGTACGCCTTTATGCGCTCTGGTTTGCACCCGGCGCTGGGTTTGTTGCCGATTGTGGCGACGATCCCACATGCGGACCGCGCTTTTGGTATCTTCTCGGATGCAGAAACTCATTTGCACGATATGCTGAACGTGATCGAACATGCACTCAAGCACCCGGTTGAGGTGATCTTGTTCTTCTTTGGCCTGCTCAATGCTGGGGTGGAGTTTAGTTCTATCGGTGATGCGACATGGCTGGTTTTAGCAGGCCTGCTGATTGGTAAGCCCGTGGGCATTCTGATCTTTGGTTGGTTTGCCGCGGTGCCGCTCAAGTTGGGGATGCCACAGGGCATGCGGATCATTGATCTTGTTGTGATCGGCTTTGTTGCCGCGATTGGCTTTACCGTGTCGTTGTTTGTGGCGTCGGTTGCCTTTGATGCTGGGCCTGTGCAAGACGCCGCCAAAATGGGCGCGCTGTTCAGCTTTGCTGCGGCAATCGTGTCGATCATCGCGGGCAAGGTGTGCCGGGTGGAAAAACAGAACCTCTGATACGCTTTCACAAAATTTTCAGAGAAACCGGTGCATTTGCGCCGGTTTTTTTGTCACAAACGCGGGGATTTGATCGCTTGCCTGTTGTCAGGTGCCCCCTTCATCCGACATATTATCGAATAAGGCGCCATGAACAGAGCGTTAATAAAGCCCTGCTAGTATCGGTGGGGCAAGAGCAGGCCGGAGCGATAAATGCTCGAGTTTATAGATGTGAGTAAATCTTTTTGGACGGGAAGTCAGCGCAAGGTGATCCTTGATCGTGTGTCTTTTCGTGTGGAACTGGGCACGTCCCTTGGGGTGCTTGCCCCCAACGGCACCGGAAAAACGACACTGATCAATATGATGGCTGGTTTGGAAAAACCCGATGAGGGCGAGATTAAGCGCGGATGTCGCATCTCGTTTCCGCTGGGGTTTATGGGCGGCGTTGTAGGCAAACATTCTGCAATGGAAAACAGCCGCTATATTGCGCGGCTTTACGGGTTGGACCCGGACTATGTCGAGGCGTATTGCCGCTATGTTTGCGGATTAGGGGAGTATTTCGATCAGCCGCTTGGAACCTATTCGTCGGGAATGCGAGCGCGGTTTACTTTTGCCTTAATGCTGGCACTGGACTTTGATATCTATCTCATTGATGAAGGCATGCCCGGTTCAACCGATGTTGAGTTTAACAAACGGGCGGGCGACATCCTTGAAGAACGCTTGCGGACCACAACAATTGTGATCGTATCGCATCAGGCAGAAACGTTGGAAAAATACGCCACACAGGCGGCGGTGTTGCTGGATGGTCAGTTGCACATGTTTGACACCTTGGAAGAAGCGAAGCAGTTATATGACTACGAAACCCAAGGCTAAGCGGTTCCGCATTCGTCGAAACAATCCGGCTGGTGGAACAGGTGCGGCAGAAGCTGCGCCCCAAAAGGATATTCCAGCAGAACGATTCGCGGGTGGCCCGTCTCAGCCGACGCCCCCGCAACAGTCCCCAAAACCTCAGCAAGCCGCGCCAACTGCACAAGTGCAACCGCGCCAACAGCATGCCGCGCCCGGACAGGGTGCCCCGACATCCGCGACTATGACTGCCGAGCAGGAAATCGATGCGATTAAGCGTGAAGGCCTGACCGGACGGCAACTGCGTATGGCACGTCGGTTGGCGCAAAAACACGGGGTCGCCGCGACGTCGGATTATGACGCCATTCGATTGCTGCGCGCGCAGGGGATCGATCCGTTTCAACGCGAGTCGATGTTGGAACTGGTCGTGCCCGAAGGGGCTGGGCGCAATAAAGCAAAGGGCGCGGGTGCTGTGCAACTGCCCCAAACGATCTCGCTTGATAAGACACAACTTCCATCGACGGAGACGCGATCACCGGCGGAACGTCGTGCCCATGAAATCCAGAAAATTCAGCGCGACATCGGTAAGCGTCGTCGCCGCAAGCTGGCGCTTTTACTGACACGGCTGGCGGCCTTTGTGTTTTTGCCGACCTTGTTGGCAGGGTGGTATTATTACGTTATCGCAACACCAATGTATGCGACCAAGTCAGAATTCTTGATCCTGCAAGCCGACGGTGGCGGGGGAGGTGGCATTGGCGGATTATTGTCTGGAACGCAGTTTGCCACCAGTCAGGATTCCATTGCGACGCAATCTTATCTTATGTCCAAGGACGCGATGATCCGGCTGGACAAAGATGTGGGTTTCAAGCGTTATTTTTCCGACCCTAGAGTGGATCCTTTACAGCGGCTTGATCCGCAACCTTCGAATGAACAGGCGCATAAGCTTTATAAAAAATATGTGACGGTGGGCTATGATCCAACCGAGGGCGTTATTCGCATGGAGGTAAGCTCTCCTGATCCTCTTTTGTCAGAGAGCATGTCGACCGCATTGATTTCCTATGCCGAAGAGCGGGTGGATGATCTGTCACGGCGTAAACGCGAAGACCAAATGAGTGCTGCAAGACAAGAACTTGAGCTTGCCAAAACCGAGCGGCGTAAAACTCAAAACGAATTGGTCAATCTGCAAAACAGCACCCTTTTGGACCCAGAGGGTGTGATCGCCAGCCTGCGCAGCCAAATCAACACGGTTGAGGTGAAATTGCTGGAAAAGGAACTGTTCTTGCAGGCGCTTTTGGACAACAATAATCCCAATCAGGCGCGTGTCGAAGGCGCGCGCGGTGATATTCGCCGCCTTAGTGCGCAGCAGCAGCAACTCCAGGACAGGATGCGAGACGCCGCAGAGGGCGAGGTATCGCTTGCCCAACAAACCGTTCAAATCCAAATGGCGCAGGCCGATCTTGTGACAGCAGATGTGTTTTTGCAAAATGCCCTGCAGGCGGTCAAACAATCAGAGCTGGAGGCAAGCAAGCAGGTGCGGTATTTGACTACCAGCGTGCGCCCTGTTGCCTCGCAAGATCCCTCTTATCCGCGCTCATTTGAGAACACGGCCTTGGCCTTTGTGATCTTTTCAGGCATTTATCTGATGATCTCGCTTACAGCGTCCATTCTCAGAGAACAGGTCTCGTCCTAAATGAAACATATTGATATCGGCGGGCTGACCGTCGGAAATGACAAGCCCCTGACGCTGATCGCGGGCCCGTGCCAGCTTGAGAGTGCGGATCACGCGCAGATGATTGCCGGCAAAATGAAAGAGGCCTGCGACGCGGTAGGCGCGCAATATGTGTTTAAAGCCAGCTATGACAAGGCCAACCGCACCTCTGTTTCAGGTGTGCGCGGCTTGGGCATTGATGAAGGGCTGAAGGTTATGAAGGGCGTCAAAGACGCCATTGGTGTGCCAGTTCTCACTGATATTCACTCCGAAGCGCAATGCGTCCCGGCGGCTGAAGTCTGCGACATTCTGCAAATCCCTGCGTTCCTGTGCCGCCAGACCGACCTGTTGGTCGCAGCAGGTAAAACTGGGGCGGTGATCAACGTCAAAAAAGGTCAGTTCCTTGCCCCTTGGGATATGGACAACGTCGTGACCAAGGTTGAAAGCACTGGCAACGATCGCATTATGTTGACCGAACGGGGCACGTCTTTTGGCTATAATACGCTTGTGACAGATATGCGTGGATTGCCGCGTATGGCGCAGACTGGATATCCTGTGGTGATGGACGCGACCCATTCAGTCCAACAACCCGGCGGCCAAGGCGGAAGCTCGGGTGGGCAACGCGAATTTGCACCTGCTATGGCGCGCGTTGCGGTCTCTTTGGGTATTGCCGCTGTGTTCATCGAAACCCACGAAGACCCGGATAACGCGCCCAGCGACGGGCCCAACATGATTTATCTGGATCAAATGCCAGCGCTGATTGACACGCTGATGCAATTTGATCGACTGGCCAAGGCCAACCCGATTTCCATCTAACGAGTAAAGGCCACGCACATGCGCCGACCAAATCCTGATGTTACGCCAAACACCTGGGAGTTCCTTCGTGATCCCATGATCAAGCCCACCGGCTTTCGTGAATATGACGCCCGCTGGCGCTTTCCGGAGGAAATCAATCTACCGGGTATCACAGCGTTGGGTCTTGGGTTGGGGACGCAAATGCGCCGCCGTGGCATTGATCCAGTGATTGCAGTGGGTAATGATTATCGCGACTATTCTGTTTCAATCAAAAACGCGCTGATTGTGGGGTTGATGCAGGCCGGAATTCAAGTCAAAGACATCGGCCCAGCTCTCAGCCCCATGGCTTACTTCGCGCAATTCCACTTGGATGTGCCCGCGGTGGCGATGGTCACGGCCAGCCATAATCCCAACGGCTGGACAGGTGTGAAAATGGGGTTTGAGCGCCCGCTGACCCACGGCCCAGTAGAGATGGATGAGCTGCGCGATATCGTCCTGAACGGTGAAGGTCAGGCCCATGCGGGCGGCGGCTACGAATTCGTGGATGGCGTGAAAGAGGCCTATCTTGATGATCTGGTAGGCGATTTTAAAATGTCCCGCCCCCTCAAGGTGGTGTGTGCCACAGGCAATGGCACCGCGTCGGCTTTTGCGCCAGAACTGTTTGCGCGCATGGGGGTCGAGGTGGTCGAAAGCCACAACCGCCTTGATTACACCTTCCCTCACTACAACCCAAATCCCGAAGCCATGGAGATGTTGCATGACATGTCTGACAGCGTAAAGGCATCGGGCGCAGATATGGCGTTAGGCTTTGATGGGGACGGTGATCGTTGCGGCGTGGTGGATGACGAAGGCGAAGAGATTTTCGCCGATAAGGTCGGCGTGATCATGGCGCGCGATCTGTCCAAAATTTACCCCAACGCTACCTTTGTGGCGGATGTGAAATCCACAGGTTTGTTTGCCTCTGATCCCGAATTGCAGAAAAACGGCGTAACGGCGGATTATTGGAAAACCGGTCACAGCCATATGAAACGTCGCGTTAAGGAGATCGGTGCACTGGCTGGGTTTGAAAAATCTGGCCACTACTTTTTGGCAGAACCTATTGGGCGCGGATATGACTGTGGCATGCGTGTCGCGGTGGAAATCTGCAAGCTGATGGAGCGCAATCCTGATATGAAAATGTCAGATCTGCGCAAAGCACTGCCCAAAACCTGGGCCACGCCGACCATGTCACCCTATTGCGCGGATACGGAAAAATATCAGGTGCTGGAGCGATTGGTTGCCAAATTGGTTGCCAAGGCAGAGGCCAGCGAAACAGTGGCCGGACGCGCCATCAAAGAAGTGGTCACAGTCAATGGCGCGCGCGTCATTCTGGATAATGGCAGCTGGGGTTTGGTGCGTGCATCGTCCAACACTCCCAATCTTGTTGTGGTCTGTGAAAGCAGCGAAAGCGAAGCAGAAATGCGCGCGATCTTTGCTGACATCGACGCCGTGATCCGCACAGAATCCCTTGTCGGGGACTACGATCAGACCATCTGAGTCCGTCCCTTTGCCTTCTTGAGAAGCATCAGGAGAAAACCATGGCGTCCGCCTCATAGGCGATCTACGCTGCATGTAAGGCCATAGAAGGACGGGTAAGATGCGTATATCTGGGATTGCTGCGGGCGTTATTGGGCTCTTGATGGCACAGATCGCCTGGGCACAACAGGCGGCTGATGATGTCGCGCCAGAGGTGGCGACCGATCTTGGATATGATGTGCCTGCGCTTTTGCAATCTGCGGCCGATGACAAGGCCGCAGGACAGCCAGTGGTCGCGCAAAATTGGATGGTGAGTGCGGCGCATCCTTTGGCGGTAGAAGCGGGCGCAAAGATTTTGCAAAGCGGTGGCAGTGCTGCCGATGCCATGATCGCAGTGCAAGCCGTGCTGGGGTTGGTAGAGCCGCAATCCTCGGGGCTTGGCGGTGGGGCGTTTTTGGTTTGGTATGACGCTGCGTCGGGGCAACTCACCACGTTGGATGGGCGCGAGACCGCGCCTTTGACGGCAACACCACGCCTGTTTCAGAACATAGACGGAAGTCCTATGGGGTTTTGGGAGGCAGTCGTGGGCGGCCGTTCTGTTGGTGTGCCGGGCACGCCAATGTTATTACAAGAGGCGCATCGACGATGGGGGCGGTCCAATTGGGCGGGATTGTTCACAGATGCGGAAACTCTGGCGCGCGAGGGGTTCGCGGTTTCACTCCGTATGGCGGCCTCTGTGGCACGGGATGCGGTGAAACTGTCAAGTCATCCGGTGACTGCGCAGTATTTTTTGCCAGAGGGTCAAGCGCTGGGGGCGGGGGATTGGGTGAAGAACCCGGCCTATGCGGACAGTATTCGTCAGCTTGCCCAAAAGGGAGCAGCGCCGTTCTACACAGGTGAAATTGCACGTGATATTGTGCGGGCGGTGCGAACGGCAAAGGCTCCGGGAGAGTTGAGCGCGATTGATCTGGCGCTGTATTCCGTGAAAGAGCGCGCGCCAGTTTGTGCGCAATATCGTGGCCATCAGGTGTGCGGCATGGGCCCCCCGAGTTCGGGTGGATTGGCAGTTGGGCAAATTCTTGGGCTGGTCGAACCATTTGATTTGGCAATGATGGGGCCAGAGAGTGCAGAGAGCTGGCGCATTATCGGGGATGCGTCGCGTTTGGCATTTGTGGATCGCGGACAATATGTGGCCGATAGCGATTTTGTTCCTGTGCCAGCCAAGGGATTGTTGGCTCCGGCGTATTTGCAGGATCGTGCGCAGCTGTTGCAAGGAGATGATGCGTTGCCCGAGGTCGCGCCGGGTAAGCCGGAATTTGACCATGCGTTGAACTGGGGCGCAGATGACGCAATTGAGTTGCTGTCTACCTCGCATATCTCGATTGTGGATCAATATGGCAATGCCCTGTCCATGACCACGACCATCGAAAACGGCTTTGGCAGCCGGGTGATGGTGCGAGGGTTCCTGCTGAACAATGAACTTACGGATTTCTCGTTTCGCTCGCACCGCGATGGGGTGCCGGTGGCCAATCGGGTAGAGCCGGGTAAACGCCCGCGCAGCTCAATGGCGCCGACCATTGTTATGAAGGACGGCGAGCCGGTGCTGGTTATTGGCTCTCCCGGGGGGAGCCGGATTATTGGCTATGTCGCCAAGGCGATTATTGCGCATTTGGATTGGGGAATGGATGTGCAAGCAGCGGCAGCTTTGCCCAATATGGTCAACCGCTTTGGCATCTATGAACTGGAAGATGCGACATTTTCCAGTGCTTTGGCGGACATGGGATACGAGGTGAATCTGCGTGATTTGAATTCTGGCATTCATGCGATTGCTATCGCAGAGACCTTGCAAGGTGGCGCAGATCCACGACGCGAGGGGCTGGCCTATGGTGAATGATACCTGAAAATACGGATAGTGCAGCCTGTACTGATCCGTTAGCCTGCACTCAAAAGTGGAGAAAATGACATGGTGCAGGCGGTGGATTTACCCAGAAATGAGGCTGGAATAACTGCCGCGCTGGGCATTCTCAAACAACGCTTTGGCGAGCGGTGTCAGACGGGAAAATCCATACGTGAACAACATGGTCACACCACCACTTGGATCAAAAATCAGACTCCAGATGCTGTTGTTTTTCCTAAGGACACGGCCGAAGTGTCCGATCTGGTCAAGGTCTGTGCGCAGCATGGCGTGCCGATCATTCCCTTTGGTGTAGGCACGTCACTTGAAGGGCATGTGAATGCGCCAGCGGGGGGCATTTGCGTGGATACCAGTGAGATGAACGCCATTCTGGCCGTCCATCCCGAGGATTTGGATTGTGTCGTGCAGCCCGGTGTTACACGGGAACAGTTGAATACATATTTGCGCGATCGAGGGCTGTTTTTCCCGATTGACCCGGGGGCGAATGCCACCATTGGCGGAATGGCTGCGACGCGGGCCAGTGGCACCAATGCGGTGCGGTATGGCACGATGAAAGACAACGTGCTGGCCTTGGAAGTGGTGAGCGCAAGCGGTGAGGTGATCCGCACCGCCAGCCGCGCGAAAAAGACCAGCGCAGGCTATGATCTGACGCGCCTGATGGTGGGCAGCGAAGGCACGTTAGGTTTGATCACTGAAATCACTCTCAAATTGCAAGGCATCCCCGAGGCGATGTCTTCGGCGCGGTGTTCTTTTGAAAGCGTGGATGCGGCCTGTCAGGCGGTTATGCAGACCATTCAATATGGGATTCCAGTGGCGCGGATGGAATTGTTGGATGTGCTGAGTGTGCAGGCGGTGAATGCCTATTCCGGACTGGATTTGCCGGAAAACCCGCTGTTGTTGCTGGAATTTCACGGATCAAAAAACAGCGTGACCGAGCAGGCGGAAATGTTTGGTGATATTGCCCGCGATTGCGGTGGAGACAGGTTTGAGTGGACCACGCGTGCCGAGGATCGCAATAAGCTGTGGCAGGCGCGCCACGATGCCTATTGGGCGAGTTTGCAATTGCGCCCCCATGCCAAGGGGATTTCCACGGATGTTTGCGTGCCAATTTCCAAACTGGCGGAATGTGTGACACTTGCACAGGGTCGATTGCAGGAATTGGGTCTTTTGGCACCGATCATTGGCCATGTGGGGGATGGGAATTTCCACACTTTGCCCTTGATCGATATGGAAAACCCGGACGAAGTGCGCAAAGCGGATGAATTTGTTGGCTGGCTGAATGATCTGGCGATTTCGTTGGGGGGCACATGTACGGGTGAACATGGCATTGGGCAGGGTAAACGCCCTTATCTGCGCAAGGAATTGGGCGGGGCAGTGGATATGATGGTGGCGATCAAACGTGCGCTGGATCCGCAAAATATCATGAACCCCGGCAAGGTGGTGCCGGATTGATTACTTTGATTTGATCGGGATGGAAAAGGTCTGGCTGGATTTGCCAATCCCTGCAGGGGCCTTGGGGAAAGGTGCCGCGCGGCGCACGGCCTGAAGCGCGAGATTGTCGATCTTGGCGTTGCCGGATGATTTGGCCAATGACACAGACATCAATTGCCCACTGCTGGCCACGGTGACACGCACAATGGCGGTGCCGCGTCCGGCCCCACGCGGTGCGCGGCGGGCAATGCGGGTACGGATGGTGCTGCCCCATTTGCGCATCAAAGATGCGGCCTTTTTCGAGGGTTGGCTCGCCGTGGTTTCGACGCCGTTATTGCCAGCTGCCCCTTTGTTGCCCTCTCCCTTTGCCTTGCGCGCAACTTGGGCCTGGGAGGCCTTGGATGGGGCCTTGGCCACCTTTTTTGGGGTGGGTTTTTCGACTGGCTTTTCCGGGGGTTTTTCCGGCGCGGGTGGTGGCGGAGGAGGGGGCGCTGTGTCGGTGATTGAGGGCAGTGCAGGGGCGTCTGCCATGCGCGGCATCTCTGGCACCGCCTGCGGAACATCGGTTACCGGTTGCGGGGCTGTTGGTTGCTCTGCTGGGGGGATTGGCGTTTGCGGGGTGTTCAGAACCGGCTGTGTTTCCACCGTGGGCGTTGCCGGAGGCGTTTCCCATTGTTGAACCAATTGCTGCATCGAGGCATTGGAGGCGAGCACTGAAACCAAATGCTCGCCGCTCGCACCTGCCGATTGCAATGATCCCTCTTCTTCGTGGCCCCACATCATCAAGTGAATCCCGCTGGCCAAAATCAAAAAAGTCAAAATTTCCAGAGAAGAACGCATAAAGCTTACCTTGCAACAGAGACCAGTTGCACCTTACGCACCCCGGTACGGGCGATCCGGGGCAAGAGGGCAGCGATTATCTCGGCCTTGAGGGCGCGGTCGGCGCGGATGATCAGAGGCTCGTGTTCAGTCAGATCAGACATCTGCGTAAACACATCTTCGCCGCGCGCGTCATTCATGGCCATCTCGCCATCGGCACTCAGATAAAGCGTGCGATTGTGTTCCGCAGGCTTTTCCGATTGTGAATCCGGTGGGGTGACCTCAAAGGGTTCCGGCGGGGCGATCTGCGCGGTCATCAGGAAAAAGATCAGCAGCAAAAACACCACGTTGATCATTGGCACGATGCTTTCGCCGCGCGGACGTCTGGGGGCAGTAGGAATCAGCATTATTCCACCAGAACCAAGGTTTCATATCCGGCGGCAGCCAGTTGTTCCATCACATCGACAATGCGTTGCAGGTCGGCCTCTTCGCGGGCACGAATGATGATGGCATCAGAATGCGACAACATCATGCGGCCAATCTCTGGCAAAAGATCTTCAACGGGCATGGTCACTCCGTTCAGTTTCAATTCTTCGGGCAGGATGTCGATCAGGCGCGGCGGACCTTCATAGGGTTTGTCCGACACAAGGCTGAGTGGCAGGTCAATCACCACATCCTGACCAAAGCGCGCAGCCAGCATGAAAAAGACCAACAACAAAAACACCACGTCGATCATCGGCGTGAGGCTGGGCTTGCGGCGTGGGCGAGGAGGGGTGATCTGCATGGGTTATTCGGCGGCTTGCAATGCGGGGTTGCTTCGTACTTTGGTGGGCGTATTGCGGGTCAGGATGCGGGTGATCGCATCCTCCATATCCGCCTGTGATTTGTCCGCGACGCTTTCAAACCACGTCAGCGCGGCAGAGGCGGGAATGGCCACTGCCATACCTGCGGCTGTGGTCAGCAGGGCCTCCCAGATGCCGCCAGCCAGCGCGGCTGGATCAGCGCGTGATCCGGCCTCTTGTAGGGTTTGAAAGGCTGCGATCATGCCCAAAACTGTGCCCAGCAAACCCAGAAGCGGCGCGATGGTGCTGATCAGTTCCAGCGGGCGCAAGCCAGTGCGGGCACGGGCCAGTTGCGCCTTAGCGATGCGCAGAATTTCTTCGCGTTTCTCAGAGTCCGAAAAGGCCGGGTTCAGATGGGTTTCCATTGCCGCACGCGCGACGGTTGCACGCAGATTTCTGCGCTTTTTCAGGCGATCTTGTGCGGCCTTCGTATCACCGGCACACCAATCACGTACGGCCCGTTCGGTGGTTTTTCCGGCCCATGCGCCCATGCACGACAAGTTCCAGGTTTTCCACAGGATCAGCGTTAGCGTCAGCACCGACAACAATGCAATCGCCCAGATCGCGGGGCCACCTTTGCTGAGGAAAAGCTGGGCTTCGTTCCAACGTTCAAGGACTGTCATCTGGGGGCTCCGGGTGAAATCGCCGCGCCAAAGGACGCGGCATGTGGCAAAAGAAATGTGCCCTGATCAGGCGATGTATTGACGCGCAGATTGCAGTGATAGGCATCACTCAGCATGTCATCGGTTAAGATCGCGGCAGGTGCGCCTTGCCCTGCAAGGTGGCCCTGACTGATCAAGGCAATGTTGTTGGCAAACATCGCGGTCAGGTTCAGGTCATGCATAACTGCAATCACACCGCCCCCCGCATCCGCAAAATCGCGGGCGATCTGCATCACAAGGAGTTGGTGACCGATATCAAGGCTTGAGACAGGTTCATCTAGAAAGAGCCAGCGCGGGGTGTCGTTCAGGATCGGTTCCCACACTTGCAACAAGACGCGGGCCAGTTGTACGCGCTGTTGTTCACCGCCCGACAATTCCTGATAATACCGCCCGGCAAAACCGCCAAGACCGACACGCTCCAAGGCCTGAGGCACAGAAATCTGGTTTGAGTGCCCTCCGGAGTTTAAGCTCGCACTCAGACCCGCGTTTAGGCCCAGACGCACGACCTCGGTGACGGTAAAGGGAAAAGCAAGACTGGTGGCTTGTGGCAAAACCCCCCGCTGCACGGCCAGCTCCCACGGCTTTTGTCGCGCAATATTGGTGCCGTTCAGGATGACCTTGCCAGTATATGGCACCTCCCCCGTTAAGGCGCGCATCAACGTGGTTTTGCCCGATCCATTGGGGCCAACAATGGCGGTGAATTCTCCGGCTTGGGCGGTGAAATCAATGTGATGAAGAATGCGATTTTGGCCGTAAGATACGGTAATGTTGGTGGCGCTCAGCATGGAATTACATGTCCAGAAGGCCGCGTTGCCGCAGCAATATCCAAAGGAAAAACGGCCCGCCAATGGTGGCGGTGATGATGCCGATGGGCAATTCGGCCGGCGCTATGATCACGCGACTGATGGCGTCGGCCACCAGCAACATCACAGCGCCCAAAATTGCAGAGTTGATCAGCAGGTATTTGTGATCCGGGCCTACCAATAGACGCAGTACATGCGGCACAACAATGCCGACAAATCCGATGCCGCCACTGACTGCAACGGCGGCACCGGTGGCGGCGGCGACGGTCATAATGGCGATGTTTTTCATGCGTTGCACAGGAATTCCGATGTGATTGGCCGCTGCTTCGCCAAGGGCCAGGCCATTCAAAGAACGCGCCAGAAATGGGGACACAAAGAGGGCCAGCAACATCAACGGAGCGGATGTCAAAACCTTGGACCATGTGGCCCCTGCCAATGATCCCATACTCCAAAAAGTCAGGTCGCGCAGTTGGGCGTCATCGGCGATATAGATCATAACCCCAGATATTGCCCCGCTGAGAGCTCCAAGAGCGATACCCGCAAGCAGCATAGTGGCGACAGATGTGCGTCCTTTTCGGGTGGCAACCCGGTACAACAACAAGGTGGATGCCCAGCCACCCAAAAAGGCCGCTGCGGGCACGATATAATATCCCAGATGCTGGGTGATGACAGCAGGCAGAAAGCCCCCCAATACAATAGCAACGATCGCCCCAAGGCCTGCACCTGCACTGACCCCAACAATCCCCGGATCAGCCAACGGGTTGCGAAACAGCCCCTGCATAATGGCACCTGACACCGCCAGAGACGCGCCGACAAGGCAGGCCATCAAAACCCGAGGCGCGCGGATGTCCCACAGCACAACTTTGTCACGCAGGGATATGTCTTGCCCTGTCGCAAGATCGCTCAATGCTTTCCACAACGAGGCACCAGATGCACCGATTGCCAGATTGGCGATGCAGGCAATGACCAACACCCCGCACAACAGTAGCATAAGAAGATGTGCGCGGTGGCTGCGGTCTCCGGTATGGGCAGGGATGAAGTTTTGCGTCAGGACAGCCATGGATTACCCTCCGATTTGGGCGAGGGCGGTGGACAGGTCTGTAACAGCCTGCGCTGTACGCACCGAGAAGCCCAACAGCAACATGCCATCCATACGCACAACTGATCGGGTTTGGGCGGCAGGCAGAACACTGAGCGCCGGGTGGGTAAAGAGGGTTGCGTCATCCAAGCCATGATCACCTTTGCGGCGCATCATCAGGATGACTTCGGCACCGCTTTCGGTGATGGCTTCGTCGGTGAGGGGTTTGTAGCCGTCAAAGCCCTGTACAGCGTTTTCACCACCGGCCAAGGTGATGATGCCATCAGCAGCAGTGTTCTGACCACTGGCCATTACACGCCCACCTTGCATGGATAGGATGAACAGCACTTTTTTATTTTGAATGCCCGTGGTTCGCGCGACGGCTTGCCGCATTTGTTCGGCGACATCTACAGCCAGAACATCGCCTTTGTCAGGCACACCCAATGTTTCGGCAACTGCGTGGATTTTGGCAATCACGGCGTCGGAGGTGAACCCATCCGGGATTTCCACGATATTGATCGCCGCCTCTTTTAACAGGTCAACGGCCTCGGGAGGACCGCTGCCCTCTTCGGCAATGATCAAGTCAGGATTGACCGACAGGATGCCTTCGGGAGAGAGGCGACGGATGTAGCCCACGTCGGGCAGCTCCAGCGCCTCGGGTGGGTAATTCGACGTGATATCACGCGCCACCAGACGATCCTGTTCGCCAAGCGCATAGATGATTTCGGTAATGGCGCCCCCAACCGAAACGATTCGATTGGTGGGTTCATCCGCTTGGGTAGATAGGGCAGGCAGCGCAAAACAGGCTGCCGCCGCCCATGTTCTGAAGAAACGTGTCATGCGACGGCAGCCTCTGTTTCGCGGGGCAAATCTGCCACAAGAGCGTTCCAGCCTGCGGCGCGATCATCGCCACGCAGCACACCAAAGAACTGCGCAATGATCAGGCCATCCTTGCGAAATGCCTCGACCGAAATTGCGGGTCCGCGTTTGGTATATTTGGTGACAGCCCAAACTTCGGCGATATGATCCTCGCGCAGATGCAAGTTGAACCGTGCATCCAACACGTTCAGCCATGGTCCCATACGTTTCACGGTTTCAATCGGGCCGGTGTGGATTTCGATGCAGCCCATGTTGCCGACAAAGGCCATCATAGGGGTTTGGGTTTCTGCCGCCTGTTCCAGAATTTGCCCTACCGCGCCGGGTTGCAGTTTTTCAACATAAGGCGCGCCCGCCATGCGATAGGCCCCAAGGCGGTTCATCTTGAGTTTGCGCGTCAGCCCCATGAATTGATGGGTGTCGGTCATTTTGTCCCATTCTGCGCGCAGGGTGTCGGCCTTGGCGGTATCGCCCTTGGCGTCCTCCACAGGGTGGCGTGGATCTACGGCGAGTGTGTCGCCTTGATCCGCCAGACGAAGGCTGTCCACCACATTGTCCCATTCTTCCACAACAGAGGTGTCGCGCAGGAAAATTTTGTGAACCGCATCGCCTGCTGCATCAAAAACCTGCAAAGAGCGACTGAGGCCTTTGTCGGTTTCTTTTTCAATGGCAAAGCCGTGGACCCAATGCTTGCCAAACATGCGCAGGTCGATGTCTTCGTTCAGGATCATCGAGGCATGCGCGCCTGAATGGTATTTGTCATAGATGCCGACTTTTTCGATCACGCAGCTTTCGTTGCGGGTCAGGGCCATGACCTCACCCAAACGCTGTACCTGTTCCATGACCGCATCCAGATCAGCATTGATGCGCGTGACGCCCTGACCCACGTGGGCGGCGTTCAATTGTGCTTCGCTGATGTTCAGCAAATCCGCGACATCGCGGTCGCGCATGTTTTGATTCTCGAGTCTAGCCGTGCGAATCGACGATGCTGTTACGTTGTCACCCTGCATACAGAGGACCTCCTTGATATATATAAGGGAAAGCATCTGGCGGGTGACGTGTGGAATAAGTCACGATGGCTGGAGTGCGCATTTTCTGAAAATGTTAATATTGACAAAAATAGTCAGGATCAATAGCAAACGCACCAAGCCACCCTCGGCTTCCAAACAAAATCATGAAAATGCCAGCCCGCCGCCAGCTTTCACACATCTGTGGACGGGACAAAATGGATACCTTCAGAACACTTAGCAAAGCGCTGCTTTGTACAACCGCTATTGGCATTGCAATGCCTTTGGCAGCACAGGAAATCGGCGACATCGACCTTGATGCGGTGGAGTTGGGCAACAGCAAACGCGATGTCCACACCGAAACCGCAACGTCGGTCACCACAATCAACCAAGAAGAGATCAATGATCGTCAGGCAGGCACCATCGCTGAACTGATTGATTCGGTTCCCGGCGTGAGCCTAATCAATGGCTCAACCCCTCAGGGCTCTGGCATCAACATCCGGGGCTTTGGCGCCAACACCACATATGGTACCGACCAGAAGGTCTTGGTTCTGGTCGATGGTGCAACTGCTGGCAGCGAGGAGCTGTATCGCATCGGCACACAGCTCTATACCGACCCTGCGCTTTACAAACATGTTTCGGTGATCCGCGGTGCGGCTGGCGCATTTGAATATGGATCTGGCGCGATTGGCGGCGCGGTTATTCTGGAGACAAAGGATGCCTCGGATTTCACCGGCGGCGAGCCGGGCGTAAAGTTGCGTCAGACTTTGGAGTTCGGAACTAATGGCAATCAGTTTACCTCTTCTTCGATCTTGGCATGGCAACCCACAGAAGATTTCGAGGTCCTGGGGAACTATGTCTATCGTAGCCAAAACAATCAGCGTGATGGCGATGGGAATAGTATTGATTATTCCGAGTTTGCTTTGCCGTCTTGGCTGCTTAAGGCCAAGAAGACCTTTGGTCAGGATGGGGATCATTCGTTTGAGCTGTCCTATTCAGACACACAGAGCGAATACAACGGTGTGCCTTATGACGAATTTACTTTGGCACCGGGGTTCTTTGGCTTTGTAGATCGTGATGTTCACACGCGCACTGCCATTGCGGAATATAACTTTAATCCGGCAGACAATGATCTGATCAACCTGACCGCCACGCTCAGCTACGCGGATCAAGAGATTTTCAATACGCAGGTCCCACAAGCCGGGTCTGCCCTTTTGAATGCGGACCATCGGTATGAAACAACCAAGTTGACCGTGAAAAACACGTCCTTGTTTGACACTGGTGCCGCGTCGCATGATTTGCGTGCGGGTATTGAAGTGATCCGAAAGGATCGCGTGTCAGCAAGTGCAGCCCCCGGTGGCACGGATGAACGCTTTGCTGTTTTCCTTGTGGATGAGATTACCATTGGCGATGGCCTCACTCTGACGCCTGCGTTGCGCTACGAGACACAGAAAATCAGCAATAATGATGATTACGCAGGAAATAATGCATTTATGGGGGCGTTGTCTGCTCACTATAAATTCGACAATGGCTTTGCCATTTTTGGCAGCGTGGTTGCGAATTCAAGTCTGGCGATTATCGACGATCAGTTTGACCTGATCCTGAACCCACGTGGCAATCCTGATTTCATCCATCAGATCGAAAATGCTAAATCGGTAGAGCTGGGCGTGTCCTATGATCGTACAAGCGTCTTTGCGGATGGTGATGATCTGCGGGTGAAAGCGACGGCTTACAGAACGGAGCTGTCCGATGTGACATCCTATTCCGGGATTTCCGATATTGAGACTACTGGTCTGGAACTGGAAGCATCTTATAGCCTTGAGAGTGGTTTTTATGTTGATTTCAACGGCAACATTCAGGAAGGCGACGCCACCGCCAGTGCGACGGGGCTGTCCAGCGAGTGGGGCCTGTTGCCGGCCAACGAAGCACGCGTAACACTTGGTAAACGCTTTGGTGAAGAGGTTGATCTGAGCTGGGAAGTTGTGTCGCGCGGCTCTCGCAATGCGAGCGGGCTGGTGACAGATGATGTGGTTTTGCACAACCTGCGCGCCACGTTCAAACCGCAGAATGGTGTTCTGGAAGGTACGGAAATTCGTGTAGGTGTCGAAAATCTGCTGGATGAATCCTATCAGACGCAGTTCTCGGTACGCGAAGCGCCAGGTCGCAATATTAAGTTTACCTTGGCGAAAACTTTCTGATCTTTGGACCATAAGATATTGCGCGGCGCAGATATTTGCGCCGTGCTCTAATGCGTCAGAAAGGCGTGGCAGGTTGCGTCCAAACGCCTCTATACTGAAGGCATCATGACCAACGCTCCACGCAATATTCTGTTCATTATGTTTGATCAGCTTCGGTTTGATTACCTAAGTTGCACCGGGCATCCACATCTGCACACCCCGCATCTGGACGCGCTTGCCGCCAAGGGTGTGCGGTTTTCGCATTGTTATGTGCAATCACCGATTTGTGGCGCTTCTAGGATGAGCTTTTACACCGGGCGGTACGTGCACAGCCACGGCGCGGCGTGGAACAACTTTCCCTTAAAGGTGGGAGAGATCACACTGGGCGATCATCTGCGGGTGCAGGGCATGGACAGTTGGCTGATTGGCAAGACCCACATGAAGGTGGATGATGCCGGGTTGGACCGTCTGGGCATTTCGCGAGACAGCATCATCGGCGCGCGCGTGGCGGAATGCGGCTTTGACGTGTTTGAACGCGATGACGGACTGTGGGGCGAAGGGCCAAGTGGCAGCTATGACATGAAACCCTCGCCGTATAATGCCTTTTTGAAATCCAAAGGGTATGCGGCAGAAAACCCATGGCAGCACAACGCCAACGCCGGGCGGGATGAGGTCGGTAAAATCGCCTCTGGTTGGTTCATGCGTCATGCCGACAAACCCGCAGATATAGCCGAAGAAGACAGTGAAACCCCATGGCTGACCAGTCGCGCCATGGAGTTCATTCAGCAGCAGGATGAGCGAGGCGCTGGCCCATGGATGTGCCATCTGAGCTATATCAAACCCCATTGGCCCTATATCGTGCCCGCGCCCTATCATGACATGTATGGGGCGGATCAGGTGATGCCCGTGGTGCGCGCCGCGCAGGAATTGGAAAACACCCATCCGGTTTACGCCGCGTTCATGAAAAACCAGATCGGGCGCACTTTCAGCACGCCGGGTGTACGTGAAAAGGTCATTCCGGCCTATATGGGATTGATAAAACAGGCCGACGATCAAATGGGGCGACTATTCCATTGGTTGGAAGAAACAGGCCACATGCAGGATACGATGATCGTCGTGACCTCGGATCATGGTGATTATTTGGGGGATCACTGGCTGGGGGAAAAGGATCTGTTTCATGATCCGTCCGTGCGGGTGCCGCTGATTGTCTATGATCCTTCATCACGGGCGGATGCCACACGTGGCACGGTTTGTGATGCAATGGTCGAAAGCATTGATTTGGCCGCGACATTTGTGGATTTTGCAGGAGGCGAGGTGCCGGATCATATTCTTGAAGGACGCTCTTTGCGGGGGTATTTGCACGGGGATACGCCGCAAGATTGGCGTGATTTTGTGGTCAGCGAATATGACTATTCCGCGACGCCAGAAGCCGAGGCGCTGGGCCTTGATCCAAAAGAGGCGCGACTGTTCATGCTGGCCGACAAAGACTGGAAGTGTGTCTTCGCCGATGGGGGATTTCGCCCGCTTTTGTATGATTTGAAAAGTGATCCGCAAGAGCTGTGTGATCTTGGGGGGGATGTGGCATATGCCGATGTTATCGCACGGTTCGAGAGCCAGTTGTCGCAATGGGCGCGCCGCCCTTCCCAACGGACCACCATCAGTGATGCAGAACTGCGCGCTAAACGGTTAGGTTCGGCACAAGATGTTGGGATTTTCATAGGTGTTTACGATGAACGCGAATTGCCACCCGAGGTGATCCAGAAAACCATAGCCCCCAAAAAAGGATAAAGGGCGCCGCCTTTAAGGCACCACCCTTTACTGTTGATCAGATCACGCCTGTACGGCCTTCATGAAGCGGTCTTTGATGATGACCGGGTCCATTGTGATGACGGGCATTTTGGCGTTGCCGCTTTGGCATTTCAC
>CANLDA010000023.1 GCA_947489325.1 uncultured Paracoccaceae bacterium | reverse complement strand
ATCCACGCCGCTCACATCAACGCGCAAAACCCGCCAAAAGCGCCAATACCGCGGGAGCGGTTTCGTCCAAGTCCGCATTGCGGTCATTAATTTATGTCGCTTGGTTTCTAGTCAGATACGAAAATCCTAAGTTCCAAAGGCAACACCAAGGCCTAGGTAAATGACCATTGTCGCCCCAAGGGCGAGACCCATGGGGAACTTTTTGCCTTGGTCCCAACTTTCCCAATCCGGAACAAGGCGACGCAGGGCTGTGTGTTTGGCGATGCGATGGGTCAACCATGCGGCCAATAGGTTCGCGGCAAAGACCAAAGACAGCGCGTGCAAATCGCCAAGGGCCACAAAAGGGGCAGCGGCGGCAGCGAATTTGGCGTCTCCGGCACCAACCAATCCACCAGCATTCAGCGCAATGCCAATCAGCAATGCGATGCCAAAGTGGGCATACCTCCAGAGATATTCATCAAAGGGCAGGGCAATCAGGCCAATCACGACAAACACAGCAAATAAGGCCAGCACGATTTTGTTGGGAATCCGCATGGCGCGCAGGTCCCACAGGGCCGTCATGTAACACAATGGCAGCGCGAACGGTAAAAACCACAGGGCTGAACTGGCCGTGATGTGCATGGTTTAACTTGCTTCCAGAGCACGCAGGCTGCGCACGGCGGCCTCAAAGTGTTGTGGATGGGTGTCGATGGCTTCGCGCAGCAGGCCTTTGCCAATTTCCACATCGCCCTGTTTGATCGCAGATAGCGCCATGGTGTGCAAAAGTTGCGCACGTTCGCTTTGGACCATGGGGATCACTGGAATGGTGTATTTGCGTTGCGCACCACGCGCCAGAATAAGGTTGTTTTTGGCGGTGAACAGGGTGCTGTCTTGCACGATGGCCTCGCTGAACAGACGTTCTGCATCAGTGAAATCGCCGCGTGTCAGTTTTGAGTATCCCCAGTTGTTCAGAACACCTGCCGGACGGGTAGTAAGACCCACAGCGGTTTCATAAAAGCTGTCCGCGCGTTTCCATTCGCGGTTACTGTCCGCTACCATGGCTTCTAGGCGATAGCGTTTGAATGTTTCATGAGTGGGCGCGATGGTGTCCAATTCTTGCTCAGCACGATCCCAGTCGCCTGTCCGCACGAGGGCATCCGCCAGATCAACACGATCATCGTTGGTCGCGTCTGGATGTTTGATGACATGAGACCATGCAGTCACGGCCTCGGTGTTGCGTTTGGCGCGCACCAAGGAATGCGCAAGCCCACGCCGCAAATCAAGACGATCCGGGTTATCCTTCAACGTGCGTTGAAAATAGGTGACCGCCTCATTCGGATCTGCAACGGTCAGCATGATATCACTGAGGTTGCTTTCGTCGATGACGTTCACGTCCTTTAATGCGCGCTCGACTTCTGCATCGCCAGCTTTTTGACATGCCGAAAGGGCGACCACGCTGGTCACACATAGACCTACAAGGAGGGAATGGCGCATTTTTGCGTCCTCTTACTGCTCTTGCCTCTTTAAGGTGTCTTGCGGATCAAATAGTCGCTGCTGCCCCGCCGCACCAATTTATACTCTTGCTCTTGTTCGCCATCATATGATGGATTTTCTAATTTTGCGAGTGCCAACCTCAAATTATCGCGAATTGAGTCACTTTCGCCATTATCCAGTGCATAGGCCTTGCGGAAAACTTGGCTTGCCTCGGCAATTTTCCCTGTTTCCATAAGAACTACGCCCAGATTGTTCCATGCTTCGGGGCGTGTCTGATCTGCATCAATCGCATCTCGGAGGTTGCTTTCGGCCTGCCCAAGTCGGCCAAGCCCCAAATTCGCAGAACCCAAAGCGGTCAGCGTTTCCGCGTTCAAGCCATGTTCCCCAACCGCGCGTGTAAAAGATTTCAGTGCCAGTTCGTATTCACCGGCAGCCATCAGCCGATGCCCTACCGTAAGCTGATCAACGACAGGTGCATTGGCATCAACACCGGGCGCAAAAGGGCCGTTGTCTGACGTGTTAAGGCCGCCCGTTTCGCAGGCGGCCAACAGAGAAATCGAAAAGATATATACTATGCGACGTGCCGTGTTCATGGCGTTCCGTTTTAGAATTGTCCAATTTTCGTGATGCCATGCACCGAAGGACCAACCAGAATGATCAACAGCGGTGGCACCGTCAGCATCATTGTGGCAAGTGTCATCTTGGTTGGCAACTTGTTTGCTTTCTCTTCTGCGCGCATAACGCGTTTGTCACGCATTTCCCCTGCATAAACCCGCAAGGCTTCTGCAATGGATGTACCAAACTGCGTTGATTGGACGAGAACTGTCACAAAGCTGGAAATATCCTGCACACCGCAGCGTTCTGACATGTCACCTAAAACGGCAGACTTGTCTTTGCCGGCTTTCATCTCGTAAGAGACGATTTGGAATTCTTCGGCCAAAGCGGGATATGAGGCACGCAATTCACTGGCTACACGGACGATGGCTTGCTCCATGGATTGACCTGCTTCTACACAAACCAGCAACATATCAAGGCTGTCGGGAAACCCGGATTCGATTTCTTCCTTACGAGTCTCAAGACGGCGCGTGACCCAATATTTGGGAAGAAAATAGCCAGCCGCACCAGGTAATAGGATATGCATTAGCGTTTGTTGTGTAGTGGCCCCTTCTGCGCCTTTGACCAGCGTAAAGTATGCAACCCCAGCAACCAGACCAATCATGCCCAGCAGAAATTGCGCAAGATAAAAGGCACGCACAGCATCGCGAGACTGGTATCCTGCTTGCATGAGTTTAAGGCGCATGCTGGATAGTTCTTCGGCGTTTTGCGGCTCCAGAAATCCTTTATAACGTTCAAGCTTTTCGTTTGCACCGGAGCGACGCAACCTGTCTTTTTTCTTGCTGGAGCTGCTTTTATGCCCACTGTTTTCATTCTTCTTGAGCTTTTCCAACGGGTCGTTGCGCTGTGATAGCATCAATGGAATTGTGATGAGAACAAGCACGACACCAAGACCGCCAACGATGATCAACGGACCAAAGGGGCCAAGCGCGCCTGTTGCAAGGTCTGAGATATTGGTCAAAAAAGACATGATTACACCTTGATGTTGGTCAGCACACGCATAACGAACAGGTTTGCTGCAAGAAACAGACCTACGGCGATTGCGAGGGGAATAAACAGAGAATGGGTTTGAACTTCGTCATAGTAGTGCGGGTCACTCACGTTGATGAAGATCAGTGCAGCCACAGGGAAACCGGATAAGAATTTGCCTGACCATTGGGCCTCTGCCGTGATGGCCTTGACGCGGCGGAACAGGCGGAAGCGTGCGCGGATCACTTTAGACAAACCCGCAAGGATTTCCGCAAGGTTACCTCCAGATTGTTGTTGGATGGTTACGGCAACTGCCAAGAAACGCATGTCCTGCATATCCAGGCGCTCGGCCATTTCTTTTAGCGCCTCGCCCACGTCTCGGCCATAGGCGGCTTCATCAGAAATGATGCCAAATTCTGTTGCCAAAGGATCTTCCAGTTCCTTGGACACGATTTGAATAGCCGAAGTAAACGGGTGGCCAACGCGCAAACTACGTACCATCAATTCAATTGCGTCAGGCAGCTGTTCTTCGATCATGCTCAGGCGTTTGTTTGCCTTGCTGCTGACCCAAAAGTAAATTCCACCAATCCCCATCAGAACTGCAATGGCGATGCGCATTGCCAGGCCACTTTGGGTGCCGACGGTCAGGCCTAGAAAGGCCACACCGGACAGAACGACCATCATCAGCATCAGCTGTTGCGGCGTAAACGCGATCGCGGCTTTTTGTGCCTTGTCTGCGAGCAGCGAGTAGAGCGGAATGGTTCGGGATTCCCCGTGTTGCGACATTTCCTTGCGCAACTGTTCCAACACACGTTCGCGGTTGGCCCCTTTGTCTAACATCTCTAGGCGGCGGTTGATCTTGTTGTTCAGACTGATGGATTTGCCAAAGACCGTCAAATAGACGCCTTCGACCAACACCACGACCCCGACGAAAATAAGGCCATAAATAATGAGTTCGGGACTGATAGGCATGCTCGTTACCCCTCTGACGGCTCATAAATAGTGGCAGGGAGATCATAGCCCCACATCCGAAAGCGTTCGGAATAGTGGCTGCGCACACCTGTTGCCGTGAAATGGCCGATGATTTTATTGTTTGGCCCAAGGCCGGTACGCTGAAAACGGAACAGCTCCTGCATAGAAATCACATCGCCTTCCATGCCGGTGATCTCGGTGATCGAGGTCATTCGACGCGACCCATCCTGCAAACGGCTGGCCTGTACGATCAGGTTTACGGCCGATGAAATTTGACTTCGTACTGCTTTTAGCGGCATTTCGATCCCAGCCATGGCAATCATATTTTCCAAACGGCTCACCCCGTCGCGCGCGCTGTTGGCGTGGATTGTGGTCATGGAACCGTCGTGACCTGTGTTCATAGCTTGCAGCATGTCGATGACTTCTTCGCCACGGGTTTCGCCCACGATGATCCGGTCAGGACGCATCCGCAGGGCGTTTTTAAGACAGTCTCGCGGAGAGACTTCCCCCTTGCCCTCGACGTTGGGCGGGCGACTTTCCATACGGCCTACGTGGGTTTGTTGCAGCTGAAGTTCTGCCGTATCTTCAATCGTCAGGATGCGTTCGGCATTATCGATGAAACTGGACAGCGCATTCAATGTGGTTGTTTTACCAGAGCCTGTACCACCGGACACAATTACATTCAGGCGTGTGGCAACAGCGGCTTGCAAATAGGCGGCCATTTCTTCTGAAAAGGCCCCAAAATCCACCAGATCATCAATGCCCAGCTTGTCTTTTTTGAATTTCCGAATGGACACAAGACTGCCGTCCACCGCAATTGGGGGGACCATGGCGTTAAAGCGTGAACCATCGGCAAGACGAGCATCCACATAAGGGTTGGATTCATCAACACGTCGACCAACAGCGGAAACAATCTTGTCGATGATGCGCAAGAGGTGACGTTCGTCTTTGAACGTGATGTCCGTCAACTCCAACTTACCTGCGCGCTCTACAAAGATTTGCTGAGGGCCGTTGATCAGAATATCATTGACGGCATCTTCTTTCAGCAGGGGTTCCAATGGTCCAAGACCGGTAACTTCGTCGTAAAGTTCCTGATTGAGAGATGCGCGTTCTTCTCTGTTAAGAACAATGGCCTTTTCTTGAAGGAATTCACTGGCAATGGCAGAAATTTCCGCGCGCAAATCTGCCTCTGCGGCATGTTCCAATGCAGAGAGGTTGAGATTTTCCAGCAATTCACGGTGCAGATCCAGTTTGATTTCACCAAGACGTTCTTTGCGTTTACGCTCCTTATCCATCGGCTGCGCAGTGGCCGCAGCTGATGGATTTGGTTTGCGCATGAGTTTTTTTTCAGACTCAGGAGGAGCTTGATCTTGTTGAACAATGGCTTCAACAACCGGTTGTGGTGCGCCTTTTCCAGGGCTGGATTTTTTATATCTCGAAAACATAACGACTTATTACCTCATGCGGCCTTAGAGTCGGGATTATCCAACTCAAATAGGCTGCTTGCCAATTTGGCGATTTCTTTGCGCAGCGGGTTTTTCGCGGCGGAACTGGCCAGTGGAAGCCCATGATCGCTGCCTTGCTGTACGGGCCGACCTCCGTCTGGCAAAAGTACGTCAATAGAGATACCCAGACTTTCAGCCATACGTTTGACACGGGATTTCCCCGCCAGATCGGTGAATTTCGGTGCGCGGTTAAGAACATAGCGCATTTTTTCAAATGGGAGTTCTTCGGCCTGAAGCGCGCGTTTCATCCGCATGGTGTTTTGCGCGGACCGCATGTCGATTTCAATTGTGGCAAAATATACATGTGACGCTTGAAGAACAGATTCGGACCATTGCACCAATGTCGAAGGCATATCGACGACGACAAAATCAAAATGTTTGGCCGCCATATCCAGAATACGCTGCACATCGTCAGAATTAATCAGATCAAGCGGCAACATATCGGTAGGTGCGGTCAGCACACTCAGAGTGTCCTCATATTTCAACAAGGCTTGGCCAAAGCTTTCGCTGTCCATGCCTTCAGTGTCGGACAGCAATTCAAAGACTGAATCGCGGCGCGGCAAATCTAGGTAAGTTGCAACCGAACCAAATTGAAGATCCAGATCCAGAAGGCACACGGAAGGTGCACCTTCTTTGGATACGTTCGCCAATTCCCAAGCCAAATTCACAGCCAAGGTTGTTGAACCGGTACCACCAGCAAGGCCATGCGTGGCGATAATGACACCATCATGACCTTGTTCATTCTTGTTCAGTTTTACGGCTTTTGCCTGTTGTTCGGATTGATCGTCTGTGGGGGTGGGTGCCGTTACCGCAGCTGGTGTGCTGCGCAATCTTTGAATCGCAGCCTGGAGCTCTCCTGGAGGGAGCGGGTAGGGGACGAATTCGTGTGCACCGTGGCGCAGCAACTGATGTAGCGAGCCGGGTGTAACATCTTCGGCAATCAGGATGGTTTTCACGTTTTTCGCGTTGGCTGCGTCGATGATACCTTTGAGGTGATCCAAGTCATCTTCGTCCAGATCGTCGATGGCCAACGCAATAAATTCAAGGTTTTTTGCTTCTTCTTGATTGAAGAACTGCATGGCATCGGAGAACCCAAGGTCACCCCATTGATCCTCGAGGGCTTCTTCCATGTCGACAATCAAAAGCTCAAAGTTCTGAACGTCCCGGCATACGGTACACGCCAGGATTGGGTTTTGTTCAGACTGGGCCGTTATGTTACTCGTCATCTTGCCTCGTGTCCTTCACTACCAGCTCAATCGGCTTCAAAACTGCTGAGATCTCATAAAAGACCTCTCCGACTCGACAGGGCACATTGACCCCATGAAGAGAGTTTTGCTGGAAACTTAGGCAACATTGGGGCCAAAAAGCCGAAATTGTGCGGAATTTTGAGACGATAACGAGGCTTTTCAATCTTTGTTGCGTATCAAAAAGCCCCGAAGCGCAGAGCGTTCGGGGCTTAAAGTGCGCTTGTAAGCGTTGTTATTCTTCTGTTTTAGATGTCGTGACTGTTGAAACAGGCTTGGCACTCGCCACATATTCTCTTTGGATAATAGCGGCGTATTTGCCATCCAGAACGGTTGGGTGGCGCCCAACAAAACCAGAAACTTCGGTTACAGTTCGACGGTTTTGGCGTTCGCGCGCATTCGTTGCGATCAAAGGTTGGGTTTCACCAAAGGAAACCACGGCTTCCAAACGGCTCCGGTCAATGCCTTGTCCGATCAAATAGTTAACCGCAGTTTTTGCGCGACGTAAGCCCAAGCGTTTATTGTAGGCGTTTGATCCAACGGCGTCGGTGTGCCCGTATACGCGAAAGCTCACCTCTGGGAATTGTTTGATCCACTCAGCTTGATTTCGCAAAGTTGCACGGGAAGCTTCGTCCAGAGTGCTTTTGTTGAATTCAAAGTTGATTGTGCTTGGCACTTCGTCTGCAAACCGCCGCGCCAATTGAATGGTATAGGATTTGTCACCCGTCTGAATTCCAAGGTTGTTGTTGGTCGCGGCTCCAAACTGGCCTCCGCCATCCACAACTGCACCCGCTTCTGAAAAGAAAGAGCGCAGACCAGGCGCGCGATTTGCACATGCGCTCAGCCCCAGACTGGCAATGACCGCGATTGTTGTGACTTTCCACATGATACCAGTCCTTCTTAGTCCAATACGTAGCCGTAAGACCCGTTGAAATCCTGTTTTGCGACTTCACCTGCCGCGCCTTTTTGTGGGCGTCGTTTTTCTTTGGCAACGCGTCCAAACAAGAACAGGTCTTTTTCGCTGGGGGGCTTGATCCGATCTGTTGGCAGGGCCAATGCCTCGCCGCGGGTTGGGCTGACCAGATGAGCGGTGACAATTATGACGAGCTCTGACTGGTTACGCTGATATTCGGCGCTCCGAAACAGCGCGCCAAGGACAGGAATGTCACCCAACCAAGGGACCTGACTTGTGTTATCGGTGAAATCGTCTTGCAGAAGGCCGGCAATGGCAAAACTTTCACCATCACGCATTTCAACGGTGGTAGATGTTTCACGACGACTAAACGCATCAATTGTGAAGGTCCCGTTGGTAAAGCCGTTTGCAGGATCAATTGCAGAAACCGCTGCTGCAAGTTCTAGATTGATCAAATCGCCATCAACCACACGTGGAACAAAAGCCAGTTCAACACCGAAAGGTTTGAACTCGACAGAAATTGTGCCGCCTTCCTGCGAAATTGGGACAGGATATTCGCCACCAGCTAAAAACTTGGCTTCTTGTCCGGAAAGAGCTGTCAGGTTCGGTTCCGAAAGTGTTCTGACGACACCGCGTGTTTCTAGTGCTTCAAGAAGTACTCGTAACTGCACCGAGCCAATACCAAACCCAATAGTGGACACACCTTGGGCCGATGTTGTTACGGGAACAGCGCCGGTCTGTGCATCAAGTGCATTGGTCAGGTTTTCAAAAGTGGCTGAAAGTCCGGTTCCAGCAGTGATTGTGCCACCATCTGTCAAAGCCAAAGATGCGTTCAAACTTTTACTTACTGAGCGATTCATCTCTGCAAAGCGTACTTTCAACAACACCTGCTGAACTCCGCCGACTGACATCAGATTGGAGACGCGTTCCGGTGCATAACGTTCTGCCAACTCAAGAGCACGCTGCAGTTTTTGAGAACTGCTGACCACACCAGACAGAACGATACCGTCATTTGCAGTGCGAACCTCAATTTTCTCACTTGGAAGAATTTGGCGCAGCCGTTCTTTGAACTCGCTGACATCTGCCGACACCTGAACTTCGACGTTCGTGATAAGTTTGCCGTTCGGGTCCAGGATTGTAAGAGTGGTCAGTCCTGGGGATTTGCCCAATACATAGATCGTGCGATCAGATAGCGAAGAGATATCCGCGATCAGCGGGTTCGCAATCGACAATTCCGCGAAGGGAACATCGCTCTCTACAACAACCGCTCGGTTCATCGGTACCTTAAGGACCGATTCCGTGCCGCTTCGCACAACTCTTAACGATTGCGCGAACGCATCATGTGAAATTACGGGTAAAATACCAATCGCCACACCCATAAGTGCGGCTTTGATCCATCTGCTATGTGTCATGGTGACCTGCCTCTATGATCACGCCTCTGGTGCGGGTCTTTTTGCCCACGTTCCGTTCAATCTGCGCTATTTCTGATTTTTTTGCAAGAATCAAAGGGTTCCTCGGCAAAACTGATGTGTGAGCAGGGCAACAGACTATGAACGAGGAAAAGGCACCTCGTGATGAGATGCCTTCTAAGATATTGATATAGTTTAGTTTGTGCAGGGGATTTGTATTTCAACAACTTCTGCGCCGCGGCGGTTCTTGATGGTGCAAACCTTTTTGATTTCACGTTTGGCCACAACCTCGGGGGCTTCTTCTTCTGGAAGACCAAGCAAAGTGCGCTGATTGATTTCAATGGATTGCGCGACTGTATCATCGCCCGCGCCGACCAAAGACAAAGACAGATTTCCGGTAGATTGAGCCAATGCCAACGCTGCCACTTCGTCCGGTTGAACCGCAACAGTCACGGTACGTGCAATAGACGCCTTGTCACGATCTTGATCAACAGATTGGTCAATTGCAATCAACTGCATGTTTGATTGGATAAGTTTGCTGACATCACCGTCTCTGCCGCCGACTTGTCCAGTCCAATAGACATCCACGCTATCTCCGGGGCGTAAAAAACCTGACACACCGGTGGCGACGTTTACATTGATCGTAAAGGCGCGCTCTCCACGCTTCAGGCGTGACACCAAACCAGCATCTTGGCCGAGGTCAGAAACCTTGACGGTCATCAGGGCTTCGTTCGGCTCCATTGCGCGAATAACATAGCGTTTGCGTGGGTCGTTTTCAGGAAAGAGCGCCTCGACGGATTGGAACACGCCTTCGGGCAGGGCAGCTTTGGGCCATTTCACGACTTTCACATGCTTTTTGGTCAATGGAACACCATACCGCAATTGCGCGTTGGTGACGACGACATCGACTGTTTCAATGGGAGGTTTGTGGGCCGCGCGTTCGTTGGCCAAGGCGGTTTGGTATTGCTGAATGTAGCCTTGAGCCATGTGAACAGCAAATCCGGCGAGGCCTAATCCCACCAGCAAGACGGCGATAAAGATGACACGCATAACGTTACCTCTGTTTGTTGCGACGCATTGCGCCAGCAGTCTTTGCTAGAATTGCATAGGAATGTGGCAAAATCGGGGGGAGTGTTTGCAAGTATTGTGATTAATTTTTACTTTTTGAACAATTAACCTGTTCACGAAAGTTCGTGTACGAAGAAAAGCAGGAGGTCTGTTGATCAGAAAGCCTTTAGCCTCCAGGGGTACCTGACTGGGCGGAGGTCGGCGAACCTGTAACATCTTGGGCGTCTATAGTTGCCATTATGTCTGAGGTTAAGTTTGTCGTTTCATCTTCTACTGCTGTGAGAACTGCAATAGAAAGACCCACAAGCATTGCGGCCAGTACAGTCCAGTCCACTGTAATAGCACCATTCTCGTTGCTCTTAATTTTTTCGAGTATACGTTTCATGATCTTTGCTTGAGTACATGGGGCATTGAATTGATCACAACTGTTCGTAGAAAACACAATAAAGGCCGCACCGTGATCGGTACGGCCTTCGATTAACTCAGGTGAACTTGGTTATTAGCCACCGTTTGTACCGGATGCGGCAGATGGATCAGTCGTAACAGAAACATTCTCTGCTTCAAGTGTTGCTGCAATGTCAGATGCCAGCTGAGTTGTTTGACCTTCGATTGCTGAATATGCAGCAACGGCCAGACCAACAACTGCGGCTGTCAGAACAACCCAGTCTACTGTTACGGCGCCGTCTTCGTCATTGCGGAAGTTTTTGATGAACTTGATCATGGTTTTGTCCCTCCAAAGGATCAGATTAGATTTTAGCTTCACCTTGTCGGGGCTGTGTGGGCCATCTCTCTCTTGGCCCTTCCCGACTTGGTATGAACATATATAGCCAGTACAATGGGGCACGATTTGGGCAGGAATGGTCCAATTTTGGTACAGCTGAATTTTTTGGTTAAAAATAAGTTAACCCATTGATTATATAAAATAAAAAAATTGGAAAATATGCGTAAATACTTTTGGAGGCTGGTTTTTCAGGTGATTTTTCGACTGAAAAGCAGGGAATCTGGTCATTAACACCGCTCTCTGCAATGCTGGAATCTCGCATTTTGAGGAGAATCCGCTGCTATGAGGCGAGTCAGTATTATATGTGTATGTGTATTGCTTGCGATTCCAAGCCTAGCCCTTGCGCAATCCCCGCCTCCTTTTCCTGATTTTAAGGCAAAACGGGTAAAGCCACCGCAGCAGGGGCAGAAAAAGCGCATCAATGTGCAGATACAGGCAGAATCAGAACAGCCCGATTCAAGCAAGGAGCAAGATAGCCCTCAGATAAACGATGTAGGGCGATATGATTGGTTCTGGGAAAACGACCTTATTAAGGATGCAAAACCGGGGCCTGCACGGCTTTTCCTAGCGTTACAGGTTTTGGAGACAACGCAATCCGATCTGCCAGTCCCTAATTATCCGCTAAGCCTTTTGGCCAAAGTTGTTGCTGATCATGGTCCAGCCCTTTTGTTGTCGACATTTGACAGCGATGTGTCCCCGGCCTTGGTGCTGGCGGTGATAGCTGTGGAATCCTCGGGTCGGGTGGATGTTGAATCACCTGTGGGGGCCAAGGGACTCATGCAGCTTATGCCTGCAACAATTGAGCGTTTTGACGTGAGTGATCCGTTTTCTGCATCAGACAACATTAAAGGGGGCGTGGCGTTTCTGGATTTGTTGATGCGAAATTTCGACGGAGATCCGTTTTTGGTACTTGCAGCCTATAATGCAGGAGAGGCCCGCGTGCGGGAACACGGCGGTGTACCACCTTTTGCAGAAACACGTGATTATATCCCAAAGGTTCTTGCGGCCTATCGCATTGCGCGGAGCTTATGCAAGACGCCACCACAGTTAATCAGCGATGGTTGCGTTTTTCACGACCTTGGCGGCTGAATTTATTATATGGAACGCGCGTGCGCGCGTGCTCAAATTCTCGCACGGATTTCGGATGAAATCCTTGCTCGGATGGGGACGCGTTGAGAGGGAGCTATATATAGAGTGTGTTCAGCAGTTGGGAACGTTGACGGCCAAACCGCCAAGTGAGGTCTCTTTATACTTCTCATGCATGTCGTGTCCGGTCTGACGCATGGTTTCAATCACCACATCCAGCGGGACGAGGTGTTTGCCATCGCCGCGTAGGCTGAGAGAGGCCGCCGAGACCGCTTTGATCGCGCCAAGGCCGTTGCGTTCGATGCAAGGCACCTGAACCAGACCCTTCACGGGATCACATGTCATGCCGAGGTGATGTTCAAGCGCGATCTCGGCGGCGTTTTCCACCTGTTCAACGGTGCCGCCCATCACGGCGCACAGTCCAGCTGCGGCCATGGCGGCGGCGCTGCCGACTTCTGCCTGACACCCAGCCTCTGCTCCAGAGATAGAGGCGTTGAATTTGACCAAACCGCCAATGGCAGCGGCAGTCAGTAAAAATTCTTCAATTTTGCTGCTGGATGCACCGGGAACATGGTCCAACCAATAGCGGATCACAGCAGGCAAAACTCCGGCAGCCCCATTGGTGGGGGCGGTGACCACTTGGCCACCTGCGGCGTTTTCCTCGTTTACGGCCATGGCGTAGGCACTCATCCAGTCATTAATTGTGTGAGGCGCGTTGATGTTCATGCCGCGTTCAGCCAACAAAGCCTCGTGAATGGATTTGGCACGACGGCGCACGTTCAAGCCGCCGGGTAAGATGCCGTCAGTGGCCAGTCCGCGATCAATACAGTTGTTCATGACCTCCCAGATACGGGTACAGCCATTGGTCAAGTTTTCCACGCCGCCCCGCTCGATTTCGTTCGCGCGTTTCATTTCGGCGATGGATTTTCCAGAGCGTTCCGCCATATCCAGCATCTCTGCGGCGGATTTGAATGGGTAGGGGATCGGCTCGCCCTCATCCGTGGCTTTGCCAGCGGACAGTTCAGCGTCGGTCACAACGAAGCCACCACCGATGGAGTAATATGTCTCACGTAGGATGACGTCCCCTTGGGCGTCGGTGGCCATCAGGATCATTCCGTTTGCATGACCTGGCAGAGCGGGCCCAAAATCAAACAGCAGATCTTCTTTTGGATTAAAATTCAACGCAGGCAGGCCTTGGGGGGAAACGACATGGGTTTCGTGAATGGCCTCCAGTGCGGTTTCTGCCTTTTCGTGGTCATAACTGTCAGGCAGAAACCCGGCGAGGCCAAGGATTGTGGCACGATCAGTGGCGTGACCGATGCCGGTAAAGGCCAATGAGCCATGCAGGCTGCCTTTGACGCCGTGAAACTCAAACGGGCTTGTGCGCATCAGGTCCAGAAACTGGGCGGCAGCGACCATAGGGCCCATTGTGTGGGATGATGACGGGCCAACACCCACCTTGAACATATCAAAAACCGAGAGAAACATCAGATTGCAGATCCTTCAGGAGGTGTTGGAAAACTGGGGGCGCTAAACGGGGTTGGACCAAGGCCTTCGGCTTGTTGGGCTGACTTTACACTATCACGGCTTTCCAGTCTCGTGACCATTGCCTTAAGAGCGGGCAAGCGAGAGAGGTCAAACCAGTGGGTATCTTGCACGGGATAGATACCCATCCAACGCAGGCAGCAGGCCACATATATATCAAGGATGGAAACGGTCTCGCCGTTAAACCAATCCGGGCGCAAGGCGGCGGTGCCTTCCAGCAGGCGCAGGCATTGCTTTAGGTTTTCACGCACTTTGCGACGCAAGGCGGTCTGAGGGGCGGGTTGGCTGCCGACGTATTGTTCGGGATAAAACGACATGCGCAGATTGGTGTGCAGCGTGTTGGACGTATAAAACAGCCATTTGAGGAAAGCAGCGCGTTCCGGGCTTTCCGGGGAAGGGGCCATGCGGCCATGCCGATCTGCAAGCCACAATAAAATCGCTCCGGTTTCAAAAATCACCCCATCAGGTGTTTCCAATGCAGGAATCAGGCCAGCCGGATTGATAGATAGATACTCTGGCGATTTCTGTTCCTGAATGGTGCGATCCACCAGCACCGTCTGATAGGACTGGTCAAGCTCCTCCATCACCAGTCGCACGATCAGCGAGGCGTTATCGGGGGCATAATGAAGTGTCAGGCGCGATTCCATAGAATGTATTTAGGGAACCTGCGGGCTTGGTGACATACTCAAAGCGACGTTTCCTATAAGAAACACGCAAAAACAGATAAAGACATGTGTCGTACCCGGCTTTTGACAAACCAAGGCGCCTACCTAACACGGCCTGAACAAGAAAAATGAACGTAGCCAAAGAAAAAACGCCCCTCCGCTGCCAGCGACAGTTGTTCGTCTTTCCACGCGTCGATTTCACTTTTACGCATCATGCCATTGGACAAAATGTAGCTGTGAATCAGGATCATCATCATATTTGCAAGACCATCCGGACGCAGATCAGTGTCCGTCGTGACAGTGGGTGAAATCGTTTCGAATTCGAGGCCGATCTTTTTCATGAGGCTCGGGAGTTTCGCTGGAACGCAACGATCAGCGAGGTGATGATCCCAGAGTTCTAGAACATGGGACATGCGGTTTGGATCGTCACTATACCATGAGACCATATCCCAATGGGCGTCCCCTATGACGATGCGCCCCCCTGGTTTGACGACGCGCTGTGCTTCTTTGAGAGGTGTTTCGAGATCATCGAAATATTCGTACACTTGGATGGAAACGTATTTGTCCACACTGTCATTTGGCAAAGAAAGGGCGAAGGCGTTTTCTTCTTTAAACGTGACATTGCTTCGATCGTGGCACGTTTTGTGGGCGGCGCTTAACATATCCTGACTGTTGTCTATACCCAAGACGCGCCCCGTGGAGCCAACTGCGCGGGAGAGTTCCAGTGCGAGCAGGCCGTTTCCACACCCAAGGTCCAGGATGGTTTCGCCGGGCTTTGGCTTCAAAATGTTGAAGTTGGCCCGGCGTCGCGCTGTTGCGTCCGCCCCATTGTAGCCTTCTGACAAGACTTCGGCGGTTTACTTATCGAACTTCAGCATGTCTTCTCCTGTTGTCGAAGTGTCCAGCCAGTATAACATGTGTGTCGCATGATTGTTTTATTTCACCCCTCGCCCCCGCGCGGCTTCTTTCCTATAAGCCTTGGCAACAGATAAAACGGAGTCGCTGCCATGACCGGAGAATTGTCGCCTATTGATAAGGCCAAGTTTGTCGCTGCCAAACGGGCCGCGGATTATGTCGAAGATGGCATGCGCGTTGGTTTGGGCACGGGGTCCACAGCGGCATGGCTGGTGCGTTGTCTGGGGGAAATGGTCCGCGACGAGGGCTTGCGCATCAAAGGCGTACCCACTTCCACACGCACAGCGCAGCTTGCCAAAGAGGTTGGTATTCAGGTTGTCAGCCTAGATGAGGCACGTTGGCTGGATGTCACGATTGACGGTGCGGACGAATTTGACAGCGAGTTGAACCTGATCAAGGGCGGCGGTGGTGCCTTGTTGCAGGAAAAAATCGTGGCGACGGCGTCAGACCAGATGGTGGTGATTGCAGACATTGGCAAGCAGGTGGAAACCTTGGGTGCGTTTCCGTTGCCGATTGAGGTGATCCCCTTTGGCTGGCAAACCACACAGGCGCTTGTCGAGGAAACACTGATTTCCATGGATGTTTTGGGGCGCACATCTACCTTGCGGATGAATGGCGATACGCCGTTTGTGACCGATGAAGGCAATCACATTCTGGATTTGCATCTTAATCGTATTGGAAATGCCCGTCAGTTGGCTTTGGTGCTGAATCAAATGCCGGGGGTGGTTGAAAACGGGCTGTTCATAGATATCTGTGATGCGGTTGTTATCGGATATGGGGATGGCAAGGTTGAGGTGCGCGATATCAACGAAGGCACCGTCGAGGAGAGTCGTCTTGATTTCGTGGAAACTGATAATCTGTTTACCGACCTTGCGGACTAAGGAAGCGACATGAGTTTTGACTATGATTTGTTTGTCATCGGCGGCGGTTCCGGTGGAGTAAGAGCTGCGCGTGTGGCGGCACAAGAAGGCGTGAAGGTCGCATTGGCCGAAGAGGACCGCTATGGCGGAACCTGTGTCATTCGTGGCTGTGTGCCCAAAAAATTGATGGTGTTTGCCAGCGAATATTCCAGCATGGTGTCAGATGCACAGGCCTATGGATGGGATATTCAGCCCGGTGCGTTCAGCTGGGATAATTTCCGCACCAAAATGTATGCAGAACTGGACCGTCTTGAAAATATCTATCGCGGCATTCTGAAAAATAACGGTGTCGAAAGCTTTGATCATCGCGCAACTGTGGTGGATGCCCATACGGTTGAGCTGTCTGATGGCACGCGCAAAACAGCTAAACATATCTTGTTGGCCGCAGGTGGCCGCCCGGTCAAACCCGGCATTCCGGGAGAAGAACTGGCAATCACCAGCAACGAAATTTTTCATCTGGATAAATTACCAGAGACTATTCTGATCGTCGGTGGCGGGTATATTGCCAGTGAATTTGCCGGGATCATGAACGGCATGGGCGTAAAAACTACGCAATTCTATCGTGGTGAGCAAATCCTGCGTGGCTTTGATAATGAGGCACGCACGCTTGTGGCTGATGAAATGATTGCCAAGGGTATCGATCTGCAATTAGGCACCAATGTTGTCGAGATGACCAACGCAGGTGACCAAATCCGTGTTTTGGATACCCATGGCAAGGAGCACCTGTTTGATCAGGTGATGTTTGCGACTGGCCGTGTTCCCAATTCTGATTCATTGGGCCTCGAAGAGGTGGGCGTGAAACTGGGCCGCAAAGGCGAGGTTCAAGTGGATGATTATGGTCAAACGGCTGTGCCATCAATTTTCGCCGTGGGCGATATCACCGACCGCGTAAACCTGACACCAGTTGCCATTCGTGAGGGCATGGCCTTTGTGGAAACCGTGTTCAAAGGCAACCCAACCAAACCTGACCACGAGTTGATCCCAACCGCGATCTTTACACAGCCCGAAATGGGCACCGTGGGCCTAAGCGAAGAAGATGCGCGCGCACAAGAGCCAATTGAGGTATACTCAGCCAGCTTTAAGCCCATGCAACAGTCTTTTGCTGGGCGAAGCGAGCGCGTGTTGATGAAGCTGGTAATCAGTCAAGCAACCCGCAAGGTATTGGGCTGTCACATCGTGGCACCGGGTGCTGGCGAGATGATCCAATTGGCAGGTATTGCTGTCAAAATGGGCGCAACCAAGGAAGATTTCGATCGGACTGTGGCGGTTCATCCCACCATGTCCGAAGAGCTAGTAACGATGAAAAGCCCGACACGCACAAGCTAAGAACGGGTTGATTTTCTTTGCGCGCTGCACAAGGTAGTATGGTGCGCAAACTGCATATGAGAAAAGGATAAACCTTCATGTCCGGAAATAACGGCGGCCCCTGGGGAGGGGGCGGCAATCAAGGCGGCGGTAATCGCGGCCAAAACGGTGGCGGTAAGCGTCCCGATGATGATGGCCCTCAGATCCCTGATATCGACGACCTAATGAAAAAAGGTCAAGATCAATTGCGTGTGCTTATGGGCGGGCGCGGCGGCGACAATGGGCGCACAGGCGGCGGTGGTCGCGGCGGCTCCGGCGGCCCAGCTTTCACCAAAGGCACCATTGGTTTGGGTCTTTTGGCTGCTGTTGTTTTGTGGGGTATGGCATCGTTTTATACAGTCAAACCCGAAGAGCAGTCCGTTGAGTTGTTCTTGGGTGAATATTCGTCGACTGGAAATCCGGGCTTGAACTTTGCACCTTGGCCTTTGGTCACTGCCGAAGTTATTCCTGTAAAGCGCGAACAATCTGAAGACATCGGAGTTGGTATTCAGGGCGGCGAAGCTGGCTTGATGTTGACGGGCGACGAAAACATTGTCGACATCGATTTTCAGGTGGTGTGGAACATTTCTGATCCTGCAGAATTCCTGTTCAATTTGCGTGATGCGCAGCTGACCATTCGCGCAGTGTCTGAATCAGCGATGCGCGAGATCATTGCGCAATCTGATTTGGCCCCGATCTTGAACCGGGATCGTGCGTCCATCGCAGATCGTCTTAAAGATTTGATCCAATCTACATTGGATAGCTACGACGCCGGTGTGAATATCGTGCGTGTGAACTTTGATAAGGCGGATCCACCACAAAACGTAATTGATGCTTTCCGTGACGTTCAAGCTGCCGAACAAGAACGTGACCGTACGCAGAAACAAGCTGATGCCTATGCCAACCAAGTACTTGCGGGTGCCCGAGGTGAGGCCGCGCAGGTTCTGGAAGAGGCGGAAGGTTATCGTGCTCAGGTCGTGAATGGCGCACAGGGTGAAGCAAGCCGCTTTATGGCAGTTCTTGCAGAATATCGTAAAGCCCCTGAAGTCACGCGCAAACGTCTTTATCTGGAAACGATGGAAGAAGTGCTGGGTCGTGTGAACAAAGTCATTATCGACGAGCAATCAGGTGGTCAGGGCGTCGTGCCATATTTGCCATTGACTGAACTGAACAAGGGGAAAAACTGATGGGTAAGCCAATTTATTTCCTGTTCGCTCTGGTGGTCTTGGCCATTGTGGGGCTGTCGTCTGTCTTTATTGTGGACGAACGCGAAAAAGCGCTGGTTCTGCAATTTGGCCGCGTTGTCGCAATTAAAGAAGAACCCGGTCTGGCGTTTAAAATTCCGTTGATCCAAGAAGTCGTTACCTATGATGACCGCATCCTTAGCCGTGATGTTGACCCTCTGGAAGTGACGCCATTGGATGATCGCCGTCTCGTGGTTGATGCCTTTGCTCGTTATCGTATTGTTGATGTGAATCAATTCCGCCAAGCAGTCGGTACAGGCGGCGAAGCGTCAGCTGCACGTCGTTTGGATTCAATCCTGCGGTCTGAAACGCGTGAGGTTCTGGGGTCTGTTAGTTCCAATGATATCCTAAGTTCAGACCGTGCGACACTGATGTTACGTATCCGGAATGGTGCCATTTCAGAGGCCCGTGGTCTTGGTATTGAAATCGTCGATGTGCGTCTCAAACGCACTGATTTGCCGCGCGAAAACCTTGATGCAACCTTTGCTCGGATGCGCGCAGAGCGTGAGCGTGAAGCAACCGACGAACGAGCACGTGGTAAAGAGGCGGCGCAACGTATTCGTGCGCAGGCAGATCGGACTGTGGTGGAATTGGTGTCTGACGCCATACGTCAGTCTGAGATCATTCGCGGTGAAGCAGACGCTGAGCGCAACGCCATCTTTGCTGAGGCATATGGATCAGATGTTGAGTTCTTCGAATTTTATCGTTCGCTGGCGGCTTACCAAAACGCATTGAAGGCCGATAACTCGACCATGGTGATGTCACCGGACAGCGAGTTCTTTGATTACCTCAAATCAGATCTTGGCGCTGAATGATCGCGACAGCGCTTCTTGCCCTTGGGCTTGTATTAATTGTGGAGGGGCTGGTCTATGCACTGGCCCCTTCGCTTATTGAGACATTGCTCGCAGCCTTACAATCTTTGTCAGAAGATCAACGCCGCATGATGGGCCTGATGGCCATGGTTCTTGGATTGGTGATCTTGTGGATGGCCAAGACACTGGGCGCTTGACGGCGCAGCGGACACAGAGTTGACTGTGCCTATGCATAAAATCATCGCCCTTTGGTCTCATCCCCGATCCACCTCAACCGCCATAGAGCGTATTCACCGTGAACGTGGTGATCTGGATTGTGCGCATGAGCCGTTCATGTATGATTATTACGTGCATCGAAATGTGAGCAATATGCCGCATTTTGATGTCGATCCCAGCCATCCCCGATCCTATGCGGATATCCGCGACAGCCTGTTGCACCGTGCAGAGGTGGGTCCGGTGTTCTTTAAGGACATGAGCTATTATGTCATGCCTCATATCCTAGGGGATGAGACGTTTTGCGAGTGCGTCACACATGCCTTTTTGATCCGAGATCCCCGCGCGGCTATTCTCAGTTACAGCAAGCTCGACCTTGATGTGACGCGTGAAGAAATCGGACTTGAGGCGCAGTGGTTACATTTTGACGGGCTGCGTGCTGAGGGGCACAATCCGATTGTTTTGCGATCCGAGGACATCCGACGCGCTCCCGAACAAGTGATTGGTGCATTCTGGCAGGCCATTGATCTGCCGTATGCCCCGCAAGCGTTTGATTGGTCCCGCGAAGTGCCCGATGATTGGGAGCAAGTTGGCGCATGGCATGGAAAAGTCAGCAAAGCCACAGGAATCAAACCCGTGAGTGATGCGGAAATTGCCAAACAAGAGCAAGGGTTTGAGACGCTTTGTGCAGAGCATCCAAGGTTTCGGCTGGAATTGGCTCATCACCAAGGTTTTTATGATAAGCTCGCTGCATTTGCGCTTTGTTAACCATCTGAAACATCTCATCATAAAGAGGTGAAAATTGATTTGGGACGTTGTGATGTGTTTCATGCATCCTATCTATAGGTCACAAGGCAGCAACCGGATCCACGGGACTGGATCCATACAGGTTTCGATTTGAAGGAGATACCCGAGTGAAAGTTCGAGCCATACCAATGGACCGCATGGGCGTTTTGCAATTACGCGCATTGTGGCTGTCCGCTCTGGCGATACTGATGTTGCTGGCGCAAGCCATGGTGGCGCAAGCGCGCCCCGAAAGTTTTGCTGATCTGGCCGAAAAGGTTAGCCCGGCGGTGGTCAATATCACAACAACAACCACGGTTGCAGGCCGCACTGGCCCCCAAGGCATAGTCCCCGAAGGCAGCCCATTTGAAGATTTCTTTCGCGAATTTCAGGAACGCAACGGCGAAAATGGCACCCCACGCCCACGTCGCACATCGGCGCTGGGGTCAGGATTTGTGATTTCTGAAGATGGTTACGTGGTGACAAATAACCACGTGATCGACGGTGCCGATGAAATTTTGATCGAATTTTTCTCGGGCGAAGAACTGCCTGCAAAAGTTGTTGGCACTGATCCGAACACAGACATTGCCCTGCTTAAGGTCGAAAGCGATGAACCACTGACCTTCGTGACCTTTGGTGATAGTGACACTGCACGTGTGGGGGATTGGGTCGTTGCAATGGGCAATCCGTTGGGGCAGGGGTTCTCGGTCTCTGCTGGGATCGTTTCTGCACGCAATCGTGCCCTCTCTGGCAGCTATGATGATTTCATTCAGACGGATGCTGCGATTAACCGGGGCAACTCTGGTGGGCCATTGTTCAACATGGATGCCGAGGTCGTGGGCGTGAACACCGCGATCCTGTCACCCAATGGTGGGTCTATCGGTATTGGGTTTTCGATGGCGTCAAACGTTGTGACGCGGGTTGTGGATCAACTAAAAGAATATGGCGAAACGCGCCGTGGCTGGTTGGGCGTGCGCATTCAGGATGTGACCGAAGATATTGTCGAGGCTGTTGAAGGTCTGGACGAGGCCAAAGGGGCCATGGTGACCGATGTACCTGAAGGGCCAGCAAAAGAGGCCGGTATTCTGGCCGGTGATGTCATCATGAGTTTTGACGGCAAAGATGTTGACGATGTACGCGGTCTTGTCCGTCAGGTTGGCAACACCGAGGTTGGCAAAGCTGTACGTGTGGTAGTGTTGCGTGATGGTAAAACGCAGACATTAAAAATCACACTTGGGCGCCGCGAAGAAGCGGAAAATGCTGTGCCTGCGGCGGCACCTGCTCCATCGGATGATATCACCGAGAAGGATCTTCTGGGGCTGACTGTTAGCCCTCTGAATGGTGAGTTGCGTGAGCAACTTGGTCTGGATGACGATGCCGAAGGTCTTGTTGTGACCAATGTTGACGAAGCGTCGCGCGCCTATGAAAAAGGTGTGCGTGCGGGGGATCTGATCACCGAGGCCAGCCAGCAAAAACTGCACAGCATCACAGATCTGGAAAGCCGCATCAGCGAGGCGCGTGAAGCAGGGCGTAAATCTGTTCTGTTGCTTGTACGCCGCGCAGGGGATCCACGGTTTGTGGCCCTGTCGCTGGAAGAATAAATGGCATCATATTTAGTGAAGAAAGGCGCCCCGTGGGGCGCCTTTTGTTGTTAATGGCCATTGCCTTATTCGTATGAGCCCCGGTGCGTCACAACGACTTCTGCGCCTTTTTCTTCGGGTTCATGATCGACCAGATATTCGGGAAAGCCCGGCGCGCGTAAATTTTCGCCACAGTCATCTTCCAATCGTTTGACCACCTGAGAGGACCAAACTCGTGGGCCAAACCGTTTTAGGCCATCTTCCATCGCAGCCACACAGACAGGCGACAGCTCAACCGGCACATCATAGGATTTGGCTAGATTATCAAATAAGGTCACATCCTTGACCTCGTGATCCATGGTGAAGTTGATGTTGTAGCTGCCGTTCAGGATCAGTTGCCCTTCAGTTTCATGCACAAACGAATTGCCAGAGCTGACCCGGATGGCGTCATAGGCCACTGCCAGATCAATGCCTGCCTTTTTGGCAACCATAAAGGCCTCGCCAGTGGAGACCAATTGCACACCTGCCAGATAATTGGTGATGACTTTCAAAATCGATGCCGTGCCCAGTTTCCCGGTGTGCACGATCTGGCGGCCCATTGTCGCCAGCAGAGGCAGAACCTTTTCAAAGGCCTCACGCTTGCCGCCTGCAAAAATGGCGATATTGCCAGTTGATGCACGGTGACACCCGCCGGAAACAGGGCTGTCTATGGCGATGCCGCCCTTGGCTTCTACGAGGGCACCAAGGCGTTGTACATCTTCAGCCTCGGTCGTGGACATCTCGAGCCAGATTTTGCCTGCGGTGATGCCTTCCAAAACACCGCCGTCTTCTTCCAGAACTTTGGCAGAAACAACTGGGGAGGGCAGGCAAGTAATTACAACGTCGCAAGCCTCAGCCATCTCGCGCCCGCTGTCTGCCCAGACTGCGCCCTGATCCAGCAGAGCCTGCGCCGCGCTTTTGTCTGTATCCCTGACCATGACATCAAATCCGTTACGCAACAGGCTGCCTGACAGCTTGGCCCCTACGTTTCCTAGTCCAATAAATCCAACGCGCATTGCGTCACATCCTCTCATTGGTTTGCTTTGACGTTGACGATGGTACAAGTCTTTGAAACAGTCAAAAGAACTCTTAAGCCCCTAAGGCATTAAATAGTTGGAGGCTGAATGCCTGAAAAATTCACGGGCTTGCCCCCATTGCCTGCTCTTCAAGCCTTTGAGGCGGCGGCGCGGAACGAGAACTTTATGGCGGCGGCCGACGAATTGCATTTGTCGCAATCAGCCATCAGTCATCGTGTTAGGGCGCTAGAGCATCATCTTGGATATGCTCTGTTTGAGCGGTTGCCGCGCGGTCTGCGATTGACAGAAAATGGCAAGGCGTATTTGCCTTCGGTGCGCAGCGCCTTTGCTGAAATTCTGGGGGCAACAACCAGCATCTTTGGCGCACGCCACTCAGGGCGGCTGACCATTCGGGCGCCATTGTCATATGCCGCGATTTGGTTGCCTGATTTGGTAAGCGAATTCTCACAAAGCTATCCAGATATAGAAGTGCGGCTCAATAGTTCCGTCTGGACAGATCGCTTGGCGGCAGATGAAACAGATATTGAGTTACGCTTAGGATGCGGACATTGGCCGGGATACAAGGCGGAATTATTGTTTCAGGAAACTCTGATTCCTTTGTGTTCAGATTCCGCGTTTTCCCAGCTTCCCAACACGGTTTCGGCGCGCGTATTGGCAAACCAGCCACTTATTCACGTCACAGGGGTCGAAGACCAATGGGGGGAATTTTTCCGCCAGAACGGGGTAGTTGGCGAAGCCCAACATAAACGTAAGTCCGTGCTGACAGACAGTTCGGTTGCTGCAGCCTCGCTTTCAGCGACTGGATCGCATTTGTGTTTGCTGACAGAAACACTGGCTGCGCATTTTCTTGATCTTGGTGTTCTCGTACGGGCCGCGCCTTTATCGGTGCCCTCAAAGCAAGGGCTGTATCTGGTCACGCCGGAGACAAGCAGCGCGCTTGTTCCGGAGGTAGAGCTTTTTCGTGGGATGTTAATCAAACGGTGCGCATCTTTGACGCGCCCTTCCTATCAGACCTAATCTATAATCGCATTTGTGCGCGTCGCTGATGTTGTGTCGATGATTTCGCGGCAGGAGATGGTTGTCCCCAGGGTGAATTCCTCTGAGGAAAAGCCTGTGCTGGGGGATCTGTAACAACACTTGTGTATGATTTCTGTCAAAACTGTACAAAACCATCTTGCACAATGCGTGCAGGTGTCTTAATCCCTCACTCGGCCTTAGGGGTATAGCTCAGCTGGTAGAGCGACGGTCTCCAAAACCGTAGGTCGAGGGTTCGAACCCTTCTGCCCCTGCCAAATCTCACATATCTGTTACTGACCGCCAAAATGTCGTCGCGATGCGGCCTCAAAATGGTCCGCTTTGTTAACGTAATCTTTTGTTAATCATTGCCGCGAAATCGGAGAGATGTCCGCGAAGTTAACGAGGGAGACAGGTATGAGCGTGAAATGTGATCTATTGGGCAAGAAAGCAACGTTTCAGCGGTCTGAGATAGAAGCAGAATATGAACTGCGGACGCAACAGGTTGCAGAGACGACAAAGCCGATGCAGACCGAAAGCAGGGTTGAGGCGTTTATGCGTAAATGTGCGCCTGACATGTTCATTGATAAGGAAGCCGCGCAAGACATGCCAGCCGAACATCTGCCCACGCGACCGGGGCCAAGGTTTGTCGTGTTGATTCTCCTTGTGACGGTTCTGATCATGCAGCCGATGTTGATCTATTGGTTGGGTGTTTGGATAGTGCTTTTGTTTTTGGTCCTGTCTTTGATTGTTGGTCCAGAGCGCGCACGCGATTCGTATTTATCTGTTGCGACATGGTGTTATCAATTTGCATTGCATGAAATGGTTTGGATTGCAGCGTGCAGACATGGCTCACAAAAGGCATCGGCAGGCATGGCAGCACATCAGTGAAGCGATATTCGTGCGCTTGCCCTTGAATTAGCCGTGCAGCCGGCGTATGTGAGCGGTTGATCGAGATAAAGAAGAATGACCATGGCCAAAACCAATCCGCTTACATTCGTTCAGCAAGTGCGCGCAGAAGTGTCCAAAGTTGCTTGGCCGACCCGTCGCGAAGTGCTGCTGACAACCGTCATGGTTTTCATCATGGCCGCGCTGACCGGGATTTTCTTTGCCTTGGTTGATCTGGTCATCCGCAGCGGGCTTCAGGGTATCCTGAGCTGGTTTGGCTAGGTCAATTCTCCGAATATATGATTTTTGGAAATATCCAGAGCGAATGTAATGATACGCTCGGTGTTCGATCTTGTGTAGACATGTGAAATTGATGTCGAGTCACAATGCAAAAGCCCTTGAATTCAAACACATCTGGGGGTAGTTCAAGCCAACTTTCCGGAAATGGCGTGCGGCGATTCGAGTTGCGCGCCGATTTTTTGTTCCGGGCTGGCCTGACAAGGCGTTGAGAAATTTGAAGAATTCGGCGTTTGCTGAATAAACAACGGGAAAGAGCAACCAGATGGCGAAACGGTGGTATTCAGTGAGCGTGCTCTCGAACTTCGAGAAAAAGATCGCTGAACAGATCCGGCAGTCGGTGATTGAACAAGGGCTGGAAGATCAGATCGAAGAAGTTCTGGTCCCAACCGAAGAAGTCATCGAGATACGCCGCGGTAAGAAAGTTACCACCGAACGCCGGTTTATGCCGGGGTATGTTCTGGTGCGTATGGAGATGTCTGACCGGGGTTATCACCTGATCAACTCTATCAACCGCGTCACTGGCTTTTTGGGCCCGCAAGGGCGACCTATGCCGATGCGTGATGCCGAAGCAAACGCAATGCTGAACCGCGTGCAGGAAGGCGAAGAAGCGCCGCGCACATTGATCCATTATGAAGTGGGTGAGAAGGTTAAAGTTAACGACGGTCCATTCGAAGATTTCGACGGAATGGTCGAAGAGGTGGACGAAGACAACCAGCGCCTGAAGGTGACGGTGTCTATCTTTGGCCGGGAAACCCCGGTCGAATTGGAATTCACTCAGGTCACCAAACAGGTCTGATGTGAGAAGAGCGTGGGAGGCGAGGGGGCCGCGGCACCCGGACCAGACCACACAACATAAGTGCCCAAGGAACGCGTTCTAAGGGTGTTGGAAAAGGAAAAGGTCAATGGCCAAGAAGCTCGCAGGTAAAATGAAGCTGCAAGTTAAAGCCGGTCAAGCAAACCCATCTCCGCCGGTAGGTCCGGCGCTGGGTCAGCGCGGCATTAACATCATGGAATTCTGTAAAGCGTTTAACGCTAAGACACAGGATCTGGAACCGGGTGCACCTTGCCCAACTGTGATCACCTATTATCAGGATAAGTCCTTCACTATGGACATCAAGACGCCTCCTGCGTCTTACTACCTGAAAAAGGCTGCCAAGCTGAAGTCTGGCGCGAAAACCCCCGGTCGTGAGACCGTAGGTTCCGTTACCAGCAAGCAGGTAAAAGAGATCGCAGAAGCGAAAATGCAAGATCTGAACGCCACCGATATCGAGGCTGCAATGCAGATTATCCTTGGTTCCGCGCGTTCTATGGGCATCGAGGTGAAGTAATGGCTAAATTTGGTAAGCGTACAACCGCGGCGCGTGAAGCGTTCGCTGGTAAAGATAACGTTACGATCGAAGAAGCTGTTGCATTGGTCAAAGGCTCGGCAACAGCCAAATTCGACGAAACTGTAGAAATCGCAGTGTGCTTGGGTGTTGACCCACGTCACGCGGATCAAATGGTTCGTGGCGTTGTTGGTCTGCCTAACGGCACCGGTAAAACTGTTCGTGTTGCTGTCTTTGCACGTGGCCCTAAAGCTGAAGAAGCTCAGGCTGCTGGCGCAGACATCGTTGGCGCAGAGGATCTGATGGAGATCATTCAAGGCGGCACCATCGACTTTGATCGCTGCATTGCAACTCCTGACATGATGCCAGTTGTTGGTCGTTTGGGTAAAGTTTTGGGTCCACGTAACCTGATGCCAAACCCAAAAGTCGGCACAGTGACCATGGATGTGGCGCAAGCTGTACAAAACGCCAAAGGCGGCGAAGTTCAGTTCAAAGCTGAAAAAGCCGGTGTTGTACACGCAGGCGTCGGCAAAGCATCCTTTGACGAAGCTAAGCTGGTCGAAAATGTTCGTGCCTTCATGGGCGCACTTCTTAAGGCACGCCCAGCGGGTGCAAAAGGCGCATACGTTAAGAAAGTGTCTCTGAGCTCCAGCATGGGTCCAGGCGTTTCTATCAACGTTGATAATGCATCTGCCGAAGCTTAAGCTTTCGGATCACAAAATTTAAAAAAGGCCCGCTCGTTTGAGCGGGCCTTTTGTTTGTTTGGTATTCTGATTATTTACTCTGCCGCTTTTGTGGCGCTGCGTTTTTTGCGTGTTACTGAGACCTCTGGCGTTGGGGCGTCCGCGGGCAGATCGTCAGGACGTTCAATTTCTACCTTGGACTTGGAGCGTTTGCGCCCCGGTGCATTGGCGATGATCTGTTCAAGTCGCTCAGTTGAAAAGCCGGGAAAGTTACGCTGAATAAGTTGTTCTGTGCGTTTCATTGCACGTTCGCTTCCGTAAGTGGTGTCAAAGGCCAGGGCGCGACGCAGTTTTCGATCCTGCTTGGCTTTTGTGTCCGAACTATCATGGGCCACGTGAATATACGCATAGGGTGTGGGGTCCATATAGGAGGGTGTACTCGAATAATGAGAGCCATGTTTCCCTTGATAGGGATTGCGGATCTGGCCGGGGCCGTTCACCAAGGCCCAAGCAATGGCGATATAGGGTTCAAATTTGCGCAGAACGTAGGACTTTTCTTCGTCCGAGGCGAGGTAAAAGCCCCGAGGAAAGGTGATTAGGTCATTGGGTTTGCACCGCTGCCCAGCCTTTTTCAACATGGCGATCATCTGTGTGCAGATCGCATCATCATCATCAAGCCGGAAATGAAGGGTCTTTTCTTTGATGTCTGCCGTCAATTCCTCGATCTTGGGGTTCAACGCATAGGTGATGTGTTCCGCATCACTGTACATCACTTCGATCTGGGGCACCTCTGCGCAGATGTCTTCAAGGCGGGTTTTGTGTTCATCGGGCATGACATGAGAGGAAACCACAATGATTTTAAAATCCTGATCGGTCTGCGTCTTAAGCGATGGAATGGTGATGTTCTCAAAGAAATAGAACCGTTCTTTCATTCGGATGGGATCATAGAGTGTATTGAAACGCTCTAGCTCGTCTGTCATCGTGCGCCCGATCTTGGTGTCGTTGCGCCCAAAAAAAGAAAACCTGATATACCCGAAAACGCGCATAAGTATGCCCTCACCTGTAGATTTTCACCGAGTATGCCACACTGGGATGGCAAGGTAATAAAAATTCTACATAATAAGTAAATATCTCACCAGTTGTCATCTTTGGGTGGGAGGCATGCAGGAACGCATTTCAGAAAAGGTAGTGAAGACAGGCATGGGTATTGAATTGGACGCAAAGCAGATCAAACGCCTTCGGGGTGTTGGCATCAGAATAGATGTGTCTGGATTGACTGGCTCAACCTATGTGTTCCCCAATATGCCCTATGGGTTTGAATGTTGGAGCAATCACAATCGAAGAGGGTTCATGCCACTTGGGGCGTATAGCTATGCCCATGGATTTTGTCATGATGTCTCGCGCATCGGTCGGTACTGTTCGATTGGCGCTGGGTTATCTGTGATGGTGAATACCCATCCGATTGATCGCGTGTCTTCTAGTCCAGTCTTTTATGGCCCACGCAAGTTTTTGCAGTGGGGAGGGGCGCGTGAGAATTTGAATCATCAGGTTCCCTTTCAAGCAGAGCGAGACCCGGTGACCATCGGCAATGATGTTTGGATTGGGGATGATGTGCTTATTCGGCAAGGGGTGACTGTTGGCGATGGTGCGGTTCTTGCGGCGCGTTCCGTCATAACCAAGGATGTGCCTGATTATGCTGTGGTTGGTGGCACGCCTGCCCAAATTTTGAAATATCGTTTCCCGGAAAAGATGATTGCCCGCATGAAGGTATTGGCATGGTGGCAATATGCTGTGGATGATCTGATTGATCTGTCTCCTGATCAACCAGATGTCTTTGTAGACAAGGTGCAAGACGCCGTTCAAAGCGGCAAGATTTCCCCTATGCCAGAGGATCGGATGACGCTTCTGGAGCTCAAGCGTCAACTGCGTTAGGAGCGGGGGAGAGCCCTCGGATCAAAACGTTCTGAGTGGAGGGCAAAATCCCTCTTGGCAATTCCCGAATTCGGTATTATGTGTGCCCCCTGATTCACCGAGGACTTTCCAGAGTGAGTCTTCTGTCCGAGACGAAGGGTGGCGTAAGCCTTAATTTCCTTTCTGAGATGGGAGATGCAAGAATAACCCTTTGTGTTACACTGGGGCGTTTTGGCTAATTCCCTGAAAATGGACTGAGATGGTCCGCATTTATGCGGGCTTAATTGAGCCGGGGGTTCGCCCCCATACTTGGAGTGAAACTGTGGATAGAGCACAAAAAGAGAAACTGGTCGAAGAACTCGGCCAAATCTTTGACAGCTCTGGCGTTGTAGTGGTTGCCCACTACGCGGGACTTACAGTTGCTGACATGCAGGACCTTCGCGCACGTGCTCGTGATGCGGGTGGTGCTGTTCGTGTCGCCAAGAACAGGCTCGCCAAAATCGCCCTTGATGGTAAGCCTTGCGAAAGCATCGCTGATTACCTGACAGGTATGACTGTTTTGACCTATTCCGAGGATCCTGTGGCTGCGGCCAAGGTTGCCGAGGACTTCGCTAAGGAAAACAAAAGTTTTGTAATCCTTGGCGGTGCAATGGGTGAAAACGCTCTTGATCGTGCCGGCGTGGAAGCCGTGTCGAAAATGCCTTCTCGCGACGAGCTTATTGCTTCGATCGTTGGTTGCATTGGCGCACCTGCCTCCAACATCGCGGGCGCAATTGGCGCACCTGCTTCGAATATCGCAAGCATTCTGTCCACCGTTGAGGAACGGGCAGAGGCTGCGTAAGCAACTTGTTAAGCCGCGTAGGGTGAATGCCCAACGTTGGAACACATTTGGAAAAACGGAAAGAGTCTAAAATGGCTGATCTGAAAGCACTTGCCGAAAGCATCGTGGGTCTGACCCTGCTGGAAGCACAAGAACTGAAAACCATCCTCAAAGACGAGTATGGCATCGAGCCCGCAGCTGGCGGCGCCGTAATGATGGCTGGCCCTGCTGATGCAGGTGGCGCAGCTGCAGAAGAGCAAACTGAATTTGACGTGATCTTGAAGTCCGCTGGCGACAAAAAGATCAACGTGATCAAAGAAGTTCGCGGCATCACTGGTCTGGGTCTGAAAGAAGCCAAGGAATTGGTTGAAGCAGGCGGCAAAGCCGTGAAAGAACAAGTCTCTAAGGATGAAGCCGAAGAGATCAAGAAAAAGCTCGAAGAAGCAGGCGCTGAAGTCGAGCTCAAGTAATTGTATCCCGGTTAATCCGGGGCATTACTTTAGGCTGGGTGCGGATTTCCGTGCCCAGCCGAACCTGTCTCAGAGAGCCTCTTCGCGAAGAGGTTTTCTCAGGCGAGGTTTACGGATCGGGAGGTCTCTGGTGGGTACAGAGACCGGGAATAGATCCATCTCTGCCGTCTCGAATGGGCGTGGTGCTGAGGCCCGACAGCATACACGACCGGTGAGAAACGAAAGGTGATATCGACCATGGCTCAGAGTTTCCTTGGCCAGAAACGTTTGCGTAAGTATTTTGGCAAAATCCGCGAAGTGCTGGATATGCCGAACCTTATCGAAGTTCAGAAGTCCTCGTACGATCTATTCCTTCGCTCCGGCGATGCAGACCTGCCGCTTGACGGCGAAGGCATCAAAGGGGTGTTCCAATCGGTGTTCCCGATTAAGGATTTCAACGAAACCAGTGTGCTGGAGTTCGTTGGGTATGATCTGGAAAAACCAAAATATGACGTCGAAGAGTGCATGCAGCGCGACATGACCTACAGCGCACCGCTGAAAGTCACTTTGCGTCTGATCGTGTTTGATGTCGACGAAGATACTGGCGCGAAGTCAGTTAAAGACATCAAAGAACAAGACGTGTTCATGGGCGACATGCCTTTGATGACACCGAATGGCACCTTTGTGGTGAACGGCACAGAGCGCGTAATCGTATCCCAGATGCATCGCTCGCCGGGCGTGTTCTTTGATCACGACAAAGGCAAAACCCACTCTTCGGGTAAATTGCTGTTTGCTTGCCGCATCATCCCATATCGCGGCAGCTGGCTCGATTTCGAATTTGACGCCAAAGACATCGTTTTTGCGCGTATCGACCGTCGTCGTAAGCTTCCTGTAACAACCCTGCTTTATGCGCTGGGTCTGGACCAAGAAGCGATCATGGACGCCTATTATGACACCGTGGATTACACGCTGAGCAAGAACAAAGGTTGGGTCACCAAGTTCTTCCCGGCGCGTGTACGCGGTACCCGTCCAACATATGATCTGGTTGATGCAGGCACAGGCGAAGTGATTGCCGAAGCAGGCAAGAAAGTCACCCCTCGCGCGGTTAAGAAGCTGATCGACGAAGGTTCTGTCACTGATCTGTTGGTTCCGTTTGATATGATCGTTGGCAAATACGTTGCCAAAGATATCATCAACGAAGAAACTGGCGCGATCTATGTCGAAGCGGGCGACGAACTGACGCTGGAACATGACAAAGACGGCGATCTGATCGGTGGCACCATTAAGGAATTGATTGACGCGGGCGTCACTGAAATTCCTGTTCTGGACATCGACAACATCAATGTTGGCCCTTATATGCGCAACACGATGGCGATTGATAAAAACATGGGTCGTGAAACCGCGCTCATGGATATCTATCGCGTGATGCGTCCAGGTGAGCCACCCACCGTTGAAGCAGCTTCTAACCTGTTTGACACATTGTTCTTTGATAGCGAACGCTACGACCTGTCGGCTGTAGGTCGTGTTAAAATGAACATGCGTTTGGCATTGGATGCCGAAGATACACAGCGTACCCTGCGCAAAGAAGACATTGTGTCTTGTATCAAAGCATTGGTTATGTTGCGCGACGGCAAAGGTGATATCGACGATATTGACCACCTTGGGAACCGTCGTGTGCGCTCTGTTGGCGAATTGATGGAAAACCAATACCGTGTTGGTCTTCTGCGCATGGAACGCGCGATCAAAGAGCGTATGTCCAGCGTCGAAATCGACACTGTTATGCCTCAGGATTTGATCAACGCGAAACCTGCTGCGGCTGCTGTTCGTGAATTCTTTGGCTCATCGCAGCTGTCGCAATTCATGGACCAAACCAACCCGCTGTCAGAAGTCACCCACAAACGTCGTCTTTCGGCGCTTGGACCAGGTGGTCTGACCCGCGAACGTGCTGGCTTTGAGGTGCGCGACGTACACCCGACACACTATGGTCGGATGTGCCCGATTGAAACGCCTGAAGGTCCAAACATTGGTCTGATCAACAGTCTCGCAACATTTGCGCGCGTCAACAAATACGGCTTTATCGAAACACCATATCGCCGGGTTGATGCGGGTCACGTGACTGATGATGTGCAATACATGTCAGCCACCGAAGAAATGCGTCACACAGTGGCGCAGGCCAACGCGACGCTGGATGAAAACGGCAACTTCATCAACGAATTGGTATCTACACGTCGTTCCGGTGATTACACACTGGCACCACGTGAAAGCGTTGACTTGATCGACGTTTCGCCAAAACAGTTGGTATCGGTTGCGGCATCTCTTATCCCGTTCCTAGAAAATGACGATGCGAACCGGGCCTTGATGGGTTCGAACATGCAACGTCAGGCAGTCCCACTGTTGCGCGCCGAGGCGCCATTGGTTGGTACTGGGATGGAAGAAAAAGTTGCGATCGACTCTGGCGCGGCCATTCAGGCGAAACGCGCGGGTATCATCGACCAAGTGGATGCACAGCGTATCGTTATTCGTGCGACATCTGACCTTGAGTTGGGTGATGCGGGCGTTGACATCTATCGCCTGCGCAAGTTCCAGCGTTCGAACCAAAACACCTGCATTAACCAACGTCCGTTGGTCAAAGTGGGTGACACGGTTCAAAAGGGCGAAGTGGTTGCCGATGGTCCATCTACGGATATGGGTGAACTGGCCTTGGGTAAAAACGTGGTTGTCGCGTTTATGCCTTGGAACGGTTACAACTACGAAGACTCCATCCTGATCTCTGAACGTATCGCACGTGATGACGTCTTTACCTCGATCCACATCGAGGAATTCGAAGTCGCCGCACGTGACACGAAACTGGGCCCAGAGGAAATCACTCGCGACATTCCAAACGTCGGTGAAGAAGCGCTGCGTAACCTCGACGAGGCGGGCATCGTTTACATCGGTGCGGACGTGGAACCGGGCGACATTCTGGTTGGTAAGATCACCCCCAAAGGTGAATCGCCAATGACCCCAGAAGAAAAGCTGCTGCGCGCCATCTTTGGTGAAAAAGCATCTGACGTTCGGGATACATCGCTGCGTGTGAAACCGGGTGATTTCGGCACGGTCGTAGAAGTGCGCGTCTTTAACCGCCATGGTGTGGAAAAAGACGAACGTGCGCTTCAGATCGAGCGTGAAGAAGTTGAACGTCTTGCGCGTGACCGTGACGACGAGTTGGCGATCCTGGATCGCAACATTTATGCCCGTCTGAAAGGCATGGTCCTTGGGAAAACAGCTGTTAAAGGCCCCAAAGGCGTACGTCCAAACAGCGAGATCAACGAAGAATTGCTGCAAACTCTGACACGTGGTCAGTGGTGGCAACTGGCATTGGCCGAAGAGGCTGATGCACAGGTGGTCGAGGCGCTGCATGAACAGTACGAAATCCAGAAACGTGCGCTGGATGCACGCTTTGAGGATAAAGTCGAGAAAGTGCGCCGTGGCGATGATCTGCCACCCGGTGTGATGAAGATGGTCAAAGTCTTTATCGCGGTGAAGCGTAAGCTTCAGCCAGGTGATAAAATGGCGGGTCGTCACGGTAACAAAGGTGTTATTTCCAAGGTTGTGCCTATGGAAGACATGCCGTTCCTTGCCGATGGTACGCCGGTTGACTTCTGTTTGAACCCTCTGGGTGTTCCATCGCGTATGAACGTTGGTCAGATCCTTGAAACCCACATGGGTTGGGCGTCTCGCGGTCTGGGTCTGCAAATTGATGATGCAATTCAGGAATACCGTCGTTCGGGCGATTTGACACCAGTGCGTGACGCGATGCGTGATGCATATGGCGAAGATGTCTATGACGAAGGTATCTCGGATATGTCAGAAAAGGCCCTACTTGAAGCCGCTGGCAACGTGACCCGTGGTGTGCCAATCGCGACGCCAGTCTTTGATGGCGCGAAAGAGGCAGACGTCAACGATGCGCTGAAGCGCGCAGGCTTTGATACATCCGGTCAGTCGGTTCTGTTTGACGGTCGTACCGGCGAACAGTTCAGCCGTCCTGTGACAGTTGGCATCAAGTATCTGTTGAAACTGCACCACCTTGTGGACGACAAAATCCACGCGCGTTCGACAGGGCCTTACAGCCTTGTCACCCAACAGCCGTTGGGCGGTAAAGCGCAGTTTGGTGGTCAGCGTTTTGGGGAAATGGAAGTCTGGGCTCTGGAAGCTTATGGCGCGGCATATACCCTACAGGAAATGTTGACAGTCAAATCGGATGACGTTGCTGGCCGGACGAAGGTCTATGAAAGCATCGTTAAGGGCGAGGACAGTTTTGAAGCGGGCGTACCAGAATCGTTTAACGTTCTGGTGAAAGAAGTCCGTGGCCTTGGCCTGAATATGGAACTCCTGGATGCGGAGGTGGAGGAATAAGGGCTTCTCGCCCTTTCCCCATCCCCCTTCTGCACGAATTTGAGGTATCAAAATGAACCAGGAACTGACAAACAACCCGTTCAACCCGGTTACACCGGCGAAAACATTCGACGAGATCAAGGTGTCGCTCGCGTCACCCGAACGGATCCTGTCGTGGTCCTTTGGCGAGATCAAGAAGCCTGAGACTATCAACTATCGTACGTTCAAGCCCGAACGCGATGGTCTGTTCTGCGCGCGTATCTTTGGCCCGATCAAAGATTACGAATGCTTGTGCGGCAAATATAAGCGCATGAAATATCGCGGTGTTGTCTGCGAAAAATGTGGTGTCGAAGTAACGCTGCAAAAGGTGCGCCGTGAACGTATGGGCCACATCGAACTGGCGTCGCCAGTGGCACACATCTGGTTCCTGAAATCGCTGCCATCGCGCATCGGTCTCATGCTGGATATGACCCTGCGTGATCTGGAACGCGTACTGTATTTCGAAAACTATGTGGTGATCGAACCCGGTTTGACCGATCTGACCTATGGCCAGATGATGACCGAAGAAGAGTACATGGACGCGCAAGACGCATATGGCATGGACGCCTTCACTGCCAATATTGGCGCCGAAGCGATCCGTGAAATGCTGTCGATGATCGATCTTGAGGCCGAAGCAGACACTTTGCGCGCTGAACTGAAAGAAGCCACAGGTGAACTGAAGCCCAAGAAAATCATCAAACGTCTGAAAGTGGTCGAAAGCTTCATCGAATCTGGCAACCGCCCAGAGTGGATGGTTCTGACTGTGATCCCTGTGATCCCACCAGAATTGCGCCCATTGGTGCCGCTGGATGGCGGTCGTTTTGCGACGTCTGACCTTAACGATCTGTATCGTCGTGTGATCAACCGGAACAACCGTTTGAAGCGTCTGATCGAACTGCGCGCGCCTGATATTATTGTGCGCAACGAAAAGCGGATGTTGCAAGAATCCGTCGATGCGTTGTTTGACAACGGCCGTCGTGGCCGCGTGATCACTGGTGCCAACAAGCGCCCGTTGAAATCGCTGTCTGACATGCTGAAGGGTAAGCAAGGTCGCTTCCGTCAGAACCTTTTGGGTAAGCGCGTCGACTTTTCTGGTCGTTCGGTTATTGTGACCGGCCCGGAACTGAAGTTGCATCAATGTGGTCTACCCAAGAAGATGGCGTTGGAGCTGTTCAAGCCGTTCATCTATTCACGTCTCGAAGCCAAAGGTCTGTCTTCTACTGTGAAGCAAGCCAAGAAATTGGTGGAAAAAGAGCGTCCCGAAGTTTGGGATATCTTGGACGAAGTGATCCGGGAACACCCAGTTCTTTTGAACCGTGCGCCAACGCTTCACCGTTTGGGCATTCAGGCATTTGAACCCACGCTGATCGAAGGGAAGGCCATTCAGTTGCACCCATTGGTCTGTTCTGCGTTTAACGCTGACTTTGATGGTGACCAAATGGCGGTTCACGTTCCTCTGAGCCTTGAGGCACAGTTGGAAGCGCGCGTTCTGATGATGTCGACCAACAACGTTCTGTCACCCGCAAACGGCGCGCCAATCATTGTTCCTTCGCAGGATATGATCTTGGGTCTCTATTACACCACGATCGAGCGCGCGGGCATGAAGGGTGAAGGCATGGTCTTCTCCTCCATCGAAGAAGTGCAATATGCGTTGGATTCAGGCACGGTTCACCTGCACGCGAAAATCACTGCGCGCATTCCTCAGATCGATGAGGAAGGCAACGTGGTCTATTCGCGCATTGAAACCACACCGGGTCGTGTACGTTTGGGCTCTCTTCTGCCGAAAAACGCCAAGGCGCCATTTGCGTTGGTGAACAAACTGCTGCGTAAGAAAGACGTGCAGCAGGTCATCGACACCGTGTACCGGTACTGTGGTCAAAAAGAATCTGTCATCTTCTGTGACCAGATTATGACCATGGGTTTCCGCGAAGCGTTCAAGGCCGGCATCTCGTTTGGTAAAGACGACATGGTTGTTCCTGATACCAAATGGCCCATCGTTGATAACACGCGCGATCAAGTAAAAGACTTTGAACAACAGTACATGGACGGCCTGATCACTCAGGGTGAAAAGTACAACAAAGTTGTCGATGCTTGGTCAAAGTGTAACGACAAGGTGACAGACGCGATGATGAACACAATCTCTGCGGCTAAAACCGAAGAGAACGGTGCTGAAGCTGAACCAAACTCTGTTTACATGATGGCCCACTCTGGTGCGCGTGGTTCGGTTACTCAGATGAAACAGTTGGGCGGTATGCGTGGTCTGATGGCCAAGCCGAACGGCGACATCATCGAGACACCGATTATCTCGAACTTTAAAGAAGGTCTGACCGTTCTTGAGTACTTCAACTCTACCCACGGTGCCCGTAAGGGTCTGTCGGATACGGCGTTGAAAACAGCGAACTCGGGTTATCTGACACGTCGTCTGGTGGATGTTGCGCAAGATTGCATCATTCGCGAACGCGACTGTGGTACGGATCGTGCGATCACTGCAGAAGCGGCTGTAAACGACGGTGAAGTTGTGTCGTCTTTGGCGGAACGCATTCTGGGTCGTGTATCGGCTGAAGATATCATGGTGCCTGGCACTGAGGATGTCCTGATTGCAAACGGTCAGCTGATTGATGAGCGCATGGCAGATTCTGTTGATAAGGCAGGTGTTCAAAGCGCCCGTATCCGCAGCCCTCTGACGTGTGATGCGGATGATGGTGTGTGTGCCATGTGCTATGGGCGTGACTTGTCACGCGGCACCATGGTCAACACTGGTGAAGCAGTTGGTATCATCGCGGCACAGTCGATTGGTGAACCTGGTACACAGCTGACAATGCGGACCTTCCACATTGGTGGGGTTGCTCAGGGTGGCCAACAGTCTTTCCTTGAGGCAAGCCAAGCTGGTAAAATCGTCTTTGAAAATGCACAAACCTTGGAAAATGCCAATGGCGATACCATGGTTATGGGCCGCAACATGGTGCTGGTCATCATGGGTGAAGATGGTGAAGAGCGGGCGCGTCACAAACCGGGTTACGGTGCCAAGCTGTTCGTGAAAGAAAACCAGTCCATCGAGCGTGGCGACAAGATGTTTGAATGGGACCCTTACACCCTGCCAATCATCGCCGAGAAATCCGGTACTGTGAAATATGTCGATCTGATCAACGGTATCGCATTGCGCGAAGAAACCGATGATGCGACTGGCATGACACAAAAGATCGTTACCGATTGGCGCGCTGCGACCAGAGGCAGCGAGCTTAAGCCTGAGATCATCCTAGTGGGCGCGGATGGCGAACCTGTGCGCAATGATGCGGGCAATCCAGTTCACTATCCAATGTCGGTTGATGCAATTTTGTCCGTCGAAGAAGGACAAGAGATCCACGCCGGTGACGTTGTTGCGCGTATTCCGCGCGAAGGCGCCAAAACCAAGGATATTACTGGTGGTCTGCCACGGGTTGCGGAACTGTTCGAAGCACGTCGCCCGAAAGATCACGCAATCATTGCAGAAGCTGATGGTTACGTGCGCTTTGGTCGCGACTATAAGAACAAGCGCCGTATCGCGATCGACCCAGCCGAAGACGGTTTGGACGCCATCGAATACATGGTGCCCAAAGGCAAGCACATCCCTGTGCAAGAAGGCGACTTCGTGCAGAAGGGTGACTACATCATGGACGGTAACCCCGCGCCGCATGATATTCTGGCGATCCTCGGTGTTGAGGCATTGGCAGATTACATGATCGACGAGGTTCAGGACGTGTATCGTCTGCAAGGTGTGAAGATCAACGATAAGCACATCGAAGTGATCGTTCGCCAAATGCTGCAAAAATGGGAAATCACTGACAGTGGTGACACAACCTTGCTCAAGGGTGAACACGTCGACAAGCAAGAGTTCGACGCAGCCAACGAAAAGGCCCTGTCCAAAGCAGGCCGTACGGCGAAAGGTGGACCAATTCTTCTGGGTATCACCAAAGCCAGCTTGCAGACACGTTCGTTCATCTCTGCGGCGTCCTTCCAAGAAACCACACGCGTTCTTACCGAGGCATCTGTCCAAGGTAAGCGCGATAAGCTTGTGGGTCTTAAGGAAAACGTCATCGTTGGCCGCCTGATCCCAGCCGGGACAGGTGGGGCAACTCAGCAAGTTCGTCGTGTTGCGCAGGATCGTGACAACGTTGTGCTTGAGGCACGTCGCGAAGAAGCAGAAGCTGCCGCCGCTTTGGCTGCTCCGGTTGCCAGCGACCTTGCGGACGATGTGTTTGGCGATGGCTTTCAGCCAGAGGTTGACGCCCGCGAGGAATAAGCACTCGTGCTTTTGAAAAATTGAAAACACCCGCTCTGATCCAGAGCGGGTGTTTTTATTTTGGGCTTAGAGTTTCTTAGCTGTTCATGAGCAGGGGTAAACTATACTCTTATCTGGAAATATGTTTGGTATTCAAAAGAGGCGCAGATGTCAGACGTTTCCCTTCAGGTCGTGGGTGTGATCCGGTTTTCTGTCTTGGCCGAAGGTTTTGCTATATCGCTTTATGGCGGTATGGACAAATTACGGGAATATCTGTTTGCCCGTGAATCTCTGGATTTTCGGTTCTATATTTTCGAAAATCTCTGTTTGCCTTCCTTGCTGGCTCAGACGGATCAGAATTTCGATATTGTTTTACTGACATCAACGGAATTGCCCGATTGGGCGCGACGTCGCATGGATGAGATTGTGGCACCTTACCCCAATATTCACGTATTGGCCGAGGCCCCCAATAAACACAACAAAGTTGTGCGCGCCGCTTATGAGTCTATCCCGCATGAAGGGTTCAGTCACCGCGCTGCGTTTCGTTTGGACAATGATGATGCGCTTCATAACGGCTTCGTGGCGCATTTGCGCAAGCTGTCACATGGTCTTTTGAAGCTGCATGACGACGATGTGCCAACCATTATCGCTTTTAATCATGGATTTTATATTGAGCTCGATTCAGATGGCCCGAACAAAATCTCTGACACAATAGAGCGCGAGCCGTTAAGTACCGGCACGACCTTGTTGTCGCGCGCTGATTTTCATCTTAACCCATATCGATTTAATCACCGCGCTGTCGCACAACATTTCAACACCTATACTGAAATTTCGGTGCCGGGCTTTTTACGCACAGTACATGGGGAAAATGAACAACGTGTTCTAAAACGAGGGCGTCAGAATGAAATGCCTCCGCGCCGTATTCGTCGTGTTATCGAAGATAATTTCGCGTTTTCCTTTGCGGATCTACAGGGTCTCAAAGGACCGTGAAGTCGCCTAATATCATCGGTGCTATGTTGATGATGGCCAGCATGTTGGCATTCACTTTGAATGACACTGCGATCAAAGCGCTGGGGGATGATTTTCCGATTTTTCAAATGCTTGTATTGCGTAGCTTGGTGACAACAGCCGCGTTTCTCCTGCTTGCTTGGAAGATGAAGGCATTGATCTTGTGTCTCCCTTTGCAAGATTGGGGGCTTATCGCACTGCGGTCTGCGGCAGAGATCGGAGCTGCCTATTTCTTTTTGACAGCTCTTTTCAATATGCCCATCGCAAATGTCACCGCCATACTTCAAATCCTCCCGCTGACGGTCACTCTTGGAGGGGTCCTTTTTTATAAGGAAAAGATTGGTTGGCGCCGAATGGGGGCAATCGTACTCGGATTTTTCGGGATGCTTATAATCGTGCGACCGGGGCCCGATGGATTTAATCTTTATGTAAGTTATGCGCTGGCTGCGGTCGGGTTTGTCACAATACGAGATTTGGTGACCAGACGCATGTCTGCCGAAACGCCGTCCCTGATGGTGACATTATGTTCGTCTATCGCGTTACTCTTGTTTTCGTGTGCTGCTGCATTCTCCCAGCCATGGGTGCATGTTTCCAGCACCGAAGGAAGTCTGATTGCCATAGCATCGGTTTTCATCATTGGCGCATACTTGTTTTCGGTCATGGTCATGAGGGTTGGAGACGTGTCATTTGTGGCCCCATTTCGATATACGGGACTTTTATGGGCATTGTTGACCGGCTGGGTGTTCTTTGATGAATGGCCAGATGGGTGGACCCTAATTGGTGCTGGGATTGTCGTTGGTGCAGGTGTGGTTGCGCTGTCGAGAGAAGCGCAAATTGCACGTCAGGCAAAACGCGCACGTACGTGATCGGCGTCTATTTTGTAGTCATTAAAAAACTGGACGTCTTCTTCAGCATTCAGCAGCTTCAATCGTTCCGGTTTCACCCCGACTTTCTGACGTGAATCGTTGAATTCATTATGGCCCCGTACAAACATATTTTTATGGGGCAGAGTGATGACTGGCATGTGATGCGCGATCTTATTGTGGGCAAAGTTCATCGTAGTGATTGGCACATTAGGTTTAAGGACCATGGCAAGGGCCACGCCCCACATCGGGAAAAACAGATTGCGTGCTTCGATCCCTTTGGCGCTGGGGCGGGCGATGTAGCCATGATTGAAATCAACGGCGAAATGACGGTTTTCACGCAGATGAACAAGCCCGTCCTGCACCGCCGTACGCAAGCGTTCAACATATGTCACGGCAACGGCATCATCGTCATCCATGCGAAACTGGATGCTGGGCAAGCCAGTGTCGGTTAGATGTGCAAATATAGCTTCTTTCATCGCTTGGCGATGGGGGGCAGGGGGCTGCGCATGGATCACCGCTTGGGGCATGTCCCGCACCAAGTATTGCAAAGCGCTCAGCCATTTTTTTGGCATCTGATCACCGACTATGATCAGAAAGGTAAAGTTTTGGTCGGTTTGGGCACGCATGGCGGGCAGGGTGAAGCATTCAAAGGTACGGAGACGCTCCTGCATGCGTGCATCCGCATACAGGTAGTTTAGCCGCTCTTGCACGGTTTCATGATCGACCTGAAAACCGCCAATCGCCGGATAGGAAAATCGACAAATCCCCATGACTTGCATGTCGCGACTGTGCATTGCGGCTGATCCTTTAACCAATTATGTAAGTTTCATCGCATTCGCGTGCACTCTTGGCAAGCGACCATGCTGTTGACATCCCCCCCGACTCCCCCTATACGCGCGCCTATCCGGCGTAGTGCGTTCAGCGCAAAGCCGATATTTTATGACTGTAGTGGTCAAGGTCCGGGCTATTTTGAAGCTTGCACCCTCTGAGAACCCACCGCAACGTTCGCCTCGGTACGGGAACGCTGCGGTGATTGTGCTTTGCGGACGCGTAAAGTGCTTAAGAACTGAAATCCGCATGGGGACACCCATGCAACACATGTGTTGAACAACGGGAAAGAGACCCTATGCCAACGATCCAGCAGCTGATCCGCAAGCCGCGTCAGCCAAAAGTGAAACGCTCCAAATCCATGCACTTGGACCAATGCCCACAGAAACGTGGCGTTTGTACTCGTGTATATACAACAACACCTAAAAAGCCGAACTCGGCGATGCGTAAAGTAGCCAAGGTCCGTTTGACCAATGGTTACGAAGTCATCAGCTATATTCCCGGTGAAAGTCACAACCTTCAGGAGCACTCTGTGGTTCTGATCCGTGGCGGTCGAGTAAAAGACCTTCCAGGTGTTCGCTATCACATCCTGCGCGGTGTTCTGGATACCCAGGGCGTTAAAGACCGTAAACAACGTCGTTCCAAGTACGGCGCGAAGCGTCCTAAGTAAGAAGGATAATAAGAGATGTCTCGTCGTCACGCCGCTGAAAAGCGCGAAATTCTGCCCGACGCCAAATTTGGCGATCGCGTGCTGTCAAAATTCATGAACAACCTGATGATCGATGGTAAAAAATCGGTCGCAGAAAAAATCGTTTACAACGCACTTGATCGCGTTGAGACGAAAATCAAACGCGCCCCTGTCGAAGTTTTTCACGAAGCGCTTGAAAACATCAAACCATCGGTCGAAGTTCGTTCGCGCCGTGTTGGTGGTGCAACCTACCAGGTTCCAGTCGAAGTACGCCCCGAGCGTCGCGAAGCACTGGCAATCCGTTGGTTGATCAAAGCGTCGCGTTCGCGCAACGAAAACACCATGGAAGAGCGCCTTGCAGGCGAGCTTATGGATGCTGTGAACTCTCGCGGCACCGCGGTGAAAAAGCGCGAAGACACCCACAAGATGGCCGAGGCGAACAAAGCCTTCAGCCATTATCGCTGGTAATTCCGCGGAGGACATACAGATATGGCACGCGAATATCCCCTCGACCGGTACCGCAACTTCGGTATCATGGCGCACATCGATGCAGGTAAAACTACCTGCTCCGAGCGCATCCTGTACTACACAGGTAAAGAGCACAACATTGGCGAAGTTCACGACGGCGCTGCAACCATGGACCACATGGAGCAGGAGCAAGAGCGCGGAATTACAATCACGTCTGCTGCGACAACCACTTTCTGGGAACGTACAGAAGATGGTGAAACTGCTGACTCTGAAAAGCACCGCCTGAACATCATCGACACCCCTGGCCACGTTGACTTCACCATTGAAGTTGAACGTTCCTTGGCGGTTCTCGATGGTGCGGTTTGTGTTCTGGACGCCAACGCAGGTGTTGAACCACAGACTGAAACTGTTTGGCGTCAAGCTGACCGCTACAAAGTTCCACGTATGGTTTTTGTCAACAAAATGGACAAAATCGGCGCGGACTTCTTCAACTGTGTTCACATGATTGAAGACCGTACCGGTACCACCGCAATTCCTGTTGCCGTGCCAATTGGTGCGGAAACAGAGCTTGAAGGTCTGGTTGATCTGGTCACCATGGAAGAATGGCTGTGGCAGGGTGAAGACCTTGGCGCCTCATGGATCAAAGCACCGATCCGTGAAAGCCTGCAAGACATGGCTGACGAATGGCGCTCTAAGATGGTCGAAGCAGCTGTAGAGCTGGACGATGACGCCATGGAAGCCTATCTGGAAGGCGAAGAGCCTGATGTTGCGACCCTGCGTGCATTGCTGCGCAAAGGTACATTGGAAATGGCATTCGTACCTGTTCTTGGTGGTTCTGCGTTCAAAAACAAAGGTGTTCAACCTCTGTTGAACGCTGTGATCGACTATTTGCCCAGCCCGCTGGACGTTGTTGATTACATGGGCTTCAAACCCGGTGACGAAACAGAAACTCGTGATATCGCCCGTCGTGCGGATGATGACATGGCATTCTCTGGCCTTGCGTTCAAAATCTGGAATGACCCCTTCGTGGGCTCTCTGACCTTTACACGGATCTATTCCGGTAAATTGGAAAAGGGCGATACATTCCTGAACTCGACCAAAGGCAAAAAAGAGCGTGTTGGCCGCATGATGATCATGCACTCCAACGACCGTGACGAGATTTCCGAAGCCTTCGCGGGTGACATCATTGCGTTGGGTGGTCTGAAAGACACAACAACTGGTGATACGCTTTGTGCTGTGAACGACCCTGTTGTTCTCGAAACAATGACATTCCCTGATCCTGTGATCGAGATTGCCGTTGAGCCGAAAACAAAAGGCGACCAAGAAAAAATGGGTATCGCTCTGCAACGTTTGTCTGCAGAAGATCCATCCTTCCGTGTGGAAACTGACATCGAATCTGGTCAGACCATCATGAAGGGCATGGGCGAACTTCACCTTGATATTCTCGTCGATCGTATGCGTCGTGAATTCAAAGTCGAAGCGAACATTGGTGCGCCTCAGGTTGCTTACCGCGAGACCATTGGTCACGAAGTTGAGCACACCTATACCCACAAGAAGCAATCTGGTGGTTCTGGTCAGTACGGCGAAGTGAAAATGATCATTTCTCCAACTGAGCCTGGTGAAGGTTATTCCTTTGAAAGCCGCATCGTTGGTGGTGCAGTTCCAAAAGAATACATCCCTGGCGTTGAAAAAGGCATCAACTCGGTTATGGATAGCGGTCCATTGGCTGGCTTCCCCGTGATCGACTTCAAAGTTGCCCTGATCGACGGTAAGTTCCACGATGTTGACTCCTCGGTTCTCGCGTTCGAAATCGCTGCACGTATGTGTATGCGTGAAGGTATGCGCAAAGCGGGTGCAAAGCTTCTGGAACCGATCATGAAAGTCGAAGTTATCACTCCAGAAGAATACACTGGTGGGATCATCGGCGACCTGACATCACGTCGTGGTCAGGTTCAGGGTCAGGACACCCGTGGTAACGCAATCGCAATTGACGCGTTTGTGCCGCTGGCGAACATGTTTGGTTACATCAACACACTGCGCTCTATGAGTTCGGGCCGCGCCCAGTTCTCAATGCAGTTCGATCACTATGATCCGGTGCCAAGCAACATCTCTGAAGAAATCCAAGCGAAATTCGCTTAACGGGATGGCGGGGTGAACCCCGCCCTACCCACCCCCTGTAGGGCGGGGATACCCCGCCGATCCAACCAAAAGGAGCCACTACCATGGCAAAGGAAAAGTTTGAGCGCAGTAAACCGCACTGCAACATCGGCACAATCGGTCACGTTGACCACGGTAAAAC
>CANLDA010000022.1 GCA_947489325.1 uncultured Paracoccaceae bacterium | reverse complement strand
AAGACATCCAACGTGCCATCCATGAAGAACTTAACCCGATTGCACCACAGCATGTCGCTGTTCAGATCGCGGCGCATTCTCTAATCACCTGTGCCAGGGCTTTGGTGCCGGTAACACCGTGAAGTTTGAGAACCTTGAAGGAATATTGATCACATAAGCGTCGGTGTCGCAGATATTGCCAAGGCGCGACAGTTGTACGATCCTTTGATGACATTGCTTGGCGTATCTTGCTTGGACGCGGATGACGAGTTTGCCGCTTACGGCACGTCTCGTCCCGAATTCCTGCTACTTCTGCCTTTTGACGGCCAGCCTGCAACCTCGGGCAATGGCACGCATGTTGCCTTTGTTGCGGCATCTCCAGATCAAGTCGCAGAGTTCCATGAAATGGCTTTGGCCAATGGCGGCACTGACGAAGAGGCGCCGGGGCTACGTGATTTCTATCCCATACCCGGATGCGCAAGAGCCTATGTTCGCGACCCGTTTGACAATAAGCCTGAAGTGCTTTGCAATGGGTTCTCTACGCTATAGGCACGCTGTCATAACAATGAGTACATCGCCGCATCTTTGGCGCTTGGTCCGGACTACAGGCAACAAATCAACCCAGCAACTTTGCTGTTTCATCGCGTAGCTCTTGCAGCTCGTCTATGGCGTTGTCCAGTTGGGCTTTTTGGTCGTGCAGCTCTTTGAGTTGGCCATCGGCCATCTCTATAAAAGCGTGCATCTGGGCCTCGGTGCCGTCTTGTTCATAGATCAGCAACCACTGGCGGATGTCCTCAAGCTTGATGCCGAATTTACGTCCGCGCATGATCAGGGTCATGCGGGCAATTTCACGGGCGCTGTAATACCGCGTGCGCCCGTCGCGTTCGGGCTGCAACAGTTCGATATACTCGTAATAACGCAACGTCCTTGGCGTGACGTCGAATTTCGCGCACATTTCCTTGAAGGTCAGACGTATATCAGACATGACACTTAACTCCCTTATGGCGAAACTTAGGGGCAGTCAGGGACAAGGGCAACAGCCTGTCTTGCGACTCCGTAATAATACGGATCAAATCGGGATGAGTAGGAGCGGACCAGATCATGACCATGAATAAGACTGAAATTGCCCAAAAATTCATCACCATGATCCCGCATTCGCGCGCCTTGGGGATGGAGTTGACCCATGTGGGAGAGGGTGAGGCGCATATTGAAATGCCTTATGACGCGCGCTTTGTGGGGGATCCGGAAACCGGGGTGATTTCCGGCGGGGCTGTTTCGGCCTTGATGGATACCTGTTGCGGCGCCGCCGCCATGAGCCATCCCAGCAGTCCAGCAGGCACGGCGACGATTGATTTGCGGATAGATTACATGCGCGCAGCCCAGCCCGGCCAGACCATCCGCGCCAAGGCGGAATGCTACCATATCACCCGGTCCGTGGCCTTTGTGCGCGCAACGGCCTTTGATGACGATGATGCCAACCCCGTGGCCACCGCCAATGGGACCTTTACCGTGGAGGCCTCATAATGGCGCGTCAAAAACCGGAACCTATGCAGGTGGTGAAACAACGGCGAGATGCGGCGTTGAATGCTTTGGTGCAAGGGGTGCCTTATATTCAATTTCTGGGTATTCAGTTTGATCGGCGCGGGGATGAATTGACCGCGCTATTGCCGTTTGATGAAAAACTGATTGGTAATCCAATGCTGCCAGCCTTGCATGGTGGTGTGACGGCGGCCTTTTTGGAAACCACCGCGGTGATTGGCCTTAGCTGGGCATCGCTGTGGGAGGACATCGAGGCAGGCAAATTCGACGCGGCTGACCTGTCCGCGGGGCATCTGCCGCGCCTGCCCAAAACAATTGATTTTTCGGTGGATTATTTGCGATCGGGCTTGCCGCGTGATGCCTATGCGCGGGCACGGGTGAACCGGTCCGGACGGCGTTACGCAAGCGTGCATGTCGAGGCCTGGCAAGATCGGCGTGAAAAGCTGTTTGCGCAGGCCACGGGCCATTTCCTGATGCCAAGTCGCGATGACTAAACCCCGTGTAACATCCTCAAATGTCAGCCATCGCCGCGTGCTGGCGGTGGCTTTGCCGATCGTGCTGTCAAATGCCACGGTACCTATATTAGGCGCAGTGGATACCGGCGTGGTTGGCCAATTGGGCGAGGCCGCACCGATTGGCGCGGTGGGCATTGGCGCGATTATCATCACGGCATTTTACTGGATGTTCGGATTTTTGCGGATGGGCACAACAGGGCTCACGTCGCAAGCCTTTGGGGCAGGGCGGCACGGAGAGGTCGCCGCCTTGTTAACCCGGGCCTTGATGATTGGCGGGGCGGCGGGTGTCGCCATTATCGCGCTGCAACTGCCCTTGTTTCACCTAGGGTTCATGGCCAGCCCGGCCAGCGCCGAGGTGGAAACCCTTGCGCGTGATTATATGGGCATTCGTGTGTGGTCCGCCCCAGCCGCGATTGCGCTTTATGGCATTACGGGGTGGTTGATTGCGCAAGAACGCACGCGGGCGGTATTGGTGCTGCAACTGTGGATGAACGGGCTGAACATTCTGTTGGATCTGTGGTTCGTGCTGGATCTTGGTTGGGGTGTCAGCGGTGTGGCCTTTGCCACAGTTCTGGCAGAGTGGAGCGGCCTTGCGTTGGGTTTGTGGCTGTGCCGTGCGGCGTTCGGTGTGCCTGCGTGGCGCGATTGGCCGCGGGTGTTTGACCGGGATCGCCTGCGCGAAATGGCGGCCTTGAACATGGATATTTTTCTGCGCTCATTGATGCTAGAGGCAATATTCGTCAGTTTCCTGATGTTTGGTGCGCGATGGGGGGATGTGACGCTCGCCGCCAATCAAGTGTTGGTACAATTTTTGCACATTACCGCACATGCGTTGGATGGGTTTGCTTTTGCCGCCGAGGCGCTGGTGGGCCAAGCACTGGGTGCACGTGACCGCACCCGCCTGCGCCAAAGCGCCATTGTCGCAAGCCTTTGGGGATTGGTGTGTGTTGTTATTCTTGCGATATTCTTTGCCGTGTTTGGGGGATGGATCATTGATCTCATGGCCAAAGCGCCCGAGGTGCAGGCAGAGGCGCGTGTTTATTTGATTTATATGGTGGCTGCACCCTTGATCGGGATCGCGGCGTGGATGTTTGATGGTATCTTTATTGGGGCCACGCGCAGCCGTGACATGCGTAATATGATGGCGGTTTCTTTTGCGGTTTATGCGGTGTGCGTTGTGATTCTGATGCCGATGATAGGCAACCACGGACTGTGGTTGGCGCTTTTGATTTCTTTTGTCGCAAGAGGGGCGACATTGGCATGGAAATACCCTGCACTGGAGGCATCAACAGAGGGGCGTTAACGCAGCAGTTTAGAGGATGCTCAAAACAGATTCCGGCGGACGCCCCATCGCGGCCTTACCATTGGCCAGAACAATCGGGCGTTCAATCAACTTTGGACATTGCGCCATGGCGGCGATCAATGTCTCGTCGTCGTCAGTTTTTCTCAGTCCCATGTCTTTGAATTCGGCCTCTTTGGTCCGCATCATCTGCACCGCAGGCACGCCCAGCAGATCGCGCACTGCGCGGATTTCATCCACTGTGGGCGCGTCGGTCAGATAGGTGCGGACTGTGACAGTGCCCTTATCTTCTACCAACGCAAGCGTCTGACGCGATTTTGAGCAGCGCGGATTATGCCAGATTGTGATCATAGCCAGTCCTCTCTTTTGCTGCCCACAGCCTGAGTCACAGTGTCAAATCCGTCGCGTTCTAGTAATTTATCCAATCCGCGTGCGATGTCTTCGACCATCGAGAGACCGCCGAACACCAAAGCCGTATAGAGTTGCACCGCCGAAGCCCCGGCACAGATTTTGGCATAGGCTTGTTCTGCGTTAGCAATACCGCCCACGCCGATCAAAGGCAGATCACCATTGGTCAACTGGGACAGGCGTGCCAAAACGCGGGTGGATTTTTCAAACAGAGGTGCACCCGACAGGCCACCGGCCTCGCCTTTGTGTGTGCTTTGCAGACCTTCGCGCGACAGAGTTGTGTTGGTGGTGATCACCGCGTCCAACTTGGCCTCAATCGCGACTTCGGCGATCTCTGCCAACTCTGCATCAGTTAAATCAGGGGCGATTTTCAGAAAGATCGGGATTGGGCGCGCCATGCTGTTGCGCACCTCCATCACCCCGGCCAGCAGCGCCGAAAGCGCCGCTTTGCCTTGCAAATCACGCAGCTTTTCTGTGTTGGGAGAGCTGACGTTCACGGTGGCGAAATCCAGATGCGCGCCGCAATGGGCCAGCACGCGGGCAAAATCCGTCGCGCGGTCTTCGCTGTCCTTGTTGGCTCCAAGGTTCAAACCGATCATCGCGTCGCGCGGACGTTGGGCCAGACGCGCACCAATGGCTTCCATCCCGTCATTGTTAAACCCAAAGCGGTTGATGGCGGCGTGGTCTTCGGTCAGGCGGAACAGGCGCGGTTTTGGATTGCCGGGTTGTGAGCGCGGCGTGGCGGCCCCAACCTCAAAAAAACCAAATCCGACGCGTGAAAGCCCCAACAATGCTGTGGCGTTCTTGTCAAAGCCCGCAGCCAATCCCACCGGGTTGGGGAGGTGCAACCCAGCCACTTCGCAGCGCAGGCGCGGAGATGTCACAAGACCCGGTGCGTGGGCCATACCCATTTGCAATGCTCGGATGGCCAGCCCATGGGCGACCTCTGGGTTCACACGGTGCAGCGCGGCCATGCCGATACGTTCCAGAAAGGTCATGATTTGATCTCTTCTTTCATTTCTGCGGGGAATTCATGTGTGCCATTCACAAGCGGCAGAGGGCGAACCCATAAAACATCCTCGACACGCAAGTCGCGATAAAGATGCGGGAAAAGCGCGCCGCCGCGCGATGTCTCCCACTTTAATGCGTCCCCAAGGCTGTTAGCATCCAGCGCCAAAACGGTCAGGTCATTTTCACCCGCAAAATGCTTGGCTGCGGTTTCTGTGGCCTGTTCAGCAGTGGAAAAATGCACAAATCCATCAGTCACATCCACCGGTGCACCCGATGTTTTGCCATTGTCGTGCAGCTCGGCCCATTCGGGCGCGCGGAATATCTTGTAAATCAGCATGATCCCCACATGCCTTTGCCAATCTAAAAGGTCAAGGCAAAGGCCGCTTTGACAGGCAAGCAAGAGCAGGGCAGAATTCATAAAACCCATTTTCAAAAAGGACGGACCATGTTTCTGCGTTTCCTGTCTGGCTCCGCCGTAATGATGCTTATGGCGACCAGCGCATTGGCTGATTTTTCCCTGACAATTTTGCACACCAACGATTTTCACGCGCGGTTTGAACCGATAAGCCGCTTTGATTCGACGTGTTCTCAGGACGACAATACCGCAGGTAAATGTCTGGGGGGATCTGCGCGTTTGAAGACGGCAATCGCCAATGCTCGCCAACGCGCCGAACACAGTATTCTGGTGGATGGCGGTGATCAATTTCAGGGCACGCTGTTTTACACATACTACAAAGGTGCGTTGACGGCCGAGATGATGAATGCTCTTGGGTACGATGGGATGACCGTGGGCAACCACGAATTTGATGACGGGCCAGAGGTTTTGCGCGGGTTCATGGATGCGGTGAACTTCCCGGTTCTCATGTCCAATGCCGATGTCAGTCGTGAACCTGCCCTTGCAGGCGTGTTGCGTAAATCCACGGTGATAGAACGGGGCGGCGAGAAAATCGGCCTGATTGGTCTGACGCCGGAAAACACCTCTGAAATGGCCAGCCCGGGTGATAACATCTCTTTTGGTGATCCTGTGTCGGCGGTGCAGGCAGAGGTCGACCGCCTGATGGCATTGGGTGTGACCAAGATCGTAGTGCTCAGCCATTCGGGATATGGGGTGGATCAACGGGTGGCGGCACAAACCACGGGGGTGGATGTGATCGTAGGCGGGCATACCAACACCTATTTGTCCAATGTCTCGGATCAGGCACAGGGACCGTATCCCACTATGGTGGGCCAAACCGCAATTGTATCCGCCTATGCCTATGGCAAGTTTCTGGGTGAGCTGAATGTCACCTTTGATGACGTAGGTAATGTGATTGCGGCTATGGGTGAGCCACTGATCATGGACGCAACTGTGGCAGAGGATGCGGCCGTCAAAGCACGCCTGACAGAGGCCGCAAAGCCGCTGGAGGCCATACGTACCAAGATCATCGGTCAGACCGAAGATTTTATCAACGGATCACGTAGTAGTTGCCGCGTTGCGGAATGCGCGATGGGCAATCTGATTGCGGATGCCATGCTGGCGCGTGTGCGCGATCAAGGTATCGATGTCGCGATCCAAAACGGCGGGGGTATCCGGGCAAGCATTGATGCAGGCGATGTGACGATGGGAGAGGTTCTGACCGTGCTTCCATTTCAAAACACGCTGTCTACGTTTCAGGCAGATGGCGCCACTTTGTTGGCCGCTTTGGAAAACGGGGCAAGTCAGATTGAAGACAGCGCTGGACGGTTCGCGCAGGTGGCGGGCATGACGTATGTGATTGATTTGTCGCAACCTGTTGGGCAACGTATTTCGCAGGTCATGGTCGCAGGTAGGCCTTTGGATACTGCCAAACTCTATGGGGTTGTGTCCAATAGCTATGTGCGTGGCGGTGGGGATGGGTACGACATGTTTCGCACGGCCCAAAATGCCTATGACTTCGGTCCAAACCTTGCTGATGTGGTGGCCGATTACTTGGCTGCACAAGGACCGTATCAGCCCTATTTGGATAAGAGGATAGGCCAGAAGTAGGGGGCAATGCCCCCGCTTTTCTGCCTGTTTAATCGTTTAGATTAAGCTCTGGCCAAAGTTCAGGATCAAGCCCATCAACGAAGGGTTGCAGGTATTCGGAAAAGGCCTGCCAGCCACCTACAGATTTGCGATGAACTCCTTCGCGAACCTGTGTGATGCTAGCCGTGCGGACCGCGGCAGTGTTCTTTTCTGGTGCGGCCATGTCATCAACCCAGTCAAGACCACAGAAGTCTGCCATCTTTTGCCCGCTTGCACGAACATCGGCTGTGATATCGCTGTAATCCAGCGTCAGAACGCGGTCTGGGAACACGGCTTCCCAATGATTCATGAAACGGCGATATAGATTGGCCTCATGTGCCATATGCCCCATGTCAAAGGTATAATTCAAACCTTTGCTTGAGAAATAAGCGCGCCACATAGAAAGAGCCACATCGCGTGGATCACGGGCTATATGCAAAACTCTCGCACCATCAAATGCCCAGAGTAAAGGACCAATTCTTTCGTAGTTTGCAGGCATCTTGTCCACGAAAAAGCGTGTGCCTTCAGGTGTATCGGGTAACGCTTTTCGATACTCATCAGCATAGATTTGTGGGTCGAAACTCTGAAAGTCGAAATTCATTTTATGCAAGATATTACCAGCGGCTGGCAACTCTCCAAGACTGTGAACCTTGGGATGTGCGCTGATGATCATCTCGGACAGGGTGGTCCCGGATCTTGGTTGGCCTAAGACAAAGATCGGCTGAGGAAGCAGCGTATCAGCACCAGACTGATTTGCTGTGAAATGGGTTATGGTGTCCTCATACAACTTGACGGAAGCCGCTCTATTATGGGGGCGCAAAGCACTTTCAGCAGCATTAGCACGTGCAAAATATGGGGCTGCCCCCATTTTATCTCCTGCTTGTTGTTTGAGATAGGCCATTGCAAAATAAAGATGAGGATATTGCGCGGATTTAGCACTGGCTTTAGAAATCTTTGCTGCCAGTGCTTTCTCTAAAGGTGAGTTTTCCTCTGGTGTCTGAGTTTGGATGAGCTCTTTTAAGGCTTCGACGTTATTTGGATCAAGTTTTACAACCTTGCGGTAAGCTTCTTTGCTACCTTCAAAATCGCCAATTTGCGACAGTTGCACGGCCAGACGATGGTTTGCATTAATATGGTTGGGATTGATTGCCAAAGCTCTGCGCAGGTATTCAGTCGCCTCGTCTACCCTTATTAGCATGCAAAGAGGGAGCGCGATATTTGTCAAAGGTTCTGGGTTGCGCGGGTCAAGTTTGATTGACCGCTGATAAGACGCAATAGAGGCGCGAAAGTCTTTCTGCTGATACAGCGCTATGCCGCGTAAATTCCAGACACGGGCTTCGTTCGGGTTGTATTGAATGGCGCGGTCGGTGGCCTGAATAACTGCTTTGAAGTCACCGCGACGAACATGCATCAGTGCCTCCAGCGTAAAAAGCTGTTTGACGTTTTTCTGACTGACCTTGTATTTTTCGATCAACACAGCAGCTTTGTCATGTTGATCTGACAGAACCAGTGATTGCAGCAAGTTATCCTGCATATCCACATCGCCGGGTCGTAACTTTACTGCTTTGGCAAAATAGAGCGCGGCCTCACGGGGATTGTTTGCATTGCCCAAGGCCATCCCGGCCATGTTTGGAAAATTGGCCTCACGCGGGAATTTTTTCATCGCGGTTTTGGCGGTCTTCAATGCTCCGCTGAAATTGCCCTGACGATATTGTTGCGTGAACTTCTGGGCAAATTGTTGAACCGTGGCGACCATTGTGTCTCTTTCGGGGTTGGGCATTGGCGAATTAGCGCTAAGTTCTAACCATGTGCGGACGATTTGCAATCACATTGCCCAACGATGCCATGGCGCAGCTGTTTCAGGCGGCGCCCGCGAATGACCTGCCAGATGTGCCCAATTTCAACGTTTGTCCAACCAATCAGATGCACGTAGTGTTGGGACAAGGTGATGGGCGAGCTTTGGTATCGATGCGGTGGGGGTTTTTGCCTCATTGGTATGCATCCGAAACCGATGGTCCATTGTTGATCAATGCCCGCGCTGAAACAATTTCTGAAAAACCCGCCTTTCGCGAGGCGTGCCGTCAAAGACGTTGCTTGATCCCGGTCACTGGTTTCTATGAATGGACCAAGGATGCCGCTGGTCTTCGCTGGCCCCATTACATCCATGCTGATGGCCCCATTGCCCTTGCCGGTATCTGGCAAAGTTGGGGAAATGAAACCCGCCAAAATACCTGCGCATTGGTGACCACCAGCGCCAACGCCACCATGTTGCCCATTCATCACCGGATGCCCGTGATTGTGGCCCAACAGGATTGGCCTCTGTGGTTGGGTGAAGCAGGCCATGGGGCTGCACGTCTGATGAGATCGGCCCCGGATGCGCTGTTAAACACTTATCCTGTGAGCCGCGCGGTTAATTCAAACCGCGCCTCAGGTCCTGAATTGATTGATCCTGATGATCATGGCAGCCCGACCTAGCGGAGATTATCAATTAATTCCTTGAACTGCTTCAGGGGCAGGGGGGATTGGATTGGCCACCAAACCCGGTTTTATGGGATCAACAACAAAGGACATGTCATGGCCAAGACCCAATATTACGCGCCACAAGGCGGACTGCCCCCCCAAACCCAAATTCTGACAGACCGGGCCATGTTTACAGAGGCCTATGCCGTTATCCCCAAAGGCACCTTCAGCGATATTGTCACATCAAACCTGCCGTATTGGGACAAAACCCGTGCTTGGGTGATTGCACGGCCTCTCAGTGGATTTGCCGAAACCTTTTCGCAATATATTATGGAGGTAGCACCCGGTGGTGGCAGCATGTCACCAGAGCCAGACCCAAATGCGCAGGGCGTCATCTTTGTGGTGGAAGGCACAGTTCAGTTGACCATCGAAGGTGCCCAGCATGCGTTGATCGAAGGGGGCTATGCCTATCTGCCTGCGGGCAGTGTATGGTCCTTGCAGAACACATCGAGTACCGAAGCGCGCTTTCACTGGGTGCGCAAGCGCTATGAGGCGGTGCCCGGGATTGATCGACCTGAGGCCTTTGTCACCAACGAGGTCGATGTCGCACCAAATGCCATGCCCGATACAGACGGGCGCTGGGCCACCACACGATTTGTGGAACCTGATGACATGCGCCATGACATGCATGTGAATATCGTCACCTTTGAGCCGGGCGGCGTGATTCCCTTTGCCGAAACCCATGTGATGGAACACGGGCTTTATGTGCTGGAGGGAAAGGCGGTCTATCGTCTCAACCAAGATTGGGTGGAGGTTGAAGCCGGTGATTTCATGTGGCTTCGCGCCTTTTGCCCGCAAGCCTGTTATGCAGGCGGGCCGGGGCGTTTTCGCTATCTGCTGTACAAGGATGTGAACCGCCATATGAAACTGGGCTGATGGAATGCCTGATTTTGGGGGTGGTCAATGGGCGCAAAAGCGTATGAACTATTGACCTAACCGTTTTGGGAATCAGCGCAATGGCACAAGACACAATCAAAGTCTTTATTAACGGGTTTGGCCGGATTGGCCGCACGGTGCTGCGTATTTTGATGCAAGGCTATGAGGATTTTGAAATCATTGGCATCAATGATATCGAACCACTGGACACCTGCGCCTATCTATTTGAATTTGATAGTGTTTTCGGTGCTTACTCTGGTCATGTGACGACCGCTGATCAATGCTTGGTGATTGATGGGCGACGCATCCCATTTCATGGGGTTCAGGATATTGCCGGGCTTGATCTGTCGAACGTCGACATTGTGTTGGAATGCACCGGCATGGCCGGGCGGCGCGCAATCGCTGAACGCGGCCTTCAGGCCGGGGCAGGCAGCATCCTTATTTCTGGCCCGTCGGATGAGGCCGACATCACCCTCGTTATGGGCGCCAACGAAGATGACTTGACGGATCAGCGCATCGTCTCGAATGCCTCTTGCACCACAAATGCTTTGGCACCGCTGATGAAAGTGCTGGATGCAGAATACGGGTTGATCAGTGGCCATATGACCACTGTGCATTGTTATACAGGCAGCCAGCCGACGGTGGACAAACCCCGCGCAGCCCTTGCGCGCAGTCGCGCTGCGGCCCTGTCAATGGTGCCCACCACGACCAGCGCACAACGCCTGATTGATATCGTGTTGCCCGATCTCAAAGGTCGCGTCGAAACGCGTGCCATTCGTGTGCCCACTGCCAGCGTCAGCGCCATAGACCTGACCATCCAAACAGATCGGCCCACCACGGTCGATTGCGTCAACCGAACGCTGAAAGAGGCATCTGATCGTCACGGTATCCTTGGTTGGACCGACAAACCGCTGGTGTCGGTGGATTTGCGCATGCGTGCAGAATCGCTCATCCTGTCGGAACGTGAAACGTCGGTCTCCGTTGGGGGGCTTTTGCGAGTCTTTGGCTGGTATGACAATGAATGGGGCTTTTCGTGTCGTATGCTCGATATGGCTCGCCTGATGGCCGCGCGATAACTCAGTCCCACAAAGCGCAAGAACTTCCTTCCTGACGCCGCAGCTTTCATGGAAATTTTGAAACTGTTGCATGCAACAGTGGCTATCGCCTTTTCTCATATGGAATTAATATGTCCACAACAGGAGGAACTTATGTCTGGATATCTGACAACACATGTTTTGGACACAGCGCGGGGCTGTCCTGCTCAGGGATTGCAAATCGATCTTTATCGTATCGAAGATGAGACACGCCATTTCATGCGTGGCCTTACGACGAACGAGGATGGGCGAACCGATAGCCAAATCCTGCCAGAAACAGAGTTTTCTCTGGGGACTTATGAATTGATCTTTCACGCGGGGGATTACCTGCGCCAATCAGGGCAGGCCGGGAATGATCCGCTGTTTTTAGATATTGTGCCACTGCGTTTTGGGATGAATGAGGCCGTACATTACCACGTGCCACTCTTGCTATCGCCCTATGGTTATTCGACCTATCGCGGCAGCTGACATTATAATGCGTTCAATTGCACCAAAGCCTCTGAAATTTTTTGCGCCATGAAATCAATGAACAAACGTGTTTTCGGGTCTTGGTGGCGGCGATGTGAATATAGGCACGCCATTTGAATGGGCACAGGTGGCGTGTCGGTCAGAATCGGCAGCAAAGCCCCTGATTGTAGATGATCGGCGATATCGAAAACTGGTTTCAGAACGATGCCATGACCATCAAGCGCCCATCGTGTCAACACATCCCCATCGTCAGATTCGAACGGTCCTTTTACGGCCAGACGCCGCACACCATCATCAACTTGTAGGGGCCACTGAAATTCAGGCGCACCAGGATAGCGCAGATTTAGGCAGGCATGTCGCCCCCCCGTCAATTCGTCAGGTGAGGCAGGCGTGCCATATTCTTCTAGATATGCCTTGGATGTTGCCAGCACACGCGGGCAATCAGCGATCTTGCGAATGCGCAAGTTGCTGTCCTGAGGGACCCCCAGAAAGAACGCAATATCAAGTCCCTCTGCCGTGAGGTCCAGTTTGCGATCTGATAGACGCAAGCGCACATCAATAAGTGGATATTCTTTTTTGAATTCAGGTACATGTGGCGCAATCAGACGCCGTCCAACCCCTAGGGGCGCCGCCACGAATATGGTGCCACGTGGATTTTGCGTGATAGAGCTGACCGCGGCTTCGGCCTCGTCGATTGCTTCTAAAATTTTTCGCGCGCCACCATAAAATATATCGCCTTGTTCCGTAGGGTGCAGCTGCCGTGTGGTGCGCTGAAACAGCCGTACATTCAGATAATCCTCAAGTTGGGAAATTCGTGACGAGGCCACCGCTGCTGAAATCCGCTGATCACGCGCCGCAGCTGACATATTGCCCAACTCATAGACACGCACGAAGGTTCGGATATTGTCAAAATAGGACATGTCTAGGTTCTTTCCGTGGATTGTCTTGAGATTTTTGAAACTGTTCGGATTATTCTGCGGATAGAGGGTAATCCTGCACTGAGATAGCTTGACTGTAAAGACAATCGGAGAAGAGACATGTTTGAACTGGCAATCATGTGGGAATGGATGGGCTTTGCAGTACGTTGGCTGCATGTGATTACGGCGATTGCCTGGATTGGCTCGTCGTTTTATTTCATTGCACTGGATCTGGGCTTGCGACGCGAAGGAGATCTTCGGGGTGCTGACGGTGAAGAATGGCAGGTACATGGTGGTGGATTTTACCATGTCCGAAAGTATCTGGTTGCACCCGAAGCAATGCCCGAGCACCTGACGTGGTTCAAATGGGAGAGCTATTCGACATGGTTGTCAGGAGCTGCTCTGCTGATGATCGTCTATTGGGCGGGCGGAGAGCTGTATCTGATCGACGCCGCCAAGGCAGATCTGACACTGTGGCAAGGTATCTTGATCTCTGCGGCCTCTTTGACCGTTGGCTGGCTGGTCTATGATGTTCTGTGCAAATCCGAACTTGGAAAATACCCCACAGCGTTGATGCTCTTGCTGTTTGGGCTGCTTGTGGTGATGGGCTATGGATATAACCAAATCTTTACAGGCCGTGCGATGATGCTGCATCTTGGCGCGTTTACCGCAACCATTATGACGGCAAATGTGTTTTTCATCATTATGCCGAACCAGCGCATAGTGGTGGCGGACCTTCAGGCAGGGCGTGTGCCGGATGCGAAATACGGCAAGATCGCCAAGCTGCGTTCGACCCATAACAACTATCTGACCTTGCCTGTCATATTCCTAATGCTGTCCAACCATTATCCGCTGGCCTTTGCGACGCAACATAACTGGATCATCGCCGCGTTGGTGTTCCTGATGGGCGTTACAATCCGCCACTTTTTCAACAGTATGCATGGCCGCAAAGGCATGTTCTGGTGGACATGGGCGGTGACCGCGATCCTGTTTATTCTGATCATGTGGCTGTCGACCTCCCCTTTCCAGCATACACCTTTGGAAGAAGCTGAAGAGGCCGCAGTTCCTGCTGCCGCACGGCAATTCGCGCAAGCAGAGGGGTTTGAAGACGTCACCGACATCGTGTTGGGGCGCTGTTCCATGTGTCATGCACGCGAGCCGTTTTATGACGGCATCCACCGCGCGCCTAAGGCCGTGTTCTTGGAAACCCCTGCTGAAATCGCATTGGCTGCGCGTCAGATTTACGTGCAATCGGGTGCCAGCCATGCCATGCCCCCCGCGAATGTCAGCTTTATGGAGCCAGAGGAGCGCGCCGCAATTGTGCGCTGGTTCAAAGCGGCAGAGGGTTAAAGAGCTAAGTCAACTCTACCACTGATTTCCCAAGCCGGAACGGTGCGGCAAAGGCGACCAGACACAAAGCGATGATTTGCAGCAAAAGAATGCCAGAATTGGCCTGCAAAAACTCCCATTCTTCCTGAAGTTTGCGTACCTGTTTGATGAGATCATCATAGGCGTTGGCCAGAATCTGATAATCTGCGGCCACCACCGGATGGCTCGCACGCACATTCCCAAGGGCCTCGCGGGTTTGCGTATCGCGTGGATTGAATTCCAGAAATTCAACTTCTTCGAAATCGTGCATCTGCTGCATCAGGACCTCGATATCCATCTCATCACGTGGGGCGCCAAACAGAAAACTCAAGCCCTGTAAGGGGGCGGTGTTTTCGGTGACAGTCAGAAACAGAGGCAAGCCGGAGTTTTCGGCGGTGGAGGCCGACAGAAATTCAACCTTTTCGCACAGCGTCAGAATGTCGTCTGACATCGGTTCAAGACAATAGCGCAGCCGAAACCGCGCGGCATCGCCATCAAATTCATGGGTGGCGGCAAAGGCAATGTCGATCTGGCGCTCAATGCGGCCGCTGTCTTCTTGATAGATGCCCGCCAGCACTGCCGCCAGCGCACCAAATCCCCCCAACACAACCCACACCAGATCCGCCAGTTTCCACGCCCGAGAGCCTGCCGGCTGACGAAAACACAAAAGGGTGCCGATAATGCCGGTGACAAAAAAGCCCAGCAACAAGGCCACCTGATAGGTATTGATGAAATCTCCCATTGGGGAAGTGTAGCGATGCGCCTGTCAGGGGCAAGATGGCATCACGAGCCTGTGACGGGTTGATAAAGCCCGGCATTGTCTTTTTGCCCCAGATACAACATGTCACCCTGCACAGGGTGTTGATCGCACAGCCCTGTACCACTGCTTTCATAGGGGATGCCATCTAGGCTGTCGTATCGAATACAGAACTCTGTCACACGTGATGTGGCGCGCCGCAAAGGGGCTTCAAACCGGTTGCGCCATGCTTGTGATTTGCGTGCGATAGCAGGGGCTATGAATAAAGAGAGATATTCACCATTGCCATAGGTCGCGCCGATCCCGGGCCACCCAGTCAGGAAAAAGTTATTAGCAGTCTCACCCTGATTAATCCCTATAACACCCAGAAACTCATGCAGGCTTAGATTGTTGTTATCTGAAGGAAAATTTAGCCACACCCGTTGATTTTTGTTGTTCTTGGTTGCCACAGTGATGGAGGTGATAATCGCAGGGCCGGGACCAATGTTCGTCATGCGAATCTCACCATCTCCTGCCATATAGGACAGTTTGATGATGGGCCGTGTGGTGGCACTGTATATGGCATCCATCCGTTCAAGAGCACGCGCATTTAAGAACAAGGCCGTCACCGAAAGCCCAATCGCCAGCAAAACGCCGATAAAAAGCATAAATACACCAGCATTCCAAAGGCGGTTCGTCATCGCGGACTCCTGTCTAAATCGTTGAGTCAGGAGTAGGCGGTGACTGTATTCTTGGCAAGAGGAGAGACATGCGCACAGGTTTGATCAGTGTCGTTTGTTACCGGGGGCATGGCCTGCATTGATGTTTGAACGGGAGGAGCCAACACACCCAACTTCGCAATCCAAAGAGTACCAATTGCAGGATGTCCCATGGGTTGGGATGCTTGCACCCCAACCCGCGCCTGACCTTCCCCCCGGGAAGGCGCTTTACGCCTCCCCAAGGTCAGGCGTGGGTCTTTGGGATAAACTATGTAACGTTGCATAGAGCTATGTTAGGTAAAGGAAGATGAATAACCTTCCCAAAATGAAGCTCGTTCTGCAGCCCAGTCAATAACTCTATCGTATGTTACAATTTCAATACCTTCGTTGCTAAATAAATCGCTACGCAGTTGGTTAAAGCGGTCATTAACTTTACAGGTTCGTCCAACAATAATATAGCCACAGAGAAGACGCGACATATCATGTAAATCAAGACCTCCGTCTAAGCGTGATTTTTTGGCTAGGTCTTGATTTTCCAAAAGCCAACGCTTCCAATCTCGAACTTGTCCTATAGCAGTTCTAACTGTCTTTGAGAAAAAACCATCCTTTGTAGTAAGCATCGCATTAGGTTGTTCGAGTTCAATGAGCATCCATAAAGTTTCCCCAGAACATCTTTCTGGTGCGATAAAGTCCGGAATGAATTGGCCTGCTAAACTGAATTGGGGCAATATGTAGTGACAATGTGGAAATTGCTCACTTAAGAGCCAAGGGTTTTGTTCTAGGAATTTCTGAACATCTCGCTCTTTTGGATTAGTATCAATAAGCTCACGAAATTCTGAGACGATACTTTTTGGTGATACTGGTCGTGTTACGGCAAATCTTTCCCAATACTCATTTGATAAATTTTCGCGCATAAGTACCTCTTAAATCAGACATCCAACTCCTCCACAAACCGCGCGTTTTCTTGAATGTATTGGAATCGCAGTTCGGGTTTTTTGCCCATCAGGCGCTCGACCAGATCGCCAGTTTCGCCGGGTTCATCTTCGTCAATCGTCACGCGGATCAATTTGCGCGATGCTGGGTTCATCGTGGTTTCTTTCAGGTCCTTGGCGTCCATTTCCCCAAGCCCCTTGAACCGGCTGACGTCAATTTTGCCTTTGCCGCCCAGACCTTTTTCCAACCATTCGTCGCGCTCTGCCTCATCCACGCAATAGACGCGGCGCGCGCCTTGGGTCAGGCGGTACAGCGGCGGGCAGGCCAGATAGAGATGCCCCGCGTCAATCATCGGGCGCATCTGGGTGAAAAAGAACGTCATCAGCAGCGCCGCAATATGCGCGCCATCCACATCCGCGTCGGTCATGATGATAATCTTGTCATAGCGCAGATCGTCGACGTTGAATTTCGTGCCCAGAGACACACCAAGCGCCTGCGTCAGGTCGCTGATTTCCTGATTGGTGCCGATCTTGGAACTGGCCGCGCCCAACACGTTCAGGATTTTCCCACGCAGCGGCAGCAGGGCTTGATTCTTGCGATTGCGCGCCATTTTGGCAGAGCCACCCGCACTGTCGCCCTCGACGATGAACAGTTCAGTGCCCTCGCGGTTGGTGGCTGAACAATCGGTCAGCTTGCCGGGCAGGCGAAGTTTTTTGGTCGCGGTTTTACGCTGAGTTTCTTTTTCCTGACGGCGTCGCAGGCGTTCCTCGGCGCGCAGCACAAGGAAGTCAAGGATTGCCCCTGCGGATTTGGTATCCGCCGCCAGCCAGTTGTCAAAATGGTCGCGCACAGAATTTTCCACCATGCGGTGGGCCTCAACCGTGGCAAGGCGGTCTTTGGTTTGCCCCACGAACTCTGGTTCCCGGATGAAACACGACACCAATGCGCCGGCACCTGTCGTCAGATCCTCGCGGGTGATTGTGCTGGCCTTTTTGTTGTTCACCAACTCGCCATAGGCTTTGATGCCCTTCAGGATCGCAGCCCAGAACCCGGCTTCATGGGTGCCGCCCTCGGGTGTGGGGACGGTGTTACAATAGGATTGGATGAACCCGTCGCGCGCAGGGGTCCAGTTGATCGCCCATTCAACCTTGCCCGGAACGCTGAACTTTTCAAACGATACCGTGCCCGCAAACGGTGTGTCAGCATAGGTTGAGCTGCCCGAAAGGGTTTCGTTCAGATAATCCGCCAAGCCGCCGGGAAAGTGGAATTTCGCCTCTTGCGGGGTATCCCCATCTGTAAGCGCAGTTTTCCACCGAATTTCCACGCCAGAGAAAAGATACGCCTTTGAACGCGCCATCTTGAACAAACGCGCGGGTTTGAGTTTGAGAGAGCCAAAGATTTCCGGATCAGGATGAAAGGTAACGGCTGTGCCTCGACGATTTGGGGCCGCACCGATCTTGGCCAGTTTCCCCTGTGGCACGCCACGGGAAAATTCCATGGCAAACAGTTCTTTGTTGCGGGCCACCTCGACACGCAGGTGATCAGACAGGGCGTTCACCACAGAAGAGCCAACACCGTGCAAACCGCCCGAGGTTTCATAGCTGTCGCCGGAAAATTTGCCGCCTGCATTCAGCGTGCAGAAAATGATTTCCAAGGCTGATTTGCTGGGCTCTTTGGGGTGGGGGTCGGTTGGAATGCCGCGCCCATTGTCGCGCACAGAAACATGGCCATTTTCATGCAGTTCAATCTCAATCCACGTGGCATGACCCGCGACAGCCTCATCCATAGAGTTGTCGACAATTTCGGCCACCATGTGATGCAAGGCACGATCGTCCTTACCGCCGATATACATCCCCGGACGCAGGCGCACGTGCTCCATATCCTCAAGGACTTGAATGGAGGACGCGTCATAGGTGTTTTCAACTTGGGTCTCGGTCAGGAGATCATTGGCCATGCTGTGGGCTGCTCTTTTTGATTTTGGTTGCAGGTATTATGGCAGGAGGATGCAGAAGGGGGAAGGGGGGAGATTGCGTAAGTCGTGGGCCTTGAATGGATATGCTGCATGCTGGTCTAATAACACTTCTAGAAAATTCGAAGGCGTTTCACGAACAAGAGATTGACGTGCATCAAGGCAGAGGAGGCAATTATCAATTAAGGTTGCGCGCAGGGATAATTGATAGGAGACGCCGATGACCGTACAAACTGCAACTGCAAAAAATGGACCTGAAAAACCTCTTGCGAAAGAGGTGCAGCAGATCGTTAAGCCTGCCGAAGAGGTCGTGAATTCTGGGCCAAGCACCGAAGACGTACGTCGCGCTTTTGAAAGTGGAGAGTACCCCTATAAGACAAGGCTGTCGCGCCGTGCATATGAGGCGCAAAAAGCAAAGATTCAGGCTGAGCTTTTGAAAGTGCAACATTGGGCACAAGAGACTGGCCAGAAATTCGTTATGTTATTTGAAGGGCGTGATGCGGCAGGTAAGGGTGGCACAATCAAGCGCTTTACAGAGCACCTGAACCCGCGCTCCGCCCGTGTGGTCGCCTTGAACAAACCTACCGACGAAGAGCGGGGCCAATGGTATTTTCAACGCTATATTGATCATCTGCCGACAACTGGTGAAATCGTTCTATATGACCGCAGTTGGTATAACCGTGCCGGGGTGGAGCGCGTTATGGGGTTTTGCGAGCCACATGAGTATTTGGAATTCATGCGCCAGACACCCGATCTGGAACGGATGCTGACGCGTTCCGGTATTAGGCTCTATAAATATTGGTTCTCGGTCACACGCGACGAGCAAAAACGTCGATTTGAAAGCCGTGAAACTGATCCTCTCAAGCAATGGAAGCTGAGTCCGATTGATAAGGCGAGCCTTGGCAAATGGGATGCGTATACCGAAGCCAAGGAGGCGATGTTCTTTTACACTGATACTGCGGATGCGCCGTGGACGGTTGTCAAATCCAATGACAAGAAACGCGCGCGCCTCAATTGCATGCTGCATTTCTTGAATTCGTTGGATTATCCGGGAAAAGATTTGGATGTCGCAACTGCGCCAGATCCTTTGATTGTGAATACTGCGAGTCATGTGATCCATAATTCTGATCATATACTGGGCGCAGCTCTTCACCCAGATTCGCGTCGCGGTTAGACGCAAGTCGGGGCGCAAATCTGCGCCCCAACAAAAGCACATCTTGCCGTATCGATCAAAGCACCCTAAGCCTTGGTGATGCGAACACAGATGACATATCCCGATCACATGCGTGCGGTGCTGCGCCTTGGCTTGCCTCTTGTCGGGGGGCACGTGGCACAGTTTGCCGTGGCCTTGACGGATACGGTGATGCTGGGCTGGTATTCGGTCGCAGCATTGGCCGCTGTGGTGCTGGCTGGCACCATGTTTTTTGAGATTTTCATTCTGGGATCAGGGTTTGCCATTGCAGTGATGCCCATGGTCGCAGAGGCCGATGCCCAAAATGACCAAGTTGCTGTGCGTCGTATCACCCGAATGGGGTTGTGGTGGTCGCTTGGGTTTTCCCTGCTGACGTTACCCCTGTTTTGGTTTTCCGGCTCTTTACTGGTAATGGCAGGACAAGACCCGGAACTTTCCGCGATGGCACAAGATTATCTGCGGATCGCCGGGTTTGGCATTGTGCCTGCGCTTCTGGTGATGGTCCTGAAAAGCTATCTTGCGGCACTGGAACATACGCGCGTGGTGTTTTGGGTGACGGTGCTGGCGACGCTGGCCAATGTGGTGGTGAATTATGCGCTGATCTTTGGCAATTGGGGGGCGCCGGAACTGGGCATTGTGGGGGCAGCGATTGCGTCTCTGTCTGTGCAGACCATCACGATTGTCGGGGTGTTGATCTATGCGTTAAAGGTCCTACCAGAGCATAGCCTTCTGACCCGCATTTGGCGTCCTGATCCCGAGATTTTGAGCCGAGTTTTCAAACTGGGCGTGCCGATCGGGCTGACAAATTTCGCTGAATCCGGCCTTTTTGCTGCCAGTGCAATCATGATGGGGTGGTTGGGAACCATCCCCTTGGCCGCGCATGGGATTGCCATCAATCTGGCAGGGGCCACCTTTATGATCCACCTTGGACTTAGTAACGCGGCCACAGTGCGTGTGGGCACAGCGATGGGGCGCAAGGACACTGAGCATATGACGCGCGGGGCCTTAATGGTGATTGTGCTGTCCGTGGGAATATCCTTTGCAATCGTTGGTCTGTTCCTGACCATGCCTGAAACCTTGATCAGCTGGTTCCTGGCACCGTCTGAGCCTGAGAAAGACGCCATTTTGGCCACCGGTGTGACCTTGCTGTTTGTCGCGGCCTTGTTTCAATTTGTGGATGGGGCACAGATCATGGCGCTGGGGCTGTTGCGTGGTGTGATGGACACACGCGCACCTATGATCATTGCCGTGATCAGCTATTGGGTCATTGGGGTGCCTTGTGGATACCTTTTGGGGTTCACTTATGGGTGGGGCGGTGTTGGTGTTTGGATGGGTCTGGTCGTAGGCCTGAGTGCCGCCGCCGTGTTGCTTATGTGGCGCTTTTGGGGGCCAAAGCTGCGCGAATTGCGGATAGCCTTTCACGCTGAATAACACATGAAAAAGGGTCCCTGTTTCCAGGGACCCTTTTGTCTTGTCACGATGTGTTTGGATCAGTCCAAGAACGCCTTTTCCACAACATATTGTGCAGGTTTGGAATTGGCACCTTCTTCAAGGCCAGCTTCTTCCAGCATGTCCTTAAGTTCCAGGTTGAACGCAAGGTTGCCACAGATCATGGCGCGGTCGTTGTCTGCATTCAAAGGCTCAACTTCCAGATCTTTATATGCCTCGCCAGAGCGGATCAGGTCGGTGATCCGGCCCATCTTGGGGCTGTCTTCGCGTGTGGTTGTTGGATAGTATTTGATCTTCTTCCAGAAACCATCGCCGATCACTTCGTTCAGCAACTCGTCTTCTTTCAAACCTTCAATCAGTTCGCGACCATAGGTCAGCTCGCCTGCGGTGCGGCAGGTATGGGTGATGATGACTTCGTCATAATCTTCATAGGTTTGCGGCTCGCGCAGCAGGCTGGCGAAAGGTGCAAAGCCGGTGCCTGTGGCAAAGAACCAAAGACGTTTTCCGGGCAACAGCGCATCATGCACCAATGTGCCCACTGGCTTGGGGCGCATGATGATTTCATCGCCCACTTTGATATGCTGTAGACGTGATGTCAGAGGGCCGTCCGGCACTTTGATGGAATAAAATTCCATTTCCTCATCCCATGATGGGGACGCAATGGAATAGGCGCGAAGAAGTGGTTTCTGACGGCCGGTTTTTGGATCAGGCTCGCCCATCAGGCCAATCATCACAAACTCGCCGGAACGGAACCGCAGGCTTGCAGGGCGCGTCACGCGGAAAGAAAACAGACGATCTGTCCAGTGCTTGACCTCGGTCACAGTCTGGGTGTCAGGCAGGGCGGGTTTTTTCGGGGCCGCAGTGGCGGTTGCTTCGGTCACAGGAGTTTGCTCGTTCATATCCAAATGGGCGGAAAATTCCGCCCCTCTCTAACAGTTTCAACAGCGTTTAGAAGATGTATCTGCAATATGTCCTTGATATATCGCAAACACGTGATGTGTATCAGGCGGATTGCCCGGCTTTTGTGCGCATGCGGTTTTGGTAATCATGCGCTTTCCAGTCGGCTCGAAAGAGCCATTGGTCTTCTGGCTGGCGTTGGGCGAGCTCGTCGGAAATTTCTACTTCGTCAAAGCCACAGCGGCGCGCCATGGCGTATTGATCGGCCAGCACATGTCCGTGGGCGCGCAGGCGACCTGTGTATCCCATCAGACGCAGCTGGCGGGCGATGGTAAAGCCACGGCCATCCGCAGAAGATGGGAAATCTACGCGGATCATTTGCAGGCTGGACAGGCGGTTGGCCAAATTCGCCGGATTGGCGTCAGATGCCAGATCAAGCGAGACAATATCGTTTGCGGCTTCGGCGTCAGCTTCGGCCACAAAGCCAATCGTCCAATCATCGGCACCAAAGCCAGTATCAGTGATAATCACGGTCATGCGTTGTCTCCTTTGCGGACCATTTTTCCGTTCACGAAATGGATGCCGCATTCGGTTTTCTGTTGCCCGCGCCAACGGCCCGAGCGTGGATCTTCGCCTTCTTTCACCGGGGATGTGCATGGGGCACAGCCGATCGAAGGATAGCCTTGGGCCACCATCGGATGGCGGGGCAGGCGGTTTTCTTCCATATAGGCGCGTACATCTTCGGGCGCCCAATGGGCCAGTGGGTTGACCTTGATGCGGCCTGTGAAATCTTCGATTTCAAAGAATTCCAGTGCCGCGCGGGTGCCCGCCTGAAAACGCTTACGCCCAGTAATCCAGCCATCATAGTCCCGCAGTGCCTGTTGCAAGGGCCGCGTTTTGCGCAAACTACAGCACGCATCGGTATCACGACGATGTAGCAGGCCATCGGGGTCTTCAGCGGCAAGACTGCTTTCGCTTGCGCGAATGATTTTCAGGTTGGTCAGGTTCAGGCGTTCGGCCAGTTCTTGTTGATAGACCAAGGTTTCTGCAAACAGCAATTCAGTGTCCACAAAGATCACCGGAATATTGCGATCCACCATGGCTGCCAAATGCAGCAGAACCACTGATTCCGCACCAAAAGAGCTGACCAGCGCAAGGGAGCCGACATCATGGTCAGTCAAAGCACGTTCCAGCACGGCAGTTGCCGAATGGTGTTTGTAACGCTTATTCAGCACATCCACCTTTTCGCTCAGCGGGTCCGGCGCAGCGGTCCCACTGAGGGTCAAAGGCGTGACGGCAGCGCCAATCACATCATGCGGCATTGGCTCGTGCCTCGGGGTAGAGATAAGCCTTGAACGGGGCAAGACCGACACGGCGATAGGTTTCAAGGAAAGTTTCCTCGGCCCCGTCACGCAGCTCCAGATACCCCTGAACAACGCGTTCAATGGCTGGCACGATCTCGTCATAGGCAAAGCCGGGGCCAGCACGTTCGCCAATGGCGGCGGTTTCTGTGGCGTCCCCACCCAGCGTGATCTGATAGTTTTCCACGCCAGCGCGATCCAGACCCAGAATGCCGATGTGGGCCACGTGGTGGTGTCCACAGGCGTTGATGCAGCCCGAGATTTTGATTTGCAGATGGCCGATGTCGTGCTCTAGCTTCAACTCGTCAAAGCGTGTGGCGATTTGCTGAGCGACAGGAATAGAGCGTGCTGTCGCCAGCGCACAGTAATCCATGCCGGGGCAGGCGATGATGTCACTGATCAGGCCAATGTTGGCGGTGTGCAGATCAACTTCGCGCAGCGCAGCATAGATCGCAGGCAGGTCCGATTTGTGGACATGCGGCAGGATCACGTTCTGCTCGTGGCTGATGCGCAGCTCGTCATGGCCATATTGGCGGGCCAGTTCGGCCATTGCGCGCATTTGGTCGGCAGTTGCGTCGCCCGGCGTGTCGCCGTGTTTCTTGATTGAAATCGTCACGATGGAATAGCCATCCGCGCGGTGTTCATGCAGGTTGGTGTCTGCCCAGCTGCGGAACATCGTGTCATTTGCGTATGCGGCATCAAATGCCTCTGTCGAGGCCGTCTTGAATTCAGGTGCTGCAAAATGCGCTTTGATGTCGGCAAACAATTCCTGATCAATGCCATCAAAGGTTGGGCGCACCAGCGCGAAACGCTCATCCACACGGGCGCGGATGTCGTCGATGCCATGCTCATGCACAGTGATCTTGATGCGCGCCTTATACTTGTTGTCGCGGCGACCGATCTGGTTCCAGACAGAGACAACGGCCTCGATATAAGGCAGCAGGTCTTCGCGCGGCAGGAAGTCGTTCAGCACCTTGCCGATCATAGGTGTGCGGCCAAGGCCACCCCCCACGAGGATCTGATAGCCAACCTCACCGGCGTCGTTGCGCACAACGCGCACGGCCAAATCGTGGGCTTTCAGAACGGCGCGATCTTTTTCGCCCGCAGAAACTGCGATTTTGAATTTGCGGCCCATGAACTGGAATTCCGGGTGATCGGTGGACCACTGGCGGATCAGTTCGGCAATCGGGCGCGGGTCTTCGATCTCATCCGCAGCAGCACCGGCAAAATGGTCCGCAGTCACGTTGCGGATGGTGTTGCCAGAGGTCTGAATGGCGTGCATCTCAACCTCACCCAACGCATCCAGCATATCCGGGATGTCGCCCAGTTTTGGCCAGTTGTATTGGATATTCTGACGCGTGGTAAAATGGCCATAGCCCTTGTCCCACTTTTCGGCAAGCAGGGCGAGCTGGTCCATCTGACGGCCAGACAGCGTGCCATAAGGGATCGCGACGCGCAGCATATAGGCGTGCAATTGCAGATAAACACCGTTCATCAGGCGCAGCGGCTTGAATTCGTCTTCGGTCAGGCTACCATCAATGCGGCGCTCCACTTGGGCGCGGAATTGACGGTTACGCTCAGCCAGAAAGGCAGTGTCGAAATCATTATACTTATACATGCTGGGCCTCTTCCTGTTTGCCGTGGAAGTAGTTGCTTGGACCGGTACGGCGGAACTCTTCGCGGAAATGGGTGGGTTCTGGTGTGCCATCTGCACCTACTTTGGCATCTGCCAAATAGGCGCCGACAACGACGTCAGGTTGTTGTTGTGCCTCAAGCAGGCGCACGTCTGCATCGGCTTCGTCAGTCAAAAGCACAGCCTCAGAAAGAAGGCGCGTCCATTCGCCTGTGTCGGTCATATAGATCACGTCACCGTCCAAAAGATGGTTGGCGGTGATGACTTTAGGTGTGAAAGCACGAGCCATATCAGGCGAGCTCCTGTTCTTGCAAAGTTGTAAGGGCGGCGGATGCAGCGCGGGGCGCAAGGCCATAGAATGTGAGGACGGGGCCGCTCATGGCGGCGTGTTTCATATCGTTGGGCAGGGCGGACAAAGTGGTTGCCAACACACGTTGATCGGCGCGTGATGCGTTTTCGATCACGGTGACAGGCGTGGCTGGATCCGCGCCATGCATGATCAGGCGGCCCTGAATGAACCGCGCGGCCTTTTTGCCCATATAGATCGCCGCGACCTGATCGGATTGCGCCAGCGTGCGCCAATCGTGATCGGCAAAGCCTTGCATGTCGTGACCTGTCATAAAGCGTACAGTGGTGTTGCGGCCACGTTTGGTCAGTGATTGGCCGATAGAGGCGACAGCGGCAGAGGCCGCCGTAATGCCCGGCACCACATGCCAGCCAACGTGCGCATCGTCACAGGCGTCAATCTCTTCGTCCAGACGACCAAAGACGGTGGCATCGCCGGATTTCAGACGCACAACTTGCGCACCTTTGCGGGCGTGCTCGACGATCAAGCGGTTGATCTTTTCCTGCGGGGTAGAGGGGCCAAAGGCGGTTTTGCCCACATCGACCATGATGGCCTCGCGGCGGGCGAGTTCCAGAATCTCAGGTGTCACCAGACGGTCATAAATCACCACATCCGCCTCATCCAAGGCTTTGCGCGCCTTTAGCGTCAGCAATTCGGGATCACCGGGGCCTGCGCCGACAAAGGCCACATGGCCTGCGCGGTCGGCGGTGTGCAGATGTTGAAACAGCAGCTCGTCCAACGCCTGTTCTGCCGCCGCTTCGCCGTCATTTGCCACACGCGGGCCTTTGCCAAAATAGTAATCCGCCCAGAAATCGCGGCGACGGCGGCCAAATGGCAATGCATCAGCGGCTTTGCGGAAAGATTTGCCCACGCGGGCGAGCATCCCAAGACGCGGGGAGAGGTGCGCCTCAAGGTCGGCCTTAATCGCGCGGGCCAGCACAGGGGCTGCGCCCTCGGTGCCGATGGCGATGGTGACAGGGTCACGGTCTACAATGGCTGGTGTGATAAATTGACTGTCTTGCAGGTTGTCTACGATGTTGACCAACACACCAGCGTCGCGCGCCAATGCAGATGTTTGGGCATCCTTGGCATCATCTTCGTCCGCCGCATAAAACAGTGCAGCCCCTTGCAGATCATCCGATGTGACATCGCGCAGCGTCAGAACAAGACGGCCATCACGGGCCCAATCATGAATTTCATCTGCGGCAGTGGCGGCGTAAACATGCACTGCGGCCTCGGTCTTCATCAACAGGCGCAACTTGGCCATGGCCGCATCTCCGCCGCCCGAAAGGACGATGCGCTGACCGGTCACGGACAGGTATATCGGAAAATGTTTCATGGCCAGGGACCCTTTGGTGTTTGACTTACAGTGATATATAGGAAATTATTCCGTATCTCCGCTAGATGCTGGAAGAAATAGAAACATTCGTTTCGCTGTATCACATGATCAAGCGAAACGTTCCAAAAAGACGAGGGATTTGGGATGGCGTTTCGGATTGATGACATGGATCGGAAAATCCTTGATGAGCTGCAGCGGGATGCGGCGCTGTCATTGGACGAAATTGCCCGTCGGGTGGGCTCTTCTAAGACGCCGGTGTGGAACCGGATTCGAAAACTGCGCGAGGCAGGTGTCATCCGCCAGCAGACCGTTTTGCTGGATGCAGACGCATTGGGGTTTGAGGCGTGTTTCTTTGTGCTGATCCGTACCAGTTCGCATGAGGCAGAGTGGCAGGCCAAGTTCCTGAAAGCATTGCATGATCGCCCAGAAGTGCAAGAGGCGCACCGCCTAGCGGGGGACATTGATTATATCCTGAAGGTGCGGGTGGCAAATGCGCGGGCGTATGACAAATTCTATCAGGCGCTGATATCTGAGGTGCGGGTGTATAACGTGACTGCGCTGCTCTCGATGGAAGAGATCAAATCGACAACCAACCTGCCGCTGGTGGATGTATCGCCATAAGATTTACTAATGGCTGACTTATGGCAAAGGGGCAGTTTTGCCCCTTACAAGACCTTGGTGGAAACTGTGTCCTCTTTTTGGGTGGTCTCCCATTGGGTGATCAGCGCCTCGCCCTTTCCTGCAAAACTGTCGCTGAGAAATACGCTTTTGGCGATGCGATCTAGACGGAAATGGCGCAGACCTTCGCGCAGCTCGCACCATGCCACCAATATTGCAGTATCAACATAATAAATCAGGACCAGCGGCCAAACTGTTCGTCGGGTTTCGCGCCCTTCGGCATCACCATAGTTCAGCCGCAGTTTTTGTTCCTGTCGGATGGCAGCGCGCAAGGCCGTCATGTCGATGGCAGGCGTATCCTCGACACCCCATGAGGAGGTGATCAAACGTTGTGTCCCCGGGGCGGTTTCATTTAGTTTTCGCGCAGCGCGACGGGCGGCGCGCCACAGGCCAACATCCCCGGTGCGTGCCACCAAACTTAGACCAATGGCGACGGCCTCGGCTTCTTCTATGTCAAAGTTTATGGGCGGCAGATCGTAGCCCTTGCGCATCACATACCCAACCCCTGGCTCGCCCAGTATCGGGGTTTGCATGGATTGTAGCGTGGCGATGTCGCGATAAATCGTGCGGGTTGAAACCTCTAACGTTTCGGCCATATCCCGTGCCAAAAGCGGCTGTTTGGCTTGCCGCAACAGCTGAATGATTTCAAAGAAGCGCGTGGTTTTCCCCAAAAGGTGGTCTCCGGTATTTTTCCTAGCCTAGCACAACACTCCTGACACATAGATGGCAAGAGTGCTGTGTTACCCCCGCCTGAATATCAGTCAGGAGTATGCCATGTTGTTTTCAAGTTCATCCGCAACGACACGTCGAAATGGGGTGATCCTTGTGATTGTGTCCGCGGCGGTGTTCAGTACTGCGGGGGTTTTCACAAATGGTGTCAGTACTGACGCTTGGGGCGTGATTTTCTGGCGCGGCGCGGCCGCAGCGGCGTTTACGCTGATGTATTTGACGATGCGCGGACAGTTGGGGACGGAGATGCGTGCCTTTGGAAAACCAGCGCTTTTGGTGACAGGAATGATGGCGGCGGGCACGGCGGCGTTTATTCCCGCGTTCAAATTAACTGGGGTGGCCAATGTTGCACTGATTTATGCGGCAGCGCCATTTGTGACGGCGGCGCTGTCGTGGGTGTTGATCAAAGAGGTCCCAGCACGCGCTGTCCTGATCGCAAGTGTCGCGGCGTTTTGCGGTGTGCTGGTCATTGTGTCTGGATCGGTGGGGCATGGGAGTCTGAAGGGCGATGCGCTGGCCCTGTTCATGACATTGATGATGGCGGGTACAATGGTGGTGTATCGTGCCCGTCCTGACACAACTGCGGCCTTACCTGCGGCGCTGTCATCGGTGGTTCTGCTGCCTGTGGCGTGGATATTTGGCGATCCAATGGCGGTATTGGCAGATGAATTGCCGATCCTGATAGGGTTTGGATTGGTGTTCGCGGTGGCCTCTGTCACGCTGTCCGAAGGTGCGCGTCGTTTGCCATCGACGGAAACGGCCCTGTTGTCTGCTCTTGAAGTGCCGCTTGCGCCCATGCTGGCATGGGTGATCCTGACGGAACGTCCCGCCGTGCAAACGATCATCGGCGGGATGATTATCTTTTCCGCTGTTGTGTGGTCCCAGACACGACGCACGGCGGCGATTTCAGCCGGACGTTGACACCATCAGACGCTCTAGCCCGTGGAAATGATAGAGATTGGCATAGGTGGGCGGTTGGGTCAGAGACAGGTTCGGGCAGCGATCAAACAAGATCGGCAGGGCGATTTGCAATTCCAGCCGTGCCAGTGGGGCACCGATGCAGAAATGCCGCCCCGCGCCAAAGGCCATATTGGTTTTAATCACCCGCGCAGGGTTAAAAAGATGCGGATCTTCCCACGCCATCGGGTCATGATTGGCCGCACCCAACAATAGGGCGACCTGTTGACCCTGTTTGATGGTGTGGCGGCCCACCTCGACATCCTCATAGGCGTATCGGGTGAACATATGCAGGGGTGGGTCAAAGCGGATCAATTCCTCGACCGTGGCCTCAACCCGGTCGGGTTTTAGGAACGTCAGGTCAGTGCCTTGTTCGATCAGTGTTTTGACACTGTTGCCAATGGTGTGCACCGTCGCCTCGTGCCCCGCATTCAAGAGCAGGATACAGGTTGAAATAAGTTCGTCCGTGGACAGTTTTTCTCCGTCGTCCTCGGCGGCGATCAATTCGGTCAGCAAATCATCGGCAGGCGCGCGGCGTTTCTCTTCGACATAGCTGCGAATAAAATCAGCAAAGGCTGTGGCCGCTGCGGCGGCGCGCTCTTCGATCTCGCGACTGCGCCGGGCCTGATACATGGCGACCATGTCATTGGACCAACGCAGCAACTGCCCCCCCATTTCTTCGGGCACCCCCAAGAGGCGGGCAATGATAATAACGGGCACCTGCGTGGCATACTGTGGCAGCAGATCAAACGACCCCTCAGGAAACTCATCTATCAACCTGTGGCACAGCGTTTCAATCTCTGGTCCAAGGGTTTGAATGCGCCGCGTGGTAAAGGCGCGCATCACCAAGGATCGCAGGCGCGTGTGGCGGGGCGGCTCTAGCTCTAACATGGAATGGTCTTCAACCGTATAAAACGGTCTCAGGTGCGCTGGTGTTGGTGCCATTTGATCGGCAGGCACTTGTCGCCCCAATCGCCGATCCTTGAGTAACATTGAAACCGTTGCATAAGAAAAGGCGCAGAACATATTGTAATCACGCCAAAAATTCAGTGCTCCTTGGGTGCGTGCATGACCATAGAACGTGTATGGGTTTTGCACGAAATCAGGGGCGGTCGGGGATTGGATCAGCTCTGCCATGTCCCTTCATGAAAAACACTGCTGGTCATTGCAAGAGCGGATTGCGTAAGATTTGGCCATGACGGGATGGATCAGGCATAAATTCACGGTTTTAGCAGTGTATCTGCTGATTGTGGCCGCGGTGACGGCGGGCGTGTGGCGCTATGGCTATGTGCAGGCGTTGGATCAGCTGGCGCGCCGGGGAGAGGCTGATTTGGCCTTGGCGGCGGACCGTCTGGTTGGACAATTGCAACGATATCAAGAGCAGGCGGTGCTGTTGGTGGATCATCCGGTGCTGGCAAATTCGACGTTGGGGGCGGATGCCACGGCGGCGCATAACCTGTTGCAAGAGGTGGCGGATAAAACGGCGGCGCTTGATCTGTCATATGCAAATGCCCAAGGACAGGTGCTGGCCGCGGCCTTGCAGCATGAGCCACGCGAAAATCTGTCAGATGAGCCGCATTTTCAGCGCGCGATGCATGGGGCGTTGGGGGCCTCGCATGGGGTGAGCGCGCGATATGGCCAACGTGTGTTTCATTTTGCAGCTCCAAGATTTGGCACAGATGGGCGCGTTCAGGGCGTACTGAGTGTTGCGGTGGATATTGAAAACCTTGAATGGGATTGGCCCGGCGGTCGGCCGGCGGTGGTGTTTATCGACCAAGGCGGGACTGTGTTCATCTCTAACCGGTCAGAACTGTTGTTTTGGACACGCGAATCCGCGCATGGCGGTTTGATCTCGCCGACTGGTGCGGCGCGAAAGATGGCGGTAATTCAAAGGGCAAACCATGACATTTGGCAGGTGAATTGGGGGCCGTATCTCCCTGAAAATGCGCTACATATCGTAAAGCCACTTCCAGTCATCGGTATGCAGGCCGAGGCCTTTGTTGATACCGCCCCGGCGCAGCGCCTTGCGGGGTTGCAGGCGGCTGTGGTGGCTGCGGTCTTTTTGGCGTTTGGGGTGTTCTTGTGGCAGGCGATGCAGCGACGTTTGGTACTGACAGAAGCCAATATTGTTTTGGAAGATCGGGTTGCAGCGCGCACACGCGCCCTTACCGATGCCAACACCCAACTGCGTCGCGAAGTTGCCGAACGCCAAGAGGCCGAGGCGGCCTTGCGTCAGGCGCAGGCTGATCTGGTGCAAGCAGGTAAGCTGAGCGCGTTGGGTCAAATGTCCGCAGGGATCAGCCATGAGTTGAACCAGCCGTTGATGGCCATTCAGCAATTTGCCGACAATGGCACGGAATTCATGGCCCGTGGCAAGCCCGAGGTTGCGGTCGAAAATCTGGGGCGTATTTCCGCCATGGCGGCGCGTATGGCACGTATCATCCGCAATTTACGGGCCTTTGTACGTAACGAAAGTGAACCGATGGGGCGGGTGGATATTGTGGCAGTGGTGGATGCCGCAGTTGAGCTGGCAGAAACGCGTTTGCGCAAAGATGAGGTTACGCTTTTGTGGAAACGCCCCGACAGGCCGATTTGGGTGCTTGGCGGAGAGGTGCGTTTGGGCCAGGTGGTGGTGAATCTGATCAATAACGCGGCTGACGCGATGGCCGAAAGTACGGATCGCCAGATTACCTTGAGCATTCAAACCGGCCTGCGCATGACTCTTTCCGTGGCCGATACTGGCCCCGGCATTCAAGAGCCTGAAAAGATATTTGATCCCTTCTTTTCCACCAAAGCCGTGGGATCATCCGAAGGCATGGGGCTTGGCCTGTCGATTTCCTATGGATTGGTGCAAAGCTTTGGCGGAGATATCCGGGGGATGAATAGCGACGAAGGGGGGGCGATGTTTACCGTAGAGCTTGATTTTTGGGCAGAGGAGCGCGTCGCGTGACCAATGGTTTAAAACGCGTATTGTTGGTGGATGATGACGCTGCCGTGCGCGAGGCGCTTGGCCAGACGTTGGAATTGGCGGATCTGCATCCGGTGACGATGGCCTCGTTTGTGGCGGCCAAGGATATGATTACACCCGGTTTTGACGGAATTATTCTGTCGGATATTCGCATGCCGGGGCGGGATGGGTTTCATTTGCTGAGCTATGCCCAAGAGGTGGACGCAGATTTGCCGGTGATCCTGCTGACCGGTGAAGGGGACATTCCGATGGCCGTGCGCGCCATGGGACAGGGAGCTTTTGGGTTTTTGGAAAAACCGTGTGTCTCTGCGGATATGTTGCCAGTGATCGAGCGTGCCTTAAAAACACGGGCCATGGTTTTGGAAAATCGGGCGTTGAAGATGCAATTGGAAACCGGCGATCCGGCCGCGCGCATGTTGTTTGGCAGTTCTGAGTTGGCAGAAAACCTGCGCGGCACGGTGCGCAATATGGCGCGGGTGGCCTCTGAAATTCTGATATGTGGCGCGCCGGGGTCGGGCATCAGCAAGGTGGCCGAGGTTGTGCACCTGTGCTCACCACGCTCCAAAGGGCCATTTGGCAAATATCCGGCGGCGCAGATGTCGCCTGAAGCTTTGCAAGACATCTTTGCAAATGCGGCTGATGGCAGCTTGTTTCTGGATGAAATATCCGCGATGCCCATGCAGACGCAATTTGCGCTGTTGGATGCGCTGGACAGTCATCCCTCGGTGAGCGTTTTGCTTGGCAGCACCAAGCCCTTGGTGCAACTGGTCACGCAGGGGGGGATGAACGCGGACCTTTATTACCGGTTTGAGGGCATGCAGTTGCGCATCCCCTCTTTGGCTGAGCGGCCCGAAGACATTCCTGTGTTGTTTCAACACTATGTGGCGCAAGCAAGCGAGCAAGCCGGAATTGCCACCCCTGATGTCCCAAGTGATATGCTGGCGGCATTAATGGCGCAGGATTGGCCCGGCAATGCGCGATCGTTGATGAGTGCGGCCATGCGGTTTGTTTTGGGGATGCCCGGTGAAATGGACGCGGGCGGCGGGCTGGGGTTATCAGAACAAATGGCGCAGGTGGAGCGGTCTTTGCTGATTGCAGCGTTGGGACGTCATAATGGTCGTGCAAGCGAGGCCGCCAAGGCGCTAAAGCTGCCGCGCAAGACGTTTTATGACAAGCTCGCGCGCTATGGGATCAAGCCTGAGGCCTATCGGCGATAAATGAACGGTATTGAAAGAGCGGGATTTCCGGTCTCGGCGTGTCGAATCGATTTGTGTGGATTTTCGCACGCATTAGCATTGGTCTTGTGTGGGAATCCGCACATCTTCAAATGAATCTTTTGTGTAATGGATGAAGTTTTGATCGTAAGTCATTGATTTAATTTGTATAATTTTAATTTAATCACAAAAACTTGAGCCCCCCTCATCTCCATGGTTCGCTGCCGTGTAACGCCCCTTGCTGGGCGCATTGCATGATTTTTGAACCTTGGGAGGAACAAGATATGAAATTTCTGACAACCGCGGCTACCGCTTTGGCACTGACCGTCATGGCTGGCACGGCCGCGCAAGCCGCTTGTGATGATGGTGAGATCGTTGTGAAATTCAGCCATGTCACCAACACTGACAAACACCCAAAAGGGATTGCCGCGTCTTTGCTGGAGCAACGTGTGAATGATGAAATGAACGGTGTCATGTGCATGGAAGTCTTCCCCAACTCCACGCTGTATAATGACAACAAGGTGTTGGAGGCGATGTTGCAGGGCGATGTGCAATTGGCCGCGCCGTCATTGTCCAAATTTGAGAAGTTCACCAAGAAATTCCGCATTTATGATCTGCCGTTCATGTTCAAAGACATTGACGCCGTGGATGCATTTCAAGCCTCTGACGCAGGTCAGGATTTATTGGACAGCATGCAACGTCGTGGCCTGCAAGGGCTGGCCTATTGGCACAATGGCATGAAACAGATGTCGGCCAACAAACCACTGGTGTCCCCTACGGATGCCAATGGGTTGAAATTCCGGGTGCAATCGTCCGATGTTTTGGTGGCACAGATGGAAGCGATCGGCGGCTCTCCTCAGAAAATGGCGTTTTCTGAAGTTTATGGCGCCTTGCAACAGGGTGTTGTGGACGGTCAGGAAAACACCTGGTCCAATATCTATGGCAAGAAATTCTTTGAGGTGCAGGACGGCGTGACCGAAACCAACCACGGCATCATCGATTATCTGGTGGTGACAAGCGTGGATTGGTTGGACAGTCTGGAGCCTGCAACGCGCGATCAATTCCTGACCATTCTGGCTGAGGTAAGTGAGACGCGAAATCAGGAATCAACTGCGGTGAACAACGCGGCCAAACAGTCGATTGTGGATGCAGGTGGCACCATTCGCCAACTGAGCGCAGAACAACGTCAGGATTGGGTGGATACGATGAAACCCGTCTGGGCAAAGTTTAGCGATGACGTAGGGCAAGAGAACATCGACGCTGCCCAAGCGATCAACGCAGCCCAATAAACGCACTGACAGGGCGGGTATTATGCCCGTCCTGTTCACATCCGCCAGTCCAAAGGAGGGCTGACACATGCATCCCCATCCAAGTGAGAGCGTGACCGACCGAATTGAGGAGACGCTGATTGCCGTGATTTTGGGCTTTATGACCCTAATCACCTTTATCAATGTCCTTGTTCGCAAACTTTTTTCCAATGATCCACCCTATTTTATTGAACTGTTAAAATTGGAGAACATTGGTCTTTGGGGGGGCGAGTTGACGGTGTTCCTGTTTGGTTGGTTGTGCCTCTTGGGTGCGTCCTATGCCGTGAAGAAAAACGCGCATCTGGGAGTGGATGCGGTGATTAACATTTTTGCAAGGCCCAAGCGGCGTATTCTTGCATTGATCGCTGTGGCTGTGTGCATCGTTTATGCTTCGCTTTTGTTGAAAGGTGCGTGGGACTATTGGGCAAATTTTGCCAATTTGCCCGGGACCGAGGGGCGCTGGTTCCCATTGGGGTTTGAAGACAAATTCCGCGACAAGGGCTGGTACGAAGTAGAAAGCGTGCCCAATCCCGGTGCATTGAAATTCCTGGAAGATGTGTTCAACGAAGGTGAGGAATACGAAAAACTGCCACGCTTGGTGCCTTACTTTGTTCTGCCCTTGTCGATGGCGTTGTTGTTGTTTCGATTTGTGCAGGCGGCCCAGTCAGTTGTGCGCGGGCACATGGACCGGATCGTTGCTAGCCATGAGGTAGAAGACGAAATTCAAGAAATCCGTGAACAGCGGGGGGAGTTTGACTGATGGAAGTGGTGCTTCTCTTTGTTCTGATCATCGGGTTGATGCTGATCGGGGTGCCGATCGCGATCAGCCTTGGCATGTCTTCGGTTTTGTTTCTCTTGATTTTTTCTGACAGTTCGCTGGCGTCAGTCGCGCAGACACTTTTTGCCGCCTTTGAGGGGCATGCGACCCTGCTGGCGATTCCGTTTTTCATTCTGGCATCGTCCTTCATGTCCACAGGGGGCGTGGCACAACGGATTATCCGATTTTCCATCGCCTGCGTGGGACATCTGCGCGGTGGATTGGCGATTGCAGGTGTGTTTGCCTGCATGTTGTTTGCCGCCCTGTCAGGGTCATCGCCTGCAACGGTTGTGGCCATCGGATCCATCGTGATCGCGGCCATGCGTCAGGCGGGGTATTCCAAGGATTTTGCCGCCGGCGTGATCTGTAATGCAGGCACTTTGGGCATCCTGATCCCGCCCTCTATTGTGATGGTCGTCTATGCGGCGGCAGTTGAGGTGTCGGTGGGGCGTATGTTCCTTGCGGGCGTGATCCCGGGTCTTATGGCCGGTGGCATGCTGATGGTGGCGATTTACGTGATGGCGCGGATCAAGAACATGCCCAAGGGTGAATGGGCCGGATGGGGAGAGATTTTTGCCTCTTTCCGAGAGGCGGCATGGGGGCTGGGTTTGATCGTGATCATCATGGTAGGGATTTATGGTATTCCCGGCGTGACCAATGCGATATTCACCCCGACAGAGGCTGCTGCGGTGGCCGCGATCTATGCCTTTCTGATCGCCAGTTTTGTCTATCGCGATATGGGGCCTTTGGCCGCCAAAGAGGGGCGCGCACGTCAGAGCCTGTTGCGTAAGCCCTTGGCCTTGGTCACCGCGTGGGGGCATATCGATACGCGTCACACGTTGTTTGAGGCGGGTAAGTTGACGATTACCTTGATGTTCGTGATCGCCAATGCGTTGATTTTGAAGCATGTGTTGACAGATGAACAAGTGCCTCAGCATGTGGCCAATGCGATGTTGAGCGCAGGTTTCGGGCCAGTGGTGTTTCTGATTGTGGTCAATGTGATCCTGTTGATTGGCGGGCAGTTTATGGAGCCTTCGGGGCTGTTGGTGATCGTGGCACCGCTGGTTTTTCCGATTGCGATTGATTTGGGGATTGATCCCATTCATCTGGGCATCATCATGGTGGTGAATATGGAAATCGGGATGATCACGCCGCCAGTTGGATTGAACCTGTTTGTGACATCAGGCGTGGCGGGTATGCCGATGATGCGTGTTGTGCGCGCCGCCCTGCCGTTTCTGGCCGTGTTGTTCGTGTTCTTGATCATGGTGACCTATATCCCGTGGATCTCTACAGTGCTGCCCAACAGCATCATGGGCCCCGAGATTGTCACCAATTGAGGGCTGTTGAAAGGAGCGCTTCCGCGCGCCTATTTCGCGATGGGCGCGCGGTGACGTGTCTGAATGAGGTTTGTGTATTGGCGCGATTGGGCTTGGATGTGCTGAGAAGCGGTTTATGAGCAGTTATGCCCATAAACGCGCGTTATCCAGAATGATCTGAGTCGCGCTCGCCTCAAGGAGATGCGGCTGCGCCGCCGCTGCGCGTCCTTGACCCGACCCCGACTCAGGCGGAGAGGGCTGCGATGATTGCGCCGAAATCTGCGGCTTTGAGGCTGGCGCCACCCACAAGTGCACCATCGACATTGGCAACTGAGAATATGTCGCGGGCGTTGTCAGGTTTGACCGAGCCGCCGTAAAGTATGCGGGTGGTTTTGCCGACACCTGCGCCAAAGCGACGTTCAAGGCGGGCGCGGATGAAATCATGCACTTCGCCGATTTGATCCAGCGTGGGCACGCGACCGGTGCCAATTGCCCAGATGGGTTCATAGGCGACAATGAGATTTTCTGCCGTGGCTGCGTCGGGGATAGAGCCTGCGAGTTGTCCGCCGATGATGTCCAGAGTATTGGCAGCTTCGCGTTCGGCAAGGCTCTCGCCCAGACAAATCACGGCAGTGAGGCCAGCGTCCCACGCGGCGCGGGCCTTAGCACGCACCATTTCGCTGCTTTCGCCGTGGTTTTCGCGGCGTTCAGAGTGGCCCAGTATGACATGGCTTGCGCCTGCATCACGCAGCATGGCCGCCGAAATGTCTCCTGTATGGGCGCCTTTTTCGGCGGCATGGCAGTCTTGGCCACCGATTGCGATGGTTGTGTGGCCGACACGTTCGGCTGCGCGGGAAATCAAGGTCGCAGGGGGGCAGATCAGGACATCACACCCGGCCTGAGCATGATCATTGGCGAGGGTCGTCAATTCGGCCAGCGTGTCGCCGGTGCCGTTCATTTTCCAGTTGCCAGCTGCCATTTTACGCCGCATGTCGATCTCCTTTTAACGATGGGTGCATATTTGCCACCATGTTGGCAAGGTCAAGGGGGATTGCGGGAAGGGAGGCGTTAGCTTTTTACGTCAGCCGTGAGTTCAGAGACATCCTTGAACGTGATGGATTCGCCGCATCCACAGGCATCGGCCACGTTGGGATTGTTGAATTTGAACCCAGATTCCAGAAGCGAAATCTCGTAGTCGATTTCTGTGCCAAACAGAAACATTTGCGCCATGGGGGCGATCATCACGCGTGCGCCGTCTTGTTCAATCACTTCGTCATGAGGATCGATTTCACTGGCATACTCCATGGTGTATTCCATGCCTGCACAGCCGCCTTTTTTGACGCCAATGCGCAGGCCTTGGTGGCCGTCCTTGATCATCAGTTTGACGATTTGCTTGATCGCCGCATCTGTCATGGTGACGGCGTTTTTTCCGGGAATTCCGAACATATTTGCGTCTCCTAGGCGGTTGAGCATCACTTAAGCTTGTCTAAGCAACGCATTAGAATATTACATGAAACCCAGTTCAAGACGGGCTTCGTCGCTCATCATTTCCATGCCCCATGGGGGTTCCCATACCAATTCTACAGCAACATCACGAATGCCACCAACTCCCATCACGGCTTCTTGAATCCAGCCGGGCATTTCGCCTGCAACCGGGCAACCGGGGGCGGTCAGGGACATTGTGATATGGGCGTCATTTTCTGGCGTCAGGGCAATCGTATAGATCAGGCCCAGATCATAGATGTTGACCGGAATCTCCGGGTCAAAAACAGAGCGGCAGGCCTCGACAACTTGCTCGTGGAAGGGATGATCCACGCTTGAGGGCGCAATCAATGGGGTGCCTTCGATGGGGTGTGCGTCTTGGGTCATACGTCTTCCTGCCTTAATACCTGAGTGTTGATATAGGGAATAAGATATCCAAGGTCCAGAGGTAGGACGAAGAGGGACCGACAGGGACCGATGAGTGCCCCTGCCAATATGGTGTTAATCGTTGATATCGTGGTCGAAGGTTTTCACGCTGCCTTGTGGCAGGGCAAAAATTTTGCGCAGAACCAGCCATGATACCAGCGATAAAGCCGCGAATACCAAAATAATTCCAGATACCGATAAGGCGGACAAGGGACCAAGCAAACCAAGCCCGACCAAACAGGCCCCAATGGCAAATCCTAGGAAGACAAAACCTGGTGCTAGGACCTCTAGGATAGCAAGGGCCAAGGCGGCCGCCAGCCACACCCACCAGATTGTCAAAAGGTCGCTCACTTGGCGCCTCCTTTCAACATCTTAAAGGCATCTCCAAAGGCCTCAAGCGCGTTGGCGGGTAAAACGATCGTCTGTTTTCCTGTGCCATTGCCAAGGGCGTTCAATGCTTCAACCTGCTTTAGTGCCACTTGATATTGCGCGGCCTCAATCCCGTGATCTGCGATTGCCTTGGCAACCACTTCAGTTGCATACGCCTCTGCATCTGCTTGAATGCGGCGGGCTTTGGCGATTTGTTCGCTAGAGTAAAGCTCGGCGTCGGCGGATAGTTCAACGGCGCGCTTGTGGCCTTCGGCCTCGGTCACTTGGGCACGGCGGGCGCGTTCAGCGTTCAATTGCTGCATCATCGCGTCGCGGGTTGCTTGATCAAGATTTACATCAAGGATTTCGGCGCGAGTCACTTCGATGCCCCAATCATCAACGGCGCTTTCGACCAGAGTTTTGATGGTCGCGATCATTTGGTTGCGATTGGACTGCACCTCGTCCAAATCCATTTTACCGATTTCGGCGCGCACAATACCTGCAACAGTGGTGGCAATTGCCCCATCCACATCTCGGATCCGGTACACTGTCTTTTCCGGTTCAATAATGCGGTAAAACACTGACGTATCCACCTGAACCAGCACGTTATCCTTGGTGATTGCATCTTGTTTCGCGGTGGGAAGCTGCCGCTCAAGGATCGAAATTTTATGGGCAACACTGTCCAGCAGGGGGATCACAAAGTTGATGCCGGGCCCAAGCACCGAATGCAGGCGGCCAAAGCGTTCAACCACGTGTTTTTCAGATTGCGGCACGATGCGAACGCCCTTGAGAACAATAATGATCAAAAGGATCGCGCCAAGAAGGTAAAGTATATTGGATGAAAGTAGGCCTAGAATTTGCTCTTCGTTCATTATCTGTCCTCGTTTTGTATGCTATGGTATACATATGGGGTGTGTCTTGGTGTTTTACAAGAATACACACAGAGCGTATGGAGAGCAAAAACCCCATTAGGTGAGCCATGACAAGCCGGATTACGTTTCAAAAACACGCCCAAGACGGAAAAGCGCGCGCCGGCGTGATTTCCACCCCACGCGGTGACATCAGAACGCCTGCGTTTATGCCGGTTGGGACGGCGGCAACAGTCAAGGCAATGATGCCGGAATCGGTACGTTCGACCGGTGCAGATATTTTGCTGGGCAACACGTATCATTTGATGCTGCGCCCTACGGCGGAACGGATTGATCGTCTTGGCGGTTTGCACAAGTTCATGAATTGGGAGCGTCCGATCCTGACCGACAGTGGTGGCTTTCAGGTGATGTCGCTGGCCGGGCTGCGCAAGCTGACAGAAAAAGGCGTGACGTTCAAATCCCACATCGATGGATCCAAACATGAGCTGACACCAGAAAGGTCGATGGAAATTCAACGCCTGTTGGGCAGTGATATCGTGATGTGTTTTGATGAATGTCCGGCGCTGCCCGCAGACCGCGTGCGCATCGCCGAAAGCATGCGCCTGTCGATGCGATGGGCCGAACGCTCTCGTGATGCGTTCGGTGATCGCCCGGGCCATGCGCTCTTTGGCATTATGCAGGGGGGGCTGGAACAAGACCTGCGCGAAGAAAGCGCCGAAGCTCTGAAATCGGTCGGCTTTGATGGCTATGCCGTGGGGGGATTGGCCGTGGGCGAAGGGCAAGACGCGATGTTTTCCTGTCTGGATTACGCGCCGGACTATTTGCCACAGGATAAGCCACGCTATTTGATGGGAGTCGGCAAGCCCGATGACATCGTTGGCGCGGTTGCGCGTGGCATTGACATGATGGATTGCGTGTTGCCGTCCCGCTCTGGTCGCACCGGGCAGGCGTTCACACGTCATGGTGTCGTCAACATCAAAAACGCCCGCCATCAGGATGACCCGCGTCCCTTGGATGAAAACTGTTCTTGCCCGGCCTGTCAGAACTATTCCCGCGCCTATCTGAACCACGTGTTCCGGTCAGGTGAGATGATTTCTGGTATGCTTTTGACGTGGCATAATTTGCAGTACTTTCAAGATATTATGCAGGGTATGCGAGAGGCGATTTCGGCAGGAACGTTTGAGGCATGGCAGGCTGATTTCCACGCCGGGCGCGCGCAAGGCGATATTGAGCCGTTATAAGGCCGTGAATTGGTCGCTTATCCTGACTAATGGAAAATTGAACATTTGATGGGGGGAATAGGGGTGCGTTTTTCATACAAATTTGCGCACCACCGTTCGAAACCATCCTTAATTGCCGCGAACAATTCCAATTCTGCGGTTTTCGCGTCTTGTGATCCTGTGCGTGTCGCGGCATTGTGGGCGCCAACTTTGTGGGGTGTGGCTTGAAATGGGATGGTCTACACACCAGATTTAGAACTCAAGAGAGGAGACGCGCATAGGCTGCCGAATATCGGGGCGACCGCGTCTTGCCAGTAGTAAGGACCGAGTATGCAAGAGACACTCAATTCATCTTATCCGGTGCTGCCGTTGCGGGACATTGTTGTGTTCCCGCACATGATCGTGCCGCTCTTTGTAGGGCGCGAAAAGTCGGTGAAAGCATTGGAAGAGGTCATGCAGGATGACAAACAAATCCTGCTGTCCAGCCAGATTGATCCGGGCGAGGATGATCCGCAAGCGGATGGTATTTATCGTGTGGGCGTGTTGGCCAATGTACTGCAGTTGCTGAAATTGCCAGACGGCACCGTCAAGGTGTTGGTCGAAGGGCAATCACGTGTGCAAATCACTGAATTCATTGAAAACCCTGATTATTTCGAAGCCACAGCAGAGTTGCTTGAAGAAGGTGACGGCGACGTTGAAACCATCGAAGCCCTGCTGCGCACGGTCACCGAAGAGTTCGAACGGTACGCTAAGGTCAAGAAAAACGTCCCCGAAGAAGCGCTGAGCGCAGTTGCCGAGGCAGGCGATCCGGCGCGTTTGGCCGATTTGGTCGCGGGACATTTGGGCATCGAAGTGGACCAAAAGCAGGAGCTTTTGGAAACTTTGCTGGTCAGCGAACGGATGGAAAAGGTCTATGGCCTGATGCAGGGCGAAATGAGTGTGCTGCAGGTTGAGAAAAAGATCAAAACCCGCGTCAAATCCCAGATGGAGCGCACCCAGCGCGAATATTATCTGAATGAGCAAATGAAAGCCATTCAGAAGGAATTGGGCGACGGCGAAGAGGGCGGCAATGAATTGGCCGAACTCGAAGAGAAAATCGCGGGCACCAAGCTGAGCAAAGAGGCCAAGGAAAAGGCCGATGCAGAGCTGAAAAAATTGAAGAACATGAGCCCGATGAGCGCCGAGGCGACTGTCGTGCGCAATTATCTGGATTGGCTGTTGGGCATTCCGTGGGGCACAAAATCCCGCGTGAAAAAGGACTTGAACCGCGCCGAGGAAATTCTGGATACCGATCACTATGGCCTTGAAAAGGTTAAGGAACGGATCGTTGAATATCTGGCGGTGCAACAGCGGTCTAAGAAACTTAAGGGCCCGATCCTGTGTCTTGTTGGGCCTCCGGGTGTTGGTAAAACATCGCTGGGCAAATCCGTAGCCAAGGCAACGGGGCGCGAATTTATCCGCATCTCGCTGGGTGGCGTGCGTGACGAAAGCGAAATTCGTGGGCACCGTCGCACCTATATCGGGTCGATGCCGGGCAAGATTATTCAGGCGCTGAAAAAGGCGAAAACCACCAATCCTTTGATCTTGCTCGATGAAATCGACAAGATGGGACAGGATTTCCGCGGCGATCCTGCCAGCGCGATGCTGGAGGTGCTGGACCCTGAACAGAATGGCACCTTTGTCGATCATTACATGGAGGTCGAGTATGACCTGTCCAACGTGATGTTCTTGACGACCTCCAACAGCTATAACATGCCCGGGCCATTGCTTGACCGGATGGAGATCATTCCACTGGCAGGTTATACTGAGGACGAAAAACGCGAGATCGCCAAGCAGCATTTGGTTGATAAGCAGATCAAGAACCATGGCCTCAAGGCTAAGGAATTTGAACTGTCTGACGATGGGCTGACGTCGATCATCCAATATTACACACGCGAAGCGGGCGTGCGGAATTTGGAACGCGAAATTGCCAAGATTGCACGCAAAGCTGTGACTAAAATCGTGAAGGGTGAGGCTGACACTATTGCAGTTGATGCTGAAAATATCGACGATTTCCTGGGCGTGAAAAAGTTCCGCTATGGTCTGGCCGAAGAAAAGGATCAGGTCGGTGTCGTGACTGGTTTGGCCTATACGTCGGTTGGTGGCGAATTGCTGAATATCGAGGCTCTGCGCCTTCCTGGTAAAGGTCGGATGAAGACCACGGGTAAGTTGGGCGATGTGATGAAAGAAAGCATCGACGCGGCGAGCTCTTATGTGCGGTCCGTCGCGCCAAAAATTGGTGTGAAACCCCCGCAGTTTGAGAAAATGGATATCCATGTGCACGTGCCTGATGGTGCGACGCCCAAGGATGGCCCGTCGGCTGGTCTTGCGATGGTGACATCGATTGTGTCAGTGCTGACAGGCATCCCTGTGCGCAAAGACATCGCCATGACTGGCGAGGTGTCCCTGCGGGGTAATGCCATGCCTATTGGTGGTCTCAAGGAAAAGCTGCTGGCAGCGCTGCGTGGCGGCATCAAAACCGTTCTGATCCCGCAAGAGAATGAAAAAGATCTGTCGGAAATCCCTGATAATGTGAAGGAAGGGTTGAAAATCATTCCTGTGACGCATGTGTCCGAAGTGTTGAAACTGGCGCTTGTGTCTGAGCCCGAAGCGGTTGAGTGGGATGAAGCTGCGGAAGAAGCGGCAGCTGCTGCGGCGGCTGCGGTGAAAGACGGCGGAGCGTCGGCCACAGCGCATTAAGTTTGTAAACTGTTATGAAAAGGGCCCCCAAGCGGGGCTCTTTTTGATTCAGACTTAAATTACCAATCATGTGTAGGTTGAATTTATGCAGTAAAAACCCTGAGAAACAGCCCATAAATGTCACGAATCCTGACTGTTGTGGCGTGAGGGGCTGGAAATCAGGGACACAACATGTAGTATGGATGCAATGAAATAAACACAGAGGCAGCAGAATATGGCCCGAGCAACCACACCAAAACCAAGAACAAGCAGCACCAAAGCCACCCCAAAGACCAAGGTGACAGCGACTAAGAAAACCACAGTAAGCCAAAAAGCTCCCGCTGTGCCTAAGCCTGAGGTTAAGCCCATGGTGGTGCGTGAAACCTCTCCGGTCGTTTCCGCGCCCGAGATGAAAAAGAAAGAATTGATCGAGGCGGCGGTTGAACGCGCAGGCGTGAAGAAAAAAGACGCCAAGCCCGCGATCGAAGCAGCCCTTGCGATTCTGGGCGAAGCCTTGTCAGACGGGCGCGATCTTAACTTGCAACCGCTGGGTAAGATCAAAGTTCAAAAGACAAAAGAACTGTCTAATGGTACGGTCATGAATGTACGCATTCGCCGCTCAAAGCAAGCAACCGAAGCACCTGCACCTGATCCGTTTTCAGAAGCGGCTGAGTAATACAGACCAGCGAAAAATGGTGATGGTCGAAAGAGTTAACTCATTCTTTGAGTTTCCTAAGTTCGGCCATCACCGTCCTTGTTATGTTTAGATATGTGGCGGCGGACCGCTGATCTCTTCTTCAGGCAGTTCTTGTGGAGTTGCGAACACATCTTCAGGTTTGAATGCACCTGTAAGGACCAACTTCTGAATTTCAGCAGCGCCGATGTCAGGAGCAACTTCGAAAACGCGGGCGCGGCCAATCACAATGCCCGGCAAGACCGAACACCGAATGTAGGTAATATTGTCTTTTGTGGTGTCGATGGCGACCTCAGAGGTGTTTTCTGTTGTCGCGGATAGGACGTATTTCCCACGCGGTACATCGATATAGAAAACAGAGTTTAACTGGCAGTTTCCGGTTCTGGCATTTTCAATCTTTACAGGAGGCTGAAGGGCGGCTTGATAAAAATGTGGCAGGCGATACACAAAAATTCGGCTCATCCCCTTTTCTAGTGGCGCAATGCTGGCGCTCTTCTCTTGAAAACTCGGCCCTTCAGCGCACGCTGTTAAGGCGCTGGTGAAAAGCAGTGTGGCAATAAATTTTCTAACCATTTGAAAGAAAATACTCCTTTGAGAATATGTGGTCTTGTGAAAGTCGTGATTGAATCAAAATTGAAATTCAACGCACAATCAATAGAAGATTCATGTGATAAAAAAATCATCTTAAATTTGTGTCGTTAACCATGCACGAAAGGCCTGAAGAGGCGGGTAATCAGCATGGCTTTCTGGCCAAACTAGAAAATATGCACCAGAATTGGTCATTTCGGTGTTGGCAAGTGTCGCAAGTTTGCCTTCGCGAAGATCTTGGTCCACGAGGTAACGGGGCATCAGGGCCACACCGATGCCAAAACTGGCAGCCTTTAACATAGTAGCAAATTGATCAAACCCCATGCCTGCTTGGCTGGGCGCGGCAACATCATGGCGTGCAAACCAGCGTGCCCAGCTTTTTGGACGTGTTTCCAGATGCAAGAGTGGCAGGCGCGCAATATCGCCTGCTTTCAGAGTCTTTGGATCGGCAAGATTTGGTGAAAAAACCGGCACGACGTCCTCGTTCATCAGGTGCATCGAACCGGTGCCAGCCCAATCATCTGAGCCAAAATGAATGGCTGCGTGAAACCGATCCTGCGCAAAATCAAACGGCGCCATGCGGGTGGCCAAATTGACCGCGATACCGGGATGTGCAGACAGAAATGCAGGCAAGCGCGGCGCAAGCCAATGGGTGCCAAAGGCCGGTAGAAGGGCCAGTTCCAGTGTGCCACCTTCGGGATTGGATTGCAGGCGCACTGTTGCATTGGCAATGCGGCTGATTGCGTCGCGTATCTCTGTGGCATAGGCCGTTCCGGCGGATGTCAGGATCAGGCGTTTTCGTTGACGGACAAAAAGCGCAACACCAAGGTGTTCCTCTAATTTGCTGATTTGGCGACTGACTGCGCCTTGTGTCAGGTCAAGCTCTGCGGCGGCTTCGGTGACGGACCCAAGACGTGCAACTGCTTCGAATGCGGTGAGCATACTGAGAGGAGGGAGGAAACGGCGAGGAACAGGCATAACATTCCGTTTGGTAATGAAGTATTGCCAATATATCGCTTTTTACCCTGTAATAAAGGCGTAAAAGGAAAGAAATAGGCGCAATTATTTGAATTGTGCTTTGGGAAATTTAACGTAACGCTACGCTGATTGCGACACATACAGGAGATACACATGAGCCTGAAAGCCAAAGACAACCCCGCGCTGAGCAGTTTTAACTGGGAGGATCCGTTTTTGCTGGAGGCACAGCTTTCTGAAGAGGAGCGGATGATCCG
>CANLDA010000021.1 GCA_947489325.1 uncultured Paracoccaceae bacterium | reverse complement strand
AAACACACCACCAAACCAAAACTCTCTTGTGATCAACATCAACAACAACACTACATATGCCAAAAATACCCAAATCACCCTGAATCATCCGGGTTTCCCTCAGACCAACACCTCTGATTCCCCCAAATCAAACACAGATCCAATGGTTTCGATCAAATCAAACAACAATTCCCTAGACGAAACGGTGAAAGAACCCAAACCGCACCCGAAACATAAGCGCCACAAGAATCGCAGCCATATATAGAAGAGGCTCAATCTGAAAACCCTTGGCCAGCATGACAAAGTGCAGCCCACCCAACAGGCCAGTCACATAAGTCAGCTTGTGCAAACGCCGCCATGCAGGCCCCATCTTGCGCATCGACCAGTTATTAGAGGTGATCGCCAAAGGCAGCATCAGAACAAATGCCCCCATGCCGACCGTTATATAAGGACGCTTCAGGATGTCCGCCCAGACCTGCGACAGAATCTGCACATCCAAAACCAGCCAGACCAAAAGATGTAGAGCAACATAGAAGAAGGCCATCACCCCAATCAATCGGCGAAACCGCAGAAGGTTGATCCCAACATGACGACGCAGCGGAGAGACAAACAACCCCACAATCAACAACTGAAGGGCCCGCTCTCCAAGCGTATGTTCCATCACCTTCACAGGATCGACACCCAATGCACCAGTTAACCCCTGCCACAGCAGCCACGCCGGATAAATTCCCCCTATCATATAGAGAGGCCATGTCGGTATGCGGCGGATATATGCGTTGAGCGTGTCTGTCATGTCTATCAACCTAAATCGCAGGCGCCTTTAGAAGTGTTTCGAAAGGTCCATACCTTCATACAGGCTTGCGACCTCTTTCTCATATCCGTTGAACATCAGGGTCTCTTCGCGTTTGGCAAAGAGGTTGGCACCCAGACGGCGTTCAGTGGCCTGTGACCATCGCGGATGATCCACAGTTGGGTTCACATTAGAATAGAACCCGTATTCCCGCGGATTGGATTTGTTCCAGCTAGTGGCAGGCTCTTTATCCGTCAGCGTGATCTTGACGATGGATTTGATCGACTTGAACCCGTATTTCCACGGCACAACCAAACGCATTGGTGCGCCGTTCTGTTTGGGGATGTCGCGCCCATAGATACCTGTTGCCATGATGGTCAGTGGATGCATGGCCTCGTCCAGACGCAATCCTTCGACATAGGGCCAATCCAGCACCGGGTATTTCTGACCAAACATCTCTTCTGGACGATAGAGCGTTTCAAAGGCCACGTATTTCGCGCCTTCTTTCACACCTGCCATATCCAATAGATCCTTAAGCTCAAACCCATTCCACGGCACAACCATCGACCAGGCCTCGACGCAACGGAACCGATAAAGGCGCTCCTCGATTGTCATCTTCTCCTTGATGTCCCCCATGGCGTAATCGCCGGGACGATCGACCATACCATCAATGGTGACGGTCCAAGGGTCCGTCGTCAGAACATGGGCGTTCTTGCCGGGATCCCCCTTGCCTGTGCCAAACTCGTAAAAGTTGTTGTACTGGGTGATGTATTCCCATGTGTTGGGCTCCAATTCCGGCGCGGCCTGCAAACGGCCACCCAACATAGAGGCAACCCCCGCCCCGGCAAACCCCGCCATCAACTGACGGCGATTCAGATAGGTGTTGCGCGGCGTCACATCCGCATGTGTCAGATCATTTACCCAGCGTTTGGCCATAGTCGTCCCTTCCAATTTAACTGGAAGATGGTTTAGCGACGCCCACACGGCAAGCCAAAGCACGTCTCCTCACGATGACGTGCTGGAATTGTAACTTGGGAAAATCTCATTCATTGGACGGGATCGACCGTTGGCCAACACGAGGCGCACATGGCGCCGCCGCAGCAAACGCGGCTCTGACACACCCACAGAATGCGAAATGGTTTCGACCTCTTTGATGATGGTTTTGGCGTAACGCGCCACACGTTTGTATTTGCTGCGCGCCACCAACCCTTTTTGCAATCTTGGATCATGGGTTGTGATCCCAGTTGGGCAGGTATTCTTGTTACATTTCAAGGCCTGAATACATCCAAGACTGAACATAAACCCGCGCGCTGAGGTGATGAAATCCGCCCCCGCAGCCAGCGCCCATGCAATATCACCCGGATTTACCAGTTTCCCAGAGGCCACAATACGCACGCGATCTTTCAGCCCATGTTCATCCCGCAGATTAACCACCAATGGCAAAGCATCACGGATCGACATCCCCACCAAATCAATCAACGGCATAGGCGCCGCACCAGTACCGCCTTCACCACCATCAATTGTAATAAAGTCCGGGGCGAACGCGTGGCCACGGCGCGCAATTGTTTCAAAAAACGTCCGCATAGCGTCCTCCGCCCCGACCACAGTCTTGACGCCCACAGGTTTTCCAGTGACGTCACGGATACGGGCCACCACATCCAACATCTCGTCAAAGTTGGAAATATCTTTGTGGCGGTTCGGGGAAATGCCATCTTGGCCAACCTCAAGTCCACGAATACGGGCGATTTCTTCGGTCACTTTTTCACCCGGTAGAATACCGCCTTTGCCCGGCTTGGCCCCTTGGGCAATCTTCAATTCAAACATGCGGACGGTGTCATGCGCGGCCACCGCGCGCAGTTTCTCGTCGCTCAACCCGCCATCAGCATCGCGCACCCCAAACTTTGCGGTGCCGATCTGAAACACAAGATCACAGCCCCCTTCCAGATGGAACGGCGAGACCCCACCCTCACCCGTGTTCATCCATATCCCGGCCTCTTTGGCACCACGCGACAGGGCCTGAACCGCAGGCTTGGAAATTGCCCCGTAACTCATGCCCGAAATATTGAAAAAAGAAGGCGCCATAAAAGGAGTGCGTGCAGTGGGGCCGATCAACAAGGGTTCGGACTTGGAAAATTCATCATCCAGCGGCGGAAATGGATCATTAACAAAAATCGGCGTCCCCGGAATGGTCAGATTTCGGGTTGACCCAAAAGCGATGGTATTGCCCTTACCCTCGCCCGATCGCCCAATCCACTCTCGCTGCGCCCGGTTAAAAGGCAACTCCTCACGATCCATGGCAAAGAAATACTGGCGGAAAAATTCGCCCAGCTCGGAAAACAAATGCCGAAAGCGCCCGATAACAGGATAGTTGCGCCGCACAGCGTCGCCGGTCTGACTGCGGTCAATGATGAACAGCACCAAAACCACCACCACGCCAATCGCAAAGAGGATCACAAAGAACAAACCCAACAATTCCACCACGTAGAATGTACGCTCCATCGACATCGGCACTCTCCATTCAAAAACCATTTACCTTTTGGTTCGAAACCAATTGGCAATTCATGATTACAGGAGCAAATCACGTTTCTGATAGGAAATGCACGCCATGAAATTCTAAACTCTTGGAAAATCTGGAAAGCGGCAATCTGATCGCCCAACGCACTGTCCTGAAACTGGCGTTCGCAGAGCAAATTACCTATGCTCGGAATGCCGGACTTCGAACACCAAAAACCACCTTGCCATTCAAGGTGTTAGAAGGGTTTTCTTGCCAAAAGAAGATAATGGCGGAGGAGGTGGGATTCGAACCCACGGAGGGCGTTAACCCTCGTCGGTTTTCAAGACCGGTGCATTCGACCACTCTGCCACTCCTCCGACGCGCTCTACCTAGCGCCTGAAGTTTGATTCGAAAACCCCGCATTTTGGGGAAATTTCGCCGATCTTTCTCGGCACGCTTTTCATAATGGTGACTTATCGCTACACTGCGCACAAAACCCCCGTAAGAATGGGGCACAGGCAAAGGGCACGTCATGGCAGTTTTTCACGATACACCCGTCTTTTCGCACAGCAAAAAGGCCACATTGGTGACGTTTTTGGTGCTCAGCACCGCGCTTGCTGGTTGCGAAGAAGGTGCAGGGCTTTCGTTTCTCAAACCCAAGGATGGCGAAGCAACAGCCCCTCAGGCGGGGCAATCCACAAAAATTGTGGAACGCGACGTCGAAGCACCAGAGGTCTTTTCTCAGACCGAAGCCGGTCTTTGGGACGGTCGTCCTTCATTGGGCGGCGTTTGGGCGGCACACCCCGATGTCACAGATCCCGAACGTGTGATCATCCGCAACAACGCAAACGGCAAATTCGTCATTGGTGCGCTATTTCGACGTGAACGCGAGATTCCCGGCCCCCGCATTCAAATTTCATCTGACGCCGCGCAGGCCCTTGGATTGTTGGCAGGGCAGCCAGTTGAGTTGAACGTCACCGCCCTTCGGCGCGAAGAAGTCCCTGTGGCACCCGTGCAGGACGAAATTACCGCTCCTGAAGAAGTGGTGGAAGAAAGCCTTGATCCGATCGCCGCCGCAGGTGCTGCAATCGCAAATGCCGAAGAGACGCAGGCCCCAGCAGCACAAACCGTTGCTGCCGCCCCTGCCCCTGCCCCGGCACCAACGCCAAAACCTGTCTCTGCATTGACCAAACCCTTTATCCAGATCGGGATTTTCAGCGTCAAAGACAATGCCAACAACACGGCAAACATCATGCGTGATGCGGGCATGATCCCAACCGTGAAAGAGCAAACCAGTAAGGGAAAAACCTTTTGGCGGGTTTTGGTCGGCCCGGCCAAGACCAAATCAGAACGTTCTGATCTCATCAAAAAAATCCATGGCACTGGCTTCACCGATGCTTATGCCGTCACCAACTGACACCCCAGCCCAGACTTGTATCAAAGGCCCCTATCAAGGGGCCTTCTCTTTTTGACCACCGCGATACCTGCAAGCGTCAGCTTACGGTCATGCAGGTGCAACTTGCCTCGTGGCTGACTTTTTGGGAAACGCTGCCCAATATCAGGCTGGTCAGACGCCCCAGCCCACGCCGCCCCATAACGACAAGGTCGGCGTTGATGTCTTTGATCGCATCTAGGATATCCGCCGCTGGATGATTTTCACCAATGATGCTTGAGGCAACCTCGCGCCCTTCAGAAGCAGCCATCGTGTTTGCCTCTTCCAGCACTTTTTGACCAGCCGCGACAATTTCTTCGTGGTCCGGTTTGATTTCGACCACACCACTTCCTACAGCAATTCCCGATGTCTCTACCTGAGGGGAATGGAGGAGGTGAATTTCAGAGCCATATTTTCCAGCGAGATCACAGGCAACTGTCAAGGCGTGTTTAGCCGCGTCAGATCCATCTACGGCGACGATAATACGTTTGAACATGTCCTTTATCCTTTCGCGTTAAGAAGTCTCACCCTACCACGACGAGGCATCCTGCCCTTTGATGCAAATCAACTGCGAAAGCATGCACAGCTTTCAAACATCCTCTAAGCTAGGCAACAAAAAAGCAGGCCATCGTTCTGGCCTGCCTTAGTGTGCAACGCTTTATCAGGCGGTTTATTCAGGCCAGCCGCCCTGACGCATTTCAGCAGAGATTTTCAATTGCACTTCATCGCTGGTCAACGGTGCATAGGCACCAACACCAAAATCACTGCGCAACAAAGTCGCTGTTGCCTCTACTCCAACCCATTCGCCTTCGTAATAGGGTACAAATCCGCCTAATGGGTGCGCACCGGAAAATGTCAATTCCACATCCAGAACGGCAGGCGCTGTAGCATCCTTTATGGTCAAATCTCCTGTCATACGCAGAGTATTTGCGCCAGTCTGTACCGCCGATTTGGATTGAAACACAATTTCAGGGTAGGTTTCTACCTCAAAGAAATCCGCGCTTTTCAGGTGATCATCAAGGGCAGGCACGCCGGTATCTACGCTGCTTGCATCAATGCGCACGAAAATCTGCGTGGCAGCCACATCGGCAGGATCAAATTCAATCTTGCCATCAATGCTTCGCCATTCGCCGCTTTGTTGGGTTAACCCTGCATGATTGTAGTAAAACCGCACTTCAGTATGGCCCTGATCCAACTCATACAGTTCTGCCTGTGCTGTGGTTGCCATCACCAATGCCGACAAACATCCAAATAACGCGCGCTTCATCTCGTTCTCCCTTTATAAATCTTACAAACATCTTGCCCACTATACCTGACACTGCAAGCTGCGGCTTTGCACATCTGCTGTGCACAGCGGTTTTCGGCCAATAAGATGGCAGATACTGCGAAAACTGATGCACACCTACCCGCCGCGTTGCTTTCTACGCTTCACCATTGCGCGCCCGTCTCGAATATTGAGGCCCATCAGACACAGGTTCACTGCCCCCGCCATCAGTTCCACAATTTGAACCGCGTAAAAAGCATTGTCAAAAATACCGGCGCTGGCCCGGGCCTCAAGGAAAATCGCCGAGGGTACCAGTATCAGCAAACCATTGACCGCGATGATTGGCATACGACGTATTTTGGCCCGTGCCGGTGCATCCTTTCTTTTGCGCCCCATGGACATGCCAGAGGCACCCACAACTGCCATTGCCGGAATAAGAACGAACATGCCCTTCAAAATCATGCCTTTGACCGCAACAATTGTGACCACAGCGCCAAAAAGTTCTGAATAGACCGTCGAGGTCCAGAACAGCAAAATAGTCACAAAGCCAATAACGCCAGCACCTGCGTGAAGTTTCGCCTTCATTTCAACATCTCCATTAGGTTTACCAGTTCAGCCAGCCCGCCCGAAGATTTCAGTGGCGATTTTGGAATTATATGGCCTCATTGATTTATACATAGCTTGCTATATAATATTGAATAGCAAGCTATGCAAGTGATAAAACCACACCATGACGTTTGAAAAATCCCAATCCGCAGGGTTCATCGTGAACCATTTGGCCCGCCTTTTTGCAAAAGGGCTTCAAGACAGGATCGCACCGCTGGGTATTGTCATTGGCCAGTTCCCAATCTTGCTTGAACTGTGGGAGAAAGACGGCGTTACGCAAAAGGAATTGCTTGAAAGGCTCGACCTGGAACAAGCAACTCTGGCCAATACATTGACCCGCATGGAGCGCGACACGCTGATACGTCGCACCAAAAACCCATCAGATGCCCGTTCTCAAAAGATATGGCTGACAGAACGCGCAATGGCCATCAAAGAGCACGCTTATCAGGCGGCGCACGATCAAAACGCTTTTGCGCTCTCTGGGCTATCAAGCGAAGAACAGGCGCAATTCTTGGCTCTCAGTGAGCGCGTTATCAAAGCAATGCGACCTTAGGTGTGGGCGAGCTTTGTCCTTCAAATTGCCCTTCCATTTTTTCCTGTAAGATCGGGTTTTGATTCGGACCAAGCGCCGTCTCCCCTTTGTATTTCTGTTAAATTGGAGAGCATGCCGCAGGTGTGGAAAAATCACAGGACGGCCTGCAATGAATGTGCCCGTTTGCGCCAACATCGGCGGATTGTGTCGACCTGCGCCTTGATACCTGTGCCCTCAAGGCGTAAACCGCCCCGGACCTTTTGAGCAGGGAAAAGACATGCCCGTTCTTGTAATGAAATTCGGTGGCACCTCTGTTGCCAATCTTGATCGCATCCGCCGCGTGGCAAAACGCGTCGGCGTCGAAGTGGCCAAAGGCTATGACGTGATTGTCATTGTCTCGGCCATGTCCGGCAAAACCAATGAATTGGTTGGATGGGTAAACGAAACCTCGCCTTTGTATGACGCCCGTGAATATGACGCCGTTGTCAGCTCTGGAGAGAACGTGACCGCAGGGCTTATGGCGCTGACGTTGCAGGAAATGGATATTCCCGCGCGCAGCTGGCAGGGCTGGCAAGTGCCGGTCATGACAACAGCCGCCCACAGCCAGGCCCGGATCGAGGACATTCCGCCCGCCAACATCATGGCCAAATTTGGCGAAGGCATGCGCGTCGCCGTGGTTGCCGGATTTCAGGGTGTCAGCCCCGAAGGCCGTATTACCACGCTGGGCCGAGGCGGATCAGACACCACAGCCGTGGCCTTTGCTGCCGCATTTGGCGCAGAACGCTGCGACATCTACACAGATGTAGATGGCGTTTACACGACCGATCCGCGCATCTGTGAAAAGGCGCGCAAACTGGACAGGATCGCCTTTGAAGAAATGTTGGAATTGGCCAGTCTTGGTGCCAAGGTCCTGCAAACCCGATCTGTCGAACTGGCGATGCGCTTTAAGGTAAAGCTGCGCGTCCTAAGCTCTTTCGAAGAACAATCCGACGAGGCCGGCACGCTGGTCTGCGATGAGGAGGAAATCATGGAATCCAATGTCGTCTCAGGCGTCGCCTATTCACGCGACGAAGCTAAAATGACCCTACTGTCGGTTGCTGACCGTCCGGGCATCGCGACCGTTATCTTTGGGGCGTTGTCAGATGCGGGCGTGAACGTCGATATGATCGTTCAGAATATTTCGGACGAAGGGCGCACCGACATGACCTTCAGCCTGCCTACCGATCAGGTGGCGCGCGCTGAAAAGGCCATGACAGAAATTCGCGGCAAGGAAATCAACTTTGCCGAATTGGTCGCAGATGAAGACGTATGTAAGGTTTCGGTTGTAGGAATCGGCATGCGCTCACAATCAGGGGTTGCAGCCAAGATGTTCAAGGTTCTTTCAGACGAAGGCATCAATATTAAGGTCATCACCACCTCGGAAATCAAAATTTCCGTGCTGATTGATCGAAAATACATGGAACTTGCGGTCCAAGCCCTGCATGATGCGTTCGAACTAGAGAAAGCTGCCTGATCCGTTCTCACGAATCTTCGTGCGCGCGGCACATTGGTCAGCGCGCATGAAAGTTGAGCTGAATGGCTGAAAGATCAGAAACCGAAAGCCGCAAATTGCTGGGTCGCTTGCGCGAAGCAATGGCTGAGGACAGCGCCGGTCAGGCGCGTCTGGACAAGATCGTGCATTTAATCGCGAATTCGATGGGCACCGAAGTGTGCTCTATCTATCTGTTTCGCGATGAGGAAACTCTGGAACTCTGTGCTACCGAGGGTTTGAACTCGGAATCCGTCCACCAAACCCGTCTACGCATGGGCGAAGGTCTGGTGGGGCGCGTTGCAAAATATTCGCGCATCATAAACACTGATAATGCCCCTTCTACCAAAGGCTTTCGGTTCATGCCGGAAACAGGCGAGGAAAGCTTCACCTCTTTCTGCGGTGTACCGATTCAACGCCTTGGCGAAAAACTTGGCGTTCTGGTGGTGCAATCCAAAGACACCCGCGATTATTCCGCCGATGAGATTTATGCGCTGGAAGTGGTCGCCATGGTTTTGGCAGAAATGACCGAATTGGGCGCATTCATCGGCGAAGGCGCGGCCCTGTCTGCGCGTCACCAGCAATCTGTCATGTTCAAAGGCGCCTGCGCCCAAGAAGGTGCGGCAGAGGGCAACGTGTGGCTGCACGAACCCCGCGTGGTTGTCACCAACCCCATCGCCGATGATCCCGAGGCCGAACTGAACCGTCTGAATGAGGCAGTGGATCAATTGCGCATCGGTGTGGATCGTATGCTCGAAGGTGCGCAGGGCGGCGACAAAGAACAGCTACAAGTTCTCGAAACCTACCGGATGTTTGCCAATTCCAAAGGCTGGATGCGCCGCATGGAACAGGACATCGCCCAAGGCCTCTCTGCCGAGGCCGCGGTGGAAAAAGAACAGTCCACAGCGCGTGCGCGCATGTCTCAGGCACAGGATGCCTATTTGCGCGACCGTCTGCATGATCTGGATGACCTGTCCAACCGCTTGTTGCGCATTCTGACCGGCCAAGGACAAACCAGCAGCGCTGATTTGCCTGCCAATCCCATTTTGGTGGCCCGCAATATCGGCCCGGCCGAATTGTTGGAATATGGTCGCGGTCTCAAGGGGATTGTGCTGGAAGAAGGCTCTGTTGGGTCGCATGCGACCATTGTGGCGCGTGCTCTTGCTATTCCTTTGGTCATTCACGCCGAACGCATCACCACAGAGGCCCTGAATGGGGATCAGATCATGGTGGATGGCGATCTGGGTCGCGTACACTTACGTCCAGACGAGTCTATTGTCACAGCCTTTCGCGACAAGATCGCCATGCAAGCGAAAGCGCAGGAAAGGTACAGCTCTATCCGGGACAAACCTGCCGAAACGCCTGACGGAGCCATTGTTGAGCTGCACATGAACGCAGGTCTCATGGCCGATCTGCCAAGTTTGCCCACCTCTGGTGCCGAAGGCGTGGGGCTGTTTCGTACAGAATTACAGTTCCTGATCCGCAACAAAATGCCCCAACGTACCGAATTGGCCGCGCTGTATTCACGGGTTATGGACGCCGCAGGCGGCATGCGCGTGGTGTTTCGCACATTGGACATCGGGTCAGACAAGGTGTTGCCCTATATGACACCACATGATGAACCCAACCCCGCAATGGGATGGCGCGCGATACGTGTGGGACTGGACAAGCCCGGCGTCATGCGCATGCAGCTGCAAGCGCTGATACGGGCCGCCAATGGACGGGCTTTGACCGTCATGTTCCCGTTTGTTGCGCAATACGAAGAATACCGCGCAGCCAAGGCCGAGATGGACAAGGCGATGGAACGCGAGCGCATTCTGGGCCATCCATTGCCTGCCTCGTTGGAAATTGGTGCGATGCTGGAAACCCCCAGCCTTGCCTTTGCACCGCAGCAATTTTTTGAAGACGTTGGCTTTCTCTCCATTGGCGGCAATGATTTGAAACAGTTCTTCTTTGCTGCTGACCGCGAAAATGAACGTGTACGACGGCGCTATGATACGTTGAATGTCAGTTTCCTGACCTTTCTTGAGGGCATTGTGGAGCGCTGCCACGTTACGAACACTCCGCTGTCGTTTTGTGGTGAAGACGCGGGCCGCCCAATTGAGGCCCTGTGTTTGGCCGCCATAGGCATGCGCACACTGTCAATGCGCCCAGCATCCATTGGGCCCGTGAAATCGCTGTTGCGCCGCACCAACCTGAGCGAGCTAAAAGAAGTGATTCACGCAGCACGTGAGCATGGCGAACAATCAGTGCGCCCCGCTGTAATGGATTTTTTACGCACACAAAGTTAATTTTCGGCACTCATCGGCGAGGGGCTCCCGCCGCTCCTTGCGACATTAAAATGTCGATCAGAGCGTTGGGCGCGGCCCTCGCTAACGCTCGGGTCAGGGGCTTTGCCCCTTTGCGGCAAGCCGCATTCACCCCAGGATATTTTGACCAAGAAGAAGTATCTGATCTGTCTGGCGATTGCGCAGGAAACGGGCTGCCAACAATTGGCCCTGGTCTCTATAGCAAAAGGATCATCATTGCTTAAAGGAGCCTGTCATCATGACCTATCGTATCAAAGGCATCGCGCCGGACCCATTTCGCAAATATTTTGGACTATCAGAGGCAGAGCTTGCCGCGCAAGGTGTGATCCGCAAAACTGTGGATGAATACCCCGGCTATCCCGATCGCATTACCATGCAGGACATGCAAATCGGCGATGTCGCGCTTTTGTTGAACTATGAACATTTGGCAGTGGATACGCCTTACAGATCCCGTCACGCAATCTATGTGAAGGACGGTGCTGATCAAGTTTATGACGCAATAGGAACAGTGCCGGATGTCATGAAGCGTCGCATCCTTGCACTGCGAGGCATTGATCAGCAGGGCTGTATCATAGAGGCTGATCTTGCCGAAGGAGACGGTATCGAGGCCAGCATTCTGCGGTTGTTTGAAAATCCTGCAATACACTACATTCACGCGCATTATGCCCAGCGCGGGTGTTTTTCCGGGGTTATAGAGCGCGCTTGAGGTTGCGCAATTTGCAGTTCACGTCAGGGTGTCAGCCTGAACCGCGATGCGGAAATCACGTACCAATGCGTCATGCGGAATGTTGCTGTCGATCGCGAGGCGACGCAGGCCAAAATGGATAAACGCCATGTCTTGGTAATATCGTGTGTAGGCGTAATTGGTGGCTGCACCTGCTGCAGCACCAATAACCGGGATAGCCTGTGCTGCCAACTTTTGCCCTAGAGCAGAGGCTAAGCGCGGGGCAACCCATGCGGCCATTTTCTGCACCCCGCCGCTTGTCAGTGCCATACGCGTGCCCAGAAATGCCAGATCGGTTCCGTCATCACGTGCAAGCGGACCTGCGGCGGCAAACACCTGAATACAGTCAAAACGCACGTTTTCTGAGGTAGGGTCAAAACCTTGCGCCACGGCCACATCCTGAATGGCACGCAGCAGAATCGTGGTGGTTAAGGGCAGTTCGGTCAAGGCCGTGGCCGCCCCCCCTACCCCGCCTACAGCGCCCAGAACCGTTGTCACCACACGGTTCATCCAATCTGATTGTCCACCGATGGCACGACGCGAGCCGTGGGCAAGCTGCATAGCTTGTCCAAGGGCAAGTTCTGTCACATCCTCAAGCCTGTCGCGGATCGGTTGGGGAAGCGTTTCGATCAATGCATCGGCCTGCGTGCCAATCAGGTTCAACACCTCGATGCCAACCCCGTTTGCCGTGCGATACCGCGCCGCCATCGCCTGAATATCTTGCGCGGGTGTCGTCGTCTGAGAGATATGATCTTTCATACATCTAAGATTGGCGATCATACGGCGCTATTCAAGCCCCATCAGTGTCTTATATGTCGATCCAAGACCGCACATGTCCTGTCACACCCTGCCACGCACCATCGCTCAAATCCTGCCCAAGCACCCTTTCTGGGTTGGTGGGCGGCGGCATGGTCACATGATCCAACTTGGTAAAGCCGAAGCGTTTGTAATATGGCGCATCCCCGACAAGGATCACCCTCTGCCATCCTAAAGTGCGCGCAATTTCAAGGCTTTCGCGAATCAAAAAACCGCCTAACCCTTCGCCTTGGCAGGTTGGGTGTACGGCAACTGGCCCCAATAAAAGGGCCACCGCATCCCCCACTCGCACAGGCCAAAACCGAATGGCCCCAGACAGAATACCTGTATCATCACGCGCGACCAGTGACAGACCTGCAACCCTATCAACCCCATCGCGCAAACGATAGGACGACAGCGCCTCGCGCCCGGGTGCGAAGCACAAATCATACAGCGCTTCGACCTCCCACCAGTCGTCCGCCGTTTCTGTTGCTAGATGAAACAAGGCTTGCCTCAAGAAATTCAGTGGCATCGCCCCTAGCACGGCGTTACGTCTGGGGCAAACACGAAGGAGCGTTGCGATGTTTTATCACCCTCAGGATGGCCATGGGCTGCCACATGATCCGTTCAAGGCCATTATTTCCCCAAGGCCAATCGCGTGGATTTCCACACAAGATGCCATTGGGCTGCGCAATCTCGCCCCTTACTCGTTTTTCAATGGCGTTGCCGATGCGCCGCCTCAGGTCATGTTTGCCTCTACCGGGGCCAAATCAGATCAGCACGGCACCAAGGACACCTTGACCAACATTCGTGAAACCGGTGTTTTCTGCGTCAATATCGTCGCCGAAGAGATGCGTAACGCGATGAACATAACCACGGGCAATCTACCGCGAGAGGTGGATGAATTTGATGCAGCTGCGCTAGAGGCCGTGCAATGCGACACGATAACTTGTCCACGACTTGTGGATGCACCTGCGAGCCTTGAATGCCGGATGACACAGGTCATTCCATTGGCAGGAGAGGCAAACTTTCTAATCCTAGGCGTGGTCAGCGGCATACATCTGCGCGATGATTGCGTGGTTGATGGGGTATTTGACGTGACCAAATACCGTCCCCTCGCCCGGCTGGGCTATCGCGACTACACAGCTGTGGATACCCTCTTCAGCCTGTCGCGCCCCACCGAGTCCTGACTTTTGTAAACGCAAATCGGGCCGACATAAACGCCAGCCCGAGGGATATTTTCAGTTCTGAAAATGACCGAGAGATCAAGCGCGCCGCGCAAGTGGCGCACTTTTGGATCAGGCCTGCTTAGTGTCCACCCAAAATACCTGTACGCACAGAGTAATCCACCGCAATACCATAGTCCGGATCGTCATCACTATCGACCATAAGATGGCCTGCACGGCTCAATAGATCATGACAATCCCGGCTCAGGTGACGAAGGGTAATTTTCTTACCCGCGTCTTCGTATTTACCCGCCAAAGCTTCAATCGCCTGCAATGCAGATTGATCCACCACACGGCTGTATTTGAAATCTACAATCACGCTGTCAGGGTCATGTTCGATATCAAACAACTCGATAAACCCATCGGTGCTGCCGAAAAACAGCGGTCCCTGAATTTCATAAACTTTGGCGCCTTTGTCACTCTCAGATTCGCGTGTGACCGCATGAATGCGCCGCGCGTTGTTCCAAGCATAAGCCAGCGCGCTGACAATCACCCCTACCACAACCGCAATGGCAAGGTCGGTGGCAACCGTCACAACCGTCACCAACACAATCACAAAGGCATCAGTCAGTGGCACTTTGGTCATGATCTTCAGCGAGTTCCACGCGAATGTGCCGATCACCACCATGAACATCACCCCGACCAGCGCGGCCAGCGGAATTTGTTCAATCGCGGGGCTTGCCACCACAATAAACAGCAACAGAAACAGCGCAGCTGCGATCCCGGCAATCCGGGTGCGTCCGCCTGATTTCACGTTGATCATGGATTGCCCGATCATCGCACACCCACCCATGCCACCGAAAAACCCGGTCAACACGTTTGATGCGCCCTGTGCGATACATTCTTGGCTTGCACCACCGCGCTTGCCTGTCATTTCACCCACAAGGTTCAGCGTCAGCAATGATTCAATCAAACCAATCGCGGCCAAAATCACGGCATAAGGCAGAATGATTTCCAGCGTGGCAAAATTCAGCGGCACCATCGGGATATGGAACAAAGGCAAACCGCCTTCAATGCTGGCCAGATCACCCACCCGAGGCACATCCAACCCCATACCGATCACCAGCGCAGCAACCACACCAATCCCAGCCAAAGGCGCAGGGACAACCTTGGTGATCTTTGGCATGATCCAAATGATGGTCATGGTCATCGCTACCAAGCCCAGCATCAGCACCAGCGGCATCCCGGACAACCATTCGCCCCCACCAGCACCATGACCGGTGTTTTCGACAGTGCCCGGAACCTTAAATTGCGTTAGCTGAGCGAGAAAAATTACGATCGCCAGACCATTCACAAAGCCCAGCATTACCGGATGTGGAACAAGGCGGATGAACCTCCCCCAATGCATCACCCCGGCAATCAACTGCAATATCCCCATCAAAACCACGGTGGCAAACAGGTATTCCACCCCGTGATCTGCCACCAAGGCAACCATAACAACCGCCAATGCCCCGGTTGCACCTGAAATCATGCCCGGACGCCCACCGAAAATTGCTGTGACCAAACCCACCAAGAACGCCGCATAAAGGCCAACCAGCGGATGCACCCCGGCAACAAAGGCAAACGCCACCGCCTCGGGCACCAACGCCAGTGCAACAGTCAGACCCGACAGCACCTCTGTGCGTACGCGCGCCACGCTCAACCCTTCGTCCTGCATAATGCTCAGGTTCGGAGGCGTGATATTCTTGGCCAGCAATGCAAGGGCTGCGCGTCTCATGGGTATGTCCTGTTGATTGGGAAAAGAGGGTCGCGCTGGCCCCATAGCCAATTTAGCCCCTTACCACAAGGCCGACCACGTATCGCGCCCCATTTCACAAAAGCGATGCTTGCCTTTCGCCTTTGGCAACGCCACAAATATCCCAACATCTGCCTTAAGGAGAGTGCCCCGTGACCAACCCCGCATCAGACACCATGATCGCCGTGATCGGCGGCTCTGGCATTTACGACATCGACGGCTTGGAGGATGCCAATTGGGTGCAGGTCGACACCCCTTGGGGCGCGCCGTCCGACAACATTCTGACTGGCACACTGGATGGCCTGAAAATGGCCTTTCTGCCGCGTCATGGGCGCGGTCATGTCCACACGCCCACCTCGGTGCCTTATCGCGCCAACATTGATGCGCTAAAGCGCCTCGGCGTCACGGATGTCATTTCCATTTCAGCAGTCGGCTCGTTTCGCGAACACATGGCGCCCGGCGATTTTGTGATTGTGGATCAGTTCATCGACCGCACCTTTGCGCGCGAAAAATCCTTTTTTGGCCCCGGATGCGTCGCCCATGTCAGTGTTGCCCACCCCACCTGCCCACGCCTGTCTGATGCCTGCGAAACAGCCGCCAAAGACGCGGGAATCACCATCCACCGCGGCGGCACCTATCTTGCAATGGAAGGACCGCAATTTTCCACGCTGGCAGAATCAAAAATGTATCGCGAAAGCTGGGGCTGTGATGTGATCGGCATGACCAATATGCCCGAGGCCAAACTCGCCCGTGAGGCAGAGCTGTGTTATGCCTCTGTCGCTATGGTCACTGACTATGACAGCTGGCATCCTGACCACGGCGAGGTTGATGTAACGGCCATTATCAAAACCCTCATGGGCAATGCTGAAAAGGGCCGCGAGTTGGTGCGCCGCCTGCCTGCGCTTCTTGGCAGCAACCGCGCGCCTTGCCCGCATGGCTGTGACCGCGCCCTTGAATACGCCATCCTCACCGCACCCGAAGCCCGCGACGCCGCGATGATCGCAAAACTGGACGCCGTCGCAGGGCGGGTGTTGAAATGAAACAGCTCTTTACCACCATTCTGATTGTCATTGCGTTCATTCTTCCTGCCCAAGCAGAGGAGAGCATCCCCTTTCACAAGTTGCGGGTGGATTATGTCCGCTTGCCGGGCAAGGTCAGCAGCAAGGACTTTTATCGCGCCATTGCTTGCGGCGCAAAACCCGGAGAGAAATGCCAACACAGCATTCGCAAGTGGCCTGCCGACAAGGCGCGCAATCTGCGTGTCAGCATGCCAACCTTTGAAAATCAATACAGCTCCAGCCGCATGAATCGTGCCAGCCGCGCTTTGGACAGGGCGCTGGCCCAGTTGAATGGGCTGGGTGCAAATCTGAAACTGACCCGTGTCGCCCCCGACGCCCCCGCCGATATTCGTGTTTACATGCTGGATACCAAGGGCAACACGGTCATCAAGGGCACCGGCGTCAAGGGTTTGGACGGCGTTACCCTGCAAGGTGGTCTGTTCCGTGTCTGGAGCGATCGCAAAGGCAACATTACCAAAGCGGTCATTGCGGTGTCGTCCACGTTGCCTCCTGATATCTATCGTCGTGTCATGCAAGAAGAGGTCACCCAATCGCTTGGCCTTTTCCATGACATCCGCAGCAATTACTACGATACGCGCAGCATGTTTTCGCAAGACAGCCCCACACGTCAGCGCCTGACGGCAATTGATCAAGCCGTGGTGCGCATGCATTATCCCAAACCATAAACATGTGAGGCTCACCCCATGCCCTTTGATCTTTGGCTTACCTTTGTGGCCGCTTCTGTCGCCCTGTTGCTCGTCCCCGGCCCGACCATATTGTTGGTTTTGTCCTATGCGCTCAGCCAGGGACGTCAGGTTGCAGTTGCCACTGCGGCGGGTGTGGCCTTGGGAGACCTGATTGCGATGAGCGCATCACTTTTGGGCCTTGGCGCACTTGTGCTGGCCTCGGCCACCGCATTCGTGGTGCTCAAATGGGTGGGGGCGGTATATTTGGTGTATCTGGGTGTAAAAATGCTGCGTGCGGCCCCGCTGGCCTCGGCCAGCACCATGATGCCCCGAACCACCCTTCCCACAAAGGGCGTATTTGGCCACGCGGCGGCGGTCACCGCGCTCAACCCCAAAAGCATCGGGTTCTTTATCGCCTTTGTGCCGCAGTTCATTGATCCCGCCGGACAGATATGGCTGCAATTTGCAATCCTGATTGCCACCTTCGTCACACTGGCCGCCCTCAATGCACTGGCCTATGCGCTACTTGCAGACCACCTGCGCACCCGCATCACCCGCCCCGGCGTTCTGCCTTGGCTGACACGTTTTGGCGGGGTCACATTGATAGCTATGGGCGCCCTAACAGCAACCCTGCGCCGCGCGACGTAATTCACATGAGTGGTCTGCCCAATCATCTTGACCCAAATATCGCGTATTTCCATTTCAGAGCGGCCTTGCGATCTCCGACTCATGGAGGTCAAATTTGCGGGACTCTCCAGACTTTTACTGACTCAGTTATTGCTCACGCAGCATTTCCTTACACTTGCGGCAGCACCTCTTCGGTCTTGCAGCGAATTTCACCGAACCGGACCGTCACCGGTGTCGATCCTGGTAAATGTCAGACCGTCAATTCGCTGCAACCAGGACCACTATCGAGGAGTGAACTTTGCTTCACTCTGGTCAGTAGAAACAAAGATTTTCTCCACTGCAGCTTCTGTCCTGACGTTACCCGATAGCTCCAAATCATGTAACCTTCCGGCGATTCAAAGAGCGGTTGACATGTGATCCAGAAGTGTTTGCACAGATCCGTCCTTCGACAGAGCGCGGGCATTGGTCAGGAAGGCGTCAGGCCAATCCTGACCTAAAACCGGGGTGGTAAGGTTGCGGAATTTATCCCAAATCACCGCATCTGAAACTTTATTTTCCGGGTCGCCCTGCGCTTCTGTTGCGGCAGAGGTAAGGACACGGCCATCCGCCATATGCAGATGCACCCGGGCAAAGCGGCGCGCTGGAAAGGCCGCGTTGAAGTCTTCGGTTTCCTGAATTTCGACGCGTCTGGCCAGATCAATGACATCTTGGTTGCCAAGCCCCTCTGCGGTGATCTCAGGCACCCCAATTGTCCCACGGTAAAGGGCTGCCGCGACGGAGAACGGCAGTGAATATTGTGCCTGTTCGGTGTTTGACGGGATCGCATTCAGGCGCTTGGCTTCGTGAAAGCTTTCGACAACCACTTTGGTCACGTCTGCGGCAGAAATCCCGTGATCACGAAGCAATGCCATTGCACCCTCGGCCGCAGGTTGGGCCCAACGGCACACTGGATAGAGCTTGATGTATTGCTGCTCGATATACCAGTTGCTGCCAATGTCGCTCCAGACGTTGGTTAGTGCTGGATCTTCCATCGTGATCGCTGGCGCACCGGTGAAGCCATCCTGAGCGAGATATGCGGCTGAGACACCGGCCATCGCCCCCCAGCCTGATCCGTCTTTGACCATGGTTGGGGCATCAATGCAGCGCATCATCTGGCTGCGTGGACCGTGATATTCGGCAATGCCGACGGCTTCGCGGGTTTTATCAGCGTTCAATCCCAGTTGGCGCGCGCCCAGGGCGGCGGTTGCCAATGCAATCCATGCACCCGACGTGTGATAATCACATGCGCTGGCATGCAGGGCGATGCCCGCCCGCGTGCCAATTTCATAGCCAACAACGATGCTGGTCAGAAGTTCCTTGGCGTCTGATTTCCCCTCGGCCTCCATCACGGCAATCAGGCCCGGCAACACACCGCATCCGACATGGCCTTTGGTCAGCTTGTGCCCGTCATGGGCATCCAGCGCGTCAATCGTCATGCCGTTGGCCAATGCGGCGCCTGCGGCACTGACCTTGCGCCCGTCTTGCCACAGGGTCGCGTCTGAACCGCCAAACTGGCGGGTCACGTGATTGCGGATAATGCGGGAAAGATCGGTTTCAGAGCCACCGACAGCAACACCTAATGTATCCACCAGACAACGTACTGCCTCATGCACGATGTGCTCAGGGAAATCGACAAAACGCGTATCATGGATGAAATCAATTGCAGTCATGGTACTAGCTCTCTTCAGGGCATTGCAAAGTAGGATTCAAAGGCAGCCAATGCAGCATCCACCCCTTCGTCACTGACATCACGATGCAGAACCATCCGAATTGCCGGAGACTGACCACCAATTCGCACGCCAGCATCAGCCATATGCGCCCGTAGTTTGTCGTGCAGCCCGTCGCGTGGAGTAAAGAAAACCATATTACTGCCCAGTCGAACGTCGCCCGCTTGCAACTTGTTCAAAGCGGCGGCAAGTCTGCTCGCATTTGCGTGATCACGAGCCAGATCGGGTAGATTATGATCCAAGGCGTGCAGCGCCGCAGCGGCCAACACACCGGCCTGCCGCATGGCCCCGCCCAGTATTTTGCGATTGCGTCGCGCCTGAGAAATCAGGGCGTGCGACCCCACCAATACTGACCCCACCGGCGCGCCCAATCCCTTGGACATGCAGACCGAAACGCTGTCGGCGCAATCGGCCAGATCTTTGGCGCCACAATCAAGCGCGGTGATGGCGTTGAAAAAGCGGGCACCGTCCAGATGTACGGAAAGGCCCGCGCTACGGGCAGTTTTTGCGGCGGCTGCCATTTTATCAAGGGAAATGACCTGCCCGCCTACCGTATTCTCTAGGCAGACTAGGCGGGTGCGAGCGTAATGCGGATCATCTGCTTTGATTGCGCCAGTGATTGTCTCTGGTGTCAGTGCGCCGTTTTCATCTGTTGGCACGGCATTCATAGAAACACCGGCCAGCACGGAAACGCCCGCAGCTTCATCGCAATAGATGTGATAGCTGTTGCCGATGATAATCTCATCACCCCGTCCGCAATGCGCCATCACTGCGGCAAGATTGCTTTGCGTCCCGGTCGGAAAGAACACAGCCGCCTCTTTGCCCAGCATTTCTGCCAGGCGATGCTCAAGCGTTGTTACGGTCGGGTCTTCGCCATACACGTCATCGCCAACCGAGGCAGATGTCATGGCTTCGTACATGGCGGCATCCGGGCCGGTCATTGTATCGCTTCGCAGATCGCACAGGCAGCCATTGCTGCCTGGCGTTGCGGTCATCCCACCGTAAAGGCTCATTTTTGAATCTGATCGTACGCGAGCGCCGCCACGATATGCACGCGACGGGTTTCGCCACCGTTCAACGCTGTATGGTACCCACGCGTATCCGTAAAATAGCATGATCCATCCGCAGGCAGGTGTGTCACGTGATGGTTCACGATAAACAAAGAACCCGGGTTGGAAATGACTGGGATATGCAAGCGTGGTTCCGGATCACGGTGCCACGAGTTGCAGTTGTACAACCCTTTGGACAGCACACGGGTGCGACCAATTGGAAAACGCTTTGCCAGCTCTTCGTGCACGTGTTCAAAGTAGGTGCCCTTGAATTTTGGATTGAATTCCGAGAAGTCGATCTCGGGCACCAGATCCTCGCGCGGCTCTTCAACATAGCGCTCATCACCACGCAGCCAGAAACGCCCTGACAAGTCATTGTCAGTCCATTCTGTCTGGCCCGGGCGCTGAGTCAGCGGCAGGGCGGCAAAACCCTGATCCTGCATTGCACCCTGAAACGCTTCGCGTTCAAGGCATTCGTCCAGTGCCTTACGCAATTCAGCGATATCAAACTTTATCTCAAGGCGCTGAATGCCAGGTCCTGGGGTAAATTTTGCCACTGACTCTGTATCAGGCGAGGACTGCATCCAGCCTTCAATTGCGGCGACATCGTTGTCTTTGATCTGTGCGTTAAATCCCATGACGGAATCCTCTAAATGATCGGCATTTATAGAAATGCTATGCTTGCCATCAGATGAACTAAAGTCCGATTTGCGAATGAGTTGATGCTTTAATTCGATCACGGAAAACTTGGCGCGATGGCAAGAAATCGACAAAAATTGCTATTTTGCGTTTTTTAGAAACCAGTTTCGGATACGCTTGATTTTCTGCACCCCAATTTTCGCATTAGGTGTCAGCAAATAATATGCGCTTTCAGGCACCTCTTCGTGTGTATGCGCCATGATCAACTTTCCGTTTGCAAGCTCTCGCTCAACCAGCAGCTTTGGCACAATCGCGATTCCATGGCCGCCTTTGACGGCATCGATCAGCATCTCGAATTGGCTGAACATCGGTCCGATGATTGGTCTTGCCAATTGATGGCCAAGGCCATTCAGCCAAATCTCCCACGACATTGGCCGTGTTGTGTGCTGCAATATGCGATAATCCAGAAGTTCCATCGGATCATCAACTGGCTCATCAATAAGATCTGGACTGGCAATAACAATCAGCCCTTCCTTCATAAGGAAATCGGCATGATACCCTTTCCATGGCGGATTTCCCTGCGCGAGCGCCACATCAACCAAGCTGGCATCAATGCCGTCGTTCGACAGATAGGTGATCGTGTTGATGGTGAAGCCCGGATGCTCTTGTGAAAGTGTGATAATGCGAGGCATTAGCCAGCGGCTGCCCAACGTTGGATAGACGCCAATATTGAGCGCGCCTTCTTCAGTGTCGTGGGAATAAATCTGCAGCAACGTTGCCTCTAACGCTTCCAATTGTGGTGATAGTTCTGTCACCAATGCTTTACCTGCAGAAGTCAGCTTTACTCTCTGCTTGGCACGGGTAAACAACTGCTGCTTGATGTAGGCTTCCAGAATTTGGATTTGTCGGCTCAACGCACTTTGCGTGATATTCATCTCCCCGGCGGCCTGAGCAAAATTCTCGGTCCGCGCGGCGGCTTCGAAGCACAGCAAAGACGTTGTGGATGGAATACGGCGGCGCATCTGCGATTCCCGGTAAGGCGTTCGAGCAAGTTGATCTAATTAGTAACTCAACGGTTGCTGTAATTCCAATTTAATTGATGATTTACGGCTTCATTTGTGAATAAGCTAAGAGGCTTAATAAAAATACCGCATCAACTTGCCGCCTGCCTCACACGTTTAAGCAATCTGATTTTGCATAAACCACTTATGCAGAATTTGAGCCGGATTGGAGACCGTATTGGTTTCGCGCGACATATAAAGAGCCCTCGGGCTTTGCAAATCAAACTCGAAGGTATCCATGAGCACGCCGCGCTCCAGAGAGGTGCCAATCAAAGATGTGAATTGCCAGAAATGGAAGCTGGCAGGCTAGAGGCATTGAACGACTATGTTGCGCGCTGGAAGGTCGAAATTGGCTTTGACAACCCGATGACGGCGGATGATGCGTTGCTTGATCACCCGTCCATGGTGCGCGATGGCGTTGGTTGGGATGCCCCGAGTGGCGTGTAACCGATCATACCCACTACAAAGCTAATCCATGCTTTCTCTGTGCGCACCCTTCTTTGGGCGCTTTCCACGATCTCATGCGCGACAACGCATTGGATCACAGCCAGATCGCCGCCGTTGACATTCGTACCTTCCACTATGCAACCCGTTTGGCATGAAAGAACTGGCCTCAGAGGCATTCAATTGGCCCGGATACATTACGCATCAGTCGGGCGATCGGCTGATCGACGATGACGAAATGACCCGGCTCAGCAGTGAAAAGCGTTGGGCGCAGGTAACCTTGATACTGGACGACGGCCGTCGCCTTGTGAATTCAACGTTTTAAACTTTCTGCATGTTGTATGAATAGCCACATTTCCCTCTGCAAAGCAGCATGGAACTCTACGCCCTGACTGCGAAACCTCCGCTGCGAGCGCGCGCAGCGAGAAAATCGAATTCACAGAATGGGCCCTTCGCTGACATTCGGTGTAAATAACTTAAATGGCGACAGTGTTTCTTTCGCATCTCTCTATAAATTTTTGGTGAGACGATGAATGCGATCTCACATTCACCTCCCACTCTTGCGTATCACGCGTTGATGCGCCAAACCAACGGCGTTGATCTCATTCGGAGGCCCCCATGCGCAAGAGCACTGACGTCAAAGACTACATCCGCACCATCGTTGATTTCCCTCACGAGGGGATCATGTTTCGCGATGTCACCACCTTGTTTGCCGACCCACGCGGGTTTCGCATGGCGATTGACCAGATGCTGCACCCCTATGCAGGCGAGCGTATCGACAAAGTCGTCGGCCTTGAGGCCCGTGGCTTTATCATGGGGGGCGCAATTGCGCATCAATTGTCGGTTGGCTTCGTGCCGATCCGCAAAAAAGGCAAACTGCCCGGCACCACCATTTCACAAGATTACAAATTGGAATACGGCGAGGCAATTGTGGAAATCCATGATGATGCCATCGCACCGGGCGAGAAGATCCTTGTTGTCGATGACCTGCTGGCCACCGGCGGCACCGCAGAAGCGGGGATCAAGTTGATCGAACGTCTGGGCGGGGAAATTGTCGCCTGCTCTTTTATCATTGACCTGCCCGAATTGGGTGGACGCAAACGATTGGAAGACATGGGCATGGATGTGCATGTGCTGTGCGAATTCGAAGGGCTGTAAAGGAATTCGAAACGTTCCAGCGATTATAAAGATCATATCGGTCAAAAACCGTGCCTGCTTGCAAAGATCAGATTGATCGCTCACGCCTCGTCCCCCCTCCGGACGGGGCGTTTTTGTGATCTCGCAAAAGAATCCACCTCGGGCATTCGCAATATTTCGCACACCACGGCCATCCAGTGACAGATCGGTTGTTACATATTGTGGTTTTCAAGAGATCATTTTAAAATCCCCGAATGGGCAGACCAAGATCATATTCCCGAGACGTCGTGATCGAACAGGCCATGGGCGTATTTTGGCGTAATGGCTACAAGGCCACCTCTGTAAGCGACATTGTGCGTGAAACAGGGCTTAACACTGCCAGTATGTACAAGGAATTCGGCGACAAAGACGGGTTATTTCTGGAAACCCTCAGCCATTATCGCAACCATATCATCGGCCCGCGCTATCAAATTCTGATCGACAATCCGAACCTGACAGGCGTGGAAATGTTTCTAAAAAATGTTTTCCTGGGCGCTGCAAAACAGGAATACAAAGGTTGCTTGATGATGAACCATCTTGCACAAAAACATGTCGTAGGCGTCGATGCGGCACAGAAAATCGAGGCATTTTGCGCCGAAATCGAATCCCTAATTGAAATTGCTCTCAAAAACGCACAATCAGAGGGGGACATTGGGTCAGACAAGGACACCTCTCAGCTAGCAAGCTTTGTCGTGTTTTGTGTTCACGGCGCCGTCCTGTATGGCCGCCATGATACAAAAAAACCAATTATCCCAAAATTTTATGACACTGTCATGCGAGAATTACGACGATAGATTTTTACAGCCCTAGTTTTAAAATTGACATTTTAAAATAATTATTTTACAATCTCCCCATCACAACTGACGACTGTGTGTCGAATGAAAAAGGGATAGGAGAATCAAAATGAGTGTTTCCGAAACAGCAATGGCGTTCTTTGATGCATGCGAAACAGGTAAGGGCTGGAGCGTTTGCAAAGACCACTGCAAAGATGGCGCAACCTTTTCGTGTCAGGCCGATGTCTTGGCGGATATCGCCTCCCTAGAGGATTACACTGGCTGGATGGCTGGACTATTGACGCCAATTCCTGATGGCCACTACGAGCTCAAATCCTTCTCAACCGATCACGAAAGAAGTATCGTGACAGCAACAGCCGTTTTCAAAGGCACCCAAACAGGTGAAGGGGGTCCGATCCCTGCCACGGGCAACAAAATCGCGGCCGACTATGGATATGTTATGGCATTTGATGGCGACAAAATCAGCCACGTGACCAAGATTTGGAATGACGTTCAGTCACTCAAACAACTTGGGTGGGCATAATCTTTCTGCTCTTTTGGCGTCGCCCTGCTGGGCGGCGCGCTACGAATCTGATGTTTAACGGTTAGATCAATCCAAGACCGCGCCGGGATTCATAATACCGCGGGGATCCAATGCGGATTTGATGGCGCGCATGGCAGACAATTTGACCGGATCAGCATACCGCGCCAGATCATTCACTTTTAAACGTCCAATCCCGTGTTCGGCGCTGAAAGATCCTTGATAGGTTTTCACCAGATCATGCACCCCGCGCTGCACCTCATCGCGCATGTGCCGATACTCATCGCGGCTTTGACCCTTTGGCGCAAAGACGTTGAAATGTAGATTGCCATCGCCCAGATGACCAAAGCAATTCACCCGGAACGGTCCCATTTGGGCGACCATGTCTTTGCCTTCGGTGATAAAATCCGCAATCTCCCCCAAGGGGATCGAAATATCATGACTGCTGATAGAGCCAATGCGCTTGTTTGCTTCAGGGATATGTTCGCGGACCGACCAGAACTCTGCGCGCTGTGTCTCATTTTGGGCAATCAGCCCATCCACAACCCACCCTGCGGCGTGCCCAGCCATAAACAGGCTCTCCAACGCTTTCGCAGGATCACCCCCCTGAGAGACACCGACGTCAATCAATACCATCCATTCTGGCATCTCTTGAAATGGCTGCCGCACGTCTGGCAGGGTTTCTGATAGAAACTCCAACCCCTGCCGGTGGATCAATTCAAACGCGCTGATACTTTCGCCGATCTGATCGCGCGCCAATGACAGCAGCGACAAGGCCGCACTGGGGTCTTTGACGACCATCACCGCCGTACCCGACGCTGCTGGTCGCGCAAACAGTTTCAGCGATGCCGCCGTGATCACCCCAAGCGTGCCTTCGGCCCCGATCAGCAGGTTTTTCAAATCATACCCAGTGTTGTCTTTACGCAGGCGCGACAGCCCGTGCCAAATTTCACCCGTGGGCAACACGGCCTCCAACCCCAGACACAAATCGCGCGTATTGCCATAGCGCAGCACATTCAGCCCGCCGGCATTGGTGGACAGATTGCCCCCAATGCGGGCTGATCCTTCGGATGCCAAGGACAGTGGGAACAGCCGATCCTGTTCATTTGCCGCTGCCTGTACATCCGTCAAAATCGCACCGGCCTCAGCCACCAGTACGTTTTCAGACGCATAGACGGCACGAATGGCGTTCATTCGTTCCAGCGATAGAATCAGCGGTGCAGGACCGGTCGGGGCCACCTGCCCCCCCACAAGCCCCGTGCCCCCGCCAAACGGCACCACGCCCACATGTGCTTTGGCGCAGGCGGTGATGATGGTGGAAACCTCTTCAACCGAACGGGGGCGCGCAAGGGCGCCAGAAGGCAAAGTAAACCGCCCGCGGGGCTCTTGTAAGAAACGTGGGTCAGCTTCTGACAGGGTATTTTCTGGCAGTTGCGCGGCAAGGGCCGACAAAAACAAAGGATCAGCGGGGTGTAATGTCATATCCAAGCCCTAGCATACCGCCAAACCTATTGCGTAGAAAATTCAGCCAACGTCCGTGCGACCACGTCGATCTGCGCGCAAACAAGCATAGAGAACATGTGTGCGCCAGCGTCCGTTAATCTGAAGGTAGCTTTGCGCGACGCCTTCGTATTTGAAGCCGGATTTTTCCAGCACCCCGCGCGAAGCCACGTTTTCCGGCAGACAGGCGGCCTCGATCCGACTGAGATCAAGGTGGTGAAACGCATAATGCACCACGGTTTCAATCGCCTCTTGCATAAAGCCGCGCCGGGTAAAGTCCGTTCCTATCCAATAGCCAAGCGTACCGGTCTGTGCCGGGCCGCGCCGGATATGATCCAGTGTGATCGCGCCCAAGATCGCGTTATCCTCGCGCCGTTCCAAAAACAGCGGCACAGCGGTGCCCCCGTTGATTGATCGCTGCGCCCAATAGACACGATTGGTAAAGCTTTTACGCCCCAGATGGTCGTCGGCCCATGCAGGCTCCCATGGGGTCAGGAATTCAGCACTTTGGTCACGTAGGTCGGCCCATTCGCGATAGTCCCCATGCTGCGGGGGCCGCAACGACAATCGCTCTGTCTCAAGCCGGACCTTGCGCTTGACCAAAAACATCAGGCCGCGCGCCTTTCTTGCAACTCCTCAAGAGAGGGAGCCGCAGAAATCGGGCCATACAGCGCCAGCGCAGGACGCGCGTGATACGCCATATGTTCTGCAAAACGGCGCACATCGGCGTCTGTTACGCTGTCAATGCGCTCAACTGTTTCGCTGAGTGTCGGGATATGACCCCAAATCGACAGCATCCGTGCCTGACGTTCCACGCGGCTGGACGGGCTTTCCAGCCCCATCAACAATCCGGCCTTCATTTGGGTGCGGGCGCGCTCTATCTCAACCGCGCTCATGTCGTCGGCGGCACGCTTCATCTCGTCAATGGTGATTTGGGCAAGCTCTGCCACCTGATCGCCAGAGGTGCCCGCATAGATCGTGGTCATGCCCGTATCGGCATAGGCCCCAGTCTGGGCAAAGATCGTGTAACACAACCCACGTTTTTCACGCACTTCCTGAAACAGACGTGAGGACATGCCCCCGCCCAAAGTCGAGGAATAAATCTGTGCGGTGTAAATGTCAGGGTCGCAATAATCCGGGCTTTCAAAGCCCAATGCAAAATGCGCCTGCTCCAGATCCTTTTCGGTGCGATATTCACCACCACCAAATGCGGCCGCCTGTAAAACCGGCCCCGTGCCTCTGGCCATTCCGCCAAAGAGCTCTTCGGCCAGTTTGACAATCGCATCGTGATCCACCGCACCTGCGGCGGACAGGATCATGCGTTCCGGGCGATAATGCTGCCCAACAAAGGCACGCAGGTCGGTATCGTTAAACGACTTCACCCGATCTTCTTCGCCCAGAATGGTGCGCCCGATGGGTTGGTTCGGATAGGCCCGTTCCTGCAACCAGTCAAAGATCACGTCATCTGGTGTGTCCAGCGCCTGACCGATCTCTTGCAAGATCACGCCGCGTTCCACCTCGATCTCGCGGGCATCAAACACGGGGTTCAGCAGAATATCCCCGATCACATCCATCGCCAACGGCACATCGTTCTTTAGAACCCGCGCATAATAGGCCGTGACTTCGCGACTGGTATAGGCGTTGATATAGCCGCCCACGTCTTCGATCGCCTCTGCAATCTCAAGCGCGTTGCGCCGCTCTGTGCCTTTGAACGCCATATGTTCAAGGAAATGCGCAATGCCGTTTTGCGGCGCCGTTTCATGGCGCCCCCCGGCATCAACCCAAATACCCACCGCAGCGGATTCCAGCCCCGGCATATCTTCGGTTACGATACGAAAGCCATTGGCCAATGTGTGCAGTTTGATGCTCAACGCTGTGCAATCCGGTCTTTGATCAGGGCCTGCAAGAGGCCAAGGTTATTGGGAACTTTCGTGACACGCTCTTCGTCGCCCATCATATCCACCATATGGGGTGGCAGGTCAGGACGCTGGCCCATTGCCTGCTCTACTGCATCCGGGAATTTCGCCGGGTGCGCAGTGGCAAGCGTGACCATTGGAACGGTTGAAAGATGTTCGTTGGCGACCTTTACCCCAACCGCGGAATGAGGGCAAAGCACTTCTCCATTCGCCGCATATTCCGCTGCAATAGAAGCAAGGGTCTCTTTTTCTGACGCGCGCCCAGACAGGAAGTTTTCCCGCAGGGCTTCCATCGCACCCTGACTGATCGCAAAAGAGCCGTCCTTCAACTCGTCCATCAGTTGGGACACGGCATCCCCATCTTGATCATAAGCATAGAACAATGCGCGCTCAAAATTGGAACTCACCTGAATATCCATAGAAGGGCTGATCGACGGCATCACGCCTTCTTTGGTATAGGCGGCGGTTTCCATGGTACGGTGCAAAATGTCGTTTTGGTTGGTCGCAATCACCAGATCAGCAATCGGCAGGCCCATTTGCTTGGCGATATAGCCTGCAAAAATATCCCCAAAGTTGCCGGTTGGCACGGTAAAGCTGATCTCGCGATGCGGCGCCCCTAGCGACACAGCGGAGGAAAAGTAATATACCACCTGCGCCAGCACGCGCGCCCAGTTGATCGAATTCACGCCCGCAAGTTTCACACAATCGCGGAACTTCAGATCGTTGAACATGTCCTTAAGGGCTGCCTGACAATCGTCAAAATCGCCCTCAACCGCCAATGCATGCACATTGGCATCATCCGGCGTGGTCATCTGTTTGCGTTGAATATCGCTGACCCGGCCATCAGGAAACAGGATGAATACATCCACGTTCTTCAATCCACGAAACGCTTCAATCGCGGCAGACCCTGTATCGCCCGACGTCGCGCCAACGATTGTGACGTGTTCGCCACGGCGACCCAATTCAAACTGGAACAACTGGCCAATCAATTGCATCGCGAAATCTTTGAACGCAATCGTTGGGCCGTGGAACAGTTCCAGCAGGAAATGATTTGGTGCCAACTGAACCAGCGGCGCACGCGCCGGGTGGCGGAAATTGGCATAGGCGCGTTCAATGATGCCTCGGAATTCTTCGTCGGTGAATGCATCGCCCACGAATGGGCGCATCACGCGAAAGGCCACCTCTTCATAAGACAGGCCTGCCAGCGCTGCGATATCCTCTTTCGACATGGTCGGGATTTTTTTTGGGACATACAGCCCACCATCCCGTGCCAGACCAGTCAACATGGCATCGGCAAAGTTCAGTTCCGGTGCATTTCCACGTGTAGAGATGTATTTCACGGCTCTTAGACCTTTTTCTTTCTGCGCATGCGGCGCAAGTAATGCAGTGTCATAAGGACCCAGACAATGGCAAGGCCATACCAGGTCACAGCATATTGTAAGTGATCGTTCGGAATACCCGCAGAGTCCACTGGCAGTGGCGTCACCACGGGGTCAGATTCCGACGAATTTCGACTGATCAACAGGATTGGCTCAGTTTTCAGATGCGCGGCCATCGTTACAACATCACGCGAAAACCAGATGTTTGCATCCAGATCGTTTTCAGGGGTGTAGCCGTCAATCTCTTCGGGCCAATGTAGATTGCCAGTCACAGTGACCTGCACCACAGGACGTGGAGTATCTTTTTGCGGGGGTCTGACCCAGCCACGATCCAACAGAATGCGGCGGCCATCGGTCAACTCAAACGCAGCAATCACCCGATAGATTGCCCCCGTTTCGCGCGTTGACGCCAGCACATGAATTTCATGATCAGTGATCGTACCGGATGCTTCCACAGACAAAAACCGGTCTACATCTGGATTGGGCATTGCGGGTAACACAACAGGCGCGCTGGCAATGCGCGCATCAATCTCGGCCAATATGGCCTCTTTCCAGCTCAGGCGTTGCACCTGCCAAGCGCCCAAGGACACAAGAATGGCAGTGCCAACAATGCCGAAAAACAAAGGTAGGATCAGACGGCGCAAGACCAGTCCCCTTCCAAAACGAAAGTCGCGGCAGGAGACATCCCACCGCGACCGCGCTTTTGACCTATCCAAGGCGATTATTCAACCGCTTTTGGACAACTGCGTATCAGGCTTAGCCGCCCCAGATGTAAACAGCTGCGAACAGGAACAGCCAGACAACATCAACAAAGTGCCAGTACCATGCTGCTGCCTCAAAGCCGATGTGCTTTTCAGGGGTAAAGTGACCCGCCTGAAGACGCAGCAAGCACACAAACAAGAAGATCGTGCCGATGATCACATGCGCACCGTGGAACCCTGTCGCCATAAAGAAGTTGGCGCCATAGATGTTACCGGAGAAGCCAAAGGCCGCGTGGCTGTATTCATACGCTTGGAAATATGTGAACAGCAGACCCAGAGCCACAGCAATGATCAGGCCCCATTTCATGTCTTTACGGTTGTTTTCATGGGCAATGGCGTGGTGCGCCCATGTTGCCGCCGCACCGGAACACAACAGGATCAGCGTGTTGATCAGTGGCAGGTGCCATGCATCAAAGGTTTCAATCCCAACAGGCGGCCAAACGCCATCCACATAGGGCGAACCTTCGGTCATTGGATACATCGCGTGCTTAAAGAAGCTCCAGAACCAAGCGGCAAAGAACATAACTTCAGAGGTGATGAACAAGATCACGCCATAGCGCAGACCGATTTGAACAACCGGGGTGTGATCGCCAGCTTTGCTTTCTTTCACCACTTCGGTCCACCAACCGAACATGACATAAAGAACACCGATCAGGCCGATCAGCAGCGCCCATGGCCCATAGTCATGGAAGAACAGAACTGCGCCGAACAGCATGATAAAGCCTGCTACAGCACCGATAAACGGATACGCAGACGGGGTCAGAATGTGATAATCGTGATTTTTAGCGTGCGCCATTTTTATTTCCCTCGTTGGAAGGCTTAGTTTACGTCGGTTTCGGGGGCCTGCGCCAAGAACGCTGTGTCCTCGGGCAGGTCAGTTTCATAGAATGTATAAGACAGCGTTATCTGTTTGACATACTGCCCATCGCGGTCGTTCACGATCTCTGGATCAACAAAGAATGTGACCGGCATCATCACCCGCTCGCCTGGCTGCAAAACCTGTTCGGTAAAGCAAAAACAGTCGATCTTGGTGAAGAAGCCACCCGCTTCGTACGGAAACACATTATAGCTGGCAGACCCAGCAATGGGACGATCCGTTGGGTTATACGCCTCGTAAAAGGCAAGGCCGGTTTCCCCGATACGGATTTCCATGGTGCGATCTACCGGGGTGAACTTCCACGGCATGTCGCGATCAAGCGAGGCATCAAAGCGAATCTTGATCGTGTCTTCCAGAATCGTGTCTGATCCGGCATCGGCAACAGCTGTCACCCCGCCAAATCCAGTCACACGGCAGAACCAATCATAAAACGGCACCGACGCCCAAGCCATCGCGCCCATAAACACGACAACCCCCGCCAGTTGCAGAACCGTTTTATTTTTACGATCCATTGCCATCAGTTTTCGATCCTCGCATTCACGGGCTCGAAATCGCCGCGGGTCACCTTTACATAGGTCAACCCAAAGACGATGAAAATGAAAGCTGCCAGCGTCAGCGCAACACCCAAGTTGCGACCAAAGCGGCGTTTGTGCAGGTCGTGGTCTTCGCGAAAGCTCATATTACCAGCCCCCAAGTCCATAAGGTTTCAGGGTTGCCTCGGCCAAGATCGCGCCGAAATGCAAGAAAAGATACAGCAACGACAAAGCAAAGAATGATCTCTCGCGCTTGTGGTTGTCGGCCTCAGATGCCTCTTCGCTGCGACGCCAGATGGCCACAGCGCCAAACACAAACAGTGCGTTCAACACCAATGCTATCGCCAGATAGATCGGGCCACCCACGCCAGTAAAAGCCATGCCAATGGCAATCGCAGCCAGCAGCAAAGTATAAACCAGAATGTGGTTGCGTGTCGCGCGACGTCCATGGGTGACGTGCAACATTGGCACGCCTGCGTCTTTATAGTCAGACTTCATGAACAGGCACAGCGCCCAGAAATGTGGCGGGGTCCACATAAAGATCAACGTGAACATCAGCACGCTTTCAATGGAAACACCGCCAGTCGCAGCAGCCCAACCAACCACCGGAGGAAACGCACCCGCCGCGCCACCAATCACGATGTTCTGCGGGGTCCAGCGTTTCAGCCACATCGTATAGATCACGACATAGAAAAAGATCGTAAAGGCCAGCAATCCAGCCGCCAGCCAGTTCGCAGCAAGTCCTAACATCACAACAGCAAATACCGAAAGCGTCATGCCAATGGCAAAGGCCTCATCGCCCGTGACTTTGCCCGAAGGAATCGGGCGCTTTGCGGTACGGCTCATAATGCTGTCGATGTCAGCATCCCACCACATGTTCAGCGCACCGGATGCCCCACCACCTACGGCGATGAACAAAATGGCACAAAAGGCGATCATGGGATGGACCGGCACAGGGGCAGCCAACAGCCCCACCATTGCTGTGAACACCACAAGTGACATGACGCGCGGCTTCAAAAGGGCAAAGTAATCCCCGAAAGAGGCTTCACCTTCTGGCGCTTGCGTATTGATGCTGGCGTCGCTCATGGTTCTTCTCGTTCATTTGGCGGGCAGATCGCCCGCCATATCAAGATTTGCTATAAGCCAGGCATAAGCCCAGCTTATGCATTATTCAGCGGATGCAACCTTAATGGTGCTGGGGCCTTCGGCGTATTCTGCCTTGGCCTCTTCCAACCAAGCGGCATAGGCCTCTTCACTGACGACCTGAACAGTGATCGGCATATAAGAGTGATCCTTGCCGCAAAGTTCAGAGCACTGGCCAAAATAGATGCCCTCTTTTTCGGCTTTGAACCACAGTTCTGCCAGACGACCGGGAACCGCGTCTTGCTTTACGCCAAACGCTGGAATGGTCCAGCTGTGGATCACGTCCGCACCTGTCAGTTGCATCACAATAATTTTGTTTACAGGTACAACAACCTTGGTATCGGTCGCCAAAAGGTATTCATCTTTGCCATACCCGTTTTCTTCCAGCGCGTTACGGCCAAGCATGAAGCTTTCAAACTCAAAACCGTCATCGACGTATTCATAACCCCAATACCACTGATACCCAGTGACCTTGATGGTGATGTCGCCTTCGGGAATTTCCTGTTGCTTGAACAGAACCGGCAATGAAAAAGCGCCGATAAACACCAGAACCAGAATTGGGCCCAGTGTCCATGCAATTTCCAGTGGGGAATTGTGGGTAAAGCTGGAAGGGTTTGGATTAGCGCGGCGGTTAAAGCGCACAATACAGTACACCAAAAGTCCTGCCACAAAGATGACAATCGCCGTGATAATCACGAGGATCATATAATCCAGGCTTTGAATGTCACGGGCCAGTTCGGTAGCGGCAGGCTGCCAGCCCATTTTTCCGTCTACCGGCTTGCCAATAGTTTCGACTTCCTGCGCCATTGCGGGAAGTGCGGTGAATGCTGCCATAAGGCCCATGAGGGTCGAGAGAGTTCGCATGTGTCACCCTGATCGGTTGCGTTATTCGTCGTTAATTCGGGGGGAAATCATCACGATTGTGCTGAATCCCATTGTTTTGTCGGTGCTTTGAACCATATTCTGACGCTCAGATAAAGGAATAAGCTTGCGGCAAACAGCCGCTTTTTTTGATTTAGATCAAAAACACCCGGAGGCAAAGGCATGACTGAGGTCAAATTCACCCCTTTTGAGGACACGCTGGACGAATCCCGCGCCCTTGTATTGTTGCGCGAAGCGACCGCAGGTGCAGAAGATGGCGAGCTGTTTTTAGAACGCCGCCGTTCCGAGGGTTTGGTGCTGGATGATGGTCGTATCAAGACCGCAAGTTACGATGCATCCGAGGGTTTTGGCCTGCGCGCGGTCAATGGAGAGGTCGCCGGATACGCCCATTCCAGTGAAATCAGCGAATCTGCCCTGCGTCGCGCGGTGGAAACCGCACGTCTGGCAGTTGGCGATGGTGGCGGCACGCTGGCCGCAGGGCCAAAGCGCACGAATCGCCGCCTTTACACAGATAACGATCCGATCGCCGGGGCCTCTTTCCCTGTCAAAATCGAAACCCTGCGCGAAATTGATGCGTTTGCCCGTGATTTGGATCCGCGCGTTGTGCAGGTCAGCGCGACATTGGCCGCCAGCCACCAAGAGGTGGTGATTCTACGCCCGGATGGCGAACGCATCGAAGACACCCGCCCGATGACGCGGGTGAATGTGTCAGTCATTGTCGAACAGGATGGCCGCCGCGAAACGGGCACCGCCGGCGGAGGTGGACGTTTGGGGTTGGATGGATTGATTGCCGCATCCGACTGGCAAGCCAAGGCGCGCGAGGCATTGCGCATTGCCTTGGTCAATCTGGATGCTGTCCCCGCCCCTGCTGGCCCGATGGAGGTTGTGCTTGGTCCCGGCTGGCCCGGAATTTTGTTGCACGAGGCCGTCGGCCATGGCCTTGAAGGTGATTTCAATCGCAAAGGCAGCTCTAATTTTTCAGGCCGCGTGGGCGAACAAGTTGCCTCGCGTGGCGTAACTGTGGTGGATGATGGCACGATCCCAGATCGGCGTGGCTCCATCACTGTGGATGACGAGGGCACCCCGTCCGGGCGCAATGTGTTGATCGAAGATGGCATCTTGGTGGGCTACATGCAGGACCGCCAAAATGCGCGCTTGATGGGGGTTGATCCCACAGGCAACGGGAGGCGCGAAAGTTACGCCCATGCGCCCATGCCGCGCATGACCAACACCTATATGGAAGGCGGCGATACAGATCCTGCTGATTTGGTCGCCTCCCTGAAGGACGGAATTTACGCTGTTGGGTTTGGTGGCGGTCAAGTGGACATCACCAATGGAAAGTTTGTGTTTTCCTGCACCGAGGCCTATCGCGTTGAAAACGGCAAGATCGGCGCGGCGGTCAAAGGAGCCACCCTGATCGGAGACGGGGCGACGGCGATGACGCAAATCCGCGCCTTGGGTAATGACATGGCGCTTGATCCGGGCATGGGCAATTGCGGCAAAGCGGGCCAGTGGGTACCTGTTGGCGTGGGGCAACCCACCGTTTTGATGGATGGTTTGACCGTGGGCGGATCGGCAACCTGACGCAATTGAAGAAATTTTTCATCTAACGCCACAGAAAGAGGCTTTGGTTTACCACCCGTTAACCACCTGCACATAGAAATGATTCTGCAAGCAGGCGGAGCCACGGATGACCGAAGACCTCTTTTCTTCCACTCACCCCAAACTCCCACCCACCACGGAAGAATTTCGATATTCGTGGCTCCGTCTTTTGCGGTCTCGTCGGGTGGGGCCGACGACGTTTCATAAATTGATGGCGGAACATGGCGATGCACAGGCTGCCCTGAATGCATTGCCCGACATTGCCCGCGCCGCTGGGGTTAAGAGCTATCAAATCTGCCCCGAAGCTGTTGTCGAGACAGAGCTGCGCGCGGCGGATGCCTTTGGGGCCAAAATGATTTGCATTGGCGATCCGGTTTACCCTGCGGATTTGGCGGAACTCTCTGACGCACCACCAATCCTTTGGGCCTATGGGGACGTGTCTCTATTATGCCGTCCAAAAATCGCCCTTGTGGGTGCGCGCAATGCGTCTTCGCTTGGCACCCGCATGGCCCGTGCATTGGCACGTGATTTGGGCGCGCTGGGGCATGTCATAGTCTCGGGGCTTGCGCGCGGAATTGATGCCGCTGCTCACAGTGCGGTCATTGAAACTGGAACCATTGCAGTATTCGCTGGGGGTTTGGATGTGATCTACCCATCGGAAAACACCTCCCTTGCCCATGAAATCGCAGCTCAGGGCCTAATCCTCACCGAACAACCTATGGGGCTTCAGCCACAGGCGCGTCATTTTCCAGCCCGCAACCGCATTGTGTCAGGCCTGTCGCGCGCCGTTGTCGTGGTTGAGGCCGCTGCCCGGTCTGGCAGTTTGATCACTGCGCGCAATGCGCTTGATCAAGGGCGCGAGGTTTTGGCCGTTCCTGGCCATCCCTTTGATGCACGTGCCGCTGGCTGCAATATGTTGATCCGTGACGGCGCAAGCTTGATCCGCAATGCCGAGGATGTGGTGACCGCCTTGGGCCCACCCGCGGCCCAAACACCCCGTCCTGCGCCGACCGCCGCCGCCTCAACGTCCTCAAAGCCCAAGCGAACCCTGCGCGAAACGGCACAGCTTCATACGCAAATTCTCAAACGTCTTGGGCCCTCGCCTGTCGCCGAAGATCAATTGATCCGCGATCTCAATGTATCCGCCAACCAAATCACCCCAGTATTGATCGATCTGGAACTTGAAGGTGAAATCATACGACGGTCCGGCGGTCTTTTGTGCAAAACCTGAACAAACCACCTCTCAAACCTGTGAAAAATCATCGCGATTGACATTATCCCCTTTCACACCACATTTTTGCCCACCATAAGACCGAGCAATCCGAGTCGAGAGGAAATTGAATGCCCGTCGTTGTTGTCGAGTCCCCAGCCAAAGCGAAAACCATCAATAAATATCTGGGATCCAACTATACGGTTCTGGCGTCATACGGCCACGTGCGTGACTTGCCCCCCAAGGATGGATCGGTTGACCCAGATGCCGATTTTGCCATGACATGGGAGGTCGGCACCGACAGCCGCAAACACGTCAAGGCCATCGCGGATGCTCTGAAAGACGACAATGAACTGATCCTCGCAACCGACCCCGATCGCGAAGGAGAGGCGATCAGCTGGCACCTTGAAGAAACATTGCGCAAGCGCCGCGCGATCAAAAAGGACACGCCCGTCAGCCGTGTTGTGTTCAACGCCATCACCAAAACTGCCGTGACCGAGGCGATGCAAAATCCGCGCCAAGTGGATGAGCCACTGGTCGAGGCCTATCTGGCCCGCCGCGCGCTGGATTATCTGGTGGGCTTTAACCTGTCGCCCGTTTTGTGGCGCAAACTGCCCGGCGCGCGTTCGGCAGGTCGTGTGCAATCTGTGTGTCTACGTCTGATCGTTGAACGCGAGATGGAGATCGAGGCGTTTAACAATCAGGAATATTGGTCCGTAAAGGCCGTCCTTGGCACCCCACGTGGTCAAGAGTACGAAGCACGCCTGACAATGCTCGCCGGCGAAAAGCTTGAAAAACACAGCCTGAAAGACAGCACCGCCGCAGAATTGGCCGTTCAAGCCATCCACAGCCGCGATCTGTCCATCACTTCGGTTGAGGCACGCCCGGCCAATCGCAACCCTGCCGCGCCCTTCATGACATCGACCTTGCAACAAGAGGCCAGCCGTAAATTCGGCATGGGTGCACGTCAGACCATGAGTGCTGCACAACGTCTGTATGAAGCAGGCTATATCACCTATATGCGAACCGACGGCATCGACATGGCTCCTGAGGCCGTGACCGCCACCCGTGACGCCATCGCAGAACGCTATGGTGCGGAATACGTGCCTTCCAGCCCGCGCATCTATAAAAACAAAGCCAAGAACGCCCAAGAAGCGCACGAATGTATCCGTCCCACCGAATTGACGCGCGACGCCAAGGCGCTCAAGGTTACCGATGATGATCAACGCAAGCTGTATGATCTGATCTGGAAACGCACCATCGCCTGCCAAATGGAAGCCGCGCGTATGGAACGCACCACGGTCGAGATCGGCTCGCAGGATGGTCAGGTTGGACTGCGTGCCACCGGTCAGGTTGTGCTGTTTGATGGGTTCATGCGCGTCTACGAAGAGGGTCGCGACGACACTGTGGTAGATGACGACGATAAACGTCTGCCCCAAATCATGCAGGGCGAGGCCGCAGATAAACGCACTGTCACACCAGAACAGCATTTCACCCAGCCGCCCCCACGTTACACTGAGGCGACGCTTGTCAAACGTATGGAAGAGCTGGGCATCGGCCGCCCCTCTACCTATGCATCAGTCGTGACCACGATTCAGGATCGCGAATACGTCCGCAAAGACAAAAACCGCCTTATCCCCGAGGAAAAAGGCCGCATTGTTACGATCTTTTTGCTGAATTTCTTTCGCCAATACGTCGGCTATGAATTCACGGCCAACCTTGAGACAAAACTGGATGACGTCAGTGCAGGTGAGCGTGACTATAAGGACGTTCTGGGCCAATTCTGGCGCGATTTTTCCGCAGCGATTTCGGAAACGTCCGAACTGCGCATCACCGAAGTGTTGGATAAGTTGGATGCAGCCCTTGCTCCGCAGCTTTACCCACCACGCGAAGACGGATCAGACCCACGCGTTTGCCCAAAATGCGGCGTTGGTCAACTGCATCTGAAAACCTCGCGTACTGGCGGATTCGTGGGGTGCGGCAACTATCCTGAATGCCGTTACACCCGCCCGATCAGTGGCGATGCTGACGACACAGGTGATCGCGTCCTTGGCGAAGATGCCGGCGATGAGATTTCGTTGAAAAAAGGTCGTTTTGGCCCTTATGTGCAACGCGGCGAGCCAACTGAAGACAATAAAAAACCCCCACGTGCAAGCCTGCCCAAAGGGTGGTCACAGGAAGATCTAGACCTTGAAAAGGCCCTAATGCTTTTGTCCCTGCCCCGCGAAATCGGCCCCCACCCCGAAGATGGCGTGATGGTCGAGGCAGGCATTGGACGTTATGGCCCCTATGTGAAACACGACCGCCTTTATGCCAATATCAAAGAGGTCGATGACGTCTTTACCATCGGCATGAACCGCGCTGTCGAAGAGCTTGCCAAAAAGGCCGCATCACGCGGCCAAGGACGTGCTGCCGCAGCTGCACCACTCAAAGAGTTGGGCGAGCATCCCGATGGCGGTGCCATGAACGTCATGGATGGGCGCTATGGGCCATATGTCAAATGGGAAAAGGTCAACGCGACCCTGCCCAAAGACATTGAACCCGCTGATCTGACCGTGGAACAAGCGATTGAACTGGTCAATGAAAAGGCTGCCAAAAAAGGCACCAAGCGCAAAACCGCAAAGAAAAAGGCCCCCGCCAAGAAAGCCAAGAAATAGATTTTTCTTGGCACAGATATCTGGGGTGTCAGACCATCTGGCAAGGGGGGCAAGGCCCCCTTTTTCCTTGTTTGGAGACATCCTTTATGGACCTGCGTGGCGGGCACGCAAACACCCCGGCACGCCATCAACGTACCATCTGTAAACCCGCCCCGTAGTAATACGCGCAATCCCCCCATTCATTGACTTAACCGATAGCCCCCGCCACAACCTGATCAACTCGAAATTCAGGGAGAGTGGCCGATGAAGAAAATCTATCCATCCGCAACCGAGGCCCTTGATGGTCTGTTGCATGACGGCATGTTCATTGCTGCCGGGGGCTTTGGTCTCTGCGGTATTCCGGAACTTCTGCTGCAAGCCATCAAAGAAGCTGGCACGCAAAATCTTGTCTTCGCGTCCAACAATGCTGGCGTGGATGACTTTGGCATCGGTATCCTGCTGCAAACCAAGCAGGTGAAAAAGATGATCTCGTCCTATGTCGGTGAAAACGCCGAATTCATGCGTCAATATCTGTCGGGCGAGTTGGAACTCGAATTCAACCCTCAAGGCACGTTGGCCGAGCGCATGCGTGCAGGTGGCGCAGGTATTCCCGGGTTTTACACCAAAACGGGTGTCGGCACCGTGATTGCTGAAAACAAAGAGCACAAGGATTTTCCCACGGGTCCAGATGGGCAGGCGGAAACCTACATCATGGAAGAAGGCATATTTGCAGATATTGCCATTGTGAAAGCTTGGAAAGCTGATGCCACTGGCAATTTGGTGTTCCGCAAAACCGCGCGAAATTTCAACGCGCCTGCTGCAACTTGTGGAAAAATCTGCATTGCAGAGGTCGAGGAAATTGTCCCCACCGGGAGCCTTGATCCCGACAGCATTCACCTGCCCGGCATCTATGTAAACCGCATCGTTCAGGGCACCCATGAAAAACGCATCGAACAACGCACCGTCCGTCAAAAGGAGGTCTCCTAATGCCTTGGGATCGCAATCAAATGGCCGCGCGCGCGGCACAGGAACTTCAGGATGGTTGGTACGTGAACCTTGGTATTGGCATCCCAACGCTGGTGTCAAATTACATCCCCGAGGGCGTCGAAGTCACGCTACAATCTGAAAACGGCATGCTGGGAATGGGCCCTTTTCCATATGAAGGCGAAGAAGATCCTGACCTGATCAATGCGGGCAAACAGACCATTACGGAATTGCCCCAGACAGCCTATTTTGACAGCGCACAATCTTTTGCGATGATCCGCGGCGGCAAGATCGCCATGGCAATTTTAGGCGCAATGGAAGTGGCAGAAAACGGCGATCTGGCCAATTGGATGATTCCCGGCAAGCTCGTTAAAGGGATGGGTGGTGCGATGGACCTTGTTGCCGGTGTGGGCCGTGTGGTCGTGGTCATGGATCACACCAATAAACATGGCGACAGCAAGGTCTTGCGTGAATGCACCCTGCCCCTAACCGGCAAATCCGTGGTGGATCGCATCATCACCAACCTAGGTGTTCTGGACGTCGTCGATGGTGGTTTGAAAATTGTCGAGACCGCCGAGGGCGTCACCGAGGATGAGTTGCGTGCCGCCACACAAGCCAAGATCGTCAACTGATCTTAACATATCTCACCTGATCAGCTCGGCCTTCGCGTCGGGCTTTTCTTTTGGCATCTTTTACATGGGCTTGAGAGTACTGCTCAAACGGTGCATTCTGCGGCTATGGACTTGCAAACACTTGCCTTTGAAAATGCCCCAATCGGCCTGTGCATTTTGGAAAACCGGATCATCCGGGTCGTCAATCAGGCATTTGGCGAGATGTTTCAAGAAGACCCCGTCGCCTGTGCCAACGTGTCTTTGGCCGAATTTTACGCATCTGAAGAGGATTTCCAGACCATTGGTGAACGCGTGCGCACAGCCATGCAAGCCACTGGGCGCCATCATGATGAACGTATCATGCGTCGCCGCGACGGCAGTCTGTTTTGGTGTCGGGTACGCGGGCAATCCTTAAGCCCGAACAATCCATTTCAATGTGGCGTCTGGACGTTTGCCGACCTATCGGATGAACGCCCTATGGTGTCTTTGACCCAACGCGAACGCGAAGTGGCCATTCTGACTTGTCGGGGTCTCACCTCCAAAGAGGTCGGGCTGGAATTAGGCCTTAGCTATCGCACAGTCGAGGAATATCGCGCGCGGCTTTTACGCAAGTTTGGCGCCCGAAAATTGGCCGAGTTGGTCGCAAAACTCTCGGGGATGCCACTGTAATGCAGATAGCGAAAAGAGGTTTGATGCAAAAAAATGGCCTTTCCCCCTCGCATTTCCCGCAAAAACGCCCCACTTTGACGGCTAAGCTTGGGTTTTCTCCGCCAGAGCTTTGCCTTATAAGGCCTGTCAACTGGGGACACCTAATCGCGCGCATAGAACGCGCAACAGAGGACAAATCATGACCAAAAAGAACCACGATTCTGATGTCGCCTTTATCAAGGCACTGGCAGAACTTTTGCAGGAAAACGAACTGACCGAACTGGAAGTCATGCGCGAATACGGCGAAGATGACAGCCTAAACGTGCGCGTCAGCCGCCAAACCCAAATGATTGCAGCCGCACCTGCCGCAACAGCACCGGTTGCCGCCGCAGCCCCCGCGCCAGCAGCTGCTCCTACAGCAGCGGCCGCCGCTGCAAGCGAAGACCCTGCAAGCCATCCCGGCGCAGTCTCCTCGCCAATGGTGGGCACGGTTTATCTGCAACCAGAACCCGATGCCGCCAGTTTTGTCAGTGTGGGAGCCAAAGTAAACGAAGGCGACACGATCCTGATCGTTGAGGCCATGAAAACCATGAACCAGATTCCTGCGCCCAAATCCGGCACTGTTAAGCGCATCCTCGTGGAAGACGGTGCAACCGTCGAATACGGCGCGCCCTTGATGATCATCGAATAAGGCAAGCGCATGTTTGATAAAATCCTGATTGCCAACCGAGGTGAGATCGCCCTGCGCGTGATCCGTGCTTGTCGTGAGATGGGCATTCAATCGGTGGCAGTGCATTCCACGGCAGATGCCGATGCAATGCATGTGCGTATGGCTGACGAAGCAATCTGTATTGGTCCCCCGTCGAGCACCGAAAGCTATTTGAATGTCGCCTCAATCATTGCGGCCTGCGAAGTTACTGGTGCACAAGCGATCCACCCCGGATACGGCTTTTTGTCAGAGAACGCGAACTTTGTGCAGATCGTCGAAGATCACGACCTGACATTCATTGGCCCCACCGCCGAGCACATCCGCGTCATGGGCGACAAGATCACTGCTAAGGATACAATGAAGGCGCTTGGCGTACCTTGCGTTCCGGGATCTGCTGGCGGTGTGCCCGATCTGGAAAGCGCCCTGAAAATTGGCGAAGAGTTCGGCTATCCCGTCATCATCAAGGCCACAGCAGGCGGGGGCGGTAAAGGGATGAAAGTCGCCACCAGCGCCGAAGACATGAAAAGTGCCTTTCAGACCGCACGCGCTGAAGGCAAATCAAACTTTGGCAACGACGAAGTTTACATCGAGAAATACCTGACCACCCCGCGTCACATCGAAATTCAGGTGTTTGGCGATGGGAAGGGCAATGCCGTGCATCTGGGCGAACGTGACTGCTCGTTGCAGCGCCGCCATCAAAAGGTATTCGAAGAGGCCCCTGGCCCCTCAATCACCCCAGAGGAACGCGCGAACATCGGTAAAATCTGCGCCGACGCGGTGGCCAACATCAACTATATCGGTGCTGGCACGATCGAATTTCTCTATGAGAATGGCGAGTTCTATTTCATCGAAATGAACACCCGGCTTCAGGTCGAACACCCAGTGACCGAAGCGATTTTTGGTGTGGATCTGGTACGTGAACAAATTCGTGTGGCCGCCGGTTTGCCTATGTCGTTCACCCAAGACGACCTGCAAATCAATGGACATGCCATTGAAGTGCGTATCAACGCCGAGCGTCTGCCGAATTTCTCCCCCTGCCCGGGCCGCATTTCGCAGTATCACGCACCCGGTGGGTTGGGTGTGCGGATGGATTCCGCGCTTTATGATGGCTATTCCATACCGCCATTTTACGACAGCCTGATCGGCAAATTGATCGTGCAGGGGCGTGACCGGCCAGAGGCCTTGGCGCGTCTGAACCGCGCCTTGGGAGAGTTGATCGTGGATGGTGTGGATACGACCATCCCGTTGTTCCATGACCTGCTGGCCGAAGAGGCGATTCATACCGGAGACTACAACATTCACTGGCTGGAAAAATGGCTGGACGCGCGCTTCGGCAGCATCTGAGACATAGCGCATCAGCATGAGCGACATTACCCCCGACATGCTGATGCGCGCCTATGCCATAGGGGTGTTCCCCATGGCTGAACACCGCGATGATCCTGAAATATTCTGGGTGGATCCTCGCAAGCGCGGCATCCTACCGCTTGAAGAGTTCCATATCTCGCGCTCCCTTGCCCGACACATCCGAAAAACGCCCTATAGGTTGACCCTCAATCAGGATTTTGTTGGGGTTCTGGATGGGTGTGCTGATCGCGATGACACCTGGATCAACCCCACCATTCGCGCGCTTTATATCGCGCTGCATCACCGCAAGCAGGTGCATTCAATTGAGGTATGGCAAGGTGATTTTCTGGTTGGCGGCGTCTATGGCGTGTCGCTTGGGGCGGCATTTTTTGGTGAAAGCATGTTTTCGCGCGCCACCAATGCCTCAAAAATTGCGCTGGCCTATCTGACGAAGCACCTGCAGGACTGTGGTTTTCAATTATTTGATACGCAGTTCATCACGTCGCATCTGGCCTCTTTGGGTGGGAAAGAGATCAGCCGTGCCCGCTATCAAAGCCTGCTGCAAGAGGCCGTTCAGTCTGATGCGGTGTTTTCTTCAGAGCTGTCGCTTGCGCCCTCAGACGTTCTGCACCGCACCAGCCACACATCATAACGCGGATGATCCATCGCATTCAGCGCGGGGGATGAGGCGATCATCCAGCCCCGAAAAAAGGGCTGGTTCAAATTGCCATTCTCGTAGACGGACAAAAAGGCATACCCTTCGCCCGTCGCATTTTCATCCGGATATCGACAATCGGCCAGATCAACTCGTAAGGTACCTATTGTAAAGGAATACCCGACCCCAAGCTCAACATCCACAACATCGCCGTTCAGCTTATCCAAACCACGCAAAATGGCCCCTTCTGCACGGAGGGTTGCTTGTTCTGTTTGGGTTATTTCCAGCGTTGGTTCAACCGGAGCAAATTCAAAACTCTCCGGGTCTTCCAAGGTTTCAACGATGATGGTTTCCTGTGCCTGCCCCATACTGGCAGACAGGATCAGGGCCATACATAACCGTTTCATCCCTCGTCTCCGCTGCCCGTCACGAATTTTAGCAGCAGCGAAATCAAACTTACCGCACCTTGGGTGTCTTCAATCTCTGCTCCGGGTTCCAGATTGAAGGGCGACCCACCTGGCAAAACTTCGACAAAGGTACCACCCAGCAACCCCTCGGATGCGATCAAGATTGCAGTATCATCCGGCAACTCGATCCCGTTGCTCACAGAGATCGTTGCGTCCGCACGAAAGGTTTGTGGGTTCAATTCAATATCGGTAACACTGCCGATTTTCACCCCGGCAAGACGCACATCCGTGCCTACAACCACGCCTTCCAAGGATCGGAAGGACGCCGTAAGGGGATACCCTGTTGATTGACTGGAAAAGCCGGTTGTCTGGCTAACGTAGGCCATGAAGCCAATGGCCACAGCCAATACGACCCCACCAACCGCAACTTCGGTTTTTTGCGCTGACATGGAGATAATCCCTTATTCGGGCGTCCAGGCCTCATAGTCCTGACGCGCCACAGGTACAGGACGACGCAGCGATCCTGCGGGCGCATAGGCAAGGGCGGTACCAGTCAGGTTTTCCTGATGTGGCTTTTCCCATGACTTATGCGCCAGTGGTTTTTCACTGGGCACCTCATCAAAGGTGCGATGCAGCCAACCGTGCCAATCTGCACTGATGCGGCTTGCTTCGACTTCGCCGTTGAACATCACCCAACGCTTGCTGTCGTCGCGATTGCGGTAATAGACGTTGCCTTGATCGTCCTCTCCCACCTTGGTGCCTTTGCGCCAAGTATGGAGTTGTGTGTTCAAAGTCGCCCCGTTCCACCAGGTCACAGTGCGCAAAAGAGATGTCAGAATGCCCATGAATGCCTCCGCAAATTCTCTATCCGTATGACTCATTCAAGACCGAAGGTCCAGTGGGTTGCGTTCATTTCTCATCACATGCGCCATTGGTTGCCGCATAAAAAAGGCGAGCGCAAAGAGGCTCGCCTTTTTTCTCGTCTGCGCAGAGCTTATCCAGCGCTGGCAGGTTCTTTTTCTGCGTCCGCGTGAATCATCAGTGGCGCCGCATCTGAGTTTACCGCCTCTTCATTCACCACAACTTCGGTTACGCTGTCCATACCGGGCAACTCGAACATGGTGTGCAGCAAGATGTCTTCAAGGATCGAGCGCAAACCACGTGCACCAGTTTTACGCTCAATCGCCCGCTTGGCGATTGCCTGCAACGCATCGTCGGTAAATGTCAGCTGTGTATCTTCGAATTCAAACAGACGCTGGTATTGCTTGATCAAAGCGTTCTTTGGCTTGGTCAGGATGGTGACAAGCGCATCTTCGTCCAGATCTTCCAATGTGGCCAGAACCGGCAAACGGCCTACGAATTCGGGAATCAGGCCAAATTTCAACAGATCCTCTGGTTCGAGGTCTTGGAAGATTTCCCCCACGCCGCGATCATCATTATCACGAACATCCGCACCAAACCCCATGGCAGAGCCTTTGCCACGTTGCGCAATAATACGGTCCAGACCTGCAAAGGCTCCACCGCAGATAAACAGAATGTTTGTTGTGTCCACTTGCAGGAATTCCTGTTGCGGATGCTTCCGGCCACCTTGTGGCGGCACAGAGGCAACAGTGCCTTCCATCAACTTCAAGAGCGCCTGCTGCACACCCTCACCCGATACATCGCGTGTGATCGACGGGTTTTCAGACTTGCGCGTAATTTTATCGACTTCATCAATATAGACGATGCCACGCTGCGCGCGTTCCACATTATATTCGCTGGACTGCAGCAGTTTCAGGATGATGTTTTCGACATCTTCGCCGACATAGCCCGCCTCTGTCAGAGTGGTTGCATCTGCCATGGTGAAGGGCACATCCAGAATACGTGCCAATGTTTGCGCCAACAACGTCTTACCGCACCCCGTGGGGCCAATCAGCATAATATTGGATTTCTGCAATTCAATGTCGCCGGATTTCTGCGCATGGTTCAGACGTTTATAGTGGTTGTGGACCGCCACCGACAGAACCCGTTTCGCCGTGGCCTGACCGATCACGTAATCATCCAGAACTTCGCAGATTTCTCTAGGCGTTGGAACACCTTCACTGGCCTTCAAGCCACTGGATTTGGTCTCTTCGCGGATGATATCCATGCACAGTTCAACACATTCATCACAGATGAAAACTGTTGGCCCTGCGATCAGCTTGCGCACCTCATGCTGGCTTTTGCCGCAAAAGCTGCAATAGAGGGTGTTCTTGCTGTCGCCACCAGAATTCGATGCCATGTCTTACCTTTCAGGCGTGAGGTCCAAAACAGGCAAAGCCCGCATTGATCGTCTGTATTTCGGCCAGCTTAAGCCAGCCATTTCCCATCCACAATCGCAAAGTGCCCCCATACTTACCGCACAGGGGCAGTGCGCTTATTTATCGTCGTCATCCGCCTTGGACCGGCTTTCGACGATCTCGTCGATCAAACCCCAGTCTTTGGCTTCCTCTGGAGACATAAAATTGTCACGCTCAAGTGCAGCTTCAACCGCCTTCAGCTTTTGACCGGTATGTCTCACGTAGATTTCATTCAGGCGTGTTTTCAGCTTCTGGGTTTCCTGAGCGTGAATCATGATATCCGTCGCCTGCCCCTGATACCCACCGCTGGGCTGGTGCACCATCACGCGAGAGTTCGGCAAGCTGAAACGCATGCCTTTTTCGCCAGCCGTCAACAGCAATGATCCCATGGACGCAGCCTGACCAATCACAAGCGTAGATACCTTGGGTTTGATATATTGCATCGTGTCATAGATCGACAAACCAGATGTCACCACGCCACCGGGGCTGTTGATGTACATGCTGATTTCCTTGGAGGGGTTTTCCGCTTCCAGATGCAACAGCTGCGCCACGATCAGGCTTGACATACCGTCATGCACAGGCCCGCTCAGGAAAATGATCCGCTCTTTCAGGAGTCGCGAAAAAATGTCATATGCGCGTTCGCCGCGGCTCGTCTGCTCCACCACCATGGGGACCAGTGTATTCATGTATGTCTCAAATGGGTCTTGCATATCCGCCTGCCTGTGGTTCGTTGACCGACCATAATCGGCCAGTACCTAATGGAGTCTTAGTGTCGCGTCTGGGGGGCTGCAAGAGCACGAAGAAAAATAAGCCGTCTTCCATGTGCTTCAAACGTTGTTTGTTCCCTAATTATGAAACGACTTAATGGTATTACATTCCTTTGTGTTTTGAAAATCATAACAGGCGAACAGAAAGTCTGTTCTCGGGGGTCACACAAGAATTCCCACGCATAATCACTCCACTTCACATCTCGTAGAAATACACCCACCTCACTAAGGCGTGACCACAGGGCAATTGAACTTTCATATATGAACGTATTAGCAGAACACTATGTACGATCTTCAAACAATCATTGGAAAAGATTAAGGAAAGACACGATGCCCTTGCCAGAGATGGACGTTCTTCCACAGAATGAGTTGGTCCACCTAAAGCACAGTGCGGCACAAGCTTCGGGATTTTTGAAGGCCCTCAGTCACGAGGGTCGCCTGATGATCCTGTGCCATCTTGTATCAGGTGAAAAGACGGTAACGGAACTTGAGAACCTGCTTCAGATGCGCCAAGCTGCGGTGAGTCAACAACTCTCGCGATTGCGCCTTGAGGGATTGGTTGCGCCCCGTCGTTCAGGTAAAACCATTTATTACAGCCTTGCGGATGAACGCTCGCAGCGTATTCTTGACGTGGTTTATGATCTGTTTTGCAAGGATTCACAGACCACAGCTTAGGCAACAGGAAAAATATGCGCCACATTGACGAGATCACAGCCATCGCCGCAGGTCGTAAAGGTGGGCAGATGGCGCTTGATGCACTGCTGAGCGCGCCGAAACCTGCCCATGAACTCGCGCAAATCCCGGAAGACCGCTGGCTTGCCACCTTTACGAAATGCATTTTTCAAGCTGGGTTCAACTGGCAAGTCATCGAGAACAAATGGGAAGGTTTTGAAGCGGCGTTTCACGGTTTTGACGTGGATCGCTGCGCTTTTTTGCATGACGAAGACATGGATCGCCTGATGAGCGACAAAGCCATTGTTCGAAATGGCTCCAAAATTCGCGCAATCAACGACAACGCCCATTTTCTGCAATCACTGCGCCCACAGGGCGGAATTGGGACGATTGTGGCGCAATGGCCCGCCAACGATTACATCGGCTTGTTAGAAATGCTAAAGAAAAGCGGCTCTCGTCTCGGAGGAAACACTGGACAGTATTCCCTGCGTATTATCGGGTGTGACAGTTTCATTCTGTCTCGTGATGTCACCACGCGCCTGATTGCCGAAGACGTGATCGACAAGCCCGCCACGTCCAAGGGCGCCATGAAGGCCGCTCAGGCGGCGTTTAACACCTGGATGAATCAATCCGGTCGCTCGTTAACTGAAATCAGCCGCATCCTTGCAATGAGCGTCTGAGCTTAACGCTGAATTGCCTCAAGATAGGCCAGCAATGCCGCCAATGGGCGTGGTGTTGGCGTCAGCACCCCGTCCCCCACATCCAACGGCACCAAATCACCCGCCAGCAATGCGCCAAATTCCGGCATACGCGTTTCATCGGATGGTTTATGCGAATACCCGTCAATCTTGCTCAATACTTCCGCGCGATCAAACTTGCCGCCACTGCGTCGCGCGATCAAAGTCAAATCCGTCGGAGGGACAGGCAAAGAGCCTGCGATTTCTCCGTTGCCACGGGCATCTGCCCCATGACAAATCGCACAATTCTTTTGATAGAGTGATGCGCCTTCGGTTGCTTGCGGCATCTCCGTCCGTAAACAAGCCATAAGAGCGACTAAGCTCAAACTCCCAATGATACCCCAATTTCTCATTGCTGCACCTCTTTCAGATAGGCCACCAGATCAGCCACCGCCCCGCTGGTCATCACAGGTTGCCCCGTCGCGGTTTTCAGTGCTGTGTCGTTGCCTTCGAAAAAATCCCCATACACCGGCATGGGAGAGCCATGCGACACCAACGGATCACGTCCATCAATGCGCTTCACAACACGCAACAGCGGGAATTCCCCCTGATTTTCTGCCTGTAGCCTTGTCAGATTCGTCGGCTTAAGGGTCATGACGCCTGCCATTGGTCCCTGCCCGTCCAAATTCACCCCATGGCACGTGGCGCAGTTTTCCAGATAAAGTTCTTTGCCGCGCACAACGTCTGAATCCTGAGCGCATGCGCCTTGTCCCAGAACCAATGCAATGATCAAACTGGCTGTCTTCATCTGCGTTACCTCGCTTTGTTCACCCAACGCCCGGCTCTTTTCATGGGTATTTTGCGCCTTTATACGCGACGTCGCCTTGATCCTGATCATATAGCCAAGTGACAAAACAACCCCTTGGGGCCATGTTGGCGATAAGCTTTCAGCGCAACAGCTTCAAGAGGCCCCAATGTCTGCGAATTCTACCTATGCTGCGATTATGCTTGCTGCCGGGATCGGCATTCCCGTTCTCGCGGCCCTGAATGCCGCCCTTGGACAGCGCATGGGAACACCAGTTGCCGCATCGGTCATTCTGTTCACCGTGGCCTTAGCCGCTACCCTTGGGGTGTTGCTGCTAACTGGCGGATTGACACAACTTGCACCCGCTATAACTGCTCCTAAGCATCTGTTTCTAGCCGGGGTTTTGGTCGCTTTTTACGTCTTGTCGATCACGTTTGTTGCCCCACACTTTGGTGTTGGAAATGCGGTGTTTTTTGTTCTGTTGGGGCAGCTGGTTTCAGCGGCGGCCATTGATCACTTTGGCTTATTCGGTGCACAAATATCCCCTTTGTCGCTGACGCGCGCTGGGGGAATTGCACTGATGGCGTCTGGTGTATGGTTAACGCAACAGGCTTAAGGTGCTGCGCTAAGCGCCCCGTCTTGTAACCGCAACACCCGATCCATGCGCGCAGCCAGTTCAAGGTTATGTGTTGCAATAAGCGCAGACAGCCCCGTCTCACGCACCAATTTCATAAGCGCGCTAAACACCTGATCTGACGTTGCTGGGTCAAGATTGCCTGTTGGCTCATCTGCCAGCAAAATGCGCGGTGCATTGGCCAAGGCTCGGCAAAAAGCCACTCGTTGCTGCTCGCCGCCAGACATCGCTGCAGGCCGGTGGTGCGCACGCTCTGCAACGCCAACCGATTGCAACAAATCCTGTGCACGTGCTGCCGCTTGCCCACGCGCCGCACCATTGGCCAGCTGAGGCAAAACGATATTTTCCATGGCATCAAATTCCGGCAACAGATGGTGGAATTGATAGACGAACCCCACGTCCTGGCGCCGCGCTATCGTGCGGCGACGATCTGACAAACCCGTCATCACCTGCCCATCAATTTCCACGCGCCCATCATCTGGCGTATCCAATAACCCCGCAATATGCAGCAAGGTGGATTTACCTGCCCCTGACGGAGCCACCAGCGCCACGACCTCACCTTTATGCAGTTCCAAGCTGGTATCGCGTAGAACCTGCACTTCGCCGGGCAGTCCTTGATTATATCCTTTGGAAATCCCTTCAAGGCGCAGCACAACATCACTCATAGCGCAGCGCCTCCACCGGGTTCATCCGGGCTGCGCGACGCGCCGGGAAAATTGTCACAACAAAACTGAGCCCCAATGAAAGACTGACGGCCTTGATCACATCCTCAGCCCGCAATTCCGCAGGTAAATGGTAAATCCCGCGAATAGATGGATCCCACACACCGCCCCCGGCAACAAAGTTCACAAAGCCAAAGATCGGATCAATATAAATCACAAAAAGACAGCCCAGAATGACCCCGAACAACGTGCCCAGAATGCCGGTGAACGCGCCACAGATGAAAAACACCCGCAAAACCGACCCTTCGGTCAGGCCCATCGTGCGTAAAATGCCGATGTCGCGACCCTTGTTTTTCACCAGCATGATCAAACCGCTGATAATGTTCATCGCCGCAATCAATACAAGGATCGACATAATGACGAACATCACATTGTCCTCGACCTCTAGCGCGCGCAAAAACCCACCAGAGGAATCGCGCCACGTCCAGACCAGCGTGCGATCTCCGCCCGCGCGGATCAGATCAAGCGCAAGTGCATCAACCGTGTCAGGATCATCAGTCATCACCTCAATCTCAGTGGCCACCCCTTCGCGATTGAAAAACTGCTGCGCCTCGGTAAAGGGCAAATAAACCCGCGTGCGGTCGATGTCATAGCGCCCCGCACTAAAGATATAGACCACCTCATAGGCATTGATCCGTGGACTGGTACCAAAGGCAGTTTTCACACCATTGGGCGAAATCAGCTTGATACGATCGCCGACGCTAGCACCGATTTCATTGGCGACGCCGCGACCAAGGGCGATGCCCTCGTTAAATCGCGACACATCACCTTGGGATGTTTCCGGGTTCACAATACGACGCAAATCCATCAGGTTTTCATGGCTGATGCCAAAAACCTCTACGCCAGCATTGGCCTGTCGCAGATTGGCCATAACCTGCCCTTTGACCAAGGGTGCGGCGCGTTTGACGCCTTCAACCTGTGCCAGACGCGCAGCCATCGCTTCATAATCCGGGATCGTGCGATCCAAGGTGCCGGTCTCGGTGATCACCGGCGATTGATAAACCGTCACATGCGCATTGGAACCCAAGATCGTGTCGACAAATTCAGTTCTGAATCCCGACCTCACGGCCAATGTTGCAATCAAGGCAAACACCGCCAAGGTGATCCCAATCAGGCTGATCCACGTCATTACGCTTACACCGCCTTCGGCGCGGCGCGCACGAAGATATCGCCACGCGATCATCCATTCGAAACGTGAAAAAGGTGGGGTGCCTGCCATGACTGCTCCGGCATTGTTTGTTGCGCGCAACATTAGGCAGGCGCAAGCACAGGGTCAACCTGAGAAGACAGCACAGCAAGCGTGCTTATGCCAACATGCGCGTCACTATGGGTTGCAACGCCAATCCCAGTGCGCGCGACACCGATGCCTCAAGATGATACCCATCTGCAGGCGACGCACGCCCAATCTGCGCGGCATCATAGAAGTATACATCCAAATCCTTCGCCAACGCGCCAATCATAGTGCCCAACGTCTCTGACTGTGCGACCTTCTGATCTGTCACATCAACATCATCGCACTTGGTCATGAGCGGAGGGGCAATCAGCAATATCGGCGGCGTTTTCACACCCTCAAGTCGCCAAGGATGATGACGCACGATTTCAACCAAACGCCGCAACCCATCGCGGATCAGTGGTGTCTCAATCCCGCCATACACATCATTGGTGCCCAGCATGATCACCACAGCATCCAGCGGCGCATGTGAATGCAGCAATACAGGCAAAGCTCGCGCGCCGTTCATATCCACGGGGGCAGAAGTGCGATCATAGGCTGTGGTACGTCCACGCAATCCTTCGGAAATCACATGGGTGTCTTGCAGCCCTTCGACCAAGGCATTTGGCCAACGATCAGCAAACGTATGACGTGCATTCGTTATGGGATCGCTCCCCCACGTCAGACTGTCACCAAAGGCAAGCACCTGTTTCATTCCGTCCCTCTTGCAAAAAGGCCCCCACCAATTGGCGAGGGCCGATCTGTTATACGCCCGCGTAAATCTTGGTGATTTTTTCAATCGCCTGTTCTGGCGGCATCTCTTCGCTTTCACCGGTGCGGCGGCTTGTCACTTCGACCACACCGTTTTTCAAACCGCGCGGACCAACAGTGATGCGCCATGGCAGGCCGATCAAATCCATGGAGGCAAATTTCGCGCCCGCACGTTCTTTGCGGTCATCATACAGTGGCTCAAGGCCCAGCGCAGTGAGGGATTTATAAAGCGCCTCACAGGCGGCATCGGCTTCCTCGTCACCCTGTTTCAGATTGACGATCCCACAATGGAACGGCGTTACACCCTCGGGCCAAATGATGCCTTTGTCGTCATGACTGGCCTCGATGATCGCGCCCAACAGGCGGCTGACGCCGATGCCGTGGCTGCCCATGTGAACCGCTACTTTTTCACCTTGGTCGTTTTGCACGGTTGCGTTCAACGCATCAGAATATTTGGTGCCGAAATAGAAAATCTGCCCAACTTCGATACCACGCGCAGTGCGGCGACGCTCTTCTGGCACCTGAGAGTGGAACTCATCCTCGACATGGGTTTCATCGGTGCGCGCATAACGGGTTGTGAATTCTTCCATAATGGATTGGCACTGATCTTTGTCAGTGTAATCAATGTCGCGATCACCAAAGGTCAGGTCTGTGACGGTGCTGTCATAAAACACCTCGGATTCACCTGTTTCGGCCAGAACGAGGAACTCATGGGTGTTTTCGCCACCAATCGGGCCACTATCCGCCCGCATTGGAATGGCCTGAAGGCCCATACGTTCATAGGTGCGCAGATAACTGACAAGATGACGGTTATAGGCGTGCAGTGCATCCTCTTTGGTCAGATCAAAGTTATAGCCGTCCTTCATGTAGAACTCTCGTCCACGCATCACACCAAAACGTGGGCGGATTTCATCACGAAATTTCCACTGAATTTGATACATGGTCAGCGGCAGATCTTTGTAACTACGCACATAACTGCGGAAGATATCCGTTATCAACTCTTCGGCCGTGGGCGTGAACAGCAGATCCCGATTGTGGCGATCCTTCATACGCAGCATTTCCTGACCGTAATCGTCATAGCGCCCGGATTCACGCCACAGATCGGCCCCTTGTAGGATTGGCATCAGCATCGGGTGGTGGCCCGCGCGGATTTGTTCCTCGTGCACAATATTTTCAATGTTCTTCAGAACTTTGAACCCAAGCGGGAGCCATGAATAAATCCCAGCAGAGGATTGTTTGATCATACCGGAGCGCAGCATCAGGCGATGGCTGACAATCTGTGCCTCGGCAGGGGTTTCTTTCAATACAGGCAGGAAATAGCGTGAGAGGCGCATGATTGCTCCATAAGCATGACAGGTTTTGTCTCGTTTATGGCTTTGTGTGCCTACAAACAAGATGCAGCTTGGGATTTCCGTTGACCTGAATTTGCCAATGCGCTCAGGTATGGCGTGATCAGGATAAAGGCTTTGACATGCAGACCATCCCGGCAATTGACATTTCGCCACTGTTTTCCCCGGATCACCCTGACCGTCAGACCACGATCTCGCAAATTGGTGCGGCCTGCCGTGACATTGGGTTTCTCTCTATCACTGACACGGGTGTTCCTGAGGATTTGATTACGCTTGTGCGCCAGTCCCTTCGTGATCTGTTTACCTTGGATGAACAAACCAAATGGAAACAGGCGATCACGCGTGAGAATTATCGCGGCTTTATTCCCTTTGGGTTCTTTACCCCAAATGATGGTAGCGGTTCAGCCGATAGATATGAGGGATATAAGCTGCACCAAGAGGTCATGCCCGGCGCCCCAATACTTAAGGAATGTGCACTTTATGGCCCCAACCTTTGGCCAGAAACTCTACCTCAAGTCCGCGAGCAGATATTAACCTACTGGGCAGAACTTGATCGCGTTTTGCTTCATCTATTGCAAGCTTTGGAAATAAACCTTGATTTGCCTCTCAACACATTATGCGCGTGCTTTGAGACACCTATGACCAATATGACCTTGCTGCATTATCCGCCCCAAAATGCTCAAGACGCAGGGTTTGGCATTCATCCACATAAAGACACAGACGCCCTGACCATAATTGCACCTGATCCAGTGGGTGGATTAGAGGTGCAAACCCGCGAAGGGCAATGGATCACGCCAAATTGCCCACCCGGTGGATTTATCGTAAATATCGGCGATATGCTTGAGTTGTGGAGTGGCGGTCGCTTTGTTTCGACCCCGCATCGCGTGATCAACCGTTCTGGCAAGGAACGCTATTCCTTTCCATATTTCGCGGTACCACGCCACGATGTAATTGTGCGGCCTTTGCTGCCACCCCTGCCTGGTTTTGATCGCCCCGAGGTCAACACAGGCCACTGGTCCGCCGAAATCTGGCGCACCAATTGGCCTGATGAAGATGCAACCAACGACACCCCGAAACTGGGCACTCTGCACAGCTGACACTTGAAACCCGCGTCGCCAACTGCGATGTGTGAGACAACGCGACACAGAGGGCATCATGGCATTACCAGTCCGGGATCAATTCAAGTACTGGGGCATCACCGCAGCTGTTTTCCTGCTGGTGCTCTGGTTTCTAGGTGATGTGATTTTGCCATTTGTTCTGGGCGGCGCTATTGCCTACTTTCTTGATCCAGTTGCGGATCGACTGGAACGCATGGGACTGTCACGTGTCGGGGCAACCACCACGATCACCCTCATTGCTGTTCTGATTTTCGTTGTCATGGCTTTGGCGGTTGTTCCAACGCTTATCCAACAGGCGACCGCGCTTGTTCAAATTGCGCCGCAACTGTTTCAGGATTTGCAGGCCTTTTTGACGCACCGGTTTCCTGAATTGTTGGATTCCAATTCCACCATTCACAAATCCTTGTTGGCAATTGGCGAAAAGATACAGGAACGTGGTGGCGCTCTGCTGGAAACTGCGCTGTCATCAGTAGCCGGATTCATCAATATCATCATGTTGCTGGTAATCGTGCCTGTCGTTGCCTTTTATATGTTGCTGGATTGGGATCGGATGGTTGCGCGCATCAACGCATTATTGCCATTGGATCATGCCCCCACCGTTCGCCACCTTGCTCGCGAAATAGACAAAACACTTGCTAGTTTTATCCGGGGCATGGGCACCGTTTGTCTTGTGCTTGGCACCTATTACGCTGTGGCCCTGATGATCGTTGGTTTGCAATTTGGGTTGGTAGTGGGGTTTGTGGCTGGTTTGATCACCTTTATCCCCTACGTGGGCGCACTTGTTGGCGGGGCGTTGGCCATTGGGCTTGGCCTGTTTCAGTTCTGGGGCGATTGGGTATCGCTGGGATTGGTTGCCGGAATCTTTGTCGTTGGCCAAGTGTTGGAAGGCAATGTGCTGACGCCCAAGCTTGTGGGTGGTTCCGTCGGATTGCATCCTGTCTGGCTGATTTTCGCACTCTCCGTTTTTGGCACTCTGTTTGGCTTTGTCGGCATGTTGGTCGCAGTTCCTGTCGCCGCCGCCATTGGCGTATTGGTGCGTTACGGCACTGAAAAATATACCGCCTCTCGCCTCTATAAAGGTGTCACCGGGCATGGTGACGACTGATCATGGCAGAGCAACTTAGCCTTGATTTACCGGTTCGTCCGGCCCTTGGACGTGATGATTTCTTTGTCACGTCAGCCAATGCCATGGCGCTTGCCCTCGTCGAAAGCTGGCCCAATTGGTCCGGTGGAAAACTGGCCATTTCAGGCCCAGCAGGCGCTGGCAAAACTCACCTTGTACACGTTTGGGCCAGCCTAAGCGGCGCGCGTATTCTATCGGCGCGCAACCTCACCCGCACCGACATCCCATCGTTGGTCACAACCCATGTCGCCGTAGAGGACATTCCCGATATTGCCGATGACGCAGAGGCCCAAACTACTCTCTTTCATTTGCACAACCTTGCGCTGGCCGAAGGTAAGTCTTTGCTGTTTACAGGCATCTCAGAACCTAAACACTGGGGCCTCACCTTGCCTGACCTTGCCAGCCGCATGCAAGGCACCACTACCGCGCGTCTGGAAGACCCTGACGATACGTTGCTCGCGGTTTTGCTGGCAAAGCTTTTTGCGGATCGCCAGATCGTACCCACTTTGGACACAATCCCCTATCTCGTGAAACAGATGGATCGCTCTTTTGCAGCGGCACGTGATCTTGTGGCTGCGTTGGATCAGACCTCATTGGCGCAGAAAAAACCCATTACGCGTGTTTTCGCTGCCCGGTTTCTTAATCAGGAATGATTTCCCCCTAAAGCCACGTCTTGTAAGCTGCCCGGCGTAAGGTCGCTTTGGCCGGCTTGCGCCATGGCGATACTCAACTCTTCACTCAGTACATCCCACAATCTATGCAACCCTTCCTCGCCAGCGGCGGCAATAGAAAAGAGCAGAATGCGCCCCAAAAAGGTGAAATTTGCACCCAAAGCGCATGTCTTGAGGACATCTTCGCCAGAGCGTAATCCGCTGTCATAGAATAACGGAAAATCGTCTCCTACCACCCGACGCATCGCCTGAATCGTCTGAACGGGAGAGGGAGCGCTTTCCAACTGACGCGCACCGTGGCTTGACACCTGAATGGCATCCACACCGCATCCCTTAAGGGCTGCTGCGTCTTCAATGTCCAGCACGCCTTTTACAACCAACTTACCCGACCATTGATCACGCAGCTTGCGCAGTGTGGTCCAATCCGCCGCGGCACGACTTTCGGTGCGATCAAAATGATAACCGTCCATCAGGAAATTCGCCATCTGAGGGCGGCCCTTGAACAACGTTGTCAAAGACCATTTTGGATGCATAGCAAAATCAAAAAACTGTTTGGGCCCAATCCGAAACGGCATGGTAAATCCATGGCGCAATTCGCGAGGTCGACGCCCCACCTCGGGTACATCCGCCGTTAAGACCAAGGTCGTGTATCCCGCCGCTTTTGCGCGATCTACCAATTGAAAGGTACTGCTGCCATCTCCGCTGAAATAGAGCTGAAACCAAGCATTGCCCTCGGCCTCTTGGATCAGACGTTCCATCGAAGTAGAGGCCACAGTCGACACTCCCAAAGGCACCTGATACCGCGCGGCCAATCGCGCCAACATCAAATCAGCACCCGGCGCTGACAGATTGCACATCCCCATAGGCGCAATACCAAAAGGCCGTTGGGCCACCTTTCCAAACACCGGTTTTTCCAACGAACGATCGCTGACATTGCGCAGCACACGCGGGCGCAAACAAAGAGCATCAAGTGCTGCGCGGTTTCGCACAGCACCTGTTTCTTCACCCGCGGCGCCGTCGATGTAGTCAAAGACCATCCAAGGCAATCGGTGCCGCGCCAATCGGCGCGCATCCGCGCTGGAATGGATGTTGGCGGCGCGCATACTCGCTCCTTACGCCTTTACGGCTTTCATGAAGCGGTCTTTGATGATGACCGGGTCCATTGTGATGACGGGCATTTTGGCGTTGCCGCTTTGGCATTTCAC
>CANLDA010000020.1 GCA_947489325.1 uncultured Paracoccaceae bacterium | reverse complement strand
TGTCTTATCTTGGTTATTCTGGTTTGGGATGAACCTGCAAGGCGGGGTGGTCTTCGGGCTGCTCCGCACCTCTGACCTGCGCTTTCATTACTTATCCCTATGCCGACTATACTCGGACACAACGATAACTGGACCAACCTGATCACCCTCACAGGACCAGCAAAACCGTGGGGCATAACTTGGGGCATTTTCGGGGGCACTGGGCCAGAACCTCGCGACAGGAGCGTTGGTTTACTGACCGGAAAGTTCATGGCTGGGGTGGTAGGATTCGAACCTACGGTACACGCTACCAAAAAGCGTTGCCTTACCACTTGGCTACACCCCAACTGTGAGCGGCTAATTACGATGTGCGATGAGAGTCTTCAAGCCCTGAAATGCATTTTTTTGCAGTTTTTTTAATGCGAGGACAGGAATTCACAAACGCTAGGGAAACAGAGCTTCGTGCGGACAATTTGACCAATGCAAGCGCATGGTAGGGTGCCAAATAAGGGCTACCAACCAGTCATTCATGCAACGCTAAATCCACAAGACATAAACGACATTGAGCAGCCTTATTTGACGGGCCCAATTTAAGATGCAGACAAAAACTCAAAAACCTTGCTGCCACTCAGCCTGCGTAGGTTTTTGGGAACCACCGCAGGGTCAAAACCGTAGAGCCGTTTCGACGGTAAATCCCGTACCCCGAGACGGGATTGTCTTTAGGCTTGTTACAGATCGGTTTTTTCGACAAAAACAAAAGGCTTATACCTATGCTGTATTCCTCTTCAGTAAAGTACCCGTGAGCATTAGGCACTTTCAGGAAGGCTGTGTTGGAAAGGCTATGAAAGCGAGGTTCGGCCATTGTGTGAGCGTCGCAACTAATTACCACTAAACAATGGTGCGTGGAAATTCATCTGCGGCGGTCGAATTTTGTAGATAAGTGGATCAGGCTTTCAGAGCTTTTCACGCCTTTGGCTTCGCCGATGCGGTCAAGGGTTTCGTCAAGCTCTTCTGTTGTGTGGGCCGCGATTTGTACGATCAGATCAAAACGCCCCGATGCGGTGTGGACGGTTTCGACTGCAGGCAGAGATTTCAGCCGTGAAAGCACTTCGGCACTTGTGCGTGGTTCAATCGAAATCAGGGCTGTTGCACGAAGCCGTTGTTGTGCAGCTGACCCCAGACGCAGGGCGTACCCGGCAATTGTTCCATTGTTTTCCAGACGCTCAAGGCGTGCTTTGACGGTGGTGCGCGCCAGATTCAACCGTCGGGCTAGCGTTGCCACAGGCAGGCGCGCATTTTCCGACAGTAAGGAGATCAAGGTTTGATCGATTTCGTCATATTGTAATGTCATGCTGTTATAATAACGAAAAAAACATGCATTTCTACCAGAATGACGCATGATTTCGTTTGCGAATGCGCTGATTCTGATGAAAAGGATATGAGGTAGGAATATGCGCAATCATTCAGCAATTTGGCCGTCGGCAGAATGGCATCTGAACAGGTTCAATCCGGATGAGCCTATATTTTATTTTTCCCCAAAGACCTTGCAGGATACTGCGCGCAAATTTCTGGAAGGGTTTGGTGGAGTTGTCACCTATGCGGTGAAGGCCAATGATCAGGTGGTGGTCTTGGAAAATCTCGTGGGTGCCGGATTACGGGCGTTTGATGTGGCCTCGCCTCATGAAATGGCACGTGTCCGGGATGTACTGCCCGAAGCGGAGCTGCATTATCACAATCCAATACGTTCCACGGATGAAATTGCTTGTGCCATTGGACACGGCATTCGCAGTTGGTCTGTGGATTGCCTGTCAGAATTGGAAAAACTGATAGGGGTGCCGCGTGAAGGTACAGAAATCGCTGTGCGTTTGCGTTTGCCGATCAAGGGGGGGGCCTATGACTTTGGAGAGAAGTTTGGCGCAACCCCAGAGGAGGCGATACCACTGTTGCGTCGTGTGGTGGACATGGGATTCATTCCGACCATGACATTTCACCCCGGTACGCAATGCGTCGATCCCAAGGCATGGGCGACCTATATTGGGCGTGTCGCGCAGATTGCCCAAGACGCCGGGGTAACCCTTGCGCGTTTGAACGTGGGGGGCGGGTTTGCGGCCCATCGCGTGGGGCAGGCGCCTGATTTAAAGATGGTTTTTTCTTGTATCGCACATGAGGTTACCAAGGCATTTGGCGAAGTCGCGCCAGAACTGGTGTGCGAACCTGGCCGCGCGATGGTCGCCGAGGCCTTTACATTGGCATTGCGCATCAAGGCCATTCGTTCAGATGGATCACTTTTTCTGAACGATGGCATTTATGGATCCCTTGCAGAGCTGCGCGACATGGAGCTGTCTGATCGTGTGATTGTGTTGCGTGCCCAACAAGGGCAACTGACAGGTCCCATGCAAGACCGCGTGGTTTTTGGACCAACATGTGACAGCGTTGATCGCTTGCCTGATCCAATGCCTTTGCCGTCTGAAGTGGCAGAGGGGGATTACCTGCTGCTAGAGGGAATGGGGGCCTATTCCTCCTCTATTTCCACACGGTTCAATGGGTATGGAGACCAACAAATCATAACGATTACGGATGCATAGATCGTCGGGGATGATCAAGGTCCGTTACGGCCTTTCCTAAGCCAAAGGTTGAAAGGGGGCACTAATTGCGCCACGTCTGTGAAAGAGTATCCGCGCGGAGGGAATGGCATGGACAAATTCGGCAAGAGTCAATCTGTCAAGCGTACAGAGGATGTGCGGTTTCTGACCGGGGCAGGTGCGTATGTTGACGACATTGCACCTGCGTCGGCGTTGCATGTGATTTTTGTGCGTGCAAGCGTTGCCCATGCAAAAATAGCAAAGCTGAATGTCAGTGAGGCCAAGCAAGCCGAGGGGGTGCATCTTGTTCTGACGCTTGCTGATCTAGAGGCGAGTGGAATGAATGTCGCAATGGAGGCCAGCATTGTTGACAATCGCGACGGGTCTAAAGCCGCCGCACCAGAGCGTCCCATTCTTGCACGTGATCGCGTACGATTTGTTGGTGAACCAATCGTCGCGATTGTCGCTGAGACCATGCAGCAAGCACGTGATGCGGCTGAGCTTGTAACGCTTAAATATGATGAATTGCCTGTGCATCTGGCACTTGCGTCGGGTGGGCAGCCGCTGCATGACGAAGCCCCCGAAAACGTGGCCTTTGATTGGGGTATGGGCGAAGAAATCGCCACCGATGCTGCGTTTGCCCAAGCCGCGCATGTCGTGAAGCTTGAGGTTGGGGACAACCGAGTCATCATCAACACGATGGAGCCACGCGGCTGCTTCGCAGAATGGCAGGATGCACGTTTGCACCTGTGTTTTGGCGGACAGGGTGTCTGGGGAATGAAAACCAAAATTGCCAAGGCGCTTGGTCTTAAAGAGGAGGCCGTGCGCGTAACCAATCCGGATGTCGGGGGCGGGTTTGGCATGAAGGCGATGGCCTATCCTGAATATTATGTGGCGGCACAGGCGGCGCGACAATTGCAACGCCCAGTGCGTTGGATGAGTGATCGCACCGAAGCAATGCTAAGCGACAATTCCGGGCGGGATCTGGTGTCTGTTGCAGAACTTGCCTTTGATGAAAACCTAAAGACGACAGCCTACCGCGTGCGAACCAACGTCAATTTGGGGGCTTATAATTCTCAATTTGGACAAGGTATTCAGACGCAGTTGTTTAGCTGTGTGTTGACCGGAGCCTATGACATTCCTACGGCGTGGATGCAGACCAAAGGGTTTTTCACCAACACCACGCAAGTGGATGCCTATCGCGGGGCGGGGCGTCCCGAGGCGATTTATGTTATCGAACGGCTGATGGATCGTGCGGCGCGTGAATTGGAGGTGGATCCTTGGGAATTGCGGCGGCGCAATTTTATCGCGCCAGAGGCCTTTCCTTATGAAACCCCCACCAAGCAAATCTATGATGTCGGAGAGTTTGATCGTGTTCTCAGCCATGCTGAAATCAGCTCGGACGCGGCTGGTTTCATGGCCCGGCGCACAGACAGTGCCACGCGTGGAAAATTGCGGGGTATGGGATTGTGTTACTATATCGAAAGTATTCTAGGCGATCCTAGTGAAAGCGCGCGCATTGCATTCAACGAGGATGGGACCGTTTCAATATTTGTCGGGACACAATCAAACGGACAAGGACATGAAACGGTCTATGCCAAGTTTCTGTCAGACCAAACCGGTATTTCTGCCGATATGATTCATGTGGTGCAAGGTGACAGCGACCAGATTGCCCAAGGTGGCGGCACGGGTGGATCCCGATCCGTCACGGTGCAAAACAATGCAACCTTGGCCACGGTCGATAAGATGATTGCAGCCTTTACACCCTATCTGGCCGCAAAAATGGGCGTGGATGAAGGGGCGGTGCGCTTTGACGAAGACCGCTTTCGTGCCGAAGGCTCTAACTTGACGCTGGGGTTTTTAGAGGCCGCGCAGATGGCTCGTAACGATTCTCGCGCGGATTTGTTGGATCATCAGGAACGCGCTACATTGTCTGCACGTTCTTTTCCTAATGGTGCGCATGTCGCAGAGGTAGAGGTCGACCCAGAAACAGGTGTTGTAACCCTTGAAAAATATACGGTTGTTGATGATTTTGGGAACCTCATCAACCCGATGTTGGCCGAGGGGCAGGTGCATGGCGGGGTCGCTCAGGGGGTGGGGCAAGCGCTCACGGAACATGTGGTGTATGGTGAGGATGGGCAGCTCCTCACGGCATCGTTCATGGATTATGCGATGCCACGGGCCGATGATCTACCTATGTTAAAGTTTGAAACGGAACCTGTGCCGTCCCCGAGCAATGTGATGGGCATGAAGGGCTGTGGTGAGGCAGGGACCGTTGGCGCAATGGCCGCTGTGGCAAATGCGGTGCAGGATGCGCTTTGGGAACGTGGCGTGCGACAGGCAGATATGCCGTTTACACCTCACCGGGTCTGGGAAATGTTAAAGGATGCGACTGTCACGGTTTAAATCAAAGGTACTTGGATGGTTCGGGCGTGGGGACACGTCTGATCATTCTGCACCGGGCCGTGGCCGGGGGCCACAAAACCATGTGATTATTCTGGATGGCACGATGTCCTCACTAGAGGAAGGCATGGAATCCAACGCCGGGCACACCTATCGCTTGCTTAAGGAAATGGGCAATGAGGTGTCGCTTTACTATGAGGCAGGGGTGCAGTGGGATGATTGGCGTAGCACGTTGAATGTGATGATGGGGCGTGGCATCAATCGACAGATCCGGCGCGCCTATGGCTATTTGGCGTCGCGCTATCGTCCTGGTGATCGCATCTACCTGATGGGGTATTCGCGCGGTGCATTTGCGGTGCGTTCACTTGCGGGTGTGATTGACAGGGTTGGATTGCTGGAGGCCCGCCACGCCACTGAACGCAATATAGTGCAGGTCTATCGCCATTATGAATGTGCCCCTGACAGCCAAGCATCGCAGGATTTCACCCGAGTCTTTTGTCATGATCAGGTAGAGGTGGAGATGGTCGGCGTCTGGGATACGGTCAAGGCATTGGGCATGCGTTTGCCTCTATTGTGGCGTCTCACCGAGCGGCGCCATGCCTTTCACAACCACCACCTTGGTGATTCAATCAAACACGGATTTCACGCATTGGCGATGGATGAAACCCGCGAAGTGTTTGAACCCGAATTGTGGGAATGTCCTGGTGAGGGTTGGGCTGGGCGCGCTGAACAAGTTTGGTTTCGCGGCACCCATGGCGATATTGGTGGACAGCTGGGGGGATATGAGGCCGCGCGGGGTCTGTCCAATATCCCGCTGGTTTGGATGCTGGGCTGTGCAGAGTTATGCGGTTTACCCTTGCCCAAAGGGTGGCGCGAACGCTTTCCATCAGATCCTGATGCGCCATCGGTGGGCACATGGCACGGCTGGGGTAAGCTTTTCCTGATGCGCAAAGGCAGAAAAATTGGTTGTGACAAATCAGAACGTATCCACGAAACGGCCTTGGCCCGACGTGAGGAGCACAGCCAAAGGCGAAGCGTCTTAATGCGTTTGTCACCTTGGCGCGTGTTTACGAAATAGGCGATTTTTAGGTTTGCGGCGTCATAAAAATGCAGGTGGTTGATCCCGTGGCGTAAAGGCGATCATCCTTAGTGCCGCGAATTTCACCATTGGCCACACCCGTAGAGCGACCTGCGTGTTGCACTGTACCGATCGCCTGTATTTCGGTGTCGATGGGGATCGCGCGCAGAATGTTGATCTTATATTCCAGCGTTGTATAGGCCTGACCGCGGGGCAATTTGGTCATCACGGCGCAGGCCATACAACTGTCCAGAATGGCCCCGTACCATCCGCCATGCACGGTGCGCATCGGGTTGGTTGCGTTGAAGTCCGGCGTGCCTGTGAACACGACCCTGCCATCCTCGGCCAGTGTGGGCCAAAATCCCAGAGTGTGCCCAATCGGTGGTCCTGCGATCGTGCCGTTCACGACGCCTTGCATAAACTCAAGGCCGGACATCGACAGCATGAGCGCCATATCAGGCAGATCATTCATGGATTGGGCGATAAAGCGTTTCACAGCAGTCTCCTGTTTTTTAACAGATGGCCGCAGTGAAACGCTGGATGCAACGGTGAGTTATGAATTACGCCACGTTCTGAAAGCGTGCAGCAGGCACAATGCCAAGTGCATGGCAGACATCGCGTGTCAATTCCGGGCGGTTCAGTGTGTAAAAATGCAGGTTTTCCACACCTTCCTCAATCAATGTGTCGCACAGTTCAGTGCACAGCGCGGTTGCCAGCAGATCGCTGCGCCCATCGCGGTCTGCTTTGGCAAAGGCCGCGTTGATCCAATTAGGCACCTGGGTACCACAACGTGCCGCAAAGCGCCGCACACCTTGCCAGTTTTCAATCGGAAGGATTCCCGGTGTGATTGGGGCGGTGATGCCCGCCGCTGCGCAGGCATCCCGGAACCTCAAAAAAGTCTCTGGTTCAAAGAAAAATTGCGTCAAGGCCTCGGATGCACCTGCGTCGAGTTTGGCCTTAAGCCAATCAATATTAGCGTTCTGGTTACGCGCATCGGGATGCGATTCTGGATAAGCCCCAACCCGGATCGTGAAATCGCCAGTGTCTGCCAGTGCTGAAATCAACTCGCAAGCGTTGTTGAACCCTTCAGGATGGGCGCGAAACCCGTCGCTGCCCTTGGGGGGGTCGCCCCGCAAGGCCACAATCTCTGAAACGCCCGCCGCTGCGAAATCACGTGCAATGGCCAAGGTTTCAGCGCGTGTGGCGTCCACACAAGTGAGATGCGCCGCAACATTCAACCCACTGGATTGATGCAATGTGGCCACCGCATCACGCGTCAAGTCACGCGTGGTGCCGCCCGCGCCATAGGTGACAGAGACAAACCGCGGCCCCATCGGCGCAAGGCTTTGAACCGTATCCCAAAGCCGAAACGACGCCTCCAGCGATTGGGGCGGGAAAAATTCGAAGGAAATTTGCGGAGTTGTCATGTTATTAGGCCTTTTTGTCAGTTGAGGCCTTGTTGCATGCCTGTCATTGTGAGACAAATTCATAATACTCAAGAAGAATATGAGGTTGATATGAAGATGCATATCGAATTCCGCCACTTACGCACCGTGAAGGCCATTCATGAAATGGGTGGGCTGGCACGTGCGGCAGAGGTTTTGAACATCACGCAATCTGCCTTAAGCCATCAGGTTAAGGGCTTGGAAGAGCAGGCTGGGGTGGAATTGTTTGTGCGGCGCTCTAAGCCGATGAAGTTGTCTGCGGCGGGGATGCGCCTGTTGCGATTGGCCAATCGGATTTTGCCAGAAATTGAAGGATTAGAGGCTGAATTTGATGGCCTGCGAGATGGCAAATCCGGGCGCCTTCACATTGCGATTGAATGCCACGCCTGTTTTGAATGGCTGTTTCCGGTGTTGGAAAAATTCCGCAAAACATGGCCTGATGTTGATGTAGACATCCGTCCCGGGCTGGCCTTTGATGCGATGCCTGCCTTGCAAAAAGAAGAGGTTGATCTGGTGGTGTCATCTGATCCTGAAGACCTGCCAAATGTCGAATTTGCCCATCTGTTTGACTATGCACCGGTCTTTGTTGCCTCAAGTCAGCACCCCTTGGCGCAAAAGGACTGGATTGAGGCTGAGGATTTTCGCGGGGAAACTTTGATCAGCTATCCGGTGGAACGCGCGCGTCTGGATATTTTTTCACAGTTATTGACCCCCGCCAAGGTCGAACCCGCAGGAGTGCGGCAGGCCGAGCTGACAGCGGTGATCTTGTTGCTGGTTGCGTCCAACCGCGGCATTGCGGTGTTGCCGGATTGGGTGGTGCGCGAGGTGAAATATAACTCTGATTATGTCACCCGCCCCCTGACCAAAGACGGCATCATCCGCCAACTTTTTGCCGCTGTACGCAGTGAAGATATGGAAAAACCCTATATGCGTGATTTGATCCAATTGGCTGGTGAAGAGGCTTCGCGACTTCAGGCCGCTGCAAAGTGATACGCCATCGTTTTCCGTGATTGGCACGGGCTGGTGTTATCTTTAAGAAACGCATACCCGCTTTGCCCTTGGCAAATGGGGGAACGGGGCGTATACGCGCGCTCTGACAAAGGAGACGGGCCATGGCAGGCAGTGCAAATCTTAACATCATGCTGAAAGCTGCGCGTAAAGCGGGGCGGTCGTTGGTTAAGGACTTTCGCGAAGTCGAAAACCTTCAGGTTTCGATGAAAGGTGCAGGTGATTTTGTCAGCCGTGCCGATCTGGCCGCCGAGGCGATCCTGAAAGAAGAATTGATGGGCGCGCGCCCAACCTATGGCTGGATGGCCGAGGAAAGCGAAGAGGAAGCGGGCCAAGACCCCACGCGTCGCTGGATCGTTGACCCGCTGGATGGCACCACCAACTTTTTGCATGGCCTGCCACATTGGGCGATTTCCATTGCTTTGGAGCACAAAGGCAAGATTGTTGCAGGCGTGGTGTTTGATGCCGCTAAGGAAGAAATGTTTTATGCCGAAAAAGGCGAGGGCGCGTGGCTGAATGACAGCAACCGTCTGCGCGTTTCTGGCCGCAATCGCATGATTGAATCGATCTTTGCCACAGGTGTGCCATTTGCAGGTCAACGTGATCTGCCTGCCACTTTGCAAGACCTAGCACGCCTTGCCCCTGCCTGTGCTGGTATTCGTCGTTGGGGGGCATGTTCTCTGGATCTCGCGTATGTTGCCGCTGGTCGTTACGAAGGCTATTGGGAACGTGGTTTGCAGCCTTGGGATATGGCAGCAGGCAGTCTGATTGTTCAAGAAGCCGGTGGTTTTGCCGAAGCGGTTCGAAAAGACGACAATATGCTTGAAGCTGGCAGCATTCTGGCCGCGAACGAGCCGATCTTTGATCAATTCGCCAAAGTCATCCGCCAGAACTGAGTCTCATTTATCGCTGGGATGATTCACGCCATCGGTTAACTCTGCGTTGCGCCAATCGGCGGGCGTTGTATCCTCAAGCGCGCCAGTATTGATACCATATTCATTTGGGTTAGATCGACGCCGATGATGTGTATAGACGCCGCATGTCTTACAGAAATAATGTTGCGCGGTTTCAGTGTTGAATTGGTACAGCGTCAGGTTTTCTGCACCTTGTAGCACCTTCAGATCATTAATAGCGACGGTGGCCATCACGGCCCCGCGGCGACGACATAAAGAACAATCACACAGTATACCCGCGCCAATGGGATCACTCAGGCGCAAATGCAATTTCACAGAGCCGCAGTGGCAAGACAGAATATGTAGGGTCATCGGCGTCTCCTGACGATGGGGATGGCGGTGTGGTTTAAACGGCTTCGCGGAAAGATGGGTCGGCCTTGATCTCTAGGTCCGAATTTGCCCTGTCATGGTAAAAGCTAATAGGTAGCGTCAAGATCAGCCCATGGGTCACATAAGGCGTACGCATTGATAGGTTGTGATCCTTGGTGGGAAACATGACTGCAGGCTGAAGATAGATCATGTCAAGGTCAAGTAAGAGGTCGCGATGATGTGACTTGAAATATTGAGATTAAATGCCACGATTGAGTTATGAAACTTGCTACTGTCATATGCCTTTTCGCTACATCTGCATTTGCGGAATGTCCTGCGCCCCCTGACCATTCCCAAAAAATTGCACAGCTCTTGTCGGCTGCACGAGAGGCACCTGACGAAAACAGTGCGCGAATGCTCGCACAAGATATGTGGGCACTATGGGCAGATGCCCCCGATGAAACTGCACAAGAAATGCTTGATCGTGGCATGAAGCGACGCAGCTCTTATGATTTCTTGGGCGCACTCGAAGATTTAGATGCTTTGGTGGCTTATTGCCCGAATTACGCCGAAGGGTATAACCAACGCGCATTCGTGCATTTCCTGCGACAGGATTTCGCATCAGCTTTGCCTGATTTGCAGCGCGCGTTGGAATTATCGCCAAATCATGTGGCTGCCATGACCGGAAGCGCCTTGACCCTGATCGGTCTCGGGCGCGAGTCCGAAGCGCAAGACATGCTGGCGCGGGCAATAGAGTTGAACCCTTGGGTGCCCGAACGTGGCCTGCTGAAAGCGCCACCCAGAACGATCCCTCAAGGAGAAGACCTTTAGGTGCTTTACACCACGCATTCAGACGTTATGTTCGCCTCGTCTGATCATAAAATCAGATGCGCGGGCGTGATGGAATGGTAGACATACCAGACTTAAAATCTGTTGGGGCCTAGCCCCGTGTGGGTTCGAGTCCCACCGCCCGCACCAAAACAGACCTGAGGGTCTGTAATTATCTCTAAAGATTTGAATATAAACGCTATTTATGGAGTTCTAGTTTTTCTTCGAAAGAGCCTTTGGGTTCGGTTTGATTGGACGTTTTCTCAGTCAGACGCGCTTTGTCGTGTTCATGCTGTTCAATCTTTTCTTCGTATTTACGGATCACGGTGGTGTTGTTTGACCCCATGATAAGATCAAGCAGCTTGTCGATGGTCGCCAGTTTGCGCTTGCTCGTATGCAGCGGCTCTTTGGCTTGTGTACGGCGGGCCTCCCAGATGTGGCGGAACATCCAATCCATCTCGTACCAAAATCACGGTAATGCTGTAGATATCGGAGTCTTTGAATAGAGGGCTTTGTAAATACTGTCATGTGATTAAAATCCAAAACCACAACGGTCTTTTAACGAAAGCGGCGTAGGCATGAGGAACTGCCCCTTTGTCTGGGCTTCTTTGTGGAAAGACCAAGATGAGTGATTCTGTTCCCTCTTGCGATGAAATTGGCGCATCACGTGATCCATGGATCATGACACTGCCAGAACAACTTGATTACAGCACCTGCGAAGAGATCGCAGAGGCGCTGGAACATTTGAGGGATACACCCGTTTCCCTGAATGCCAGCGATGTGCGTCATGTTGGTGGGCTTGGGGTGCAATTACTTGTGTCGATCAAGATGCAGTGGCTGAAAGACGGCGCCGACTTTGAAGTTGTCGCGCCTTCATCAGCATTTGTGCAGGCACTGAATTTATTAGGGGTGCCAGAAGATTTGTTTCAGGAAAGTGAGACCGCATGACAATTAGCGTTTTGGCCATTGATGACTCCCGCACGATGCGGGGAATGTTGGCGCAAGCCCTGGAAAATGCGGGCTTTGAGGTTGCCTTGGCCGAGGATGGTCAACAGGGGTTGGATAAATTGGAAGACTCTCAGCCCGATGTCGTGATCACTGACATCAATATGCCCCGCCTTGATGGATTTGGATTTATCAAAGGTGTTCGGGGCCAATCACGTCTGCGCGGTCTGCCAATTTTAATTTTAACAACAGAGAGTTCCCCAGCGTTAAAGGCACGCGCTCGCGATGCCGGTGCGACCGGGTGGATTGTTAAACCCTTTGATGAAGGCAAGTTGGTGTCTGCCATCCATAAGGTGGTTGTGAGGTAATGTAACATGAGTGGTTCTGCCGACCTGCGTGAAGGTTTTTTTCAGGAATGTGAGGATCTGCTAGAGGCTTTGGCCGATGGTTTGAATGCCATGGATGACGGAACAGCCGATGCAGAGGTTGTAAATGCTGTTTTCCGGACCGTACATTCAATCAAGGGCGGCGCTGGGGCATTTGGGCTTGAGACATTGGTTTCTTTTGCACATGCGTTTGAAAATGTTTTGGATGATGTCCGTGCTGGCACAGTCTCTGTTAGCCCCGAAATGTTGGCCGTATTTTACAAATCCAGTGACCGTTTGGCTGATTTAGTCGAAGCGGCAAATTCAGGAGAGGAAAATGCGCCTTCTCAGGATGATGCGCTGATCGAGGAATTGCGTCAGCTTGGCGGAGGAACGGGCGAAGACGAGGAAGTTTCGCCAGATGACTTCGAAGCCATCGGATTTGCGCTTGAGCTACCAGAGGTGAACGATCTCCCAGAGCTGGAGGGAGATGGTAAAAGCGAGTTTGAAATCCGCTTTACCCCCAAAAAAGAACTTTACGCCAATGGGAATGATGCTGCCTTGCTGATCCGGGCGCTCAAAGATTTAGGCGAACTTGAGATCACTGCTGATCTTTCCGAGGTTCCGGTTCTTTCCGAAATGGAATGGGATGAGCCAAGCGTATCTTGGCATCTTAGGTTGATCACTGATGAAAACCAAAGCGACATCCGAGAAGTTTTCGAGTTCGTCGAGGATCAATGTGCGCTGGAAATCATAAGGATTGACGAAGGAGCTGATAGCCTGCCTGACATTTCGGACTTTATGCAGGTGCAAGAAGACAATCCGCCAGTTTTTCTCCCCCCCATCTCGCCAGAAAGCCCCACTGTGATATCTGCCGATACGAGGGCGGACATAGAAGGAATATCAATTTTCGGAAAAAAAGCAGAGAAGAAAGTCACCGCTACCAAGACGACGATCCGGGTTGATCTGGAGCGGGTGGATCGATTGATCAATATCGTTGGGGAAATGGTCATCAGCGAAGCCATGCTGACCCAATCGGTCAGCGAAATGTCTCTGCAATCCGGCAATCAGGTTGAGGCCGCAATGGCGCAACTCAAGCAGCTGTCCAGCGAATTGCAAGAAAGCGTCATGGCCATTCGCGCACAACCCGTGAAACCCTTGTTTCAACGCATGTCTCGAATTGTTCGAGAGGCAGCACAAGAAACTGGAAAAGCTGCCAAATTCGAAACGATTGGTGACACTGTTGAGGTCGATAAGACTGTTATCGAAAGGCTGGCTGACCCGTTGACACATATGATCCGCAATGCGGTGGATCATGGCTTGGAGGAAACCGAATTCCGCATAGCAGCCGGGAAACCTGCGCAAGGTACAGTCACCCTGTCTGCAGCACATCGTTCCGGGCGGGTTGTGATCGAATTGAGTGATGATGGTGCAGGCGTGAACAGAGACAAGGTACGTTCTTTGGCCATTAAAAAAGGTCTCATCCCTGATGATGCTGATTTGGCCGACACTGAGATCGACAATCTTCTCTTTTTGCCGGGATTTTCGACCAATGACGTGGTGTCCAACATGTCTGGGCGCGGCGTGGGAATGGATGTGGTCAAAAGTGAAATTCGTGCGTTGGGCGGGCGCGTTGTCATTCACTCCTCACCGGGAAGCGGCACAACGGTGTCAATAAGTCTGCCCCTAACGCTTGCTGTATTGGAAGGCATGGTCGTTCAAGCCGCAGGTGAAACCGTGGTCGTTCCGACATCGGCTTTGCGTGAAACAGTGCGCGCTGATGAAGCCGGGGTTCAAGTGCTTGGTTCAGATGATTTGGTGATGTCCTCACATGGGGAATTGGTCCCGGTTTTGGATTTGGGGGCCTGCCTTGGCTATCGCGAAATGCCGCAGGATTTTTCAGGACTCACGCTTTTACTCATTGAAAATGAGAACGGGCGGCGCACTGCTGTCGCGGTAGATCAGGTTTTTGATCAACGCGAGGTTGTCATCAAGGGGCTGGAAACAAACTATGGATTTATTCCCGGCATTGCAGCTGCAACCATCCTTGGGGATGGGAGAATCGCGCTGATTGTCGACACTGACCAGCTTCATCCGGTGACGTCGTTACATCACCATGAGGTCGGGGCGTCATCAAAAGGAGTGTTGAACAATGGATAATAATGTTGCCGTAGACATCCATCAGAGCCGCGAAATCGTTGCCTTTCACGTCGCGGATCAAGGGTTTTGCATTGATATCGGATATGTGCGCGAAATCAGGGGGTGGACTCCGACAACCGTCTTGCCCCATGCCCCTGATTACGTCAAAGGGATGATGAATTTGCGTGGCACAGTTCTTCCTGTGGTTGATCTGTCATTGCGTCTGGGATTGGGCGTTACGAACCCGTCGCCACGGCATGTAATCATCATTGTTATGTTGGATGAACGTATGGTTGGGCTTCTTGTTGAGGCCGTTTCTGACATTTTGAACCTCCCACATGACGACATGAAACCAACACCTGATGTTGCCTCCGGTGCGACACGGAATTTCATCGAAGGAGTTTTCACCATCGAAGACAAAATGATCCGTGCCATTGATGTGGCGCGCATTCTACCGGCGCGACAGGGACATACAACGTGCTGAAGATGGATGGGCATGAACGACAACTTGCAGAAGCGTATCCATTCTCGGATGACGATTTTCGGGTAATTGCTGCGCGTTTATACAAAGAGACCGGTATTTGCTTGGCCTTGTCCAAACGGCCAATGGTCATAGCGCGATTATCGCGCCGCCTTCGAACCTTGGGGATGCGGGACTTTAAAGCCTATCGTCAATTGATCGAAAGCTCTGACGGGCCCGTTGAAGTGACACATATGATTTCCAGATTGACTACAAATGTAACGCGCTTTTTTCGCGAAGATGCTCATTTTGACGACCTGAAAGTCAATGTCTTTCCATCTCTTGTGCAGCGCGCCAAGACGGGCGCACGTGTGCGCATTTGGTCGGCAGGATGCGCCACCGGAGAAGAAGCCTATAGCCTTGCCTTCACTCTTTTGTCGGTTTGCCCCGAAGCTGCAGATTTGGATATCAAGATTTTGGCAACTGATATTGACCCGGTTGTCGTTCAGACGGGTATTGATGCGCAGTTTCAACGCACAAGTATATCCAAATTGCCACAGGAAATTATTGACACAAATTTCCGATCCGTGCCCAACAAACAGGATGTTGTTCAAGTTGCACAAAAGGCGCGTGATTTGATCACATTTCGGGTTCTCAACCTGATTGGGGATTGGCCCTTTTCTGGCATGTTTGACGTTATTTTATGTCGCAATGTGGTGATTTACTTCGATGCGGTCACACAGAATAATCTTTGGCAGAGGTTCGCAGATTACATGTCGCCAAATGCGCGTTTGTATATTGGGCATTCAGAACGGCTTTCACAGGATGCCATGTCATATTTCCGCCCCTTGGGAACGTCGCACTACAAGCGCGCGGACATACCGACGTCTCAGCGAAAGAACTCCACGAATTCCGAAGCAATTTTTCAAGGAGCGATCAAATGAGTATTAGGGATCGTTTGCATGTGATGGTAGTGGATGACATGTCTACAAGCCGTGGAGTTATTACCCAAGCGCTTGAGGAAATGGGTGTCAAAAACTATCGTACTGAGAATGATGGTGGCGCCGCATTTCGAAAATTGGTGACCCGACCTGCGCATCTTGTAATTTCAGATTACAACATGCCGGGAGTCGACGGCTTGCAACTTTTGGAAGGGTTGCGAAATCATAAGGTGACATCACGAATTGGATTTATTTTGGTAACTGGGAAGGCGACCAAAGAGGTCATCGATCAAGGACGTAAGCTTGCGATGAATAATTTCCTCAGGAAACCATTTTCAACCAATGACTTGAAGGCTTGCATCGAAAAAGTTGTGGGTCGCTTGTGACTGCAATGATACCCGGGGACAGCAAATGAATGAAATTTCCACCAGAGGTATTTTGCACCGCACGGCCAACGAGGTGACGAGTCTGGCGGAACTGGCAGAAGATATTGACGCCGCGATTTCCAGGCTCCCTCTAAGCACTTTGGAGGCCTCATTGTGTCAACGTTTGCAGGAGATTGATTTATTGCATCAATCTTTGTGTGATGTGGCACACGTGGTACATAGAATTGCCCAAGATATTGATGTGGATGCGATTACGAATGTGGATCTATTGCAGGACCTGTTGCGCCTGCATGATCTGCGGGTTCGTTTGTTGCATCCGTCACTATCTGAACAGCCTTCTGCGACCGCCAACGGACATGTTGCGTTATTTTGATGTTCGACTGGTCCGATGAGCGAAGTGTCGGTCTTAAATTTCGTCCTAAATATCTGAGCTTGACAGGCCGATGATGCTCGGCAGATAGCGCGATAGCGTGCGCTAAAACAAAGTCAGTGCTCCTACTGCCTCGTTCGCTTTGGGTGCGTGTTGGCGGCTAGCGGATTTTGACGGTATGGTTTCGCTGGGAATGTCAGACAGGAACATACGTTGAGCCTGCCCAGTATATGGGTGAAAGCGAACTTTGCGCCCCTGATTGCCACCGATGCATCGTGAAACTACAGGGATGTTTTCCGCTTCGAGATACCACAAAGCAAAGCGCGCATTGGCTTCGCCAACGGCATGCCGTCCAGCAAACAGTTTTGCCCCGCCAAAAACCTTTGCGCGAAGGTGTTCTCGACTGGCTCCCTTTTGCAAGATGCCATTGATCAAAAGTTCCATTGCGTTGACCCCATATTTCAGATTGCCGTCATGGGCATTTGCTTCGCCTGGAACCAAGAAATGATTCATTCCCCCTACGCCGAACTGTTCATCAAATATGCAAGTGGCAATGCATGATCCCAAAACAGTTGCCAACCTATCCTCAGGTGATGCGGAAATCCGATATTGGCCTTGAACGACGTGAATTGTGTTTGATGCGTGGGCGTTCAAAATAGATCTCCGGGACAAGGCTCTGGCAAACGGGCAAAATAGGCAATGGAAGCAAAAAACCCATTGGCGTAATTTCTTGTTAGAAATCTTGCCAGGTACCGGTGGTTCCTTCCTTTTTCGGAAGGTCGCCCACAGGAGGGGTGAAGGCGGTTTCTGAGGTTGCTGAGAACTCGTCGAGTTCTTCTTGCGGGGTGTGGTTACGCGAGAATATTACCGGCTCATCCGAAACGGCGGGATGGGTTGCCTCGTTGATAACAAACCGTGCAAGCGCGGATGTCAGACGTTCCGCTTCCATGGAAAGCGATTGGCTGGAAGCAGAAGCTTCCTCTACAACGGAGGCATTTTTCTGGGTGACTTGATCCAACTCATTCACGCCTACGTTGATTTCTTCAAGGCCGACAGATTGTTCCTTGGAAGACGCTGCGATTTCGGAAACCAGGCCTGTTACTTTGCCGATACTGGAGATAATGTCATTCAAGGCATCGCCGGTCTGGGCTACCAAAGTGCCACCTTCCTCCACTTGTTGCGCACTTTTAGAGATAAGTTCTTTGATTTCCCGGGCAGAATCCGAAGCGCGCTGCGCAAGGGCACGTACCTCTGATGCAACAACCGCAAACCCACGCCCTGCTTCGCCTGCGCGTGCGGCCTCTACCCCTGCGTTCAAGGCGAGCAAGTTTGTTTGAAAAGCAATGTCGTCGATAACGCCGATGATCTGCGTGATCTGACTGGAAGAGGCTTCAATCTGGCGCATCGCCTCAACTGCATTTTGTACGATATCCCCGCTGGTTTCAGCTTGATGTCGATTTTCAACGATGGCGTCCTTGGCCTGAAGCGCGTTCTGTGCGGCGGATTTTACACTGGCGGTCAGTTCATCGAGAGCGGCTGCGGATTCTTCAAGCGTGGCAGCTTGCATTTCGGATCGTTTGGACAGATCAGATGCAACTCCATTGATCTCAATGGCACCATTACGCACACCTTCAGCACTGACCTTAACCGTTGCAATGACGGTTGAAAAATTTTCGACCAATAAGTTGAAATCATGACAAACTTTTTGATCATCCGCAGAGAGTTCATTGTATGATTCTGGGTTGATACGATGGGTCATATCGCCTTCTGATACACGCCCCAATCCCCTGGACAGGTCTTGGAACATGTTGCGTTGGCGTTCTTCGAATTCACGCCGTTTGGTCGCTGCCTCTGCTTCTTGGTAAAGCTGATCTCGAAAGGCGAGCATGTTGTGGGCTATCTGGCCAATTTCATCGCTGCGGTGAACTGATGGAACCTCAACTTCATAATCTTTGGCTGCGATACGGCGCATGGTTGCGGTCAGGTTTCTGATAGGGCGCGCTACGGTTCTGGAAATCGCGAACAAAAGAACTCCGAGGATCGCTAAGGATACCATCGCAGCCAGTGCCAAGCTGCGTATTGCGAGCACTTTTGCCATTTGATTGATCTCACGGAGATCCCATTCCGAGACAAATACGCCTACGACTTCGTTGTCAGAGCCAAATAGAACGGCCTGAGCAACCTGATAGGTGTTATTCAGTTGGGCCGCTTTTGTTTGGACCCCTTCTGAAATTACAGTTTGTGCCAGAGCTACAAGATCGGGTGCGGTGGTCAAATCGGCCTGATGCCCAGTGATGAAATTTCCGTCAGCGGTGACAACGATCAAACGCTTCAGCTTAGAGCCTTCGTGCTCGATCACCCCTGAATACATGCTTTCAATCTGGCTGCCTTTTTCGAAACGAACGGCACCCCCCATTTGTGAGGCCAAAAGGTGGGAAATATCTCCGGAACTATCGACCGACAGTTGGCGCATACGCTTATGTTCGGCGCTGTATTGCACGGCCACGATTATAGAGCATCCGAGGATAAACCCAATTGCAATCAACCCGGCTAATTTTACTCCGATGCTCAATGACGAAAACTTTGAGGTCAACACCGATTTCGTGTCTGGTCTGACTTGCGGATCATTCGTGGCTGTTGTCATAACATACTCTTTCATCAGCGCGGATTAGTGCCACATCAACGTTGAAACCGATCAAGCAGATGGGTTTCGTAGAGCAGATAACGTGACTATCCCGATTCAATTCCGGAACAGCCTGCCTGTGTTTTTTTAACAGGGGTTGAACAAGGCAGCATATAGCAGCCTCAAAGTTCTTACAATTCTAGAGACCTGTCGAATACTCAGGTGCGTACGCCAGAAAACCTTTCTTGCCATTCCGCGCATTCATCATCGGTGATTTTGCGGAATGTCACTTCTGGTACGGTGAAGGCGTGACCAACAGGCAGGGTTTCCAAAGATTTTTGAATATCCTCAGGCCAACTTGTGTCGCTTGTTTGCATGCTGTCCATCAGTGATGCGCAGGCATCAGGAATAAATGGCGCAGACAACACTGCATAGAAACGAATGAGGTTCAGCGCGAGACGAATTTGTGCAGCAGCCTGATCGGGATCTGTTTTAAAGGTCGTCCAAGGGGCGACGGTTTGCAGATACTCATTGCCTGCGGCCCAAATCGCGCGCAATTCTTGGGCCGATTTGCGGACCTCCATGGTCTCCATATAGGTTTCATAGGCGCCGACGCGGGTGGTCAGCTCGTCAATCAAGGCCTGCTCGGGTGCGTCCCAAGAGCCGCCCTCAGGCACAGTTTCGGAAAATTTGGAGCGACAGAATTTGGTAACGCGGGACACGAAGTTGCCAAGTACGTCAGCCAAATCTTTGTTCACGGACACTTGGAAGTTTTCCCAAGTGAATTCGCTGTCGCTGCTTTCGGGTGCATGGCTAAGCAACCACCAGCGCCAGTAATCGGCCGGAAGGAGTTCAAGCGCCTGATCCATGAAGACCCCGCGCCCGCGTGATGTCGAGAACTGACCGCCATCATAGTTCAGATAGTTAAAGGATTTCAGGTGATCGACCATCTTCCACGGCTCGCCCGAACCCAGAATGGTGGCCGGGAAAGACAGCGTATGGAAGGGCACGTTGTCCTTGCCCATGAACTGCGTGTAACGCACGTCATCCGCGCCCTTATCGGTGCGCCACCAGCGTTCCCAGCCGGTGCCTTTGCCTGCATCAACCCATTCCTGCGAACAGGCGATATATTCGATGGGTGCATCAAACCAAACATAGAACACTTTGCCTTCCATACCGGGCCAGACGTCATCGCCCTTCATGACGGGCACGCCCCAATCCAGATCACGTGTGATACCGCGATCCTGAAGCCCATCACCATCGTTCAGCCACTTGTTGGCGATCGAGGTGGTCAGGAGGGGCCAATCGGTTTTGCTGTCTATCCAGGCCTGCAGCTTCTCGCGCATCTGCGACTGACACAGGAACAAGTGCTTGGTTTCGCGTTCTTCCAGATCAGTAGAGCCAGAAATGGTTGAGTAGGGATTGATCAGATCAGTTGGATCCAACTGCTTGGTGCAGTTGTCACATTGATCGCCACGCGCGCTTTCAAAACCGCAGTTGGGGCAGGTGCCTTCGATATAGCGATCCGGCAAAAAGCGCCCATCCGCGTTGGAATACATCTGTTTTTCAGACACTTCGCGGATCAGGCCCGCAGCATCCAAAGCGCCTGCAAAATGCTGAGTCAGCTTATGATTTTGTGGGCTGGAGGAACGTCCAAAATGATCAAACGACAGGCGGAACCCCTCGGCGATGCGGGCCTGGACGGCGTGCATTTCAGCACAGTATTCATCCACGGGTTTATCGGCCTTAGCCGCGGCCAACTCTGCAGGAGTGCCATGTTCATCTGTTGAACAAAGGAACAAAACCTCGTTGCCACGCGCGCGCTGAAACCGTGCAAACAGATCGGCAGGCAACTGACTGCCGACAAGATTGCCAAGATGTTTGATGCCGTTGATATACGGAATGGCCGAAGTGATCAGGTGGCGCGCCATGGGTGCTGTCCTCTGCTGGTTTGCGTCTTCCCTAGACCAATCAGGCGCACAGTTCCAGTGGGTGTTTTCACGTGATCCCTTACCGTAAATGTAAGGAGTTTGTGTCAGGTGTCTTTGTCATCGCTGCCATTTCGTTCACGTTGGCGACCGATCAGGCCACCGATGGTAAAAGACGTGCGCGGTGCATAAATATAACGAGTTAGATTACCCTTGGTCGGCCGGGCACGCATTCGGCTGATGCCAAAGACGATCAGCAGCCCATGACCCACGGAAATCATCATGAACAATGCGCCAGGGCCATACCATTGAATGAGCCCAGAGGCCAAGTACGGCGCGGCAATGGCCCCAAGCGCATAAAAGAACATCAACGCGGCAGACAGCTCGACCCGCTCTTCGCTGCTTGCAAAGTCGTTGGCGTGGGCGGTAGCCACCGAAAAAATTGGAAATGAAGTCAAACCAAACAACCCTGCCATAAGCATGACAATGGTTGTTCCAGCTGCCCCGATGAAGGCCGTGCAGAAACAACTGATAATAGCAGCGACAGAAAGCCAAATCAGCACCCAGCGACGGTCAAACTTGTCTGCAAGCCATCCGACGGGATACTGCGCAAGCGCTCCACCCAGAACAAAGGACGCCAGAAAATAGGCGATCTGTTCAATCTCAAGCCCTACTTGAGTGCCATAAACAGGCCCAACCATTCGGAAGCTGGCGGAGCTGAGTGCGGCTACAACCACACCTGCTGCGGCCAGTGGGGATCGTGCGACGGCCAGCATTGGACGCAAACGCGGTGCTTTGGGCGTTTCAGGTTGGCTTGCTTTGGTTAAGGTCAGTGGCAGGATAGCGGCGCAGCATAGCAGAGCCAAAAGATTGTAAGACACATAAGATGCAGGTTCTAGCACGCTAATGACCATTTGTGCGGCCAATGAAGCACCCATGTCGACAATGCGATAGGTGCCCATCGCGCGGCCACGGATTTCATTGGTCAGCTTGGCCTGAAGCCATGCTTCGATCACTGTATAGCAACCGGCAACGCATATCCCTGACGCAATCCGCATAATGGCCCAAGCATAAGGGTCAATGATCAGAAAATGCGCTAGAATGCCAATCGCACCCATCGCCATGAAAACCGCAAAGGCGCGTGAATGGCCAACTGATCCCATGGCGCGTGGTGCCCACCAACACCCAATGAAAAAGCCCAAAAAGTGGGCAGATCCCAACAGGCCGATCTGAGAAGTGGTAAATCCAAGCGCGATACCTGAGAGCGCATCCAGAGGCCCAACGCCCCCGGAAGACAACTGCAAAAGGATCAGGGACAAAAAGAGGGCGGAGAATGAGATAATTAAGCGCATAACATGGCCCACAATGACCCGTGTGAATATGTCGGCTTGTGGTTATTCGACGTTCTGCGTGTCGTTTTTACGCTTTCTGTCGGTTTGTTGTGGCATGTTTCATCGCGGCCTTGGGATGAGGTGGAAAAATCCTTGTTCGAAAGATGGAAAACGGACAGGGTGGCGAAAATACCTGCGGGAGGAAACTATGGCAGAACATGGATATGAAGGCGGGCGGCTTGATCTGCCATTTGTCGGAATTTCAACGTTTGGGAAGCGCCCTTATGTCAGCGATTGGGATAAAATTGACGCCGATGTCTGTGTGATGGGCGCGCCGTTTGATTTTGGGACGCAATGGCGATCCGGCGCGCGGTTTGGCCCGCGTGGCGTGCGTGAGGCCAGCACCTTGTTCAGCTTTGGTCATGCAGGGGCGTATGACCATGAGGATGACGCGACCTACCTGCCCAGTGATGTGCAAATCGTGGACATTGGTGATGCGGATATCGTGCACACGAACACCGAAAAAAGCCACGCCAATATTGAGGCTGGGGTGCGCGCCATTTTGGCAGCCGGGGCGATGCCTGTAGTAATAGGGGGCGATCATTCGATCAACATCCCCTGCATCAATGCCTTTGATGATCAGGGTGATATACACATTTTGCAAATTGATGCACATCTGGACTTTGTGGATGAACGTCACGGTGTCCGATTTGGACACGGCAATCCGATGCGCCGTGCTGCCGAAAAGGATTATGTGACGGGCCTGACGCAGGTGGGCATCCGCAATGTGTCCTCTACTGCACGCGAAGGCTATGAAGATGCGCGCGCCATGGGCAGCGAGATCATCTCTGTACGTCAGGCGCGCGAACTTGGTCCCAAGGGTGTGATTGATAATATTCCGGTAGGTGCGCGCGTTTATGTGACTATTGACATTGATGCGTTTTGCCCGTCCATCGCGCCGGGCACAGGCACGCCCAGCCATGGGGGATTTTTGTATTATGACGTGTTGGAGATGCTGCAAGCCTTGGCCAAGCGCAATGAGGTGGTGGGCATTGATTTGGTTGAGGTCGCCCCAGATTACGACACAACCGGCAGCACATCCATTCTGGCAGCGCAGGTGTTGTTGAACCTTTTAGGGTTCATTTTTCACGCACGTAAGTAACGTATTGGCAAGATTGCCGGAACGTCGCCCTTGCGTGAGTCCAAAGGCGGCGTAGTCTGTGTGCGGACGCGACAAAGGAAGAATACACATGCAAATGAAACCGTTGGGGCGCACCGGGATTGAGGTGTCGGCCCTGTGTCTAGGTACGATGACTTTTGGCAGCCAAACCCGTCTGGAAGAGGCGCACGAGCAGATTGATATGGCTTTGGTCGCGGGAATCAATTTCATTGATACCGCTGAAATGTATCCGGTGAACCCTGTGCGTGCGGAAACTATCGGGCGATCTGAACGTATTGTTGGCCGGTGGATTGAAAAAACAAAACAACGCGACAAAATTGTCTTGGCGACCAAGCATTCGGGAGAAGGGCTGGGATATGTGCGTGATGGGGCATTGATATCATCCGAAACAATTCACGATGCTATTGATGGATCTTTACGTCGCCTGAACACAGATTACATCGACCTCTATCAATTTCACTGGCCCAATCGAGGGTCATATATGTTTCGGCAAAACTGGACGTTTGATCCCACTGGCCAGAATAAGGTCGACACTCTTGCCCACATTGAAGATGCGCTGGGCGCGTTGCAAAAAGAGGTGGAGCGGGGCCGCATTCGTGCCTTTGGCCTATCCAACGAAAGCGCATGGGGCACAGCGCAATGGTTGCGCGTGTCCGAAGACAACGATTTGCCTCGGGTAGCGTCAATTCAGAATGAATACTCTATGTTGTGTCGCCTGTATGACACCGACCTTGCAGAGTTGAGCGCGAACGAAGATGTGGGATTATTGGCCTTTTCCCCGCTTGCCGCAGGATTATTGACCGGAAAGTATCAAGGTGGCGCTGTGCCTGATGGGTCGCGCATGTCGCTGGTCGATAATCTAGGGGGGCGCAAGTCTGACCGGGTATTTGATGTGGTCGATGTTTATCTAAAGGTCGCACAAAAGCATGGATTGGATCCGATTCACATGGCGCTTGCATGGTGCATGCAACGCCCCTTTGTGGCGTCGGCGATATTCGGGGCGACACAGTTGGCGCAATTGGAACACATCATTACAGGCAAAGACCTTGTGCTAAGCCAAGAGGTGATCGACGATATCAATGTCGCACATCGAGCACATCCAATGCCCTATTAAATCGCAAGATTGAATTGTAGATGGGCTCTATAGCTCTGAATTTTTCTTGAGGACGTCATGCCACATCCAATGCCTGAAACCGACGAAGTATTGGCAACCGTCAGTGCAAGCGCTCCACGGCGTATATTTGGGATAGGTACGATGGTTTGCCTCGGTGCGCTGTTGTTGTACCTCGCCTTTGCATTCCCCATCGCTATTTTTTGGTGGCAGGCCTTTGTCGGTGTCTGTGGTCTTGGTGCTTTGTGGATGGCGGCTCGTATGAAATCTGCGGCACGGCGGGTGGTGGTGTTGACAGGGCAAGGGTTGCACGACAGCGAAGGCGAAGTAATTGCAACGCTGGATGATATCAAATCGTTGGAACGTGGCGTATTTGCTATGAAACCGTCAAATGGCTTTTTAATACGGCTGAGGCGCGCCGCACCGCGCCGTTGGTATCCTGGCATCTGGTGGCGGTTTGGAAAATCTGTGGGGATCGGCGGCGTAACTCCAGGCCCACAGACCAAAGCAATGGTTCAGATGCTTGAGGCTTTGTTGGCAGAGAAGAAATCCTAAGATCAGCTTTCCCAAACGATTTGCGAGGCAAACCGTGGGCGCGTGAAGATAAAGGTTTTCATATCAATGTTGCCCAACCCCACGTTTAGAACAGGTTCATAGGTGTTTTCGGTCTGCACAATGATCAGAGTTTCCCCAATGGCCATTACAGGGATGTTGCTCTCGTATAATGCAAGCCCAGCCTGATCCAGGGGAACCATGCCACCAGTGGCCTGAGACCATTCTAAATCATATTCTTCGTTAATATCATCCCAACTGACCAATGATACCCGCAGACCAGAGGGCGTGCTGGAATCACCTGCAAGGACATCAAACAATTTATGTGCATTGAGCAGATACGCGGTGTTAATCGCATTTGTTTCTCGCGACAACATGTCACTAACTGTATAGGCGGCCTTTTCCACGGTTGAGCGCGTGCGGAAGACATCAAAGAAAATAAACATTGCAGCATAAACCCAAAACAACATGGGCAGGATGATTGCCGCCTCTACGGCAACTGATCCCTTATTATCTTTAAGGAACTCGCGAAGATGCGTCAGAATTATTTTTCCATGAGACATCATTATTTTGGCTCCTGCACGAATGCTGACTTGGCAACGATGGCGATATCACCAGCGTTATCCTGAGTCAGATAGGGGGCAAGCCCGGTTGTGGGATAAAACGGTTCATATTTGATACAGGCCCGCAGCATCATCAATTCATTGTCACGACCAGCCTCAAACGTGGTTTCAGAGTCGGTATCTTCTGATCGATCAGTACAGGTTGGGGATGTGTCCACATATGTCCAATTGCGCGGATCAGTGCGTTGCATTTCCAGTTTCAGATTTTCACTACAATTGGGAATGATGTCCAAGCGATCACAGATACTGTCACGCAGGTCATCATGCTCCCACACAACACCAGTTGAAAGGCGTACATCACGAACCGTCAGATCCAGTGCACGTTCCAGCATCGAGTGCCGCAGCGTCATGATTCCGATCTCGGCGGCGCCAATCAGGCTGATCAAGAGAACGGGAACCATAAGTGCGAATTCGACTGTCGCATTGCCGTCCTCATTCAGGAAACGGCGGAGCAGGGAGGGGCGCTTTGAATGTCTCATTGTGTCAACTTCAACTGTTGGATCGAAGACGCGATCGCGGCAAACGCACCCGTGATTTCAAGTCCGTCCACATCATAATAGTGGCTGATCGAACTTGCGCAGCTCTTTAGCACGGATTCCCCACTTGTAGGGGCCTCAAACCCGATCGTATATACTACGATCCCGGCATCCTTAGCCGCCTCGCACATTGCCAATGTGCGCAAGTCTTTCGCCGTAGATTCCACATTATCAAGAATATTATGATACCAATCCTGCCAAGCATCACTGTCGTTCATCCATGGCTCATAGAGATCCTCAACAATCCATTCCATCGTCGTGAAGGCCCAGAGATCCGGGTAACGCAGAACGTTTACTTCCCCTTCTTCCGTGACGGTTTCAAAACCAATAGGCACCTGGCGATAGCGTCTGCACGATCCGTTGCGGCGATAGGAGTAGCACTCATATCCGTAAATGGTGACATCATGAGTTGCACCATTCCCATAAGGGTGATCATGCCAAGACCCACCATCGTAGGGCCAGTAATACATACCTTCTTCTGTGTTTCCGTCGTTGTCTCGATCATCGTCATCTTGGCCGATGTAGACGGAATAACGTTCCTGATCATCGTTCCAATAGATATTTGATTCACCCGAGCGAACCTCATCCTTGAGAACATATTGCGTGGTGTTCTGACCATCTGTCATCAAAACAATCACTTTCAAAACCCTCGCGGTTGAGTAGGAGTGAGGGCGGCCAGAGAAATCTGAGCTTACCACATCTTGGTCAATCAGACTTTGAACAGAGTCTTGCAAAGATGGGTCAAGCAACGCGCTACCCCATTTCATACCAATGTCCAAAGATGTGTTGCCACGTGCTGTCAGAGAGTTGATATATGTTTTCATCGTGGTTGCGTCTTTGCCGTGCACCAACACTTCGCGTGCAGACCAAGGTTCACACACTGGCCAGATATACCCATCAGGATCGTCACGTCCAACCATCACTTTAGGATCATTGTCTCTCCCGTCCCAATCGTCATTTTGAAACGGAGCGAACATGGAAGTTCGAGCCAGTTCGACGTCGGGGTCAAGGGCAGTGGTTGTGAAATCGTCAGAGGAAAAGTTCACACATCTTTGGGCAATGCCTTCGCCGTCAATCTCATCGGCGCCGATGTTTCCATCCTGATCCGAATCTACAAGGGCACTACTGAGGTTTAATGTCCCTGCAAATTCTTCCGTCAGGCTGACCTGGGTTGCATAGGGAATGATCGAAATCGACAGATCACCGTCTTCGGTATTTGCAACCAAAGTATCAACGAAATCACTGGCGGCTGATTTCATATTCGTCAGGCGGCTGTTGCGATCCATCGAACCTGAGACATCCAGCACCATCGAAATTTCTACATCCCCAATACGCTCTTCGGCCACACCAGATGCAGGGACGTCAAATTTATCTACACCCAGCATGTGCATGAAAATCGTATCAACCTCCATTTCCGCACTGGCGCTGACAACGCGGTAATTCAACCCCGCATCGACACCAACACTGGAGAGATTTTCGCTCAGATCGGTGGTGGCAAAGTAATCTCGCACCACGGCTTCAGAATCTAATGTCTGATCCAAATCTGCCGCTGCAAGGATTGCGCGATCCAATGTGTTCTGTAGGCGTGTGCGTTTCATTTCTGAGTTCATGACGTCGATACCGATGCCACCAATCATCACGATCATCAGGAAGATAAACAGCGAAAACCCGACGACAACGCCGCTCTCGTCGTGCCAGAAACCTTTCAGTTTTTCGAAGGAGCTTCCCGTCGGATTCAATGATCGACGGTTAGCATTTCTAGACAATTTTTGTCCCATATTCCCTCACCTACTACCTTTCACCCCGGCAGAACGCGTTTTAGAACGCAGTTCACGCTTTGATATTTATGTCAGAGAAATGGGGCAGAATTTAGACGGGTTTATGGGGTGAATGTGGGGAATACCCTTGATTTTCATGGTAAATACCGGTCGGTATCGTGGTTTGATGCCTTTGCGGAAACAATGTCACAATTCGCGAATCGGGCTTTTTTGTTTAAAAAATATGCAATCTGGAAACTTCCCCTCGCATCCTTTAATCAAACCGTCATAGGCTGCATAACAAATGTGCGATGACGAGTCGTGTTTTTGGAACAGGGAGAACTGAGATGAGCGTAGCAAACGAACCAAGCTTTAGAGAAAGCGTGGATATGATGTTCAACCGGGCCGTGGCCTTAATGGATTTGCCACCGGGACTGGAAGAGAAAATTAGAGTTTGTAATGCGACATACACAGTTCGTTTTGGTGTGCGTCTGCGTGGTAAAATTCATACGTTCACAGGATATCGTTCGGTTCATTCGGAACATATGGAGCCTGTGAAAGGCGGTATTCGTTTTGCCAAGGCGGTCAATCAGGACGAAGTCGAAGCGCTTGCCGCACTGATGACTTATAAATGTGCGTTGGTTGAGGCGCCGTTTGGTGGATCAAAGGGTGGGCTGTGTATCGACCCGCGCGAATACGACGAGCATGAACTGGAACAGATCACCCGTCGCTTTGCGTATGAGCTGGCAAAACGTGACCTCATCCACCCCTCTCAAAACGTTCCGGCCCCAGATATGGGCACAGGTGAACGTGAAATGGCGTGGATTGCGGACCAATATGCGCGCATGAACACCACTGACATCAACGCCAAGGCGTGTGTGACTGGTAAGCCGATCAACGCTGGCGGTATTCAGGGTCGGACAGAGGCCACTGGTCGCGGTGTGCAATATGCGTTGCAGGAATTTTTCCGCGATGAACGCGATATGGCTGCCGCCGGTCTGACAGGTAACCTAGAAGGTAAGCGCGTGATCGTACAGGGGCTAGGCAATGTGGGATACCACGCCGCCAAATTCCTGTCCGAGGAAGATGGCTCAATTGTCACCGGTATCATTGAACGTGATGGGGCGCTCTTTAACCCTGCCGGTTTGGATGTCGAAGCGGTGCGCAATTGGATTGTGAAGCACGGCGGTATCACCGGTTTCCCGGATGCAACCCACACGGCAGATGGCGCCAAGGTGCTGGAAGAGGATTGCGATATTCTGGTGCCAGCTGCACTTGAGGGCGTGATCAACCTGTCCAACGCGGACCGCATCAAGGCGCCGTTGATCATCGAGGCCGCGAACGGCCCAGTGACGGCAGGGGCAGATGAAATTCTGCGTAACAAGGGCTGCGTGATCATTCCCGACATGTATGCCAATGCAGGTGGTGTGACAGTGTCCTACTTTGAGTGGGTCAAGAACCTGAGCCACATCCGCTTTGGCCGCATGCAACGCCGTCAGGAAGAGTCGCGTCACCAATTGGTTGTTGATCAACTCGAAAGCCTATCCGAGGCTATGGGCAAAACATGGGCACCAGCGCCTGATTTCAAAGATAAATACCTGCGCGGTGCCGGTGAGCTTGAGCTGGTTCGCTCTGGCTTGGATGACACTATGCGTGCAGCTTATCAAACCATGCGTGAGGTTTGGCATGGTCGCGATGACGTGACCGACCTGCGTACGGCGGCCTATATCGTTGCAATTGATAAGGTCGCAACCAGCTATCGCGCCAAGGGGCTGTAAGCAAAAAACTTTTAGGAAAGGCCTGCCAATGGCGGGCCTTTTTTATTTCACCAAGTTCGCTTGTCGTCAATTTCGCGAACTATTGAAATTGCCTATTTTTCCCTGATCCATACGCATGTGACTGGTGTTGAAACGGGTGCAAAAAGGGTTGTCGTCTGAACGGTGAAATGCCATCAATCACATAAGTGATGAATGGAGAGTAATATGCGTTTTTTGTTGGGACTGACATTGGCAGTGACCACTGCACTCCCGGGGTTTGCACAGGATGACGATGCAAAAGTCGCCAATTGTGAAACAAACGCCGCAATGGTGCAGCAGATCGTTGACATGCGTCAGGATCGAATGCGCAAAGCCAAAGTGCTGATACAATTGACCGAAGGGGAAACAGCGGTTGAAGAACGCCTGCTGCCGGTGGTGCCGGGTATGGTTGATTGGATCTATGGCTTGAAACGTAAAGAACTGAAAAAAGATGTTGTGGGTAGTTTCAAAGAAGCGTGCCTGAGTTACTAGGTTTTTTCAAAGTGAGCGACTGTGCGCGCTGATTTCTTTTTGCTTCAAATCCTCTAGAGTGAATGTGGTGCAACTGCAGAGGGTCAAGGCCCCTTTTGGACGGCGCATCGACTCGACTCCGCGCTTTGCATGTAGCAATAATCCCCTATGAGTTTGCCTCCCGGATTCCTTGATGAGTTGCGCACCCGCACGAGCCTGACACAGGTCGTGGGGCGTAAAGTCATGTGGGATCAACGTAAATCCAATCAGGGCAAGGGCGACATGTGGGCGCCGTGCCCGTTTCACCATGAAAAAACGGCGTCCTTTCACGTGGATGACCGCAAAGGGTATTATTACTGTTTTGGCTGTCATGCCAAAGGAGACGCAATTTCGTTTGTGCGCGAAACCGAAAATGTCGAATTCATGGATGCGATTAAGATTCTAGCCGAAGAGGCCGGGATGAAAGTCCCCCAAAGTGATCCGCGCGCTCAGCAGAAGGCGGATCGACGGACGGTTCTCGTCGAGGTGATGGAACAGGCTGTCCAATTTTTCAGACTGTCTTTGAACACCGGTGCCGGGGCTGCATCGCGTGACTATCTGACTCGCCGAGGGTTGACGTCGGCGGCGTTAGAGCGATGGGAAATCGGATTTGCCCTGGATGGATGGCAAAACCTGTGGGATCATTTGCGCAGCAAAGACGTGGCTGAGGATTTGATTATTGCGGCTGGACTGGCAAAGCCTTCCAGTAAGGGTGGAAAGCCCTATGATGCATTTCGCAATCGTATCATGTTTCCGATCAGGGATGCGCGCGGGAGGTGTATTGCCTTTGGTGGGCGGGCGATGGATCCTAATGATAACGCCAAATATCTGAACTCTCCAGAAACCGAGTTGTTCGATAAGGGACGGAACCTGTTTAACCACGGGCCTGCGCGGGCTGCGGCGGGTAAGGGGCATTCCCTGATTGTGGCCGAAGGTTATATGGATGTCATAGCACTGTCAGAAGCCGGGTTTAAGGCATCTGTTGCGCCCTTGGGCACGGCTGTGACCGAGGCGCAGTTGCAATTGATGTGGCGCACGGCGGCAGAGCCGATTATCGCGTTGGATGGCGATACAGCTGGTATTCGCGCGGCGATGCGACTGATTGATCTGGCCTTGCCGTTGCTTGAGGCTGGCCGTTCCTTGCGATTTGCATTGATGCCCGAGGGTCAGGACCCGGATGATTTGATCCGGACCAAGGGGGCGAAGACCTTGCAAAAGGTGTTGGAAAAAGCCACGCCGATGGTGGATCTTTTGTGGCAACGTGAAATCGAAGGCAAGGTGTTTGACAGCCCAGAGCGCAAAGCTGCGCTGGATAAAACCTTGCGTGAAAAGATCAAATTGATCCGGGACCCTTCTATCCGGTCTCATTATGGTGAGGCGATCAAGGAATTGCGCTGGCAACTGTTTCGCCCGCAACGTCCAGAGCGGGGCACCTTCCGTGGTAAGGGGAAATGGCAAACAGGGCCGCGTGTGCAGCCAAGCACCAAAGCATCTTTGTTGGCACGTGGTGGGGAAGGTCGTCAAAGGCATATGCGTGAGGCCGTGATCCTTGCATCAGTTCTGTCCTGTCCTGCACTTTTGGATGAATTTGAAGTAGAGCTAGAGGCGTTGAGTTGTCAGGATCCGGATCACACATATCTGCGCGATCTGTTGTTGCGCCAAACCCATCGCGGAGTTTCTGACCTTAAAGAGATCGTCGCGGATGCGATGGGGGCTGATGCGCTTGATTTTCTGATGAGCCATCCCCATGTTCGATTGGCCCCTCCGGTGCGTCATCCGGGGGATGCGGAATTGGCGCGTCTGACCATTCGTGAAGAAATAGCGAAACTGGTGGCAGATCAGGGATTGCGTGAAGAAATTGCCGAAGCAGAGGAAGACATGTCGGGTTTGGCTGATGAGGCCGTGACATGGCGTTTGGGACAGGCTGCAGAAGCGCGTAATCGCGCGCTGCGAAGCCACATGGAAGACAGCGCAGAATACGAAGTGGGGAAGAACGGCGCTGCGATGGATAAGGACGAACGTGCCAAATTGGACGCGTTAATGGAGCGAATCACCTTTGGAAAGCGCAAGTCTTAGATGAAAGCGCGCATTATGGTGAGGAATACGTAAAGAATTCAGGGTAAACGGGTTGCGAATCATCCATTCGCACGATTGATTCGTTAACAGCGAATCACCCAAGCCCTTTGATGCAGGAGCACCGCATGGCCGCCAAGGACACCGACGACCAGAAGCCCGCCGATCAGGAAGCCGAAATCTCGCTTGATATGAGCCAGGCTGCCGTCAAAAAGATGATCGCTGAGGCGCGTGAAAAAGGGTACATCACTTACGATCAGCTGAATCAGGTTTTGCCACCTGATCAAGTTTCTTCCGAGCAGATCGAAGACGTGATGTCTATGCTTTCGGAGATGGGTATCAACATCATCGAAGATGAAGATGCCGAAGAAGAAGAGCTGAAATCCACTGCCGTGGTCGAACTTGGCCAAAAAGGCGAGGTGGCGCTGTCCTCTGGTAAAGAGGAAAAACTGGATCGTACCGATGACCCCGTCCGCATGTATCTGCGTGAAATGGGATCGGTTGAGCTGTTGAGCCGCGAAGGCGAAATTGCAATCGCCAAACGGATTGAGGCCGGCCGCAACACGATGATTGCCGGGCTGTGCGAAAGCCCTCTGACATTCCAGGCGATCACAATCTGGCGCGACGAACTTTTGTCCGAAGATATTTTGCTACGCGATGTGATCGACCTTGAAACGACATTCGGTAATCAGTTGGACGAGGATGCCGAAGAAGAACCCATCGTTGACGCCGCCAATGTCACCACGGCGCCTAAGAAGGACGCGGGTCCAGAGCTTGATGCTGATGGCAACCCGATTGCCCAAGATGATGACGATGACGAGGATGAACAGGCCAACATGTCGCTCGCCGCGATGGAGGCCGCGCTGAAGCCACGCGTTTTGGAAACGTTGGACCGGATTGCAGATGATTATGTCATGTTGTCGGAAATGCAGGACAGCCGGATTTCAGCAACTCTGAACGAAGATGATAGCTTCTCTAAGAAAGAAGAAAGCACCTATCAAAAGCTGCGCTCTGAGATCGTTGAACTGGTGAATGAATTGCACCTACACAACAACCGTATTGAGGCTCTGATTGACCAACTTTATGGCATCAACCGCCGTGTGATGTCGATTGATAGCTCAATGGTCAAACTGGCCGATCAGGCACGTATCAACCGCCGAGAATTCATTGATGCGTACCGTGGACGTGAACTTGACCCGACTTGGCTTGAAGAAATGGCCCAAAAGCCAGGTCGTGGGTGGCAGATGTTCATGGAGCGCTCTACCGATAAGGTAGAAGAGTTGCGTGCAGAGATGGCGCAGGTTGGCACCTATGTTGGTTTGGATATTCCTGAATTTAGACGCATCGTTCAACAAGTTCAAAAAGGCGAAAAAGAAGCTCGCCAAGCCAAGAAAGAGATGGTCGAGGCGAACTTGCGTCTCGTGATTTCGATTGCCAAGAAATACACCAACCGTGGTTTGCAATTTCTTGACCTTATTCAGGAAGGCAACATTGGTCTGATGAAAGCGGTTGATAAATTTGAATATCGCCGTGGTTATAAATTCTCGACCTACGCGACATGGTGGATCCGTCAGGCAATTACACGATCAATTGCTGATCAGGCTCGCACCATCCGAATTCCTGTTCATATGATTGAAACTATCAACAAACTGGTGCGCACCGGTCGTCAGATGCTGCATGAGATTGGTCGCGAACCCACCCCAGAAGAGTTGGCCGAAAAGCTGCAAATGCCACTTGAGAAAGTGCGCAAGGTGATGAAAATCGCGAAAGAGCCGATCAGCCTTGAAACTCCGATCGGTGACGAAGAAGATAGTCAATTGGGCGATTTCATTGAGGATAAGAATGCGGTTCTTCCACTGGATAGCGCCATTCAAGAAAACCTCAAGGAAACCACAACACGCGTGCTGGCATCTCTGACCCCACGCGAGGAACGTGTCTTGCGAATGCGTTTTGGGATAGGCATGAATACTGACCATACTCTCGAAGAAGTTGGTCAACAATTTAGTGTGACGCGTGAACGTATTCGTCAGATTGAAGCCAAGGCGTTACGCAAACTCAAGCATCCAAGCCGTTCACGCAAACTCCGGAGTTTCTTAGATCAATAATTCAATCTTGGTGTCGCTCTATCCTTGATGACACATCTCAATTGACCATCGACAAAAGGGCCTCACCTAACTGGTGTGGGCCCTTTTTCTCATTTGTGGTGCGCTCAATTTCTCAGATTGAATTGCCAATGCTCTTGGTGCGACTACGAACAAGTATAAGGCGATTGGTATGAGATTCTCTAATATTGTGGGTAATTCTGGGGATTGATTATGTATATGTAATTATTTGTTCAGATATTCACTATTTGATTGAAAAATTTCCAAATTCTTAAAGTTCGAATTCTCGTGTTTAGTGGAAAAATGATATTTTTCTCACCCAAACTAGGAAAATTCATCAGGTATAAGTATCGGAAAACGTGAATGTAGAGTTAGCAGGCGATCTTATTTTATCTGTTTAATGTCTATACCTAAATCATTATGAAACATGAATATTTTCAGGATTTGGATGTGAAAACCCCCAACACCACGCTTTGAATGCTTATGCACGCACCTTTGTTCAATGCTTCATGATCAACTGTGATTGGTTTCTTTGGTGGGAGCTCCATATCTTAATGGATAGTGATATTTCAAAAATGGAGAGTTCCATGCTTTTTCGAAATAAAATGGTCTTGGCGGCGATGGTCGGATCCATGACCCTAATGGCAGGTGTTGCATCATCTAGCACGCGCTATCCTCGCCTTCAGCTATATGAGGTGAATGCGCTGCAAGATGGCGGATTCGAGGTGATCGGGCGCGCAGGGGATGGCGGACGTCAGTATTGGTGCATCGCCGCCCTTCATGCGCGACTAAAGTTGGGTGCAAAAAACAATGAGAGATTGTATTTGGCCCGTGGCATCGGCGACAGTGTCACCAAATCGGGTCATCGCGGCATTAGTTTTACAATCCATCCAGATAACGCCGTTAAGGCATCTGGCGGAGGGGCTTTTACTGCATCAATTCGGGCCGTTGGTGCAAATCTTACAGTGAATCACGCCAACAGTTTTTGTAACACGGGTGAAGGACGTGACTACGACTTTGGTCGGTGATGGATCGTTGCCTGAAGCCGAGGGCATTCAAGTTAATCTGACTTGAGTGTTTGGGCTTCACTAAATCTCTAACCTTCTGTTTCTTTTTATAAAAGAAGCAGAAGGCCGTTTCAGTGTGTCGCCGCCTCAACCAATAATCGTGCTACGCGCTGGGCTTCGACGCGTGCGTGGCTGGGATTAAGCGACCCATCGGATTGAGCTGCTTCAAGCCAAACTCCATCCATATAGCTTTGCAAAGCTTCGCGTACGGTTTCACGTTTGTCATCTGGCAACAGGCGTCGCAATTCAGCGCGAAAATGGCTGGTAACGCGGGCGCGGTTGATGCGGTGCAGTCTTGCGTGGGTCTTGGAATAGGGGGCATTTGCCCAAAACTGCATCCAGATGCTGCATTGCTCGACCGTAAAAAGGCGATCGTCAAAGTTCGCATCCAACAAAGCAGAAAGCCGCTCTTGCGCTGTTGTTGCCGTTTTATAGCGTTCCAACATGGCCTGCTTGAGAAGATTCAGCAGACGACGCATCGTCGCCTCCATCAGTTTTTCCTTAGAGCCAAAATAATAGTTGATGCTGGCGGCAGAGGCCCCGGCCTCGCGCGCAATTTCTGCCATGGTGACAACACCATAACCCCGCTGATGCACCGCGGTGATGGTGGCATCAATCAATTCTTCGTTTCGAATGTCGCGGATACGTTTACGGCCCATGAACGCAGTTTTGCCGCTGGCGCAGGAACATGCAATCCGCAAAGTTGAAAAATAATTTGTATGAGCATTTAAGAAATTGTTTTGATATTCACAAAAAGTGCCGTATGAGTATCAGTCATTGGAAAATCGGGCTCATCAGAGGCTTGTTTGGGGAGGAAAAACCAATGACGATGTTAATTTCTTTTGGCATATTACTGGCGTTTGCGCTGGTGATATTCTGCGTGATCAAGTGGGGGAATGTGCGCAACGTTGGCGTCACTCCGGTCCATCTATTCACGTTTATCGCAATCCTGTTCACATCTGGACTTGATGTTGGATTGATCATGTTTCCGCTGGCTTGGGATTTCCCACTGTATGCGGATACTGCAGCTGAACCGGCATATGCGTTCACCAATCCGCTGGCGTTGGAGTTTGGGTTTTGGGGGTTTTTGATCTGGGGATTCTACTTTCTGACGACGTTCTATTTTTGTGTGATTGAGCCTCGCGTGAAGTTCTTTGAAATTCCTTTGATCAGATTGATAAATAACATCGTTATCATTGCAACCTGTGCCTTTACGGGTGCGTTGTTCCTGATCTACCTGCCTTACTACGCGACCTTTATGGGCGATGGTGAAACTGTAATCCCGGCCTTCTATGTCATTACCTTCTTGGTGATCTTGGTGGCGGCATTTTCATCCACAGACATCAAATACGTGCGTATTCTGTCGGTTGGCTCGACGGCTCTGTTCGGGTTGTTGATCCTTGGTATGTGGGCTTTCTCGGGCATGGGACTTGGTGCTTTTGCAGATACAGCGAGCAACATTGGCGGATATTTCACGAATATCCATAAATTCGTTCTGCCACTGACGGATTATCATGAATTCTATCTGTTCTGGTGGTTTGCTTGGTCGATCATGATTGGTCAGTTTACTTCACGTTTTGTGGGAGGCCTGAAGACATGGCAGGTTCTGGCCGCACTATTGATCTTTCCATCCATCCCATTGGGGATCTGGTTCTCGGTCCTTTACTATTATCATCTGAACGGCATCGCGACGACGGTTCTGATCAATGTGTCGATGATGGTTGTGGGGATTGTTTTTGTGATCAACTCGTTTGACTCGCTGATCCGTCTCTATACCGACAACCTGAACTTGACTGCACAGCGATTTGGCAAAGTACCATATGTGCTGGGTAATGCGGTCGTGCTGTTTGTTTTGACACTGGCATTTCAGAGCCAGTGGTTGCAAATCCAATGGATCGGCGGCGTGGTGATCGGGCTTTATGTGGCCTGTCTTGCCTATATCGTCCTGACAAAGCGCAAAGAGGTCATGGCGATTACATCTTCGCCAGAAGATCGCGATTTGGATTTCCACAAGATTGATACCGTGCACTGATCTTTCGAAAAGCATGATCCCCGGCGTTGATAAGGCGCCGGGGTAAAAATTTTGACTGTTTAAAAAATTGTTTGGCTATTTAAAAAATCTGTGCAACGTACGGAAAACGCCATACGCATAAGGAAAACTGGAAAATGCAAATAGGGCCCATCGCCAGCCACTTTATTGACGGGCAATACGTCGAGGATAAATCGGGCACGCCGATCCCTGTGATTTATGCAGCTTCGGGTGAGCAGATTGCGACAGTTTATGCCGCCACGCCCGCGATCGTTGAGCAGGCATTGGAATCCGCCCGTAAAGCGCAGAAAATCTGGGCCAAGATGACTGGAACAGAGCGTGGACGCATTATGCGCCGTGCCGCCGACATCATGCGCGAGCGCAATTATGACCTGTCGGTTCTGGAAACGTATGATACGGGAAAACCGTTACAAGAAACGCTTGTGGCGGATGCAACATCGGGTGCGGATTCTCTGGAATATTTCGGTGGGCTTGCAGGCTCTTTGACCGGCGAACATATTCCGATGGGCGAAGATTGGGTCTACACCATGCGCGAACCTCTGGGGGTGTGCGTGGGGATTGGCGCATGGAATTATCCAACGCAAATCGCCTGCTGGAAAGCAGCACCTGCCTTGGCTTGTGGCAACGCGATGGTGTTCAAACCGTCTGAGACCACGCCTTTGTGCGCCTTGAAAGTTGCAGAAATCCTGCATGAGGCGGGTCTGCCTGCTGGCGTCTATAACGTGGTGCAAGGCATGGGCGAAGTTGGGGGTGCTTTGGTCACTGACCCGCGTGTGGACAAGGTGTCGCTGACCGGGTCGGTACCAACCGGCAAAAAGGTCTATGCGGCGGCAGCAGCCGACATGAAGCACGTCACCATGGAGCTGGGCGGCAAATCCCCGTTGGTGATATTTGACGATGCAGACGTGGAAAACGCTGTTGGTGGCGCGATCAACGGGAATTTCTATTCCAGTGGTCAGGTCTGTTCTAATGGCACGCGAGTCTTTGTGCAAAAAGGCATCAAGGAGGCGTTTCTAAAACGTCTTGCCGAACGTGTGGGCAATGCTGTGATTGGTGATCCGATGGACGAGGCCGTAAATTTTGGCCCTATGGTCAGTGAAAACCAGATGAATATCGTTTTGGGTTACATGGAAAAGGGCAAAGCCGAGGGCGCGCGCCTGATCTGTGGCGGGGGACGTGTGGACAAAGAAGGCTGGTATCTTGAGCCCACTGTGTTTGCTGATGTGACCGATGATATGACCATCGCGCGCGAGGAAATTTTCGGCCCTGTCATGTCGGTGCTGGATTTTAACACCGAAGAAGAGGTGATTGCCCGCGCCAATGATACCGAGTTTGGCCTGTCGGCTGGTGTCTTCACCAATGATCTGAGCCGCGCGCATCGCGTAATTGGCGCGTTGGAGGCAGGCAGCTGTTTTATCAACTCATACAACGACGCGCCTGTCGAAGCGCCGTTTGGTGGGGTGAAAGCCTCTGGGGTAGGGCGCGAGAATTCCAAAGAGGCGATCAAGCACTTTAGTCAAGTGAAGTCGGTTTATGTGCGGATGGGAGATGTCGAAGCGGCATTCTGATTGCCCTTTGGACATCGCCCGCCCTCCCACCCCGATGCCCAAAAGGCAATCAACGTGGGAATGGTGGGTTTAATTAAGTAGCGAAATAGGGACTGCAATGAACGCGGATTATGTGATTGTCGGGGCTGGGTCCGCTGGATGTGCGATGGCCTATCGTTTGTCAGAGGCCGGAAAATCCGTGCTTGTGATCGAACACGGGGGCACGGACATCGGGCCTCTGATTCAGATGCCAGCGGCGTTGAGCTATCCGATGAATATGAGCCTTTATGACTGGGGCTACATGAGCGAACCCGAGCCGCATTTGGATGGGCGCAAGTTGGTGTGCCCGCGTGGCAAGGTCATTGGGGGATCCAGTTCGATCAACGGAATGGTCTATGTGCGCGGCCATGCAGGTGATTATAACCATTGGGCCGAAAGTGGAGCACATGGGTGGGGCTATGCTGATGTGCTGCCCTATTTCAAGCGTATGGAAAGCTGGCATGATAGCGGCCATGGGGGTGATCCGGAATGGCGCGGCAAAGATGGTCCGTTGCATATTTCACGTGGGCCGCGGGACAACCCGCTGCACGACGCATTTGTGAATGCAGGCCGTCAGGCGGGATATCAGGTGACTGATGACTATAACGGTCAGCAACAAGAGGGCTTTGGCCCGATGGAGCAAACCGTTTGGAAGGGGCGGCGTTGGTCTGCGGCCAACGCCTATTTACGGCCTGCGCTGAAACGCCCGAATTGTGATATAATCCGAGCGCTGGCGCGCAAAGTGGTGATCGAAGAAGGTCGCGCTGTTGGGGTAGAGGTGGAGCGCGGTGGCAAAATAGAGGTCATCCAAGCGAACGCTGAAGTGATCCTTGCGGCGTCATCTTTGAATTCGCCAAAGATGTTGATGCTGTCTGGGATTGGTCCCGCCGAACATCTCGCAGAGTATGGTATTGATGTCGTGGCCGATCGCCCAGGTGTTGGGAAGAACCTGCAAGATCACCTGGAACTCTATATGCAGATGGCCTGTAGTCAGCCCATCACCCTGTTCAAACATTGGAATCTGTTCAGCAAGGCCCTGATCGGGGCGCAGTGGCTGTTCACGAAAACCGGACTTGGCGCATCAAACCAATTTGAAAGCGCGGCCTTTATCCGTTCTCGCGAAGGGGTGGATTATCCGGATATCCAATACCATTTCTTGCCAATTGCCGTGCGTTATGACGGTCAGGCCGCAGCCGAAGGGCATGGATTTCAGGCGCATGTGGGTCCGATGCGTTCTCCCTCACGTGGTGAGGTTACGTTGAAATCGGCTAATCCAAAAGAAGCACCGCGTATCCTGTTTAACTATATGTCGACGGAACAAGATTGGGTGGATTTCCGCAAATGTATTCGTCTGACACGCGAGATTTTCGCCCAAGATGCGTTCAAACCCTTTGTGAAACATGAAATTCAACCCGGCGCAGCGGCACAAAGCGATGATGATTTGGATGCCTTTATCCGTGAACATGCCGAGAGCGCGTACCATCCTTGTGGCACTTGCAAAATGGGGGCCGTGGATGACCCGATGGCAGTGGTTGATCCGGAATGTCGGGTGATTGGTGTGGAAGGATTGCGTGTTGCAGACAGTTCGATCTTTCCGCGCATCACCAATGGAAACCTGAACGGGCCATCCATCATGACGGGTGAAAAAGCTTCTGATCATATCCTTGGGCGACGTCTGCCATCTTCAAATGCGGAACCGTGGTTCCATCCAGAATGGAAATCTGCCCAAAGATAAGGCATTTTCCTGTCCAGCGCGCCCATTTTTGATCCCTGTCAAAGTGGGCGCGCACCCTTTGCGATAACCTTTCTATGAAGCAGATAGAAAAGGAGACCGCGATGTCCCATACCCCTCATGAATTGGCCGAAGAATTTCCCGAATTGGTGGGAAAGATGTCGTCCCTCAAGACCACAGACGCGCATTTTGCCAAGCTTGCGGATGCCTACCACGAGGTCAACCGTGCTGTGCATCGGGCGGAAACCAATGTGGAACCCGTGGAAGAACTGGCCGAGGTTGAGATGCGTAAGAAACGTGGGGCTCTTAAGGACGAGATTTATCGTTACCTTACCGTGGAGACATGAGGGTTGACCCACGGGTGTGACTGGAAAATGGAGTGTTGATTCTCAGACACTCATTTTACAGGGCACAATCTGCCGTCGCTTATTGGAGGAAGGGCGGCGGCATTTTGTTACCGAGTGGTGCGATCAATAAAGCGCCAAAGCTTTGGCAAGACGTCCGAGCGCCAAAGTGTTGTGTGGTCCGCACCGCGCACTGTAAGCAATCGTTTGTCTGGGCTGGGTGCGGCCTTTAGAATTTTCTGACCATGCTCAATAGGGATCAGCGCATCGTGGGTGCCGTGGATAATCAACAAGGGTTGGGTGATGGATTGTGCGCGATCAATGCTTGGCCATTGGTTGTGTAATTTGTCAGCATAGGGTGCCAGCGCGGCATAATGATGGTGCGCCATGGCCTGAATTGAGGTGAACGGAGCCTCTAGAACCAGAGCGTTAGGCGGCGCCCTTTTTGTTTGGTCTAATTTATCAAACAGCGACAGCGCCACCGCTGTTCCCAAAGATTCACCATACACCACGACCTTGGGATTGAGCGTGTCTGCAAGATCAGGAAGCATTTGGTAGACGTGTAAAGCATCGGCGGTCAACACAGCCTCGTGCGGGAAACCGCTGCTGCCGGAAGAGCCACGATATGCAGGGGCGACCAAACCATATTCGCGTTTCAAAAAATGCTGAAATCGCCCTGCGCGATTGGCAAGATTTCCCGCATTGCCGTGAAAATACAGGATCACGGGTTTGCCCGGGGCGGGTGGCTTGGTCCAGATGACTAAGGTTTCGCCATCGACCGCGATTTGTCTTTCAGAAACCGTCGTCAGCTGCGCATCTGAGGGGGACACATGGGTGGTGTCAAACGGGTATATTAACCAGCGCTCGGCATATTGGCCCATTAAAACAGTGCCCGTGCCAAGGATCGCAAGGATCACGGCCAGACGGATCATATACCGCATTTAACCGACCTCGTAAGGCAGAACACCACGGGCGTTTTCGTTGATGGACAGGCGGCGTTCCAGGGGCGGTACAGAGCGTTGGTGGCAATTGGTACGTTCGCATATACGGCAGGAAATGCCGATAGGTTCAAAGGCAGCGGCATTGTTCACGTCCAATGTATCGGCATAGACGAGTTGATCGGAATGTTTAATTTCGCAGCCCAACGCGATGGCATAACGGCGCACGGGCGCACCATAATGACCGCCGGGTTTGGACACATCACAAGCCAGACTTATGTAGCGCACGCCATCTGGTGTTTCTGCCAATTGCCGCAAAAACCGTCCCGGCGTTTCAAAGGCGCGGTGCACATTCCACAGAGGGCATGCCCCGCCAAAGCGGGCAAACTGCAGCCGTGTGGCAGAATGGCGCTTGGTGATCGTGCCTGCCTGATCCACACGGACAAAAAAGAACGGCAACCCTTTGGCACCGGGGCGTTGCATGGTGGACAGGCGGTGGGCAATTTGTTCAACCGACGCTCCGAACCGATGCGCCAAACGCTCTAGATCGTGGCGGGTGTCCTGCGTCGCCTTTAGAAAGATCGTATAGGGCATTAACGCTGCCCCAGCGAAATAGTTTGCTAGTCCGATTTTAGCGATGGATCGTGCAGCATCGGTGTGAAACCGCGCCAGATCCAGCGTTGCCTCTAGCAGCGCATTATTTTGCAAAAGGGCGACCTGCAGCAGCAACTGAAAGGTTTGCGTTTCGGTCGGAATGCGTGAGGAAATATGCAGCGTTTTTGCGTCGCGGTCATAGTGGCGCATTTCTTCAATGTCCGGAAAACTCACAGATATGTCGCTTGCTCTTAAGCTGCGAATGGCGGCTGCGCGCACGCCACCCTGTTGTGCGGCAAGCGTTGCAAAGTGCTCTGCCGCCTTATCCACGGCATCAATGTAGTTGTCGCAGTAATGAAAGAAATCGCGGACTTCGTCCCATGGGCTTGCTTGAAGTTGCACATCTTGGCGGCCCAATGCTTCGTCCAATGAGGCAAGGCGTTCGTGGGTCTGTCGATACGCACCGTGCAATTCCAGAAAAGCACGTGCAAGCCCCGGTGCATTGGATGCGGCTAAGCGTAGGTCGGCCAGAGGAACGCCAACCTCTGCCAAAACCGGATCGGCCAATGCCTCACGCATGTCACTGACAAGCCGTTCTGAATCACCAGTGGACAGTTCGGTGACATCCAGTCCGAATTCCTGTGCCAAAGCCAAAACGACCGTGGTCGATACAGGCCTGTTATTATTTTCCATCTGATTGAGGTAGGGCAGGGATACGCCCAGTTTAGCGGCGAAATCTTTTTGGGTCAGGGTGAGGCGCTGGCGAATTTCACGCAGCTTTGCACCAGCATAGAGTTTTTGAACAGCCATCGGATCGCTTTGCAAGTTTGCTTTTGTGTGATCTTAGCTTTGCAAATCTTAAAGTGCCAGTCCTGAGGAGCCGCGACCCTATAGTCCAAGTTGGCGTTCGCGCAGGATCACAACGCCAATGGCCCCGATCGCCGCGACTGACGTGATCAACATCAACCAAAGTAAAGGCAACGCCCCTGTGTCTGGTGACAGGATTGCCCCGGCCAATGCTGATAGGGCTGCCCCGCCCCCCAACATGATGGCCCCTGACAGGCCCGCGGCGGTGCCAGCCAGATGGGGGCGAACAGAAAGCGCCCCGGCAGTGGCGTTTGGAATGGTCATGCCATTGCCAAGTCCGACAAATGTCATGAGGCCAAAGAAACTCTCGGCAGTGCCCGCACCGGTTAGGAAAATGACAACTGAAATGGCAATCCCGGCAGCGTTGATCATGCAGCCCCAGTTGACCATACGGTTAACGCCGATCCGTGCGGAATATCGTCCTGATATGAAGTTCCCGGCGAAATATCCAAGTGCGGGCGCGCCAAAATAGATCCCCATCTTTGCAGGTGACATGCCAAAGACTTCGGTCGCGACGAATGGTGCGCCGCCCAGATAGGCAAAGAACGCGCCAGATGCGAGGCCCGACGCAAGCGAATACCCCCAAAAACGCGGGCTGCACAAAAGCTCGGGGTATTCGCGGAACTGCCGTCCCAAAGATAGTTTGCTGGGTTGTTTGGTTTCCCCCATATCTGCCCATGTCAGCCAGAGTGTGAGGCTGCCCAAAATCAATAACGCCCAAAAGTTGGCCTGCCATCCAAAGGCCTCATCCAAAAGGCCGCCGAAGGCCGGGCCGATCATCGGAACTACGGCCATGCCCATTGTGACATATCCGATCATGCTTGCGGCTTTGTCGGTTGGAACAACGTCTCGGATCGACGCACGGCTGAGCACCATACCCACGACAGCAAAAGCCTGCGCCATGCGAAAGCCCAGAAAAATGCCAACCGTAGGGGCCAGCAGGCATCCCAGCGTGGCCAATAGGAACAGTGCAATCCCCACAAGCGAGATCGATCGGCGGCCGAACTTGTCCGATATGGGGCCGATCAGGATTTGCAGCACGGCATTCACAGCCAGATATGATGCCACCGACAACTGCATGATGCCATAATCTGTCTCAAAATAGGCGGTCATGCGCGGCAGGCTGGGCAGAAAAATATTCATTGTCAGCGCGGGCAAGGCCGCCAAAAGGATCAGCGTCACAATATGCGGCGGCGTGCTGCGATCAAGAAAGCGTGGTTTGAATGACATGTAAGGGCCTGAGTAGGGGGTGTTGCCAGCGTGCAAAATAATCAAGGCAACATACGCATACTGGGTGAGTAGTGTCTGGCTTGCAAGTCAGGCGACTGATATGATTATGGGGTGACGTGACGGTAAATTGCGGCGCTGTGACGGTTTGCAAATTTGCAATTATCTAAACTAAACTTTTCATATATTTGCAAATTTGCGCATTTCTCCTTTGCGGATGCAGCATAAACAGCTAGCTTCCCTTTAAATTTAAGGGGACCGGTCATGAAAGATATCCTTCAGGAACTACAAGATCGTCGCGACGTTGCGCGTTTGGGGGGCGGTCAACGCCGTATCGACAGCCAACATGCACGTGGAAAGTTGACAGCACGCGAACGTATTGAACTTTTGCTGGACGAAGACAGCTTTGAAGAGTTTGACATGTTCAAAGCGCACCGTTGTACCGATTTTGGTATGGAAAATCAAAAGCCTGCAGGCGACGGTGTGGTCACTGGCTGGGGTACAATTAATGGCCGTATGGTCTATGTGTTCTCTCAGGATTTCACGGTTTTTGGGGGGTCTCTGTCTGAAACCCATGCTGAAAAAATCTGCAAAATTCAGGATATGGCGATACAGAACGGTGCCCCTATCATCGGCATTAATGATTCTGGTGGCGCACGTATCCAAGAGGGCGTGGCTTCTCTTGCGGGATACGCCGAGGTGTTTCAGCGCAATATCATGGCGTCCGGTGTGGTGCCGCAGATTTCACTGATCATGGGGCCATGCGCGGGTGGTGCGGTCTACTCCCCTGCGATGACTGATTTTATCTTCATGGTCAAAGACACATCCTACATGTTTGTCACTGGCCCTGATGTTGTGAAAACTGTGACCAACGAGGTCGTGACCGCAGAAGAACTGGGGGGCGCGTCGACCCACACCAAAAAATCAAGCGTGGCAGACGGTGCGTTTGAAAATGACGTAGAGGCCTTGGCCGAAGTGCGTCGTCTGGTCGATTTCCTGCCATTGAACAACCGCGAAAAACCCCCAGTGCGCCCATTCTTTGATGAGCCGGGCCGGGTTGAGGAATCTTTGGACACATTGATCCCTGAAAACCCCAACACGCCTTATGATATGAAAGAGCTTATCCATAAGGTCGCGGATGAGGGCGATTTTTACGAAATTCAGGAAGATTACGCTAAGAACATCATCACAGGTTTTATCCGCCTGGAAGGGCAGACCGTGGGTGTTGTTGCCAACCAACCGATGATCTTGGCTGGCTGTCTGGATATTGACAGTTCACGCAAGGCGGCGCGGTTTGTGCGCTTCTGTGACTGCTTTGAAATTCCGATCCTGACCTTGGTTGATGTGCCGGGCTTTTTGCCAGGGACATCGCAGGAATATGGTGGCGTGATCAAGCACGGCGCGAAACTCTTGTTTGCTTATGGCGAAGCGACCGTTCCAAAGGTCACGGTGATCACCCGCAAAGCCTATGGTGGGGCCTATGACGTTATGGCCTCTAAGCACCTGCGCGGTGATTTTAACTATGCTTGGCCCACTGCGGAAATCGCGGTGATGGGGGCGAAAGGTGCGACAGAGATTATCCACCGCGCCGACCTTGGCGATGCCGACAAGATCGCAGCCCATACCAAAGACTATGAGGATCGGTTTGCCAATCCATTTGTTGCAGCTGAAAAAGGGTTCATCGACGAGGTAATTCAGCCTCGCTCTACCCGACGTCGTGTCAGTCGCGCGTTTGCGAGCCTTCGGAACAAGAAGCTCGAAAACCCATGGAAAAAGCACGACAACATTCCGTTGTAAGCTTTGCCAAGGATGGCGTGGCGTGGCCGCGCCATCCTTATGAAAAGCAGGTTTGCCTGTTTAATCAGTCTAGGAGCATTTCACCTTATGGCCCGAACCCGCTGGCATATCCAAATTGAGGATGCGACTGTAACGGTCGCGCGTCATATGCCTGCGCGGTTTGATGTGGCAGCGCAGACGGTGCTGCCGGATGGGTCGCGTGTGCGTGTCGCGCAGCAAATACGTCAGGATATCTGGCGGGTATTGCAAGCTTTGCGTGGGTTTTCCCCGACGGTGTGTGTGGAGCGTAAGGCTGACGGGTTGCACATCACCGCGGGCGGGCGCATCGAAGGGCGGTTTCCCAAGATGCAAACGCAGAATTTGATTTCCGAGGTGTTGAACAATCCTGTCAACCGGACTCGTTGGGTACGCTTTGCCGGGGGTCGTCATGGGTGATCTGTTGAAAATTGCCGCACCCGGAGGGGTCTTTGCAGACGCGGCAGCGGCTGGGAATTTGGAGGAGTTCCCAGCCGTGCCCTCCGGCTTTTATTTTTATCTGCAAGAAATGCGGATTGATGGCACGTCACCTTTCCCGCGGGTTGCGCGGTTTCGGTTTGTGATGCCCGCGCTTGCGGACAAGGCTGACTTTGTGGCCATCGAGGGCGATTTTGAACATGTCTGTAAACATGCTGCGTTGCCCGCGCTGACTCGGCTTGGCGAAGATGTTGCCCAAATTATTGTGTCATTTGCCGACAGAGAAGTTGAATTTGGGGTCGCAACCCCCGAGGCAACCCAGTACTTCGAGGGTTTCACCGTCGAAAATGAAACCTGTATCTGGGAGGCTTTCTGATGCAGACACAATATCTTGCGGTTGAGGGTGGGGCGCATAAGTCAATTGCGACTTTGCTGTCACATCACGTCAACTTGCACCGCTATCTCTTTATTTTTTCAGCTAAAACCGATATATTTCGGGGCGGTTGCCATAAGGCGACCATGTACCAGTATGTGGGGCAGGCAGGGTCAAAAGGCCCTGTTGCAAACAAGAAAAGATACAGGAGAAACAGATGTCAAAATGCATCAAATCCGTGCTCGCGCTTGGCCTTGTGGCCTTTGTTGCGGCATGCGCAAACGAGCCAGTTGAAGAATTCGTGGTCGTTGATCCCGAGCCGATCTCGACTGAGCCGACTTACACCGGCAAATACAAATAATCTGTTTGGGCAGGCCCAGAGGTCTGCCCAGCACCACCCCTCTCTTGGTGCGGAGGGCGTGGCATGCTGAAACATCGTGGTTTCCCTGGCCGCCTTGCTGGCACCGATTTCCAATTCGTCATTCGCAGGCCCAACCCCAAAGGGGTGACGCCGCTTGCCCCGCGTGAACGGTTTCGTGACCGCAGGCCCCCTGATCGTCGCGCCGATGCTGGGTTTATGCAGGCGCTTTGGGAACATTTTGGCAATGAGCCGTTTGAGCGTGGTAATCTCGATGCAGGGCGTTTGAACTGGTTGTTTGGGCGTGAAGTCATTCCCGCCGAAGATCCGTTTGATCCAGAAAGCTATGACGCGCTTTTGCGTATCAACGAAGACGTGGCGCGCATCTCTTTCCCCGACGTGTTCGAAGGCAGCTGGTAAATATGTTAAACCCGATCGACATACAGCCGACCGGGCATAAAGCGCCGCGTATCTCGACGCGGCGCATAGGGAGGTGCTTAGAAGTTGAACTGCGCCGAAAGTTGAACGCGATCCGCATCAATGGTGTCACCGCTAGAGCTTTCACGCTCGGCGAAGATGTACTCTGCACCAAAGGTCAAATCGTCGGTCGGGCTATAGAAGGCGTTGACGTGGACGGTTTGAAGATCGGTGAAATCAAGAGTGCCGGTCGAGGTCGCCTGATCGTATTCTTCGCGACCATAAGAGATACCAAAGTTCCAGTGATTGCCAACTTGCTGACGGAATTCGATGGTATAGGCATCAACCTCGTTGGCCTGACCGCCAACAATGGGATCACCGAAGCCGATCAGATAGGCCCCAAGACCTTCACCAGTGGTATAGGTTGCCTGGAACAAACCACCCTCCCAAGGGCTGACAGAGCCGGACAGAGTCACACCGTACTGATCCTCTTCCTCGCCACCAGAACGCACCGTGCCCACCAGGCCCGAAATTCGCGCCGAGAAGCGATCAGTCGTATAGGACGCCGCCCCGGTGACAACCGGGTCGTTGGAAGATACTGCGTTCTCTTCGAGGGAGAAACTGTATTCAAATTCATTCCCGACACGACCAGTATAGCGAACCTGTGCCTGACGGGCGAAAGTGATACCGACCGGCCCATTGAATTCAACCGTGGTTGGATAATGATTGAGCGGCATGAAATTGGTCCAGTCCTGACCAAACGTCCATGTATCGTTGATTTTGATATTGGCGTGGCGCAGGCGCAATTCGGACGTGCCACCAGAAGCAAAAAGATCAAACTCCAATTGGCCTTTGATTTCGCCAATGGACGTGCTGCTGGTGCTTCTGAAGCCCAGACGTGTTTGACGCAGAGTCGATCCAAAGTTGCCAGAGGTCGCGTTTTCTGGCTCGCCAATGGCATTCACAAAGGCCGTGTCACCCTGATTGAAGTCAAAATCGTAAAAGGCGTCGAATTTTACATAACCGTAAATGTCGACTGTCGTGCCGTCTCCCAAGTTCAATTGGGTGGTGTCACGGTTTTCCAGTGCTTCGACGCGCGATTTCAGCGCTTCGAGTTCTGCGTCTTTGCTGGCGTCCGCCAAAGTGGCGTTGGCTGCAACCGCCATGACCAAAGTCATCGCAGTCGTGTTCAAGAATTTCATGGGTCTGTTCCTTGCTTCGTCTTGTTGCCCAACGAAACTCGCACAGCGCGCCTTGCATGGCTTCTCACAAGGCTGGGTAAATCCGTTACTTTTAGCGCCAATTATTTTGTTAAATTTTTACTTGGGAAACACACAGATGTGTTCGCATTTCGCAAGCCTATGATTTTACGAGGTGATGGCTGCGATTTGAATCAAGGCATGATCACGCTTGACCTTAGGGAAGAACAAATTGCCCTGCGCAAGATGCACGGGGACGTGAATAGGCGTCATCACTTTGCGAGCGAATATCTGAGCGCTGGCGTTGCAAAAGGCACAAAGCGGCCAGTTCTGCTTTGGGAATCTGTGGACGGTAAGGGGCAAAACGGCGTGTTCTTGCTCAAGTTGCATGAAAATGCGCAAAAACTAGCTGAGTCGGCAGGCGGGGCACGCAAGGGGATTGCTGCGGGCGAAGGTACATCTAATAGTGGTGATATGACGTCTCGCCTGACCAGGGTAGGCGTCTGTAACAGTGTATTCCGTTACCCTTCCCCTGACAGGTGGTCCAACTACGTCCCAGTTGGATCACCTGCTCTTTTTTATTTAAAAACAAACACTTGTGATCGGCATGCCTTTGCCGAAAATGCCACTGTGCGCGGTCAGAACTGCACTGAAGCAAGAAATGTGGCTAGAACCTTTTTGAGAAAAACATCAGAGGTTCGAGGCTTATCATCATGTATCACTCATTCAAATTCATCGCGCTCATTTGTGCCTGCGGCACGCTTGCGGCTTGTGGAGACACGGCGCTTGAACAGGGGCTCTTGGGCGCGGGCGCGGGCGCGGGTGCAGCCATTGTCACAGGTGGCAGCACGACCACAGGCGCGCTTGTTGGTGGCGCAGCCAACCTCGCTTATTGCCAGACATACCCGGATCGGTGCGACTGATCTGACATCTTCGGCCTTCGGGTCGATATATCCAATTGAAACCATCGGTGCCACCGGCACTGATGGTTTTTTTGTTGCCACTGCTTGCGGGAAGGCCCGCATGCCAAGAACCAGAAGGAACATGACATGTTCGATAAGATCCTGATTGCCAACCGGGGTGAAATCGCTTGCCGCGTGATCAAGACAGCGCGCAAAATGGGGATCAAAACGGTCGCCATTTACTCAGACGCTGACAAACAGGCACTGCATGTGAAAATGGCGGATGAGGCCGTGCACATCGGTCCGCCCCCTGCCAACCAATCCTATATCGTCATTGATAAGGTGATGGACGCGGTCCGCCAGTCTGGTGCTCAGGCCGTGCACCCGGGGTATGGCTTCTTGTCGGAAAACTCTAAATTCGCCGAGGCCTTGGCCGCCGAGGGTGTGGCGTTTGTGGGCCCTCCTGTTGGCGCCATCGAAAAGATGGGCGACAAAATTACATCCAAAAAGATCGCTCAAGAAGCGGGCGTTTCGACGGTGCCCGGATATATGGGTTTGATTGAAGACTCTGAAGATGCGGTCAAGATCTCGAATCAAGTTGGCTATCCCGTAATGATCAAGGCCTCTGCCGGTGGTGGCGGCAAGGGAATGCGGATCGCTTGGAATGACGAAGAAGCGCGTGAGGGCTTCCAATCATCCAAAAATGAGGCGGCAAATTCTTTTGGTGACGATCGGATTTTCATCGAGAAATTCGTCACCCAACCACGTCACATCGAAATTCAGGTTCTGTGCGATAGCCACGGCAACGGTATCTATCTGGGGGAACGCGAATGCTCGATCCAGCGCCGTAACCAAAAAGTTGTCGAAGAGGCCCCAAGCCCGTTCCTGGACGAAGCCACCCGCAAAGCGATGGGTGAGCAGGCGGTCGCATTGGCGCAGGCTGTGGATTACGCGAGTGCCGGCACCGTGGAATTCATCGTTGATGGCGACAAAAATTTCTATTTCCTTGAGATGAACACGCGCCTTCAGGTGGAACACCCTGTGACCGAGCTGATCACCGGTGTCGATCTGGTGGAACAGATGATCCGCGTTGCGGCTGGAGAAAAGCTGACGCTTACGCAGGATGATGTCACGCTGACCGGCTGGGCGATTGAAAACCGTCTTTACGCCGAAGACCCGTATCGCGGCTTCTTGCCATCAATCGGTCGCCTGTCACGTTATCGCCCGCCAGAAGAAGTGGCCGCTGGGCCATTGTTGGAAAATGACAAATGGCAAGGGGATGCACCAGGCGGCGCAACCGCCGTGCGGAATGATACCGGCGTCTTTGAAGGTGGCGAAATCAGTATGTATTACGACCCGATGATCGCCAAACTGTGTACATGGGCGCCAACCCGTGACGAGGCGATCGAGGCCATGCGCGTGGCACTAGACAGTTTTGAGGTCGAAGGCATTGGCCATAACTTGCCGTTCCTGTCTGCCGTGATGGATCACCCGATATTTATCAAAGGCGACATGACCACCGCTTTTATCGAAGAGCAGTACCCTGACGGGTTCGAAGGTGTTGTATTGCCAGAAGCAGACCTGCGCCGGATTGCCGGTGCCGCAGCAGCGATGCACCGGGTTGCCGAAATTCGCCGCACCCGCGTATCAGGCCGGATGGACAACCACGAGCGCCGTGTAGGGCAGGATTGGATCGTGACGCTGCAAGATAGCGAATTCACGGTTCACATTGACGCCGATCATGACGGGTCTACCTTGCGGTTTGCAGATGGGACAACCATGCGTGTCGCAAGTGATTGGACCCCGGGGGATCAATTGGCTGTGCTGGATGTGGAGGGCTCACCGCTGGTCTTGAAGGCTGGTAAAATTCCGGGTGGGTTCCGTATCCGCAGCCGCGGCGCCGACATGAAGGTGCATGTGCGCACCCCGCGTCAGGCGGAGTTGGCCAAATTGATGCCAGAAAAGCTGCCGCCTGACACCTCAAAGCTGTTGCTGTGCCCAATGCCGGGCCTGATCGTCAAAATCGACGTTGAAGTTGGTCAAGAAGTTCAAGAAGGTCAGGCACTGTGCACCGTGGAAGCCATGAAAATGGAAAACATTCTGCGCGCCGAAAAGAAATGCGTAGTGTCCAAAATCAACGCGGCGGCAGGCGAGAGCCTTGCTGTTGATGATGTGATCATTGAGTTCGAGTGATCCTGTGAAGCATATCCCCGCCATAGTCCCATGTTTTGACCAGACTGCTTGTGCGATCTGGTTTAAAACCTGTGGCGGGGATCAATTTGCACTGCGTCGGTCGCGGATTTCCTGTTTGCGCAGCGGCAGCTTATCGATGGAGCGTGACAACTCGCGTACGTTCCACGGAAAAGGTTTGCGCAGATATATTGTGCCATCCTTGCCAATCAGTGCCAGCATGAATCCCCGTGGGCGCAGTTTCTTGCGCAGGGCGGATTTTGCTGCCGGGTCGGTATCCGTCAGAACGATCACATCGCGTGTGATCAATTCTTCGGGCAAGGCATTCAACAAATCCATTTGTTGGATGAAGCGCGGATCAGACGGGCTGTCAGCAAAGACAACAATAGGCCGTTTTATCCACAAAAATTCATTCAAATCTGCCGCTTCCCCGTTTTGGAATAGGGTTTTCGGCGGTGTTTCAATAGCTTCTTGTGCGATCAGTGAAGTCGCAAGAAATGCTGATATTACAAACGCTAAGCGGTGTTTCATCCTATCTCCTGTCAAGGGTAATATAGGGGTATTACGGTCAATTGCGATGGGCGAAGTTGCAGCAGGTCGGAATAATTTTAACATTAAGCGCTTTGTCAGAGGTGTGGCGTGATGATGTGCGCATTCTGGCAACCGACCACGCCTTGGGCGCAGGTCTGGAAAAAGGCGCACGCGCTCATGGACGTTGTTCTTCATCTTGGTGCTCATCGCACTGCATCTACTTCTTTTCAGCATTATATGCGTTCGCATATGGGGGACCTTCAGGCCGTTGGCATTGCTTTCTGGGGGCCGTTGCGCACCCGTAAAGGGCTGTTTGACGGATTGTCCCTGCAAAGCGGATGCGTCGGTGTGGAAAAACGCAGACAGCGCGGCACTGGACGGGTGCAACTGCAATTGGAACGCCAACAGCGCATGGGCGTGCATCACCTGATCGTTAGTGATGAGAATATGATCGGATCTGTGCGCGAAAATATGCGCCGTGAGCGGCTCTATCCCAGCATTGGCGAGCGTGTGGCGCGCTTTGCGCAGGCCTTTGATGGGCCGCTGAATAAGGTGGTGTTGTCGATACGTGCACTCGATACCTATTGGGCCAGCGGGCTGGCTTATGGGGTGGCACGCGGTGCACAAGTCCCAACAGAGGCTGATCTGGATCGTCTGGTGACCCAACCGCGCAGTTGGCGTGATGTGATCACCGATCTGGCCTGTGCATTGCCTGCAGGCGTGGATATTCTGGTTGCGCCGTTTGAGCGGCTGGCCGGGCGCCCGGACGACATGTTGGAATATATGACAGATGGGGTGATTACGGCCCCACGTCGAGACACGGAAAACTGGCGTAACAAAGCGCCTGATTTGACAGAGTTGCGAACAATTCTGCAAGACCGGCAAGAGCACACCTCGCTGTTGCCGACAGGGGAAAATGGTGTTTGGCATCCATTCAACGAGATGCAAACCGCCGCACTAAGGGAAACTTACGCTGACGATCTGTTCTGGCTGCGTGCCGGGGCAGATGGGTTGGCGTTGCTGATAGAGGAAGGTGGGCCTGACATGACGGGATGGAACCCGGCAGCGGCCCCCATGACAAGAGGACAAGAACATGGCCGACAAAAAAGACTGGTCGACGCTCGCAGAGAAAGAGTTGCGCGGACGCCCGCTTGACGATCTAAACTGGCAGACGCTGGAAGACATCGACGTCAAGCCGCTTTATACCGAAGACGACACCAAGGACTTGCCTCATATGGGCAGCCTGCCGGGCATTGGCCCGTTTACCCGTGGGGTTAAGGCAACAATGTATGCCGGTCGTCCTTGGACGATCCGCCAATATGCGGGATTTTCCACGGCCGAAGAATCCAACGCCTTTTACCGCCGCAATCTGGCCGCGGGTCAGCAGGGCGTGTCGGTTGCTTTTGATTTGGCCACGCACCGTGGATATGACAGTGATCATCCGCGTGTTGTGGGCGATGTTGGCAAGGCAGGCGTTGCGATTGACAGTGTTGAGGACATGAAAATCCTATTTGATGGAATTCCTCTGGACAAGGTGTCGGTGTCCATGACGATGAACGGCGCGGTCATTCCGATCTTGGCCAGTTTCATCGTTGCAGGCGAAGAGCAAGGCCATGATAAATCAGTCTTGGCAGGCACCATTCAGAATGACATTCTAAAAGAATTCATGGTGCGCAACACCTATATCTATCCGCCAGAACCTTCGATGAAAATTGTCAGCGACATCATCGAATACACCTCTAACGAGATGCCGAAATTTAACTCTATCTCTATTTCTGGCTATCACATGCAAGAAGCGGGCGCGAACCTCGTGCAAGAGCTGGCCTATACGCTGGCAGATGGGCGCGAGTACGTGCGTGCGGCGATCGAGGCGGGCATGGATGTCGACAAATTCGCAGGGCGTCTCAGCTTTTTCTTTGCGATTGGCATGAATTTCTTCATGGAGGCAGCGAAACTGCGCGCGGCACGGATGTTGTGGCATCGCATCATGACGGAGTTTGGGGCGAAATCGGAGCGCTCCAAAATGCTGCGCACTCATTGTCAGACATCGGGCGTGAGTTTGCAGGAACAAGACCCTTATAACAACGTGATCCGCACCGCCTATGAAGCGATGTCGGCAGCGTTGGGTGGCACGCAATCCTTGCACACCAACGCGTTGGACGAGGCGATTGCCTTGCCGACTGACTTTTCGGCGCGCATTGCCCGCAACACGCAGCTTATCCTGCAAGAAGAAACCGGCATCACCAATGTGGTCGATCCTTTGGCGGGATCCTATTATGTCGAGAGCCTGACTGCGGAATTGGCAGAAAAAGCCTGGGCCTTGATCGAAGAGGTCGAGGAAATGGGCGGCATGACCAAGGCCGTAGCCAGCGGTATGCCCAAACTGCGGATTGAGGAAAGTGCGGCCAAACGTCAGGCGATGGTGGATCGCGGCGACGAGGTGGTTGTTGGCGTGAACAAGTACCGCAAAGAGCGTGAAGATGCGATCGACATTCTGGATGTGGACAACATGGCCGTGCGCGACGCGCAAATAGCGCGTCTGGAACGCATTCGGGCGGAACGCGACAGTGATGCCTGTCAGGCAGCACTGGATGAATTGACACGTCGAACTACGGAAGGCAGCAATCTTTTGGAAGCGGCGGTCGAGGCTGCTCGTCAGCGCGCATCAGTTGGGGAAATCAGCATGGCGATGGAAAAAGAATTCGGACGTCACCGGGCCGAGGTCAAAACCCTCGCAGGTGTGTATGGCGCAGCCTATGAAGGCGATGAAGGTTTTGCCAAGATTCAGGCATCGGTTGAAAAATTCGCCGAGGATGAGGGGCGCCGCCCGCGTATGCTGGTTGTGAAAATGGGGCAGGATGGGCACGACCGCGGCGCCAAAGTGATTGCGACCGCGTTCGCTGATATTGGGTTTGATGTGGATGTGGGGCCTTTGTTCCAAACCCCAGACGAGGCTGCACAGGATGCCATCGACAATGATGTGCATGTGATTGGCATCAGCTCGCAAGCGGCTGGCCATAAGACGCTGGCCCCACAGTTGATCAATGCGCTGCGCAACAATGATGCGGGCGATATCCTTGTGATTTGCGGCGGTGTGATCCCACAACAAGATTACGAGTTCCTGAAAAATGCAGGTGTGAAGGCGATTTTTGGACCGGGAACGAATATCCCGGAAGCGGCACAAGACATTCTGCGTCTGATCCGCGAAGCACGTAGCTGATCTTGTGGCATGGCCCCTCCGCGCAATGCGCGAGCGTGCCCACCCACAATCCCAGTTACCTCACAAAACAACATGAAAAGGGGCGCGATTTGCGCCCCTTTTATTATGGGTTAAGCAACGTCTTGTTGCCGCTGGGATACGTTCGCAAGGTAGCGTAGCACCACAAACCCGAGAACACCGGACACCACAGACCCGCCAAGCACCCCGATGCGGACCTGATTCATTAAGTCAGGATCGGCAAAGCTGAGGCCACCGATAAACAGCGACATGGTAAAACCAACCCCGGCCAAACAAGCGACTCCGTAGATATGGCGCCAGTTTACCCCATGCGGTAGTTGCGCGAATTTTGCCTGAACGATCATCCAAGTCAGACCAAGAACGCCTACTTGTTTGCCAACGATCAGACCCGCCGCGATCCCAAGTGGTAAAGGGGCAAGGAGTTCTTTCATCTCAATACCTGCAAGCGCAACCCCTGCATTGGCAAAGGCAAAAATGGGCACGATAAGGTAAAGCACATAAGGTGTCAGTGCGTGCTCCAAGGCGTGTAAGGGGCTTTTGCCCCATTTATCTGTAAGCGGGATCAAAAAGGCCGTGATCACCCCAGCAAGGGTAGCATGCACGCCGGATTTCAGCACAAAGAACCACATGATTGTGCCCAGCAGGATTGCGGGGGCCACGCGATGCGTGCCTTTCAGATTCAACCAGATCAGACCAATCAAAGGCAACAGGGCCAGCAACAGATAATCAACCTTGAGATCCGCAGTATAAAAAAGTGCGATGATCAGAATGGCTCCGAGGTCATCCAAAATGGCCAAGGTCAGCAAAAACACTTTCAAAGGTGCAGGTGCACGTGCGCCCACAAGCGCAAGAATGCCAAGCGCAAAGGCAATATCGGTTGCTGCGGGGATCGCCCATCCGACAAGGGTTTCTGGTTCATTCCAGTTGAAAGCGGCGAATATCATGGCAGGAATGATCATTCCCCCCACAGCGGCCGCACCGGGCAAGACCACATCGCGTGGGTTCTTGAGCTTACCTTCCAAGATTTCGCGTTTGAGTTCGAGACCAATCAGAAAGAAGAAAATCGCCATAAGCCCGTCATTGATCCACAATATCAAGGGCTTGGCAAGTCCTTCGCCATTAAAGGTCACGGCCACCTTGGCATTCAGGCTTGCCTCGTAATAAGGTGCAAGAGCAGAGTTCGCCATCACCATGGCCAACACTGCGGAGAGCATCAAAAGCAATCCTCCAGAGGCTTCGTGTTTAAAAAACCGATCAATCGCGCGTAGGAGCATGTGCTTTCCTGAGTTAAAGAGTTGGGATACTTAACAGATGGGATTTGGGGGTATGCTTTCAATGGAGCAATCAGAAAATTCGATAGAATTGGATCATTTGGCTGTCTCAGGTGAAACTTTGGAAGAGGCCGTGGCTCATGTTGAAGATGCATTGGGTGTGTCTATGAGGGCAGGGGGTGTTCATCCGCATTTTGGCACCCATAATCGGCTATTGGGTCTTGGGGATGGTCTGTATCTGGAAGCCATCGCTAAAGATCCATCAGTCGGGACACTTGAACATCCAAGATGGTTTGATTTGGATCGATTTCAGGGGCATCCTCGTCTTGGGAATTGGATTTGCAGGGTCGCTGATTTAGAGGCCGCAGTGTCATCTCTGCCGTCGTCAGTTGGTCGTCCTGTCGCCCTATCACGTGGTGATTTACGTTGGCGTATGGCGGTGCCAGATGATGGGATTTTGCCCTGTGATGGATGTTTTCCGGCGCTCATTGAATGGCAAAGCCGGGACACACCTGGAGCTATGCTATCGGCCTCTGGGTGCCGCCTGGTTCGGCTAGAGGTCGCGCACCCAGAGGCAAATTGGATTGCGAAAACGCTTGGGTTTTCGGACCCACGTGTAATTTACGTGACCGGTCCTCGTGCCCTGCGGGCGACATTTGACACACCACATGGACCAAGGGTTTTGGAATGATCATTCGCCCCGCCGAAATCCAAGATATTCCAGTTATTACTGCGATCTGGAACCGAGAGGTGCAGAACACGGCCGTGACGTTCACCACGCAAGAAAAAGGTACGGATGACATTGCGCAGATGATCGAAACCCGAGCGGACGCATTCCTCGTTGCTGAGCAAGAAAATATGGTTCTGGGCTTTGTCACGATGTCTTCATTTCGCACGGGGCCGGGATATGTTCACACAGCCGAACATTCGGTGCATCTGGATCATGCCGCGCGTGGTCAGGGCATCGGGCGCAAGTTGTTGGAGGCGCTTGAAATCAAGGCGCGTGCTAAGGGTATTCACGTGCTGGTGGCGGCGATCAGTGGTGAAAATCCAGCGGCGATGCAATTTCATTCGGCCTGCGGATATATCAAGGTAGGCATACTTCCGCAGGTTGGACGCAAATTTGATCGCTGGATGGACCTTGTGCTTATGCAAAAAATCTTGTGATGTCACGGCGACATTTTGATTGTAGAGCTATAGGATAAACCCATGACAATCTGGGAACGCATCAATGAGGCCATTGCCGCGCTTCGTCAGGGCGAAAGCCTTGCAGAAGTGTTTGAACGTCTGCGCACCCCCCCTGAACGCTCTGTTGCCTTTACCATTGCAGTGATTGCGCTGGGCGCAAAGATGGCCAAGGCCGATGGGCAAGTGACACGCGACGAAGTCACAGCCTTTCGTGAAGTTTTTCAAATTGCCCCTGATGATGAAGCTCAAGCCGCCAAAGTGTTCAACCTCGCGCGTCAGGACGTGGCGGGATATGAGGAATACGCCCGTCGCATACGAGGGCTGTTTGAAGATGACCACGGCTGTTTTTGCGACCTGATGGAGGGGTTGTTTCATATCGCGATGGCGGATGGGATGTATCACCCCAATGAAGATCAGTTCCTAGAACACGTGGCAGAGCTTTGGGGCATGAAACGCGCCAAATTTCTTGCTATCAAAACCCGCTTTGTGCCGGATACTGATCCTGACCCCTATTACATTTTGGGGGTCGACCCTCAAACGCCGATTGGGGATATCCGCAAGGCTTGGCGTCAGTTGGTGCGCGACACGCACCCGGATGCGATGATGGCGCGGGGTGTGCCCGAAGAGGCAATCAAGCTGGCTGAACGCAAGCTGATCGACATCAACCGCGCTTGGGAAGAAATTAACGGAAAAGCCGCCTGATGCGCCTTGCGACTTATAACGTTGAATGGTTCACCAATCTGTTTGATGACGCGGGCCAACTGTTGATGGATGATGGATGGTCCGGGCGTCGCGACGTGACCCGTGTCCAACAGCTAGAAGCTTTGGGCACGGTTTTTACTGCTTTGGATGCTGATGCTGTTATGGTGATTGAGGCCCCGGATCATAATCGCAACCGATCCACGGTTGAGGCACTTGAAAACTTCGCAGACAGCCTTCACTTGCGCACGCGCAAAGCGGTGATCGGGTTTTCCAATGACACCCAACAAGAGATTGCCCTGCTGTATGATCCCGATGTCCTGAGCGCACGCCATGATCCCAAAAGCAGCACAGAGGCTCCTCGGTTTGACCAAAAGTTCCTGATTGATCTGGATGTGGATGCAACTTGTGACGAGGTGGTGTTTTCCAAGCCTCCGCTGGAATTGACGCTGCAAACTGCTCAAGGTGGCCTATTGCACCTGATCGGCGCACATCTGAAATCCAAAGCCCCACACGGCGCGCGTAACCATGATGAGGTCATGCGTATTTCGATTTCCAACCGCCGTAAACAATTGGCCCAAGCGATCTGGCTGCGCCGCAGGATCAAGATGCACCTTCAAGCGGCGGATCCTTTGGTGGTGCTGGGGGACCTGAACGATGGCCCGGGCCTAGACCAATACGAAGATCTGTTTGGTCGCTCTTCTGTTGAAATCGTGATGGGGGAAAAAGGCACCGACTGCCTCTATGATCCACATGCGCGTCAGGCATTGGCCCATCCCATTGGTGCCCGCCCGACAACGTCGCGTTTTTATATCGGCAAGGAAAACCGCTATTTGCAAGCATTGTTGGATTATATCATGGTTTCGCCTGACCTGCGCCGCCTGAATCCGCAATGGCGCATTTGGCATCCGTTTGATGATCCGGATTGCTGGAACAAGAAAGACCTGTGTTCCGCACTGATCACGGCTTCGGATCACTTTCCGGTCTCATTGGACATCCCTCTTTGAAATGCAGGCACACTTTCCTATATTACAAGTTATGAAACAATCTCTTATTGCCTTAAGTCTCAGCGCCGCTTGCCTGTCTGCGCCAGCGATTGCTCAGGAAACCGGAGATGGTCCAAGCCTGATGGAACAGGGGATCGACTTGTTTTTTCGCGGCCTTCAGGAAGAACTGGCTCCGACGCTTGAGGATTTTCAAGGTCTGGCGTTGGAAATGGGGCCGCAGTTGCATGGCTTTATGCGGGAAATGGGACCCAAATTTGGCGAACTTCTTGGGGAAATAGAAGACTGGAGCACCTATCACGCACCAGAAATTTTGCCCAATGGTGATATCATCATCCGCAAGAAATCTTCTGAGGAAACGCCCCTCAAAGAGGGGGAAACGGATATTTGAACCTGCTTCTTCTTGGTAAAAGTATCCTGGGGTGAATGCGGCTGTGCCGCAGAGGGGCAAGGCCCCTCAACCATCTGATAGCGTCGCTTAACCTTTGATGGTGACTTGTAATTCGGCTCCCAATGATGTCGCCAGTGATTGCAATCGCGCCTGTGCAACTTCGGAAAACAGAGGCTCTGCACTACGGGGCAAACGCAGGTTCAACTCGCGTTTTTTGGGACGCCAGCGAAACTCTCCCATATTGGCGTCTTTTTGCATCCACATCATGGCGCTGAATCGCAGCGCCTTGCCAAGAACTTCGGCGTCATGCTGAGTTTTCTCGTCAAGCAGTGCATAGAGATTTTCAAACCGGGTGCCGTGGCGCTTGTTGCTGTATCGGTGCAACAGGGCCAACCCCAGAAAAACACGCTCTGAATGTTTCAATCCGCCAAGGTTGGCGCGTGTGGCGTTATCAAAACAGGTTTCGGCACGATAATCGGGATGCGCGCGCCAACTGACGTCGTGCAGCAAGCAGGCGGCCTTGATCAGGCGTCGACGTTCGGGTTTGACACCTTTGAACAGCGGCTGAATGAAGTTGTAGATATCCTTTCCAAAGCCCGGCAGGCGCGCATCCTTCATTTCGGCAAAGCGACAGCTTTCGATTAACGGATCACGTCGGCGCAACTTGTCGGGCATTTGCTCATACAGCATCCCTTCGCGAATGCCGTAAGAGCTGACTGCGATATCACGCGGTTTGAACCGACGCACCACTCCTTTCAGAACGTCTATTGCATAGGGCACCAAGGCCATACGGTTGCTGGATACACCACAGCGCTGGCGCAGGTTTTCCAGATCAGATTTAGCGATATATTTGGCTGTGTCGCGAATGGCCTTGGTGGTCATACGGTATTCATGCAGAACATGCAGCGGATAGCCACGCCGTTCCATATCAATCCGTGCAATAGCGCGCCATGACCCGCCCACAAGAAACAGGCGATTGGGTTGTTGACCCATCTCGTCAAACAACTGATCCAGCGTTGCGTCGATATAGGCTTTGCGCCCCTTTTTGCCACCGGGCAAATCGCGCAGCTTTAGCGGGCCAAGGGCCGAGGTGACGCGCGCGCCGACTTCGCCGTTGTTAATCTCTGCCAATTCCATCGATGAGCCGCCAATATCGCAGACCAAACCGTATGATCCGGGCCAACCCAGCAAGACACCTTGGGCTGAAAGCCGGGCCTCTTCTTTGCCGTCAATTACGTGGATCTTCAGCCCTGTTTCGCACAGCACCTGCTCGCAGAAATCTGGCCCATCGTCGGCTTCGCGCACGGCGGCAGTGGCCACTGCGGTCAAGGGGCCTTCGCAAATCTGGGCGGCCACGGCTTGAAACCGGCGAATGGCTGCAAGCGCGCGTGCGCGCCCAATCGGGTTAAGAATACCAGTTTCTGACAGGCCAGCCCCAAGCGCACACATGATTTTTTCATTATAAAAATAAGCTGGGCTGCGCGCAGCGCCATCAAACACCACCAAACGAACTGAGTTTGAACCCACGTCAACAACCCCGACCCGCGATAAGGCGCGCGCGGATGGATCGTCAAACAAAGGACGCTCAAATGGTCCCCATTCGCCGACTGGCTCGTTCGTTCCGTCCATGAATTCCCCCAAGTCTTACGAGGCCTAAATGCGTGAGTTGCGCGGATTGGTCAATCTTCGGTGTGGGTCAATTTTGGTACATCTCCAGCCCCTGCCGAACCGCGACCAGATAAGGAAGGGTTCTCCATAAAGAACCTGTGGCAATTGAACGCAAAAGCCCCTTCGGGTAGGGCTGGGCGGTTGAACGATCCGTCCGGCGCCATCACCCAACTTTGTGCCACGTCAGCCAAATTGGCGGCCATGATCTGGCTGACAATCTGGGCCTTGACCGTGGCATTGGTAATTTCCACCAAGGTTTCCACTCGTCGGTTGAGGTTGCGCCCCATCCAATCGGCTGAAGAAATAAAGACCCTTGCCTTTTTTCCCGGCAATTCATGCCCGTTGCCAAAGCAAACAATGCGTGAATGTTCCAGAAACCGTCCGACAATGGATTTCACGCGGATATTGTCTGACAGCCCTTCGATGCCCGGACGCAAGCCGCAGATGCCACGAATTACGAGGCTGATTTTGACCCCAGCCTGAGAGGCCGCATACAGTGCGTCAATCACTGTGGGGTCAATCAGAGAATTCATCTTGGCCCAGATCACGGCTGGCTTGCCATTGCGGGCGTGTTCCGACTCTCGCGCGATCATATCCAGCAAACGCGCCTTGAGCGAAATCGGAGAGATCGCAAGATTTTCAAGTGTTTCAGGTTCAACGTATCCCGAAAGATAATTAAACACCTTGGTCGCATCTCGTCCCAGTTTGGCATCGCATGTGAAAAAGCTGAGATCAGTGTAAATCTTGGCGGTGATTGGATGGTAATTGCCCGTGCCGTAATGCGTATAGGTGACAAGTTTATCGCCCTCACGTCGTACCACGGTCGAGATTTTGGCGTGGGTTTTCAGGTCAATGAATCCATAAACCACATGCGCACCTGCGCGTTCCAAGCGGCGGGATTGACGAATGTTGGCAGCCTCGTCAAAGCGGGCCTTCAATTCGACAAGGGCGGTAACGGATTTGCCATCTTCGGCGGCCTCGCACAGGGCCTCGACGATTGGGGAATTTTTGGACGTGCGATACAGCGTTTGTTTGATCGCCACCACGTTGGGATCGCGTGCCGCCTGCTGCAAGAACCGCACCACCATATCAAAGGTTTCATAGGGATGATGCAGCAACATGTCCTTTTTGCGGATGGCGGAGAACATGTTGCCCTCGTGATCCTGTACCCGTTCGGGAACACGGGGGGCAAAGCTGGGCCACAGCAGGTCAGGGCGTGTATCTAGCACCAGTTCGGTAAGGTCTGCGATGCCAATCATACCCTCGATCTCGACCACCTGATCGTCGGTTACATGCAATTCATGCATGATCAGGGTTTCAAGACTTCGGGGGGCGTCCGCAGAAATTTTCATGCGGACAACTCCGCCGCGGCGACGGCGTTTCAAGGCAACTTCAAATTCGCGCACGAGGTCTTCGGCTTCGTCCTCGACCTCAAGATCGCTGTCGCGCAGCACACGGAAGGTACAGTGACCTTTGTGTTTATAGCCGGGGAAAAGACTTTGCAGATGTACAAGCAACAAATCTTCTAGTGGCAGAAAGCGATGAGTGCCGGGAGCAGAAGGGAGGGAAACGAACCGCTCAATCTGACCAGGAATGGGTAACAGGGCGGTCAGGCTGCGCTTATCCTTGATGCGTTCAAGTTGCAGCGCCAGCGAATACCCGGTGTTGGGGATGAACGGAAACGGGTGTGCCGGGTCAATTGCAAGAGGGGACAGAACCGGGAACACATTGTTCAGGAATACATCCTGCAGGTAGTCTTTGTCTTGTGGCGCAATGGATTTGTAATCCAGAATAACGATGTTTTCCTGTTCCATCTCGGTGCGCAGTTGACCAAAGATGCGCTGCTGTTGCTGCATCAGGTTACGCGCCTCTTCGTTGATCAGAGCGAGCTGCTCGGCAGGGGACAGGCCATCCTGTGCTGGGGTTATATGCCCCTCTCGCACAAGTTCGCGCAGGCCCGCCACGCGCACCGTGTAAAACTCATCCAAATTGGTGGCGGAGATCGACAGGAACCGCAGACGCTCTAACAAAGGCACACGGGGGTTTTCTGCCTCTTCCAGAACACGCCAATTGAACCCCAGCCAACTGAGTTCCCGGTTGTGAAACCGATTGGGACTTTGAGGATCGAACCCATCGGGTTTGATCGGCGTCGGAAAAGGGGATTTCAGAAAATCAGAATTGGCCATGATACGGTTTTATCAGACTTACGTGACGAAGATATGACACTATCAGGGCGCGGGGCGAGGATGTCCAGAGATGTGTCTGAATTTGCACACAGCCCCCTTAGGGCGCAGGCGGAGGCGCAAGCGATCCTCTGAGGCAAGTGTCTGTGGACAATTCAACAGAAGATACGGCGGTTTTGCTTACGACCATATTGATCAACGTTTGGGCCGCGCGCCGTCCCATATCACGATGAGGCACATGGACGGTGGTTAAGGCAGGCGTGACCACACGAGCGAGTTCGATATCATCAAACCCGGTGATGGAGACATCTTTGGGCACATCAATCGCCATGTCACGTGCTTGTTTCATGGCGCCGACTGCCAAGACATCGTTGCCGCACATGATGGCAGTGGGGTGATTTGGTCCTGATATCAGCTCGGCAAAGGCCTTAGCACCGGACTCAATTCCATACGTGGTTTGTATGATTTGCAAAGCGTCTGGATTCAAATGCGCAACACGGCAGGCATCACGGATACCTTCGACACGCAAGCGCGCACGGTCATTTGTGTTCGTGTCTGCGGAAATCACCCCGATGCGGCGATGCCCCATTTCCAGCACATGCGTTGCAAGTGCCTGCATGGATTTACGGTTGTCAAAGCCGATGGAAGGCAAGCGAGCCGTAGCATCATGTGTCCATGCGACAAGGGCAGGAACATCCTGTGTTTCCAAAAACTGGCAAATGTCGGATTTGCGATCGTGACCGATCAGCAAAAGCCCATCTGCGCCACGCGCCACCAAGGAGCGGATCTGTTCTTCTTCGATGTCTTGCTGATAAGAAGAACTTGCAACAAGCAATGTATAGCCTTGCATGCGCAACTCTTCCTGAAAGGCCTGAAGACCGCGCGCAAAAATAGCGTTTTCCATTGTGGGGATGATGGCCCCGATGGTGTTGGTCCGTCTGGCTGCCATCACGCGCGCGCCAAAGTTTGGGGAATATCCAAGGCTGTTGATCGCTTCAAAAACCTTGTTTCGGGTGCTTTCAATCACGCGTTCGGGGGAATTTAAACAACGAGACACCGTTGCCGTCGACACCCCTGCCTGCTGGGCGACGTCATTCAATGTGGGTGTAAAGCGTTGAGAACTCATGTTTTTCGCCCGTCATCCCTGAGGTCAAATGTCGAATGTGCTTCTGCCTATCCAATATGGCTGTCTGATACGAGAATGTAAACGCTTGCATAATGATGATGTAAGCGCTTACATTGGTGACAGAACCGATTCCAAAACGGGAGTTTTCTTATGTCTCTTATTGCTTCTGCCCTGATGTTTGGGGTGTTTGCTGCCAATGTCGCGATGGGTGCCTTTATCGGCAAAGCGATCTTTGGTGACGTTGGGGAAATGCTGGTTCTGTTCGCGGCGGCGGCCTTGTTCGTTGTTGCGATCCTCAAAAAGGAAGCCGACCGAAAAAATGAGAATGGCGGCTGAAAGTCCAATGGGAGGACGTGGTTTGGACATCGAACATAAAGAACTGAAGTCAGCAGAACGACGCAATTTTCTGAAACTGGCAACCAGCGGGAGCTTTACTGCTGCGTTGGTGGCAGGAGCTGGAGGAATGTTGTGGTCAAGCGAAGCTGTGGCGCAAACCGCACAGGAAGAACGCGCACGCGAAAAAGCAGCGGATCACATCATGACAGTTGCAACGGCCTATGTGCTGGGCGCGTCCCGTAGCTATCCGATCATGCAACTTGATCTGAAAGAAAACATCCAAAACGCCACCAATGGCAAAATCTATGTCAAGCTGGCGCCTGGTGGCCAATTGGGCGCAGGTGGAGCTTTGGTGCAAAAGGTTCAAGGCGGAACCATTCAGGCCGCTCAGCATTCCTTGTCAAACTTTGCCCCGTTTGCATCTGCGGTTGATCTGATCAACATGCCGTATCTGTGTGGGTCCAATCAGCGGTTTACCAACTTGGTGACCTCAAATTATTGGAATGCCGAAGTGCATCCCAAGGTCGAGGCCGCAGGGTTCAAGGCGTTGTTTTACGTCAATATCGACCCGCGTGTTGTGGCCGTGCGCAAAGGTGGCGCAGGCGCTGTTCTGACGCCGGGCGATCTGTCGGGCATAAAGTTCCGCGTGCCGGGATCCAAGATGTTGCAGCAATATTACCGCATGGTTGGTGCCAATCCGACACCTGTAGCCTGGGGGGAAACGCCTTCGGCAATCAAACAAGGCGTTGCGGATGCGCTGGACCCATCGGTTGGGGCGCTTTTTGTCTTTGGCTTCAAGGATATTCTTAGTCATGTAACCTTTACGCAGGCCGTTCCGGACAGTCAGGTCTATTCCTGTAACCTTGAATGGTTCAATGGCTTGCCTGCGGATGTGCAGGATGGGGTGATGTGGGGCGCCGAGATGACCGCGCACCAAAACCTATCCAAAGTTCCATCAGCACGGGCTTATGCGATGTCCGAACTCGCAAAATCGGGGGTTCAGTTCCACTCACTCAGTGATGATCAATTGGCAGAGTGGAAAGCCGCCGGTGGCTATCAGCGCACTGAGTGGGATGAGTTCAAGAAAGACCTTGCCGGGTCCATGGATGCCTTTGACAAGCTTGAAGAGGCCGCCAGCACCCAAGGCAAATACTACGTTCACGACGCATAATGCGTTGGCCGGGCGTGTCGCACGCCCGGCCCATTTCCCTGCAATTTGATCGTTTTTGGGTCTGCACGTCATGACCTATTCCGCCCTATTGCCAGACGACAGGAGAAGACATGGCTATTCTTCGCCAATTGAATAAAAACGCCGAGCGATGGGCGCTGTTGATGCTTTACGTGATGTTGGTTGCGACCATGTCGATCGAGGTACTCCGGCGAGAGGTCTTTGCATATTCGTCGATCTGGGGCGAAGAAATTGTGCGCTATTCCTTTATTTACCTAGCTTGGATAGGCGCGGCTGTGGCCGTTAAGGATCGTGCACATATTCGCATTGATGTCTTGATGCACTATGTTAGCCCGCGCCTAAAGGCGTTGCTGTATATCTTTGGTGATCTGGTGATGTTTGTCGTTGCTGTGATCGCGCTTTATTGGTCGCTTGAGACTGTTCATATTTCAGCCAAATTCGGTTCAGTCAGCCATGGACTTCGTGTGTCGATGGTGTGGTTTCTGATGGCGGTGCCGGTTGGTTTTGGCCTGATGATCCTGCGACTTGTTCAATCCTTCCTGCGTGACATTCGTGCGCTTCGTGACGGCACCCCCGTCTACGAAGGCGACAAGATGTTTGATTGAGGAGATCTTAGATGCTTTGGAGTACACTCAATCAATCGGTCGAGCTTGGCTGGGATTTTTACTTTCCTGTTCTGCTGTTTGTCGGTTTGATCGCCTTTGCTGTGCCAGTTTGGGCCGCTATTGGGGCCGCCGCCATTTCTATGTTGGTGATGTCTGGGGACATGCCGCTCAGTGCTGTTGGCGAAAGCCTTTTCACTGGAATTGACGCCTTTGCATTGACTGCTGTGCCGCTGTTTATCCTGACTGGGGATGTGTTGGTGCGCACGGGGTTGTCGCGCAAGTTTCTGGACGTGGCCGAGGCATTGACGCAATTTGCCAAAGGGGGCTTTGGGTCGGCAACGGTTCTGGTTTGCGGCATGTTTGCGGCCATTTCAGGATCGGACGCTGCGGGTGCCGCAGCGGTTGGGCGTATGACAATCGGTCGTCTGGTCGAGGCCGGATATCCGCGCCCCTATGCCTGTGCGTTGGTGGCCGCCGGTGCGTGTACCGGCATTCTGATCCCGCCCTCCATTGCCTATATTATCATCGGCCTGGTGCTGGGTATATCCGCATCAACCCTGTTCTTGGCCGCCCTTATCCCGGGTATTTGTATTTTGGTGTCGATCCTTGTCACCAATATCGTCGTCAATCGCATTCATGGCTATGAAGGCGGAGGCAATGTGTCCCTGTCTGAATACCTATCCAACCTAGGCCTCTCCTTAAAGTCGGGCTGGTATGCGTTCATCGTGCCGGGCATCATCTTTTACGGCATCTTTTCCGGACGCCTCACCCCGACAGAAGCAGGGGCCACGGCCGTCGTAGTCACAATCATTATGGGCTTGGGCATGGGCACGCTGAAATTGGCTGATTTCCCGGCAATGTTGATCAGCTCTGCCAAGGTGAACGGTGTCATTTTGCCCATCATCGCCTTTTCTGCCCCTCTGGCTGAGGCATTGGCGATCATGGGTGTGCCCCAAGGGTTCGTCAGCTCTGTGACATCGCTGACAGATGATCCTTATGTATTGATCTTCCTGATGATCTGCATCTTGATCGCTGCGGGGTGTGTTATGGAAACCACCCCGAATATTGTGATCCTTGCACCGATCCTAAAGCCGTTGGCTGACAATATCGGCATGAATGAAATTCAGTTCTGCATCATGATGATCACCGCATTGGGTGTGGGTTTCATCACCCCGCCGCTTGGACTTAATCTTTTTGTTGTCTCCGGAATAACCGGAGAGTCGATATTAAAGATCGCAGCACGGGCCATACCATTTGTGTTCTTCATGCTGCTCGTCACCTTGATGATTGCTTACATCCCGGCAATTTCAACCTCCCTCTTGCCTGATATCTACAAATAGGACCTGCCGATTATGCCTAGAGAATACCTGAAAAAAGCGACCCTGACGGCGAAATCTGATGCCTCAGACGTGCATGAAATTGTCACGGGCATCCTTGTGGATATCGAGGCTGGCGGAGATCAGGCTGCACTGGATTATGCTGCAAAGTTCGACAAATATGAGGGCAGCGTCATCCTGAGCGATGAAGAGATTGCTGCAGCCTGCGCTTTGGTTCCTGAAAAGCTCAAGCAGGATATTCAGTTCTCACATGACAATGTGAAACGCTTTGCGCAAACGCAAAAATCCACCGTGGCAGATGTGGAATATGAGGTCGTTCCGGGACTGACCGTGGGGCAAAAAGCGATCCCAGTAGATGCAGCCGGGTGTTATGTGCCGGGGGGGCGTTACAGCCACATTGCCAGCGCGATCATGACAGTGACCACTGCCAAGGTTGCGGGGTGTCGTCACATAACGGCCTGCTCACCTCCGCATCCTGGTGTAGGGGTCGCGCCTGCAATCATATATGCGGCTCATATCTGTGGTGCAGATAAAATTCTAGCAATGGGTGGCGTTCAGGGCGTGGCTGCAATGACCTTTGGCTTGTTTGATCTGCCCAAAGCCAACATCCTTGTGGGTCCGGGAAACCAATTTGTTGCCGAAGCTAAGCGTATCCTGTTTGGTCGTGTGGGAATTGATATGATTGCGGGGCCGACTGACAGTCTTATTCTGGCGGATGGGGACGCGGATGCGCATATCGTGGCGACCGATCTCGTATCGCAAGCAGAGCATGGATATAACTCTCCTGTTTGGTTGGTCACAGATGACCGTGCGCTGGCCGAGGACGTGATGGCACGGGTTCCCAAGCTGATTGATGATCTCCCCGAATTAAACCGTGATAACGCCGCCGCTGCATGGCGTGATTATGCAGAGGTGATCCTCTGTGCGGATCGGGAAGAAATGGCCGCGACCTCAGATGATTATGCTCCAGAGCACTTGACAGTTCAGGCTGCTGATCTGGATTGGTGGCTGAATCGTCTGACCTGTTATGGATCGCTGTTTCTGGGCGAAGAAACCACCGTGTCTTATGGCGACAAGGCTGCAGGCACCAACCATGTTCTCCCCACGTCTGGAGCGGCCAGCTACACGGGGGGGCTTTCAGTGCACAAATACATGAAAATCGTGACATGGCAGCGTGCCACGCGTGACGGCTCAAAACCAGTCGCCGAGGCCACTGCACGTATTTCACGGCTAGAAGGTATGGAGGGACACGCGCGTGCTGCCGATGTGCGTCTTGCCAAATACTTCCCTGATGAAGAGTTTGATTTGACTGCAAATGGCTAAGCTTTCCTCTCTTTTTGACCTGACGGGCCGAGTGGCCTGTGTGACAGGTGCCAGTTCTGGACTTGGCCAGCAGGCGGCGACTGTGTTGGCTGCGGCTGGCGCACGAGTTGTCGGTGTGGCTCGGCGTAAGGATGCGTTGGATGTTTGGCAGGCCTCAATTGGTGAGCATGCGGCAACGGTGGTTGCGGATGTGGCCGACCTTGACGGCATTTCAGCATTGGCACGACAGATCGCAGACCCATTTGGTGCCCCCGATATCGTGGTCCATGCTGCGGGGATCAATACACGGCAGGTGGCGGATGATGTGACCAAAGAGGCTTGGAACACAACGATGGCGCTTAATCTATCCGCCCCATTTTTCCTTAGTCAGGCTTTGGTACCCGCGATGAAAGAAAAGGAATGGGGGCGGATCGTCAATTTTGCATCCCTGCAAACCACGCGGGCTTTTCCTGCTGGTATTGCCTATGGCGCATCAAAGGCCGGGATTGGTCAACTGACCCGCGCAATGGCCGAAGCTTGGTCATCATTTGGTATCACCGCCAATGCTATTGGGCCGGGGTTCTTTCCAACCGAACTAACAAGTGCTGTGTTTGACGATCCTGATCGTGCTGCACGGAATGCTGCGCAAACCTGCGCTGGGCGCAATGGACGACTAGACGATCTGGATGGGCCGTTGGTGTTTTTGTGTTCAGAGGCATCTGCCTATGTGACAGGGCAAATTCTGATGGTTGATGGGGGGTTCACAGCGAAATGAAGGCGCTTGTTTATGAAGGTCCAGAAACCTTGGCCATGCGGGATGTCCCGACCCCTGTTGCCGGGCCCGAAGAACACCTGATCAAGGTGCAGGCTGTGGGTATATGTGGCTCTGATATGCATGCGTATCTGGGGCATGATGACCGCAGGCCTGCGCCTCTTATTTTGGGGCACGAAGCTGCAGGTGTGATCAAAGGGGGTACGCGGGACGGGGAGCGCGTGACAGTAAATCCTTTGATCACATGCGGCAGCTGTTCGGCATGTCTTGGAGGGCGTGAAAATCTGTGTCCGGACCGTCAGATTATTTCCATGCCCCCACGTGAAGGTGGTTTTGCACAGTTTCTGACGATGCCTGCGCAGAACCTTGTGACAGTGCCCGATGCCGTGTCTTTGACCAAGGCTGCCTTGGCAGAACCGCTTGCCGTCAGTTGGCATGCCGCACGTTTGGGGATCAAGGCGCTGTATGACACTTCGGGCGCGCGGGCGATTGTTTTGGGTGGTGGCGCAATCGGACTTGGTGCGGCGCTAAGTTTGCGCGCACAAGGTGTTGAAAGCATACAGATTGTTGAACCCAACTCAGACCGGCGACAGTTCCTTTTGGATGTGTGCGGTGAGGCAGCGATTGCCACGGCAACCGGGCAATTCGACATTGTGGTGGACGCCGTAGGGTATGCTGCAACACGTGCGACCGCCTCGGAATTGGTTCGGCCCGGCGGTGTTATCCTGCATATAGGTTTGGCCGAGGATATGGGCGGGCTTAATATCCGACGTCTGACGCTTCAAGAAATCACCTTCATCGGAACGTATACCTATACCGCTCAGGATTTTCGCGACACCGCTGCCGCGATCTTTGATGGGCGGCTTGGTGCACTGGATTGGACTGAACAGCGGTCGTTGAATGACGGCGTACAGGCCTTTTCTGATCTGCGGGCAGGTCGGGTGCCAACACCCAAAATCATTTTGGAGCCTTGGGCCTAGGCCCAAACTCTTCTTTTACGAAGGACATATGAGTGATGTATAAAAATATTCTGGTCCCTATGGCGCTTGATCATGGAGTGTCGCAGGGCACCCTGTCGATTGCCCGTAACCTGTGTGCATCTGGTGGCACTATCACCGCATTGCATGTCTATGAAATGCCCAGCGGCTCTGTCAGTGCATTCTTGGATGAGGATTTGGTGCGTTCCGGGTTTGAGGCGGCGCAAACGCGTCTTGATGCCAAACTTGCTGAGTACGACGACGTGCAGGGGGTTTTGAAAAAGGGCCATGCCGCACGCATGATTGTTGATTATGCAGCCGAGGCAGGTGCTGACTGCATTGTTATCGGGTCGCATAAACCCGGATTTCGTGACTTCTTGCTTGGCTCGACGGCCGCGCGTGTGGTCCGCCACGCAACCTGCGCGGTGCACGTCAATCGCTAACCTAATGTAACTTTTGAAACCACATGCGCGTCTTGCGCATATATCTGGAGAATTAAATGACCATCGACGAAAAGATCACGGATGATCTTGTATCGAACGGGGTGTCGTTTGTGACGACGGTTCCGTGCAAACAG
>CANLDA010000019.1 GCA_947489325.1 uncultured Paracoccaceae bacterium | reverse complement strand
AAACACACCACCAAACCAAAACTCTCTTGTGATCAACATCAACAACAACACTACATATGCCAAAAATACCCAAATCAATCAGGAATCACACCGCAAGATACAAACCGTCACTCATCAATCGCACCAAATCACAGCAATTGAAATTTTGCAGGCAAGCGCCACTGACTGTCCCAAATTGTGATCAGGCACCAATGCCTTCGTATCTGCAGTGTCAAACAGCGCCTTATTTTTTGTTTTGTTGCTGAATCGCTTTGATCATTTTGTGAAGCGATTTATCGGCGCCTTTGCGTTTGGCCAAGCTGGAGGAGTTAAATCGCTCTTCCGCGGCCAATTTGCTCCACCGTGCAAGTCTGGCTGGATCAATATCCCCACATTCCACAGCCTTTTGAACGGCGCAGCCGGGTTCAGTGTCGTGTCTGCAATCTCTGAAACGGCATTGGCCTGCCAAGGCAACCATGTCTGCAAACACGTCGGCAATGCCCGCCTCAACATCTGTTAGTTGAAGTTCTCGCATCCCGGGGGTGTCTAAAACTGCGCATCCATCGGATGTGAAATGCAATTGACGCCGCGTGGTGGTGTGGCGGCCTTTGCTGTCGTCTGTGCGCACCGCAGCCGTATCTGCAACCTCATCCATAAAAAGAGTATTGACCAATGTGGATTTTCCAACGCCCGACGATCCTAGAAAAGCAACGGTTTCTCCTGGCTTGCACCACGGCGCAAGTTTGGTGATCGGCTCCTCACTCAGGGCATTAAGCACTTCCACCAGAACACGGTTTGAGATTGCGCTTGCTTCATTCACATATGAGGTTGGATCATCACAAAGATCAGCCTTTGTAAGCACGATGACAGGCGTAACCTCTGCCTCGAATGCCAAAGCAATATAGCGTTCAAGTCGCGCGATATTGAAATCCCTGTTGCACGAGGTCACGATAAACACCGTATCCACGTTGGCAGCGATCAGTTGCTTCTTGCGGTCCGATCCTGGTGCGCGACGCTCAATAACGCTCCTGCGATCCAAAATCTTACTGTTGGACGGGTTTTCCTTATCATAGAGCAACCAATCACCAACCGTCGCATCAGGCCCCGGTGGTATAAAGGTATCAAGATCTTCACCCAATACATGCAGGCCCGTTCTGTGAACTTCAATCACCCGAACGGGCGATGCATCTGCAAGATCGTCACTGCTGGTTTGTTGGCTAAAGAAAGGTTTCCAGCCAAGTTTTTCCAATGGCGACCACTCGCGCTTTGAAATCTTGCCAGAACTCGAAGATTGCAAAAATTGGGAATAGTCCCGTGTCATTGTTGTGAACCTTCTTGTTCGGAACGCAGATCAAACCCGCGCCATAACGTGTAGAGCATCTATATTGCAAAACGCCAGTCGCCTACGACAATAGGCTGCCTTTTGTTTCCGACAACGGCCATGATCCGTATGAGATTGATGAAGCGCATACATAATATCCAGACACAGGCTTTCCTTATCTTAACAGCAAATGACCACATTGCCTCTACCAATACCCCTTTCATGGTATGCACTTAAGTTTGGCTTCCTCCTATACCTGCCAAGACCAAGAAACATATCAGCCGCAGTGTGGGGTACGAAAATGACTATTCAGATTAACGCAGATCGACTTTGGGCAAGCCTGATGGAGATGGCGCAGATCGGTGGAACCGAAAAAGGCGGGTGCAACCGACAGGCCCTGACGGATACTGATTTTGCCGGGCGCATGTTGTTTCGGCAATGGTGTGAGGATCTTGATCTAAAGGTGACTGTTGACGCCGCCGGAAACATGTTTGCCCGTTACGAGGGCACAGATACATCTTTGCCCCCCTTGGTGATTGGCAGTCATCTGGACACGCAGGCGACAGGCGGGAAATTCGACGGGGTATTAGGGGTGTTGGCCGCGTTAGAGGTCATCCGGGTGCTGCATGAAAATGGCCTCACACCGCAACGGCCGGTCGAAGTTGTGTCATGGATGAACGAAGAAGGCGCGCGCTTTACACCGCCAATGATGGGATCGGGTGTATATGCAGGTGTATTTACCTTGGATGAGGCACGTGGGCGGACAGATGATGATGGGGTCACGGTGGGCGAAGAGCTAGACCGGCTTGGCTTGTCGGTCGGGCCTGCCCCAATGGACAAGGAGATCTACAAATACCTGGAGCTTCATATAGAACAAGGCCCGGTTCTGGAAGCCGAAGACAAGGTGATTGGTGTTGTGACCGGCGCACAGGCCATGCGCTGGTATGAGGTGACTGTTCATGGTCAAGAGGCCCACGCCGGCCCCACCCCGATGGCCCTGCGCAAGGATCCGATGAAAGCCGTGACACAGATCATTGATCAGGTGTTGGAAATTGGCGCCTCGCGACCCGATTCCTGTGGCACGGTGGGGCGGCTTCAGGCCAGCCCCGGCAGCGTCAACGTGATCCCCGCCAATGTCTATATGTCGGTCGATCTGCGCAACCCGAATGAAGAGACGCTGACCCAAATGGATCAGGAATTCCGCGCAGCGCTAGAGGACATTCGTGCAGCATTGCCGCATCTGGATATTGTTTGCGACCAAATTTGGCATTCGCCCTGTGTGGTATTTGACCCCGCCCTGATCAACAGCGTACGCGACTCAGCTCAGGCGCGCGGCTACAGCCACCGCGATATTGTTTCTGGTGCAGGGCATGATGCGCTTTATGTGGCGCGACGGGTGCCGACATCGATGATCTTCATCCCCTGCCGCGATGGCATCAGCCACAATGAGGCGGAACATTCAGAACCTGAACATTGCGCCGCAGGGGCGGACGTCTTGTTGGGTGCCATTCTGGACACACTTGGATTGAACTGAAGCAAAAAGAGGCGGATGCATTACACCCGCCCAGTTTGGGGAAAAAGGTTGGCCGTCCGGTATTCGGGCGGCCAATTTAGGTTCGAACGTCAGCCGCCGCAGATGTCCGTGATCGCCTCGCCCATGATATCGACGATCTTGTCGCTTTCTTCCTTGGTGATGATCAGCGGCGGCGACAGGACCAGACGATCACCAACGGGGCGCACGATCACGCCACCTTCGATGCAGCGTTTAAATACCTTGTTGCCAATGCCGTCAGTCGCATCAAACGCGGTTTTGCTGTCTTTGTCTTTCATCAGGTCCACGGCCATCATCAACCCGCGCCCGCGCACATCGCCGACATTTGGCAGCGACAACAGCGATTTCGCCGACGCCTGAAAATGCGCGCCCACGTCAGTGGCGTTTTCCAGCATGCCTTTGGTTTCCATGATCTCGACGTTTTTCAGCGCCGCCGCACAGGCCACCGGATGCCCCCAATAGGTCAGACCCATGGTGAACACCCCGCCCTCGGTCTGAGGTTTGGAAATCACCTCGTGGATTTCATCAGAAATCAAGGTCGCGCCCAGCGGGATATACCCCGATGTCAGCCCCTTGGCCGAAACCAGAATATCAGGTTGATAATCATACAAGGTTTCCGACGCAAACCACGCGCCCAAACGGCCAAAGGCGGTCACGACCTCATCCGCGATATAAAGGATGTCGTTGGCCTTGCACACCGCATGCATACGTTTGTGATATCCTTCGGGGGCAATCAGAACACCGCCCGCGCCCATGATCGGTTCGGCAATAAAGGCGCCGATATTGTCCGCCCCATTGTTGTCGATGCAGGCTTTGAATTCCTCGACCAGGTAATCACAGAACTGCTCTTCGCTCAGGTGATCGGGTTTGGCGTACATATCGGCGGCTGACACATAGCGCACCAGTTCTTCGCCAATGCGATCAAAGCCATATTTAGTCGCCTGAATGCCGGTCAGATTGGCCGCCATATAGGTTGCCCCGTGATAGGCGTGATTGCGCGAAATGATCTTTTTCTTGCGATGTTTGCCGCGCATCTCATTATAGTAATGCACAATGCGAATGGCAGCCTCATTCGCAGTGGACCCACCACAGCTGTAAAACACATGATTCAACCCGGTCGGCGCATGATCTGCCAACCATTCACCCAACTCGGCGGCGGGGATGTTGGTGGAATGACCAAACGGGTTATAATATTGCATATCCATCACCTGACGCGAGATCGCCTCCGCCATGTCTTGACGGCCATGCCCGATATTGACGCACCACAAACCGGCAATCCCGTCCAGCAGCTTGTTGTCATCACTGTCAGTGACATACATACCTTTGGCCGAGGCGATCACCTGACTGCCCTCTTTGTGGAACGTGGCAAAATCAGAATAGGGATGGATCAGGTGATCCTTGTCTTTTTGCCAAATGCTTTTTTCATTCTGAATGGTCATGACGTCCTCATGTGATCCTGCGTTACAATTTTACCCAAAAGACGGCATTTGCACGCACCCCACCATCCCCCAAAGTTGGTAGAGGACACAAAAACTGAGATCCGAAGCGATACCTCTATTGGGGGATGTTTTGGCAATCTAACATTTGCGATACCAGAGGAACGCAACTCACCCTGACAATTGCGTAAATCTCTGTACTTAGACAAGGAAGTTTCAAATGAGAAACGTCGCCGTAGCCGTCACTCAAATGCCATGTGGTAAGGATCGTGACGAAAACATCCGAAATGCGTGTGTACTGGTGGAACGTGCCGCCGCCATGGGGGCGCAGGTTGTGCTGCTGCAAGAGCTGTTTGAGACCCCCTATTTCTGCATTGAACTGAGCGATGAACATTTCGGTGAGGCCACGCCCACCGATAAAAACCCGGCCATTGCAGCGATGCGCAAATTGGCGGCCAAACATGATGTCGTCATTCCGGTTTCGTTTTACGAGTTGGGCGATGATGGAAAACGATATAACTCGCTTGCTATGATTGATGCGGGCGGCGATCTGATGGGCGTTTATCGAAAATCCCACATTCCGGATTTCCCGGCCTATGAAGAAGCGCATTACTTTAGCCCTGGCGATACCGGTTTCATGGTTTGGGATACGAAATATCTCAAAATCGGGTGTGGTGTCTGCTGGGATCAATGGTTCCCCGAGGCGGCGCGCATCATGACCACCATGGGGGCCGAGCTGTTGATGTATCCGACAGCCATCGGCGCACCAGTGGCGCAGGTCTCCAATAAGGACACATCGGAAATTGACCCGTGGTTTCAGGCGAAACAGGCGTTTTCGGCAGGGCATTGGCAGCGTACGATGCAGGGCCATGCGGCGGCCAATCAGGTCATTTTGGCGGCTTCGAACCGGGTTGGCTTTGAAGCAGGCGGCGGATATGAAACCATGTTCTATGGCCATTCCTTCATCGCCAATGACACAGGCAAAAAAGTCGTTGATCTGGATGAACACAGCACCACAGTCGGTGTCGCAACCTTTGATCTGGATGAAATGGCGCGGTTTCGCAAAGAATGGGGTATTTTCAGAACCCGTCGCCCCGATCTTTATGGCCCACTGATCACGCAGCAGCCCCCCGCAGATTTGATGAAACGCTAGGTGCATTACGTATCTGAAATGAAAGAGCCGCGCCTTATGCGTGGCTCTTTTGGTTGCTCTTGATTGTGGGGAAACATGTAAGGCCCTTTTAGGGACGTAAAAAACAGCTTACTCTGGAGTGCACGCGTACCGATACAGCACAAGAGCGACCCCATGCCAAACCATTTGCCAGCCTCTTTGAAGGTTGTGGATTTTGAACTGCCCGCGACGCAGATTTCAGCGGTTATTGATGCCATCGGTCAAAAAGAATTCTGCGCCCTTCTGGCCGATCTGTGCCAGATCTCTTCGGGCTATGATCGCACCGTCATCACGGCCTATTTCCCTGAACACCCGCCTGTCGAAGTCTATCACAACCTGTCGGCGGAAGAGTCCCGCAAAACCATGGCGCCGTATTTCGAATATGCCTATTTTCTGGACCCGCTGTATCAATATTATTGCAACACCAAAGGGGATCAGGATGTTGTAGTTGCCTTGTCAAACGTGGCCCCCGATGCCTTTGAAGAGACCCAATATTATAAAACCTTCTATGCCCGCATCAGCGCATTGGACGAAGTGACACTCTTTATTTTCTTCGCGAAAAAGGCCTGTCTTTCGATCTCTCTTGCCAATCAAAACCATGCAACGAACTCAGTCGAGAATCTGCAAAAACTGCTGCCAATCCTTGGATCAGTCGCACGACGGCATTGGATATCTCTGGATCCCAACTCGACCCAAGGCACGGGTCGGATGGCCGCCGTTTTAAAGAAATCTTTTGAACAATTCGGCACATCCCGCCTGAGCCAAAGAGAATCCCAAATCGCCCAACTTGTGTTGCAGGGATTGCCGACCAAGGTGATTTCAAACAAGCTGGATGTCAGTCCAGAAACCGTCAAAGTGCATCGCAAGAATATCTATCAAAAACTTGAGGTCGCCTCGCAGGGTGAACTGTTTTCAATGTACATGAATGCCGTCGCCCAAATGCCACCAAATTCTACAAGCGACCCTTTAGAATTTCTTGATCGTCATTCTGAAAACATGATCCCCATCTAGGACGACGGTCACAATCCGCGTCACCAAGACCGACAAAGACGTTGCCGATCTTTTGGTGGAACGGGGCATCTCCTATGCGTGTGCATGGATTAGGGTTATCCACCTTGCCAGTACGTTCGGCCAGCTCTTTGAAACCCATGGTGCAGTCAGACAATATCCTTCAGCATCAGATACAGGCCCGTCAGCTTAAGAGTTGGCATCGGTTGCGCTGTTAGGTTCGACATGACCGTCATTTCAAACAAAAGTCGACCTTCCTGCGGTTCGGGTTGATTTTCACCATACCACTTATTCCAAGCCTCGACTTGCCGCGCGATAACTTCTTTGAGCGGCGTTACCACAGTTCCGTTTTCACGTTCAAACGGGCTGGATTCTGACCCCTGCGGGATATTGTCCAATGCGGTATCAAGCGGCGGCAACAGATAAACGGGTAAGCGAACCAAAGGCACGTTTTCATTTATAGAATACTCATAATACAGAGATATCTGCATCGTGACATCTGGCGTAGCGGCATTTGCAAACAGCGCATCATAAAAGAGCTGCAACTGACATTCGAGCGAACGCTTTGCCGAGGATCCGGGCGGGTCGCTAAAGATCGTTGCAATGTTAATGCTATCACCACGTTGAATGGTCGGATGCAGCGGGCTTTCGAATGTTACCTCTGGGGTTTGATACACAAACGGATCGGCAATAACCTTCCCATCGATCAAATCCTCATTGCGTTTGATATATACTTCTGCCTCCGCATCCTGTCGTTCGAGGATACCCAAATCAGGGAGCACGATGCGACGCTCTGGAATGACCCGTCCTTCCGCAGCACTTAGATAAGCCCCTGTTTCCGGGTCTTTATAAAGGAACGTGGCCTTGTCCAAATTATCACCGCTCGTTCTTTCACATACATACCCTTGAATCTCGACCAGAGGGGCACCGACACGGTCCGGCAAAGGTGCCTTAAGAGCCAGCGTGATTTGTAACGCCTCAACGCTGCCTTTGGTGACAGAGCTTTCCGAAATAGCAAATACGACCGGAGGCACTGCAATCGCGCTTGCGGCGTCAATTGGTTCGGATGTTGCGGGTGTAAAGGTATCTCTGGCTGTATCTGCAACCCAATCGATCAGATTTGCGGCTGATAAAAGCGCAGCCTGCGCATTTGTCAGCGTTTCCACGTCGCTGGTGTCAACATCAATTGGCAACAAATAGGTGTTCAGATCAGTCAAGATTTTTGGATACACATGAACAAACTCGGCCAGATTATCAAAGATATCCCGTTCCACCAGATCAGAGGCAAACAAAGCATCAGGATCGGCGATATTGAAGGTGATCGTCCCGTGAACAACATCCTGCTGTTCATGAACCTGCAATGCATAATCAAAGCTATAGGTCCAAAGTTTAACCTTCGCCAAAGGATTATAATCGCTCGCAGGTGTGCAAACCTCTGAATAAGGAAGCACCGAAGATTGAGCAAAATGCTGTGATTGGCGCTCTTCGGGCCTTAGAATACACGGCGATTCATAATCAGTGGCAAAGTTCTGATCCACCAACGCCGGCGTATCAGGAAACGCGCGCAGAACAATCGGCACTTCGAATTGTCCCAGTTGTGCATTGAATGGCTCAATGTTCGGCAGATCGGCCAGTTGTACCAAACTCAGCCAAGACGACGGCTGGTAGTCTTTAATGCCAGGCAGAGTTCCGATTTCGTGTTCGATATACTGCCCATCATAATCAAGATTCAGCGTGACCGATTTGGCGATGGTCGATGTCGAACTCAAGAGCGAACTAAGATAGGGGCTTGGGTCTTTCTCGACTTTCGTTTGTGCCGCAAATTTCAGATCAAGCTTCGGCGAAGAGATTGAAATGTTCTTCTTCGGAATCGGCGCCTCTTCTCCGGTTATTTTCTCGGATTCCGGCTTAAGAGCGCGCAGCGCGATGTCACCAAAAATACGTGGAACTTCGGTCGCTCCGGGAAGTGGCGCGATGGCTGCATTCACATCCGCCGTGAACTGAATACCCGCCTTGACGGTGTAAAACTGTCCGGCAGTGCTTAGCAATGCCTGTTTAAACGCCTCTTGAATATCGTGAAGCTGTTCTTTTGTTGGGGCTGGGGCGGAACCGGCTGCATAGACCCCGATCATGGCCCCTTTCAGGCCGTCAGCCAAATTCTTTTTGGCCTCCAGTACCTGCTCCATCGCATCAGGTTGCTTGGCACCCGTCACAGCCTCAAGACGTTGACGTAACACATCCGCAGGCGTGGAATATTTCGGAGAGATCAGCGCGTCAATCGAAGTCAGGGTCGTGCGCATCCATTTATCAAGGTCGATATCCGTAAAGCTTCGCTCACTTGCAGGGTCTGACGGCGTGATCACAGTGCCTGTCTTATATCCAATGATTGGTGTTTTTTGTTTTGACTTCAATTTATTATATATAGGTCTCGGCGCAAAAACGGCTGGATCACCGACATCAAGAACGTCGTATGAAATCCCAGTGCCATCTTCAGCATCACCGATTTGCACAACCCAAACCGGGCTATTGCCAGTGCCTGTAAAGACATTCCGATCCGTTCCAGTGGCAAGCCGATAAGTGGGCTCTGTCTCTGATGCGAATGCAGTGGCAAAATCCGCGGCCAATTTCTCCAAACCGCGCTGTTCATCAACCTTTTGATCGTCAAGATTGCCGGTGGATGGCGCAATAGGGGTAAGCGTCTCTGCAACACCTTTGGCGGTTCGAAGGTCACCGGCAACCAAATCCGCATGACGCGAGATTTTCAGCACAACACTCAATTTGAAAATCTGATCCGAATTCACCTTTGTCGGATCAATTGAGGTGGCGTATTGGTATGGCAGTGGCACCGTGTCGGTCTTGCCAGGAAGTCCATCAAGGAAGGTCACAATAGATGCGACCCACGCGCGCAAATCCATCTGATCTGCGCCACTCGCTTCAAGCACATTCCAGCTTTCGCCCGGTATCAAAGTTGTACTCAGATCTATTTCGATACCTGACGGGTCATTCAACTGCGCCGAAACGGTCTGATAGACAGCCTTGGCTTGGTCAATGATACGTTTCCCTGCGGCGGCGGCTTCGGGATGACCCGATTGGATGGCGGCCGCTGCATTTAGATAGGTTTCATTGTCAAAATTGGCCTGTAGCTCTAACTTTGTGGTGTCCGACGCGTCGTCTCGGTAAATCCGATAGGCGCTTGTTACAGCGGCCCATTGACCAATACCCAAAAGCCTATCTGCATATCCAGTGATCTGAGGTTCCTTGTTTTGTGGTGCCCCCGCTAGCGGCTGAGGATCCAAAATCTGACTTAGAATACGATTGCCATAGATGTCCAACCAGCTCAACTCGAACTGCAGAATGTCCCCAACACCAAGATAGGGACTTGGATCCACATGACCCGCAGCCAGCACAGAGCTGTAAGGAGCAGACAATTCGAATGTCCAGTCACCATCTGTTGTGGGCGTAAGAGGTGCGCGTACTTTGTCATCGGCAGGCGTCGCGTCCGGATCAATCGGCCCTGCAGGCAGGCCCCAATTGCTTTCTGGGAAATATTGGTTCTCGGCATTTGCCGCGATACGATACCCAAGCAGGCTGAAGGTTTGGCGCAAATATTGGATTGCCCAATTATCTGCATCACCCAGCACACTCTCAGGAACGACCGGCACCGGACGCGTCAATGAAACACCCGCCACACCTTGTTTAATCTCGGGCGCCAAACTGACGGGCCCCGTGCGTGCGATCAATGCTTCTTGTGGATAGGTTCCATCTTCTTTGTTGCGCTCGGCATTCGCGGATGCAAGTTCGGCAAGCGGCGACGAGAAATATTGCGACATTCCGGCAAAACTGCCCGGAGTGCTGGCGCTGATGGTCACGTCAACCGATGGCAATTTGATCGCGGTTAAGGGCGACAAGGTATCAGGCAAGGCATTCCCGGCAGCATTAATATCGCGAATGTCCTGCACAGTCGTAAAGAAATGTGCCGCAATGGCATTCAGATCACCGCCAGGCCCTGAAGGATCAGACACCGCAGGAACTTGATAAGTGCCGCCTTCGACACGAATGACCGCCCCTTCACGCAACGCGCGGTCGGCATTCAGTTCGACCAACAGGCCCACACCCATGTAGTAGCTGGCAGCATAGCTGGCCAATGTGTCCTGACCCGGAACGAATTCACGCCCTTGCGGCACATCAATTGGAACAGAAACCGCAACCAATGCAGCGTCTGTCAGATCAAAGGCCTCGTTGGTAATCGCAACATTCATATAGTTGCCAAGCATCTGACCTTGTTCAGTCTTGGGGTCAAACACGGCAAGAATGGCCACTTCGGCTTCGCCGTGCTCATTGAAGATGTGATCAGGAAGTCCTTTTGTATCGCCGGAAATATCTGTTGAATAATTTAAATAATACCCCCCTTGGCGCGTAATGCTGGCTTGCCAAAGCAGGCGCATAAACGCATTCGGAGAACCAATGATATTCGACAAATCCTGTGGCGCATCTTGAGCACTCAATGCAGTGGCAGGCCGGGTTTCGGTCGAAAGGTTGGTCTGGGTCAGTCCCATCAGGCTTTGACTTGGGTCATCAGACAACCACCCCGCAACCTCGGAACTGGTCGATGCGGGTCGATACATCAGATTGACTTGGTTAAAGCTTGAGGAGTTATCACGCAATTGATCCAAAAGCCGCTCAAGCAAAGTGATTTCTGCTTCGGGGGCACCGATAACTTCATAGGTGCGTTTTGACAAAGCATTGCCATCTGTGGAAATCAGGCGCTTGATCTTAAACGTGACCATCGTCCCAAAACCATAGTTTCCAAGTGGCTCATCACGGGTTGTACCGCGAGATTCAATTGTGCGGGCAACGGCCGGTTTGACGACTGGTAACACGCCTTCGTCATGTGGTGTGTTGATCAATTCATTGGGCAGCGACCACATGCGTGGCCGCGGGGTGACAGGCGCTGTCGCCTCTCGAGGCAAATTAATATCAACCGCTGCCTGCCATGGAATTTCCGTCGATAACGGATATCGACTTGGCTCGGCACCAGCAAGAGGGAGCGGCGCAACCGCGCTTGATCCAAGATCAAAGTACCCCCCATGTGCGATTTGGCGAACGGCAGCAAATTGTTTGTAGTTGGTGTTCTCGTGTTCGGCATTCAGAATAAATTCTGCTGTACTGCCTCCCCCCAAAGTGAGCCAGCTTCCCTTCTCCACATCCAGTTGGAACCTATAAAATGCAGTCGGGTCAACGGTGGTGGGATCAGGAATATCCGGCAAAGGAAAGACCTGACCAGTCAGCGCAAACAGGCCCAGATTTGGTGGATACCGTCCACCGGGTTCGGCAAACAAACCTTTGTGGTTGGGCACCAGTCGCTGATCGCCTTCTTTGAATTCCGTCGGCAAGCGCAGACCATGCAGATAGAACCGCGAAACCATGGCGCTGACATGTTGCATTCCCAAAGTACGACGCATCTCGTCAATCAGATCACCAGTACGGTATTTCGCGAGATGTGGCACATTCAGGTTTGGGTTTTCAGTGTCCGAAAACAGATTTACGGCACCTCCGTTGGCACTGGCAAGCGCATCCAGATCAATGCCATATGACTGCGCGACCAGCTGCAAATTGTCTTCGGCCGTAACCGCATGCGAAAATTCAGGCAGCTGTAAAATTGACTGCGCGGCCAACAGGTTCGGCATCGCCAGAATAGCCGGGACTTTTTCCAAAAGCGTGGCAACGTCACCTTCGTCAATGCCATCAACCTCATGTACAAAGCCAAACGCCATGGCAATTGATTCAAGAGTGTCCGCGCTTTGGGTCAGATAGCTTTCGGTATCATATTCTATGGGAATTCCGGGTGCGATAATGTGTGGATTCTGACCATTCAACAAAGCGATGGAATGCCCTGTTACAGATGCGCCGTAATTCAGATCTGTCGCGATACCATTAAAACTTTTGCCGCCCGCTGATTGCCATTGTGCGCCTTGTATTTTCAACAAGAGCGGTTCTGTGCTGTTGAGTTTATGTGTTGGGTTGGCCGCAAAAACCTCTCCGACAGTATAATAGTCGGCAGGCGAGAAATCGGCTTTTGCATTAATGCTGTCGACGATTGCCTGAATACTTTGGCCGCTGTGATCTTTGATATCCAATTTGTAATTTCGCAGACCGTCGCGAAGGGCCTGAATGGTCAGGCGGCCAATCATCCCGAAATAGTCACCGAATATATAGCTGGCGATTGAAGGGCCGGTTGCCGCCGCCGAAGTCGCCTCATAGCCGTCGTTATTGGTTGTTTCCTCTACTTGAACTTTCAACTCGGCAAAATACTCATTGAGCTTTCCAATATACCCCTCAGTTGAGTTGTTATAGTCGCCGAATGTGTATTCAAATTTTGTCGAACCCGGTATTGCGGCGTTTTCTGGCACCGTCAGTTTCACCTCAGGAGGCGCCGGGAAAAATACCGCAGGGACATCTTCTTCAGATGATTGATCAATCCCAAAGGACATTTTGGTCTGCTGTTCCAAAAATTGATCAATGTTCGCGACGGGTATCGGGAATGTATTATCTGCAAGGTAATTCAATGCATTGGATAAAAAGAGATCACTGACGACAACATCATCCACCTGTGCCGGCGTTAATTGTTGTTGCTTGCCAGCCGCGATAACCCATTTCAGAATACGCTCTGCCAAGGCTTCGAATTTATCCGATCCAGCATCCATTGCCTGCAATTTGCGTGCGCGTGCACGTGCTGCGTGGGCCACATCAGCGTGGGGCAATACGCTTTCATCTGCCGCGTGGGCGCTCAGTGCGTTCGGATCACTTGCCTCAATCGGTTTTTCACCTTCAAGGAAGAAGTTCAGCGCATAACAGATCGGCTGTGCACTTGGGTCGTGGTCATTGTCACCTGAGGCAACCGTAAGCGCAGGCATCAAATAGCCCTGAAGGTTCAGCACCGTTCCTACTTGCAGGCTGTCCCATTCCGGATCGAACGTGTCATCCGTCGCAGACATGGCCATTAAGCCACCTCGCGAAATAGGCATTTGCTTGTTCAACCCGCGCGCGGCCAGTCGTTTCTGACTTGGAATAGACGGGTTGCCATTCGCCGCCGAGGCCATCAGGGAATTATCAGCCCAGGGCGCTGTTCCACCCATCGGATTTTCAAGCACAAAGGTCGCCTCAACTTCAGCTTTGAAACTCAGCGAAATCGTGACTTTGAAGAGCCCCAGATTAATTTTAACTTTCAGGCTGACATCGACGCTGGCAAGTGCTGTGATTGGAATGGGTTCATATGATGCAAACGTGATCCGCACATAAAGTTTGATCGCCACATTCAATTCTGCAGAAATAATCGCAAAATTAATCGATCCGAACAGACGCCCTTGAACGCCAATCGTCCCGGTCATCGAAAAATAGTACCCATCCTGCAATGAGGTGTTATCACCGATCGGAGTTGGCCCTTTGTAAGGCTGCCAGCGGGCGATGACGCCTTCGATGATACCAAATGCCGTCAGTGAAAAACCAGCACTGAGTATGCCGGCCTCAATGGATTTACCCAAGCCAATTTGCCCGCCAAACCCGAACACAATCACCGGATTGAACCACCCTTTGCTGGTGACAGGCACCTTATCGGTTGATCCACTGGAAAGTTTCCCAAAATAGAAACCCGCTGATCCAATAACCGGGATCGGCCCGGCCATGAATTCAATAGAAAACGAACGTGTGAAATCCTCTTTCCAGGGGAATCCAATATCAACCTGGAAATCGCCATTGGTAAAGATATCTATGGCAAAGGAAGGCAACGTGATGGATGCCGCGCCAATCTGGAATTTACGCATAACCATCGGCAGGGCAATCTCAACCGAATACCGCCCAACATTCTTGGAATATTGCTGATACATGATCTGAAATTCAAGCCCGGCAAATACCTTGGCCATCGGCCCATCAAGCGCAATCCGAAGGGCATAAAGGTTGGGATCATTAAACACGATACCAAGCTGGATAAAATAGACAGGTGGCTTTGCTTCGTTGCCAACCATCGGCAGCGTGTCATTTGCCGCCCCAACAGCGGTGCTTTTGCCACCTCCATCTTCTTTTTCTTCGGCCTTCAGCAGCCCAAAGTCAAACCCTACGAACCATGAACTCTTGGCGTCAAAAACCGGTTGATTTGGGCCACCAATTGGGATGTCAGGCGGTTGTGGGATATTAAGGTCACGCAGCGTTTCAAGCACCTCGTTAACGTTTCGCGCGCGTGTTAACCCATCCACCGTGACGTGCTGTCCCAGCGCAAGCATTCTCAGATCGATGAATTTATTGCCGCTGCCGGGGGCTGCGGGTGTTGTTGATGGGTCGTCCGGCTCCCATCCCAATTTGTCACCCTCTAGCCAGACAAACGATCCTTCGATGTTGATCTCAACCTTGTTTTTGGAACGTGGGGCGTTGACGTCAATGTCGCCATTTGCAGTCTTGGCCGGATTGCCATTGGGGTTGTAGTCCAGCGAAATGGCTTTGATCGTAAAGAGGCCAAGATTAATAGGCCCGATATCAATCTTGAACCCAACCGTTTCTTTGGTGAAATTATAGATGATCTTGACACCACTAAGGTCAATATCGTTCAGAATGGTCCACGGCGCTTGCAAACCAAAAGCCGTACCGGTGGCCCAAGAAACGAACTTCTCGACCAAAGAGCCAATCGATTCACCATCAAGCGAGAATGTCGCGATCCATTCCTCTGTCGCAGGATCATTGCCCTTGGCAGGAATAAGCTTGTTCTCAAGGCAAGCCGTCAAACCAACATCCAGCCACGTCACACAGAATTTTTGTTTCCCATCCTGTTGGAATTCATATGTCGCAAGCAGATGAATATTCCACAGGTTTACGCCTGCAATCAGTTTGCCATATGGCCCGACAACCGGGGTTTCCATGGGGCCGTTTACGTTGGCAGGCGTGGGCAACGCCACAAGGCGCGTTGGCGCAGGCAGCGCGGCTTTGATAATCCCCTCGCTCTTTTGTGGGCCATAGCCAAGAGTAAGATCAAAGGTCAGGGTAAAGATATCTTTCAGGGCTTCGATAGGTGCCCAAGGTTGCGCGGTTTTTGCGGTAAATTCAAAGGATTGTGCCTTAGATGTCGCCCCTGTGTCCTTGCCCCAAAGCAATGTGACACCGACGTCCTTCATCACCGGAAGATTGATCGCCGTGGGCACCCAATCTGGCCCAAGATAATCGCTAATGATGACTTCGGCGTCGACATTATTTTTGGTAAGCGCCTTGAACGTCCAATTGGATTTGCCATCGTATAGCGCCGATATTTCAACGTTCACTTTGGCGCTGCTGCTTGGGAACAATGTGGTTTGTGCGGTGACCGACCCTGTGTTGATTTTCTTTTCACGCGAAACGGAAAATCCAACTGAATTCAGGGTAAAGAGGTCCGAATTGGGCACACCTACAAAATCAAACCCAAACGTCCATTCGATATTGAGATTCATAGAGACCGACATCGTGTCAGTCTTTTTGGTGTAGCTGAATTCGAATTGATCGATTTCCGGCAGCGCCGGTAAATCCAACGTAACTTCTGGGGGCAAAAACAACGTCATCATATCTTCAAACTTGATGACGCCCTTTTCCAATTTGCCCACAAAATTGAAATCAGGATACGCAACAGATACCTTAACCTGCCCCGCATCCTCACCAGAACCGATGGTAAACACACCCGCTGCTTTGACCTTGGCTTTTTGATCTTTGATGGGGTCGATAATTAGGGTGTTAACCTCAATATCACCAAGTGCGATCTTACCCACCAAAGGCAAAGGATCATTGCTGCGCGATTTCATCACAAAGGACAGGCTGTCGAGATTTTCTTCTTTCAGGCCATAGGCGGCCTCGACATTGGCCAAGCCCAAATCTGACAATGTGTTCAAGGGTGGTGGTAATGTGGCGACCAAGTTTACCCCGGCAGCCATCTGAAATGCCTTGTCGATTGACAGATAATCTTCAAAGTCAGCGGTCAAAAGCCATTGGTCTTTTTCAGAGGGCAACTGCGTGGACAGCATCCCATCCAAAGGTGGATAAGTACCCCCAAGTTTCACCCATGCGGGAACCAAAGAATCCTGAACCTGTATCGTGACAAAAATGTCCTTAAAGACAATCCAGGGCACCTCGGGCATGGTCCAGGTCTGCTTGAAGGTAAACGTCGTGGTCTGAACCAGCTTGTTGTCTTGCTGCGTAAAGACAATTTTGATGTCAGTTGTTTTGACGCCGGCGCTTTCAAACAAATCGGTTGCGCCCTCCAGGATAATTTCCTTGATCGGAGGCGTGCCATTTTCAGGTTCAAATTTAGTGACCTTGAATTTTAAAGAAGGGGCCAAACCATCAATAAGCTTTTCGAAATAATCCGGAATCTTCCCTGTGGTCAGCACCCCCGGGATAAGATCAAGATCTTGCCCGATCACAACCTTTGCCTTGAGTTTTTCATAAAGCGGATCAAGCGGATTTTCATCCTCTTTTGCATCCATCGCCTCAAGCCCGCCTAGTCCATGCGATGCTAGTTGGGTTTGCAAATAGGCAGACCCAACAGACAATTTATCCTGCTCAGGTTGGGCAAAAAAGTTGCGCAGATTTCGGAAGTATACCTGAAAGCCACCATCATTGTTTTCAGATGTCACAGGGCGCAAAAGATCCACACCCAAAATCTGACAAGGATTACGGGTTTTGGCATCCACCGGCCAATTCATCAAATTTTGGTTTAACTGATCAGCCCCTGCGGCCATCGCATTGGGCGAACTATAGGGATTATAATACGCAAGGGTCGTTGACGGGTACCGCGGCGGACCAAATGCGCCCCCTCCTCCACCGGGGTTTTTCCTGCGCGTATTCAGATAGGGCTTGCCCATATTTACGACGGTATTGGCCGTGTTATTGCCCTCAAAGGCCGGAGGCATGTTCGCCCGGTACATTGAATAATTGAAATACTGTTGAGAGGTGCCTCCAAGCTGAACAAATAAAACATCCGTATCGGTCAAGGCGTTCACAGTGTTTTTGAAGTCGGCAAAGGTGGGATCAAACAGGGTTTGGAACCGATTTTGCCCGTTCAATTGATTCTGGAAATACCGTCGGCGCGCTTCGGCAAGGGTATAGGTTGGCGAATTAACCCAACTGGCTTGCTTGGCAAGCCCCGTCTCTGTTGCTGTCAAACCGCCTGCAATCAGATTCGTGCCGTCGTCCAACATGCTTTGTGGGAGGTTGTCAAAATTGATAATCACCACCGGTTGCCGATTGGGATTGCTGACGTTTCCTTCGCGTTGCCAAGCCAACATTGAGCCACCCAAAAGGGCCACGGCTTCACTCGGGCGGTTCATTTCGCAAGGGGGTTTACGGATGCCATAAACAGGGGCCAATCGCAGCCGCTTCAGCTGTGCATCTTTGGTAATCCATTCCACAATTTCTTGTCGCGGATCAGCGGGCGCAGGGATATTGTCGAACTCCTGCGGGTCCTGATAGAACACCCGATACGAAAATTGTGAGCCTCCGATTGCGGTCACATTGGTCAGCAGGATATTGCGGTCAGCCGGGTCAAGGAATTGAATTTCTTCGCGAAACCCGACCCATCCGAACGGTTGAAGCCGCAAAAATGCACGAACATTAAGCCCTTTGGCATAGTTATAGTACTCTACATTGCGGTCCGGCTCATCCGCGCCACCCGTGAAACCAAAATCAACAGTCGTCGAAGGTGGTTTCTTAATGTCAAAGGACGTGAGTTTGATGCTCGCATTTGTGTTCGGAATGTCGCCTTCGTCGGTGCCCACCAAACCAAAGGCACGACGCAGGCGGTCGCGCACTTCATCGCCCCCTTCGTACAAGGCTTCGATCATGCCGCCAAATCCGAAATTCAGATTATCCGCCCCAGGCGCGCGTGCCAGCCGCCAGATAACATTGATTGAAGAACTTTGATGCCCTTTGCCAGTTGCCCCGGCGACATAGACCCGCAAAGTTTTAGGATCACTGGTGTTCAGCCGAGTCCGCAACAGGTCGAGTGAGGCTGTATTGTTCTGTGCATTGAACGGATTGGTCGTGGTGAACAATAGATCATAGAGATATGAGAGCGAAATCATTGCGAATTGTCCTCCACTGATGTGGGCGCATCCAAGAGAGAATCCTGAGTTTCAGCCGCTTTTGCTTGGTTATAAATGGCGAACCACCCCAACCCGGTCGTATCGGTTGCATCTTGATTGCCAAACAGCATGAAGGCCGTGTTGCCACTGGGTGGGATCTTTAGAAGTCCCAATAATTTCAATGCTATTTCGTTGAGCACCAGCAGATACCCACCCGGATTATTGTTTGCCAAATCGGGCGCGGTATAATCTAGCTGGATCAGGCCCACCGACAGTTTGATGACCGTTTGCAGGCTGAACAACTCTCCGCCTGATCCGGTGCCCGGCAATTCGATCCCAACAAAGGCATTGAAGGTTTTGCCATCATCGCTTGCACCGCTGTCGTCTGCCCAAGCGACAAGCATCGAGCTGTCCAGATTCACCTTGCCAGCCAATGATCCCGGGGTGCCAAGGTTAAGCTTGAAGTGCATGCCATGCCAACCTCCTGCGCCTCCGGCAACACCTCTGAGATTGTATTGGGTGACCGCGGGCAGAAAGCCCAAAGTAGACGGATCAGATCGGTCTGCTTCGTCTTCCGGAGAGGTGCTCCCAGACAATAGGCCCAACAATTCAAGCTGGAAGCCTTTGAAAATACTCTGATTGCGCGCGTGGCTGGCCTCGACGTTAAAGTTGATCTCATCTTCTCTGAGTTCAAGAATCGATGCAGTTCCATCATCTGGCGGATCAACGAGCGCTGTGACCAACAGGCCAAGATTGTTGAAGTTCAACCCTCTGCGTAATGGAATGCTGTCGCCGCTGCGTTCTTCTGGCTCTGGGCCAAACGAAAAGATGTCAAATGTGGGTAATGGGTCCTGCCCTTCAGGTGGTGGCGGCGCTGGCATAACCGCGTAATTCATAAAGCCTGTCATGCCGATCCATGAAACGATCGTGCCGCTCTCGGACCCATCATCGCGTGTGGACATCTGTGCCGTGTCAATTTCAACACTGGTCAACACGTTGTTTTGCAAAAGATACTGATTGGGCCATTTGGACGCGAGACTATAGATCGTTGCATCGCCGTTTTTCTGCACACCACCCTGCAACAACACAGCATGATTGGTATTCTTCTCGGCGCCTTCAGCAAAGACGTCGTACATCTCGGTGACGGTGGACCCGAAAATCTTGTTCAGCGTGACCTGAGCCAGACTTTCAAATTTCTTGACGGTCGAGTTTTCAAACAGAGCCTTCAGCGTAAGCAAGGTAAAATCGTAATCAGCACTTAGATTTGCCGCAGGAATTGTGTGCGCTGGCAAGCTGTCATCATAACGTGGATCGACATAATACACCAAACCAAAGACCGACGTGGTATCCTTTTGCTCTACCTGAGTGGGTTCAATTTGGCCAATTTCAACACCAATGTGATGGGCGAAAAACAAGTCGGGATTGTTGACCCCGGCCATGATGCCGGCAAGCTCCGTCGGGATGGCAGAGATGTTTGCCTTAAGGACAAGCACACCTGTCCAGTTTTCATCCGTAATAATCTGCGCGAATTTCTTGAAATAAGGATTGTCGCGCTTTTCATAGGCCTCGGCACAATAATCAGCCATCCAATTTGAAAGCGGCATAAGCTGAGAAGGATCGTCCGGATCTGGCGAGGCAAAGACCTCTTTCATGGTCCATTTGTCTGGGCTTCTGACAAGGCTGACCTCGGTCGCCTTTCCCGAATTGGGGTCCGGCTCAAAGATCTTGCCCTTGACCCCTTTGACGATAACCACATTCCGGTAATCGCCATATTCATTGTCCGTGCCCACAGAGGCCGCAAAGCTCCAATCGCCGATGTCGATTGCATCAAAGAAATAGCTCGGCTCCACAATGTTTTCCAATGATGGCGGCATAAATACCGCAAGATCATCCGGAGGTGCCGCCCCCAACCGATTGTCTTTGTTGTTGGCAAGGATCAAAAACTGATCGTTGGTTTGGAATGCAGACTGAAGGTTTGCACCAAGTTTGGTGAATCCCATTTGCCGCGTGACCGCCCCTGACGCGTTCTTGATCTGGGCCAGCAAAAGCTGTTTGAAATCGGCACGGTCACTGCCATATCGGGTAATGAAGCCGGTCGGCGTTGTCGTACTGATCAAATCTGCGCTTTTCACCATGAGATGCGGCATTAGGCTTGCCTGCGCGGATGCCATTGATCTGGTCGAGGCAGCGTCAATTTTGTTTTTTCGGGTTGGGCTGACAATCTGCTGCGAGATCAGTTCCAGTTGTTCCTTGGTAACATCAACACCTTGGGTGCCTTTGGTGAAACCCGCCAAAGGAAGCATAGGGAAACTCACTTCGCCATTTTCAGGCAACCCGACACCTGGATCTTCCGGTCCCAAAAAGCCGCTGGCCTGACTCGTCTGAAGGCCGAACAATTCTGCACCTTTTGGAGCAGCAGCATAATGGGCAGTCCGGGATGGCCCTGAAGTCGGCGAGAGGAACGATACCCAAGATGTCTTGTAAGTGTCTGACATTAGCGGCGCCGTGGGATCAATTGGCGGCCCGACCGGAGACACGGATTGCAAAGGAAAGACAGGCACATTTCCAGCAGAGTTCAGTGTAAACCGAATGCTTTCACCTGCCTGTTCTTCTGGAATTTCGGGGATAACCGCTACGGTTTCCGTACCCGACAACCCACATAACAGTTTGTGAAACTCACCCGTGGAGGCCCCCTCAACCCCGATAGCAAAATCACCAACAGGAGAAAGCCGAAAACCGTTTTGTGTCAGCGATGGACCGGGGGCCGGGTTAAAGACCAACCTCGCCCGGTTTTGTCCTTTTGGTGACGGTGTCAGTATGATTTTTTTACCGTAGTTGGTTCGGTAAAACGTCACAAAAGAAGTGGGCTCTGTAATCACACCTTTGCTAATTCCTGTAAACTCAAAGGATGTTTCAGAGGTCGCGTGAACAAGGTTGTTTGGATCAAGTGGATTGAGTTGACCAGCGAACTCTACAAAAACCTCATCGTTACGTGTTTCAGCCAGGGGAAAATAGGCAGACAAAAGATCTGCTGATTCACCTGTAGGATTGTTTTTGTGATCGTTCGGGATGACGATCTGAAACCCCATATTGGTCTCTGTCGTCAGTTCAGTTTCCAACAACAACAGGGAAAAACGAAACGCGCCGTTTGCATCGCCATCAAAATGTAAATCTGCATTTCTGGACGGCGGAATTGCTGCCTGCGGTGCGTGCGGTCCCCCCAATTCAATGGCCGGGTGACTTCCGGTTGGGCTTAGTTGGATAAAGCTTTCGCTTGCATCGGTCGGCACGCTTAATATCGCACCTGTCGCAAACAAGGCGTCGACACCCGGCCCTCCTGTCAGGTTGATCCGCGGCGGGCCTACTATTGTGATCTCTGCGCCGTTTCGGGCAATTTCAAACACGGCTCCGACCCCACGTTTGATCTGATCAATCTCACCCGTAGGCAGAAACACAAGCGCACCATCATTCAATGATGCATCTAAAATATTCTGGATTTTGGCGGTGAATTCCGCAGGCTCAGACTCTATCTGCTCTGCGTTACTCAACACATAAACAAAGCTGCTTTTCCAACCCTGACCTACCCAGTCCAAGGCCGCACTCAGCGACAATGGCCCGTTTGGCGGATCATCCTTTTGCCCCGATCGGCCATTGTCAGTAAGAACAAACGCCCACCAACCAAAGCCCTGACTATTGCTGTCAGCCGGATAAACTGTACTGGTTCCAAGTTTCGCGAATTGGACCATTAGAGATCCTCTCAACTATGGAGATTTCAAAAAAGTAGCTTGAACGTCAGCGCGGCTGTGCATTGAAATTTCACAGCATCATGAAGCGCAAAGAACCCATCGTGGATCGGGGCCGACGTAGATACGTCAGCCCCGATCCTCAGTTCGCTTAAGTCGAGAATGTCACCGTTGAGGCCAGTGAGGTTTTCCCAGCTTCCCAAGGAAGCATCAGATACCCCACAGTATAGGTCGTCCCGATGGTGATCTTGACACCGTCCTTGATCGTGACACTGCCGTCCTGATTATTGAACGGCACGACGGCAAGGGGTGGCTGCACTGTCCCACGCGTATCAACCGCCGGACCTTTCCAAAGACCACACCAATTTTGATTGGTGGATGGTTGATAGTCAGGCAACACATGATAGCGCACTTTGACGAAATCGCTGGAGAACGTCGGGCTGCTAACGGTCACATGCTTTGTTTCCGTATCAGCACCGTTTGCGGGGATGTAAAGAGAGGCACAAATCGCTGTTGGGTCATTGGCAACAGAATAGCCGACGATGTAGCCAAATTCTGGCTGATAATCGAACGCGATTTCTTCGGAACCAATGGATTGATCTTTGCTGATCAATTTTGATGCGATTGGGGCTTTTCCTGTCCAAGGAATAACATCTTGATTGGCCTCCCAAACATAAACCGTGTTTTTGTTGGTTTTCGGCAAATTGGTGTCATAGGTCATGTATTGGACCAAAATGCCGGCCGCGCTTCGGTCAATCAATTCCAAGTTGGTCGTTTGCAGCGTTGGCGCACTGCTGGCCATTAGTTTGTCGCTCATTCAGAGTCCCTCCCAAAGATATTTCTAAAACTGTGTAACAAAATTCTACCTTAAGTAGGCTATGGCCTAATTGAGGCACCTGTAAATAGAATTATATTACCTAAGGACGAGTAAGAGTATTGACACATAAACTAGGGGTTGGAATTCACGTGCATCTTAATCGTGCTGCTTGAGCAGTTTTCCGCATCAATCTAAGAGGTTAGTGGCAGAAAATGCGGGCAGGTCTGCACAACGATCGTAAGGCCAACTCACCTTACAAAATCGGTAAGGATTTTTCTAAATTCGGAGTGTTTTCTTTGAGTTGCCGACAAGATCATGTCGAATCGGAGGCCAATCTTGAAGAAGATTATTGTATTCCAATTATGGAATTTATCTGCCCTCTGCGATGCGCAATCATGCCCCTTCATCCGCCAGTGAAAAATATAATACTGCCCCGGCCTTGGTATCTCCGGTTCCCAATCCTGAGGATCGCGGCGCCATAAAGTAGATCATTGTATAGGGGAAATCCGTGTACAGATTCAAATTCTTCAAAGACACGAAGCCAACATTGCTGCTGCTGCTTACATTCGCTGTATAAGTTGGCTCGGGTAACGCCGAATTGGCGTTCGGTGTGCCTTCCCAAATGCCGATCCAGTTCTGGTACTTGACCGGATCATAATTTGGCAGAACAAAATACTGTACCTTCAAAGATGATGCCGTGGCCGCGCGTATCGTCATGCTGACGTTGGTGATTGGGGCCGCAGCGGCCATTGGGAACTTGTATATAAATGCCACTGCGCACATTGTTTCCAACCCGACAGATGGGTCTGCGTTGCCCGCGCCCGCAACTTGATAGGTCAGAGAATAATCAGATGGCCCAAATGCAAACTCAAGATCAAACCGATTGGGCATAGAGCTCTTGGTGATTGCCACCACTTTTTCAGGCTCTTGTGACGGGCTTGGCCCCACCCCGGAAAATACAGCAATGGTATTCTTATAAAGCTCCGGATTATTCCCGGCCAATCCCTCAAGCTGCAACGTTACGCCGCTTGGCGTAACATCTGAACACGCTGTGATTTTGAAATTAGCCAATGATCCTTTCGGCGGGGTGTCTTCGATCACTTTGAGCGGAGGATCATCGTCTTTGGCCATCGGGTTCGGACCCATTCTAACACTAGGAATTTATCAAGCCGCGGCCATCCCGGTAATCATAGGGCACATATGGCTGCTTTTTCAATCAATCCTGATCCTCTTGGCTTTTTTGCAACTACATCATCTTAGGATGCTGTTTTTACCTGTCTTTTTCGCCATCTACATCTTCGTCCGATATAGGGATCGGCACATCCAAGGACAGGATTGAGGCCCCGCCGCCTTGCAACATCGGGGCCTCTTCATGTACCAATTCCACCTGAAAGGGATACGCTTCTTTTGACAAATCCTTGATCAACGCGTCAATGTCCTGATCGGCATTCTCATTGCGAAACACCGAAATAGTGTTTGGCTTTGACGCGTGCAGGCCAATGCCATGTATTTGGTTTTGCCCCAAGAACCGCGCCGATACGCGGTCTTTGACACCCTTTAAGGTCGCCGTATTGTCATCGTTGCAAGACATCGCAGTTCATACCAATTCGATTTCCAGTTCACTCAAAACCTCATCGATGTGATTGGCAAGCCCATATGAGCCACTGCTTGGTCCTGCGAAATAAAGACCGACGGCCTTTCCCCCCTTGCGCTGCATGATCAGCGAACCGCTATCGCCGCCCAGACCAATCGCCCCATAAGGTTTGGTCGCGTCAATCCGCATTTGATTTTTGAAAACGCCGATCTTGCTGGCGTCGTTATGATCCATGCCAACGGTGACATCCAACGCCAGATCAGTAACAACGCCTTCGGTATACCCGGTTGTGCGGCCAAATTTGCAGATGTCCATGCTTAGGGTTGCCTCTGTCGATCCGGACACTGCGCCCACATCGCATACGCTTGGATCAGATGTCACGTCAGGGCCAATCTCGGCGATTGCACAATCCACAGTGTTGGGCTGTTTCCCATCAAGATTAAGCGGCACGAAGCGGGTCAAATTTGCAATCGTCTGAGAGCTGCCACCCCCATCCAATGGCGACTGCTGATAAATCTCATCGCCAATTTCAGCCTTATTAAGATTTGCAAAAACATGGTTGTTGGACAGCGCATATCTTTTCTTGGGGTCATCCGCGACGTGAACAGATCGACAAATGCATGACAATGTTCCGGCGGTGACTTCGAACTGGGCCGCACTCAACCCACCCTGAATTGGGCGATGTTCTTTGCGCGGATTAATCGAAGACGGCTGTGCCGCAAGAATATACGCGGGCGGGCTTTCAACGACATCCACCGGGATACCGTCAATGAACTTTGGAATAACATGCTGAGGCGGTAATAACTCATTCGCAATTTTCTGGACAACATGTACGCGAATACAGGGTTGATCCGTTTGTTGCCCATCAATTGTCTTGTACCCTATGCCGACCGCATGCGCGTTATAAGGCGCGTTGGCGACAAGGGCCTCAACTGTATTTGCCGTCAAACGCGCCAACGGCCCTCGTCTGATATGTGCCTTAAGGAGACGGTCGCTTATCGCTTGTCTGGCTCGATGAAAGTCTTGATGAATTTCCATCTTCACTCCTCTCAGAAATTTGGTCGCTTACAAAATACAGTCAAATATTCTTCTATAGGTAGATATCAGAATTGCCGTTACAAGCATAGCCTTAACCAAATGGCGATAAGAGCGGGTTTACCTGTTGTCACTATTTCCAAAGGTCAACACCCCAGACATGAGGGAAATCTTGCCCGTTTTACAGATGAAATCAGGAGCGCTTCAAACATGTATTCTTCGCCACTTGAGTGAATCAATATCTAGACATACACTCAATACGTGCATTCTTGATGCGTCCGGCCTGCCCCATTTTCAAAGCCGCGCGCCCTTGATGCACCAAACAAAAGCATTTCAGCAGAGGTAATCTATGACTCAACGCACAAACATTACGCAAAACAACTTTTTTGCGTGGTCGCTTTATACGGCCTATACCAATCCTATCACCATCGGAAATTGGGTGGCTGCTGCCTGGCCGGGTAAGCCGATCACGACTGCCGCCGATTTGCAGGCGGATCTTGATTTTCGCATTGACGTATTATGCGACGCATTCGCCCAAGCCGTTGCTGCACCGCACAAAAACGGCGATTGGGTGCGGTACTTTGTTGTGCCAGAGTTCTATTTCCACAGTGCCCATGGTCCATATCCCGGTATCGAGGTTCAGGGACAAAGCGCATTTATGTATCTGCAAGAACAACTGTGCTCCCGACTGTTTTCTGTGCTTCTGGCCTCGCCCGAAAAAGACTTTGATTGGGTGATATGTACGGGTGGCGTGCTGACCACCCATGTGACCGATATTGCCGCCTTTGGCCAAACTGCCCAAGTGCAAGCGCGCCTTACTGATCTGAATGCAATGTACAAAAGCGCCACAAATTCAGGCGCAAGCACCCTGAACACGGCCCATGTTGGTCTGCTCCGTGGGCGGGCTTTGTCCACCACCTCGCAAGATCCGGCAGATCCGTTTTATGATTTCAACGCAACCGTAAATTACATGCGCCAAGATCCATTGTGCACTGTGCGCAATCGCGCTTGTCTGTTCGTTTATAACAGTGCAAACCACGGGTCGATGGCCAGCCGCGTGGTTGAAAAACAAGCTGAATCCACGGTTGATTTAACGCTTGGCACACTAACAAATGGTGGGCTTGAAATCGGTGGGCAAATCACAGAGTGGATGGCCAACTACCCCCCTATCAGCATCATAAACGGTGACCACCAGCATGGGATAACCCCCTCAAGCAATGTTCTGCCGTCGCCGGGTGCTCGTATGTCGATCACATCTTATGACCAACCCGTCGAACTGGGCGCAGAAATCTGCCTGGACCACCGCCTTCAACGTCTGCGCCGTACAGTTGACATGACTGGCAACGCTCCGCTTGATATCCAATTGGTGCCCTCTGGTGGTATGCAAATTCTGGATTACGGTGTTGCCGCCGGATCAAGCGGAGCGATTTTCAACGCAGATGGGTGCGACTATATCCTCAATGAATATAACGCCAGCGGCGTGCCGGTGATCACCGCCGATGGCAAGCCAAGTTCTGGTACAACAAAACAGGTTATAACAGGTGTTTACACCTCTGCAGCCCAAACCAAATCGACGGCAAACAATGTCGATTACTTCAGCCACAGCCAACTCAGCTATCGCACAACAGAAGACGGTCCTCCGGGATTTCAGAACCCTCTGTCGACAGACAACCCGGGCGGCCAAACCTTCACTGGAACGGCGACATCACCCAGCAACACATATTTGGATGCATACCAGCCTCCGGTGGTCACTCAGGTGACAAATTCGTCCCCTGAAATCAGCACGTATTTCGCTGCCGGCTTGGGCGAAATACACCAATATTCGGTTTAGCACTGACTTTGATGCGGGCCGACGTCACAACACATCGGCCCGTGTCACATCCAAGATGTCAGATACCCCCTGCCTTTCTAGGAGTCCGTTAGATCAAGAGGTCTTAATTTCAGCAGAACGCAGCCCATCAGTAAGGCTCACTCCATAGCGTCGCATTATCCCGATGGGGTATTTCTGATCATTAAGCATTCTGTCGATTGAAAACCCTTGCTCGCACTCTGCCAACCGCGTGAGTGTTTCATTCAAGCGGGGCGCGTTGCCTTCAATCGCATAAACCGCAGCGAGATATCGCAAAGGTGGTTTAAAATCCGGCGCCAATGCCGAAGCAAATTCACCATAATGCGCCGCCACGTTCAGATCACCGCTTAGCGAAGCGGTCAGTGAAAGTTGAAAATCGGTCCAATGTTTCAATCGGGTGGAGCTGCCCAGCGATTGTGCATTTTGCGCAGCAACGTGAGCCTCCCGCGTGCTTCCTAAGCATTGCAAGGCATTCGACAAAGACCACCAAGCCAACGGATTTGCCCGGTTCAAGGTTACACTTTGTTTTGCCAGAACCAGCCCCGCCTGGAAGTTGCGATTGATATTCGTTCGAGCATTGGCAATCGCGGCAAAGACATTTGAATTTGCCGGCGAATCTTCAAGCGCCTTACGACAAGCAAATTCTGTTCTCTCAATAAACTCTGCATCCTGTTGAACATAGTTTTCAACATACTGAATGGTATACGCCTGCGCCAGCCAAGCCAGAAATAAAGGATCAGGTTGCAAAGCATATGCTCTGTTCAAAAGGTCGATTGCCTGCGCGACCTCTTCTTTGCGGATTAAGAAAATTTTGCGCAACGCAATATTCGCCAATCGTCCAGCCTCTGCCGCAGTAGACGCGCCCAGCGGGGCAACAAGACTGGCCTCAAAGACTGCTTCGAATGCGCGATTACATTGGCGTAAAAATTCAAGGTTGCTATCGAAATGCTCTTCTTGGTCGGCAATGCGGACGCTGCCACTCCAATGCACCTGATTGTCAGGCAGTCCTTCGACAACGAATCGAACAGCCATCAATGTTGATGCCACCCGCATCGCTTTGATGAACACAACGATACTGTCGTGTTGCAAAGGCATTGAACGGATTGAGCCAACCCGAATGGCCATCATATCTTGTACCAAGTGAAACAGCGTTTCGCTTGCCGCCGTTTCAAGCTCCAGCGCACGCGGGTCATCCTCGCTTTCACATATGATCACGACGGACCGTGGCCCTGACTTTTGGGTACAATGTTCCGGCGATAAAGACCGTGTTATGTCGCCGCGACAGGCCCGCTCTTTTTGCAGCCACGTCAGGAATGACATATCCTTCAAGTTCAGACCTTCAAGAAACTCAGAGTTGGAATTGGACGGTTTTGCCAGCACACAGACGCGATTTGTATCCAAAGCAATGGATTGGCGATCGGCTATTAGAATGTCTTTTATATCTCCGAAACTGTTGCGCAATTCCGCCAAGGCCTGTCGAAGACTGCCTGATTGCTGTTCAGGACCGCGATCGCTCCAGAGAGTATCTTGAAGCCAGGTCCGGCTTCGCTTCAGTGTGTCAGACGTTGCAAGCAGCGCAATAAGCGCCTGTGTTTTGCGCCCCTTTGGTAAAATTGACACCCCGTCACTCGTTGTAACCTCCAAGGGACCATACAACCTAATATCTATGCTGTTGGAGTCTGTGTCGTTCAAATGCCCGAAACCCTATGCCAAATCGAAAACCTAATAAAATATACATATTTTTAGAAATTTTTCAAATACGCCCGCCCTTTCGTTAAAAAACCGTGAATATTCTGCAGCCTCGTTGACACAGCTTGCCGACTTTTCCAATCCTGTTGGGACAAGTTTAAATTGTAAAACATGGAGGGTATTATGGGAACCAGTGGTGGCGGAGCAGGCGGTGGTGGTGCGGGCGGCGGCGGAGCAGGTGGCGGCGGCGCGGGTGGAGGTGGCGCAGGCGGCGGCGGAGCAGGTGGTGGCGGCGCAGGCGGCGGTGGCGCAGGCGGTGGCGGTGCGGGACAAGTGCACGCGGGCGGCACCTCATCTGTTTTGTTAAACACCGCGCTTGCCGTCACCCATGATGCTATTGTCGGGTTCTGGCAGGGCGATCCAGATCCACAGGCACATGTAAACAGCATGCCCAAAGGGCACGACAAGCTGGATTATCTGACGTCAACACGTCGTATCGACATGTTAACGGCGGAATTGTGCAATCGTTTCAAAGTTACGGGGCTGATCCGCAGACCAGATCCTTCAGATGCATCCACAGAATTGCCGGGCGAGGCCTCTTTGACAATTGATGGCATCAACATCGTAAACCTGGTTACTCCAGAAATCGAAGCTTTCGAAAATCAGCTCATTTGGCTGCGCAATTATGCAGATTTACGGTTTGACCGCATTGGCGAAATCAATCTCCAACTTGGGGACATTTTGTCCTTTATGGGAATTGCGCAACGTCTGGACGCAGCCGGGCGGCGATACACTCTAGAACTGCTCACTGCGGTGCAAAGCCTATGTTATTCCTTAGAGCTGCAAATCAAACATTACTGTTGGGCCCCAAGACCAATGGATTTTTCTCCCTTGGTTCAGCCAATTATTCAAACGCCGGATCATTCATCTTTTCCAAGCGGTCACGCAACCGAAGCTTTCGCATTGGCCACAGTGCTGAATGGTCTCTCCCATAAGGGAACATCCTTGCAGGATCAGATTGCCAATGCAGATGTGCCTTTCCGGATTGCACACCGTGTCGCCGTCAACCGTACAGTGGCTGGGGTGCACTTCCCAATCGACAGTGCGGCGGGTGCGACTTTGGGATGTATGATTGGCGATGCAGTTCTTGCGACGTTGGATCCGCGCAAACCTTTGCAAGCAGCATTTTCGGAAGGCGGTCAATTTGATCGGCAAAGCGATTTTCTTTTGTCGACGCTGAACACAAGTGGCTGGGCTGCGGGCAACAGCAAAGTCGAAGACCCTGGCATTGTCCTGACATCCTATGCCCAAGCGGTCAAAGAAGAGTGGGTGTCCTCATGACACACTACAAATGGGCCGGCTGGAAAAAGCGGAACGCAAAAACCAGCCACAAATCACCCTATATTGACTGGTTTGAAACGACTGGCGGAACGCAGTCTGAACTACGTGGTGCCTCCCGTTTTTCAAATCGCGAAGATACGCCCGAAGGGCTTATCTTCCCGGAAATTTCATCGGACAAATTCACTGGATCAAATATTACGCTAAAATCCCGCAAGAAAACCCCTGAACCCTCCTTCGACTATGAAGAGTTCTTGAAGGCTGCACTCCGTCAGATTTATGGCCCTCATGCAACACGCCCACCGATACCTGTGAGCGCCTTAACTGGCCAATATGTCGATGATGAATTTGACCACAGTATTTTTGCCAGTCACATTTCCAAGCACGGGCCGTTACCCGAAATTCTACAACCAGAATCGACAACCCCACTGCCGGAGTCTCTGAAAACAACTCCAGACACCGTCATCATGGGCATTATTGATGTTGGCATTCCTCTCGGGCATCGGCACAGCCGGTTCAAAGACGGCACCACGCGGTTTTTAGGGGCATGGCAAATGTCTGCGGATCGCCGGGACCTAAATCCTGACCCGGCATTGGGCCGCCCTGGACGTCAGCTCTATGTTCCATTCGGGCGCGAATTGCTTGCGAATGAAATCAACGCAGAGCTTATGAAACACACGCCTTCCGGGGACATTAAAACAGGGTGGCTGGATGAGACCGCATTCAATCGCAGCACATTCTCAGAAGACCCCCAATCGTTGCATGGGAACCGGGAATTGGGGCGACAAAAGGCCCATGGTGCGTTTGTGTTGGATACGGCAGCCGGTGTTAACGCCACAGCAGATCCAGACCTTGCCAGCCAGTTCAGAATTCTCGCGATAAATCTCCCTCGAAGAGAGTTGATCGGCCATTCCGCTGAAAATCTCGAATTCTATTCACTCCATGGAATTCTACGATTGGTGGCGATATCCGATGCAATCTGGCAACGTAATCAGCCAAAATCCGGACTCAGAGAGGAAGATAAGAAAGGCCATCATCTGGTGATTAATCTGTCATTTGGGATGCAGGCAAGTGGGCGTGATGGCTTTGATATGACTGCTGAACTTATCCGCAAGCTGAATGAAAAGCGCGAAGAGGCAGGATATCACCCCATTCATCTGAGCATCCCCGCCGGAAACGAAAACCTTAGCCAAAGCCACATTTACACGAGACTGGGCGAAGGGGTCAAAACAGAGCTACAGTGGCGCATAGCGCCAAGCGATCAATCCGCAAATTTCGTTGAAATCTGGACAAATGAATTAAAGGACATCGCCCAAGACGATAAGGTGCCCTTGGCAATAGAAGTCATCGCACCCAACGGAAAATCCTTGGGCGTGTCGCAAGGCAAACACGGGCATTCTAACGATCTAGAGACAGATGACAAAACCGCCGTGGCGCGCATATATTGCGATGTCATGAAGGCAGAGCGCAAACTTGACATCAAGTCCACGACCCAAGAGCACCCCGAAACAGGCACCCAACGCAAACGCATCCGTTATTTGATCGCTGTTAAACAAACCAATCTATACGAGCAGACGGCTCTTGCACCCTCTGGACTATGGACAATCAAGCTTCGGAACATTCTGGATAAACCCATGCGACTGCGGATGGATATTCAAACAGATCAATCTGTACACCATCTGGCGACAGGGAATTTGCGCAGCACGTTTGAGGATCGGGATTACGAAAGATATGATGAAACAGGACGTGTCATAGATTCATACGATTACCCCTATGACAAATCCAAACCTAAAGCGACAGATTCGTCAAATCTGGTTCGACGGCATGGAACCATTACAGCCATTGGCATTTCTTCTCATACAGCAACTGTCGCTGGACACCGCCAATCTGACGGGCGCATGGCACCTGAATCGGGGACAGGCATTCGTATTCGGGAAGATGACACAACACTCAGATCAGGACCCAAGCATCCAATCCGCAAAAAGGTCAGCAAGCCAACCGCATCAATGACCATTCGCGATGGCGCTGCGCACTTTGGCACTCTTGCATCCGGCTCCACTGACGGCTCCTCTGTTGCCATGGAAGGCACAAGTTTCGCCGCCGCCCGCATGTCCCGCTATATTGTGATGTCATTGCTGCGCCCTCATTTTGTCAAATCGGATGTCATCAAAGAAATCGAAGAGGCCGCAAAATCCGAAGAGGCAAAAGAGCTCTTCTCAGGGCGGGCAGCACAGCTCAAAATGGGCGCAGGGCGGCTCAACCCTGACGCAGATGACTCTCCCTCCATTCGGGTACATAGGTCTCCCAAATACCCGACACGTTGAAACACGCGGTCATCTCTGACCTTCAATTTGATGTGCTACTCGATTTGAAGGTCAGACGTTATGCCTGAACAGCTTTTCACATCTTTCACCTTCAAAATGTTTGACAGCCGTACTTCCATGAAGTCTCGGAGACTTATGAATGATTTGTTTCACCGACGATCTGATTTATTCTCTTAATGCCGATAGTGGTGGCACCTTGTCGCAACGGTACAGACCTGATCTTTGTCACCTTCAATATTCGGCCTCTTATTTTAACAAGGCACCAGATCTGAACAAAGATCCCAATTGCAAGACAACGTTCGACAAACTGGCACAGGCCATGTGTCGTACAACCATTGCACCGGAATGTGCGAATTCGGCGATTCCTCCGGTGTTCACGTACTTTGCCCAGTTCATCGATCACGACCTTTGCGCATGTATCGCACCCGGGCAGTCATCCGATGGGTCACGCAAATTCAAAGCACCTGACGCTTTGTTCAACTTGCGCACGGGCTCATTGAATCTTGCCAGTGTGTACGGAAATGATCCGCTAATGGGTCAATCCGGGTTCGACATAAGTAGATATTTTCAAGATCCTGAAAACCGGGCCTTGTTACGCCTTGGGTCCATGTCCAAAAACGCAAAATCTTCTGACCAAAAGACCGGGGCCCACGCATATGACATCCCACGATTACACGACTTGCTTTGTCATAATGACCTGACGTTACAAGAACTTAACAAGTTTCCTGATCGGGTACGGCATCATTTTATCCATCCTGACGGTGCGATCATACATCACAAAGCAATCATTGGTGACACGCGCAATGATGCCGCGCTGGCGCTTTCACAATTCCACCTTTCTTGGATGATGCTGCACAACACAATAGCGCAGCACGCCCAGTCCCAGCACAAGGCAACACAGCGCGGCCAAGATGACCTATTTCGCTGGACGCAACGACAAACCCGGTGGATTTATCAGTGGTTGATCATCAACGCATTTTTACCCGCAGTTTGTGATCCAGACATGCTCGCGAAAATACGTGTCAGAGGCCCTCGGATTTACCGGGAGTTTTTCAAGACCAACAAACCCTCCAATCCGCACCAGCTACCGCTCCCTTTGGAATTTTGCCTCGCGGCCTTTAAGTTTTCGCCATCTATGACGCGGACAGAATATGACTGGAACAGCAATTTCGGTTATGGATCGCAACACGCCACACAAAATCACGCCAGCGTTGAAGACTTGTTCGATTTTCCCGGCAATGAAAAAAACGCCATGCGATTTTCAAATGGCAAAATGGCTCCCTCCCTCCCCGAGAAATGGGCCATCGACTGGATGCGATTTGTGCAGGTGCCAATACAAACCTTGCCACATCGTTCTGCCTATAAAATTGATACCCACATGGGGGTGCATCGGCAGGGTATGGAACAAGAGACGACCCGGTTACACAACGCTAGGTACAGATCAACAAGGCGACTTTTGCAATTGGGACATCAATTTGATCTGCCCAGTTCTCAACGATGTGTTGCCAGCCTGCGGCAGGCTCACGACCTGCAAATCCCGTGTCTCAACCCCGCAGAAATTGCATCCGGGGAAAACGGCCTTAAAGTTTGTGCAGGAGATTTCGATCAGGTGACTCCTCTGTGGTTCTATATCCTGAAAGAAGCCGAAACACAGGCCAGCGGGCAGCATTTAGGTGCCCTCGGAACATTGCTCGTCGCAGAGACCCTCTATGGGCTGCTGGAACATGACCCAACCAGTTATTTCAATTCAGCTTTAAAGGGGCGCAATTGGAGGCCCGCAGACAGTATATGCCCTAATGGCATCGAAATCCTTGATATGCAGAGCATGATGCAGGCGGCCGGGGCATTAAATTAACCCGTCTGCCCGTCAGTCCCATCCCAAACATCCGTCTAGTTTCAGCTTAACACCCAATCACAGCGTTGTCCGTCAAGATGCAAATCGCCGGCTTGAAAGGCGCAACAAGAAGCGCCTGCCCCTCCCAAACACCACATTGCAGGCGTTTTTTTTGATCGTAATTCAAAAAACTGGTCGAGGTAACGATACCAAGAAGGTCTCGCGCCTCATTTTCGATGCCAAACCGAAACCCTCTAAAGACTCCGCTACCTGAATCTCTGGTACAAGGCGCACCCCCGCCCCTCTCATCTGCACGCCATGACAAAAACCTAGATGAGCGCTCTCTTTCCCAATTACCCGTCACCTGAAGACTATATCCCCATTGGTTTTCCAACGGGGTCATGGCCGATTTGCTATTGGTATACCCATACCCTGCAAATGAAATACGCGAGGCTTCATGAGATGTGTTGTCGGTTGGAATTCTTGCGTATTTGATTTTTTCTCCTGTCACCGGAGTGTCAAACTCAATAATCGCAATATCGCGCCTCAAGGTTTCGCCTTCTTGGGGCCAATGTGTTTCCAACCAAGCACGATCATGCAGCTCATCAGGTGTAAAAAACAGGTATACCTTACGTGCGTATAGCTTCTCGCGGTGCTCGTTTCCGATGTTTATGTTGTTGAATATCGATGCCCCTGGCGTAGTCCCCTTGTTAACGGCAAGCAAAATCGGAAAACTGTCGGACAAAAGAACCTTGCTCCATCCAGATACTGCGGCGGGCTGAATGGGATTTTGTTGATCATCAATCCGCTCATAGAAATCTGAGCCCGTCTTCGAAATGCAATGCGCCGCAGTCAACACATGCTTTGGCGAAATCAGGACGCCACCACAGCCCCTCCCCTTTGTCCCCGCGACCGTCGATCGGGAAAAGAGAGGCACCGCATCGGTAAATCCATTGGGATAAAATCGATAACCTGCCCGATCCGGAAAATCATCGAAAGGTACAAGATATTCCGGCGCGGGCACAAATCTCAGATTGGCCAATACAATTCGATCCTCCCCTTCAATATCGGGGGGCTGAAAAATCCCCACACCTGGCAACTTTTGCGGCGGCTGAAGCCCGATCTTCGGGGTGAAAACGCCGGGCAATTGTTGCTGCATGATTGCTAGAAACTCGTCAAGTTTGGCCGGGTTTGTGGTGTCAGCTTCATCAAACAACCGATATTCATCCGGCACACTGTTTATGGCGCGTTCCATTGGGGTGAACGCATCCCATGCCTCTTCATCAAGTCTGTCCGGTTTTTTCTCCAGTTTGATGACATCAAGAGACGTCCCCATATCCTCTAGAAATATTTGCACCGCCTCCCCGTACCTTTGGTCTGTTAGATCGGTGTGCCACCTCATCTCACCGAACTCAGGTCGCAAAAGTTCTTGCTGCAACTCTCTTTCCAACAAGGGGGCAAACGGATCCGCCTGCCCTCCTTCTATAAAGAAAACGGAAAATACTGCGGCTGCAAAAGCGGGTTTGAATAGTGGTTTCATTATTCAAACGCCACCGTACCGCCGTCGATAACCACCTGACCACCAGCACCAAGAGCTCGAGGCCCATTGGTCGGCGGTACAAATTCACCACATGTCACCTTGCCGTTTTCGTCTGTCTTCAACTCAATCGACATGACATCAGCCCCAAATGCCATCGGGCGATCAAAAACCTGCGTCAAGCTCAGGCCGGATGTGCTTGCGTAAATAAAACTTGCAGCAACACCCGGAGCGTTCTGATCAAGCTGCTGCGTATGTGATCCTGCAGGCACAGGATTGGGTGTCCCATCTGCTGCATAGGTTATCGTTGGCGTCGGCACATTGTTCGGCAAATCCTTACCTTGTTTGGCTATCACACCACTGCCAAAGGACCGGCTGCGATCCGCAGAGTACGTAATGGAACGTGCATAAAACACACGTGTGACAATGCTCAGTTGGCTCTGTGCTTCTTTTTTATCCTTCTTGGCCTTCTTGGCTTTTTTGGGAAGCTGCGCCATTGACGCCTGCAAGGCAGTCTTGGTTGTCACGTCAGGGGAATTTGGGCACGCCGATTTAAGGGCCTCATATGCTGACGCGTCGCTAAGTTCGATGCTTTCGATACCATCCAGTGCAAGATGAACATTGTCGCTGGCCTTGAACCCCGCATCAAACGCAGCGCCAGCGGCCCCCACAGGGGCCTTTGCCGCCAGATCAGCCCCGGACACACGTCCGATGGTAATGGATGGCAACGCAACCAAATTCATTCTGTTGGATTTCCCGCGCGGCTTCGTAATATCGTATTCGGCCGTTTGTGGGAAAGTCACCTTACCATCTTTAGTGGTTACCTTTGTTGTTTCCGGCAATTCCGGCATTGCCTTGATCTCTGCGCTCAATGTTGCTGAAACATCCGCACGTCCAAAGTTGCGATATCCCAGCGAAAACGGATCATCTGCGGTTCCTGTCACACGCAGGCCACCAACATAGACGTTTTCCCGCATTGGATAGATCGGAATAAGCCCATAATTGGTGATGGTTTTTGCCCAGTTCTTTTTGACTGACACTTGTGGCAAGTCCCCGCATCCCATGAGCAAAGCCAGAGTTGCAATTGATGTGGAGCGTAAGATTGTTCTATTTTTTGAGTGCAATAACATATCATCCCTCATGTCTGTGTATCGGCTTTGTTATTTGCCGGATGACACAAGAATATTGGGGTTCCTGCTCTGCTATCGTGAAAACTCCGTTAAATCCGATTCCCGCCCAACCAAGGGGTATGCGGCGATCTTCTATCGTTCGCCGCTTATGGCGAACAGGCAGGGCACCGCTTGCAAACCCCAGTGATCCATAGACGCGGTAAATCGGCCTTGTAATGATCACCCAAAAGAGACGCCGCCGAAACTACTCTTCAATGCCCTCAAAAATATCTGGGAACACCTCTTCCCAGAATTTGTAAACAGCCTCGGTATTGTGGGTTGTCACCCATCCGTATTTTTCAAAATCTGCGCGTGCCACATCATCTTCGATCCTGCTGAGAAACATGCGGCGATCGGCGTCGCGTTGGGTCGGGGTGCGGGCGTTAATCACCGCCTGCATCCGTTGCAAGCGCTCGCTACGCGCGGTTGTGGGTTTGGGCGGGGCCGCCGTCTCCTCTGTCCCGTCGAAATCTTCCTTCAATGCCGTGCTTAGATATCCCACCATGCTTTTGACGTTCTTGCGTTGGCTGACGTATTCCAGCTTGGCCGCCACCTGATCCTCGCCGTGGGTGGTGATCCATTGTCGCGCCAGCCGATCGCTGACCCCATGCTCGCGCAGCCGCGCATACACCGGTCCATGGCGCACCGCTTTGCCGTCATCCATGTCCAGAATGGCCAGTTGCGGATTTTCGCGGATTTTAAACCGGATATCCGTGACCGCCCTGCCCCGCTTGCGGGTTTCTGGCTCAATCAAAATATTGCTGGTTTTGTTCACCTCAGCCACCGCCGGTTTGATCACCTTGGCGTTCAGGTGTTTGTAGCTCTCGTAATAGCTTGACCCATCCAGCCCCATCAGACGGCGAAACAGGTCCATCGACCACCACCCCGTGCTGCCCGTGCGGATGAACCGATAGCAATTTTCATACAACGCCAGCGAATGCCCCGATGTAAACCTGCGCTGAATGTTCAGATTGATCAGTGCAAACACCTTGGGATCATGCAGCTTATCCGCCAAGGCGTGGGAATAGGCGTATTCACACACGCCTCCCTTCAACTTGGCATAGCTCAGAAGGCTGGACACCCCCCATTCCTGTTGGCCCTTTTCGTCCAACATATCCCATTCCGCAACCGTTTCGGCCAATCCGCGCAGCGATTGTTTCAGCGTGTCCATATCATTGGAATTATACCCGATCATCTGACACAGCGTGCGCGCGTCGATTTGATGACTGGTTTGGCTGGTCAACGTGTCATAGGCATTCAGCAACAGAACATTGGACAGCTTGCGTTGCAGCAGTGTCAGCTTGCCAGAGACATGGATTGCTGCCACATGCTTCTTCACCGCCTTACGACGCAGCGAGCCTGTCAAATCTTCACGTTGGATCTCGTCCATCGCTCTGCCCCATTCTTTTGCGCCATTATGATCCGAAAGGAACCTCTCTTCAATAGCGTTGTGGGTTCCTGAGTTTCCCCGCAAGTGGACCCGTAAGTGGGTTCCTTTGGCTCAAAAGTCCCTACTAGATCCGCGCTTAAGGTACCCATTTGCAGGAAACACTTGACGGAGAAGACCTAGAAACATCCGTTTTGGGCTGAAATAGAGCCTAACCGGACTCTGGTGCCCCAAAACCTGCGAATCGGGACGTTTCTTCCTGAATCTGGATGCTCTTTATCCCGCAATCAGGTTCCCTTGGTACTGTAAACAGGTCCCTAAACTATTGTAACTCGTTGACTTCAAACAATAATACAGAAATAAATTTCTTATAGTTCCTAAAGACTCTACAACCTTTTATGTGTCTGCTGCTGTTCTTTTTAGAAGAGTTTCGTCACGAAACCTCATTTCATGTGCGGTTCTTACTTGCGATATGCTATAGATTAGGCAAAATCACAAAAAAACCAGAACATCCCCGAGGAAACGAGATGGCCACAGGCAAAGACCCCCTCCCCCCCTATTTCAACATCGACCCAGCGGCCGCAGCGGCAAAGTTGTCTGATCCTATCGACACTGCCCGATTCGCAAAAGCCGCGGCTTTCGCCAACAAGGGCCGTGAGGATCTTGCGCGTCGCGGATATGCGCCGGATGGCAAAAAGCGGTTGCGTCGATTTTCAATCTGGGAGATTTGCAAATTCCTCATCCCCGTCGCCCCGGCTCATTTCCGCCGGGTGCTTAAGAAATATCCGGACCTGCCCCAAGGCACTGGCGAGGGCAATTCCAAATGGTTCACTCTGGAAGACGTCCTGCGCCTGCGCGCCCATTTTGCATCGGAAGGCGCCGCCGGTAAGGAATACCAGCCATGGCGCCCCGAAGGTCTGCCTGCCAAGATCATTTCGGTGTCCAACTTCAAGGGTGGCACCTCTAAGACCACCACCACCGCTCACCTTGCGATGTCTGCTGCTTTGGATGGGTACAAGGTGTTGGTGATCGATCTGGACAGCCAAGGCTCTCTCACCTCAATTATGGGCGGTGAGGTCGCGGATGAGTGGTCCACCGCCTTCCCGCTGATCGCCAAAGATTACGCCCAGACCGTGCAACAGGAAAACGAGGTTCGCGCCGCGGCGGGCACCCCTCCCCTGCCCTTTGATGAAACCCTCACAGAATCTCTTAAGGTTTCGGCGCGCGACATCATTCAGCCCACCCATTGGCCCAACATCGACCTGCTGGGCGCACAGCTCAATCTCTATTGGGCGGAATTCCAAATTCCGGTCTGGCGTATGGGGTTGCGCAGTTGGCCGCTGTGGGATGCGCTAACCAACGCCTTGACCAACGAACGCATTGTTGATGATTACGATATCATCCTGCTCGATACTCCGCCTGCGCTTGGTTACCTGACAATCAACGCCTTGGCCGCCGCCGACATCCTGCTGGTGCCACTGGGGGCCTCGTTTCTAGAGTTTGATTCAACGGGGCGGTTTTTCGATATGCTCTATTCCACTTTTGCCAGCGTCGAAGAAGGCGAAAATGCGGCCCGCCGCCGGGATGGCCTGCCAGAAATGAAATTCGAATGGGACGCCGTGCGTGCCCTGATCACCCGCTTTGATGCCAGTCAGCAAACCGACCTTGCCAATGTCATTCAGGCCTATTTCGGCGATTTCATGACCACCTATCGTCAGGATATGACAGCGATGGTGGGTCAGGCTGGCGAACAGGTGAACGGCATCTACGAGGCAGATTACCGCGAATTCAACCGCGACACCTATGTCAGAGGACGCGAAACATTTGACCGCACCTGGGCCGAGGTCAAAGAAATCATTCTTGGCACATGGTGGCGCGATCTTGAGGCCCTGAAAGCAGAACAAGAGGAGAGCGACAATGGCGAAGCGTAAGAAACTGGTCGCACCCAGCACTGATGACCTATCCCGCATCGAAGAGGAGTTTCGCCGCGAAACCCCCGCACGTGATGTTCTTGGATCAACTGGCCGTACGGCGCCAATCGCCCAAATTGCTGCCGACAGCGCCGCCTTGGCGCAGCCCGGCGCACCTGCGGATCGCGCCGAATATGCCCGTCTTCAGGCCAGCGATGACATCCTGAAACATGCACAGGGCCAAGGTCTGTTGATGGCCGAAGTCAGCCTTGATGACATCGAAGCCGACGTGATGATCCGCGACCGCAGCGTGATTGACGAGGCACAGCTTTTGGAGTTGCGCGAATCCATTGCCGCACATGGCCTGCGCTTGCCGATTGAGATATTTGAATTGGCCGCGCCCACCGGAACGGGCGCGCATTATGGGTTGTTGTCTGGCTATCGTCGTTTGATGGCCGTGCGGGGGCTGTACAGCCTGACCAACGACGCGCGCTATCGCACCATCCGCGCGATTGTGCGTCCGCGTATGGAAAGCGACGGCGCCTTTGTGTCCATGGTCGAGGAAAACGAAGTCCGCGCCAATCTCAGCCATTTTGAACGCGGTCGCATTGCGGTGATTGCTGCCCAGCAGGGGGCCTTTGTGAACACCGAAGAGGCGGTGAACCGTCTGTTTGCCAGCGGCTCCAAAGCCAAGCGATCCAAGGTGCGCTCCTTTGCAATCATCTTTGAAGAACTGGGCGATATGCTGTCCTTTCCCGATGCGTTGACGGAAACGCGCGGCCTGAAGGTTGCACAAGCCTTGCGCCAAGGGGCCGAAAATCAGCTGCGCGACGCGCTGGCCAACGGCACCCCGATGACTGCTGCCGAAGAATGGGCGGTTCTAGAGGCTGAAATCGCAACGCTGGACGCAGCCCCCAAAGACCCCAGAAGAGGAGGGCGCCCAGCCACCGCCCAGCCCGTCTCTGGCTGGCAAAACGCGGATACTTTGGTGACATCCTCTGGTGTGACCATCCGCAAGCAACTCGATTCCAAAGGTTATATTCTGCGCTTTGAAGGCAAGCAGATTGATGACAATCTGATGGACAGCTTGCTGGCAGAAATTCAGCACTTGTTGGAAAAGCCTTGAACTGATTGGCAGGTTTCGTCGCGAAACCTGCCAAATTTGCCGAATGATCCCATTAAAACACTTATTCGCATCATAATTTGGTAGAAAATGATCTGAATAAGCGCCATATTCGCATCATGACAGAGATATGGGCATCGCCACATTGGCCGATCTTCACCTATGACCGCGCTGTAACCGAACCTCTTTTGGCGACGGCTGTGGCTGGAATTGGTGAAATTACAGGGCTGCTAGAGGGGCTGGCCCCGGCGGATCAAGAAGATTTGCGGTTGTCCCAAATCGTCAAAGAGGCCTTGGCAAGTTTCAGCATCGAAGGCGTGTCGCTGGATCCTGTCGATATCGAGGCGTCGGTGGTGGCCTCACTCAAGCATCGCAATCGCGCGGCGATCAATCGGCGCTCTGATGCTGTGGTGGAACTGATGCTGGCGGCACGCACGACCGATGGGCCGCTGACCGCAGACATTCTTTTTGCATGGCATCGGCTGTTGTTTTTCGGGATAGAGGTCGAAGACATCGGCCAATGGCGCAGCCATGACATTGAAATCGTGCGCTCTGCGATTGCCGGGTCAAACGACGTTCTCTATCGCGCACCGCCCCCTGATCGCGTGGGGCAGGAAATGGCGCAGTTTTTTGACTGGCTTGCACGGGATCACACTCTGGCCGTGCCGATCAAGGCCGCGTTGGCGCATCTGTGGTTTGAATCGATTCATCCGTTTTCAGACGGCAACGGGCGGATTGGCCGGGCGTTGATTGAATATGTTTTTGCCGGATCAAAGGCGTTGCCATTCTCGATGTCGCGTCAGGTCGAGAAAGACAAAAAGGCCTATTACGCCGCGCTTCAGGCCGGACGCCAAGAGGGCAGGGGGGCGATCGACGCCACAGATTTTGTGGTGTGGTTTCTGGACACCCTCGCCAAAGCCGCAGAAATCGCCCGTCAAGAAGCACGATTTCTGGTCAGGCGAAACCGGTTTTTCCTGCGCTATGGCAACATTTTGAATGATCGCCACGCACACGCCTTGCAGGTCTTGTTTGATCAAGGAGAGGAACGCATGGCCCAAGGCCTCAGCGCCAAATCTTATCGTAAGATCACAGGCGTGTCCGGACCAACCGCCACCCGGGATCTCAGCGCGCTTGAACGGGCAGGGGTGGTGGTGCGATCAGAGGCTGGCGGACGATCCACGGTCTACTGGGTGCAGTGGTAGGGGCGCGTCACAGCCCTGCTGCTTTGGTCAGATTTACGCGGAATCTATCGCGTCTTCGTTGGTATCTTCGGGTCATTTCGGCGGATGCGTGGCCGAGGTGTTTTTGGACGTAGCGCTCGTCGACCTCGGCGGATGACGCAAGGCCAGCGCGCAGGGAGTGGCCGGAAAACAGCGCGAGGCGTTCCTGGTCGGGCAGGTCGGCGCGGATGCCGGCCTTCAGCACGCAGGCCTTGATCAGGCGGGCGACGTGGCGGTCGTTCAGGCGGCTTTCCAGCGCGCGTTTTCCATCGCGTGATGTGCGCACAAACACCGGCCCAAAGTTGATTTTCGCAAAGCTTAACCATTGCTCCAGCGCGTGCACGGGGCAGGTTTGATCGCTGCTGCCACGGCCAATTTCCACCTCGCGCCAACCGGTTTTTGCGTTCAGGGTCAACAGCGCGCCTTGGTCGAATATAGTCACCCAGCCGCCGCTGTCCGGCGTGTCATCGCGCCCCACATCCAGCGCCACGATCTCGGACCGGCGCAGCCCTCCGGCATAGCCGATCAGCAAGATCGCGCGATCCCGCAACCCGCGCAGATCAAAGTCCAGCGTGGCCACCATCGCCAGAATGTCCTCGGGCAGGATCGCCTCTTTTTGCGCTGGCGGGCGGGCCAATTTGCGCCGAATGCCAGCCAGCACCGTGGCGATGTGGCGATCGCCGCGATCCAACGTAAATCCGCGCTGCCCATAGTGCCAGGCCAGGCCCGACAGGCGCCGTTCAATCGTGGCGACTGACCGGGCAGGGGTGGCGTCTGCAGGCGCAGCAAGGGCGGTCAGATACAAGCCGATCAACGCGGGCGAGGGGGGCAGGGGCTCTGCCCCATGACGGCGACACCAGCGCCCAAAATCCGCCCAATCGCGCCCATAGGCTTTGCGTGTGTTCTCTGACGCCGCCGCCTCTGCAAACCCGCGCGCGCTGTCCACCAATTGATCCAACACGCCAGACCCCGCCACATGGTCGGGCAGGGGGTCCGAGGCGCCGCAGAGGGTGCATTTTTGCCTGATTTAGCCATGTTTGGCAGCTTATGTCATTTATGGCTGATAATGCAAACTTATTGGACGTAGAGAGGATTGATAAAGTGGGGCGATTTATACAGTATATTGTAGCAGAAAGCGCCGTGAGGGAATAGTGTTGTGGCATGACTTATGCCCAACCCGACCCCACACGCGACCCTGACAGCTTACCCCCGATGCCGGGGTGGGTCACCTCGGCACGTGCGGAAACTCTTGAAGATGTGGTCTTTTTGTCGGGCGCAGCGCTGACCCATCTGCATCTTGTGTTGGGCCGGGCAGAGGTGGCCCAGAACTTGTTGCGGGATCGCTTGGCGTTGCGGGCGGCAGAGGCCTGTGTGGGATTTTCCGGTCGCCCGGAGAGGGCAGGGGAGTTGCGAGACGCAGTGCATCTGATGCGACCCGGTGATCTTCCCGGGCCGGCGGGCGAGACCTACCTGTCCTGGCGGCGGACCGTGGAGCGGCCGGTGTCGGTCGAGACACTGGGCCGAGCACTGTCCGGCCTCGAGGTGGAGGAGATCGCGGGCTGGCTCGATGCGGGGCAGGGCGCGCCGGTGAGCCGGGCGGCCACGGTGTTGGAGGCGGTCCTGACGAAAGCACCGCGTTTGGAGGTACCGGCGCTGATCCTGGCGGATGCGGCTCTTGCCCAAGCGCTTGGGTGGGATCACCTAGTGCCGTTGCTCGCCGCTGGCCTGAAACGTGCCGACCTTCGCAAGCGCGGAACGGATTTGCGGCTGGCATGTCATCGCGCAGTGACTGCTTCTGCCATCGAGGTCGTGCGCCTGGCCGCAGACCTGGCGCGACGGACGGAACGCTTGACCGCAGTCGCGCCGAAACTGCGCGCAAAGGGGGCGAAAGAGGCGGCCGAGGTGTTCCTGACCCAGGACGCGGTGGCACCCTCGGCGCTCGCCTCGCTGAATTCCAACCGGGCCGCGCGCCGGTTTTGCGACCGGTTGGTGGAGTTGGGTGCGGTGCGGGAACTGACCGGGCGTGACACGTTCAGGCTCTACGGGGTGTAAGGATGGCCAAGGACCACACAGAGTCGGAGCTGGACCGCGAGTTGTCCGACCTGCCGCCCGAGCTGCGTTGGCGGGAATGGATGCGGCGGATCGAAGCGGTACTGTTCTCCTCGTCTTCACCGGTGCCACGTGAAGACCTCGCGCGTGTGGTAGGGCAGGGGACTTCGGTAGATCTGCTGGTTGAAGATCTTGCAGCTGACATTGAAGGGCGGTCTTTTGAGGTGGCCAAGGTATCGGGTGGATGGATGTTGCGCACTCGGCCCGCCTACAGCACGGCGATCCGAGCGGCGGCGGATGTTGCTGACCAAATCTTGGACCTGAACGAATTCGATGTCGCGGTGCTGGCAGCCATCGCCTATCACCAGCCGGTCACGCGCGATGGTCTGAAGGACATCTTCGGCAAGGATACGCGCCGGGGTTCGGTTCCTGAACAGGTGAGCATGGCGGATGTCGACAAGCTACATTCCAAGATTGGCCAGCGTGACGGATTTCTTTGCAAAATCAAATGAATTAAGTTGAGCCATAATAATATTTTAAAGCAAGACATTAGAACAGTCGAGCGTTCATCAAAAGGGAATACCGTCATCCTTGGCGGTGGCGTCCTGACGGTCAAATTCTGCCTGCTCAGCACGTTGCGTGGCCGCGTCACGCAGGCCAGTTTCGCCACAAAGGGTGCAAGCCAACAAAACTAATGCAACAGCCCCGTCAGGAATATGTGAACGATGAATAAAGAAGCACCATGGTTTCATGCGAATCTGTCAGATCGGTTCTTAATGTTTCTGGAAAAGTCTCGCGGCTACAAATTTGAAGAAGACCAACTTCAACCTTGGAGTTTGTCAATACAAGTCGCAAGCCTCTTCTTATTAATGCGCATTAATATCACATGACATCTCCGTAATATTTGCTTCCCACTTTCAATTCTGCGCGGTTCAACTTAAGCCTGTGGTCAAAGTTATGGTATTCTTTTGAGGGCTGAGTTGTTGTGCCATTGGTAAGATTGTCGCAGAGCCGCTTTGTCGGCCAGCAAGGGCTTGTTCTGTTAGTGTTGTCGTCTCTGTCTGGTGCGAGTGGTCTTGCTTATGAACTCCTCTATGTACGGCTGTTTTCCAATTATTTTGGCGATGGGTTTCTTGTGGCGGGCATGACACTGTTTGCGGTGTTTATGGGGCTGTCGCTTGGTGCTTGGCATAGCAAGAGATTGGTGGGGTCTTTAGCTTGGATTGAGCTGACTCTAGGGCTTTATGCACTTGTCGCCGCAACATTGTTTTCGCAGTTTGGATTTCAAATCGCCTCGTATGGTAATGAGCCATGGATGGTGATGGGCAAACTGGCGTTGCTGTTGGGGGTGCCCGCTTTTCTGATCGGCACGTGCATTCCCTTGTTTCATCAACTGTTGCAGAGCACTGGTCACACAGGGACCAGAGTGTTTGCACGCGTCTATGGGGTGTACAATCTGGGTGCTTTTTTAAGCGTTCTGATGATTGAGTTCTTCCTGTTCAGACTGTTGGGCTTGCAGGTTACGATCTATTTGATTGCTGGGCTGAACTTACTGGTGGGAGTTGCGCTGTTGGTATTGGGCAAACCTATTCAGGTTGCCGTGGATACTGTCAGAACAAAAACATCAAACAGCCGCCTTTTGCTTGCGCTGTTCATCGCAAGTTTTGCGAGCGGTATTTTTCAGCTCTTTGCACTGCGCCTGTCATTCTCGGTCTTTGGTCCATTGAACGAAAACTTTGCAATCTTGCTTGGCACAGCCATCTTAGGGGTGGCCTTGGGGGCTGTCGTTAGCACTCGAACGAAGGTGGATGTGGCTTCAATCTTGTGGCTGGCAGCCGTTCTTATGCTGTCCTTTCTTGTGTTTGTCCCGCTATTTGTCGCCTTGTGGAGTGGATTCTCGGCGCGCGACTTATCAGACACTCAAGAAGTGCTGGCAAAGCTGATATTGCTGAGTGGGTTTTGTTTGCCCATCTTTGTGGTCTTAGGAACGCTTGTGCCTTTGACGCTGAGACAAATGGGCACCGACGTTGAACAGGGTTCTGGCCATACACTGGCGATTTCCAGCTTGGGCAACGGGCTGGGTGCACTTGCCATGTTTTTGGTCGTTTATCGGTATCTGAGTCTCCCACAGATCGGAGTTTTGCTCGCTGTTTTGCTATCACTGGCTGCGATGATTGCTATGTCGGAACGTCCCAAAGGATCGCAAGGATTGATCAAAGGGGTGATTGCCATTTCCTTGATTTTTGCCGCGTTTCATGGCTGGCCCAAGGTTGAACTATTGCTTGGTTATCGCTTCTTGACCAAACCTGATCATCTGGCAGAGCGCCTCCAGTCGTTTGAACGTGCCGAGACATATAAAGCCTATGATCAAAATGCATCGATTGTTAGCTTCCGAGATGGCTCAAAGTCGCTTGTCTTTAATGGCTATCATAGCCTGTCCTTTGGGCCGCAGAGTAAATCAGAACTACATGAAGTGATCGTTGGGGCAACGCCGGCTTTGTTTAGTGGGGGCACGGATCGTGCGATGGTGTTGGGGTTGGGAACCGGGATCAGTGCAGGATCCACTGCGCGGATCTACAATCATACGCGTGTTGTGGAAATCAATCCGGCGATGTTTGATATTGCTCGGCATTTTGAAGCGCAAAACCATCGAGTGTTATCCAAATCTAATGTTGAAGCTGTGCTTGAAGACGGGATTGTATCGCTGGTGAACAACACGCAGCAATACGATGCGATCATCAATACGGTAACGAGCCCACGGTATTATTCTGCATCCAAGCTCTATACCACTGATTTTCTGGAGTTGGTCAAAGCACGGCTGAGCAAAGGTGGCGTCTATTCGGGGTGGTTTGATATCAGCATTGATGCTGATGGGATTTCAATCATGCTAAACACTTTGGAATCCAGCTTTGAGCATTGCCGATATTTTTTGCTAAACGCATCTTATTTCAATGCCGTCTGTGCTGACAGTCCTTTGACTTATCTTTCCAGTAGTAAAGCGCGCGCGAGGGTACTCAGTACGGGGATCGATCCATTGGTGGCCCGGTTTGGGTTTGCTCAGGATTTTGTAGACACCTTGGGCGCGCTGGAGGTTCAGTTTGATGCGGCGTTTTTCAATCGGGTTTCTGATGAGATAAACACATTGGATCGCCCGGTGATTGAATTTGTCGTTGCCCGTCCACAGGATCGTGAACGCACGGCTGACCTCTTGGCGGATACATTGTTGGCGAATTTGGAGTTTCAGCGCAGAAGCGCTCTGGGACGCAGTGATTGGCACAAGAATTGCCAAGCGATTGCAAGAATGAGTCAGATACAGTTCTCGGGATGTTGAAGAGTAGGGTGGTAGGATGACGTTTATTCAAGGTGCTATAAACAAGGTATTGATAATTGGCCTTGGTACAATTGCTCTGACTTTTTCTTCGGCACGTGCTGAACAACCGATCTCTTCTCTGTCATTGAATGTCTATTTGGAAAATTTACGCGTTGATCCTCTTTATGCTTGGCCTGGCGTTGACCTTTTACAGATGGAGCACGCGATTGAGGCGCTAAAGCAATCCCGGACGGAAATTGTTGAGGTCACAGCCACTCAGTATGATGTTTTGAAAACTGCGCGCGTCGCACGTGTGCTGTATCCCACGGATTTTCTGGAGGAGATGCGCGCACTGGAAGAGACGCGGCGCACAGCTCTTCGGCTTCAAGATGCTGGCGCTGTCGCGCGCTATCAAGCGCAGTTAGAGCGCACGATAACCGGGCATCTGACCTATCTAGATGTTTTGATACCAGCCCTTGAGAACACGGCGGCGGAACAGAGTTACAAAGGACTGGAATATCATTTCGGGCGCAGCAGCTTTGAACATTTTTTGAGTGGCATTCACGGCTATCGACAAGATGCGGAAATGGCACTTGAGCGGGTAGGGCAGTGGCAACGATGTCTAGACGATGTGACGGACTGCCCTGATGTTCAACCTCCGCTGTTTCCTGCTTCTGAAGTAAGCAGGGCCGTAGACGACTTCACCCAAAGTGATGCGGCCAAGATTGTCTACGGGTTACGTTCACAAGCAGACTTTGGTGGTGCAGCAGCAAGCCCTGGCTGGGCGGTGTTGCGGTCCCATCAGTGTTTTGCAGCCCAGGAAAATGTGCCTTTTCTTATGTGGCGTTTTCCGATGGCATCAGGAGGGCAGATGTTTCGGGCGGACGTGGTTGAAGATGTGCAGGTGCATGACCATGGGATTGACGAAAGCAGCAATGACTATGAGCGCAAATTAGATGCCCTTGGCGGTGCCGGGTATCTTTATCAAAGCTACACCAATCTCTACGCCTGCCCTGATGCGGCGGGCGATGCTGCCAAACTGCGCGCAATGGTCTATGCTCATCAGAGGCTGCAAAGCTTTAACTGGTCGCAGATGACATCATCTGAGCCCAAGGTTCAGATGCAGATCGATCAGATTGAAGCCGATCTACAGGTAGTACGTAACGCTCAAATCTTGGATGAAGGCGTGCTTCAAGCGGTTATGCATGAGTTGGGGCAGCTTCTGTACATGGGTTCTTCTGAACAGTTACAGGCCACTTTAGGGCAAGGCGCATTTGCAGACCTTCAAGAGGTCTATCTGGCCTATCGTTTGCAAACGCCATCTCTCAGCCAAAGCATTATGAACTTGATCTATGGCAACACGGCGATTGCAGATTACGCGCCTTATGCGCCATGGGGCTATTACGAAGAGCTGCTGTTTACTCGCAATGCGCCGGAACTGCTGCTTGGTGGGAATAACCCCAGCGTTGTGTCACAAGACTTTGAGCAGGTGGAATGGCACCGTGAGGGGACATCCCCGCGTCTTAAAAGCTATCGTCATGAACTCGCGAATATCTATTCGGTACAAGAAATGACGTCTCTGCTGATCCGAGGCGCGAATGCAGAACTGCGCTTTGGAAAACTGCTGGATAGATCATATTTGTTTGCCGATTAAGGCTTTTAAGGACGTCTTCAGGATTTGGGGACTGGCACTGCGATTTTATAGTCAAACATGCGAATATCTTGCTCTGATCACATTTTTTGATTTTAGTTAAGATTTTTCTCGTTTTGGTTGCGTTTGTTGTGTTAACGCTCTTGTGATGAATCGCGAGTTTTGGGTGGAAATTGATCGTATGAGTTGTTTTGGGCCTGTTTTAAGGCGTGGTGTTGTGTCTTTAATATGCGGCGCTGTGATGGTGTTTGGTGGGTCTGCCATGGCTCAAGTGCCCTCATCGATTGAACAAGGCGTGGCTGCATTGAATACACAGGATTTTCTTGCAGCCTCCGAGCACTTTTCCCGCGCGTTTGATGAAGGCTCTTATGACGGGGCGTTTTATCTAGGACGGATGCTGGAGCTTGGCATGGGAGGCACGCCCAACTTAAAAGCAGCTGTGGGTCTTTACCTTGCAGGTAGCGCTAAGGGGTCTGCCCCCTCCATGAACCGTTTGGGTGTTTTGCACATTCAGGGACGGGGTGTTTTGCAGGACTACGAAGAAGGCGCACGCTTGGTGTGTGAAGCCGCGGGCCTGGGCGATGTGAATGGATCTTATAATTGTGCGAGCCTTAAGTTGGAAGGACGTGGTCTGGAGCAAGATGAAGCGGCAGCTTATGCGCTGTTCAAGACAGCGTCTGATCTGGGTCATATTGGGGCAACCAACGAGTACGCTGCGGCATTGATAGACGGTAAATACGTGGCGCAAAATATCAAAGGTGCGGTTGAGCTGTTCCAGCAAACGGCATCACGTGGCAATCCGGTTGGCATGTATGCTTTGGGGCAGGCCTTTGCTACTGGATTGGGTGTGGATCAGGATGTGGTCAAGGCACATGCGTTTTTTAATCTGGCGGCCACGTTAGAGCACCCTAATGCAGCTGCTGCCAGAAACGCATTGGAAGAACAAATGACACCAGAGCAAGTCAAAGCTGCTCAGCAACGTGCTAAGGCATGGCGCCCGGTGTCCGAAGCGGTCAGTCAATGAGAGTGTTGATCGCACCAATATTTTAGAGGGTTGGATCTGAATGTGTCAGATCCTTTTGAGGTTTGAGAGAATAGTATGTTTGATTTGAGCAAGAAGACCGTGCGCCGCATTAAGAAAACGCTGCATGGCACAGTGACGATTATCTCCTCAGCCTCGATCTTGATCAGTTCGATGACCCAAGCGTATGCGCAGGCGATCATTGTTGATCCTTCCGCACCAGGCACAAGCTTTCTGCAATCAGAGAACGGCACTCCTCTGATCAACATCATGCCGCCTCAAGGTGGTGTGTCAGTCAACCAGTTCACAGAGTTCAACGTGGGCGATGATGGGTTGATCATAAACAACTCCACGACCAATGGCGTGAGTGTGATTGGTCAAGGTGTGACCGCCAACCCCAACCTGATGGTGTCTGGTCCAGCCAATACAATTGTGAATGAGGTGACCAGTGCAGCGCCTTCGAGCCTGACTGGTACGACTGAGGTGTTTGGCCAATCAGCAGCTGTGATTATTGCCAACCCCAATGGGATTAGCTGTAACGGGTGTGATTTCCTGAACTCCACCAGCTCCATTCTGACCACGGGCACACCGCAGGTCAGCGGCGGAGACGTGGATCTCTTGGTGACACAGGGCACAGTGACTGTTGGCCCGGAAGGTTTTGATGCAGGCGCACAAGGCGGATTGGTCGGACGACATGTGATTGTGAATGGTCCTGTGTCAACGGACGGGCAGGGCGCTGACAACAACTTGTTGATCTCTGGTGGAGCACAACAAGCAACGATCGACTTTAATGCATTGAATGACAGTCAGGTTGTTGCTGCGCCAGATCTGGGTGCAAAAACATCCCCCTTTGCGGTGGATATCAGTGAAGCGGGTACGCTGAGCAGTGGTGATATCACCGTACGCAACCGCGAAAGCGGGCAGGGTGTTAACCTTTATGGCGATATCTCTGGGCGTTCTCTTTATGCGAGTTCTGCGGGCAATCTGTTTTACCGCAACGTTGATGTCACTGGGGATGTCAGTGTTTTTGCCGAAGACGTCCGCCAATATGGTGATCTGTATGCAGAGGGTGACGTTACTCTTTGGACACGCAGCTATACACTTTATGATGGCCGTATTCTGGAAGCCGGAATTGGAGAACAGAACCCAGATGATCCCAAAGGTGATATTGCCATTCGTGCTGACGATTTCATTGTCATTGCCGGTGAAGTCTCTGGATCCGAGGATATATTCATCAATGCCGTAACTGGCACCGTGACAAATACCGGCTTTATTCTGGCAGATGATGATTTGATCATTATTGCTGGTGACAGTTTTACCCAACAACGAGAAATTGCGTCAGAATATGACATCTATTTTGATCCAGCTTTGCAGCAATACCTGCAAGCCTATCAGGCACAGCTTTTGGCGGGTGGGGAAGAGGCTGATATTGCGGCAGAAATGATTGCACGTGCCTCGGAATATGAACTGATCGCGGAATACATCGATCAGGGTGCAACGGCGACAGGCACGAATGTTTGGGTCAATACATATAGTGGCGATATCACCAACACAGGCGGTGCGATTGCGGCAACCAATGACGTACGTTTGGTGGCAGGCGCAAATATCATCAATGAGTATCTGGCGCTACGTACCACATTGGATGCGGAAGATGGATGTTCCGGAGAGAATTGCGGCTATCGCACGGATTTCCATGCGGGTGAGATACTGGCAGGCAACGATCTGATCTTGACCGCCGAGCTTAACATCGAAAATCGCGCCAGTGACATGGCCGCTGCCAACAACATCATCCTGACCGCAGGGCAAGATGTTATCAATGCACTTACAAACTCACAATTTGATGCTGAGGAAGACCTTACTGTAGAGTTAACTTACGTAATCCCGGAAAGAGATTTTTGTAACAAAGCCGGGTGCGGCACCATCGAGGAACAAACTGTCGATTACACGGGAAATGATTATCACTTCAACGAAGTGAACGTTTTATCCCCGGCCCGTATTGTCAGTCTCTATGGTAATGTGAGCATCTCGGCAGGTCGCGATTTCCTCTCACAAGCTTCAGAGATTACTTCCGGCGGTGATCTGACCATTAATGCGACAGGTCAGGCTGTTCTCACAAGTTACACAGATATCGAAGACCGATTTATTGACCATACGACCAGGACGTATGAAACGCGTTGTACAATAGGCAAAGATGGTACTTGTAACACTGGCGTTTTCACGAATGTGACGCGTGAAGATGGTACGGTTCTTAGAACGGCTACTACAGAATTGGTTGGTCGCAATGTGCGTATCACATCCGGTGCGGATCTTACGATTCTGGGCGCGCGCATTTTTGCCGCAGGGGATTTGAGCCTGCGCTCAACTGATGGCTCTGTTCTTATTAGTGCGGCAGATCTTCCGACTGATGTTGCTTTGCCAATGAACCCCACTGGCGAGCTGATTGAGCTCACAGATGACCTTGTCTCGCAAATTTTTGGCAGCAGTGATCATGTCGGGGATGTTAGTGAACTGTCGGGTGCGTATTCTTCACTCATTACCAGTGTCGCTTTTGTTGATAGCACGTTTGACACGTTGGTTGATGATGCTTTGAATATCATCCTGGAAGAGATTGTCGCAACCTGGCGTGCAGGTCTTGCTTCTGATGGCTCTGCACCTGTGTCCAGCGCAATTGAAACGTTGCTTACTGATCCAGCAGAAGGAGCAGAGCGACGCGATGCCCTTGCAGAACGCCTTATCTATCTTGTTGGCGCAACCTTAGGCGATGCAGCAGACACATTGGATGGCAGTACAACTGCACGGCTGGATGAATATGCTCTTTTGCAGCAGCTTATCTCAACAGGTGCAAACAATGCAGCCGTGCACTCCGCGGCATTGGCCTTGGTTGATGCATTAGCCGCAGAACTTCTTGTTTCAACGCAAGCAGTGGAAGCAACAGCCACACCCGTTCCGTCTCTCAACCCGATTGGCAGCCTAGAGCAAACAACCGCAATCTTTGATTTGGTCGTTGCCCAGCTTGAAAACTACCTGCCGTCAGAAATCACAGATGAAAATATTGCTGCGTTTGAGTCTCTTGCAGGAGACGATGCATTCATCGCAGCCTTGGTGTTTGAACTTGCCAATCAAACGGCTGTAGATCTTGGGCGTGATCCCTATTTTGCCTCCATAAGTGATCTGAATGATCATTTATCCAGTGTTGAGCATAATACTGATCTGTATCGACTGGTCTCAGAACTGTCTTGGATTTTCTCGCCAAGGGAAGGCAATACAGCTCCTGAACCGGCTGAATTATTTGGTGATGTTCTGCGAGTGATGTCTGAGGATGCTGATCTTGAAGATATTCTTGAAGGTTCAGTCACGTTCATTGGAAACACTGTAAGCGATGTCAGAGAGACATTGAATGGGTTTGACGAAACCACTGACGAGCAGGTTAAGTTTGACACTCTTTACGAACAACTCTCGGCATTGCTTCCAAACCCTGTTTTGGCCGAAGCCGATCGCCTTTTGCTTACACAGCAAATTCTGGACAATACGGTATTTGATCGAAATGTAAGACGTGTTGCACAGGAATTGCAGGAGTTTGGGCCAAGCCTATCGGCAGCTGTAGCAAATCTAATTTTGGACACCGATTTACAGGCGCAAGAAGATGCCTTTGTCGATCAGGATCTATCGGGCGTCAGCGTTGAAGCGGGCCTCAGTGACGCGCTTATCCAGGAAACCGCAAACTCTCTTGGGGCACAAGCTGCTGAAAATCTTGAGGCACAGGTTGCGTCAGATCGTCAGACCTACCTAAATCTACTGGCTGACAATAACCTGCTGACGGCTGTTGAGGCCCTACGTCGTGCAGAAAGCGGAGCCGACATCAAAGAGGCGGCACGTGCTGTTGGGGTGCAGTCCTATGTCTCTCTGATTGACAGTACGCATCTGACGACGCTACGCGACGACGCACAAATGTCGATTGACGCAGTTTATGACATCTTGCGCACGGATTTGGCAGCGCATGATGCCATTGTAGCAACATCTCATGCAGATTTCCGCGATGCTTTGACAGACCTGGAAGAACGCTTTGGATTGAATGACGCCGAGCGCACCGCTGAAACCGAAGCGGCGCTTTTGACGGTCACAGCTGATTATGACGCCGCAGTTGCATCCGCTCAGGACGTTTATGCTCAGGCATTGGCAGATAACGACGCGCAGTATGGCCCGCTGTTAACCAAGCAAGAGGAACGCACGCGTACAGTCAGCTCCGGTAAGGGGAGTTATACCGAAACTTACTACGTTACAGTCGATGATCCTTACTACATAGATCTGAAGAACGCGGCAGACACTTTGGCTCAATCTGAGCTGACAGCGGCACTGACTGACGTGGAAACGCAAATTCAACTCAACACGCTCTTTGTGCAGGCCTCTTTTACGGATGAAGGGATTACTGCTGAAATTGCCACTCTGGCGGATCAGTTCTATTCGGAGATCAATGTTCTCGCTGGCCAAAAGTTGGATCTGTTGGTTGCCTATAATACGCAAACCTCTGATGCGCTGCGTCGGGCTGAGGTGGTCCTGCAACAAGAGGTGATTGAGGATGATCTGCGCAATGAGTATGTCGCGAACGGCACCGTGGTGGAAGGCGAGTCTTCACTGGCAGCAGCGTTAACCACACAGGCTTTCCCGGAATTAAGCTTGATCCGGAATTTGGCAACCAACGCAGATGGCCTTGTTGAAAATCACCGGGCTGGAGATGTGGCACAAACTCGCTTGGTGACCCATACGCGTGATGTTGGAGAGTTCCAGGATCAGATCAGCATTATCAGCCAACCTGTCTATACAACCACATGCGGTGGGAAAACCGGAGATTGTTACACCAGCATTACCTCTTACAATGAGGTAGAGGTTACAGAGACTGTCTGGACCATTACGGGCACCGAAGAGTATCTGGAAGAAGAAGTCTATTTTGACGGAACCCCTTCACAAAACCCTCTATTCTCTGCTGATCAAGCAGAACAAGACGCGTTCCTCAATGCCACAGCCTGGCGCTTTGCAACGGCCACAGCGCGTGATGTTCAATCTCCACGCAACCATCTGTTCTCACAGCGCGATCTGACAGTTACAGCCCCAACAGGAGTATTGTTGGGTCAGGGCGATTTTGACGCGCTGGGTACGTTGAACGTCAGTGGGTTTGGCGGTGTGGTGGCTAGTAGCGCCGGGCTCTCAGGCAATCGTATCGATATCACCACTGGGGCTAATTTTACCGGGCGTGGTGTCGTGTTTGAAGCGGTTAACGACATAGACATCGCTGCGTTTGGTTCAGTAGATATTAGCGCCTTGGGCAGAAGCTATACATCCTCAGATGGATATGAAAACATCGTTGGAGCCCTTGATATTGGCGTATTGGATCAATCCTTTGGCTATGTTGATGACTACGGAACCTTCCGTGACATTCTGGAGTTGCATGAATGGCAGAGCAGGTTGTCATCGAGCGCGGTGTCTCAGGAATTGTCCTCAATCACGGCTGGTGGTGATCTCATCATTACAGCTGGCCCACGAATTAACGGTCAGGTTTCGAGTATCTTTGCAAGTCTGTTTCCAAACACTGGCAATCTGACGTTTGGCGGGGTGACGGCGAATGTCTCCGGTGATGTCAGTCTGACGGCCATTGGGGATATAGCGTTTATTGCCCCACGGTCTGTTGTGGAATACCATTATGGCAGCGACAGCAATGGCGTGGATCTGTGGGATATTGATTCTCATGTCACCAATATCACCAGCGGTGGTAACTTCAGTGCTTTGGCAGGCCGATCAGCCTTTTTGGAAGGCACGAGAATTACAGCAGAAGGCTCGCTCAGCTTAGCGGCCACAAACGGTATCACGATCTCTGCGGCGCAAGATGTTCACGAATATAATCATCGGACGCACAGTAGTGGTCTACTGTCATCCAGAAGCAGCCTGTTGTCGATCACCCGTTTGGTCAATGAAGGGGCCAGCCTCTCTGCAGGTGGTGATATTGATGTTGAATCCGAAACCGGCAATCTGATCACGGCGGGCAGTGAGTTCATTAGCCACGGCGGGAATATCAATCTGTCCGCAACCCAAGGGGACATCCTGGCGGGCGCGTTTACGGATATTGATCGAACCGTGTCGCAATCCAGCAGCTCCTCCTTGTTTGGTCTGTTCTCCTCCTCTGCCTATAGCTTGGCGGATTATCGCACAGCCACAGGCACAGCGGCCCTTGCTGGTGTTGATCTAACCATCGTTGCAGGTGGGGATCTCGAGCTTGTTGGCGCGCGGCTTTCTGCAGGACGCGATCTCAATATCAATGTTGGGGGCGATCTGCGCATCCTGGCAGCCATCGATAGTGCCCAGGAAGAGTACTTTGAAACCAATTCCGGGGCGATTTACATCACCACGGTAACAGAGACGTCGCACAGAGAAGACGCCGTGCTGACCACCATCAGTGCGGATGGAGAAGTGAGCTTTTCTATCGGTGGCGAGACCTATCTGACACTTTATAGCCATGAGGGTGAAGAAGGGCCAACCGCTGCTGAGCTTTACCCCGACGAGCTCCTTGCGCTCGCCAATCTGGTGCTTCTGGATCAGGAACTGCTGGACGAGTATTTCTACGAGGAAACCAAAGCCCTCTCACCTGCATTCATCGCGGTAGTCACTATTGCGCTGACCGCTGGGTATGGCCAACTTCTTATCAATGCCGCCGCGGCTCCTGGAGCAAACCTAGGTGCGTTGGTGACAAGTGCTGGACAATTAACCCATGCGGGCACGGCAGTGGTGTCCTTTGCGACATCCAGCACCGTAGGTGTTGCAAATGGCGTGGTTTCTGGCGATTTGGATCTTGGAGACATTCTCGCAAACGCAGCAATCTCTGCAGCAACAGCTTTGGCAACCAGCGCTCTTGATTTGCAAGCCGCCGGTGATTTCCTAGGAGCGGATGATCTGCAGGGTGCAGCAAATTCCGTTGGTGAGGCAGTCACAAGTTTGGACAGCATTTCTGTTCTTGGGGCAAGCGCAGAATGGAGTGAAGCACTCTCGACATCACTCTTTGGACTTAACAATCTCAGTGTCGCCAACGTCCTTGAAGGTGCCTTTGATGCGACAATTTCTTCAGGCGTCAATTCCGCCATCTATGGCACCAGTTTTGGAGATGGGTTCCAGAGCAGCCTCATCAGCACTGTCGTATCCTTAGGCTTGGCTGACGTGCATAATGAAATTGGAACCATCTTCCGGGACAGTCAAGGCAACCCCATCAACGGGGGGGAAGGATCTTTTGCCCACGTAGCGTTGCACGGCATAGCAGGTTGTGCTGCAGCAGAGCTCCAAGGGGCAGATTGTAGAGCAGGAGCAGCAGGGGCAATTGCTTCGGCCATTGCGGCCGGATACTTTCAAAATAACCCTCTGCAGGTTGATAGCAACTTAAGTGCGCAGCAGCAGGCCAATCTGCGTAGAACGCGAGAACAACAGATAGCGCAGTTATTATCTGCAACTGTCGGATTTCTCTTCTCTGGAGGGGATAGCAATAATGTAAATATTGCAGCAACAGTTGGCCGATCTGCCATCGCCAACAACCGTCAACTGCATGAAAGGGAACTTGATTTAATTGAAGAATTTTCTGATGAATTTGCGATTGAACTCGGATTATGTGCAGATGAGGCGTCGTGTAGTCAAGAAAACTTAGATGCAGCTCGGCGATTACTAATTCGCCAAGCAGGTCGACAAGTCAGTCAATTTTTGGCTCTATATACAGAAGAAGATATCGTTGCTAGAGAGTTTTTGGAAAGCATTGCGCCGAGCGGTTATATTCCTGGTACGGAAGGATCCGGAGATTATCTTAATGAAAATCAAGAGTACTTTCGTGCTACTGAGGAGCAATTTGATGCTGACCTAATAAATGTCTTAGTTCCGCTATCAAACCCGCAAGTGTTTGAAGCGTTTGCCTTAAATGACGAAGCAGGAATTGGCCTTTCAAACAGCGTATTTTTGAGTAACTTTGCCGCGTGGACTGAAACGGATGCCCACACATTGTCACCTATTGCACGCCTCGAAATCGGTGAGCAAGTACTTCGTTTATTGGATGAGGTAAATTGGGATCCGATCAATACAGGTATTGCCGTTAATGGCTATCGGTATTTGATCGACGAGATACTCCCTAACTCGGAAGAATATGACAGCCTGAGCACTCTTGATCAGGAACGATTAGATGACGTCCGCTTGATCTTCGCAATATTATCAGGTCAAGCAGAAGCCACAGGTGCAGGAGAGGTATCTCTCCCAGTAGCGACTATCGCTCGAATAACCACTCGATTAGGTCTCAGAAATTTCATTGCTACAAATAGGACACTGACGCCGGAATTGCGTGATGAGATTGTTGCAACACCGGGGGGAAGTAGGCCCGATCCATCAACATATATGTCGCAGGCGGAAATTGATGCTCATCTAGCGCTTTTCGATGATGGCGCTGTCAGATTGACGCTTACTGAGAATGTCGAACGATTTGGTAATGCGGGACCGGACGGTGGGTTTTTGATGCCGCGTGCAGAGTTTGACAGAATTGTTCAGGAGACAGGTGGTGATTTGGCGCAACTCGAACAAAGGCTCGGTTTAAATCCAGGTGATCTTACCTCTGGTAACGTCTCAGCCCTTTCAATTGATAGGGCAGACTTGCCGAATCTAAGAGTTCCCAGTGGTAACGAGGGTGGAGCGATAAATAATTCCAACTGGCTTCCCGGCGGTTATACTAGTGGAGGTGTGGCGGAGGCTGTCGCTGATATAAGCAACGCACCATTTGAGATATTACAGATCAATTAATTGGAAGGTGATGCAGATGTCGGAAAACGATTTTGGACCATACGTAAGAAAAATTGGTAACAAGTACTATCCTCAAGGTAGGCCTGTAGTGCACTCAGAAAATTTGTGGCGTGAACGTACCTGGGAAGTTCGCCGAGAGTCAGGTGGTAGGTGTGTCTTTGAACAAATGAGTGGCGCACATGGTGGCGGCGTCGTGCTTTATGAAATATCGGAGCAAGAGTTCGAAGCTGTAAAAAAAAGCGAAATCTCATTCGAAGATCTGGTAAGGATCACCGATCACAATCCACAACGTAAGCCGCTTTGAATATTTCCCCTTATTCCTCAGGTTTGAGCAGCCCCACTTGAGTGGTCCAAATTGAAAGTTAGTGCATGATCGGCCTCTGGCGCAGGTGGGCGGTAAGCGAAGTATTTGGACCGGGCGTTACGGTAGAGGAGTCGTTCTGCCGTCAAATTGACCGTTGTCGTTTGTGTAAAGAGATTAGCCAGCTCAGATACAGGAGACAATGACTCTGAATATGACCCGCTAAAGGAAAAAAGCCATTTCCGATATGGAATGGATGTACTGAACGTGAGAGCGTTGCTGTTCTCAGACCCGGAATAGGACAAAGAATAACTGTCGTTGAGCCTCAGCAGATCATCTGCTTCAAATCCAAGACGTATCTGAGTACGCCCGGTTGCCTCATCACCGCGATTGCCAAAACCGATTGTACCCCGAATGGTGTCGGTTTTTTGTTCCGTTATGACAATCTGACTGGTTCCGGGGGCTTCCTCAGCGGTGCCCCAATATCTGAGCGTTTGCTGACATTGCCTAATGGCGCAGATGAAATCAGATCCACGAGCGGGACGTCCGGGCAACCACCGCTGTTTTACTACAGAAATCCCTATTATCCGTTTCTGTCACGCATGCAGGTGCAGAACGGCGCAAAGCGCAAAGTCTATTTCTGGAGTTACAATCAACTCATCTCTCATGTTGACCGGGATCAGTTGGAAGGTCTGCAAACGGTTGTCTGCGATCCCAACCAACTCCCACAACACGTGGCTCTTGTGCGAGATATGCAGGCAGACACGTTGGCAGGCACGCCCTCTATCTGATTGATGTTTGGCGAATTAATGCATGATGTGAATGAGCGCTTGAAAATACGCCACATTGAAATGCAAGGCGAAGCCTGCCGTTCCACAACAATTGCAGCTTTGAAAAAACTGTTCCCACTTGCACGTCATTACAGTGGATACGCAATGGGAGAAGCCGGTCGAGAGATCGGTGTGCGGGGACCTGATTGCCCGGATCAGCGCGGCGGATACTACCACGCGACACCCAACGATCTTTTCCTAGAGGAACAGAACGGAGAGTTGCTCATCACGCATCAGCGATCAGCCTCGCGGCCATGATGATCTACAGCCAGCGACTCGACCGTCTCGGGATCGCTCCGGTTGCCCAATAAGGGTTGCGGTTTCCGCTCTATGTTATGGTCGCTCTGACGGCAACGTGGCTCGGTCTCGATGGAAAAGACCCGGTCGATCCGGGTGGCCTTTTGATCGTGGTGTTGATCGGTTTCGTCATCATGGCCCTCCCCGTCTTCGCGATGCAGAAAGCGATCTCGCTCATGTCCACCCTGACCCTTGCCGCAATCACAGCGCTCGGCCCGTTGTTTGTCTTTCTGTTCCAGATCGTTGAAGGTCGCGTAGACTATGCCCCCGCAACGATGACCGGCCTGATGATCTATTTCGTTGGCGCGATCCTTGCCGCATACGGCGGTGCAAGGGGCAGTGAAGGAAAGGCCATGCAAACGTGACGAAGGACATGCCTACCTACCGGACCGGGTTTGCGGTCGGTGCGGTCATCATTGCAGTGCTGGCCCTGTCGCTTGGCGATGCGATCATCAAGGCCACCGGCCTCGATCTGCCGCTCTGGCAGATGTATATCCTGCGCTCTGCACTTGTTCTGCCGCCTCTATTCTGTCTGGCTCGCCGGAACGGATATCGTGCATTTGGTTCTCTCTTTTGGGTCGCGGTTCGAAGCGTTTTGCTGGTCGCCATGTGGCTCAGCTACTATTCAGCACTGCCTCTCATGCCGCTGTCACTGGCCGCTGCGGCCTACTACACCTCGCCGATCCTGATCACAGTTGTTTCATCGGTTCTTGTACGCCGCTGGCCTGCTCCGCGCGTACTGTTTGCGATCCTCATGGGATTTGCAGGCGTGATCCTGATCCTGCGCCCGGATGCGTCGGGCTTTGATCTCGCCACGCTGTTACCCTTACTGGCGGCGTTGCTCTACGCTTGCGCGATGGTGCTGACGGCCCGGAAATGCCGTGAAGACGATCCGTTTGCGTTGGCACTGGCACTCAACGTCGCGTTCATCGTCGCAGGTGCTGGCCTCGGTCTGTTCTCGGGGCAGGACGGGTCGTTCATCTTCGGTGCATGGCAGAGCCTCGATCTTAGGCTACTTGGCGTTGTCGCGGCTCTGGCGGCAGTGATCCTGGTCGGCAGTGTCGGCGCGGCAATCGCTTACCAGAACGGTCCACCCGCCACCGTTGCGGCCTTCGATTACAGCTATCTCGTCTTCAGCCTGATCTGGGGGGCGACTTTTTTTGGTGAATTGCCCGCCGCCTTGGCGCTGGCAGGCATTGTTATCATCGTAGCAGCGGGGTTTCTATCCTTGCCGCGAAGAGAAAAGCTTGCGCCATGACCGAATATCCTTGCTTCGCTTAAGCAGTCAGGACGCGGCCATTCGAAGCGCAAGTTCGAACGGTAGCAAAGTCCGCTCTGCTGACCTTAACCAAGGAAATTCTGGTATTTCCCTGATAATTTGTGTCAGATGACCGCAATGAGCCCAGAGTACCGGATGCTGCAACCTGTACGAATGACCGCACCTGAGATCTGTCAGTAAGGTTGAACTTTCACAGCGCGCGCTCTAGATTGATTGGTTGTCGACGAGCGATCCAGAGCGCGGCGACTATCAAGACTCCGGCAACCACAAATGTGAGCTGCATCCCGTCGGCAATTGAGGCCATAGACGCGTCGACGATTGCGCCTGCTCCAACACCGAAGGAAAAGACCCCGCCCATTGCCGTCGCCCCGAGGATAAGACCAAGATTGCGCGCGAGAGTAAGTAGGCCGGAAACAGCGCCACGCTGATCTGTTTGAACCCCAGCCATGACATTCGTGTTGTTTGCTGATTGGAACATTTGGTAGCCGGGCGTCAGAATTGCGATGGCGGCGATATAGCCACTAACGCCAAAAATTTGGGGTAAAACCGATAGGGCAAATGCTCCGATGGCCATTGCGACAAGCCCGGTTGTCAGGACCGGTATCGCGCCCCAAGCATCTACAAATCGGCCAGAGGGAACGCCGCAGAATATTGAAATGGCGGGACCAATTGACATGATCATGCCAACCATCGCTTCGCGTAACCCGAGTGCCAAACCAAGATAAAACGGCCCGACGATCAATGTCGTCATCATGACCGCCGCGACAAGTAGGTTTGCAATCAGACTGGGCGTGATACCTTTGCCGCGAAACGCTGCGAGGCTGATCGGAGGTAATTTTGTGACCAGTTTTCCCGCTGGAAGAGTGCGCAGCGTAAAGCCAATGGCCAACGCAGCGATTGGCACCAACACAAGAAAAACGGATCGCCAATCAAACAGCCCAATCATCAAGCCGCCGAGCGTTGGCCCAAGTGCAGTTCCAACAGCAGACATCGTACCAAGCAACCCCATAGCCCGCCCCACATGAGCACCGCCAGTCGTCTCGTGCACAAGGGCGATGGTCATGGTCATCAGGACTGCGGCTCCGATGCCCTGAACCGCGCGGGCACCTATTAAGAACCAAAGGCTGGGCGCAAGGGCGCAGAAAACCGATGCTAGCAAAAACAATGCCAGCCCTGCCAAAAGCATTCGTTGACGACCGATCAAATCCCCTAGCCGCCCGGCGAAAACCGCTGATAACGTCAACGATGCGAGATAGGAAACGACCACCCACTGGACCTGATTGAACGGCGCGTCAAACGCCTGTGCCAATGCGGGCAAAGCGATGTTTACTATGCTTGTACCCAAAGACGCCGATAGCATGCACAAGGACAAACAGAAGATCGCACCGGGACTCGGTTCTTTTTTTTCGGATGATCCAGTTCTCTTCATTTGCCTTGTCCACTTGTCAGAATTGCGATGAGCAGGCACTGTACGACTTTAAGTCAACTTGAGGTCAAGCATGAAATTAATAGATATTGGCGAGGTATCCGAGAAAGCTGGAGTTCCCGCTTCGACGCTGCGCTATTACGACGAGATCGGCCTGATTTCGTCGGTTGGCCGGAGTGGACTGAGAAGACAGTTTCTGCCGGAGGTGCTGCTGCAACTCACACTGATCTCAATGGGTAAATCCGCAGGTTTCTCGCTTGATGATATTGCCAGAATGTTCGGCCAGAATGGGAAACCAGAACTGTCGCGCCCAGAGCTACACAAACGCGCTAATGAACTGGATCAGCAGATACGCAAGTTGACAGCTTTGCGCGACACCATCCGTCATACAGCGGAGTGCAGTGCCCCCTCGCATATGGAATGTCCAACTTTCCAGCGCATCGTCACTCTCGCCAGTCGGAAACAACAAAAGATTGCAAAAAGGCCAACGCGAAAAAAGCGGCCCTTGGATCGGCCGGGGCGAACGGCAACTAAGTCCGGATACTGTTGAAGAAGTCGGTGCTTTGGTCGCCTCGATGTTGAGCGAGAAGCGGGCGAGCGCTGTTCCTTCTTAAGTTTGCGCTGTTGCTGGCACCAACTTCGCCAGTTTCCGGAGGTTTTGGGCGGTTGCGGCGAGTTGGAACTGTTCAGTTGCACCTTTGGGTCCTCGCAATCGCATCATCCGCAATGCTTCAAGCGGTTATGCATGAGTTGGGACAGCTTCTGTACATGGGTTCTACCTCCGAACGTTACTGGGTAAGAAACTCCAAAGAAGATTTTTGGACCGTAACAAACTTCTCTAACCCCTAGGTCTAGGGCGTATTGATTTTTTGGTGAATGGGCAAGGGCAACGATCTCTTTCGAGCGTTTTTTACAAGTGGCGTGCCAAGTTCGGTGGCACTGATGCATCTTTGATAATATCAGTTCAAAACGCTTTCACCGTGAGCCCCACAAACCCTTGCAGATGACCGACCCTCTGCCCATTTTCCGCCAGGAGCGGCGCTGCGAGGGTGCCATTGATGGTCGTCGCGCCAAGCTGCATGGAAAAGCCACCGCCGAAGCTGGCCAATGTGGTTGATGTATCTGTGGTGTTTGACCGCACGTAGCCCACGTCAGCAAACATAAACGTACGCAATCCACCGTGGGCGTTCTTGAGCGGATTCCAGATATTGCTCTTTTCAAAAGCCTCACCAAGCGGGCGTGAATCAAAAGGCTGGGTGTGGAAACTCAGCTCATTCCTAAGATACGCGCCACTGTCACCAGACACGGAAAACCCAGAGTAGCCGCGCACGGTTTCCCAGCCACCAATGGAAATCTGCTCATTGGAAAACAGCGATTTATCAGTGATCTGCCCGCTGAGCGTGCTGGAAAACTGCCAGACATTGGCGATGGGTCGCAGATAGGTAACGCGTGTTTCCAATTTGGCGAATTCAGCTCTGGGGGCATCGGCGACAAGAACATCTGGATCCCAATCAGCGTTCAGGAACTTCGCACCTACTGCAATCGATGTATCCGCGGATATGACAGCCTTCTCTAATCGGTGCTCGTTTTTGAATCCCAAACTGAAACTGGAGCGATGTTGCGGAGTCAGTGCTGCTATATTGATAAAGCGTTCATTCCAATAGCTGCTTGCTGTTGCATAAGCGAAGTATTTGGATCGGGCGTTACGGTAGAGGAGACGTTCTGCCGTCAAATTGACCGTTGCCGTTTGTGTAAAGAGATCAGCCAGCTCAGATACAGGAGACAATGACTCTGAATATGACCCGCTAAAGGAAAAAAGCCATTTCCGATATGGAATGGATGTACTGAACGTGAGAGCGTTGCTGTTCTCAGACCCGGAATAGGACAAAGAATAACTGTCGTTGAGCCTCAGCAGATCATCTGCTTCAAATCCAAGACGTATCTGAGTACGCCCGGTTGCCTCATCACCACGATTGTCAAAACCGATTGTACCCCGAATGGTGTCGTTTTTTTGTTCCGTTATGACAATCTGACTGGTTCCGGAGCCTTGCCCAGCCACAAGATTGGCGCCGGCCTGCGTAGAGCGCAGACGATTCATCTGTTCCAAGCCGTGCTCTACATCACGCAGTTGAAACACATCATCTGCTCGGATCGGAAAGGCACTCTTGATCTTGCGGGACTTACCGGGCTTTTTCTCGCCGTCTTTGCCAACCTGCTGGTAGACAAAGGCTTCAACCTTACCTTCAAGAACCTCAATTTTGAGAGTACGTGAACTGATGTCTTGAGCTGGAACGTAAGCACGGGTTGTGATGTAGCCTTTGTCAGCATAAATCGCAGAGATACGTTGCAGCAGATTGCCAATGCTAACCTGACCGAGACATTGATTGGAAAACTCTGCCAACACCTTTTTGAAGTGCCGGGGTTTAAGTGTTTCCACTCCAGTCAGCGCGATGTTATCGATTGGAAAACACGACACTTCTGCAACAGGCCCCTTCGGTTCAGGCGTTTTGATCTCCTGACCTGCACGGCTTCGCTCCAGCTCCTCCAGCTCTTTTCTGCGTCTTTCTTCCTCTAACAGACGTGTCCCTGCGTTTTCTTCCTGAGCCAAGGAAACGGCAGGAGAAAACCCTAGCAGGGTTGCACAGAGGAAAAGCCGAATAAGCCCTAACATCTTCAGAAAATATTCCAGAAGGCACCAAGCGGGCGACGCTCAAATGGTTGAATGGGATCAGGCAGGTCAGATTCAATACGTGTGCCCGTGACGATAACTTGCCCAAGTGAGAACAATCCTGCGTCACCGAGGATAGCATCACCATTGATGACGATGCTTCCCAGGGATGATTGCAAACTGCCAAACTGATAGCTGGTAGTGAGATAGCCCCGACGCCCACTAAACAATCCACTGAGACCTGCGGGACTTTCAATCAACTCGGCTGTCAGAAACGGGGTAAATTCGGCGAGGGGCGCCGTCAGTTCAATACCCACCAAGCCGTTAAACCGCCCGCCGAGGTTAGAAATCAACTCACCCGCCTCAATTGTCAAAGCACGGGATGCAGTCACGTTTCCTCCAATGATCTGGACATCATTTGAACCTGATGTCTTACAAAACCATTTGCAGCTTTGCTTAAATTCCAACCGCCCAATCTGCCTAGCCTCATTTTGGAAAGCGCCTGCAATCTGCATCGAAACGTCGGCGCCATTGATGTCTGCGCCAATATTGATGATGTTTTCTGCACGCAAGAGGATGTTATCAATACCCAGAATGAATGACTGTTCACCCTCAATAGCCTGTTCGCCAAAATCCGCAGACAAGGTGGTTGTCCGTGATCGCCTTAGAAACAGGCTACTTGCAAAGCGTTTACCTTTGCTTCGGCCGATGACAAACGGAGAGACCTCGGTGGTAAAGGCGGTCTCATTGCGAATATCCCCACCTGCATCAATTGTAATGCCAGCGTTTGAGAACAATCGCCCGGTATAGTTCAGTACATCTCCACCTGTTTCAATGTACAAATCTTCGATTTCACCAAAGGCGACGGCCAAGTGATCTACTGACAGGCTTTGATTGAGGAAGTCACCAGCTGAATAAATCGAAATGCCGCCTAGAGAAGCCTCGTCAGATCCAATCGAAGTGGCACCCTGCAATAGGCTCCCATAGTTTAGAATGTCACCAGTGGTACTGCGTGCCAGCAATCCACCATTTACCGCTGTTAACTCCGTACGTGCCTGTTCCAAGTCATCGCGCCCAAAACGCAGTTCAGTACCGTCCAAGCGTATATCACTTTGTGCCGTCACAATGCTCTCATCAAAGCTAATTGCACCATTTGAGATGACACGGAAATCGCCATTTGTGCTTGCTGCAATGTCACTAAAAGCAACATCTCCATTTGTCGTGATGCGAAAGTCATCCGTTGTTTGAACATCGACACCGGTGAGGTCTACTTCACCAAGTGCATTAATGATCACATTGCTGTTGTTCTGAGAGTTTTCCAATTCACCGGCATCAGAAACAAGTTCGGCACGCAGGTCGTCTTGCTGCGCGGCCAAAACATTCCCTGTAGCAAACAGAGTGACACCTCCTGACGACGCAAAGTTATCAGAAGAAACGATACGGCCAGAAACCCGCCCTTGGCCTAAGTCGATGTCACCAGATTGTGCGTCAATCACAACGCCACTGGATTGGGAGTTGATTTCGGCGCGCCCGGTTGCATCCGAGACAAGTGCGACACTTCCAGACTCGATATTCACAGAGCCGCTTGCATCAATCGAGCTGTTTACAAGCTCCAGATGACCTGAGCTTGTCAGACGAAACCCTCCGGCTGAGGCCAGTTGATTACCCGCAAAACGAACGCCGGCTCCTTGATCAGTCACTGTGACACTGATGCGCCCTGCATTGATTGATCCTTGATTGGTAATATCTACAATCAAGGCATCTGTTGAAGCTGATCCACGATCGCTCGCCACTGCCCAGGGCAATAAGCCCAAGCCATTCTGACCAAGACCAGCACGATCGCGATCAAAGCTGACAACACTGTTGCCGACAATCGCATTTACGTGCGCCGTGCCCAATGACAGTGTACCGTCAATACGCAGCTTTTGTGATACAAGCGCAAGTTCTTCCATGGTGCCACTCAGACCATTTGTCCCAATGGCGATTTCTCCAATGGCAACGGAAGAGGTTAACACGCCATTCAGGTCTGCCCCAATCGCCCCGGTTGTGAGAGCGACATTGCCGACATTTTGAAACCGTCCCCCGTTCACAACAATTCCGTTAGGATTGGCTATAATGACATCGGCTTGTGAGCCAATAACGGTGAGCGCACCCTCGATGGTTGTCAGGTTGGTGCTGGTCACCTCATTTAGAATGGTTGTTGCACCAACCGTCGTATTGTTAAGGTTAACTCCCGCTTCAGGGACGGAGAACGCCGAATATGTATTATGGCTGATAGAGGCAGAATTTGCTGGGGCAATATCCACATTAACCAAGCCAGATCCCTCAATCGTAATTCCCGTAACGCTGCCTCCATCAGAGACAACGGATTGAGCCTGCGCCGTGATGGGCGCAATGGATAGCAGGCAAGAAAGAATAATTGAGTTTGAGGCTTGGGCGCGCCCAAACTTGGCGACACTTATATTTACGCGAAAAACCATCTGGCTACACAACCTAAATCTGGCTACAAACACAAAGAGCGTTAATACAATTTTGACGAGTGACCAAGATGAATCTGACTTACAATGCTTTATGTGCGGCACTTGTGCTACTGGTGATGCTTACACAACCCACGCGGGCGCAAGACATTCAGATATTCGAAGATTGGCGCGTCTCTTGTGAAGCTCCAGAACCCTGCCGTATGGCGCAGGCAATCGTGCAGCCATCTACTCGGCGCCTCATTTTACAGGTCAAGATATTTAAAGGTGAAAAGCCCACTGCATTGATAACGTTTCCACTGGGAATATTGCTGAACACGGGTTGGCAATATCAGATTGACGGTAATCCAGCCAAAGTCGTCCCCTTTGAAATTTGCAACACAGAAGGATGCCACGCAGGCCTAGAGCTGACACCAGCGCTCCTCAGTGCAATGAAGCGTGGCAGCCAGATGAAAATTAGGTTTTTTGACGCTGCCAAAACAGAGGTTGATCCTAAGATTTCCCTGATCGGCTTTACCAAAGCGTATGGAGCACTCAAGTGAGACTTGCCTTGGCTTTTAAACGCGTTGTGCAAACTTCCTTAGTGGTAGGGTGTTCAATACTATTGATGAGCTGTGAAAGCCCAGAAGAAAGACTTGCAAGAGAAACGCAATTCGATGGGCGATCTATTTCTGAAGTGGTTGCCAGAATTGGCAAGCCAGACAAGCGTACAAACACGCAAGCCATTTGGTCGTTTGAAACAAGCACCAGACGACAAGTGCCCATTATTCTGCCGATTAATGGAATTCCGACGCTCATGGGTTATCGACAGGAAACTGTATATTTGAATTGTACCTATACGGCGACACTGTCTTCCGGTGTGATCAAAAGCAGTCATTATGAAGGCACTTCTTGCGCGGAGTATGCGCCCAAATTGCCTCAATAGCTTATTGTGAACGTTGAGGTGTATCCTTTCCATTGACACACAATCAGAAATTGTTGAGAACTCATTAAAGCATCCAGTTAACGTCTATGAATCTGTTGTCGAGGTACCTTATTATGAATACGCAAAAGTCTCTTTCAGTTCTTTCCCTTGGCCTTGCAGCAACGTCTTTTGCCTCCCAAGCGGATGCCCTCACTCAGCTTGAAACTGTGGCCACTGAGAATAGCGAATTGCAAGCCATGGAAAAAGCGGCTCTTGCCGAATGCGGTCAGCCCGGAAATCGTGATTATCACGCTGTTCTGGAAGCCTTCTCTGATGAGGCCTCTGATGAATACAAGTTTGCGGGCTGCGGAAGCGCAATTTGAACCTGACTGATCTATGACAACTATTTTGCTGCCCATCCAAAATGCGGATGGGCAATTTCAGCTTCTGGAGTGTCTGCCTGAAGATTTGGCATGGCCTGACTTGCAGGCAATCTGGCGACAGTATTCCGTTGTTCATCCCATTTGCTGTGCACCACCAGAGCAAAAACTGGATGTGTTTTTTCAGTATGCATGCAAATCATACGGTGCGCCTGTCAGCCTTGGAACTGTTTTCAATCCGGGCTGGACGGCGATGTTGATGGATCAAGTTCGGCATGATTGCATGGTAGTTTCTGCCGACCTTGTACCTTACCTGACAACACGAGGGTTGTTTGCAGAGCAGATAAAGCACCTGACCGCAATGGCCATTGTGGGAGAAAAAACGCCAGAGCAATTTGCTGCGCTACAAGCTCAGCATCCGGCCCTTTCCTTGCACTCTCTTCCTTCGCCGTTTCTGGAACTGGCATATGAACACAGTTGAACGCCTACAACGAACATTGCAGTTTGTATTTGCGACACCTCATTCCGATTTTTACCGTAGTTTCTATAGCCGATCTGGTATCACAAGCTGTCCAAATCTGACGTCGATCAATAATTTCCAAAACCTGCCTTTGCTGGACCGCGCATCCCTCAGCGGTGCCCCAATATCTGAGCGTTTGCTGACATTGCCTAATGGGGCAGATGAAATCAGATCCACGAGCGGGACGTCCGGGCAACCACCGCTGTTTTACTATAGAAACCCCTATTATCCGTTTCTGTCACGCATGCAGGTGCAGAACGGCGCAAAGCGCAAAGTTTATTTCTGGAGTTACAATCAACTCATCTCTCATGTTGACCGGGATCAGTTGGAAGGTCTGCAAACGGTTGTCTGCGATCCCAACCAACTCCCACAACACGTGGCTCTTGTGCGAGATATGCAGGCAGACACGTTGGCAGGTACGCCCTCGATTTTGCTGATGTTTGGCGAACTAATGCATGATGTGAATGAGCGCTTGAAAATACGCCACATTGAAATGCAAGGCGAAGCCTGCCGTTCCACAACAATTGCAGCTTTGAAAAAACTGTTCCCACTTGCACGTCATTACAGTGGATACGCAATGGGAGAAGCCGGTCGAGAGATCGGTGTGCGGGGACCTGATTGCCCGGATCAGCGCGGCGGATACTACCACGCGACACCCAACGACCTTTTCCTAGAGGAACAGAACGGAGAGTTGCTCATCACGCATCTCTCCACACCGATGGCGTTTCCGCTAATTCGCTATCAAACAGGCGACCAGGTTCGCATTATTGAGCAAGATCGGTGTATGTGCGGACACAATGGGCAGTCTTTCGAGTTGCTCGGCCGACACAACGTCGATTTTGTGAGGATCAGTGGCGTTGAACTTCGCCATGAAGAAATTGCGACAATCGTTGCAAAGCATTCGGCTGCACTGGAGACCTACGTTGCCGCAACAGTCCGGGAGAGCGTTCACGATGGGCGACAAAGGGTTATGTTGGAAATCTCGGTGGTGCCTCGGAAGGGTGCGGAGGGAGCAATACGTGACGTCTCAAGGCAATTGCGCGAAGATATTTCCCAGCAACTACGCGTGTCTGCGACAAGCCGACTGTGCGATCTCATTGCGACAGGTCAATTTACCCAACCTGAGATCACCCTACAACAAGAGATTCCTCTGTCCAACAAAGCACCGGGAATACGCATGGCAAGGGAAAATTAAGAAACCTGAATAGGCGTTACTTTCCTGATGTGATTTGATGGGAATGTTTCCGAAAATGTGCCGCCGCTTGATCACGGGTAATTTTGCCCTGTCCAAGCTGCTCCATCATCTCAGCATGTTCAATCCCCATGGCGGTTCGAAGATGCTGGCCGTTTTGTTCAAGAAAATCGATAGCCACATAGAATGCCGTACGCTTATTCCCGTCTACAAAGGCGTGGTTGCGAGAAATCGCCTCGGCATAACTTGCCGCAAGCTGAAACTGATCCGTTTCTCCGTAGGCGTGCTGGTTCTCTGGTCGTGAAAGAGCGGACTCAAGCAAAGCCGCATCTCGTAATCCATACGAACCACCACCTATTTCGATCACTGCATCATGAATAAATTCAACCAATTGACGTGTCACCCATTTGGGATCTGTCATCGTTTTGCTAACTCCATGATAGTGTTGCGATGGCGCTCAAGCCCTCGCGTAATACGCAACTTGTCGCCCTCGGTGATACCCTCTGGCAAGCCCGTCAAACGACGGTATTCGTCAGCTGACAAGAGCACGAGACGGTCACGTTGGTGACTTGTGATAATCACTGGTTCACTCATGGCAGCATCGCTAAAAGCGCCAATATTGTTTTTAAACTCAGTTGCTGTAACGCGTGTCATAGTCGCCCCCTTTGTCAGGACTATATCATATGGCTAAATTGTCCATTATGTCCATGAGATGTACTTAAATGAATACGTTGAGAGATTATTTTGTCAAAAAAGGCAGAACGGCACTGTTGTCATAAAACATATCCACGCCCACCCCTCACATCCCGAACCCTTGCCCGATGCCCATGCGTTTTTCGACGCCTTTAGAGGTGTTATCAAAGTGATCGGTCCATGGCGCCAAGCCAAGCCTGGTTTTCTGGAACACGGGCTCTAGCGCCTTGGCGGTCGCCGAGCGATCCAGGCTCACACCTTTCAATGACACTGGCATAGCCTGAGAGCTGTCCGTGAGGGCGGCCACTTCTTTATGTGTAAAGGCGGTGTAGAGCCGCGCAGGCATCGCTGGGCGGTTTTCTTCAGGGATGTCTTTACCTGCACTGAAGCCTGCGAGCAGTGCCTGACGCTCCGCCTCGATCTTGCTGCCATCGGTGAGCGCTTCGATCTTCAAGGCGCGGCTGAGCGTTTCCGCCAGTTGGGTTTTACCTTCAGATTTTAATCCTTCCACATAGAGCCTGGTGCGCGCCACATCTTTGTCCGCATCGGTGACGGCAACATGCTCACGATTGACTACACTCAAAGCCTGATTGAGACTTTCATCAAACAGTTTTTGTTTTTTTCTGCTGATCAGATCATAGGGATTTTTCCCTCGGTAGAGAATGTTCGCACGCCCCACACTATGCCCGCCATCGATCTTCTCCATCACACCCAAAGCGATCTCCTTGCGACGGCGCTCCCAGTGAATAGCCCCTAGATTTGTAGACGCTTTCTTCCCTAACTTTGAGGCAAGGAGGCCGTTATGGGGAAGCCAAATTT
>CANLDA010000018.1 GCA_947489325.1 uncultured Paracoccaceae bacterium | reverse complement strand
CGCGTCCGATACTTCATCTCTCACACTCCATCTTTCCAAAAAGACTAAAGTGTTGCGCCCACCCGTTGAAACCGCCGTCCAGACCTACCAAAACCTGATAACTCCTAAATGGCTTCAGCAGTTGTTTCGATAGCTCGCAATGAGCATATATCAAGCCCAATGATTTGACGGGCACGTAGGTATTATGAAGAGAACCCTGTTTACTTTAGGATGTGTTTTGGTTGTGCTGGCGCTGATGTTTTCTGTGCCCCGAGCTTACGAACGCATCATTCCCGTTGATCACTCAGCCGCGTTACCCCTTTATGATAGTGAACCTGAAAACGTAGGGGAATTGCTTGTCGAATGCTTGAACCATCATAACGAATTTGGTGTTTGGTGGGATTTGACCGGTGCCGATTACTTGAAAGCTTATGAAGACTTAGGGGGTGCTTGGAGCCCCTCATATTATGTAATCACTGGTCGTCTCGGTTGGCATGTCACATGGGCCACAATCATCCCACTCAAGACGGAAACGTTCGTTGCCTACGAAACCTTTGGTGCTTAAAACAGTTTGAATGAGGCTCTCTTCCGCGTGGAATTACCTACGCGGATAATCGGTTCTCTTAAGCGGTGTGGGGTGGATTTCGATGGTGTCTACCCTGATGAATTACCTTTAAACGGCTGAAACCCCTGCCATAAAATTTAACCGATACCTACTCATAGTCGAATGGCGGAAAAGTCCCGCACAGCGGTCATTGGTTAAACGACGCGGTGTTGGACTAAGGGTGCCCTATGTGGGGCACTCTGCGGGATTGAGCTTTGCACATAGATATTCACAACAATACGGCCTGACATGTCGGCATCTGCTTGCACCGATTGGCCAGCAGCGCTAAACGCTGTCTTCAGATTGCAACTGGAGTTTTCGCATGTCGATTGACAAGGACACCGCCGCGCGCGTGGCCAAGCTGGCGCGGATTAAGGTCGAAGAGGATGCGCTGCCCGCACTGGCGCAGGAATTCAACAATATCCTCGGCTTTATCGAACAACTCAACGAGGTGAATGTCGAGGGCGTAGAGCCCATGACATCGGTGACGCCCATGCGCCTGAAACGCCGCGTTGACGAAGTGTCTGACGGCAATCAGCAGGATAAGGTTCTGGCCAATGCGCCAGATGCACGCGAAGGCTTTTTTGCGGTTCCGAAGGTGGTGGAATAATGACTGATCTGAATTCTCTGACGCTTGCGGATGCGCGCGATAAACTGCGCGCGGGTGATGTGACATCGACTGAGCTGACCGAGGCCTGCCTGAGTGCGGTTGATGCATCTGGCGCGCTGAACGCCTTTGTGCACCACACACCTGACATCGCAATGGATCAGGCCAAGGCTGCGGACGCGCGGATTGCAGCAGGCGATGCGCCTGCCATGTGTGGTCTACCCATCGGCATCAAAGATCTGTTTTGCACCAAAGGTGTGCCATCTCAGGCCGCCAGCCGCATTCTGGAAGGGTTCAAGCCCGAATATGAATCCACCGTCAGCCAAAACCTGTTTGATGCAGGTGCGGTGATGCTGGGCAAGCTGAACATGGACGAGTTCGCCATGGGGTCCAGTAATGAAACCTCTGTTTATGGTAATGTGGTCAATCCGTGGCGTCGTACGGGTGATGATGCCCCTTTGACGCCGGGTGGCTCTTCTGGTGGGTCTGCGTCGGCTGTGGCGGCGGACCTGTGTCTGGCTGCGACGGGCACCGATACGGGTGGCTCAATTCGTCAACCTGCGGCCTTTGCCGGGATTACCGGCATCAAACCAACCTATGGGCGGTGTTCGCGTTGGGGCATTGTGGCGTTTGCGTCGTCTTTGGATCAGGCGGGTCCGATGACCAAAACCGTGCGCGACAGTGCGATTATGCTTGAGGCGATGTGTGGTTATGATCCCAAGGATTCCACATCTGCAGAATTGGCTGTGCCCAACTTTGAGGCGATGCTGACCGGCGACATCAAAGGCAAGAAAATCGGGATTCCCAAGGAATACCGTATGGATGGTATGCCCGCCGAAATCGAAAAGCTGTGGGCCGATGGGGCTGATATGCTGCGCGCGGCTGGTGCTGAGATCGTGGACATCAGCTTGCCGCACACAAAATATGCCCTGCCTGCGTATTATGTGATTGCGCCGGCTGAAGCATCTTCAAACCTCGCACGTTATGACGGGGTGCGTTATGGCCACCGCGCCACGCTGGATGCAGGTGACGGCATTACCGAGATGTATGAAAAAACCCGAGCCGAGGGCTTTGGCCCAGAAGTTCAGCGTCGTGTGATGGTGGGTACTTATGTGCTGTCTGCTGGCTTTTATGATGCCTATTACAACCGCGCGCGCCGTGTGCGCACTCTTATCAAGAAAGACTTTGAGGATGTGTTTGCGGCTGGTGTGGATGCGATCTTGACACCTGCCACACCTTCTGCGGCGTTTGGGCTGGGGGAAATGGCGGATGCCGATCCGGTCAAGATGTACCTGAATGACGTGTTTACCGTGACGGTGAACCTTGCGGGCTTGCCCGGTGTCACAGTGCCTGCGGGCTTGGACACCCAAGGTCTACCGTTGGGGCTACAATTGATTGGTCGCCCTTGGGAAGAGGGCGATCTGCTGAACACTGCCTATGCACTGGAAAACGCCGCCGGATTTGTAGCCAAACCCGCAAAATGGTGGTAAATCTGCGCTGAAGCAAAAAAGACAGAGCAGTAAATATGCGTATTTTGATGGCAGGCACCGCCCTGATCGCCATGGCGGCATGTACCCCCCCGATCCCTGACAGTGGGGCCGGGGTTGGATTTGACAACGCGGTGAATAACCCCGAGGCGCAGCTGCGCCGCGAGCAGGAATTGGCCGGGGAAAGCCCGCTGCCATCTGCGCAGGCCATCTCTGATGAAACGCTCAGCACGCTTGAGGCAACCAATACAACGCCTGCTGCCGCGCCGACTGCTGCTCCTGTGGTGACACCGACCTCTGGTGGCGGTGCAGTGGCCGGAGGAGAGCTGAACGCAGCACCTTCAAACCCTGCGCCGGCGGTGATCGATAACCCCGGCATTTCGGATGAAAACGATTTCTCGGCTGTCGAAGGACGTCGAGATATCGATAGTGATGCAGATCGCATCGCAAAGAACCGTGAGCAATATAAGGTGATCGAGGCCACAGCATTGCCTAAACGGCCCGGCACAAATCGTCCCAATATTGTGGTTTATGCGGTGCAAACTGACAATCCGGTTGGCACACGGTTGTATAAACGTATCGGTATCGCGGCGACTTCGCGATTTGAACGCAACTGCGCCAAGTTTATCTCAAACGACAAAGCACAAGAAGAATTCCTTGCGCGTGGCGGCCCACAGCGTGACCGTTTGGGGATTGATCCCGATGGTGATGGCTATGCCTGCAAATGGGATCCGACACCGTTCCGTATCAACTGATTTGGTTCGCTGATGGTATGTGGCCACAAAAACGCGATCTGGGTGCCGTCCCCCAATTTCGGCCCCCGACGCGGTGGTGTCACGCCCGATATTATCCTGATCCATTACACCAATATGGACAGTGCCGAAGCGGCCCTTGCGCGCCTGTGTGATCCTGTGACTGAATTATCATCGCATTATCTCATCAGTGAAACCGGCACACTGTGGCAGTTGGTTGATGAAAAGGAGCGTGCCCATCATGCGGGTGTCAGCGCGTGGGGCGACAGCGATGACGTCAATTCGCGCTCTATCGGCATAGAGTTGGCCAATCGCGGTGATCATGCCTTTCCAGAGCCGCAAATGCACTGTCTGGAGAACCTGCTGACCGACATCATGACGCGTTGGGATATTCCGGCCAAACGGGTGATCGGCCATTCCGATGTCGCACCGGGGCGCAAGGTTGATCCCGGTCCACGCTTTGATTGGTGTCGTTTGGCGCGACAGGGTATGTCCGTGTGGCCCGAAGGCAAGGGGGCGTTCACGCCTGACAAGGATGCATTTCGCGCCGATTTGCGCATTGCGGGGTATCCTGACGTGTCTGACCGGCTTTTGCTTGAGGTTTTCCGCCTGCGATTTCGCCCGTGGCACGTGGGGGAACTGGATGACATCGACATGGCACGGGCACGCGATCTCGCGGACCGATGGCCTGCTTGAAACATGAAGCCAATACTCTCTACGTGATATTTTGGTCGGAATGTCGGCTAAGCGGGACAAAGCAACCCGCTCTGGTTTGGTAGTCAGTGTCTGCTTTGAAAAACCATTTCGCGTATTTCGATATTAGCGAGTTGCAGCCATGAACGCACTTCCCCCAATCAAGAAGCCCCCGCCAGTGTATCCAAAACGGCGACGGGCTTTGGCGCTCTGGAAAGTCTTTCGAGCTTGTGCGGCAAGTATTGCATACCCGCCTAGAACAGCCCCGACAATCACGGTGGAAGTCGCAACGACTATCGCGAATTGTGAATAGATATTAGCATTTGGATCAAGAAATTGAGAGAGGAATGCCACGTAGAAAATGATGGCCTTGGGGTTCAGAACCGCTGTGAAAAAACCTGCTCGTGCGCTTGACATCCCACCCTGTTCACTTTGTCTCTGTGGGAAATCTACGCCGTCCTGACGGGCGTCGACGATCTGACGGTAGCCAAGATACGCCATATAGAAAACGCCAGCCCATTTGACAATTTGAAACAACTCGGATGATGCGGCCAAAATTGCACCAACTCCGAACAGAGATAGGCCGACAAGGACAACACCACCGATCAATTCACCTAAAATGCACAGAAACGCCGCCTTGCCTCCGCGCGACAACGCTTGTCCTGTAACCATTAAAACACTGGGGCCGGGAACGATAGAAATTACGGTATATGTGGCTACAAAAGCCAGCCAAAGTTCGAGTTCCAAATTATTCAACCTCGCCAATCAACTTAGTTGAAGCGGACATTAGCTGCACTGCGGAAGGATGTCACCAAGGCTCGAAGCCGCCACTGGGTAGTTTTTGACACAGGGCAGCAGTGTGGGATGGATTGCGCTTGCCAACCTCTGATTGACGCCCTGTGTAAAGCCCCCTAGAGGTGGCGCGTGCAGTGGGCTGGATGGCCGCGGCCTGGGGCAACCCGGGGTGAGGAAAGTCCGGACTCCACAAGGCAAGGGTGCCGGGTAACGCCCGGCCGGGGTAACCCGAGGGAAAGCGCCACAGAGAACAAACGGCCCGCATACGTGCGGGTCACGGTGAAAAGGTGGGGTAAGAGCCCACCGCGGACCTGGCAACAGGGACGGCATGGCAAGCCCCACCCGGAGCAATGCCGAATAGGGACCTTGTGCGGGCACGCCCGCAGGGACGTCTTGGCCCAGAGGTCCGGGTTGGCAGCTAGAGGTGCGTTGGTAACAGCGTGCTAAGATGAATGGTCATCCAGAGGGGTTCGCCCCTTGGACAAAATCCGGCTTACAGGCCCACTGCGCAAAATAAATCTAGCCAAATTGGAATATAGGCTTTGAGAACATGGTCTGCCCATTGGTTGTCAGGCGTGGGAGGTCTGTCACATGACCGAAACTGGTTTCCACCGACCATCCAAGACGTTTGGCGACGCGGCGACTTTCTGTCAGTAATTCAGGTAACTTGGACATGTCGAGCCTCGCACCCCGTTCAAGTTCTAATTCCATTGGCGAGAAGGGTGATTTGATGGCGCCGGGCGATAAGGTGATTTCCCCCATAACGATACGATCCCCTGAGCGCATAAAATCGATCCGCGTATGGATGAGGTGTGTGGACAATGCTGCAGCGCAGTCCAGCATTTCTTCAAGCCGATCCAATTGGCGAGCCTCTGGAGGAGGGGGCACCTTACCGTCTGGAAGCATTGCTAAGTCACCGCCATTAGGTGCGATATAACCTGAATGGCCATCAGCATTGACATTCACCATGTAGGGTTGCCCCATCGCGCAGTAAACGTTTATTTCCTTCAGCTCACCCTCGGGGTGCAGCGCTTCTTCGACCAAGAGCCGCCTGGGAATGTCACGGTAATGCAGTTCTCCATGCATCCGCCAATGTTGGAAATGCCATCTCTTATCCAGAAAGGCCTTGAACCGTTTTGGCGTCATGGGAGTTTCGGGCGAATGCAGAATATTTTTTTTGCACCCGTCATTGATCTTCAAATAGCACCTTTCTGGCAATTTGTTCAGGTCAAGATCATTGGGGTTCTCGTATACCCCCAAAAGCTCTGGCGGCTTTATCGACACGCCGCACAGATCAATGTAGTCGCGGGCAGCCGCCTTGTCTGTCACAAGCGCCATCAAGGGGTTCGGGTGAGTGAGCCAAAGACTGCGCATTTTTTCGGAATAGGTCGGCCCATTAACGAAATCAGGCATTCGGCCAATTTTTCCCAACAAGGGGTGTGTCACCGCCTCTAGGTCATTTTCATATAGTCTGTCGTAAACAAATTTCTGACGCTTTTGCCGTGGAAGAAAACACGCCAATGCCCGCGCAGCTTTTCGGCGAAAAAAAAGGCGGCGTCTAAGCTGTATTGCTTCTTGTTGCTGTGAAACCAGTATGTTGCCCATCCGTCTGCTGTCCATTTGATTCGAAATTTGTTGTTTTTTAATATCTATTCTTAGCTCAAAATATTCACATATCATAAGGTAATAACTGTAACGAAAGGACGCATCCGATAAGTTGGGGTGATTTGGGTGGCTGAATTTTCCCATAAAACGTATATTATTGATCTTGGCCATTGACTCGGCGGACTGTCCCGGTAAAAGGCGGCTTCAATAGAATTTCACGGGCCGATCCGCGCCCGGCGCAGGAGAACACCAATGGCGAAGCCGACCACCATCAAAATCCGCCTGAACTCAACCGCGGGCACGGGTCATTTCTATGTGACCAAGAAAAACGCTCGTACCATGACCGAAAAAATGGTTGTGCGTAAATACGACCCGGTTGTACGCAAGCACGTTGAATACAAAGAAGGCAAGATCAAGTAAGATCACCTGACTTTGAGATTTTTAAAAGGCCGCTCCATTAGGGGCGGTTTTTTGTTTTCTGAAAGGAATGGCGGCCCACGTCTAAGGGGCCGTTGCGGTGAACACAGTGGCCAGAAGTGGCATCGACATGGGGTCATTGCCAAAACGATCCAACAGAGCCTGATGGATGGCGGTCGCGACGTCTTGCGGGTCAATGCCTCCATGTTGCGTGATCTCGTCGATCAAAGGATTGCCAAACACCAAACCGCGGGCAAATTCGGCTGGCTCTGCCACGGTTTTATGAATGCACACCTGTTCTGCTTGAATGTTTTGAAACCCTGCCTTGGCTAAGTCTGTGGTCACAGCATCCGGATCAGCATAAGAAAATGGAACCTTGTAAAAACCGGGCGGGGTGCCTGTGAAAAACTGTGCAGAGGCTTCAAAGGCGGCTTGTGCAAACGGGCATTGTTGCAATGTGCCCCACGTGTTGAACACATACTGGCCGCCGGGTTTCAACACGCGAGCAGCCTCTCTGAAGGATAGAACTTTATCGGGAAAGAACATGGTGCCGAACTGGCAGGCGATGCAGTCGATCACCTGATCATCAAAAGGCAGGGCCATGGCATCGGCAGGCTGAAAGATGATGTTTTCCGTGTCGTTGAATTTGCGTTTTGCAATCTCAAGCATGGGCGGGTTCAGATCGGTTGCAATCACGCGCACGCCGTCTGGCAGAGCATCGCGTATCTTACGGCTGACAATGCCGGTGCCTGCGGCAAGTTCTAGCACGGTGCCTCTGTCAGGGCAGGTCAGTCGGCTTACCAGATCATCGGCATAGTCCACAAAGATATTGGGCCCCAAACGCGTGTCATAATTTTGGGGAATATCACCAATGAACTGACTGTAGGGGGCTGACATGTCGCGCGCCTTTCCTGAAATGAAGGTCATAGTGACCTTCGATGGACGTGCTCAGCCTATCGCGAAATCTCTATTTGCGCAAAAAAGCCCGGCAGAAACCGGGGCATTGAGGAGGAAGTAAAGGCGTGACCCAACAAAAAAGGCCGGTCAAAATGACCGGCCTTTTGCAGGAACGATGATGTTCTGATTATTCGCGATTGCCCAGCAAATGCAGCAGGAACAAGAACATGTTGATGAAATCAAGATACAAGTTCAATGCACCCATGATGGCCGCTTTGCCCAACCATTCGCTGTCGCCGTGGTGGGCGTGTTCCAAATAGGTGTTTTTGATTTTTTGCGTGTCATAGGCGGTGAGGCCAGCAAAGATCAGCACACCAAGGATTGAAACCGCGAACATGATCGCTGGGGATTGTAGGAAGATGTTGATGATCACGGCCACCATAATGCCAATCACACCCATGATCAGGAAGCTGCCCCAACCAGAGATGTCTTTCTTGGTGGTATAGCCCCACAGGGACAGGCCAGCGAACGCAATGGATGTCACAAGGAACACCTGCGCAATGGAGAAGTCTGTGAAGGCCGCGAAAATCCATGAAATGGACAGGCCCATGACGGAGGCAAACACATAGAAAAACAGTTGCGCACCAGCGGCGGAGAGGCGATTGATCGCCGCGTCAAAGGCAAATACCATACCCAAAGGTGCAAACATCACAATCCAACCCAGAATGTTGGGCTGCAATGTTGCTGGATTACGGAAGATGCCAAGCAGGGCTGGATTGGATCCAACCGCCCACGCCACGGCAAAAGTAATCAACATACCCACGGACATGGTCCCGTAGACCTTGTTCATGTGGGCGCGCAGCCCTTCGTCAATCTGAGCAGCGCGCGCACCTGCCGCTGTCCGGATTGTATCAAATTCAGCCATCTAAGCCTCCGCTATTATTTCAGGGGGCGCTACATTGCTGCGGCACCCGTTATTAGGGAATATCGGTGACCTTGGCCCGGTTTTCAAGAATTTCCCGACAATTGAGCTTGGTTTTTTGAAATTAAACCTCAATTACCGGAATTTTCAGCGCTGCCACTGGCAGGGGACGTCCCAAAATGGGCGTTTTGCCTCGGCTTCGACGTCAGCCTGAGTAAGACCAAGGTCGCGCAGGGCGGTATCGGTCAGCCGGGTGAGGGCTTTGCGTTGGTGACGCAGCTCGATCATATCGGCCAAGGAGGGTGCGCAAGGGGTGGACAGGCCGGTGAAACGGGTCAGTGTTCCAAGGAGGGTCATTTCGTTTTCCTTTCTGTTTCCAGATGATTTCATGTGTTTCGATCAATTATGTTGATGTATATGGCAAAGTATGCTGTATTTTGAAAACGAATGTTTGTGACGAGATACATCAAGGATGGTGATGGCATGCGAAATCTTGACGTAACAACCCTGCGCAGTTTTGTGGCTGTGGCCGATTTGGGCGGCGTAACCAAAGCCGCAGGTTTCCTGCATTTGACGCAATCGGCGGTGTCTATGCAGCTTAAACGGCTAGAGGAATTGCTGGGGGTTGGTCTGCTAGATCGCGCAGGGCGTGGCATTTGCCTGACACCTGCGGGCGAGCAGTTACTGGGATATGCACGGCGCATGGTGGCGCTGAATGATGAGGTGGTGCGCCGCCTCAGCGATGATGAATTTGAAGGTGAGGTACGCCTTGGGGTGCCGCATGACATCGTGTACCCGGCGATTCCCCGAGTTTTGCAGCAATTTCGCGCAGCCTATCCGCGGGTGCGGGTGCAATTAATATCTTCGTTTACAACTGGTCTGAAGGCGCAGTTTGCCAAGGGTGAGGTCGATTTGATCCTGACCACTGAATCAGAACGCAGCGGCGAGCAGCTGTGTGCGATCCCCTTGGTGTGGATTGGTGCGCCGGGCGGGGCCACGTGGCGGCGTCGCCCGCTGCGGTTTGCCTCTGGGCGTCAATGCCTGTTCCGTCCCAAGGCGCTTGCCGCGTTAGAGGACATGGGAATCGAGTGGGAGAACGCATTGGATACCGAGTCGGATCGTACGGTCGAGGTGACGATTGCCGCCGACATGGCTGTGGGCGCGATGATCGAAGGCACAGAGCCGCGCCATCTGGAGGTGATCGAGCACGGTGGCCATCTGCCAGAGCTGGGCAAGCAGCGCATCAATATGTACGGCGCGGACCCTTCCAAAGGTGAATTGATCTGCCATCTGGCGGATTTGTTGCGCCGTGGGTTCCGCACGTTGAACACATATAACGATACCTCTGAGGCCGCACCGCGCATAGCGCTTGTGTGATCGTTGGGTTCTGGACATCGGGCACAATAGAACCCATGTGAGGGATGAGCGTCTGTTGAACAGGGCGATGAGTGAGGACTGTGTATGTTGATGCCTGCTGTGCGTTATTTGAACCTCGTTCTGCTGATCCTATTTCCGCTGAGTTGGTTTGCGCCGCTTTTGCGGGCCGGGCTGTTGCCGTTGTTTGGCTTGTCAGAGGTGTCCGTGATTTCGGGCATTCAATCACTTTGGGAAAGCGATGTTATTCTGGCCCTGCTGGTGACGTTTTTGGCGATTTTTGCCCCGATGATGAAAACCATTGGCCTTGCGCTGATCCATTTCGGGCTGTTGCGACGCAAAGTGCTGCCCGTGTTGGAGATCTTGGGTAAGCTGGCGATGGCGGATGTATTTCTGATCGCGCTTTATGTGGTGGTGATCAAAGGGGTGGGTTTGGCGACAGTACAAACCGCATGGGGGTTGTATCTGTTTACTGGCTGTATTCTGGCATCCATTGCGTTCAGCACGCTGACAGAGCGCCCACGTAAGAAGAAGGATGGTTAACGGTCCATTATTTTGCGGGATGGTTAATGTCTGGCAACTGATTGAATTTTAATTACTTTTTTGAGATATTCGATAGTATGCGACCAATCCCTTCAGATTGTTCACAGAAATGCGATTTCCCTGTGTAAGCAAGGCGGCTTATCGCCTTGTTGACCTAAGGGAAGGGAGCGGTTCGTGACCAGTGCGCCAGTAACCAGTTATAGTGTTTTATTTGATGGCAGCCGCAATATGAATCCTGACGACATCGGGTTTCTTGCGTTGATTGCCGAGGATTTTCACACCCACGGGTGTGATTTCTTTTCTCAAGGGTTCTGGGCCTTGTTCTGGCATCGGTTTGGCAATTGGCGCATGTCAGTGCCACGTCCGTTTCGCTGTGTGCTGACAATCATTTATCGGATCATGTTCAAGCTGTGCGAATGCATCGGCGGCATTCATCTGCCTTATCCGGTCAAGGTGGGGCGACGGGTGCGTCTGGATCACTATGGTATGGTGCTTGCGCCGCGCTCGATTGGCGACGATGTCGTGATCCGTCAAAACACCACAATGGGTGTGGTCCGTAGCACGGATCTGGCCAACCGCCCAACGATTGGCAGCAATGTAGAATTGGGGGCGGGTGTTGTCATCTTGGGAAACGTCACGATTCATGACAATGCCTGTGTCGGGGCCAATGCGGTGGTGATTGATGACGTGGCCGCGCACACGGTGGTTGGTGGTGTGCCCGCGCGTGTTCTTAAGCTGCCTTGTGCCCGCGCCTTGGGCTTGGCAAAAGCCGACAACTAGGGCACACCCGTGTCATGGCAAAACCTAAACTTTCTTTTTCCTGTTCCGCCTGTGGTGCGGTCACAAACAAATGGTCAGGTCGCTGTGATGGCTGCGGTGACTGGAACACCATTTCCGAAGACGCCCCGCTGTCGGCGGGCCCGTCAACGGCAAGTCTTGGTAATATCAAGGGGCGCTCTATTGAACTGACGGATCTGCACACCGAAGAGGCCCCGCCGCCGCGAACGACGTCCGGTCTGGCAGAGTTGGACCGTGTGCTGGGGGGGGGATTGGTGCCTGCGTCGGCCATTCTTGTCGGGGGGGATCCGGGCATCGGGAAATCCACGCTGTTGTTGCAGGCCGCCGCACGTTTTGCACAATCTGGATTGAAGACGCTTTATGTCAGCGGCGAAGAAGCCAGCGCACAGGTGCGCATGCGCGCCCAACGCCTTGGTCTGACGGATGCGCCGGTCAAATTGGCGGCGGAAACCAATCTGCGCGATATTCTGACGACGTTGGATCAGGAAAAGCCGGGCCTTGCGATTATTGATTCGATTCAGACTATGTGGTCGGACAATGTCGGCTCTGCACCCGGTTCTGTCAGTCAGGTGCGTGCCGCAGCCCATGAGTTAACAAATTTTGCCAAGCGCAAGGGAATCGCGGTCATTTTGGTCGGCCATGTCACCAAAGATGGCCAGATTGCCGGGCCGCGTGTGGTTGAACATATGGTCGACACGGTGCTGTATTTCGAGGGCGAGCGCGGCCATCAGTTCCGGGTCTTGCGTGCTGTGAAAAACCGCTTTGGTCCAGCCGATGAAATTGGTGTGTTTGAAATGACGGGCAAAGGGCTGGCAGAAGTGCTGAACCCATCCGCATTGTTCCTGTCTGAACGGGGGGAGCCCAGCGCCGGAAGCGTTGTTTTTGCAGGTATAGAAGGCACGCGGCCTGTTTTGACAGAGCTTCAGGCGCTGGTCGCGCCATCGCCGCACTCTCAACCCCGGCGTACAGTTGTGGGCTGGGACAGTGGACGCCTTGCGATGATCTTGGCGGTGCTTGAAGCGCGGTGTGGCATCCCGTTCACGGGGTTGGATGTATACCTGAATGTGGCGGGCGGCATGAAGATCAGCGAACCTGCCGCAGACCTTGCGGTGGCGGCCGCACTTTTGTCCGCGCGCGAGGACGCAGCCTTACCTGCAGATACCGTGGTTTTCGGCGAAATTTCTCTGTCTGGGGCCTTACGCGCGGTGGGGCAGACCGAAAACAGGTTGAAAGAAGCGCAAAAACTTGGTTTCACGTCTGCGATAGCTCCGAAAGGTGGCAAAGCCCCCGGAGTGTCGGGGATCAAACTGAATAAGATCGGCGATCTGACAGGATTTGTCGGCGACGTATTCGGAGCAGGCTGACAACAGCCCAAAACGAACGGATGAGGACATGGAAGGTTTAACCATTATCGACGGCGTCGTCGCAGGCGTGATTATCATTTCGGCACTGTTGGCATATGCCCGTGGTGTTGTACGCGAAACCATGGCCATTCTAGGCTGGATCGGTGCGGCCGTTGTGGGGTTCATGTTTGCCTCATCTGTGCGCCCGCTGATCGAAGAGATCAAACTGCCGACGATTGGCCCGATCAAGGGCGGCATGCCTTTTGCAGACAATTGCGAGATTGCGACGATCGTGTCTTTTGCCGCGATTTTTGCCGCGACGCTGGTGATTGTTTCACTGTTCACACCGCTGTTTTCGTCACTTGTGCGGCGCTCGGCGCTGGGGTCTGTTGATCAGGCGATTGGGTTTGTCTTTGGCGTGTTGCGCGGCATTCTTTTGATCGCGGTGGCGTTCTTTGTGTATGAAACCGTCGGGACATCTCAGTCTTGGGCGATGGTGGATGACAGCCGCTCTGCCTTGGTGTTTAGCCAGATTACGGATCGTATTTCCGAGGATGGCCCACAGGACGCGTTGGGCTGGATCGTTGGCCAATACGAGGCATTGATTGGCAGCTGTCAGTAAGACAGCGCCATATCACAGGTGATAAATTGAAAAGACCGGACCATTTGGCCCGGTCTTTTTTGTTTGGGATGTTTACTTATTGACCTGTTGGCCATGGTCTCTGGGCAAAGATAGGGCTTCTTCGTCAATTAGGGTTTCAATTTGGTTTTATGGTGCTTCAAAGTACAAGGTTATAATCGTTAATCTATGTGAAAACCTACTAGACCAATAGAAGGTTCTAAGTCTTTTTCTTGGTCAACTGACAAAGGATTTACACTCCAAAGTTCAGCGATTTTCATCGGGTCTTCCTCATCAAAGAAATATTCTCCCTCTTCTTCCGCTTCCATCAAAGTTTCCCAAATATTCGCTTCATCCATGCCAGACATGTCAAAATATCCTATTTCAAGCTCTGCCTCCGAGGTATTCCCCTCATTTGCGAATAGAGTCCCATCCGCGAAGCTAAAGCCACGTTCAATGCTGCCACTGATTGATCTGTACCAAGCAACATATCCCACAACGCGATAGCTACCGAAATATTGCGCCTCCCCAAATTCTTTGGAAAGACGGTTGAGTAGATTGCGTAAATATTCTGTCTTTTCGGAGCTATCAGCAGAGAAATTCAATCCCGCTAAAATCAATGTCCACCCGCTAACAGGCGGTGAAACGAAAACAGGTTTCTCTCCTCTCTTAAAATGGCTGTCAAAATCGTATAAAAACTTGATGCCAGAAGCCCAATTGGCGGGTTGTTCTGACTGTAAGTTAAAAGCACTGAATACAGCAGATGTATCTTCGGTTTTCACAGCAAACCAAACCGATTTATAGCCAAACGGCGTAGGCAAGTCGGGTTCAGAAGATAGCTGAAGTGGATGTTCTATTGCTACTTCTTGGGCAACAGAAGTAGTAGGATTTAGCAACCCAGCGCTGTAAAGTAGTGCTGCAATTACGTATCCGATACCATAGAACAGCTTCTTCATGTTATTGTCTCTTAGCTAGCAAAGTTTCGATGGTTTTTTACAGTATGCTACAATGGCCCCGCCCACATTCTTTGGTGGATTGCTTCTGGTCGTTTCTGTCTGTGCGTAGGTGTGGCTCAGTCTTCCATCGCTTCCAATTCGTCGATCATCGATGAAATCATGCTCAGGCCCTTGTCCCAGAATTTGGGGTCACTGGCATCAAGCCCAAAGGGTGCCAGCAGTTCTTTGTGGTGCATAGAGCCCCCCGCCTTAAGCATATCAAAGTATTTCTCTTCGAACCCTTCGCCGCCCTCGGCATAGACCGCATAAAGCGCGTTCACGAGACCGTCGCCAAAGGCATAGGCATAGACGTAGAACGGGGAATGCACGAAATGGGGGATATAGGACCAAAAGACCTCGTAGCCATCCATGAATTCAAATGCAGGCCCAAGGCTTTCGGCTTGGACGGACATCCACAGATCGTTGATATCTTCGGGGGTCAGCTCACCCGCGCGGCGTGCCTCGTGCAGTTTGCATTCAAAATCGTAGAACGCGATCTGGCGCACCACGGTGTTGATCATGTCTTCGACCTTGCCGGCCAGCAACACCTTGCGTTCGTCCTGTGTTTCGGCGGCGTCCAGCATCTTGCGGAAAGTCAACATTTCGCCAAACACGGATGCGGTTTCTGCAAGCGTCAGCGGTGTGGAGGACAGCATTTCGCCCTGATCTGCGGCCAGCACCTGATGCACGCCATGACCCAATTCGTGCGCCAATGTCATCACATCGCGCGGCTTGCCCAAATAATTCAACATCACATAGGGATGCACGTCAGTCACCGTGGGGTGGGCAAAGGCACCGGGGGCTTTGCCGGGTTTCACCTCGGCGTCGATCCAACCCTTGGTAAAGAACGGCAGGGCAATGTCGGCCATGCGTGGATCAAAGGCCGCATAGGCATCCATTACGGTTTTTTGTGCTTCGTCCCAGCCAACGATACGAGTGTCATCCATCGGGAGCGGGGCATTGCGGTCCCAGACCTGCATTTTATCCAGACCCAGCCATTTGCGTTTCAGTTCGTAATAGCGATGGCTGAGTTTGGGATAGGCCGCGACAACTGCGTTGCGCAGGGCCTCGACCACCTCGGGTTCGACGTGGTTGGACAGGTGGCGGCCGGTCTGGGCGGTTTCCATACCGCGCCAACGATCGATAACTTCTTTTTCCTTGGCTTGGGTGTTGTGTACGCGGGCAAAGGTTTTCACGTTCTCACCCAGAACACGCGAAACTTCGCGTGCGGCAGCTTCGCGTTTGCTGCGGTCTTGTTCGGTTAGGAAATTCAGCGTCGCCTCGATGTTCAAGGTTTCGCCTTCCATTTCAAACTGAAGCCCGGCGATGGTTTCGTCAAACAGACGCTCCCATGCATCGCCCACTACACCCAGATCATGCAGGAATTTTTCCATTTCGTCCGAGAGCTGATAAGGCTTCATTGCGCGAATGCGATCAAACACGGGTTTGTAGCGGGCAAGATCGGCGTTTGCAGCAAACAGGTCCTCCAGATGGTCATCGTCCAGTCGGTTGAGTTCCAGCGTGAAGAACACCAGCGGGGTGGTGAAATCTGTCAGCTTTTCCTGACAATTTGACATAAATTGTGCGCGCTCTGCGTCAATCGTCAGTTGGTAATACCGCAGGCCAGCATAGGACATGATACGTCCGGAAATCTGGCTGATCTGCTCATTACGCAGCACGCAGTTCAGTAAACCGTCTGCATCCAAATCGCTCAGCTTGCCCTCATAATCGGCAGCAAAGGCGCTGCATTCGCCTTCCAGCCAGTTCAGATCACGCTCTAGCTCTGGGGCCTCGGGGGATGTGTACAGATCGGTCAAATCCCATTCTGGTAAATCCCCCAACCCATCGGTGCCATGGCTGGCATTTACGTCACGCAGGACCTTGGGGGCAGGAAAGGGAAAGTGCAGCATCATGGCCTCATCAATTGAATTGTCTTGTCCTCAGATAGGCAGAGCAATGGGTAAGGTGCAAGGGGCAGGAGGATCACAGGCGATAGAGTTTCAAGAAAAAGCAGACTTCCCAAAGCGCGCGCCCTTCGTTACCGATTTCGTAACAGGAGGATGTGATGAAATTTGTACGCTTTGGAGAGCCGGGATCAGAGAAGCCGGGCATGTTGGATGCGGATGGCACCTTGCGTGATCTGTCTGGTGTAGTGGATGACATTGCCGGGGATGTTTTGGCAAACCTACCTCAGCTTGATGCGACCAGCCTGCCGTTGGTTGAGGGAAACCCACGTCTTGGTCCCCCCGTGGGTCGTGTTGGGAAATTCATAGGTATTGGTCTGAACTATAAGGATCACGCCGAAGAGGCGGGATTGCGCCTGCCACGTGAACCGATTGTGTTCATGAAGGCGACAAGCTGTATCAGCGGGCCAAATGATCCGGTGATCTTGCCGCGCAATTCGGTGAAATCCGACTGGGAGGTCGAGCTGGGGGTCGTCATTGGCAAACACGCAAAATACGTCAGCGAAGCGCATGCGTTGGACTATGTGGCGGGCTATTGTGTGGTCAACGATGTGTCAGAGCGTGAATTTCAGGCAGAGCGGTCTGGCCAGTGGACCAAGGGCAAAAGCTGCGACACCTTTGGCCCCATTGGTCCATGGTTGGTGACTCCCGACGAGGTGGGCGACGTCCAAAACCTGGCGCTGTCACTAAATTTGAATGGCAAACGAATGCAAACAGGTACGACTGCTGCGATGGTGTTTTCTGTGGCCCACATCATTTCCTATCTCAGTGATATGATGAGTCTGCATCCCGGAGATGTGATTGCCACAGGCACTCCACCGGGTGTTGGCATGGGTATGGACCCCAAGTTATTCCTGAAGGCAGGTGACATTATGGAATTGGAAATCGAAGGGCTGGGGCAACAGCGCCAGCATGTGATGCAGGACGCTTAAGGCGGTTTATCCGCTGTGTTTAGAAAAAAAGGCGAGGCATGCGTCCATGACTTCACGGCGCATGCCGTCTGATTCCATCAGAACCTCGTGTTCGCCTTTGTCGACCACATGCAGATGCCCCTTGGGCCATGTCGCCATGCAGTCATGCACACGGGTTGGATCGACGATGCGTTCGTTTGATCCCAATAATGTCAGGCAGGGCACATCAGGGGCAGGGCGCGCGGCAAGGATGCGGGTTTCCATCAGCGCCTCATGCAGCCATCGCAGGGACGGGCCAGCAAGTGACAGTTCAGGATAGCTGCGGACCTGATCTTGCATGATGCGATACATCTCTGGATCGGTCGTTAGGGTGTTGTCCTCAAACGGGGCGCTCAGAACATAGGTGACAGGTTTGGTCCCCGGTGCCATGACATGATCTGCCCCGACCTGTTTGCTGGCCCAACTCATGATCCACGCAGCAGGGCGCAGGGCTGGAGACAGCAAGATACCCCACATTGGTGCGGAAAAGATTGCGCCTGCCACGGGCAAATTTTCATGCAAAGAGCGCAGGCCGATGCAGCCACCCATGGAATGCCCAATTAGAAACCAAGGCTTGGGTAGGTTCAGATCATGCGCCATCTTCAGGGCGGCGCGCACGTCTTTTTGGTAATCCTCAAAATTGCCGACATGACCCACATTGGGATCGTCAATCAAACGATCCGCCAGCCCTTGCCCACGCCAGTCAATCGCCAACATGGCCAAGCCCTGCGCGTTAAAGTCCGCCGCCAGCATCCCATATTTTTCAACGAATTCGGTGCGCCCGGGAAACAGCAATACCGTTCCCTTGCAAGCATCGCCCGGCCATGCGGCCACGCGAATGCGCACATCATCATCGGTTTGGAGCCAACGTGACACCACGTTATCCGGACCCAATGCCACATCGTTGTAAAAGGGGGCAGCGGCGTCAGACATCAACCAAGCACTGCACCCAGCTTCATCGCCATGCCCATATCACCATCCACGCTCAGCTTACCGGTCATGAAAGCGGCGGTTGGGTTCAAATCACCCTCTAGAATGGACTGGAATGTATCTGCGTCTGCAGTCAGCGTGACATCGGTTTCGTCATCGCCGGCACGCACACCATCGCCGTCCACAATGATAGAGCCTTCATCCTCGATAGTGAATTTGGCAGAGCCGTCAAACCCGCCGCTGACTTTGTCTGCAAGAGCTGCAACTGCGGCGTCAATGATATCGCTCATGGAACTATCCTTTAATTTGATCGCGAGGCATCTGGAATTTCCTGCCCCGTACGTTACATGTTACTGTGTTATGCTTGGATTAATCGAACATCTCAAACTTATCGTTGCGGCAACCTGTCTGGCAATCGGCATTTCAGTGCCCTCGCAAGTTATTGCGCAAGACGTGAACACTCTGCTGGATCAGTTGGCCCAATCAAATCCTGCCGCGGCCGAACGTAAGGCCGATGAAATTCGCAGGGCGTGGGCGCAATCAGGATCTGCTTCGGCGGATTTATTGTTGCAACGTGGGCGCGACGCACTTGAACGCGGCGAGGTGCAGACCGCAATTGAGCATTTCACAGCCCTGACAGATCATGCCCCGGATTTTGCCGAAGGCTGGCACGGGCGCGCCAATGCCTATTTCGTGGCTGGGTTGGTGGGGCCTGCGGTGGCTGATTTGGAACAAGCTTTGGCGCTTAATCCCAAACATTTTGACGCATTGCGTGGGCTTGCGGCAATTTTGGAACAGCTCGATCGCCCCAAACAGGCATATGAGGCCTATGTTTTGTACGACACTATACATCCGCATCAAGCAGACGTAACAGAGGCCATCAAACGGCTAGAGGCTTTGGTCAAGGGTCAAACTCTCTGAGTTTCAGGCATATCAGGATGCATCTATGACGCGGATCACAGCCGTTTTGGGCCCGACAAACACGGGCAAGACCCATCTTGCAATTGAACGGATGCTGGGCCACCGCACGGGGGTCATCGGTCTGCCGCTGCGCCTGCTTGCGCGTGAGGTTTACGACCGCATCGTGGCGGTGCGTGGTCCCTCGGTTGTGGCGCTGATCACAGGCGAGGAGCGCATTCTGCCACCACGTGCGCAATATTGGGTCTGCACGGTCGAGGCGATGCCAGAGGGCATGGCTTGCGATTTTTTGGCAATTGATGAAATTCAGTTGTGTGCCGACCCAGAACGCGGCCATGTGTTTACTGACCGTTTGCTGCGCGCGCGGGGCCTGCATGAGACGATGTTGTTGGGATCAGACACCATGCGCCCAACGATTCGCGCATTGGTGCCCGATGCGGAATTTGTCGGGCGCGAGCGTATGTCGACGTTGTCATATTCCGGGTCGCGCAAGATATCGCGTATGCAGCCGCGCTCTGCCATTGTCGGGTTTTCTGTTGATAATGTTTACGCCATTGCCGAATTGCTGCGCCGTCAAAAGGGCGGGGCGGCGGTGGTTATGGGCGCGCTGTCCCCCCGCACGCGCAATGCGCAGGTGGAATTATATCAAAACGGGGATGTGGACTTTCTGGTGGCGACGGATGCCATCGGTATGGGGCTGAATCTGGATATTGATCACGTCGCCTTTTCCTCGACTTCAAAATTCGATGGCCGCCGGATGCGCGCACTTGCGCCAAACGAGTTGGCGCAGATCGCTGGACGCGCTGGGCGCGGGATGAGCCACGGCACCTTTGGCGTCACAGGCGAGGCACGCCCATTGGATGATGGCGTAGCGCAGGCGATCATGGATCACCGTTTTACCCCTATTTCCAAGCTGAATTGGCGCAATCCTGTGCTGCAATTTGGCCATCTGGATGCATTGATCCATTCGTTGGAACAGGCCCCGGATGATGAATTGCTAATCAAAGCACGCGAAGCCGATGATCTGGGCGTGTTGAAAACACTGTCGCAGGACGCGGAGACGCGCGCGCGGGCCTCCGACACGAAATCCTTGCGCCTGTTATGGGATGTTTGCCGCGTGCCTGACTTTCGCGGCATCAGCCATGGCGAGCACAGCAGCCTGTTGCAGGGCATCTATGGCTATTTGCATGAACATGGTCGCGTGCCCACAGATTGGTTCGCGCGACAGGTCAAACGCATTGATCGCGCCCAAGGCGACATTGACACATTGTCGAAACGACTGGCCTTTATCCGCACATGGACCTATGTGGCGCAACGAAACGGGTGGCTGGATGACGAAAATCATTGGCGTTCTGAGACCCGCGCTGTAGAAGATCGCCTGTCAGATGCGTTACACGCAAAGCTGACGGAAAAATTCGTGGACCGGCGCACATCTGTGTTGCTGCGCCGGCTCAAACAAAAGGAGGCCCTTTTGGCCGAAGTGAATGACAAAGGTGAAGTGACCGTCGAAGGTGAATTCGTAGGTCGTCTTGAAGGGTTCCGTTTTCTTGCGGACAAAAGTGCCGCAGGGCAGGAAGCCAAAGCATTGCAGCAGGCAAGCCTGCAAGCGCTGGCGCCGCAATTCCATCTGCGGGCGGATCGGTTTTACAACGCTCCAGATACCGAAATTGACTTCACCGAACAGGGTGGCCTGATGTGGGGCGAATATGCGGTCGGCAAATTGGTTGCCGGGGCAGAGCCTCTTAAGCCGATGGTCGATGTGTTCGTTGATGAAATGGCCGGGCCTGAGGTTCTGCAAAAAGTGCAGCGCCGCCTGCAACATTTCATTGATCGCAAGATCGCAGCTTTGTTTGAGCCGTTGCTGAATCTGTCACGTGATGAGGCCCTGTCAGGGCTGGCACGTGGCTTTGCGTTCCGTATGTCAGAAGCTTTGGGTATTTTGCCGCGTGGCGAAGTCGCTCAAGAGGTCAAAGATCTGGATCAGGACGCCCGCAGCGCGCTGCGCAAGCATGGCATCCGCTTTGGTCAGTTCACCATCTTTATGCCGCTGTTGCTGAAACCTGCGCCAACGCGTTTGCGTCTGGTGTTGTGGTCATTGGCAAATGGTCTGCAAGATTTCCCTGAATCGCCCCCTCCGGGGTTGGTGACTGTGCCTGCGGGCAAGGGGTTGCCGCAGGGATATTATGCGATGGCGGGGTATCGCGCCGCGGGTGAGCGCGCGATTCGCATCGATATGTTGGAACGTCTGGCCGATATGCTGCGCGTTGAAGACAGCCGTGGTGGGTTTGAAGGCAAGGCCGATATGCTGTCGATTACAGGCATGACGCTGGAGCAATTCGCCGATCTGATGCAGGGCCTTGGCTATAAGGCCGAAAAAGGCGAGCGCGAGAAGGTCAAAGCCGCGCCAGTAGAAAAGCCTGCAATAACAACAGATGCCCCAGCTACGGAAGACGCTGCGACAGAAGAGGCCGCGACAGATGTAACTGTGGCGGAACCCGCGGTTGAGGCAACTGAGGCTGCGCCGGTTGTCGACGACGCCCCCGCTGAGGCATCCGTTGAAACGGCTGATGCTGCGCCTGAGAAAGCAGAACCTGAGATTGAAGTATTTTACACCTTCACTTGGGCCGGTCGCGCCAATCGTCAAAACACGCGCGCCCCACAAGGTGCGCGCCGTGACAATGCACGGGGTGACAATGCTGGCCGTGACAACACGCAGGGCGGCAAGCCACGTGGCAAAGGCAAACCCGGTGGCAAAGGTGGCAAGCCACGTCGCGACGATGGCCCTCGTCAATTTCAGGCACGTCCGCCGAAAAAGGAAAAGGCCATCGATCCAGACAACCCATTTGCCGCAGCGCTTATGGGCCTGAAAGACAAAGGCTAAGATCCATGGCCCATCCTTAACCGGGTGGGCCTTTTTCGTTGAGACATTGATTTGAACGACGCACCCCAAAAACAACGTCTGGACAAATGGTTGTGGCACGCGCGGTTTTTCAAGACGCGCACGCTTGCGGCCAAGGTCGTGTCGGCAGGGCACGTTCGGGTGAACGCAGATAAAGTGGCCAAACCGGCCTATGCAGTTGGGGCAGGGGATGTGTTGACTTTTGCACAGGCCCGTCACATTCGCGTGATCCGCATCGAGACGCTGGGTGATCGGCGTGGCCCAGCCGCCGAGGCGCAGCTACTGTATTCGGATTTGTCCGCTGAACAAGATAACGTTCCTCAAAACCCGCGTTTTGAAGGAAAAGGGCGCCCAACCAAGCGAGATCGCCGCAATCGCGATCTTTCACGCGGCTCAGCGCTTGAAGATTAGGCCGCTGTGATTTAGCTAGGCCCAAACAGCATCAAAGAGCCATCGCCATGACCTATGTCGTCACCGAAAACTGCGTCGCCTGCAAATACACCGACTGTGTAGAAGTTTGCCCTGTTGATTGTTTTTACGAAGGTGAAAACTTTCTGGTTATCCACCCTGATGAATGCATCGACTGTGGCGTGTGTGAACCGGAATGCCCAGCAGACGCAATCCGCCCGGATACAGAGCCAGACATGGAACATTGGGTTGAGTTTAACCGCAAATATTCCGAAATCTGGCCTGTGATCATCACCAAAAAAGATCAACTGCCCGAGGCAGAAGAACGTGATGGTGAAGAAGGCAAGATGGAGAAGTATTTCTCTGAGGCACCCGGCGAAGGCGGTTAAGCTGTTTTCCCATTTATGTTTGGTATTAGTAGGATAAGAGTACATGAAAACACTGACTTTTAGCGCATGCTTCGCCCTTGGATTGTTTGCCTCTTCTGCTCATGCAGACGCGATTAATACGTTTAAGACACTTTGCTTTGAGAACGCTGGCAGCGTTGCAGCCATCCGTAAGGCTGCGACGAACCATGGGTTCAAAGTCAATAAGTTGGGGAAGAACTCTTATCTTGGAACGCGCGCATCAACGGATGAAAGGGTGCAGATCAATGTGTTTACCAAGCATTCTTTTGAATGTGCGGTGACGACATCAGATATGCCGCGCCCGCGTCGCATCAGCCGTGAGTTTCTGAAATCGCTTGGCTTAAATGGCAACAAGGGCAGAGCGCGGACAGTTATCGACGGGCGGTCCTATACGGTTTTACACGACACCAAAGGTGGCGAAGCATTTGTGATTTTTGCGGACTAAAATCCTCAAAAGAATCATGTTCTTTTATATTTGAGTGATTCGTGCTATATTGGCCTTAGATATAAATAAGACTGCCAGCCGCCACCCATCACGGGTGGTTTTTTCGACGGTAAGGATGAGATGACGGGAAACCCGATTTCCCGTGGTCCTTTTTTTGTCTGTCAAAATTGGCTCTGCAAGGAAGGACTACATGAGTAAATCTAAGAAAAACGAATTCCGCCCTAACGAATATGTTGTGTATCCCGCACATGGCGTTGGTCAGATCATTTCGATCGAAGAGCAGGAAATCGCTGGAATTGAACTCGAACTTTTTGTGATCTCGTTTGAAAAAGACAAGATGACACTGCGTGTTCCCACACATAAAGCCACAGAGATCGGTATGCGGTCGCTGTCGTCTCCTGATGTGGTCAGCAAAGCCATGACAACGTTGACTGGCAAAGCCAAGGTCAAACGCGCGATGTGGTCGCGTCGTGCGCAGGAATATGAACAAAAGATCAACTCGGGTGATCTGATTGCCATCGCTGAAGTTGTGCGCGATCTGCATCGCACCGACGATCAGCGCGAGCAGAGTTACTCTGAGCGTCAACTTTACGAAGCCGCACTGGAGCGTCTGACACGCGAAGTTGCTGCTGTTGCCGGTGGTGATGAAGTGGCTGCTGCCAAGCAAGTGGGCGACGTTCTGATGGCGCGCGCTGCCGCTGCTGCCTAAGGCACAGGCGACACCAACTTTAACAAAAGCACCGTGCATGAAGATGCACGGTGCTTTTTGTTTTGCGGTCGCTGTCGCCATTTTGCATGTCAGCTTGCCAAGGCAGCCAGCAACGTCAATTCCACCAATATTTGCGTGGCTCCCAAAACATCACCTGTTTGGCCGCCGATCTTGGCTTTGGCCAACGCTGCGATGCCAGCGGTTGTCAGCGCGGCAAGGATCATAAGGCCTATGGCTGCCCATCCCATCAAAACAAATGCGATGATGGCTGCAAGCCCAACCGCCAACCCAGCAGTGCGCCATGATACATGGCCCTGAGAATGCGACAGGCCAGTGTCGCGCGCGTGCGGCAGGGCCGCCATCACGCAGGGCATCGCCGCGCGCGACAGCATCGCGACCGCCAAGAGTGGCCAGATCCAGCCTGATGCAGATAGAACACTGGCCACGGCCAGCACCCGCGCGCCCAGACACAAAATCAAGGCAATCACACCATAGCTGCCGATCTGACTGTCTTTCATGATCTCAAGGCGGCGCGCGCGTTCCCATCCTCCCCAAAATCCATCAGCAGTGTCGGCAAGCCCGTCTTCGTGCATGGCGCCGGTCACCACTACGCCAGTGGCAACCCAGACAAACGCGGCCAGCATGGTCGAAACACCCAAAGCCAATGCACCCCATGCGGTGATCGCGCAAATCAATGCCACAACCACGCCCACTATCGGATAGGCCCAGGCAGCACGCGCGCAGCGTTCAAACCGCGCTTGGATCGGCAGACGGCTTAACAAAGCCGTCGCCGTGGCAATGTCTTGTGGTTTCATGTGCGACGTGTCGTCCGAATGCATCTGCGGGTCTCTTTCCTGACTTGTCGATGGCCGACTATGAGATAAACAGCCTTGTAACATGCAATACAACAGGGGTCTTTCATGGCACATGCATTTTCCACGCTTTCTGCATTTCAGGACATCCTGAATAGGCTGCCTGATGCGGATCAGGATGCAGGCACGCAAGCCTCTGAGCGAAATGGTCAGTTGACCAAACCGCCCGGCGCGTTGGGGCGGCTGGAAGATATTGCGATCTGGTATGCGGCGTGGCGTGGTAATCCCCGGCCGAACATCACGGCCCCTCAGGTGATTGTCTTTGCCGGTAATCACGGCGTAACGGCTCAGGGCGTGTCGGCCTTCCCCGCAGAAGTGACAGAACAGATGGTTCTAAACTTTCAACATGGCGGTGCTGCGATCAATCAATTGGCACGCGCGGCCGGGGCAAAGCTGGATGTTCGCGCGTTGTCCTTGGACGCGCCAACGGCTGATTTCACTCAAGGCCCTGCGATGAGCGAAGCCGAGGTCGTGGAAGCGCTGCAAACCGGTTGGGATGCCGTTGATGAGGCCAGCGATCTGTTGGTCGTGGGTGAAATGGGCATCGGCAACACCACCCCGGCCGCAGCGATTGCCACAGCCTTGTTTGGTGGCGAGGCCGAAGATTGGACTGGGCGCGGCACAGGTGTGGATGATGCAGGTCTTGCCAATAAGGCGCGCGTGGTACGTGAAGGCGTGGCATTGCACAGCGCGACGGGCCTAGAGGCGCTGCGCTGTCTTGGAGGTCGTGAGTTGGCAGCGATGGCGGGGGCCATTGTGCGGGCACGCAGCCTGCGCATTCCGGTGATCATGGATGGATTTATCTGCACCGCCGCCGCCGCCTGTCTGCACAGCGCACGCGCGGGGGCACTGGATCACGTGATTGCAGGGCACCAAAGTGCCGAGGGCGCTCATGCGGCCTTGTTGGAAAAGTTGGGCAAAGCTGCGATCTTATCATTGGGTATGCGTCTAGGCGAAGGCTCGGGCGGTGCGCTGGCGATCAATATTCTGAAATCGGCAGTGGCCTGTCATTCCGGTATGGCGACATTCGCAGAGGCAGGCGTGTCAGACGCCTAAGATCAACCGCTATACAGTCACGCACCACCGTCACGCGGCGGTGTTGCGTTCCAGTTGTGACAGAATGGCGGTTTGTAATTCGGCCTCAAGCTCTTTGGCGCGCTGCACATATTCCGCGTTTTGCGCGGTGGGCTTGTCCGGATCCCACAACTGCGCCAATTCCTGCACTGTGTAGCGATCATGCTGATAAAAGGTTTGCTCGGCTTGGGCGGCCTCATATTCGGACAGGCCAACGTTCTCTAGGACATAGCGCCCAGCACGCAAAGAAGAATCAAACATCTCGCGTACAATGTCATTGGCCCCCGCACGGTACAGGCGATACACCGTGTGACGTTCGCGCGCGCGGGCGACGATATGCAAATCAGGACGCGCGCGGCGTGCCAACTCTACGAGCTTGACCGCAGAGTCAGCGTTGTCGACGGCAACGACCAGCACCCGCGCAGTGTCAATACCTGCCGCCTTAAGAAGGTCAGGTCGGGTGGGATCACCAAAGAAGCCTTTGATGCCAAAACTGCGCATCAGCTCTATCGCCTTGAGGTCGTGATCCAACACGACGGTGTCAAACCCGGCACCCCGTACCAGACGGTTCACGATTTGGCCAAACCGACCAATGCCTGCGATAATGACGGGGCCTTCTTCGTCGATTTCGTCGGGCGCTTGGGTTTCGGCCTTGTCGCCAAGACGTTTGGACAAAACATCAAACAGAATGAAAAACAGCGGCGTGATCAGCATCGACATCGCCACCACCAATAACAGCGTTTCACTGAGGGCGAGGGGCAAAACATGTTGTTGCAATGAGAATGAGATCAGCACAAACCCAAATTCCCCGGCTTGTGCCAGACCCAGCGTAAACAGCCATTGAGCGCGTCCACGCAGACCAAACACCCGACCCAGAATGAACAGAACGACAGCCTTGATCGCCATGATGCCCAGTGTCAGGCCAAGAATGGTGACGGGCTCGCGGAACAAAACGTTAAAGTTGATGCCCGCGCCAACAGTGATGAAAAACAGGCCCAGCAATAACCCCTTAAAGGGCTCAATGTCGGTTTCCAATTCGTGTCGGAATTCCGAGTTGGCCAGCACCACCCCAGCCAAAAAGGTGCCAAGCGCGGGGGAAAGGCCCACAAGCGTCATCAAAAAGGCAATGCCGATTACGATCAACAGGGCAAAGGCCGTGTACATTTCACGCAGGCGTGCGGCGTGGATAAAGCGAAACAGCGGGCGTGTTAGATAAATACCAGCAAGAATAACAGCAGCCACCATGCCGATGGTGACAAGGGTAACCCCCCATCCGGGCAGGCCCTCGACCAAGGACAGGGCTGCCTCGCCGTGAGCAGCGTCTTCATCTCCGCCCCGTTGCAACGACCCGTCAGGTGCAATTGTGGGGCGGCTGGGCATGGCGAGCAACGGCAGCAGAGCCAGCATCGGAATGACCGCAATGTCTTGTGTCAATAGCACCGAAAAGGCAGAACGCCCGCCGCTGGTTTGCATCAATCCCTTCTCGGACAGGGTTTGCAGCACAATCGCAGTCGAGGACAGCGCAAAGATCATCCCGACGGCCAGTGCAGTGTTTACAGGCAGGCCAAGCATCATGGCCCCGACCATCACGGCCGCTCCGGTCAGGCCGACTTGCATGCCTCCCAGGCCGATCAGCTTGTGACGCATGGCCCAGAGGGCGCGCGGGTCAAGCTCCAGTCCGATGAGAAACAGCATCATTACGACGCCAAATTCGGCAAAGTGTCTGAGGTCCTGAGTTTCGTGACTTCCGACCAGCCCCAGAATAGGGCCGATAATCACCCCCGCCATCAGATAGCCAAGAACAGAGCCCAGACCAAGACGTGCAGCAATTGGTACGGCGACAACAGCGGCAGCCAGAAAGACGGACGCCTGAAATAGAAAGCTTTCCATATACTTATGTATTCACGCCAGCGTTTCGGACGCAATGGGTTTGCGCTAAAAGTGGCGTGATTTTATCCTTTGGGCATTTTCAGGACGATGTTTTTGCCGGATTTGATATAGCGCAGTTCGGTTTCGCCTATGGCCGCTACGCGCCCGCCGTCCATGCGATCCCCCACTTGTACCTTTTTATAACGTCCATTGGCCATGCGCACCAAGGCGCGACGCTCGGAAGAGGACCCGTAAACACCAATGAGGTTAATCTTGCGCAGGTTCAGTTCGTTTTGTTGGGTGGCTTGACGTGCGACCGAGGCGGTGGTGGGAATGCTGGGAGTGACGATCGCTACGGCCGGGGTTGCTACGGGGGCTTGCACGCGGGCCTTGGCGACAATTTTTTGAATGTTTGCTGGACGATTGCGCGGCTTAAGTGACACGGCCACGGCGCGTGCCGTGGCGGTTTCATCGGCTTCGGCCAAGGCTTTGGCGGATTGTGGACGTACCTGAGGACGAATAGCGGCGAGTTCATCATTTGAACGCCCGCCCTGCCGCGCGCGTTCGTTTTGCTCTACAAGGTTGGTCGGCCGGAGGCGTGGCCGCAGTTTTGCGATGGCCAATTCTGGGGCTGGCGCAACAAGCGCAGGCTGGCTGCGATCAGGATAGGAAAGTGGCAGCGCTGCTGGGCGACCTGTGTATACCAGCACACCCAAAGGCGACAGTACACCTTGGGGGGATGCGATGACGAACCCGCGTTCATCCAATTCAAAGAGCGTCCCCGCCGCCACCGGCGAGCCAACTTCATCGATACTCACATCTGGGATGACATCTTGCAAAGAGGTCAAGGCAAGCGCATCCTGTGTGACAACGTCGGGGTCAATCGACGCAATGTAAAGATCACTCAATGCATCGGCTGCAGGCGTGTCAGGTTGTACAGGCGCGATGGCCCAAATACCGGTCACTGCATAGCGCGCAACCTCGTCAATGATCTGAGAATTTGCTGGTGGGGAAATTTCAGGACCATCTAAGGCTTCAATTTCTGCGCTGTCGGTAATGTCTTCGGCAAGGGGTAGGGTGTCTGCGATCTGTGTCTGGGGGGTGTCAGGCACCGCAGGTTCACTTGCAGTCACCACGGGCGTGCGTTTGAATATCCCGGCAAGCCCGTCATCCAAAAACACTGTGGCCCAAACCGCGATGATGGCCAGAAAAGCCAGCAACGCCAGCGTCAGCACAAGCGCAAGTATCTTGGGCGGGCGCGGGCCGATTTTCTTGTCTGCGCGAGTCCCTAATAGGGACGCGCGCTCTTTTTCTGAAGGTGTTGTTTTGTCAGTTGCGGGCTTTGGCGGTGATTTCTTGGGGGCTGCAATGACACCGCCACGGGATTTCCGGCGAAAGAGACCTGCGTTGGACTTCGTGCTTTCTGCTTCGGAGGGCTTATCATCTGGCTGGCTTTGCAAGCTGGCCACTACCGCTGCGGGATCAAACCGCGGCTTATCCGCCGTGAGCGATGAGAACCGATCGGTCTGGTCTTTGGGGATTGGAATATCAGGTGACGTGGTGCCAGATGGTTTTTCCCCTTTTAGGGTGTTGTTGGCCGGAGCATGTGAAAGATCAAGCCCTCTGGAAGCGCGCACGCTGGAAAACGAAGGAAAAGCGGATTCTTTTGATGCGTCCGCGGAGGGCGTGCTTACCAAAGGTGCCGTGGCAATCTTTGGGGCAAATTTTTCTACGGGTGCCTCGACTGGCAAGGCGCCGCTTGAGATGATTTTGACAGCCACATCGTCCGGCTCAGGTGCCATGGGCGACAATAGCGCACCAAAGGATTGCACGCTTGTACCAAAAAACGGCTCGCCCAGAAATGCACCCTCTTCGGGGCAGGCAACAAAGCAGACTGGTTTAAACCCATTAGTGGTGGCAAATTCGGCGGCTTCGTCCAAGGTTTCGCGGGCAACTGCGGCAACAAAGCTTTGGTTGCCATCGCTGGACACGTCAATTTGCAAATCGGCCACATCATAGGGTGTAGCCCCATCCAAAGCACGGCTGGCGATGGTTTTATCGGCATTGGCTTCGTTTAGAGTGAGATAACGGATTTGTTCATTTGGAATGATGACTTTGCAGGCAAGTTCACTTTCGCCCTCCATCTGTACAGAGGCGCGCAGCCGCCCCAAAGAATCCCCCAAATCCGGGTCATCCAGCGCAACTTCACCCAACAGGTGCCATCCTCCTGCGACACGCCGCAAAAGACCGATGCCCTCATAAGAAAGGGAAAGCGCAAAATCTGGTTTCATGGCGTTGCTCTAGCACCTCTGATGACAGATGGGGAAGGCCCCTATCTGGTTCGCTATTTTATAGCAGGTATTTGCCGAGGGGAAGAAAAAGCAAAGCCTCCCCCAAGGATTATCAACTTAATTACGTTACAATGAGGAATGCATCGCAAACCAAGGAGTGTGATATGCGATTTTTTAAAGCAATTTGTATTGCGACAGGGCTGATGTGCGCAGGAATGGCGCAGGCCGGGCAGATTATTGTCACGGGTGTGGGCGTGGTTGAACAAGCCCCTGATATGGCAACGGTTTCCGTCGGTGTGCGCCATCAGGCCCCAACCGCCAAAGTCGCTATGGACAGTGTGAGTAAGGCCACCGCTGCGATCCTTGGCCGGATGGCTGATCTGGGTGTGGCCGAGCGTGATATCCAGACCCGTGATTTGTCGCTGCATCCGGTTTGGGACAGAAATGCCGCCAGCAATGGCGAGAGCCGGGTGATCGGCTATATGGCGTCAAATCAGGTAGAGGTGCGCGTGCGCGACCTAGACGCTTTGGGCAATATTCTTGATGATGTTGTGGGCAAAGGGGCCAATCAGTTCTCTGGCCTGCGGTTTTCTGTTCAAAACCCAGAACCTGCCCTGAACGAAGCCCGCAAACGTGCAGTGCAAGATGCCCGCGCCAAAGCAGATTTGTTTGCCGCTGCTGCTGGGGTAAATCTTGGCGCGCTGCTGTCTTTGTCCGAGGCATCAGCATCGCGGCCTGAACCTGTATTTGCGGAAATGGCGGCCATGCGATCAGATGCCGGTGTACCGGTTGCCTCTGGTGAAATTACCACATCGGCACAGGTCACATTGGTTTTTGAAACCACAGAAGATTGAGTAAAACAAAAGGCCGCCTTGCGGCGGCCTTTAAAGGTATTTCGAATTAGGCTGTTGCTTTGGACAGAGCTTGATCCAGATCGGCAATCAGGTCTTCAGCGTTTTCAATCCCGATGGACACGCGTACCACATTCGGCCCGGCGCCTGCGGCCTCTTGTTGTTCTGGGCTCAACTGTCGGTGGGTGGTTGAAGCAGAGTGAATAATCAGCGACCGGGTGTCACCAAGGTTGGCAACATGGCTGAAAATTTCCAAACTATCGACCAGTTTCACACACGCGTCATAGCCGCCCCTTATCGCAAAAGTGAACAGTCCACCCGCGCCCTTGGGGCAAATCTGGGCTTCGCGCGCTTTATAAGGAGAACTGTCCAGTCCCGCATAGGTCACATATTCCACACGGTCGTCATTTTCCAACCAGGTGGCGACCTTGCGGGCGTTTTCCACGTGGCGCTCCATACGCAGGCTTAGGGTTTCGATCCCCATCAACGTATAATGCGCGGCCTGCGGGTTCATTGTCATGCCCAGATCACGCAAACCAATCGCAATGGAATGGAAGGTAAAGGCGAGTGGACCAAAGGTCTCGGCAAACTTCAATCCATGATAGGCAGGCTCTGGCGCGGACAAAGAGGGGAACTTATCCGAAGCAGCCCAGTCAAACTTGCCTGAATCCACAACGCAGCCGCCCATGACTGTGCCATTGCCCGTCAGATATTTCGTGGTGGAATGCACCACCAGCGTGGCTCCATGCTTGATCGGGCTGCACAAATATGGCGTGGCCGAGGTGTTATCCACGATCAACGGAACACCCGCCTTATCTGAAATCGCAGAGATGGCATCCAAGTCGGTGATGTATCCGCCCGGATTGGCGATGGATTCGCAAAACACCGCGCGGGTGTTTTCATCAATCGCCGCCTCAACGGCTGCCAGATCATCGGTGTCTACGAACTTTGCTTCCCAGCCAAAGCGTTTGATGGTTTGACTGAACTGTGTGACCGTCCCACCATACAGACGGGTAGAGGCCACAACATTGCACCCCGGTGCCATCAACGGGAACAACGCCATGATTTGCGCCGCGTGTCCGGAAGAACAACACACCGCCCCAACACCGCCTTCAAGCGTGGCAATACGCTCTTGCAACACAGCGACTGTCGGATTGGTTAAGCGGGAATAGATATAACCCACCTCTTGCAAGTTAAACAAAGCTGCTGCGTGTTCTGCATCTCGAAACACATAAGCCGTTGTCTGATAAATCGGTGTCTGTCGCGCGCCAGTGGCCGGATCAGGTCGTGCGCCTGCGTGAATTTGCAATGTGTCAAAGCCGTATGTCGGGCCGTCAGACATGGTATTTCTCCCTATGGTCACAATGATTTGAGAAATTTGTAGGCCAAAGCCCAACACATCACAACAGATGCTGTGTCACAGCTTGAATTCTTCTTGGTCAAAATATCCCGGGGTCTGGGGCAGAGCCCCAGTCCTACGATGCAAATCAATAAACCGCAGATTAGCGCATCCAAAACCCGTTGCGTTTGATCTTGTTGCGGATCATCTGTTCGCGGCGGGGCAGGTGATCACGATCAAATAGCGCCCGCACCTTTGCGCCACGCCCTTGATAAATCATGCGCTTGATCGGCTCATATTGCTTGAGCACCTTTTTGATCTTGTTGTGGGCTGTCGCAGTTTCCAATGCCTCGACCACCGCATCGCTTTCACGCGCATACAACAAGGGAAGCAGGCGATAATGGCAGGTCGTGCCCCCATCCAGATGTCCCGCAGGCAAGGCATCCCGCCCGCCGCCCAACGCGTGGATCACCAAGGGCAAAGCCACTTGATCTAACCATGGATCCATGTTCTGACACAACAGTTCTGGTGGCGGGGCATCACGGATATCAAGAGCGTATTTCAGGAAAAGATCGCCAAACAGCTTGGGGCATTTGTAATAAAAGAACCCAGCGTTGAAATAGAGATAGCGCCGCCAGTATTCATCCGGTTGCGCAAGGTCCAGAGTGCTCTCAAATTCCAGATCAAATTTGTCGTAAAGCGATTTCCAAATCTGGGTGTAGCCGGGACCATAAAGTTCCAGTGTCGGCCAGGTGCCTTCGACACGCCGAGAGGCGCAGGGGCGATCAAAGTCAAAGGGCACATCGGTCAGATCAGCCGTGACAATGGTGTCCGTGTCAAAAAAGACAAAAGGCTCCCCCTCGGGCAGAACTGACAGTGCCTCGATTTTGTTGCCATAGGGGTAAGATTGACCAAATGCCTTGCTTTCAAATTGCACAAATTCCGCGCCAAAACCTTCCAGCAAGTCGCGCAACGCTTGATCGGAAATGCGCGGATCACGCTCCCACAAAGGGCCGGGCAGGGGTTCGGCAACAAACAGGCGCCCCTGGAAATTGGGGGAATTTGCGCGCAGAGAGGCCGCAAAAATCACCGCCTCATAACTGAGCCGACCCGCTTGCGCGACGATCAGAATATTGAACGGCGGCGTCTTTTTTGTGGTTTTGGCCATAACTGCCCTGATATTTCACTGCTCTGTTCGACTATAGGCCCAGATGCCGTTGTGCAAAAGTCGTGTTTTTGCGGAATTTCTGCTAAGATGAGGCAAAGCCAATGAGGTATTGAAATGCTTGATTTTTTTCTGGTGGTCGTGGCCCTGATCCTTGGTGAAGGAAAGGGGGAAAGACTGGCCGCCTCGTCAGAAACACCCATGCCTGTGTCTGCCTATGAGGTCGAGGATCAGACCCCAACGGGTAGGTTTTTGACTGCAACCGAAACCAAACCCATTTTAGGGGCGACCAAGGCCAACTGGATTGGTGTGCGTGAATGGGAAGGTCAGGATTTGATCTATTTCACACAGCTATTGGCATGGCGCTGTGGGTTATATGAGATTCGCTATGCCGTGAATGGTGGGGCGATGCAAAATTGGCCCGTGCCTGCATGTGATCCAAAAACCGCTACGCCGGGCATGATTCCTGACGGTGCGGCGATCTATACTGCTTTGCCTCTGAAATCAGTGGAAAAAGTAGATATTGAGCTGTTGTATGATGACCTGACAGTTGATCAGGCAAGCTTTGAGAGGGCCGCAGTGCTTATGCCTTGAAGTATTTATCATCAAAGAGATGGTAAGTGGTGGGCGACCCTGGAATCAAGTCTGATTTCGAACGCGCATCCATAAAAAACGATTTAAAATCAAAACCTTGATGACATGCAACTTTTCGCTTCCGCCAACACGGTACCGAAACACGGCTTCAAAGTACCGAAAAGTCCGTAGAAAAACGGCATTGAGGGAATCAGATGATTGAAGGTCTGCTTACCTCTCGTCGAACGAATTCTGACGCCATAAGGTATACAAACTGCGCCGTCTGACTCGAAACGAATTCGGCGATACGTGGGCCGAATTCTCCATCAAGAATGTCTTGATAAACCGTTGGTCGATATCGAGTGATCGAACCCAAGTAGTAGGTCAGCGCGTAAATCGATCCTAACTGCGGCACCAAGTGTTGTCGTTCTGAACTTGGGCAAAGGTAGAGGTAATACCGGCGATAGGGCGGAGTGCTAGCTACAGTCACCCAAAGCCGATCTTTGATTTCGGCAGATAATCCTTCTGTTTGATCGACGCCGTGCCGCGTGTAATCGTCCGCAACCTTTTGCTCGAAGCAAATGAGTTTCCTACCTGCCACTTCTTTGTCACATCGGACTTTTTTGAAATCGGGTGTCAGCCCTGAACGCGTCAGGACTTCATCTTGGGTCAAACTAAGTCGCCGAACGTCCTCAGCGAAAACGTAAACTCTTAGCCAAACTTTCTTCCTCGTAATGCTTTCGAAGTATCCAATGCTTTGGGTTGCAATGAATCTCTCTGGCTTGTCCGCAGCACTTGCCCACAGTCGGTGTCCGGGGAGAATTTGAGGCAACAAAGTGCTTAGTGGAAGTGCGTGGCTATTTGGTAAGCGTTGTGCCTGTAAAGACTGCACAAGCTCATCGTACGCTTGTAGCTGGTTCCGTGTGTTTGGCGAATGGAAGAACGTTAGCTGAGCATCCGAAAATTCGTTCCCACCGGTAGCTAGAGACTCAGATATTCCGTGTTGTACATTTGATAGTGTGCTTTGCTGCCTTCGGGTGATTACGAGGGTCTTGGTCAAATTAAGGTAGGCGTAGTAAAGTTGAAGGGGTTTTGCCGCGCCAATCTGTGATCCTTGCGCTGATCTGTAAAAATCCTCTGCTTGAGCCAAATACGACATCGCTTCCCGTCGTTCATCTGCATTCAAACCAGCTTCTTCGACGGCGCGCCGAATGATCAGCCATGGGTCAACTGCGAAAAGTAGTGATTGCACCCCAGGCCTAGGGTGCGCGCCGGAAGTCGGAAAGAAAGAAAACGGAGCCGTTCGACTACGTGCTTTTAGTTCAGTTCCGGCGCGCATTTGGGGCAGGCGTGGCATCTGTTACACCTCTGAACTCAGGTAGTCAGGCAGCCGGGTTGGCCACTCAGACATGAGAATGAGGGTGCATTCTACAGTTTCACCAGTATCTGTGACCAGTTCAAGTTCGCCGCTAGGCTGCGTTTGGTCCCATGAAAAACTATCGGATAGGACCGACAGAACGTCCCGCTTGTATGCGGTATCAGCATTGTCGAGTTGATCGCCTTTTGTTTCCAGAACGGAAAGACGCTTATTCCCATCGCCTTTCGTTGCGGCAAAAATGAAGTCAGGGAAAATGCGGTTTCGCTTCCACCCCTGCAAGCCGTATTGCGCCTTGGCAACATTGCGATGCCACCAAACAAGGGCGTCATCTGCGTCCAAATACACAGCAACGTCACGTTCATCACCGTTCAATTCGGCTTGGTAGACCGGTGCGAATAGGCTCTTCTCAAGCGGTCCGCCGTCACTCCCAAGCACTTGGTCCGAATTCAGCGGCTCAGATGTGTCCATCTCATACGGTACTATCCAATTGCGCCCGTCGATTCTTAACCGGAACTGAATGCGCCCATCCGCGACCGCCTGCTTGAAGTAGGCTTCCGACAGTGCATTGCGCTCCGCATCCAGCGCTTTGCGAGATTCTTCCACAACCAATGCAGCTAGTGAGCCGATCTTCTCCGATGCGAATCCGCGTGCTTCAAGCGCAGATACCAAGTCAGCAACGATCTTGCGACAAACGAACGGGTTGGGAACAAGGTCTGACAGTATCCGCACCGCGAAGGAAGGATCGAAATTTGATGTGGCAACGCTGCGAGACACTCGTCGTGCTTCAATCGGTGTATCACCGTCACTCAATTCGATGCGTTGAACCTGAGCTTCCGCCACGTGAGCGTTCTCAGGAATCTTCGCTGCCAATGCTACAGCGTCAAAGCCTGACCAGTCGATTTTGGCCAATATGTCAGTTTCGTAGTCAAGGTCTCGAACCTCGTCTTCGTCAACAAGCAGAACCTTCGGCAGATAGATATCGGTCTTGGCAAATTTGTCGCGTCTGGGCAGTTGCCGGGTCTTTCGTTCGCTTCCGGGCGCGTCGGAGCCGCTGACATGAAGCACCAGATCGCCCAGCCCATCCTTTTCTAATCCGTCCTTTATCGCCTTTACCACGTCACCGGTCGTCGGGTGGTGCGCAATCACATAGCCTTCGTCCAGCGCATCCAAGCCCGTCTTCAATGCATGCGGCTGGCGTAGGATGCGCCCGACAAGTTGCGTCATGGCGTTCAGATTTGAACTTGCCGCCAGTGAGCACAAAACATAAGCGAAAGGGCAATCCCTGCCCTCTTGCAGCGCCTGCTTGGTGATGATCACGCGCACCCGGTTGTGCGGTGACAGAAGGTCTAGGTTCTCAGGTTGGTTCAGATCATTCTGTTCCGCCGTCTTGATCGCAATTTCAGTTTCATCCAATCCAGCGTTCAATAGCCAGTCGCGAACGTCTTGCGCATGTATGAAACCAGACTCACGCTGATCCGCACCGGTGCGTTCAACCTGCACCAACATAATAGGCCGAATGTAGCGCCCGCTTCGCTTCCTCCGGGTATTGCTTGAAGCGCGGGCATGGGGCTACGCCCTATCAGAGCGCGGCACGGGGTCTGCAGCACCCATCCAAGGATGTTCAAAAGAGGCGGTGGTGGGTCTCTCACGATCTCATCGGCCTTCGCCTCAGCAGTGCCCATAGCGACTTCGATCTCGCGGCGGGTGTAGCCGTCAAACGGGAAATCGCCTAGCCATTCCACTATCAAGATGCGGACAGCTTCCGCCAATTCATCTGGGGACGGTTGCTCGCCGACGCGGGGCATCTCAAATCCGTCAGGCGGTGCGTAGAACGTATGCGCGGATGGCTGATACCGCTCGTCGTTCTTTCGGCATCCTTACAGATAGGGTGGGGCGTCTTCGATAATTTCTTCATCGGCGGCATAGTTGAATAGACCCTTAATCGGCGCAAACTCCGCATGGACGCTTGCAGGCAATAGACCCCGTGCCAGTAGCTTGTCGCGATAGTCGCGTAGCATCCGGCTTGTTACTTGATTGACGGGTACATCGCCAATGTCTTCGATTAGGCGGTTGATCGTCCGGCGGTACTTGTGTTCGGTCTTCGCCTTCACCTCTGCAAATCGAAAGAAGGATTCCGCCACCTTTGAAACAGTATGCGGGTTTCGCGCTACGCGCGCGATCTTTCGTTCAAGCTTAAGTTTTGTGGCGTCGTATTCGTCACGATCTTCCGGGGCAGACGGTGGGGCAGGCGCATCGGGTCCAAAGTTCTCAGCGAATATCGCTGTCAGGCGGTCGCAGTATTCATCATCGTCCATGGGGTATGGATGGAGCACTCGCTTGTTTGGATTGTTGCGTTCGTGCTCTATCGCAGCAATCCATCGTGCGGCGCGTTCGTGGGGTGCTTCCGGTTCTATCTCGCCAGATGCGAGCGCAGCCGCTTCCCATTCTAAGTAATCTTCCGTTTCGGTGGTCTCACCTTTGGTGTGTTGCGCGGTTTCATATGCCAGTTCGTCGGCATCCCATGCAGCATACTGGGCAACCTCCGCCTGACGGCGGGTCGTGGTTTTAGCATCCTGTCTAGCGTCGGGGTCCTCTAGCTTAGCGATCAGGGCGTCATGTTCACGGCGAAGGTCTTTCAGGCGGTCGCATGCTTCATCAAAGTCAGCACCCAAGGGCGCGCGCCACTTCTTGCGGCCTAAGACTGTTTGAAGGTGTTGGGGCACCTTTCTTTGGTAGAAATAACGCCCCCGCTCAGCGAGCAAAAATCGCGGTTTTTTCTGCATACGGTACCGAAAACGCCTCCAAAAGTACCGAAAATCGGCCTGTTACAGCGACTTCTAGCAGAAAAAGCGTGAAATTTCAATTCTGTATGTAAATGGTGGGCGACCCTGGAATCGAACCAGGCGTGCGTCTCCGCGAGGGAGTTACAGTCCCCTGCCACACCTTGCGGCCTGTCGCCCACTTACCGGAAACATGTTCCGATGTGGGGCTGATTACAAGCGCGCGCGCAGGGCGTCAACAAGAAAATCTCTTGCAGTGCACGCCGGTCCGTATCATTGAGGGGAACGCATCAAAATCGGGGTCGGAATGATGAAAAAACCCAAGTGGGTCGTCGAAAAAGAGCAATCCAAAAAAGCAGCTGCCGCAGAAACGGTATGGCTGTTTGGCTTGCATGCTGTGCGCGATGCGTTGATGAACCCCGCGCGTGAGAAATTGCGACTGGTGGTGACAAAAAACGCCTCTGATAAGCTTGCAGAGGCGATTGCGACCTCAGGGGTGGAACCAGAGATGGTGGAGCCGCGCAAATTCAACGTGCCGATTGATCCGCAATCTGTGCATCAAGGGGCCGCGCTTGAGGTCAAGGCGTTGAACTGGGGCAGTTTAGAAGACTGCGCATTAGGGGATGGCAGTCGACCACCACGCCTTATTTTGCTGGACCGTGTGACGGATCCACATAACGTGGGTGCTATTTTGCGCAGTGCCGAAGTATTTGGCGCGCAGGCGGTGATAGGCACGCGCCACCATTCCGCACCCGAAACGGGCGCTTTGGCAAAAACCGCCTCTGGTGCGCTGGAACGTCAGCCCTATCTGCGCCTGCGCAATCTGGCCGACACCATGGTCGAGTTACGGGCAATGGGATATCTGATTCTTGGATTGGATGGAGAGGCTGAGCAGACCATCGAAGGTGCTTTGGATGGCAAATATGACCGCGCGGTTGCGCTGGTTCTTGGTGCTGAGGGGCCGGGGTTACGCCAAAAAACCAAAGAAACGTGTGATACTTTGGTGAAAATTGATTATGCAGGGGCGTTTGGCTCGCTCAATGTGTCCAATGCAGCGGCGGTCGCGCTTTATGCGGCGACACGGGGGACTTGAATTTCCGGTCAATAAGACAATATCTGTCTGGCATGCTGAACGGAGCCCTCTATGTCCCACGGAACCAAGATTGCCACTTGCTGTTATTGCGGCACACGGGCTGTATTGGTTTTAAAGGGGCGTGAACGCCATGAATTGGCCTGTTCCTCCTGTGGCGCACCTTTGCATGTCTTAAAACAAATGCCTGTCAAACCTGCCGCAAAACGCGAGATCGTGCGCGAAACTGTTAAATATGTGCATGTGCCTTCGCGAAAGCAGACAAAATCTTATCGCAAACCCAAAAAGAAGCGTAAAAGTTTCTTTCGGCGCGCTGCAGAAGAGATATTTGACGTGGTTGAGGATATTTTTGACTGAATCACGCCAGTTAACATCATGTTCACAGGTTTATTACATCCTCTTTCAATGAGGATTAGAACTCCTACATAGATTACCAGAGAGGCAGGACCGGAACCCCTGCTTCTCACTTCACTGTCCCTCGTTCCGTGACTGCGCCCAGATTTTTATCTGGGCGCTTTTTTCTTGGAAAAATCACGGTTAGCGTGCGGCCATGGAAAACTATTCTGATGAACATCTGCGCGATGTGTTAAAGCGTACAAAGGCTGTGGCTATGGTCGGCGTGTCGATGAATTCGATACGGCCAAGCTATTATGTGGCACGGTATCTGGGTTTGAAGGGGTATAAGGTGATTCCGGTCAATCCCGGGCACGCAGGCAAGACGCTGTTTGGTCAAACGGTGCGTGCGTCACTGTCTGATATTGAGGAGCAGGTGGATATGGTTGACATATTCCGCCGCTCAGAAACGGCACCTATGATCGTAGATGAGGCGCTGACGCAATTTCCGGGACTGAGAACAATCTGGATGCAGATCGGAGTAGAGCACGCCGTGGCCGCCCAAAAGGCGCGGGATGCGGGTGTGGATGTGATTATGAACCACTGTCCCAAAATCGAATATCAACGCTTGTTTGGCGAGTTGCGTATGGGAGGGTTTGCCACTGGGGTGATTTCGTCGAAATTGTGAGATCGGGCAGGGGGCTTTGCCCCCTCTTGCCCCTGATAAATCAGGGCCAATTCACCCCCAGGATATTTAACCCAAGAAGAAAATCAGGGTTTGCGTGCGGCTTTTTCGGCGATGCCGCTGGTGCCTTGGCGGCGGGCGAGTTCGCTCAGCACTTCCTCCAATGTCACGCCGCGCGATTGCAGCATGACGAGCAGGTGAAACAACACATCCGCGCTTTCGCTGATCAGGCCTTCGCGGTTGTTTTTTATGGCTTCGATGATGGCTTCAATCGCCTCTTCACCAAATTTTTCGGCGCATTTTTCCGGCCCCTTGGCAAGCAGCTTGGCGGTCCAACTGCTGTCTGGATCGGCCTTGGCGCGTTCGGCGATGGTTTGGGAAAGGTCATTTAGAGTATTCATATCAATCTCATCGGGATGCCGTTTGCGATCATGTGGTTTTTGGCCTCTTGAATGGTGTATTCGCCAAAGTGAAAGATCGAGGCGGCAAGCACAGCACTTGCGCCGCCTTTGGTGACGCCCTCTACGAGGTGATCCAGATTGCCAACCCCACCGGAGGCGATGACAGGCACGTCCACGGCGTCAGAAATGGCGCGGGTGAGGGGCAGATTGAACCCTGATTTTGTGCCGTCGCGATCCATTGAGGTAAGCAGGATTTCTCCAGCCCCTTTGGATACCACGAGTTTGGCGAACTCCACGGCGTCAATGCCGGTAGATTTGCGTCCGCCGTGGGTGAAAATCTCCCACTTACCGGGGGAGACGGTTTTGGCATCAAGCGCCACGACAATGCACTGACTGCCAAATTGCGCCGAGGCCTCGGCCACCACATCGGGGTTGGCCACGGCGGCGGAATTAAAGCTGACTTTATCGGCGCCAGCCAACAGCAGCTTGCGTACGTCATCAACGGTGCGCACACCCCCGCCGACGGTGAGCGGGACAAAGCATTCCTCGGCGGTTCGGCGCACCACGTCAAACATCACGCCACGGTTTTCATGGGTGGCGTGGATGTCCAGAAAACAAATCTCATCCGCACCAGCCGCGTCATAGGCGCGTGCGGATTCCACAGGATCGCCTGCATCACGCAGGCCAACAAAATTCACACCTTTGACCACACGGCCATCGGCAACATCAAGACAGGGGATGATACGGGTTTTCAGCATGGATCGTCCTTTGGTATGATGTTCCTGTAATGGCAAATTCACGCCAATGCCAGAGATGTGATTGGAAACCTTTGCGTGAGTGTGGCGATTTTCGCCTGCACCCCTATTTGAAGAGAGACCCGTTATGAAAACAATTTTACTTGCAGGAGTGATTGCAATGACCACCCTTTCCCCGGCTTTGGCCGAGATGATCAAGGTTCCCACCGATAAAGATGTGACCGGAGCCATGGACGCATTAGAGGCTGCCGTCACCGGTGCCGGGGCCAAGGTGTTTGCGCGGGTGGATCACGCGGCCGGGGCGGCCAGTGTCGATATGGAATTGAACGACGCGCAACTGTTGATCTTTGGCAATCCCAAGCTGGGGACACCGCTTATGCAGGTCGATCCGGTGGCGGGGGCGTTTCTGCCGCTGAAGGTGTTGGCCTATAAGGATGCGGAGGGGCAGGTGTGGCTGACCTATCAAGATCCTGCCGATATGGTGGCCGGGCTGAATGTGCCTGCGGATACGCCTGTGCTGGCCAAGATGCAGGGCGCCTTGGCCAAATTGACAGGGAAGGCGGCGCAGTAAACCCGCGCCTATTTCAGAATGTTCAATGCCTCTTTCAGGTCGATGGCGCCATCATATAGCGCGCGGCCTGAAATTGCGCCATTCAGCGCCGCGCCACAGGATTTGAGGTTGCGCAGATCGTCCAGAGACGACACGCCACCGGATGCGATCACTGGAATAGATACGGCATTGGCAAGGTCGGCTGTGGCTTCGACATTGGGACCCTTCATCGCACCGTCACGCATGATGTCGGTATAGATGATGGCGGCAACGCCTGCGTCTTCAAAAGATTTGGCAAGGTCTGTGACCATCACGTCGGTTTCCTCGGCCCAACCTTTGGTGGCGACACGCCCGTTGCGCGCATCAATGCCAACGGCGACTTTGCCCGGAAATGCACGGGCGGCCTCGCGTACCAAGTCAGGGTTTTCCACAGCGACAGTGCCCAGAATGACGCGCGCCAGCCCTTTTTCGATCCAACGCTCGATCGTGGCCATATCGCGGATGCCACCGCCAAGCTGTGCAGGGACTTTGGTTTGTTTCAGAATTTCCTCGACCGGGGCGGCATTCACAGGCTCACCCGCAAAAGCGCCATTCAGGTCCACAAGATGCAGCCACTCACAGCCTGCCTCGACAAACTCCATCGCTTGTGCGGCGGGGTTGTCGTTAAAGACGGTGGTTTTGTCCATTTCCCCATGCAACAGGCGTACGGCTTGTCCATCTTTAAGGTCAATCGCGGGGTAAAGGATCATGGGGTGTCTCCTGGCAAGAATTTGCTGCGGTTTTGCATGATGTCGCCGGAATTGCAATGTGACCTGTGGTCAGGCTTGATTGAAAATAGAGATTGGCCAACAGTTTTGAAAATGTCACGCAGGAGGAGAGCCAAATGAAACGACTGATGACCGCAATCGCAGGAGGCGTATTTGCAGGTGGCGTGGCTTTGGCAGAGCCGGTGGCGGGTGTCTGGAAGACCGAGCCGGGCGACTCTGGCGGGTATTTACACGTCGAAATTGCGCCCTGTGGCAATGCGGTGTGCGGCACAATCGTTGCAGGCATTGATGCCGAAGGGCGCACGGGTCCCAACTATGAACATCTGGGTAAGCGCATGATCTGGGACATGCAGGCCCAAGGGGGTGGGTATTACAGCAACGGCAAAATCTGGGCTGCGGACAAGGACAAGACCTATGGCTCAAAGATGCAGCTTGAAGGAGACAGTCTGACGGTGAGGGGCTGTGTCGCTGGCGGATTGGTTTGCCGTGGGCAAGTGTGGCAGCGTCTAAAATAATGAGAGGTGTTCGAGGCATCGGCATTGATGCCTCGAGCTGACATTTTTAGCCCTTGGCTACGGCTCGTATAACTTCAGGGGCTTGGTTGGTGCAATAAGATGCGGCTGATTTTGCAACCGTGTTGATAAAGTTTGTGTTGTCAGCCATGACTTTTTGGGGGGTGAACACGGTAAATGCAACGGCACTGGCACCCAAAGACAGCACAGCACGGCGCGTTATGTCTGGTGATACTGTTGCCTTCGAGAAGGGGGAATTCACCGCCGCATAAGCGGTTGCAGGAAGCGCTGTTGCTAGGACGAGGTGCTGTGTCTGAAGACCTGAAATCAACTGACCATTTTTGATCATTTTTTTCGCAGCGGATTTAACAGCCTTGCGTGCAGCACTTTTGATTTTTCCATTAATCTTATCCGCGGTCGCGGTACTCCAACTGTTTCGATAACCGCTTTCATGTTCTCGTGCAGATTTATCGGCTGAGATTGTTGCCGCATAGCTTGCATCTTACTCTGCACGGGAATGAAATTTTCTTTCCGGTTTTAAGAGCTTTGTGTGCTTCGGCTAACATAACCGCATTGGCATAAATACGATGGGCGTCGTTCATATCAAGGGACATAGAATACTCCAGAACTACAAAAATAACTTAGGTGTAAGACTAACTTTTGGAAAAGAAATCCCGACTTTACAATAACCCGAGCTGTTCTGGAATTACCGCATATCCATGGCGTTGTTTGGCTTTTTTCAAGCGTTCCAATTCGGCCATGCCGGTTTCTGGGTCGGGCACATAATTGCGCCATTGACGTTGGGCTTTGCCATCAATACGGCCCCATTCGCGCAGCACACACCATTCACCAAATAGGGTGCGGTTCAGGCTCAGCGTGTAAAAGCTTTTCTTTGCCCTCGTATGGTCGATCTTTTCAAGACGGATGTACACGGGCAGGGGCGCTCTTGATCTAGGGGGCTGAACAGGGAAAAGGCGTGGTGTCAGGGACGCCAACGCAGGAAGTTACCAATCATCCGCAGGCCGATGCCTTGGCTTTTTTCGGGGTGAAACTGCATGCCCAGCATGGTGTCGCGCCCGATAATTGCAGTGATGTCACCCGCGTAATCCACATGCGCAAGGCGTTGGGCAGGGTCTGCCACCTGAAAATGATAGGAATGCACGAAATAGACGTGCTCGCCTGCAGTAATGCCCTCCAACACCGGGTGCGGATTATCAATGATCAAATCATTCCACCCCATATGCGGCACCTTCAGCGCAGGGTTCGAGGGCGAGATTTTCACGACGTCACCCGCCACCCAGTTCAGTCCGGGGGTTTCGGAATATTCATGGCCCGTGGTGGCCATCAGTTGCATGCCAACGCAAATACCAAGAAAGGGGCGGCCCTTTTGCTCCACTGCCTCGACCATGGCGTCATAGATACCTTTGTGACCGCGCAACTCTGCTGCGCAGGCCGGAAAGGCACCATCTCCGGGCAGTACAATACGATCCGCACGCGCCACGACATCAGCATCAGATGTCACGACAACCTCACCCGCATCGCATTCACGCGCCATGCGCTTGAATGCTTTTTCTGCTGAATGAAGATTGCCGCTTTCGTAATCGATAATCGCGGTCAACATGTCAGAGCGCACCTTTGGTCGACGGAATCGCGTCTGCTTTGCGCGGATCGACCTCTACGGCCATGCGCAGGGCACGGGCGACGGCTTTGAACGCGGCCTCGACGATGTGGTGGCTGTTAAAGCCGTGCAGCTGATCAATGTGCAACGTAATGCCGCCATGGGTGGCCAGTGCTGTGAAAAATTCGCGCACCAATTCCGTGTCAAAAGCGCCAATTTTTTGGGTCGGTATATCCATGTTCCAAACCAAATAGGGACGCGCGGACAAATCCAGCGCGCAGCGCACCTGTGCGTCATCCATGGGCAGATGACATTCGCCATATCGCCGGATGCCTTTCTTGTCGCCAATCGCCTGCGTCAATGCCTGACCCAGCGCAATGCCTGTGTCTTCGACTGTGTGGTGATCATCAATGTGGTAATCACCTTTGGCGCGGATCGTCATGTCAATCAGCGAGTGGCGCGACAACTGATCCAGCATGTGGTCAAAAAAACCAACGCCGGTCTGGTTGTCATACACCCCGGAGCCATCAAGATTAATTTCAACCGAAATGGCGGTTTCCGCTGTTTGGCGGCTGATGCTGGCTTTGCGCATGGACCTTGTCCTTTGATCTATTCGCGGCCCTTATAGGCGTGTCTTGCAGCAAGGCCAAGATGGCGCATTCGGGATTGTGAAAGCCGTGCCAATTGTGCCAGTTTCACTGTAAGCAATGAAAGGCATATCATGACCACCTGCGTTTTTGTTCAGATCCGATGCAAACCCGGCACGACCTATCGCGTGGCCGAGGCAATTACATTGAAGGAAATTCATTCAGAACTGTATTCCACCAGTGGCGACTTTGACCTGTTGATGAAGCTGTACATTCCCAAAGACGCCGATATCGGCAAATACATCAATGATCAGTTGCTGGATATTGACGGGATTGAAAGATCTCTGACGACCCTGACGTTCAAGGCGTTTTAGCGGCCGAAGTGGACCCTGCGGTCTGTGATCTAAGCCATGTCACAAAAGTTTTCACAGAAGAGCGCAGCACACCTGACGGTAACACAAGATGAAACGCACCGAAGGCGGGCATGCGGTGCAGTTCGATCAGCTCACCGTTTTTGATATCCGTTTTAACAAATTCTCGCAGCGTATAGGTCAACCCGTCGCCACGTCGCACGGCCTCCATGATCAGATTGCCCGGCATGTGATGAATGCTCATCGTGTGATGTAGGGTGACGCCTTGTAACGCCATCCAATTGGCTGCTTCGTTTGTGCCCAGTTCTTGTAGCCAAGGCAGATCAAGCATGTCGCGAGGTGTCAGAGAGGATCGATTTGCAAGCAAACTTGGCGTGCCTACAACCACCATATCAGAAATTAGCAACACATCATCGGTTTCGGATAGGTTTTCTACTTCTGAATATCGGATAGCGACATCAACCCCGCCGGGATGCACGTCCACCACCTCTGATGTGGGATTTAACATGAGTGTGATGTTGGGGTGCTTTTTTTGAAATTTGGCAAGGCGTGGCATCAGCCAACTGCTGGCAAAAGCTGGAGAAGTTGAAACTTGTATAGGGAGCGAGGATTGCGTGCGCTCGATGGCAGCTATGCCGCGATGAAAGGCTTGAAACCCTTTGGCCAATTCAAGCGATAGCGTTTGCCCGTCTTCGGTAAGGTGAATGAGTCTGCCTTTTCTGGTTACAAGACTGATATTCAGATGGGCTTCTAGCAGCTTGATCTGCTGGGACACAGCGGCGTGCGTTACGTTCAATTGTTGTCCTGCGGCGGTATAGCTGCGCGTTTCGGCCAAGACCGTAAAAGCCTTTAACGCGTTGAGTGGAGGAAGCTTTGTCCAAGTCATGTAAAAAATTCTTACATGAAAATAACCTAATTGCGTAGTGAATTTTCGACCTACGAGCCATGATGTACGTGTGAAACTGACATGAGGCGGACCATGAAAGACGCTCAAACGCATGAAGGAGGATGCCTGTGTGGCGCGGTGCGGTATCGCTTTACAGGGGAGCCGGTCTATTCCGGTCACTGTCATTGCCTGTCGTGTCAAAAGGCGGTCGGGGCGGGTTATGTCACCTGGACAGGGGTAAAGGCGCAATCCTTTGCTGTGACCAAAGGGACATTAACCACATGTGAAACAAGCCCGGGGGTGGAGCGGGGTTTTTGTGGTCGATGCGGATCATCCCTGAGCTATGTGAACGAAAAAGGATGGCCGGGGCTTATATCGTTTACGGCGGTGTCGCTGGATGATCCCTCTCTCGCGCAGCCAACAGTTCATGTGTTCGTGTCTCAACAACAGCCCTTTATTTCACTGTGTGATGAGTTGGATAAGTTTGAAGAATTCTAAACGAGGAGGATGGACAAAATGGCATATAGCTATGCATGCAAGGACTACCCTGAAATGGACTCTTGCCCTGGTAAGGTCGTGGCAGAGACCAAAGAAGAGGTTTGGAAGCTGATGGAGCTTCACGCGAAAGAGGCCCATGGGGAAGACCCCAACGACTGGAGCGCCGAAGATCGCGCATTTCTTGGGGATTTGATTCGAGAAGAAGCCGGGTAATTATCCCAGCTCGAAGCTGGTCACCCCAAAGATGTGATCGACATTCAGATCGGGAGGCGCGCCGCGATACATGCGGGCGGTTTCAAAGACGTTGGTCATGGCAAGGTCATCGGTGATCTTGCGCGCGGCTGCATTGGGGGCCGGGACATCCAGAAACACAGGCGCGGATGGTGTGGGCACCGTTTGAACCAGCGCCAAAATTAGCGCCCGTGCGTCCTGTTCCGATTGGGCGACAAGAGGGCCGATCTTATATCCCTCGCGACAGGGGCGAATGGTGCCAAATCCACAGGCTTTATCGTTATAGATCAATTGGCGGCTGATGTGTTCGGGGGCGCTCAACCAGTGGTCCCAAAACGCATCCCGGTTGGATGGGAAAACGGTTCTGTCCAGCGCGCGGATGTCGCATGACAGATGATCCAATGGCTGAACAAGGGATAGATTACCGCCTGACAGCGCATTTTGCATCTGTTCAGCAGAGGCCACAAAGCGAATGTTGTTATAGGCGAATGTGAATCCTGAGGCGCGGTAGTTTTCCTGTTGATCCACCACACCATCAAGCCCGATGACGCGCGCGCCTGCGTGTTCGGTGGCGGCATTCCATAATGCGAGGCCGTACCCTTGAGTGCGGTAATCCGGGTGCACGATGTAAAAGCCCAGAAAGGCAAAACTGTCGTCATATCGCACAACTGAAATCGTGGCGATCAACTGCCCATTCAGGAACCCACCCCAAAACCCCTGATCATCTTGCGCGCCAAAACAGGCGGCATCGCTGTGGCCGGGATTCCAGCCTTCGGCGGCGGCCCAATCAGCAGCGGTTTGAATTTCAGCAGGGGATAGAGGGCGTGTTATATAAGTCATATCGAAACAGTGTCCGGCCTGCGCGGGCTTGTCGAGACAACTTTTGTATTCGTGGGAAAAAAGACTATCTGGAGCGGGCGAAGAGATTCGAACTCTCGACCCTAACCTTGGCAAGGTTATGCTCTACCCCTGAGCTACGCCCGCAACCGGATATGTCTTTTCCAAATGGAGCGGGCGAAGAGATTCGAACTCTCGACCCTAACCTTGGCAAGGTTATGCTCTACCCCTGAGCTACGCCCGCACCGTTTGGATGAGGCGTCAGATATAAATTATGCCCACTACCCGCAAGAGGAAAATGCAATCTTCGACATTTTTTTCGCACCCTTCGACGGAATATTAGGAGAGCTGCGTAAAACTAGGTGAAGTGGAGAACAAGCCTAAGGGGATAATGATGCTCATCTCGGAGAATACCAAACTGGGCACATTGATTTGTGCGATATTTTTGGGCGTGGTTGTGCATGTGCAAACAAAACACGCTGACGTAGCAGATGTTCCGACGCTGGAGGTCGTGTCGGTGCAGGTGGAAACCCTCCCAGATCATGACATCTAGGATTAGAGAATTTGCAAAACCAACACCCACAGGCCGGAAATCGCGATTTGTAAAAAGGTCAGCATCATGCCCAGTTTCCGCAATGGGATGATTTGTGGGGTGCGTCCAAACCCGATGGCATGGGACAAACGGCCAGTCACCAACATCAAGGCCAAAACCCAAACAGCCCAAGCGGTGCCGTTCTGAATTTCCAAAAGCCCCAAAATAATCACGCCAAAAGGGGCATATTCCGCAAAGTTTCCCTGCGCGCGGATTGCCTTGAGAAGATCGTGATCCCCATGATCCCCGACGGAAGCCTTGGCACGGATGCGTTGTTTGATCACCCGAATGGACAACCCAACAAACAATAGGGCCAGAATTCCGGCGGCAAAGGATGTGGCTGCTAGCATGTGATCTCTCGTTCTGTATACGTGTTTGGATCATGATAGGGGATTGAACACGCAGACAAAGCGCAACGTCGCGGCAGGCAACAAAAAGGCCCGGAGTGATCCGGGCCTTGTTCGTTTGATTTTGGGCTGACTTATTCCAACTCGATCAGCAAATCCTTGGCGTCGATTTGCCCACCTGCGTGTGCGTGTACGGCCTTGATGGTGGCATCGCGTTCGACGTGGATGCCGGTCTCCATCTTCATCGCTTCGATGGTCAACAGCATATCGCCTTCCTTGACCTGTTGGCCTGCGGCGACCACAACAGAGGCCACAACGCCGGGCATAGGGGCGCCAATGTGATCAGCATTGCCAGCTTCGGCTTTTGGTCGCTGTACTGTGGTGGCTTTGACCAGACGATTGGGCACACGGATGACGCGCGGCTGACCGTTGAGTTCAAAGAACACCTTCACTTCGCCGTTTTCATCAGTCTCGCCGATGGCCTGAAGACGAATTTCCAGAATCTTGCCGGGGTCAATCTCTGCCGCGATTTCTTCGCCGGGCTCCATCCCGTAAAAGAACGTGCGTGTGGGCAGGGCGCGGACCGGGCCATAAAGACGATGGCGCCCCATATAATCAAGGAACACTTTGGGATACATAAGGTATCCATTCAGGTCCTCGTCATCCACGCTCAATCCCTCAAGCTGTTTGCTGAGGTCGGCGCGTTCTGCTTCCAGATCTACAGGATCAAGATGCTTGCCGGGGCGGTCTGTGTTGGGTGCTTCGCCTTTCAGAACCTTGTCGACAATACCCGCCGGGAACCCGCCGGGGGGCTGACCCAGATTGCCGCGCATCATGTCGATCACAGAATCCGGGAAGGCCACGTCGGTGTCAGCATTTTCGACTTCTTCCCGGCTGAGGCCCTGACTGACCATCATCAGGGCCATGTCGCCCACAACTTTGGACGAAGGTGTTACTTTGACAATGTCGCCAAACATCTGGTTCACATCGGCATAGGACTGCGCGACCTGTGGCCATTTTTCTTCAAGGCCAAGGCTGCGGGCTTGCGCTTTTAGGTTGGTGAACTGACCGCCGGGCATTTCATGCAAGTATACCTCGGACGCTGGAGCTTGGAGGCCGCTTTCAAAGGCTGCGTATTGGGCGCGAACCCCCTGCCAGTAATCGCTGATTTCGCGTACGGCAGTGATGTCGATACCCGTGTCACGATCAGTGTTGCGCAATGCCTCAACAATAGAGCCAAGACAAGGTTGGCTGGTACCGCCCGAAAACGCATCCATGGCCGCATCGACCGCATCCACGCCAGCCTCTGCGGCGGCAAGGATCGTGGCACCTGCGATGCCGCTGGTGTCATGGGTGTGGAAATGGATCGGCAGGCCGGTTTCCTCTTTCAACGCCTTGACCAATTGACGTGCAGAGGCGGGTTTCAGTAGGCCAGCCATGTCTTTCAGGCCCAGAATATGCGCGCCTGCGGCCTCAAGTTCTTTGGCCATGCCGACGTAATACTTCAGATCATATTTCGCGCGGTTGGGGTCAAGGACATCCCCCGTGTAACAAATGGTGCCTTCGCAGACCTTGCCGCTTTCGACAACGGCATCCATGGCAACACGCATATTTTCAACCCAGTTGAGGCTGTCAAAGACGCGGAACACATCAACGCCGGTTTTGGCGGCTTGGCGCACGAATTCCTGCACCACATTGTCAGGGTAATTGGTGTATCCGACCCCGTTAGAGGCACGCAGCAACATCTGGGTCATCAGGTTTGGCATGGCTTCGCGCAGATCGCGCAGACGCTGCCACGGGCATTCCTGCAAGAAACGATAGGCCACATCAAAGGTTGCCCCGCCCCAGCATTCCACGCTGAACAGCTGTGGCAGATTGGCGGCATAAGCAGGCGCTGTCTTGATCATGTCGATCGAGCGCATCCGGGTGGCCAACAGCGATTGATGACCATCACGCATGGTGGTGTCAGTCAGCAAAAGCTGCTTTTGTGCCTTCATCCAGTTGGCAACCGCTTGCGGGCCCTTTTGTTCCAGCAGGTTGCGCGTGCCCATCATTGGTTCGGCGCGTTGTGCAGGGGGCGTTGGCGATTTCAAATCCGCCGCAGGTTCAGCGCGGCCTTGGGTTTCCGGGTGTCCGTTTACGGAAATATCCGCAACATAAGTCAGGATTTTAGTGGCGCGATCCCGGCGTTTTTTGAACGTAAACAGGTCGGGCGTCGTATCAATGAATTTGGTGGTGTATTCGTTGTTCAGAAACGTGGGGTGTTTCAGCAGGTTCTCAACGAATGCGATGTTGGTGGACACGCCGCGAATACGGAATTCGCGCAATGCGCGATCCATACGGGCGATTGCTTTTTCAGGTGTTTGGGCGTGAGCTGTGACCTTGGTCAGCAGCGAATCGTAATAGCGTGTGATCACCCCACCGGAATAGGCGGTGCCGCCATCCAGACGAATACCCATCCCTGTGGCCGACCGATAGGCGGTGATGCGGCCATAATCGGGGATAAAGTTGTTCAGTGGGTCTTCGGTGGTGATCCGGGTCTGAAGGGCGTGACCGTTCAGACGAATGTCTTCTTGTGCGTCTTTGCCCGTCGCGTCAGCAATGGTTTTGCCCTCGGCGATCAGAATTTGGGCCTGTACGATGTCGATACCAGTGACTTCTTCTGTCACGGTATGTTCCACCTGCACGCGCGGGTTTACCTCGATAAAGTAGAACTTGCCGCTTTCCATATCCATCAAGAATTCGACGGTGCCTGCGCATTCGTAATTCACGTGTTTGCAGATTTTGTACCCCAGCTCGCAAATCTCGGCGCGCTGTTCTTCGCTGAGGTAAGGGGCGGGCGCCCGCTCCACGACTTTCTGGTTGCGACGTTGTACCGAACAATCGCGTTCAAACAAATGATACATGCCGCCATGTTTGTCGCCCAGAATTTGCACTTCGACGTGGCGCGCGTTGATGATCATCTTTTCCAGATAACCTTCGCCATTGCCAAAGGCGGCCTCTGCCTCGCGGCGACCTTCCAGGACCTTTTCCTCAAGTTCGTCAGGGCCATTGATCGGGCGCATACCGCGGCCACCGCCGCCCCAGCTCGCCTTGAGCATAAGAGGATAGCCAACATCCGCAGCCTCCTTGCGGGTGATCTCCATATCATTGCCCAGAACTTCGGTTGCAGGAATAACAGGAACGCCTGCTTCAACTGCCACGCGGCGGGCCGATGCTTTGTCGCCAAGGGCGCGCATGGTTTCCGCCTTTGGGCCGATAAAGGTGATGCCATTGGCCGCGCAGGCATCCACGAAATCAGGGTTTTCTGATAGCAGGCCATAGCCGGGGTGGATCGCATCCGCCCCGCATTCACGTGCTACGCGAATGATTTCTTCAATGCTCAGATAGGCCGCAACCGGCCCCATGCCTTCGCCAATGCGATAGGCCTCATCCGCCTTAAAGCGGTGAAGGGACAGTTTGTCCTCTTCCGCAAAGACGGCAACGGTGCGTTTGCCCATCTCGTTGGCTGCACGCATGACGCGGATGGCAATTTCACCACGGTTGGCAATAAGGATCTTTTTGAACTCTGGCATTGGAGGCGTGCCCTTTCTTGAGTGTCAATTCGCAAAGCCCATTTGGCATAAACAAGCAAAGGCCTGAATCATTACCAAGGACTGTGTAGTTCCGGGAAAGTATGTGGCGGAATGAAAGCATAGATGCTCTGCGTTGCGGCATTTTTTTCTGCGGATGCGACATGTGTGAGCGGAAATCGTGGATTTTAGGTCACATGTTTCAACGTTTGCACACCTAATTGCCCCATGTTGGACATCAGATCTTGGCGGAGAATGTCGATAAGGTGGGTCGGTCCAGCTGAGCTCAATGCTGCAAGTGCATAATGAAAGGCGCGACCAAACATGATAAGATCGGCGCCTAGAGAAATGGCGCGTAAAATGTCCAGTCCTCCTTCGAAACCGCTGTCGATAATAAGGGGGAGTTTTGTGCGATCTCTGATCTGTGACAGCATGTCGATGCTGGCCGGGACGCCATCAAATTGCCGCCCGCCGTGGTTGGAAACCCAGATTGCATTGATGCCTTCGGCCTCTAATGGGGCGATATCATCGGGGTTCATCACGCCTTTGACGATCAGCGGGCCGTGCCATTCGGCCCGCACGGCACGCAGATAGTCCCCATCCGGTGCCGTACGGATCAAATATCCTGCGTGGGCATTGGTTGCCAGCCCGGTCACATTGCCCATGTAGTCATCAATCATACGCATACGCGGCCGTTCGACTCCCAAAAACGCGGTGGCCCAAGCAGGGCGTTGTAGGATTTGCCATAACAGGCGCGGGGTCAGGCGGGGTGGGGTGGTCAACCCGGAATGCATCTGACGTTCGCGGCGGCTTGCCACCGGAATGTCAACGGTCAGGACGAGGGTTTCGAACCCCGCAGCACGTGCACGGCGCAACATATCCCTGCGAATGTCCGGATCGCGTGGCGGATAAAGTTGAAACCATGCATTGTCGCCAATCACCGGGGCCACGGCCTCTGGTGTGGTGGCGGCAACTGTGGACAAGGTATAGGGAATGTTGGCCGTGGCGGCCGCTTGTGCCAACAGGTGTTCCGCATCTGGCCAAATCAGGCCCGACATGCCGACAGGTGCGATGCCAAGGGGAAGATCGAATTTTTGGCCCAGGATTTCGCAGCCCAGATCGGGTGTGTGGTCGCCTTTCAATATGGCAGGCATCATGCGGATTTCATCCAGCGCCGCGCGATTATTGTGCAGGGCTGTTTCGCTGCCGGTGCCGCTGTTCAGAAACTCCCACACAAAATGTGGCAGGCGTTTCTTGGCCTTTGCCTTGAGATAAGGCACCGAAGGGTAGCGGGCATGCAGGTCCATGCTTTCTTTTTCGCGTGGTTTGTCGATTTGTCCACAAGAAACATGCAGAACATAATGTGAACTTGACTTCCCCTTGCGAGAATCTCGCGCTAGATTGCGCCGTATGAGCAGTTTTGATGAATTCGACGCCTTCGAAGGCGCTTCCCTATCCGATCGCGCCATGGCTGCGCGCCCGTCGCCCTATCTGGTCGATCTGAACCCCGCCCAACGCGAAGCGGTGAAGCAATTGGATGGCCCGGTCCTGATGCTCGCTGGGGCCGGGACGGGCAAAACCAAGGCGTTGACCTCGCGTATTGTGCATCTGCTCAATACAGGTCGTGCACGCCCAAATGAAATTCTGGCCGTGACCTTTACCAACAAAGCCGCACGAGAAATGAAAAACCGAGTAGGTGCGATGCTGGGCCAATCTATCGAAGGGATGCCGTGGCTGGGCACGTTCCATGCGATTTGTGTGAAATTGCTGCGCCGTCACGCCGAATTGGTCGGCCTGAAATCCAATTTCACCATTTTGGATACGGACGATCAAATTCGCCTGCTCAAGCAATTGATCCGCGCAGCCAATATTGACGACAAACGCTGGCCTGCGCGACATTTGGCCAATCTGATCGACAGTTGGAAAAATAAGGCGCTGACGCCTGCCAAATTGCCTGCGGCGGATGCAGGTGCATTTAACAACCGTGGCGGGGAGATTTACGATCAGTACCAAACCCGTTTGCGCGAGCTGAACGCGGTCGACTTTGGCGATCTCTTGCTGCATGTGGTGACTATTTTTCAAACCCACCCGGATGTGCTGGCGCAATACCAACGCTGGTTCCGTTATGTTTTAGTGGACGAGTATCAGGATACCAACGTCGCCCAATATCTGTGGCTGCGACTGCTGGCGGGGGGACATAAAAACATCTGCTGCGTGGGCGATGATGACCAGTCGATCTATGGGTGGCGCGGTGCCGAAGTGGGCAACATTTTGAAATTCGAAAAGGATTTCCCGGGTGCCCATGTGGTGCGGTTGGAGCAAAATTATCGCTCCACCCCACATATTCTTGCAGCGGCGTCCAATGTGATTAAGGGCAATGAGGGGCGATTGGGCAAGGAGCTCTGGACGGCAGCAGAAAACGGTGAAAAGGTCTGTTTAATAGGTCATTGGGACGGCGAGGAAGAGGCTCGCTCGATCGGAGAGAAAATTGAAGACCTAGCTAGCGGTAGTTCGCCTATTGCTAAACGACGGGAAAACCCTCGATCAGAGCAAATGATGAAGGAGATAGAACGCCTAGGTGAACTGAATGTATTGGAAGGGCTCAATAGCAGAGAGCAAGTACTGAAACGATTGAAAAAGCACGAAAGCTTCTTGGCGGAAGAAAGCAGGGAAAGTCTCCTTTGGGAACTAACAATGCGACAACAAGAAGGGCGTTCTCTAGAAGCGGCATTTCCAAGATTTTATCGCGATGAAATGGCCATTCTTGTACGCGCGTCCCACCAGATGCGTGCGTTTGAGGATCGGTTTTTGACCATCGGTTTGCCTTACCGCGTGATCGGCGGCCCGCGCTTTTATGAGCGGCTCGAAATTCGGGACGCGATGGCCTATTTCCGCGTGGTTGTCAGCCCGGACGATGATCTGGCGTTTGAGCGCATTGTGAATACGCCCAAGCGTGGCCTCGGCAATGTGGCGCAACAGAAAATTCAAGTTTGCGCACGGGCTAATGGGGTGTCCTTGATCGAAGGTGCACGCATTCTGTTGGCCGAAAAAGGGATCGGTGGCAAAGGCGCCAAGGAGCTGGCCATTTTGATCAACAGCGTTGATCGTTGGCGCGGCCTGTCGGTGGAACACCAGACCGAGGTGCCGCTGAACGATGATGATGTGATTGATGATGGCCGCACCGAAACAGCCATGCGTATACAGCCGGATCAGGCGAACATGCCTCACACGGAATTGGCCGAGGTTATACTGGACGAAAGCGGCTATACCGCGATGTGGCAGAACGACAAAACGCCAGAAGCACCGGGTCGGCTTGAGAACCTCAAGGAACTGGTGAAGGCGTTGGAAAATTTCGACAACCTGCAAGGGTTTCTCGAACATGTCAGCCTGATCATGGACAATGAAACCGATGATGCCGAGCCCAAGGTGTCGATCATGACATTGCACGCAGCCAAGGGATTGGAATTCCCGGTTGTGTTTTTGCCGGGGTGGGAGGATGGGCTGTTTCCGTCGCAACGTTCCATGGATGAAAGTGGTCTTAAGGGGCTGGAGGAAGAGCGCCGCCTTGCCTATGTCGGCATCACACGCGCCGAAGAGGTGTGCACGATTTCTTTCGCAGGAAATCGTCAGGTGTTTGGTCAATGGCAATCGCAATTGCCCAGCCGTTTTATTGACGAGTTGCCCGAAGAACACGTCGAGGTTTTGACGGCACCCGGGATTTATGGCGGGGGCTACAATGGCAGCAGCGGCGATTTTGGCGCAAGTATGCAATCGCGCATGCAAAACTCCAACACCTATAATTCGCCGGGCTGGAAACGCATGCAGGAACGTGCCGGACAACGCGGCCTGAGCCAACCCCGCGAAACACGCAAAACCGTCATTGACCTAGAAGCGGTGTCCAGCTTCACCATTGGGGATCGCGTGTTCCACCAGAAATTCGGTTACGGCGAAGTGGTCGAGATCGAAGGTGATAAGTTGGGTGTGGAATTTGACAAGGCTGGCAGTAAAAAGCTTATTGCGAAATTCGTGACCGCCGCGGATGACGTGCCGTTTTAGAGATTTTGAACAGTTAGGTTGACAGGAAGGCTGTCAAAGCTGGTGTTGCGCCATGATGATCTGTTGTGGCAGGGATAAAGAGGCAGGGCCTATCTGTGTCGGCGCTGACGTCAGATATGGCCAACAATCACATGATGTCGTTGGACGAAACGGATTTACCTTGAGAACGACCAAAACAAATAAGATAAAAGCTGCATCGGGGTAGTTAAGTGGATGAATTGAGTTGGAACTGAAACCAAGCTTAGTCACACGCATTAAGAAATGTATAGACGCGATTGGTCACGACAATTTTTTTCCCGAGTTGTGCAAGATCCTAAGCCATTCTGGCGGCTGGGATGCACGCATGGTTATGCGGTATTCCAAAGCGAACAAACCCGAATACCTTTGGGTCGACGATTTGCCCAAGAGCGATATGGATATCTATCTTTCCAAATTTTACCGGGTGGATCCGTTTTTTGCCTATTGGCGTGAACATGATGAAGCTTGTGTTTTTCGCATATCAGATATGGCGCCATCACGGCGCGGCAAAAGCAGTTATTTCAGGGTGTTTCAGCGCGTAACCGGGTTTCGCGATGGGATCGGAGTGTTTTTGCCCGCGCTCGACGGTTCGGCCAATGTGATCTGTTTCGAAAGTCGCGATCAGATTTCGGATCAGCTGGTGGAAGAGTTTCAACTGCTCCTGCCTCTGTTGTTGGGTCTGCATGATTTGCATGAAAAAGAGCTTTTGCGGATGTTGTTTTCTGTGACATCCGATCGCAATACAGGAGGGGGTATAAGCGCAATTTTTTCAGTGAGTGGGGAAATGTTGCACCCCAACGAAAACTGGCAAGCGCTTCAACTGCGCGATCCGTCTTTTTCGGTACCAAACGCGTTATTTATGGCGGATGAAAAGGAACACATCTGCGACCTTGGATTCTTTCGACGCAAGCCGCTGCGTGGTATGACATCTTTTGCGCCAGAAGGGTTTCTTGTCACCTTTGAACAAGGCGAGGCCGAGCCGCCTGTGGATGTGACACTTCTGGCCAATACGTTTTTACAAGACCAACTTACCCCTCGCGAACGCGAGATTGTTTTGCTGGCAATTGACGGGGTGTCATCGCTTGAAATCGCCCTACAGTTGGGAGTGTCCGAAGGCACGATCCGTAATCATCGCAAACGGCTTTATAAAAAGCTAAACATAGTTTCGGAACGAGAATTATTGGCACAATACATTCGACATATTTCCGTGTTTTTGTAAGTAATGTAAGGAATTTTCATAAAACTATATTAAAAACAGTGCCTTAAGTATGGTCCGAAATTGGACCATTGTTATGAAGTCATGGCAGTCCCTATCGTTCCTTGGAATTATTTACCAAGGAAAGACACCTAAATGCCCGTGGACATCCTCCAAGTCAAACCTGCCCGCCGCCGTGGGAGCGCTCGCGCCTCCAAACTTGCCGCTCGGCAGGGGGCCTCTGTGCAATCTGTCGTCAAAAGCGGTCAATCTGGAGGCAAGTTCGCCCCACTGACCCAACCGGAAATTCAACGGATCTATGAAACAGCGTTGGATTTGCTGGAACAGGTTGGGATGGCCGAGGCCACACCAGAAGTTCTTGAAATGGCGCTGGCTGCGGGATGTCATCTGAATGACGAAGGGCGTTTGATGCTGCCACGCGCTTTGGTCGAAGACACCATTGCGGGCGCCGCGCGTGAATATACGATCCATGGGCGCGATTCAAAACATGATTTGCAGATCGGCAAGGATCGTGTGCATTTTTCCACCTGCGGTGAGGCGGTTCAGACGCTTGATCTGGATACCCGTGAATATCGTCCATCGTCCCTGCGTGATGTCTATGATTTTGCCCGTTTGGCAGATGCCATGGAACACATCCATATGTTTGCACAAACGGTCATTTCCAATGAACTGAGCGACGATGTTCTTTTGCATGACGTGAATGTTGCCTATGCCATGATGAGTGGCACGACCAAACATGCCTCTATGGCGGTGATGGACGCCACTGCGGTGGATGATGTGTTTGCCATGGCACATATGTTTGCTGGAGGCGAAGACGCCTTTCGTGCGCGCCCCTTCTTTTCGGTTGGTCAGTGTCCTGTTGTCTCGCCTCTGAAATACGGTGTGGAAAACAGCGATGCACTGGTCAAGGCGATCAAATACGGGGCACCTGTAGAGTTTGCGGTTGTGCCGCAATCTGGGGCCACCGGTCCAGCTGCTCTTGCTGGTAATCTGGTGCTTTCCACGGCAGAGGCGTTGGCAGGTTTGGTTTTGGTCAATCTTGTTAAAAAAGGCCACCCAGCCAGTGTTGGCAATTGGCCATTTGTGTCTGATCTGCGCACTGGTGCGTTTTCGGGCGGAAGCGGAGAAGAGGCCATTATGGCTGCTGCTGCGGCTCAGATCATCAACTTCCTTGATTTGCCCAGCCACACAGCCGCAGGCATGTCTGACAGTAAATTACCTGATGCGCAGTCAGGGTATGAAAAGGCACTGACCAATTCCTTGGCGGCAATGAGCGGCTGCAACCTGATCTACGAAAGCGCAGGGATGCTGGGCAGTCTGATGTGTTGTTCGTTTGAGGCGATGGTAATTGACAATGACATGTTGGGCGCAATTCAGCGTGCAGTGCGGGGGATCGAAGTGACCGATGCGACCTTGTCCTTTGACGTTATCAAAGAGGCCGCACTTGGGCCGGGACACTTCCTTGGCACAGAGCAAACACTGTCCCTCATGGAGACCGAATATCTGTATCCGACAGTTGCCAATCGTGAGTCCTATGATCAGTGGCGACAGGCCGGATCAGAGAACGCCCGAGAAGCGGCTGCGAAAATAGCGCGCACCCATCTGGAAAACCATTTTCCAGTCAACCACGCACCAGAATTGGATGCAGCAGTGCGCGCGCGGTTTGATATTCGCCTGCCTCACGAAGTTATGCAGCCCGGTCCCCGTTTATGAAATCAACCAATCCAATCCCCCGTTAAAGACCTAATCGCATGAACATGAATGTGTCATTCCACAGTGAACAAAAAGTCGGCCGAAGCTTTGTCTTTGTTTTGGCCGATGGGTTTTCGATGCACAGTCTGTCGAATGCGATAGAGCCTTTGACAAAGCTCAATCGTATGGTGGGCAAGGCACGGTATCGCTGGTCAATTGTCACTGAATCGCGAACCAACCCTGTAAGCGCATGCGGGTTTGAAATCCGCGCAGAGACGTTGGATGCACAGATTGACCCCGCTGACACGCTGATCATCTGTGATGGCATCAATGGTGCGGATTTTTACAGCAGAGCCGTCATCTCTCGATTGCGAATGCATGCGGCCAAAGGTGGGTGTATCGGTGGTATTGGTAATGGCGTGTATGCGCTGGCACAAGCTGGGATGCTGACCAATAAGCGCTTTACCGTACATTGGAAAAGCAAAAGCCCGTTTATCGAAAATTACCCTCTGCTAGATCCCAGCGACAACATCTATGAAATCGACCGCAAACTAATGACCTCTGGGGGCGGGTTGGCAGTCATGGATATGATGCTTGACCTGATCGCGCGTGACTTTGACGAAACAACTTCCAACAAGCTTGCTGAACTGTGCCTGCATCCCGGCAAACGCAACAACCTTGATAGCCAACGCGCCCCGTTAAGTGCGGTGCTTGATACCCGAAATCAGATTTTGATCAACGTTGTGCGAATGATGCAGGAAAATCTGGAGTTTCCCTTGGACCTGAACGACATAGCCAAGGCACAGGGGGTGTCACGGCGTCAGGTGGAACGCGTGTTTGGGAAGTTTTTGCATCGGGCACCGGGCACTTTTTACAAAGAGCTGCGCTTGCAACGAGGGCGGCGACTTTTGCATGAAACTGATCTGTCAGTCACCGAAATTGCGTATGCCTGTGGCTACAACTCACATTCTCATTTTTGCAAAAACTTCAAAAGACTTTTCGATCAGGCACCCATCGCAGTTCGCGATTTGTCTCGTCTCCCACAACCCGAAAGTCACGATAACCAACAGAAGGAGAAACTATCATGAAATTTGTTGTTACACCGATTTTGGCGGCGGCTGTTAGCCTAACTGGCCAGATGGCTTGGGCCGATGAAAAGCTATCGCTTTACAATTGGTTTGAATACATGCCGCAGGAGATTTTGGACAAATTTACCGCGGAAACCGGCATCTCTGTCACCATGGATACATATGACGCCAACGAGGCGCTTTTGGCTTCGCTCAAAGCCGGTGCAGTGGGCTCTTATGATCTTGCAGTGCCCAGCGATTACATGGTCAAAATCATGATCGGAGAAGGCTTGCTGGATGAAATTCACGCAGGGGAACTCAAGAACCGCGACAACATCGCGGACGGGTGGGACGACGTCAGCTTTGATCCGGGGCGCAAACATTCGATTCCCTATCAGTGGGGGTCAACATCCTTTTCAGTGAACCGCGATGATTACCAAGGGGACATCAACACCACCGATATTTTGTTCAATCCACCAACCGAATTGTCAGGCCGCATCAACATGATCGATGCGCAGGGTGATGTGCTGGCCATGGCTTCCATGCATTTGGGCATTCCACAATGTTCTACGGATCGTGATCAACTGAAGGCTCTGGACGATCTGCTGCAAAACGCCAAACATCACTGGACCTCGTTCAATTCAGATACCGCCAAAGAGGTGCTTGTGTCAGGCGATGTATCTGCGGGCATGATTTATGACGGGTTTAGCGTCAAAGCCCGTGAAGAAGGTGCCAATGTGGAATATGCCTTTCCAAAGCAGGGCTATATTCTGTGGGCGGACAGTATCGTATTGCTGAAAGATGCCCCTAATCGTGATAACGCGTTGAAATTTCTTGATTTCATGCTGAAACCTGAAAACGTGGCGGCCCTGACCAACTGGACGCAATACAAAGGCGCGGTGAAAGGTTTGAAAGAACATCTGGACCCTGCATTGGCCAGCCAACCAGAAGCGAACCCTCCCGCTGGCGCGCCAATGGGCACATTTGTCGAAGTGTGTGATGAAGCAACACAGAGCGTCTATGATCAGATATGGACCAACCTGAAGAAATAGCGACGGCCATTTCTTTTGCAAAAAGCACCTGCCCCAATCATTTTGGGGCAGGTACTTGATTTTCCCAAAACAGCGAGAACGCCTGTAAGACACGAGCAAAGGCAGCAAATTAACTGCATGCAATTATTGTGCGAGGCTCTTCGTCGCTTTTTGAAATCTATTCTCGCACGATATCAAGTTAGCGTTGTCCGGTACAGAATTATGTCCAGTGTTTCGTAAAGGGCCTTAGGACTGTTTCGTCGACGCGGATTGCATCGAAGCAGCAGCCATTAGGTTAGGCACAAAAAAGCCCGCATCAGGGATTTGATGCGGGCTTTTTTGTTAGGCAATACTCATTCAGAAACGGTTGTTTCTTCAGTTGCGGTCTCTTCGACTTCGGTGCTTTCGACTTCGCCTTCAACTGCAGCCTCTTCCTCGACATCAGGGGCAGGGGAGAAGGTTGCCAAATAGGCGGCGACGTCCGGGCCACCTTTGGACAGTTTGAATGTCATCTTTGTTTTGCCATCGGTGCCCATCTCTTTGAGATAGCCACGTGGGTTGGCCACGAACATCATCAACTGCTCTTCGTCCCACACAAGACCGCCTTCACCCACGGCCTTCATCGCCTTGGAATATTTGAAGTCGGTAGATGCGGCTGCGCGACCGACAACACCATACAGGTTGGGGCCCGTGCGGCCACCTTTGACAATTGTTTCACCGTCAGGTGTTGCAATCATGTGGCAGGCTTTACATTTCTTGAAGGTTTTTTCACCTTTGGCAATATCGCCTTCGGCAAAGGCAGGCACGGCCAATGTGATCATAGCCGCGGTGGCTGCAAAAAGAGTTTTCATAGCGTCCTCATGATGTTGCTTTCGCGTTTGGGGCACCATGCGATAGCGACTTCCAACTTGCAACTGACAAAAGATCGCAGTTTCGTCATCAAACATAATCGCAACCGCCCCAAGGAAGGAGGCGATTGCGCGTTCTTATGGAGCGTTAACTGCGGGACGGAAAGATGCCCTGAAGCGCGATACAGTAGTTTACACACAGTGTTGGCTGCATGTTGTCGTGCGATTGACCGCCACCAGTTCTGCTTGTTTCGCGCATGACTGTGGTGGGATTGTCCGTGAACAGGTTGAACTGTTGGTTGCCCTCATCAGCAGGCGCATGACCGCCCGGCAGATGCTGGTTTGCAGCGGCATCAGAACACACTGGATTATGGGTATGAGACGGAATTTGAGAAATTTGCAACGTGACATGCTCTTCGCCGATGCGTTCGCCAATTTGACGTGGGGTCAGACCAGGGCCTGTGCCCATATGTGTCGGAACGCGACCACGCAAATCAGGGAGGGCAAAGCTTGTGCGGCCATCACCTCCATAGATTGTACCCAATAGACTGAACAATGCGCTGTTCTGGTTGATTGGCAATAGCTGCCCATCGCAAAGCGCCCAGCCGCGCGGGGCAAAGTTGAATCCAAACAACTGAATTTGACCAATAAACGGTTCCATCTTATCTCTCCTGCTAAATGTGTTGGCCATTGAGGTGGCGAAGATAAGTTTTGTGCAACCTTGGATAGAAGTCTATGAAAAATGTTAAATCTTAAAGGGAGAGTGTTGTATGATACATGCTCTCCTTATGGGAGATTTCTTGCGTAGAGGCGTTATTTTGTTACTGCTCAGGGAAAATTGTCTCAAAACTTTTCCGTAAGGCAACGTCCACATCTGGCATTGTGACAGGCAGTCCCAAGTCCACAAGAGATGTGACACCATGCTGTGAAATCCCACACGGAACGATGCCGGAAAAGTGGTCCAGGTCAGGTTCCACATTGATCGAAATACCGTGGAAACTGACCCAGCGTCGCAGTCGAATACCAATCGCGGCGATCTTGTCTTCTGGTTTGGCACCCGTCGCGGACAGAGGTTTGTCATCACGTTCCACCCAGACACCCACACGCCCCGCGCGAATTTCACCTTTGACGTTGAACTGATCAAGCGTGGCAATTACCCAGCGCTCCAAATCATGCACAAATCGGCGCACATCCCGTCCACGTTTGCCAACATCCAGCATCACATAAACCACCCGTTGCCCGGGGCCATGATAGGTGTACTGCCCGCCGCGTTTGGCTTCATAGACAGGAAATCTGTCTGGATCGGTCAGGTCTTGGATTTTTGCTGATGTTCCAGCGGTATATAGAGGCGGATGTTCCACCAGCCAGATCAACTCATCCGCACGGTTTTGTGCAATAGCAGCGGCGCGTTCCTCCATAAAGGCAACCGCAGTTTCATAGCAGGTCAAACCGTCTGCGATAATCCATTCTACCACTTGGTGTTCCTTTTGTAGTCAAGGAGGTCTCGTGGACAGCATTGTCCGGGTAAGACCATCATATATGCCCGAATGTCCGCAGAGAGAAGTTTGATTCGGCTGTCCAAAAACGGATGTCGAAAAAAAGCGGGGTGGATGGCTGCAATGTGTGCCCAATTCAACGCCTCCCAACGCAGGTCTTACCGATTGTTAGTATTGCCAAAACACAGAAGTTTCCCCAAGTGCGTTTTTGCTCTTTTCAATGAGTGGAACCTCAGCTAATAACCGCGCCACTACCTGATCACGTGCGGCCGTGGCGGAATTGGTAGACGCGCAGCGTTGAGGTCGCTGTTCCTTAACCGGAGTGGAAGTTCGAGTCTTCTCGGCCGCACCATATCTACATTACCTTGTTGAAAAGCCTCTAAGGCCTTGAAGGGTAAGGTGGTTTTTGGTGTTCGATAACCTTCATTTCGGCAGTATGTCAGACGCTCGGAAAAGACCAGTCTGAGGACTGTTCTGCGCAAGCTCATGTTACCGCTTTCCCATATTTTCCAAGGGCTTGAGAGGAATTTGAGCGAGAGTTCGATAAAATCCTCAAACTTGCCGCCCCGATCTTTGGAATTGGCGGTGCTGGACTGCAATTTCTCGCCAAATACCTGCTTGTCACGCTCAAGTTTGGCGATTTTGCCTTCATAGGCGCGGATAACGGTGGGATTGCTGGCCTCAACTACGCGGTCCAGCAGGGCTTCGATCTGCTTATCTAACGCACGGATATGGGTTTTGAGCGATTTGAGCGCTTCATCGGCCTGCGCACTACGGATGTCCCATGCCTGCTTGAACATCGCGCGGGCGAGTTTGAACAAGCCTTCTGTGGGCTGCAGGGTGCGCATGATTTCTGCGAATTCACCTTCAATTTTAGCGCGGGGCACGGACTTGCGGTAGCTGGCGCAGCCCTTGGTATCGCAGAGATAATAGGGATATTTCTTGTATTTCCCCTTGGACCAGCAGGCCGTGTAGGGCTGGTCGCAGTCGCCACAGGCGACAAAGCCGCGCAGGGCGAAGTCTTGGCTGACATCCTTGCGTGTTGGGGCTTTGGCGTCGGCTTTCCGGCGGGCCTGCACCTTGTCGAAGACCTCAAGCGTGATCAGCGCCTCGTGCTGACCCTTGAGCCAATCGATGCCGTAGGTGTCACTGCAAATATGGCCTGTGTAGACCGGGTGGGTTAGAATATCGGTCACACGCTGGAAGGTGATTTCACCCCTGCGATTGCGTGGAAAGTCCGGGGTGTTTTCAAAGAACCGTTTGACCTCGGCGTGTGTTTCAAAGCGGCCAGCGGCAAAGCCTTCGAAGGCCTCACGGATGGGTTCATGTGTCTGCAACAGCTTGCCACGCCCTTTGACGGTCTCATATTTATACCCGATAGGGGCGGTGTGAATCCAATAGCCACCTTGCATGCGGGCTTTCATCTTTTGCGCGACCTGCCGTCCGTTCTGCTTGCGCTCCAGCGCGCCTTGGGCGGCCATGATCGTCTCGATGAACTCGCCTTCCGGCGTGTCGTCAAACTTGAAGTTCAGGCATTCGATTCGTGCACCACGCGCGCGGAAGGCATCGCGCAGTTTGAGGTGGAATTCCGTGTCACGGGCAAAGCGTTTGAGATCGTCAAAGATGACGACATAGCGCTCATCTGGCTGTGCATCGAGATAGGAGAGCAACGCCACCATGCCGGGACGGTTCATAAAATCGCCACCGCCGGTGATGGTGTCGGGAAAGACGGCCTCAACCTGATATCCTTTGGATGCGGCATATTCGCGGCAACGGACCTCCTGAGATTCGAGCCCGTGCCCCTCAGTCTCTTGCGATTTGGAGGAGACACGGCAATAGACGACTGATTTGGTTTGATCTTTTGTCATGATGTGCCGCCTTCTTTGCTCTCAGATTCAACAATGTCGATATCTGCTGAGTCTACCACAGGAGCGCATTCAGCGGTGATAAAGGCGCGGATTTCCGCGCTTTGCTCACAGGAATTTGCGCAGGCCTGTTGAACGGGATGCACTCCAAATCCAAGATCAACGAAGGACACGATGATGGACCAGAGGGTTTCAAGAAACTGGCGCTTCTCCGCGTCGGTCAGATCACTATCATCAAGATATTGATCGTAGCGCTCGCAATCTATCGTGAGCGTCGGTGGGTTGGCCGCGATTGTAACTGCCCTGTCTTTTGTGTTCTTTGTCATCATGTCTCCGTTTCTTGTCGTCTCCGTGTTGCCATCCGCATGCGCGAACATAAGCAGAACAAGATAGACATTTATTCCTATTCAGTCAATAAAATAGGGTTTTCCATAGTGTTAGCAGGTTACCTCAAGCCCTTGATCGCGTGCGCGTCTGGCTGCGGCTGGCCTGACGTGCGGCGCGTTCGGCCTCACGCACGGGTGTGTGGTATTTTTTCTCTGCCTCCTTGCCATGCTCGTACAAATCAAGCCCATCGACGTCACGGGAAACGGTTTTCATCAGCTCTTTGGCACCCGTTTCAGAGATATTGAGGGTTTGGGACAGGGCGTGCCCGCTATGATCATAGGCGCGGTAAAACGGCATGGTCTCGCCGTCGCGGATCATCGGTTCAATCTGGCGGGCATGGTCGAGCGCCAGCGTCTTTGCCTCTTCCGGCAGATTGGCCTCACGTTCCAGGATACCTTCGCGCATCTCATTCATGGTCTGGCCGTAGCGCGCCTTGAAGATATCGCGGATGATCACTTTGCCTTTTATCTGATCGAAGTTTTCAGCGCGGGCAAAGGCATGGGAGTAATCTCCCAGCTTCTCATAAAAGCTGCCGGATTTCCGGATGCCGCGATGGATGATTTCCGTAAGCGCCCAGCTTTCATCAAACTGGCTGTCGCTTAGGCTTTTGCCGGTGAAGCTATGGCGCGCCTCGGCAATGCGCATTTGGTCATTCTGTGTCATGGGGTTCTCCTTTGTTATGTTTTAGTTGGGTCATTATTGCTGCCTTAGTTGGCGATTTTGGCGCATTGGATTGATCATCTCATGGCACGGTCTCATCGTTTTCGCTGTCGCCGTTCCACGCCGCCCCGCCGGTTGGTGGCGCGCGCAAAACCTTCTTTGGGTGTGTCGCGCGTCTTGATGCGTGTGGACTGGCGCTGTTCTGCCGTTGCAACCAACGTGTCCAACTCCTGGGTTTCACTGCGCTCCAAATGCGCCATGCGGCGTGCGTGATCATGCTGCACGTCGCGGTGGGCGGCACGTGTCAGGGCGGCTTTGTCGAAGTTATCTGAGCCAAACATGCGGTGTTTCAGGGTGATGTCTTTTGCACCTGCCTTGTCGATCCGTGCCTGCAACGCCAGTTTGAAACGGGCGGCATAATCCTTGTGATAAGCTGTTTCCTGTTTGTGGGTTTCGCGCCCATAGCGGTTGATGATCTCACGGGTCTTTTCCGCGTCAGCAGGGCGGATCAGAGCCTTGACGCGTTTGCGCAGACTGGCGCGATTAAAGACGCGCTTGAGGTTTTCAGCGTGGTTGGGCATGGGATGTCCTTTCGGTCTGTGGATAAGTCGATTGTGGAATTTGTACCGCAGAATCTGTCTGTGATACTCTGAAAACATGAGTGATTTTAGACATGTACAGGATTTGGAAGAGTGGCTTGAGCCAATGGGCTATGATGAGTTTTGGGTCAAACTCGCCCCCTTCGGCGTGGATGCAGAGATACGCGCCGATTGTGACGCCAGCATTGCCAATGGAACATTGCCCGATACGGTGCTTACCGCGATGAAGGGCCTGACACGCATTGAGCTGACCAAGGAACTTGGTCTTAAACGCCGTCCCATAACGCCGTGGGTGCAATTGGTGGACAGCCATTAGCGCACCGCCTCTTTGAAGAAGGCGACATAGCCACACTGCCCGTTTGAAGCGGGAATTGTGAACATTCCATACGGTCCCCAAAACGAGCAGGAGGTGTAATACCGCTCCAGAAACGGATCATAAGGGCTGCCATTGTCGATGAATTCATAAGACCAGATTGCGTGTGGAAAACCCCAGACAGCGTAAGCGCCATAAAGCGCCACAGGCACGGCAATCCAGATGAAATAACTCAGACGGATCAAGCCACGCATTATGTGGCCCTCCTGGTTGGAACAGCCATTTCCACTTTGGGATCGGGCGGCAAACGCCCGCCTTCCTGCGGATTGTCCCCGAGGTCATAACAGGTCGGGGCGATCTGGTTCTGAAAGAGCTTGCGGCACAGGATAAACGGGCCACCCTTGATGTGTACGATCATCAGGGATGGATCGAGCCTCATCAGCTCATCCGCCGTCATCACCCGTTCCATGCCCGTGTTAATGGCGCCGGAATAGTCCAGCTTGTCAGAGTTCACCCCGACGCTGTGCGTCACCGTGCGGGTTTCTCCCATGGCCTTGCTGACGCGTTCGGCCTCTTCAAAGCTATTGAACGACAGCCAGATTTTGACCGGGCAATTGTCTTCAAGAACCGCAGTTTCGCGCACGCCGTATTTGGCCTCAATATCCTTGCGCGATTGCGCCACATAAAGGCAGCGCCCGCCGTAGGAGCGCATGACGGTGACGCTTTTGACGGCGGATTTCAGTGGCGCGTTACAAAGTTCATCCAGAATATAAAGCGCACGGCCAGACCCCTTAGTCATCTGGGCATGCTGGAAAGATTGCAGGTGCAGCGCGTAATGTGCGCCCACCAGACCCGCGTGACGCTGTGGCTGCACCAGACAGAAAATCCAGGCCTCATCGATAATCTGATCATGGGTCAGAGTTGCGTCCTGCCCTGCGTTGTGCAGGGCCGATCCCGGCTCATAAATACGCAAGACGGTCAGGGCGGCGCGCAGATGTTTGTAATATTGCTCGGGGTCATTGTTTTGCATGTCCAGCGATTGTTTGGCACGCGATTGCAGCGCGAGATCACCTTCCTCGGCGGCGATTTCCCGGGCAGATTGCCAAAGATCGGGATCAGCCATCAGCGAATAAAGCGCACCGGGTGTGACGGAACCTGGCATGTGATCCAGGAGAATGCGGATGCCGCAATCCAGTTCTTCACGGGGTGTATCGCGAAAAAACTGGTTCTTGGTATCATTCGGCGGCTCAGGGATCAGCGCGTGCGTTGCCCCTTCAATGGCAAACAGCAGATCAGCAGGCGTTTCTTTGGCTGTTGCCGTAATCGCACCGAAAGGATTGAGCGAATACGTGAACGGGCAATCCGCCCCAAAAACTTCAAAATCATCCAGACCGCCAAATTTGCGCCCGTGTTTTTCACACATCGGGGCAATCTGGGCGAGGATTTCGCCATCTTTCACATCATTGGCGATCATCGCCAATTCGGTATCGGCAAGCAGACCCTGAATGCTGGTCATGACTGAAGATGTGGTTTTTGCCGATCCCGTCGCGCCGTAAATCAAGCAGGATGTGCTGGGAAACGGGTCAAGCATCAGCCTGCCGCTCAGTGACAGAGCAATCGGGCGTCCAACAGGGGCACTCATTTGCGCCCACCCTGGGTTTGGAACACCCCTAGATTTTCCAGATCATCATCTGTTGCCAGTTGCGAAGATTTCGGCGCGTTGCCGAGCGCCTCAATTGCATCCTGTTCGGCATCGCGGTCTCGACGTTTGAACATCAGCCGGATCGCTTTGATCAGAAATACCGGCGCGGCCAGTCCAAGCATGATGCTTAACAAACCAAATCCCCACCACTTGAGGCTGTCAGGCCAGATCAGATAAGCCGCCGCACCATAAGTAACCGCGCCCAGCAGGTTCATGTTGATTTTGAAAACCGTGCCAGAGTGGGATTTACGCTTGTTCATCAGACACCTCCTTTGCATCCCAGACGCAGGTGATTTCCTGGTGGATGGATTTAAGATGGCGATAGCTGCCCCAAACCGCGCCAGAGACTTCACTGCCGCGCAGGTCGCTTGAGACAAGTTTCAACTGGCCAATGCTGGCCCCGCCAATCAGGCAGGCAATGGCACCGCCGATAACGGTGGCGATCTCGCCAGCGTATAAAATATCCATGAAGGCGATACAGAAGGCGTAGGCACCCGCCACAGGGATGGCTGACATCGACAACAGCGGACGCTGAACATCCGCCGCCGTGATCCGGTCCAGCAGAAAACTGCTGCGATGGGTGACAAGCGTGTTGCCCCGAATTTTTGCGGTGTCAAAAAACATCGGCGTCTCCTTCACGCGCCCGCGCATTGCGGCGAGCGCAACGCACGGGTCAGTTCAGATTTGAGATTGCGGATTTGCGGTGGGGTGATGACCCGCGCCGTGCCCGCGTAAATGGCAAGCGGAACCCTGTTTTCGGCCTGATAGACAGACGAGGCGCAATCACATCTGGACCCCGCCTGTGATGCAGCACAGGTGATACGACGTTGTTCCGCCTCACGGACGCGGCGCTCCTGTTCACGAACCGCATTGGCACCGGGGATCGGTATGTCGAAATTGCCGTAGTTCTGGCAAAATGCTTTACCTTCGCGGCCAAAGAGCGTGCCAAAGGTGGTATCGCAATTCAGTTCGGGAACCACCGAAACTGGTGGTGGCGGTGCACTGGCAGAAATCTCCGCCTGCACATCCGCTTCGCATAGGGCAGGCCAGTTCAGTTTGGCAATCTTCCTGCCGCCCACCATCTGGCCAGTGCCATAGACACTCACCACTGCATAAATCCCTGCACCGATCACAACGTCGGGGCTGATCGGAAAACTGCCGAAATCAATTGGCATCAGCCAACTCCTTTTCGTCTGTGAGGTTGATGAAGCCGAATTGGCAATGGCTGCGGGCAATGGCGCGCAGGCGCTCGGCACTCAGGCCGATATCGCTCAATCTGTCATCGGAAATGTCGCCCAGATCGGCATAGACCGGCGCGGCGTGGCCTTCCTGTGCGCCCAGATCAAGGCGCGAGCTGATGGTGCCGCTGCCATAAAGAATGTAGCACCAATGCCGTGCGGTGGTGGCGCTCAGAACATCATTTGCCGTGGCAAATTCTACGCCCGTTGTGGCGATGAGTGCCGTACCCTCAATCGGCTTGGATTTGAAGAAATTGAAATTATCGACATCTGAAAACGCCGCTTCAAATTCGTTGATCTGCGTGCATTCCTTGGTGTTACGTCCCGGCGGGCACCAGTGTTCCGCCTGCCAGTCGCCAAAAATGGCCAGTTTGATATGTTCAACGCGATCCCGTGCCGCGTAGAGATCAGCGTTCCAGAGAATGACGACGGCGCTGATGAAAATTGCGGTCAATCCAAGTGCCGTGATGGTGGCCCCCCGCGTGACGCGGGAGACCAAGTTGTTACCTGTGGCGGGAGCGCGCTCCATCAGTGCCCCCGTGACGCATGGGTGTCATGCCCGTTGGGGCGCGGCGTGATGGGATCATGCAGACCGCCGAACTTATCAGGGGTGTCGTCATCGCCGTCTTTGCGCGTCGTGCGCTTTTCGATTTCCCAGACCAGCGTCAGGTAGGTCATGACAAAGATCGTCATCGGCACGACCAGTTCCGCGATGAATATCGCAACGCCAACGGCGGCGAAGTCAGCCAGATACCGCAGACTATCCATCATACCCGGAGACCGCGGAAAACTGGGCGGTGTCAGATCGTTCTCGGGCAGTTCGGCATCAGACCCGCCAAGGTGTCACCATGATCGCGCAGATAGGCGCTCAGGCGCTGTGACCCGGTGGGATTGCCGGATATGGTGGCTCCGCCCTGCAATTCTTGCGCAAAAGACCGCAATAGCGCGACAGGAAGTGCCGCCGTCAATGCATTGGCGGATTGTGCGATCTTGCCGTGAATGCCTTGCAGCGCTGCACGGCGTTCCCCACGGCTCAAATTCTGATCCGCAAGTACATCCTGATATTTGGCGTTCAGCCGGTTCAGATTCTCAAGGATACGTTTGCGTTCCACCGTGCCGGTATCAAAAGCATCTGCAATGGCATGTGCCTTTGCTGCGTTTTCTTCCAAAGCGATGGCCATGCCACCGCGCCCACCGCTGCCTTGCTTGCGGTTGGCGGTGGCGCAGATCATTGCAGGGTCAGGCCTTTGGAATACCCATGCTGACCCACAAAAAGCCAGCAATGATGCGATTTCCGAGAGCCTTTCAACCAACAAAGCCGAAGCCGCATTCAGCGCAGAGCGCATTGTGGTGGTGTCATTGTTGGCGCTGACGGAGGAAAACGACGAAACTCTTGTACCCCGCAAAGATGATTGGCAGGTGACACGGGATGTTCATGCGATCTTTGCCAAGCTGACAACCCTCGAGGATAGTGATGTGACCCGCATCCTGACCTTTGTGGTGGCCGAAACTCTGCCCTGCGGTTCCGCAATGGTAGAAGGCCTTGGAAGCAAGCTGGGCGTGGACATGACCGATCACTGGTCGCCAGATCAGACCTTCTTTGATCTGATGCGCGACAAACCCACCATCAATGCCATGCTGAAAGAGGTTGGTGGCAAAGTGACAGCAGACGCGCATATCGCCTCAACCGCCAAGGTGCAGAAAAAGATCTTTCAGGATTATTTGGATGGCACTCGCCCGACAAACAAAAAGGGCGACAAGAAAGGCTGGCACCCTCGCTACATGGGCTTCCCGATGGGAACATATACCAAGCGTGGCGGCATCCGCGCGGCGGAAGATGGCAAGGTTGTCAAAGTCCACTATGCATCGTAATGGGTCAAAAGGGGGTAGTGGCGCGCCCTCTTTTTGCCTTCCAACAAAAACCGCCTGATGGCTTGCACCATCAGGCGGTTTGATTGCGACAACGGCGCAATCGGGCACAGACCATGTCCGCGCCATGCCTCCGGCGTCAAAATAGATGTTATTGCGGAGAAGCCATCCAATCTTCGCGCCCATGTCGGACACGGATGATCAGAATATCGTTTCCATCAATTTCATAGATGATCATATGTGATTGGAAACGGTGAACGCGAACAGGCGTGGTAAATTCCGCCCTTTCCCGCGCCATTTCAGGATTTACGGCCAGAAGGTCAAACATATCGAAAAGTGCGTCGTGATAGTGATCCGCCTGTTTCAGGCCGAACTGTTTCACGCCTTCCGCATAAAGATGCACGATATCATTGTCTGCATCCTCGCTGAGCCGATAGCTCATTCGTTCGCCAATCCAGCGGCAACGCGCCCGGCGGCCCTGATTTCTTCCTTAGTACGCGTGCTGATCCCACTGGCCAGGCCCTCGTCAATCAGCTTTTGCATCGATGCAATCTTGTCGGTACGTTCCTGATCGCGGCGGATCAGATCGCGTACATAGTCGCTGGCATTGCTGTACCGCCCCGTCTGGCTTTGCGCTTCAACCCAGACCTTCATCCCGTCTGGTAGGGATACATTCATCGTTGCCATACCTTGATCCTCCATATTACAATTATGGCACAAATTGGCAAAGATTGTCAAATTGGGATGTCATTCAATTCCTTGATCCGCCGCCTCAACGTCCATGGATGTACGCCATTTAGGGCTGCGAGTTCGTCAATTGTGCCCTCGTTCAATTCAAGTTTCTGTTGTGCGGCCCGTATCTGGCGATTGCTGACCTTGGGCGGCCTGCCGATACGTTTGCCGCGCCTGCGCGCGGCCTCTAGCCCTTGTTTGGTGCGCTCCGAGAGCATGGCGCGCTCAAACTCCGCCAGACCGCTGATAAAGGTATAAAGCAGCTTGCCATGGGGCGTCGTGGTATCGAGATTGAGGCTCGCAATCTGAATTTCAATGCCGCGTTCACGCAGGCGATCCAATTCCACCAATGCATCCTTGGCTGAGCGCCACGCGCGATCTAAATCCCAGACCACAAAGACATCCCCAGGCGCAAGCCGTTGCAGCACATGTTCGTAGATAGGGCGCACTTTGGCGACGGAAGAGAGCTTTTCCACATGCAGTTCATCACAAATGGGTGCAGCGCATCGACTTGTCGATCCTCACATTGTTCTTTTGTGCTAGCGCGCAGATATCCTATTTTCATGCTATTTCAGTGCCTTAACGGGTTCGGCGGATCATACACTTGTATGCACGAATCCGACTCTTTCCGTGTTGCGGCGTTTGGCCTGTCGTTCCGTTATCGGAAAATCGCCAAGCCTTTGATATTTCAAACTTCTATATTCATTCTACCAAATCTGATAGGCAGGATACAAATATCACATAACCGGTCGGTTATGCGCGAGCACAAATCGTTAACATTAAGGAAATATTCACAACTTTCTGCAATAATTCTCTCAGGTGGGATGGCAGTGTCTTCAGGCACATCAGCGCAGGCGCTGACAGCCGACGGCGTGCTGAATAAGATGAATTCTGACCAACGATCCAGCTATATTGCTGGCATGGTCGGTGGCTTCGCCCATTCAAGGTTTCTGCGAGACAAACCGGATCAAAGCGGTATGAACTGCATTTTTGATTGGTATTACGATTCAGGAACAAAGAAGTGGCAATTGATTGAGACTTGGTTCTCTCGCCACTTGGATAAACAAGTAGAGCCATTGTTGTATGTGTTGATAAAAAAGGAGTGCGGAGAATAGATGGTTCACTTGGCTGAACATTTTGCAAACGAAGGGCGGGGGCGCGAGAGCGAATGGGCCCGTCAACGGCATTGGTTCATCAAAGCCAAGCACGACAATCAGCGCCGCGAGGAAATCGCTGACAAAATTGACGACACCGCAACAGCACTCTCGACTGCGGTGGTCGTCGCGTCACAGGCGCAGGTCACAGACTTCAAGGTCAAGCTCGACACCTATGACACAGCGACAGTGCAGACGTTGATAGAAAATCAGGAACTGCTGGACGCTGTAAATGTGAAAATCAAAATGATGCTTGGGCAAGCGTATGTCATGGAAGATGGCCGCCGAGTATTCAGAACTGAAAATGGCGAGCAGGTTTTTGATGAACATGGTACCGAGGTTGGACCGGAGGAACTTGATCCTGATGTCATCGACCCGACTGCACCGACTTGGGAGGCCTTCTCCGAAGCCGTCGAAGAAGAAGCAAAGTTGACTGCAGAGCGTTCTGACATTCTGGAGTTTCAGGAAAAGGTGGACGCGGCGCGTGAGCGCGTCGACGGCGATGAAATCTCAGAAGCGGACTTAGCGGAACTGGATGCCGATCTGCTGGATGCAATGCCTGACAGTGTGCGTCAGCACGTCCCGGAACTCGCACCAAGCTTGGAGACCCAGCCTGTGACACAGGCAACATCGCCCGCCACACGGAATTTTGGGGATGGCATGGGGACACCTGCACCCGCACCGGTTTAGAAATTTCCTGACAGCGCTCCGCATATCTCTGTCGCCTCTGGGCCCCTTTTTCTTATCTACGCAAAGCGGCCAAGGTATGAAGGCAAGTTGCAGGACCGCACGGGCCAGAGAAAAAAGACCAGGCAACGCGAAACGAAGCACAAAGCGGTCAAGCCAAAAAACAGGCCAAGAGCAAACAGAACAAGGCCGGGCGGCAAAGGAAAAAAAACAAAACGCGAAGACGAGACAAAAGTGCCAAAGCAAAGCCAAGGCCAAGGCCAAGAAGCAGGGCAGGCCGCAAGAAGCAGGGCAGGCCGTGACCTGAGCCCCTAAAACTCCTCCAGATTTGTGTAGAGTCCGCCCAACAAAAGGACGGACAAATGAAGGCACGATT
>CANLDA010000017.1 GCA_947489325.1 uncultured Paracoccaceae bacterium | reverse complement strand
CTTCCCAATCTGATCAGTACGAAAAAGGATAAAATCATGGATAAACCAAACGTAGATACCGCAATCACACGGGATAGTTAGGAGCCATTCGCAACTTTCTGCACGAGGACCGGAAAATGATGCCAACCTTTCCGAATTCAATTTACCAAAATGACAAAGCGACGTAAGGCTAGCGCGGTGTCTTCCTCAGAGAAAGTCCGCATATCCTATGCCTGATCCGTGCATGAAAATAGTGTTGGTAACACCTGAAATTCCGTACAACACTGGCGCGATTGGACGGACGTGTGTTGCGCTGAATCTGGAGTTGATCCTGATCAAGCCTTATGGGTTTTCCCTAGATGAGAAATCAGTGCGGCGGGCCGGAACGGATTATTGGAAATATGTACATCTGACCGAATATGACAGCTGGCAATGTTTTCTGGATGATCAGAAACCAGCCCTCGGCAGTCTTTTCTTCTTCGAAGAACACGGTTCTCAAACTGTCTACGATCCTGACTATCAGAAAGACGCTTATTTGGTATTTGGGTGTGAATCAAAAGGCCTGCCAGCGGAGATACTAAATGGGAAGGATGATCGGATATTCAGCTTGCCCATGCTCGATTCTCGTGTGCGGTCGCTTAATTTGGCAAATGTAGCGACGGCAGTTGTCTATCAGGCGATGCGTAGCCAGTTGGGCGGATGAAATTGGCAATCTGAAAAATAGCTAATACTGCCTGTAAAGCCATGCACTGCGGTGACCCAGCCACCGAAATGCTGGTTAACTAACCAACATCCGCTTTGGAAACATAATAAATGCGTGTTCGTATTGGTGCATAGCGCCAATACGGGCCTTGGCTTTGGAAATTAGGTGCAACTTTTTCAATCCTCTGTTCAAATTGTTCAATTGCTTTCATCAGATTGGTGTGAGTTCTGACAACAAAAAACATCAAGAACAATCAATCTGCAGTATATTGCGAATGGCCTCGACAGCCGCCCCATCACGCATCAGTATTATTAAAGATTTAGGTCCTAGATCGATCCATCATCTAGGTCCCATCAAATATCTGAACATCCAAAACAGATTGTACATTCCGTTGATGCACCTCTTCATAGGCGTCGTAATAAATCACGGACCCGTTGGCGATGTCTTCTGCAACAAATTCTTGCAACGTCATGCTTGCCAACGCGACATCCTCACGGCAGCGCAACAGCCTCGTAATATAAGATCGGGTCGCTTGGATCATGGACACATGATAGCCACCTTTCGCGATCACATCTGGATCACCATGGCACGGTAAAATTGACGCAATGTCCCATGCGGACAAACGGTCCAACTCTTTTAAATGCATGTGCAGTCGGGTGGGTTCATCAACATATGTGGCCGTGTCTTCCAACGCATCCCCTGCCAGCAAAATACGGCTTTGCGGTAAATACATCGCATGACCATCAAAGCTGTGGATATCAAGCGGTCTTAGTTCAACGCTCATCGCGCCCACATGCAGGGTTTTGACACCCTCAAATACCAGATTGGGCATGATGAGGGGAAAAATAGGCGGATCATCCGCTGCCAAATCATCGGCAACTTTTGCCATTTGATCCGCCGTTTTGCGACTGGCAATTATCTCGCAATCTGCGAATGCCTCGGTGCCTGCGACATGATCATTGTGGGCGTGGCTTAGAACAACGCGAATCGCCGTGATGCCACGACGTTCAAGTTCTGTCCGGACCGCCTTACCGTGATCAATCGAGATACCAGTGTCATAAACCAGCCCCTCGTGACCTTCAAAAACGGCATAGCTGGCAACACCCAGCGCATATGCGCCATCATCCAGCCAATTGGGATTTTGGGAATGAAGCCGCCGATTGGGAATACGCCCATCATAAAATGCAAGAATATTTGGGGCGGGTTCTAAAATCCGTAAAGTCGACGTCGATGTTTTGGACATTTGGCATCCCTCACCCTGATCAGAAAACTCTGTATTCATGTGGTACAGAGTTGTTTGCCCCATCTGAGATGGTCAACATTCTGCAGTATTGAACCTAGGTGTATTACGGGAAAATGAAAGAGGTGCCGGAAAATCTCGACCTTACTCAAGATTAGGAAAGGAGCATGCCGAACGATCAGCACGCTCCAATTGCCTATACCTTGGGAAACCTTAACCCGTGTGTGTCCCCCGGATGGGATAATCATTGGCACGAATGTATTTCAAACCGCCTGCGATGTTTTCCAGATCAGGGCGCACAAAGGGTGAATTGGAAATATCAATCACTTGGGTTGTGCCATGTTCATTGATCACAAAAACGCCCGGCTCTGGAAATGGGCGATCGGTTTCCTGTGGCCCACGCGGTGTCGTGACATAAAGCCCAAGCGCCTGCATCTGTGCCACGCTCAAATCGTATCCAACCGGCATCGTGACACCCATTTCTGCAATATCGGCCTCGGCCTTTTCTAGAGGATCACCGGATACGGCCACGACATCCACGCCATTATCATGGAACTCGGGCAACAGCTCTTCCAGTTTGGCGAGGTATTTTTTGCACAAAGGGCAGTGTTTGCCGCGATATACCACCACAAGTTGCCAATCCTTGCCGTTGCCCGGCTGGCCCAACACCATGGTGCCACCGCCCAGCTTGGCCACTTCTTGCTTGGGGAATTCCGCCCCGGCCTGCAACTTTGTCATCTCAGCGCTCCTTCAAATATGCGTTACGCGCAATCTGTGGCGCGGTGCGCGCAAACACAATGACCTCACCAAAACTTGACCTGCCGCGCCGAACACGGCACAGGCTGCACATGACATATGATACGATCATCCTTGGGGCTGGTGCTGCTGGCATGATGTGCGCCGCACACAGCGGCGGGCGCACGCTGATCTTAGACCACGCCAAAGCCCCCGGAGAGAAAATCCGCATTTCGGGTGGTGGGCGGTGCAATTTCACCAATCTTTATGCAGGCCCGGAAAATTTCCTATCCCAGAACCCGCATTTCTGTAAATCCGCGCTGAAACGATACACACAGTGGGATTTTCTGGATCTTATCGGACGTCACAATATAGCATGGCATGAAAAAACACTGGGCCAGTTGTTTTGCGATACGTCCGCACGTGACATCATCGCAATGCTGACCCAAGAAATGCAAAAAACGGGGGCAGAGTTACGCCTGAAAACCACCATTCTGTCTGTCAGCAAAACCGCCACCGGATTTGCCGTTGAAATCGAACAAGACGGCAAGCGCGAAGCCCTGACTTGCCGTAATCTGGTGCTTGCCACAGGTGGCAAATCCATTCCCAAAATGGGGGCGACGGGGCTGGCCTATGACATCGCACGTCAATTTGACCTGCCTTTGACAGAAACCCGCCCCGCGCTGGTGCCTTTCACCTTTCCTGACGGGCGCTTTACTCCTCTTGCTGGGGTGGCCCATCCCGTGCGCGCCACCGCCAACGGGTGCAGTTTTGACGAAGCAATGCTGTTTACCCATCGCGGCCTGTCCGGCCCCGCCATCCTGCAAATCAGTTCTTATTGGCGCGAAGGTGACACGGTTAGCCTGAACTTCTTTCCAGATACCAACCTCTATGATGATCTGCGCGCTCGGCGCAAAAATGATGGGCGCAAAAATATGTCTACCATCCTTGGTCAACTTTTCCCCGCACGCCTAGCAGATCATATGGCAAAAGAGTTGAACCTGTCTGGCAACCTTGCCGATCAAAGCGATGCCAGCTTGCAGGCCATCTGCACGGCCTTGCAAAACTGGTACGTCACCCCCACAGGATCTGAGGGGTATCGCACCGCCGAAGTAACGCTTGGCGGCATCGACACCGACGCGCTCTCTTCAAAATCCATGATGGCAAAATCTGTGCCCGGCCTCTATGCGATTGGCGAGGCCGTGGATGTCACCGGATGGCTTGGTGGGTTTAATTTCCAATGGGCGTGGTCCTCCGGTTGGGCCGCGGGAACGCATATCCGCGAAAATCTGAGTTGATTTGGCAAAAGCCCTTCACACCTTGGGGTCAGGATTCTCTGTGTGCCCATCCACCGCGATCACCTGACCAGAGACCAGCCGTGCCGCGTCCGAACCTAAAAATACTGCCATGTTGGCAATGTCACCCGCCTCAACAAAGCTGCGCATTGAGGTGCCCGATGCATAACCTTCATACACCTCATCGCGCGTCATACCCTTGGCTTGTGCTTCACGCTCCAAAACACCTTCCATACGGGGGCCTTCGACCGCACCGGGACAGATCACGTTGGCACGTATGCCAAAGGGTCCAAGTTCCATCGCCAAGGTTTTCATCAGACCAATCATCGCCCATTTTGCCGCCGCATAGGGCGCGCGATTGGGATATCCATAGATGCCAGCGGTAGAGGACGTGACAACAATTGCCCCCTTGCCTGCCGTTTTCATCAATGGGGCTGCGTATTTTGCCGCCAAAAACGCGCCTTCCAGATTGACGCTCACGCAGCGACGCCAGTCTTCTAGCGCGACATCTTCAACCAAGGCTGTTGGCCCTGCGACACCCGCATTCGCGCACAGCACATCAAGACCACCCGCCTGCCCGATCGCCTCAAAAACCGCCTGCATCTGCGCCTCATCGGACGCATCCGCCTGATGCGTTACCCAATGCGTCGGCACATTGCCCAGCGCGTCAGCGTCCAGATCGGTGATCCAAACCTCAAACCCCGCAACCTCAAAGGCCGCGCCCATAGCGCGACCAATGCCGGACGCGCCTGCGGTGATCAGAACCCGGTTCATCTTGGCTGCCCTACGTACCGTCCAGCCCCTTCTGCGGCGGGCAGCTTTGCGTGTGCCTCTGCAAATTTCGCAAGATTGGTAGCGATCTCTTCGCTTGGATTCGCGGGTTTGCGGGTTTCCAGACTGACATGCAGCAAGAAATGCTCGCCGGTCGCCAACAGACGATCGCCTTCATACATCTCATGCCAAAGGTGCATCTTCTTACCTTCGCCTTTCAGTACACGTGTACGCACCTCAATCCGCTGCCCCAAATGGGCCTCGTCGATATGGCGGATATGGGTTTCTGCGGTAAAGAACGACCCACCCGTCGCGATATAGTCCTGATCACACCCGATGACTTCCATGAACCGATCGGTCGCATCTGCAAAGGCATGCAAATAGCGACTTTCGGTCATGTGGCCGTTGTAATCCAACCAGTCCACAGGGATCGCACGACGTACGGTGACGACTGGTTGACCAAAGTCTACAACATCCGCGGCATGGCGTACCATGCCACCATTGGCCGTCAGCGCCGCATCATGCGTGTTCATCACCGCACCCGCGCCCCAATCCTGCGCCTTAAGCGCGCGCATCATGCTGACCAGATTGTCATCGCGAATACGTTCCATCTCGCGAATACTCAAGTGCCCGGATTGCGCATCAGATTGCCCTGCAATCAAATCAACAAGTTCATCGTTAAATTCTGGCACGTCCATCAACTTGGTCCATGGCCATTTCAGCGCTGGTCCAAACTGCGCCATGAAATGCTTCATGCCAGCTTCACCACCTGCCACGCGATAGGTGTCAAATAACCCCATCTGCGCCCAACGGATGCCAAAACCCATGCGAATGGCCTCGTCGATCTCTTCTGTTGTGGCAATCCCGTCCTTGACCAACCACAGCGCCTCACGCCAAACGGCCTCAAGGAACCGATCCGCGATATGGGCGTCGATCTCTTTTTTAACGTGCAGCGGGAACATCCCCAGCGCAGAAAGAACGCCCTTGGCCTGTGTAATGATCGCCGCGCCATTGGCATCCGTTGTCACAAGTTCAATCAAGGGCAACAGGTAAACCGGGTTGAACGGATGCGTCACTACGATCTGCCCCGGACGAACGGCATTTTCCTGCAACTCACTGGGCTTAAACCCACTGGTGGACGATCCGATAATTGCATCCACCCCGCAATGCGCCTGAAGCGCTGCAAACACCTTTTGCTTGATCTCCAACCGCTCTGGCACGCTCTCCTGTATCCAGACCGCTCCATCAACCGCATCAGCTATCTCATCATGAAAACTCAGCTTCCCTTCGGCAGGCAAAGCCGCATCGCTGAGGCCTGGCATGGATCGACGCGCATTTGCCATCACTTCGCTGATTTTGCGTTCAGCCTCTGGATCCGGGTCAAAAATCCGCACATCCCATCCGTTCAACAGGAATCGCGCAGCCCATCCGCCGCCAATTACGCCACCACCAATGATTGCTGCTACTTGAGACATCTCTCACCTCTTTTTAAAAAAGACGAGTGCGGGCTTCCACCAAACAGTTCAGTTTGACAAATAGCCCGCTACTCACCTTGCAATTCAGCCTTTTCAAACGTTACGCGATCACCCATCCCAATATCCAAGCTCTGATTTCTTCTTGGCTCAAATATCCTGGGGGTGTGGGGGCTAGCCCCCACTCAGGCAGTGCCTATTTCGCCACAGGCGCTCGTTTTACCAATCCCAGTTTTTCACGCACCTCTGCCGGACCAATCACCCGTGCCCCCATATTGGACACGATGGTCCCGGCGCGTTCCACCAATTGCCAGTTTTCCGCCAACACGCCCTTGTCCAGCCACAAGTTGTCTTCCAGCCCTACACGCACATTGCCTCCTGCCAAAACCGACGCAGCAGCAAAGGCCATCTGATTACGCCCCAAGGCAAATGCGCTAAAGGTCCACTCATCTGGTACATTATTGACCATCGCCATGAATGTGTTCAGATCATCCGGTGCGCCCCAAGGCACACCCATACACAGTTGTACAAGCGCGTTTGGCTCCAGAATGCCTTCTGCCACCAACTGCTTGGCAAACCAAAGATGTCCGGTATCAAAGGCCTCAATCTCGGCCTTCACCCCCAGATCGGTCATCATTTGCCCCATTGCCCGCAACATGCCGGGCGTGTTGGTCATGACGTAATCTGCCTCGGCAAAGTTCATCGTGCCGCAATCCAACGTGCAAATTTCCGGCAGGCATTCCGCCACATGCGCAACGCGTTCTGTTGCGCCGGCCATATCTGTGCCCGCAGCCTGAACCGGCAAAGGGCTTTCCACATCACCAAACACCATGTCGCCCCCCATTCCTGCGGTCAGGTTGAGAACAACATCCACCTCGGCATCCCGAATGCGGTCGGTGACTTCGCGAAACATGCCCGGATCGCGCGACGGTGCACCGGTTTCAGGGTCACGCACGTGGCAGTGCACAACCGCCGCACCAGCTTTGGCTGCGGCAATCGCACTATCGGCGATTTGCTTAGGGCTGCGTGGGACAAGCGGGCTGCGATCCTGTGTTCCACCTGATCCAGTCACGGCACAGGTGATAAAGACCTCTTTGTTCATTTCCAAAGGCATGGCGATTCCTTTCCTTGATTTGATCCAAGTCTATGCCTTGCTTGCCTTGCAGCTTTTTACACATTACGAAATATACTTGATGAATATCGAAAAAAACATATTCGCGCCAAGCGATCGCGCCTTGGATGTCGCGGTCATGGTGCTTGACCAGTGCAACACCCTGTCGTTTGCTGCGGGCGTTGATCCCATGCGCGCGGCCAATCGGCGAGCCGGGCGCGAGCTGTTCAAATGGCAATATTTCACCGCCACAGGGGCGCCTGCGCTACTGACCAGCGGCCTGTCTATCTCGGGCCCTCCGATTGCAAGCCTGACACGCTGCGATCTTCTGCTATTCATCGCGGGGTTTCACCTAGAAGAACATGCAACCCCACGCCTGTTGGCCAGCCTGCGCCGCATTTCCAAGGATGGCGCCACGATTGCCGCCATCGACGGGGCCCCATGGTTGCTGGCTCGCGCGGGGCTTTTGGATGGTCATGCCGCCACCACCCATTGGGAAGATCTGGAAGATTTTGCCACGCGATTTCCAAATGTATCCGCCCGTCGCGATCGTTTCGTGATCAGTAATCAATTCGCAACCAGCAGCGGTGCCGCACCCGGGTTGGACATGATGTGTCACCTGATTGCGCAGCGATATGGCGACACCCTTGCCACCCGTGTTGCAAGCGTGTTTCTTTATGATCCTGTACCGGAAGGTCGGCAAACCCAAAGCCCTCGCTCCACCAGCGATCAGGTGCGCAAAAACCCGCAACTCGCGCGCGCGTTGGCTCTGATGGAAACCCACCTCGAAGATCCCTTACCCATCCCCGACGTGGCGAATCATCTGAACATGTCCACACGCACGTTGGAATCCCGGTTTAAAACACATCTGGGCCAATCCCCGGCGCAATACTACCTTGGCCTGCGCCTGACAGAGGCCCACCGCATGGCCACCGACACCTCGCGCAGCACGCAAGATATCGCGCTTGCCACCGGCTTCAATTCACAAGCTGCTTTTGCTCGCGCTTTTCGCGCCTTTCATGGCCTATCTGTGCGCGCCTTACGCGCCATGATGCGGCAACGCTAACGAAGAGCGACCCTAAGGGAGCGATGAGTGGCGCACTCATGCCCCGACATCAGAATGGGCCACCGACACCGATTTGATAATTGCAAAGACTTTCATGCCAACCTGCAACTTCATAACGCGTGCCGATCGCCGCGTGATCCGTGCCAGCACCCGCTCGTCACCACATCGCAGCTGTACAATCACACCCGGCCCATCACCTTCACGCAGTGTTACAACCTCTCCCCTCAAACTGTTGAGCGCAGACATCTCCTCAGGTGCCTTGAGTGAAAGAATAACGTCCTGCGCCCGTATCCGCACACGCAATGCACTTCCAATCTCTGCCTTTACCTGTGGCAACCACAATGCGCCCCCACCAGTTTCAAGGCGGCTCAGCCCATCCTCTTCATGCGCCGTCACGCGGGCCATCACGATGGCACCTGCATGGCGTACCCCGATCAACGGAACCACCGCAGGATCAGACAACACCTGTTCTGTTGGCCCCACAAGCGCCACATGCCCCTGATCCAGCAAAACCACGGTGCTTGCTAAGCGCGCCACTTCGGCAATGGAATGGCTGACATAGAGGATCGGCATCTGCGCTTCATCCCGCAGGCGCTCCAGAAATGGCAGAATTTCCGCCTTGCGCGCATCATCCAGCGCCGCCAAAGGCTCATCCAACAACAACACTCTCGGCCCCGACAGCAACGCTCGACCAAGCCCCACGCGTTGTTTTTCACCACCGGACAACGCCCCCGGACGTCGCGCTAACAGCGCCCCGATCTCAAGCATCTCGACAACTTGAGACATCAAATCAGGATCGCGTGGTAACTTTTTGACTTTACGCCCATAAAGAAGGTTCTTTTCCACACTCATATGTGGAAACAACCGCGCGTCCTGAAACACATATCCAACATCACGTTGATGCATCGGCAGATCAACCCCGGCCTCTGTGTCCAGCACGGTGTGATCACCCAATATGATTCGCCCGCGATCCGGCCGCAACACCCCCGCAACCGCATTCACAATCGACGTCTTGCCCACACCGGATCGACCAAACAATGCGGTAATCCCATTGGGTGCCTCAAATTGCACATCCAGCGACAGCGCCCCAAAGCCGTGGCGGATATCTACCGAAATGCTCATGCGCCACGTATCCTGTCAGCAACCCGGCGCGCCAGAATTTCCGAAACGACAAGCGCACCCATCGCCACACCGATGGACACGCAAACCAAGGCCAGCGCCTGCCGCTCTCCTCCCGGCACTTGCATAAAGGCATAGATCGCGGATGGCAGGGTTTGCGTCTGTCCCGGAATGTTGGACACAAATGTAATGGTTGCACCAAATTCTCCCATCGCCTTAGCAAATCCCATCACTGCCCCGCTGATCACTCCGGGCAGGATCAGGGGCAAGGTCACCGTCATAAATACCGACCAGTCCGATGCGCCCAATGTACCTGCGGCCTGCTCCAGCTTATGATCCACTGCCTCAATCGCCAGACGCATGGCCCGCACCATCAATGGGAACGCCATGATCGCCGCTGCCAGCGCCGCGCCCGTCCAGCGAAATGCCAACACCAGACCAAAACTTTCTTCCAGCCACGCCCCTACAGGCGCGCGTCGACCAAAAGTCATCAACAGCAAATACCCCGTCACCACCGGCGGCAGGATCAAGGGCAGATGCACCAACCCGTTCAACACCTGCTTGCCCCAAAACTCCCGCCGGGCCAGCACATGCGCCACATAAAGCGCAAGCGGCATCGCCAGAACAGTGGCCCAAAACGCAACCTTCAGCGAAAGTCCAAGTGCAGACAGACCAACAGGCCCTAATATATCCGCAAGACCACTCATTGCGCCCTCAACGGGATAAACCCATGCTGTTGGAAGACAGACATGGTCTCCTCCTGAGACAGAAACGCCAACAGAGCCTCAATTGCCAAAGAATGGCGTAGAATGGCCACAGGGTAACGTATGTCTGGGTGGCTGTCCTGTGGGACGAAATTCAGTACATGTACACGCGGTTCTGCCTGTGCATCAGTGGCATAAACAATGCCAAACGGTGCCTCTTGTAAGGCAACCAATGCAAGGGCTGTGCGCACATTATCAGTTTGCGCCACCTGCCCTGCCAAATCATCCCAAACCCCCAAAGAGATTAAGGCCGCCTTGCCGTAAATCCCAGCGGGCACCGCGTTGGTCAATGCCATGGCAAAGGGGCGATCTCCCAAATCATCGGCCAGATCAACCCAATCGGTTTTCTCAGGTTTGGCGCCAATCAACACCAGTCGATTTCCCAGCAGATCCTGACGTGTCCCTGCCATAAGAAGGCCTCGCTTTTCCACCACATCCATCCAGTCAGGATTGGCTGAAATAAACAGGTCTGCCGGGGCACCTTGCAGAATTTGCCGCGCCAGAACGGAACTTCCAGCATAAGATATATCAACCGAATGTCCGCTTTGTTCGCTCCATTCGGCCACCACCTCATCCAGCGCGCCTTTCAGGCTTGCAGCCGCAAAGACTGTGACCCGTTCGCCTGCCCATGCAAAGCTGCACAACAAGCAGAGCCAAAGCGTCGCGCATATGTGGATCAATCTTTTCATGCAGGCTCCGGACGATGGGTGTGTTGAGGCGACTATCCCGCAAGCACACGCAAGGCACAAGGCATGGGTTGTCGCAGCATGTCCTAGCGTGCCGCGTTCAACAGAGCCGTCACATCCAAATGCGCCTCGATGTGATCGGCCAAAGCCTCCAGCGTCGTCTCAACCGTCGCGTCATAACTTGCACCGCCAGCCAGAGCCCCCATGGATTGCAAAAACGCTGCGCGAAAATCATCATCGCGAAACATCCCATGCAGATAACTGCCGCAAATACGCCCATCCGCGCTTATTGCGCCTTCGGGGCGTCCGTTCACATGGGCAAAGGGGCGCGCGCGGTCGTCACCCTCTGTACGGCCAATATGGATTTCATAGCCATGAAAGCCTTGCCCGCTCGGCGCATGAATTGCCTGCGTTTCGGTCAATCTTTTGTCCGGCGTCATCAGCGTTTCCAGATCAAGCAGGCCCAACCCTTGGGTATCCCCGGCAGGCCCTTCGATCCCTTCAGGATCACGCACCACATGGCCCAACATCTGATAACCGCCACAAATGCCCAACACATGTCCGCCACGTCGCACATGTGCCTGCAAATCCACATCCCACCCCTGCTCCTTGAGAAACGCCAGATCGCCACGGGTGGATTTGCTGCCGGGAATGATCACCAGATCAGCATCGCCGGGAATGGGTTGACCTGCACGCAACATGGTCAGGCTGACATTTTCCTCTTGGGCAAGTGGATCCAGATCGTCAAAATTCGCAATTCGTGACAATCCCAAACAGATCACCTTGAACGCGCCATCACGTTGCAGAGAAGCAATGTCCAAGCCATCTTCGGCTGGCAATTTCCATGCATCCGCAAAATAAGGCAAAACCCCAAAGCCGCGCCATCCGGTATGCTGTTCTATCATCGTATACCCATCATCAAACAATGAAGGGTCACCTCGGAACTTATTGACCATAAAGCCAGAAATAAGATTGGCATCTTCGGGAGAAATCACCGCCTGAGTGCCCACGATCTGCGCAATCACGCCGCCGCGGTCAATATCACCCGCCAGAATAACCGGCACATCTGCAGCTTGCGCAAAGCCCATATTGGCAATGTCACCGGCGCGCAAATTAACCTCTGCTGGGCTGCCGGCACCCTCAACGATCACCAGATCGTTTTGGGATTTCAGGTGATTGAAGCTCTCCAACACCTTTTCCATCAACTGCAGTTTCAGACGGGCATATTCACGTGCCTTCACCGTCGTCATGCGCGTGCCCTGTACCACGACCTGTGATCCCACATCGCTTTCAGGTTTGAGCAGAACCGGGTTCATATGCACGGTCAGTGCCTTGCCACAGGCCAGCGCCTGCAAGGCCTGCGCGCGCCCGATTTCACCACCGTCAGACGTGACGGCAGCATTGTTGGACATGTTCTGTGGCTTGAACGGCGCGACCGAAAGCCCCCGCCGCACCGCTGCACGACATAACCCCGCCACAAGCATCGACTTGCCGACATTGGACCCAGTGCCCTGTATCATGATCGCTTTGGCCATCATCCATTCCCTAAAACCGTGCATATGCACCGAGTTTCTACTTTTTGATCTGACATGGATTACGAGGTGCCGCAAATAGGAAACCGACGTATCGCGCATCGAATAGGGCGTAGGGGAGTGAGGTTGGACATGTTAGACTTCGAAGAAAAGGCAAGAGCTTGACCGCATACCAGGTCACTTTTGTACGATCATTGACAAGCAAGTGGCATGGCGAGGGCCGGGTTCTGCAACAACCGCTCCTTACGCTGAAAGGCTGTTGGAGCTAGGTGCAGTATTTATCATACGGCTTCAAAGCGGCCATTCGTTTGCTCAACTAAACGGCCAGACCGCGCCCAAAGAGCAGCGCCAAACGGTCCCGGCCAGCGGCATAGCTGGCATAGTCGGGGCGGTCTGATTTCAAACCATAGAGCGATTTCAGCATGGTTTTGGCCAGCGCCTGCGCGTCCTGATCAAAAGTAGAGAGATCAATCTTTTTGGCCAGATCTTCGCGCTCCAGCCATTCCGCGTAAATTAGGGCCAAAGCGCTTTCACCGTCCTGTGCCACATCGGCCGCACAGCTTTGTTTGGTATCTAACAATTCCTCGCCATGAGGGGAATCCAACAACGCACGAAACGCCTCGCCCGACTGGGCCTCAAAGGCGATTTTCAGGGCCTCATGTGGTGGGTGATTTTCAGCCAGAACCTGCCGCACTTTTTCATGGGTTTCCTGATAATAGGTGGCGACCATAGATCGAAAGATGTCTTCTTTGTTTTTGAAATGCAAATACAGCGCTGCGCGCGACATGCCTGCGGCACGCGCAATGTCTTCCATAGAGGTGCGGCGGAACCCATACATGCTGAATGCCTCAAAGGCAGCCATCAGGACGGATTTTAGTTTGGCATCGCTGGGCTTTTGATCTGTTTTCATTTGCATATAGGCGATCTGACAGTTTTGATCCATTTTGTCAATTGACATTACTGACACTTTCGATGCATTTTGTCATCAAGTCTAAATCACCGATGATGGAGCCCCCTATGCCAACCTCTCTGAAAATCAATGGGCAGGCCCATTCTGTCGATCTGCCAGATGATGTGCCCTTGCTGTGGGTGCTGCGCGATGAACTTGGTATGACGGGCACCAAATATGGCTGTGGTGTTTCTGCATGCGGTGCCTGCACTGTGCATATCGACGGCGAAGCCGTGCGCTCTTGTCAGGTGGCCATGTCGGATGTCTGGGGGGAAATCACCACCATCGAAGGGCTTGGCACCCCACAAAATCTGTCGATCCTGCAAAAAGCATGGGTTGATCAGCAGGTTGCACAATGCGGGTATTGTCAGTCCGGTCAGATCATGCAGGCGGCGGCTTTGTTGGCGGAAACGCTCAATCCATCGGATTCTGAAATTGACGAGGCCATGCAGGGCAACCTGTGCCGATGTGGCACTTATCCCCGTATACGTGCCGCCATCCATCAAGCCGCCAAAGACATGGGAGCCTGAGCCATGGGACGCATCAAAACAATCGCGCGCCGCACTTTCCTGATAGGAACTGCCTCCATTGTCGGCGGCGTCGCATTTGGAGCTTGGTACGTCAGCCGCCCTGCCCCCAATCCGTTATTACCGCAAGACGGTGAAGCCGCCTTTAACCCCTTTGTCATGATCAGTCGAGACCAGATCACCGTGATCGCCCCACGTGCTGAAATGGGCCAAGGTGTCCATACCACATGGGCCGCTCTGATCGCCGAGGAACTGGACGTCGATCTGGATCAATTGACCGTGCTGCACGGCCCTGCCGCCAAAGCCTATTACAACAGCGCCCTCATGGGAGAGATATTGCCCAATCGCGGGTATGATCGCAGCGATTTTCAGCATCGTCTTGGTGATACATTGGGTCAGCTGGGCAAGGTGCTAGATCTGCAGGTTACCGGTGGGTCGTCATCCATGAAAGACGGGTTTGTGCGCATGCGAGAGGCCGGTGCCTCTGCCCGCGAAACCCTCAAAGAGACCGCAGCATTGCGCCTCGGCATAGATCGCAACACCTTGAAAACCGACCATGGCGCGGTGATCGCCCCGGATGGAACCCATATCCTATATACCGATTTGGCAGCAGACGCTGCAAAGATTGATCCAATCAAGGTTGACCTTCGCGATCCCACCAAATGGCGCCTTCTAGGTCGTTCGCAACCCCGCATTGATATGGTGGGCAAAGCCACAGGCACCGCACAATTTGGCATCGACACACGCCTAGAGGGCATGAAATTCGCCTCGGTGAAAATGAACCCTCATTTGGGTGGCGCAATGAAGGGGTTTGACGCCTCTGCCGCGCATCTGATGCCCGGCGTCGAAAAAGTGGTCAATTTGGGTACTGGCGTGGCGGTCGTGGCCACCAATACATGGCTGGCCATGCAAGCGCTTGAGGCGATAGATTTTGACTGGGGTGCGGCTCCCTTCCCGCCCAGCACCTCTGACATGTTTGACACAATCAGTGCAGCTTTTGATACTGAGCCCAATTCCACCATGCGTGATGATGGCGATGTAAGTACCTTGCCAGAAGGCGCCATTGAAGTCAGCGCAGAGTATCAAGTCCCCTATCTGGCCCATGCCACGATGGAACCCATGAACGCCACCGCCCTGTATTCTGGTGATCGTCTCGACATATGGGCGGGCAATCAAGGGCCAACATTCGTGCGTGATTTCTGCGCTCAAGCCGTTGATTTACCTGCCGATGCGGTTAACGTTCACACCACGCTGATGGGCGGCGGATTTGGCCGACGTGGCGAATTTGACTTTGCTGTTCTTGCAGCCAAAGTCGCCAAAGAGATGCCGGGCACCCCCGTGCAACTGACATGGTCTCGAGAAGAAGATATGGGGCATGACATGTACCGCCCCGGTGCCATGGCGCGCATGCGCGGTGCGGTGAAGGACGGGCAGGCGGTCATGCTGGACGGTCAAATCGCTGCTCAATCCGTAATCCAAAGCACGCTGGCGCGGCTGGGCATGCCCAGCGGTGGCCCTGACAAGGTACATGTCGAAGGCGCGTTCAACCAACCCTATGCGATTGAGAGTTTTCGCATCCGTGGTCATCTGGCCAAGATGGATTTGAATGTTGGCAGTTGGCGTTCTGTCGGCAATTCCTTCAACGGGTTCTTCATGGAAAGCTTTGTCGACGAGTTGGCCCATGCCGCCGGGCGTGATCCGCTTGAATTTCGTCTTGATATGGCCCGCGCTGAATGGGCTCCTGCCGCGGCCGTGCTGGAAAAACTGCGCGACATTTCCAACTGGCAAGGTCAAGGCAAACGTGGCCTAGGGCGCGGGATTGCCATGAGTTACAGCTTTGGCACCCCGGTTGCGCAGGTGATTGATGTGACCGAAGAAGATGGATTAATCCGCATCAGCGATGCTTGGATTGTCGCCGACATGGGGTTGGCGCTTGATCCCGCCAATATCCGCGCGCAAATGTCAGGTGCTATGATCTATGGTCTCTCGGCGGCCTGTTTTGGCGAGATCACCTTTACCGATGGTGCGGCGGATCAGCAGAACTTTCCGGATTACGATGCCCTGCGCATGCACTCGGCTCCGCGCATCATGGTTGATCTTTTGGAAACACAGGATCACATGGGCGGCGCTGGCGAGCCGGGCTTGCCCCCTGCAGCCCCAGCGCTTGCCAACGCAATCTTTGATCTGACAGGCAAGCGTCCAAGACGTCTGCCTCTGATGCATGATTTTGAGTTGATGTTGTAATCTAGGCGCGGCGCAGCACCGGGCTGGCCTGCCTATCGCTTGCCCAGACGCGCACCGCATCCCCAAAGGCGGTAAATAAGGGGCGGCTGACCGGATCATTAGCCGCATCCCATTCCGGATGCCACTGTACCGAAAGGCTAAACCCCGGAGCGCCCTCAATATAGATCGCTTCGGGTGTGCTATCGAGCGCATGCCCATCGACAATCACCCGCGCACCTGCGCGCTTGATCCCTTGCCCATGCAAGGTGTTGGTCATCACGCTTTGCGCGCCCAGCAATTCATGAAACACGCCGCCCTCTGCAAAACTCACCACATGACGCAGGGCGAACTTTTCTTCCAGTGTGCCATCGGGTGGCATCCGATGGTTGTCTCTGCCCGGCAAATCGCGGATTTCCGGATAAAGTGATCCCCCCATCGCGACGTTCACCTCTTGAAAGCCACGACAAATCCCAAAAAACGGCTGACCGCTTTCCACACAGGCCCGTACCAAAGGCAACACAATCGCATCGCGCGCACGATCAAACTCGCCATGCGCATCAGTCACCGCCTCGCCGTAATTCTCTGGATGAACATTGGGCCGCCCACCGGTCAGCAAAAACCCATCACAGGTTTCCACCAACTCTTCTACTGATACAAATCGCGGATCGGCAGGAATCAATAACGGCATACACCCCGCCACACTGGAAATTGCATCAGAATTCATCGTACCGCCTGCGTGGGCCGGATAATGATTATCCAGCAAATACTGATTTCCAATAATACCGACGATTGGGCGCACCATGTGAATTCTCCTTCTCCCCCAGCATAAGCACCAAACCCACTTTGCAAACCACAAACAGCTTTTCTTGGCAAAATACCTTAGGGTGAATGCGGCTCTGCCGCAAAGGGGCAGGCCCCCCGGGGTCTTGGGGGCCTGCCCCCAAGTGGCTGCGTGCCATGAACGCATATGCACACTGCGTGCATCGCACACCGCTGGATCAGCTCATAGCGCGCCTTGTGCCTTGATTTCCAATCGGCGCGCATGCAGCACGGGCTCGGTATAACCAGATGGCTGTAAACGCCCCTTAAACACCAGATCACAGGCTGCCTGAAACGCGATCCCGTCAAAACGCGGTGCCATGGGCTGATACACTGGATCAGAGGTATTTTGCCCATCAACCACCTCTGCCATCTTGCGCATCGCCCCCATGACATCCTGTGCACTTACCACATCATGATGCAGCCAGTTTGCAATGTGTTGTGCGCTGATACGACAGGTGGCGCGATCTTCCATCAGACCCACATCATTAATATCCGGCACCTTAGAGCAGCCCACCCCCTGATCCACCCAGCGCACCACATAGCCCAGAATGCCCTGCGCATTATTTTCCACCTCGCGCGCGATCTGCGCAGCACTCCAATTGCGAAAGCCCGCCAAGGGAATTTCCAGCACCCCATCCACATGCGCCCGCCGCCCTGTGGCGCGCAGCTTGTCCTGCACTGCAAACACATCGACCTTGTGATAATGCAACGCATGCAAAGTGGCTGCGGTCGGGCTGGGCACCCAAGCACAATTGGCGCCAGCCTTGGGATGCTCAATCTTTTGTTCCAACATTGCCGTCATCAGATCTGGCATCGCCCACATGCCTTTGCCGATTTGGGCGCGCCCTTGTAGGCCACACTCCAGCCCAATATCGACATTCATGTTTTCATAGGCCCCGATCCAAGCCTTACGCTTGATGAAATCCTTGCGTGAAAACGGGCCAGCCTCCATTGAGGTGTGAATTTCATCGCCCGTGCGATCCAGAAATCCGGTGTTGATAAACGCCACCCGCGATTTCGCCGCGCGGATACATTCTTTGAGGTTCACCGTGGTGCGCCGTTCTTCGTCCATAATGCCAATTTTCACGGTGTGACGCGGCAAACCCAGAATATCCTCGACCTTGTCAAAAATCCGATCCGTGAAGGCCACCTCTTCGGGGCCATGCATTTTGGGTTTCACCACATAGACTGAGCCATGCACCGAATTGCCACTTTCGCGTTGCAAATCATGCATCGCGATCATCACTGTGGTCAGACCATCCAGCAGACCCTCATAAATCTCATTCCCGTCCCGATCCAGAACGGCCGGATTGGTCATCAGGTGCCCCACATTGCGCACCCATAGCAGTGCGCGCCCTTTCAGTATCAAAGTTGAGCCATCAGGGGCCGTGAATTCCCGATCTGGGTTCAGGCGGCGTGTGACTGTGCGTCCAGCTTTGTCAAAACTGTCCTCAAGATCGCCGCGCATCAGCCCCAGCCAATTGCCATAGGCCTGTACCTTATCAGCGGCATCCACGCAGGCCACGGAATCCTCACAATCCATGATCGCAGACATCGCACTTTCCATACGCACATCCGCCAAACAGGCCTGATCACGGCTGCCAATCATATGCGCACGGTCAAAAACCAATTCCACATGCAGGCCATTGTTACACAACAACACGGCATCCGGTGCTTTGGGATTACCGCGATAGCCTGCGAATTTCTCAGGGTGCATCAGGGGTTGGTCATCCACCAACAACATCCCATCCTGAATGTAATAGCGTCGCACATCCGCGTGGCTGGTGCCAATGATCGGAAAAGCCTCATCCAGAAACACCCGGGCGCGCGCCACAACCCGCGCCCCGTGCCCACGGTCATAGCCCCCTTTGGGTGCTCGCGCGCCCATGGCATCGGTGCCATACAGGCAATCATACAAAGACCCCCACCGCGCATTTGCCGCATTCAACGCATACCGCGCGTTGGTGATCGGGACCACAAGCTGTGGGCCCGGCACCTGAGCTATCTCTGGATCGACATTTGTGGTGTCAATTTCAAAATCGCCACCCTCTGGGATCAAATAGCCGATTTCTTGCAAGAACGTCTTATAGGCTGCGTGATCATGCGCCTTCTCCCGATGGGCCACATGCCAAGCATCAATTTTTTGCTGCAAATCCTCGCGCTTTTCCAACAAAGCATGGTTTTGGGGGCCTAAATCATGGGCAAGCGTGCTTAGCCCTGCCCAAAACTGATCCGCGGTCAGACCCGTGCCCGGCAAAGCCTGATTCTCAATGAATTCAACAAATTCGGATGCGACCTGTAGGTCCAGCTTTTGGATGTGCTTGCTCATGTTCCCTCACGTTCGGTACACTAATGTATGCAAGGTTAGACTAGGGCAAATCACAGCATGCGACAATCAGCACCTTTTCTGGTATTGTCGCTATTGTGCAAACAACATCTATTGGAATTTACTGAAAATACTTGGCGCGTGGGGACAGCCGTCATTAGTCCTCAACACCGTTGCCAGCCATCCGTTCAATGGCGCGCCCAATGTGCCATCGCCCATAAATCACCATGAACCGTGTGTGGTCTGCATCCAAGCCGTCCCAATCTGGAAATTTGGCAATGCCTTCGCCCATGTTAAAGGGCCAGCGCTTCAGGTTACGACGCAGCCCTTCCGCTGGGTGATCTGAAGGTTCAGGCACATCAAGATTTTGACGTGTATCATCCTGTGTCACCATCAAATAGTCACTCTCCGACGCCTCAACATTTCGCAAAAACGCCAAAATTTCTGCGAACGTCATGTGGGCAAATGCACCACGGCACATCACAAGATCGGCTTTTGGCAAAGGATCATGGCACATGTCACCCACTTCAAAAGAGACCGTCTTTTTCGCATATCTTTCGGCATTTTGCCCAACCAGATCCGGACGCCGATCCATGCCCACATAGTGCGTGGTGCCCAGTTTGGCCTCCTCTAGCCAATCAAACGTGCCACATTGGACATCAAGCAGCTTTTTGACGCCAAATTGGGACAAAATCCCTGGAAGATATCCAACCATCGGCACAACAGGAGATTTCTTGGCACGCTTCGTCGCTGATGGTTTCACAGTTGACTTTGCAGATGTTGATTTTCGCGTATTGGTTTTGGTGCTGGCTTTTGAAGTCTGTGCCTTGGCACTGCTCTTGGCAGTCCGAGGTTTCTTTACCGTTTTTGTTGCCGCCATGATTGCTCTCCTGCCCAGTCAACATCTTCGCATTATTCACGATATTGTGGACAGTATGTCACAAACCACCAAATATTCCAATTCGGTTGCGTTTTCGCACTAAAAAGAAGCAAAGACATGCCTTGCAGCCCCGCCCACATTCTTTACATCTAGCCCAAAGCAAACAGGAGAGATCGTATGCGCGACGCAGCCCCTCAGACCATTTATCTTAAGGATTATACTCCTTTTGGCTTTCTGATTGATGCGGTCACGCTGACGTTTCACCTGCACCCAACCAAAACCCGCGTCCTCAGTCGCATTGCCTTTCGTCCCAACCCAGACGCCACCGATAGGCAGTTTTTCCTGCATGGCGAAGAACTGAACCTGATCAACGCCAAGATTGACGGTCAGGACATCACCCCTTCGCTTACACCAGAAGGGCTGACAGCAGAGGTGCCAAACGCGCCATTTATTTGGGAGACCGAGGTGGAAATTTCGCCCTCCACCAACACAGCGCTTGAGGGGCTTTACATGTCAAACGGCATGTATTGCACCCAATGCGAGGCCGAAGGATTTCGCAAGATCACCTATTACCCTGACCGCCCGGATGTGATGGCCACCTTTGATGTGCGCATCGAAGGGGATGAGCCTGTGCTGTTGTCCAACGGCAACCCCGGCGCATCCGGCGAGGGGTTTGCGGAGTGGTCAGACCCCTGGAAAAAACCCGCCTACCTGTTTGCACTCGTTGCGGGCGATCTGATCAATCATCCCGATCACTTCACCACCAAATCCGGCAAGGAGGTTGAGCTGAACATCTGGGTACGCCCCGGTGATGAACATAAATGCGCCTTTGGTATGGAGGCGCTGAAGGCGTCGATGACATGGGATGAAAACGTTTATGGGCGCGAATATGATCTGGATATCTTCAACGTCGTGGCCGTCGATGATTTCAACATGGGGGCGATGGAAAACAAGGGGCTGAACGTCTTTAACAGCTCTTGCGTGTTGGCCAGCCCGGAAACCAGCACCGACGCCAACTTTGAACGCATCGAATCCATCATCGCCCATGAATATTTCCACAACTGGACCGGCAATCGCATCACCTGCCGCGATTGGTTTCAACTGTGCCTCAAAGAAGGGCTGACAGTTTACCGCGACCAACAATTCACTGCCGACATGCGCAGCGGCCCTGTGGCACGGGTGGAAAACGTACTTGCCCTGCGCGCACGTCAATTCCCCGAGGATCAAGGACCCCTGTCCCACCCCGTACGGCCTGAACATTATCAAGAGATCAACAATTTCTATACCGCCACGGTGTACCAAAAAGGCGCCGAGGTGATCGGTATGCTTAAAACTCTCGTCGGTGAAGACGCTTATTACAAAGCACTTGATCTTTACTTTGAGCGTCACGACGGCGACGCCGCAACGATCGAAGATTGGTTGCAGGTGTTCGAAGATGCAACCGGACGTGACCTTACACAATTCAAGCGCTGGTACAGCCAACCGGGCACACCCGACCTGTCGGTGCGTGAAGAATACGCTGACGGCACGCTGACCCTACATTTCACCCAATCGACCGCCCCCACCCCCGGACAAGACGACAAACACCCGCAGGTGCTCCCAATTGCTGTGGGTCTGCTGGGACAAAACGGCGATGAAGTTGTCCCAACGCAGGTTTTGGAAATGACCGAAACCAGCCAAAGCTTTGCCTTCCCCGGCCACAGTTCGCATCCCATTCCATCCATCCTGCGCAATTTCTCCGCACCTGTGGTCCTGAAACAAGACATCGACACTGACCGCCGCGCCTTTTTACTGGCCCACGACACCGACCCGTTCAACCGATGGGAAGCAGGTCGTGATTTGGCCCGTGACTCGCTCTTGTCAATGATCCGCACCGGAGCGGCCCCAAACCCGGCCTATCTGGAAGGCTTGCATGCGGTGATGCGTGACAGTGCCCTTGATCCAGCCACCCGCGCCCTGATGCTGGCCCAACCCGGCCAAAGCGAACTTGCCGGGCTGGTTAATGCGGCGGGCGACATTGCTGACCCAGAGGCGATCCACTCAGCCAGCGAAGCCCTACGCGATGCCAAGGCCGCCGCCCTGTCTGATATTCTGCCCGCACTTTATGCAGACCACCAGATCAGTGGTGCCTATCGTCCAGACGCCGAGAGCGTTGGAAAGCGCAGCCTATCAAATGCCGCCCTGATGCTCTTGACCCGTCAAGACGCAGGCGCGCAGGCGCAGCAACAATTCGCGCAAGCCGATAACATGACCCAACAGCTTAGCGCACTATCTGCATTGCTGGACGCAAATGCTGGCAACGCAGCCCTCTCCGCCTTTGAAACACAATGGCAGGATGACCGCCTTGTTATGGACAAATGGTTTGCCTTGCAGGTGATGCACGCGAAACCGCAAAACTTGGTCAAAACCGTCAACGCGCTCATCCAACACCCTGCCTTTGACATGAAAAACCCCAACCGCTTTCGCGCTGTAATGGGCACTCTCCCTGCGCATCACGCAGGGTTTCACCATGCCTCTGGCGCGGCCTATGCATTACTCACAGACTGGCTGATCAAGCTGGATGATGTGAACCCTCAAACCACGGCCCGTCTCTGTTCGGCCTTTCAAACATGGAAGCGCTATGACACCACACGTCAGGGCCTCATCACAACGCAACTTAATCGGCTGTTGGCAAAACCCAATCTTAGCCGCGACACCCACGAAATGATCTCCCGCATTATAGGGTAATCCATAACCCACGGTCTTCTTGGCTAAAATATCCCGGGGTGAATGCCCCGGGCATCAACCGGGGTAAAGGGGCCGCACCCATTCCTTAAATTCTTCAATTACCCTTGGCTTCTACTTTAGAGGAGGGATGGTCCGCATATATTCTATCTGAAATTGTATTTTGACGTGAGATTTGTATATGCCGATTATTCTAGCTGTGCTTTCAGCTCTCACCACCGTTGGCGTTTTTGTCTGGCGCGCCAAAAACGCCGCTGATATGACACACGAATTGCTGGATGTGGCGAATGATGTACGCCTTGCCGCACGCCGCATGGGATTTCGGCGCCGCAACAATCAACATCCTGTAGAAAGCATCGACACCCCCAATCTGGCGATGGGCACCATTGCCACGGCTTTCATCGAACTCAGTGGCCTCCCCACCCAAAATCAACGCGATCAGCTCAATCTGTCAATGCGCAAAACCCTGCGCTTGACCTCTGAGGAGGCTGAGGAAATCCAGATTTTGTCCCATTGGCTTGTCACCCAATGCAATGGTCCGGATGCCACCATTTCCCGCGTCGCACGACGCCTGTACAAACTAGATGGGGCGCACAGTTGGGAGCCGCTTTTGACCATATTGAAATCCGTAACACAGGACGGCGCGTCTCTTAGCACCACTCAAACAGAGGCCCTGCAAGACATTCAAAGAGCTTTTCGCGTGACCTAGGCCACTATGATTGCTAATTCACGACAGACACGCAAAGGGTTTGCCGATGAACAGCGACACGTTCCAATACGAAAATCAAGGCCGCAGCCTCAAGACACTGATGGCCGTACTTGCGGTCTATGCTCTGATTGCGGTGCTGTACTCATTTGGAACCCTGATTTGGGTGCTCATCTTACTGGCCCTGTTTACGATCCCAGCCATTTTGGATCTTGTTCTGAACAATACCGCGACGTTTTCGCTCGATGACACGCATGTGCATTGGAAAAACCGTGCTCAGGAAGGTGAAGTTCCGTTTGAGAACATCGAAAAAGTACGCTTTGATGGCCGGTTTGATCTCTCTGTACGTATCAGCCTGATCACGACAGAAGGTAAGAAAATTAAACTGCCCTATGATGTCCTGCCGCCCAGCCACCCACTCGAGACCGCCATGAAAGAGCGTGGTCTGAGAACCGAACGCCATCCTTTCACGCTCCTTTAATCCACTTTACACTCCGCGCGACCCCATCAAGGGATGAGTCGTCTCTCGGCACTCAAACAAAGCGCGCGGAAGCGCTCATTTGGATCACGCCTCTTTTTATCGGCAAATAATTACCAAAATTTAATCAGTTTGGCAGTAACCCGCCCAAATTCGCCAAAATGGGCACCAATCCTGAAAAATTGACCGGATGATTCCGCAGCCACGCCACGTTTCGGCCCGATTACGTCGGCATGTTGGTGTCATACAGCCGGAGTTTGCCATGCCCTTCAAGATTTTGAACAGGTCTTCACAACAAAGCATTTTTGCGCGCCCAATCCATTTGCTTAAGCAAAAGATGGGGAAGGCACTGCCATCTTCCCATGACAATACCACCCTTTCGGGGACTATCAGCTTGACCGATTTACAACAGCGCCTGCTGATCCCCGTGAACAAAGCCACCGCAGATCAAATTGAAAATACGACCTGCCGTGATCATGGCCTTTTCATGGCGCGACAGGAACGCTGGGACGAGTTGGGGCGTGAAATTCGCGACTATGACGCCGCGAATGCCTGCACAAAAAATGGCGTCCCACTGGCTGATCTTCTGTTGCATGGCGCACGCGCGGATGCAGTGCGTGCGGCAGAACACGCTTTGTTGCATGGACGCCCGGCACGTGACGCACGTGTTCTGGAAGGTGTCGAAGCCATGGAAACCGTGCTAAGTGAACACCCCAACGATTACGCCATCGCGCTGTTGGTCGCATTCCTACACATTGATATCGCTTGGGCTTGGCGCGGAAGCAAGCCGCCCAAAGACTTGCCAGAATGCAACCTCGAAGCATTTGAAGCTCACTTCCTGCGCGCCACAGAAATTCTTGACGAATTTTGCGCCTACGAGGCTTCTTCTGCCGCTTTGATGAACGCGCGCTGCGCCTTGCAATTTGGGTCGGGCAACCTGAAACGTGTCGTCGATGAGTTCGAAGGGCTTATCGACATCTCGCCCACAAACCCACGTCCTTTGCGCACATTGGGCAGCTCGCTCTTGCCACGCTGGCAGGGTAGCTTTGAAAAACTCGACCTAGAGGCTCGTCGCACAGCCGCTCGTCTCAGTGATTGTTGGGGTGCCGGGGCGTATACTTGGGTCTGGTTTGATGCATTGCTCATTGATCCAGCTGGCTTTGGCACGGTTGAAATCGCCTATTTCATGGATGGAATTTACGACATTCTGGACCGCCGCGACGATCAGCATCACGCCAATATGGCCGCGGCGCATCTGTTCCGCAGTTGGCAAACCATTCGCGGGCTTGCTGACAATAACGACGAATATGAAACTTTGGCCAATGCGCTGCTTTATGGCTTTGATCATGTCGTCCACAATCATTTGCGAGAAATTCATCCCTTGCTTTGGGGGCACGCCGAATTGGGATTTGGCAATGGCGTAAAGGCCCTGTCCACCGAGCGGCTTGCCAATCTGGGACAGGAAATTGCTATCAAGGCGATTGCCTTGCCATTTCAAAAGGTCTTGCAATCAGGTCAGACGATACGCTTCAGCCCCGAAGGCATCACCTGCATTCCTGCATAACATCTTGCGTCGCACCGGCTCCCACCGCCCCCTGTGCTGCGGATGGGGGCTGATCCCCCTTGCCCCCGCCCGCGCCCTGTCCTAGAACGCCCTGACCCATCTTCAGACGGAGCCAGCCAAGATGCTCGACCTCACATATGAAACGCCAAAACCCAAAGTCATCGCAGGCGCGAAGCACGACTGGGAACTTGTGATCGGGATGGAAGTACATGCCCAGGTCAGCTCTAACTCCAAGCTGTTTTCCGGGGCCTCCACCAAATTTGGCGCCGAACCCAATTCCAACGTGGCCTTTGTTGACGCAGCTATGCCCGGCATGCTCCCCGTCATCAACGAATATTGTGTGGAACAGGCGGTGCGCACGGGCCTTGGCCTGAAGGCAGAGATCAATCTGAAATCTGCGTTTGATCGCAAAAACTATTTCTATCCTGACCTGCCCCAAGGTTATCAAATTTCTCAGCTCTATGAGCCCATCGTCGGTGAAGGTGAAATTCTGGTCGAAATGGGGCCCGGCGTGGCGCGCTTGGTGCGCGTAGAGCGCATCCACATGGAACAGGATGCGGGTAAATCTATCCACGACATGGATCCGAACATGTCATTTGTGGATCTCAATCGTACTGGCGTGTGCTTGATGGAGATCGTCAGCCGCCCTGACATCCGTGGCCCGGAAGAGGCCGCCGCCTATGTTACCAAGCTGCGCCAGATCCTGCGCTATTTGGGCACGTGTGATGGCAACATGCAAAACGGCAACCTACGGGCCGATGTGAACGTTTCCATCTGCCGCCCTGGGCAGTACGAAAAATACCAAGAAACACAAGATTTCAGCCATCTGGGTACGCGTTGCGAAATCAAGAACATGAACTCGATGCGCTTTATTCAAGCCGCAATCGAGGTCGAAGCACGCCGTCAAATCGCCATCGTAGAAGCGGGCGGATCGGTTGATCAGGAAACCCGCCTGTATGATCCGGACAAGAACGAAACCCGTTCCATGCGTTCCAAAGAAGAGGCGCATGATTACCGCTATTTCCCTGATCCTGATCTGATGCCTTTGGAAATCGAACAAGCATGGGTCGACGATATCGCAGCAAGCTTGCCAGAATTGCCCGACGCCAAAAAAGCCCGGTTTATGACCGACTTTGGTCTCAGCGAATATGACGCCAACGTGTTGACGGCTGAAACCTCTTCTGCTGCCTATTTTGAGGCTGTTGCAGAAGGACGCGACGGCAAACTGGCGGCAAACTGGGTGATCAACGAACTCTTTGGGCGTTTGAAAAAAGAAGATCACGACATCACCCAAAGCCCGGTATCCCCTGCGCAATTGGGCGGTATCATTGATCTGATCGCATCAGACGCGATTTCCGGTAAGATCGCCAAGGACCTGTTTGAAATCGTCTACACCGAAGGGGGCGACCCCGCCCAGATCGTCGAAGAGCGCGGCATGAAGCAGGTGACAGACACCGGTGCCATCGAGGCGGCCTTGGATGAAATCATCGCCGCCAACCCCGCGCAGGTGGAAAAAGCCAAGGAAAACCCCAAGCTTGCAGGCTGGTTCGTTGGTCAGGTGATGAAGGCCACCGGCGGCAAGGCAAATCCAAAGGCGGTAAACCAATTGGTCGCACAAAAACTGAATAACTAAGTCGCTCTTTCAAAGTACACAAAAGGCCGCGCATCTCGCGGCCTTTTTGATTTGTGACTTTTTGCCAAGCATCATAAGGCACATTGTGAAAAATCTTTACTTCGAGGATGATGTTGCGACACAATTCGGCTAATGTTCAGCGGTAAGATGAAGAAGAAAAATTGCTTAAAGTCATTCTCCTTCCACCAATAGCATTTGCTCTCATCCTTGCGGATATATTCAAACTATTTTTTCCACTCACATTTACTGGCTTCCTTATTGAAATAGGCGTTTCTACTGCCCTCACTCTTGCTTTCACAATCGTATTTTTCCACATTATTGTATGGGTTTTATGGAGTGTCATGGAATCTGCTGTTGGCAAAATTTGGCGAAACCGTTGACTTGTGGTTTTAGCCATTACATTTTTGATACGAAATTCATCACATCAACAACATCGACTAGATCATTGTTTTTGTGAAATTACGTCTGCTGTGCTCGACCCAAGTTCAAAACAAGATTACACACCTCATCTTTCTCTTGTTAAAAAATTTCCCCGCCCGAGGCTCCTGACCTCACAGCATTTTCATCCATTGGCTGGGTCCCAATTGCTGTCTTGCAGACAATGCCTAAAGCAGCATTTATAAGTAACCTGACTGCACAGAAACCAAACGACGGATACATCCATCATGACACCACCTGCTCCCTTCATGTCTTCGTTGATGGAAATAGAACCTGAATGGATCGACTATAACGGCCACCTCAACATGGCGTTTTACACCGTGTTGTTTGATCGCTGTTCGGATCAGGCTTATCCGCTTTTGGGTTTCGGAGAGCACGTCGCATCAGAGCGTGGGTTAACCACCTATACCGCCGATATTCGTATCAGATATTTGCGGGAGCTTCACCTCGGGAATCGCGTGAGGTGTTCCATGCAAATCATTGATTTTGATCGTAAACGCTTTCACACCTATCAAGAGTTATATCACGAGGATGGCTGGCTTGCGGCGACGGCAGAGGCCATGACCTTACACGTTGATATGTCAGGCCCTCGCGTGGCGGATATGCCCGACGACATCTTTGCCAAACTCTCTGCCATGGCAACGCAACACGCCAAGCTGCCTCGCCCAGACCGCATTGGTCGCCCCATCGGCATTCCACGCAAGGCTTGAGACGACGTCACGCATTGCTATCTTGAGACGACGTCACGCATTGCTATAGTGAAAACCAACGCAGAACAGGAATACAGATGACAGCCTTTGAATACAAAGTTGTACCCGCCCCACAAAAGGGCAAAAAGACCCGTGGCATCAAGGGCGCCGAGGCGCGTTTTGCGCACGCTGTCGAGGACGTGATGAACACGCTGGCGGCAGATGGCTGGGAATATCAGCGCACAGATATGCTTCCAAGTGAGGAACGCGCGGGGCTAACCTCTTCGACCACGACCTATCGCAGTCTCATGGTGTTCCGCCGTCCCAATCTAGCCCACGCCGCTGCCTTTGGCGCACAGCTGATGGAGCCCAGCCCGCCTGAACTCACCACGCCTGAATCTGAACCTAAGATCACGGCCAAACGTGTGGAACCTGCTGACGAAGCGACCCCTGACGCGCAAACGGCAGATGAGGTCGCCGCGCAGTGATGCGCGGCATTCATTAGGCGTTCATCAGATGTCGATATCCAACGCCAACGCGTGAATACGCCCCACCAAATCAGCCCCTATTGCCTTGTGCACCGCCCGGTGACGGGCCACGCGACTTTGCCCTTCAAAAATCGCGGCACGGATATACACGTTAAAGTGGCTTTGCCCCCCGTCCTGATACCCTGAATGACCACGATGACTTTCGCTGTCATCCACCACATTCAATTCACGCGGCGAAAACGCCGCCTGCAAACTCTCGTAAATTTCATCGGCTACACGCATTTTTTTGCTCCTGCCCCCTTCAATTACCTGTCGTATAGATTAAACTCTGCGCTCCGAGTCGAAAAGGTGAGTCATGCGAAAGTCAGATCCATTCGGTTTTGATATGTCAGTATCAAACGCCAAAAAGAAAAACCCGCGTGGTCGACGTAGCATGTCTGGCGCGTCCGAGACATCTGTTAGGGTCTGCCATCACGATGGATGCGAAGAGGCTGGTCAATATCGCGCACCACGTGCCCCTGACGTGTTGGATGATTTCCTATGGTTCTGCAAAGACCACGTGCGCGAGTATAACCTCAAGTGGAACTTCTTTGACGGCCAGACAGAGGCCGAAATGAACGCACAGACGTCCAAAGACAAGGTCTGGGAACGTAAGACCAAACCGATGAGCGACCCAGAGGCGCGTGCATGGGCGCGTTTGGGCATCGAAGACCCGCATCAGGTGTTGGGCGCCAACGCCACACAAAACCCCGGCAAAGGCGGAGGCGGCGGACGTCGTCTGCCCCCTACTGAACGTCGTGCGATTGAGATTCTTGAGGCAAAGGATCACTGGACCAAGGCCGAGATTCGCAAATCCTATAAGAAATTGATCAAAGTTCTGCACCCGGACATGAACGGCGGCGACCGCAGTCAAGAAGAACAGCTACAAGAAGTAGTTTGGGCCTGGGACCAGATCAAGGAAAGCAAAGGCTTCAAAGAGAAATAAGTGTTGTGTCCCTGCGTCTTAGATGATGCAGGGACACAGTTTTCTGACCATTAGCCAATAAACTTGTTGTAGACAGCTTCGTCCATATAATCATCCATCTGGGACGCATCATCGGGCTTGATCTTAAAGAACCACGCATCCCCCATGGGATCGTCATTCACTTTGCCCGGCTCTTCGGTCAGCATGTCGTTCACTTCCACGATTTCCCCATCCAGCGGTGACAGGATGTCGCTGGCGGCCTTAACGGATTCGATCACGCAAATCTCGTCATCTTTGGACACTGTATCGCCCACCTCGGGCAACTCCAAAAACACCACATCGCCCAATTGTTCGGCTGCATGTGCGGTGATACCAACGACAACGCCATCATCTTCAACGCGCAACCATTCGTGTTCTTCGGTGAATTTCATCCCTGTCTGTCTCCTTGCCATTGAGATTGTGGGCACCTCTGCCCATTTACACCGAACGTATGACGCAAGCCCCCTCCTTCACAAGAGGCATTGGCGCGCAGATCACGCGCGACAGGGTTCAGGTGAAAGAATATTCAGCAACGCAGTATTGCCGCAGATCAATTCGTCCAATGTCACCTCGTCCAAACGGTTGAAAAATGCCTCTGCCGCCTCTTGCAAGGCATGGCGCAAACGACAAGCATTCACCAGAGGGCAGGAATTATCGACATCTGCAAAACATTCAGCCAAGGGCATTGGGGCCTCCATCTTGCGAAATATATTGCCGATGTTGATGTTTTTGGCATCATGTGCCAGCTCCATCCCACCACGGCGCCCCCGTTGCGTGTGCAACACCCCCATCAACGCAAGCTGATGAATCACCTGTGCAAGGTGGTTTTCCGAGGCATTGCAACAATCTGCAATTTCAGACTTTGTAACCAACCGGCCTGTATTGGCGGCGCAATACATCAACACCCTAATCGCGATGTTGGTTCTTTTGGTGATACGCACGACAGATCAACCTTTTTCAACGATAAGGCACTATGCGCGAAAAGATGTATTTTGGAATTGACTTAGATCAATCGCTGCGCAAGCTACTTTATCATGAGTACCCCCTATTTCTTTGGCTATGGCAGCCTTGTGAACCGCGATACCCACACCTATGGCAACGCCCAAACGGCGCGCCTGCATGGCTGGCGACGTGTGTGGCGTCATACGGTTTGGCAAACACGCCCATTTCTCACGGTGGAACCTTGCCCAAACACTGTCATTGATGGGCTGATTGCGCATGTGCCGCGTGATGACTGGGCCGCATTGGACCACCGCGAGGCAGGATATGATCGTGTCCCTGTCACCGATCAAATGCACCATAGCGCCCCTGCACCCGCCACTATCGCCACATATTGTGTTCCTGAAGGCAAACACGCCAAACCCACACGTGATCTGCCGATTGTCCTGAGCTATCTGGATGTGGTCGTGCAGGGATATCTACGTGAATTCGGCGAGGCCGGGGCCATGCGTTTCTTTGACACAACCCGTGGCTGGGACGCTCCTGTTCACGATGATCGGGACAACCCTGTGTATCCCAGACATCAAAAACTGCGCCCGAATGAGCGAGATTTTGTGGATACTCAACTGCATCGGATCAATGCTTTCTTGATCTAATATCTTTTACCGCCGACCAGTCCACAGTGCCATCAAACGCCCCTGACGGGCAAATGGCGCGGGCTGAGGCGCTATTTTGGATTGCATCACGCGGCGCACCATAATCACCGCAATTGCAGCAAAGATAACACCGCCCGCAGCCTGCCCGATCAGCACGCCCGGAGCCCCAAACGCCCATGCGCCCAGCCATACAAATGGGATCGTACCAAGCGTATGCCGTCCCCAATTCACCGCAGTGGAATAAAAAGGGCGTCCGAGATTGTTGAACGCTGCGTTGCAAACAAAGATCACACCATTGAAAAAGAATGCCAACGCCAAAGGCCCACAAAACAAAAAGACCAGATTGCGTGACATGCCCTCGGCCTGAAACAGGCTCGCAATGGGCGCGCGTAGAAAAAACAATGCAAAGGCCGCAAAGACCACCCATAGGAAGGTAAATACCAAGCCATCCCGAAAGGCGATCTTGACCCGTTCGTGCTGATTTGCGCCAAAGTTTTGGCCAATGATCGGCCCCACAGCCCCAGAAAGCGCGAAAATCACGCCAAATGCCACAGGCGTCAGCCTGCCAACTATCGCCATACCTGCCACAGCTTCTTCGCCGTAAGCCGCCATGGATCGCGTCACAAAGGCCTGCCCCATCGGTGTTGCAAATTGGGTCAGGATGGCAGGACCTGCGATTGCCAAAATGGCAGGAAGATCCTGACGGTATTGTTTGGCTGTTGGGCGATCAAGGCCGCCGTGAAAACGAAAAATCGGATAAAGCGAGGTTATCCCAATGGTAATACGTGCCACCACACTGGCCATCGCCGCGCCTGTTAAATCCAACCCAAGCCCGAAAATCAGAATGGGATCCAAGACCGCATTGACCAGCCCACCAAACACTGTGGCCATCATTGCGCGACGCGCATCCCCATGTGCACGCAGGATTGCGCCACCTACCATGCCCAGCAACAACACTGGCAACGACGGAATGATGATCTGTAGGTAATGCACTGCAAGCGCATGTGTGACCGATGTGGCCCCGATCCATCGCACCAATACATCAAGATTCATCCAGACAGTGGCCGCAAACACCGTTGCAAATCCAAATCCATAAATCAGCGCCGTCGCGGATCGGCGACGCGCCAATTGCACATCTCCCTGCCCCAAAGCGCGTGCCACCAATGCCCCCGCCGCAATCGCCATTCCGATGCCAAAGGATGTGGTGAAAAACAGAATCGCTCCGGCATAGCCCACCGCCGCTGCCAGCTCTTCCTTGCCCAACATCGAAATGAAGACCATATCAACAAGGTCCACCAAAAAGATTGCCATCAAGCCAATAGAGGCAGTCAGCGACATCACACTGACATGCCGAAACAGGTTTCCGGTCAGGAATTTTGCTTGATTATCTGCCATTTGTGTCGGGTTCCTTTAATCTGGACAACAGATCATGGTTTTCGCTGAATTGCCAACCCACTGTCGTTGCATAGTTTGCGCCGCGACGTCACTTGACTCAGTTTCAGTTTGTGACGTGGGGTCAGAGTTGCGAGGATAAAATTGTCAGACAATTAAATGTCAGACAATTAAACTCTATCAAAGGTTCACGCCATGACGACCGACATCGACCGCATCCTTACTGCTGCCCGCAGCCACTGTCAGGACGACATCCAGCCCAATATTGATGCATGGAACACGGCCGGTGTCTGGCCCCGCGCCAGCTCAGACAAGGCCGGCAGCATGGGGTTAACCGGCCTTTATGCCCCAAAAGAGTTGGGGGGACAGGGGCTTCCGTTGTCCGAAGGTATTCGCGTCTATGAAGAGTTGGGCAAGGGCGACGGGGCCTATGCCTTTGCTCTGTCGATGCACAATATCTGCACATTTGCAGGCTGTGGGTACGGTACCGAAGCGTTCAAGGAAAAATGGGCGCGTGACCTGACATCCGGGCGCAAATTGGCGAACTTTGCATTGACGGAACCGCAGTCTGGATCGGATGCGACCAACATGTATTCCCGCGCGGTGATCAATGACGATGGTACCTGGACAATCAACGGCGCCAAAGCTTGGGTCAGCCTTGCAGGCGAGGCAGATGTTTACTTCACCGTTGTAAAAACCACCGATCAACCCGGCCATAAAGACATGGCCATGATCGCTATTCCAGCGGATGCCAAGGGACTCTCCTTTGGTCCACGTTACGACACACCTTCTTATAATTTCCTCCCTTTGGGCGAGATGTACATGAAGGACGTGGTGGTCAGCGAAGACAACATCATCCTGCCTGTCGGGCAAGGCCTGCAAGGATCATTGATGGCGATTGACATTGCACGGGTGTCGATCGCATCTGGATGCTGTGGTCTGATGGAAAGCGCGTTGGATACGGCGTTGGCCTATGCGCGGGATCGCAAGATGTTTGGGAAAACCAACCTCGATCTGGATGGCATCTTGTGGATGCTGGGCGATGTGGCCACCGACCTGGAAGTCTCGCGCCTGATGTATCGCAAAGCCGCCGCTGCGCTTGGCACCGACGAAGGCCCCTTGATGGCCGCCCACGCCAAGCGTTTTGTGCCAGATGCCGCCGTGAAAGCCGCGAACACCTGCACGCAAGTTCTGGGCGGCATGGGCCTGTTGCAATCTTACGGTATGGATCGTCTGTCACGCCTGTCGCAAATGCTGCGCATCGTAGATGGCACCACCGAAATCAGCCGCGTCGTCATCGGCCGCGCCTTGCAGAAACGCGCAAAATCTCTGCCCGCGCTCCCAATTCCAAAAGGATTTGGCGAAAGCTAATTGTAATAAACGGTTAACATCAAAAAAATAAGGCCCTCGCAAAACGAGGGCCTTATTTAACATTTTGAGAAGAACGAAAGATCTTAACCTTTGGCTTTAATCACTTGTAGCAAAGGCAGCACGGCTGACATGTCCGGCCCATGGCTTTGTCCAGTCAGCGCTTTACGCAATGGCATGAAAAGACCGCGCCCTTTGCGCCCGGTCGCTTCTTTTACCGCTTTGGTCCAGCCCCCCCAGCTGTCGCCGTCAAGCGCGCCTTCGGGCAACATCGCCATGGCTTGAGAAACAAATTCACGATCTTCGTCGTCAATCACCGGATCCGCTCCATTGGCGAACATATCCCACCATGTGGCAATGTCTTTACGGGTTGTGATGTTGTCGTGAATGACAGACCAAACGGCCTCTGCCTTATCAGCGGGCACACCTGCGGCGGCCAAATCAGCGGCCACATCTGCAAGTGGCAGATCATGCAGCAAACGACCTGTCAGCGGGTAAAGATCATCGACATCAAATTTGGTTGGGGCAGAACCAAACTGGCTCACGTCAAAACCTTCTGCAATTTCATCAAGTGAGGTGCGCAGCTCAACCGGTTGGGACGAGCCAAGGCGCGACATCAACGACAAAAGGGCGCCGGGTTCAATGCCCGCCTCGCGCAAATCACGCAGTGCCAATGTACCCAGACGTTTGGACAGCGATTCCCCTTGCGGACCTGTCAGCAACGAATGGTGTGCAAAGCTTGGCGGCGTGCCACCCAGAGCTTCCATGATTTGAATTTGGGTTGCCGTGTTGGTTACGTGATCGGATCCGCGCACAACATGGGTGACACCCATTTCCACGTCATCCACAACCGATGCCAGCGTGTAAAGGAACTGACCATCCTGTTTGATCAACACCGGATCAGAAACCGACGCGGCATCAATCGACAGATCACCCAGAATGCCATCTGTCCATTCAATCCGAGTTTGGTTGAGCATAAAGCGCCAGTGACCGTCTCCACGCTCTGCACGCAGGGCGTCACGGTCTGCGTCGCTCAGGGCCAATGCTGCGCGGTCATAAACCGGAGGTTTGCCCATATTAAGCTGTTTCTTGCGCTTTAGGTCCAACTCAACCGGAGTTTCAAAGCATTCATAAAACCGCCCCATCTCGCGCAGTTTATCTGCTGCTGCAACATAGCGATCAAGGCGCTCTGACTGGCGCTCGACCTTGTCCCACGTCAAGCCAAGCCATTCCAGATCGCGCTGAATGCCATCGACATATTCCTGCTTGGAGCGCACAGGATCTGTGTCATCAATACGTAAGATAAAGGTGCCGCCAGATTTACGAGCGATCAGGTAATTCATCAGCGCGGTGCGCAGGTTGCCAACGTGGATATAGCCCGTGGGCGATGGGGCGAAACGAGTGGTGGTCATAGCGGTCTCCGAAGTTGGCGCCTGATTGTCACAAGTGCAGGAGATTGTCCAGAAAGCGGATGGAAATGGGGCTTTGCCCCTCTTGGCCCTGATTGCATCAGGTCCAATTCACCCCAGGATATTTCAGCCAAGAAGAAGAGCCGGTTTTCGCGTATGGATCAGTGTTCACGATATTTCTACCTCTGTTGGTGATGTTTTGCCGTATGATTTTGCAAACAGGATGCAACTGGAGAGAATTATGAGCCAATCCCCCACACTATCCCGCCGCGAGTTGATGTTAGGCGCGGCTGCGATGCCGCTTGTTCTTGGGGCTGCCAAACCGGCGCTCTCTGCCGCAGAGATGTTGGGTGTGAACGCCACTCGGTTCAGCCGCATGAAGGTGGGGGCGTTTGAAGTCACCACATTATTGACAAACACCATCACCGTTCCCGGGCCGCAGAACATTTTTGGCATGAATGTCAGCGCCGAAGAATTTGGGAAAGTGTCCGCAGAGGCGAATTTGCCCGTGGATAAGGCACAGTTCTTTTTCACACCAACCGTGGTGAATACAGGCAACGAATTGATTCTGTTTGACACCGGACAATCGCCAGAAGGCATTAGTGCGGCCTTGGCGCAGGCCGGGTATTCCAATGATCAAATCGACATTGTGGTCATCACCCACATGCATGGCGACCACATTGGCGGGCTTGCGGATGCTCAGGGTGCAACCTTTCCCAATGCGCGTTATGTGACTGGGGCGGTGGAATATGATAGCTGGGCCAAGGCTGGTCATGATGGGTTTGACACCCTGATGCGCCCATTGGCGGCGCAGACCAGCATGATACAGGGTGGAGGCAGCGTCGCCTCTGGCATCACGGCGGTTGAAGCATTCGGTCACACCCCCGGTCATATGGCCTATATGATTGAAAGCAACGGGCAACAGATGTTGATCGCTGCGGACTTTGCCAACCATTATGTCTGGTCATTGGCACACCCGGATTGGGAGGTTAAATTTGACATGGACAAGGGCGCCGCTGCCGCCACACGCAGGCGTCTTTTGGATATGATGGCCGCCGATAAGATCGCCTTTGTCGGATATCATATGCCGTGGCCCGGTGTCGGGTACGTAGAGGCCAAGGACAGCGCCTATCAATATGTGCCTTCCAGTTATCAAATGATGCTGTAAACGGGCCCTGAATGGTATCTTCTAAGGCGACAGGTTCCTCTTGCCGCCTTTTTTGCGCTTAGGTAGGCGCATTATGTGTGTATGGGCGTGGTTTTGCGCAAACATGCTTGTGAACCCCCCATTGGCTGCGCTAGAGGGGCAGTAACCCAATTTACAAGGAAGTTTCCATGTCCGCGCAAGCTGAATTTCACGATCGCATGTTGTCGCTTGGCCTGGCCCGTGTGGCAGAACAGGCCGCGTTGGCCTCGGCCAAACTGGTAGGGCGTGGTGACGAAAAAGCCGCCGATCAGGCTGCTGTGAACGCCATGCGCGAACAGTTGAACCTGCTGGATATTGCCGGCGTTGTTGTCATCGGTGAAGGCGAGCGCGACGAAGCGCCCATGTTGTATATCGGCGAAGAAGTTGGCACTGGGAACGGTCCCGGCGTTGATATCGCACTGGATCCGTTGGAAGGCACCACGTTGACCGCCAAAGATATGCCAAACGCGCTGACTGTCATTGCCATGGGTCCACGTGGGTCGATGTTGCACGCACCAGACACCTATATGGACAAACTCGCGGTTGGGCCAGGCTATGCTGAGGGCGTTGTTTCCTTGGATATGTCCCCTGCGGAACGTGTTCAGGCGCTGGCGGATGCCAAGGGCTGTGCGGCCTCAGACATTTCGGTCTGTATTCTGGAACGCCCCCGCCACGAAGCAATGATTGCAGAAGTACGTTCGACCGGTGCTGCCATCCATCTGATCACCGATGGTGACGTGGCAGGTGTCATGCATTGCGCTGAAAGCGAGACAACCGGCATCGATATGTACATGGGTCAAGGGGGCGCACCCGAGGGTGTTTTGGCCGCCGCAGCCTTGAAATGCATGGGCGGTCAAATCTTTGGTCGTCTGTTGTTCCGCAATGACGATGAAAAAGGCCGCGCTGCCAAGGCAGGCATCACCGATCTGGATCGCATTTATTCACGCGACGAAATGGTCACGCAGGACGTGATCTTTGCCGCAACGGGTGTGACCGGAGGGTCCTTGTTGCCACGTATTAAGCGAGAGCCCGGTTGGCTTGAGACCACCACATTGTTGATGCGTTCCAAAACTGGGTCCGTGCGTCGCATGTCTTATCGCACCCCGGTCGAGGGATAATGAAACCCGCCCTGATCCTGATCGACATTGAAACCGCGTTCCACGACCTTTCACTGTGGGGCGCGCGCAACAATCCCGACGCCGAGGATCAGGCTGGTTTGCTTTTACGCCACTGGCGCGCGTGCAATGCGCCCGTGGTGCATATCCGCCATGTCAGTGCCAATCCTGACAGCCCTCTCGCCCCCGGCAAAGGTGGCACCGATTTCATGGAGCAGGTCACCCCACTGCCCGGCGAAGTGATCTTCGAGAAATCAGCAAACTCGGCCTTTATCGGCACATCACTGGAACAACACTTGCGCGGCCTTGGCATAGGTCATGTTGTAACCTGCGGCCTGACAACACCGCATTGCGTGTCCACCACCAGCCGAATGGCGGCCAACCTTGGATTTGATACGACACTTGCGCATGACGCCTGTGCGGCCTTTACCAGTTGTGCGCAGACCGACTGGAACCCGGATTTGCCTGCAATGAGCGCCGAAGACATCCACAACTCTGCCATTGCGCATATCCATGGTGAATTCCTGACAGCGCGCAAAACCGCAGACATCATTGCCGATCTGACATGAGCGATTTCCTGAACGTCACACGATCCCTTAAGGGGCGGCGCTGGGTCGGTCCTGATGCTGATCTGGAACGCGCCTCAGAGGCGTTGGAGCAAAACACATCCCTCCCCCGTCCCCTGTGCCAGATTTTGGCGCGTCGTGGTGTGGCCGCCCAAGAGGCCGAAAGCTTCCTCGCCCCAGCATTGCGTGATTTGCTGCCCGATCCGCGCAGCGTCAAAGATATGCAAAAGGCCGCAACGCGGTTCTTACAGGCCGTGAAACACCGTCAACGCATCGCGGTTTTCGCTGATTATGATGTGGATGGCGGCAGCTCTGCCGCGTTGCTGATCACATGGTTGCGCCAAATGGGGCTGTCGGCAACACTCTATGTGCCGGATCGCATCGACGAAGGCTACGGCCCCAACGACGAAGCAATGGCCGCGCTGGCCCGTGATCATGACCTGATCATTTGTGTGGATTGTGGCACGCTTTCGCATGATCCGATTGCTGCGGCCAAAGCGGCGGATGTGATCGTGCTGGACCACCACCTAGGCGGGGAAACCTTGCCGGATTGCCACGCCGTCGTGAACCCCAATCGTCAAGATGAAAGCGGTGATCTGGCCCATCTGTGCGCTGCCGCCATGGTGTTCCTGATGCTGGTCGAAGCAAATCGCCAAATGCGCGAGGATGGCGCCAAAGGTCCCGACCTGATGGCTATGCTGGATCTGGTGGCGCTGGCCACCGTGGCCGATGTCGCCCCTCTGATTGGCGTCAACCGTGCCTTGGTACGTCAGGGGTTGACCGTGATGGCACGTCGCGAACGCCCCGGTGTTGTCGCCCTGTCAGACATCAGCCGCATGGACAGCGCGCCCAACACCTACCACCTTGGATTTCTTCTTGGTCCGCGCGTCAATGCAGGCGGGCGTATTGGGCAGGCCGATCTTGGCGCGCGCCTGTTGTCCACTGACAATCCGGACGAGGCCAGCGCCATGGCCGAGCGACTGGACCAGCTCAACACCGAGCGCCGCGATATTGAGGCCGCTGTACGCGCCGCCGCGATGGAACAAGCCGAAGAGCGCGGGCTGGACGCCCCCCTTGTCTGGGCCGCTGGCGAAGGCTGGCACCCCGGTGTCGTGGGCATTGTCGCAAGTCGTTTGAAAGAATCCACCAACCGCCCCGCCATCGTGATTGGCCTTGATGGAGATGAGGGCAAAGGCTCTGGCCGGTCGGTCGCGGGCATCGACCTTGGTGCCTCCATCCAACGTCTCGCCGCCGAGGAGCTGTTGATCAAAGGCGGTGGTCACAAAATGGCCGCGGGCCTCACCGTTGCGCGCGATCAGTTAGAACCCGCGATGGCACGCTTGTCAGAATTGCTCGAAAAACAAGGGGCTGGCGACATAGGCCCGGCTGATTTGAAACTTGACGGCCTCCTGATGCCCGGTGCCGCCTCTATCGACCTGATCCAACAGATCGAAACCGCGGGTCCCTTTGGCGCCGGTGCCCCTGCTCCGCGCTTTGCCTTTCCTGATTGCGAAATTCGCTTTGCCAAGCGCATTGGCGACAGCCATTTGAAAATCACATTTGGAGACGGCCTTTCCGCGCGCCTAGAAGCCATTGCATTCGGTGCCTTTGACACCGATCTCGGCAGCACACTCCTAAATCACAACGGCGCGCACTTTCATTTGGCGGGGCGTTTGGAAATCAACACTTGGGGCGGACGTCAACAGGTCCAACTGCGCCTTGAAGACGCCGCACCTGCCTGATTCTTCTCACTTTCTTTTTGGTTAAAATATCCTGGGGTGAATGGGCCATAGGCCCAGAGGGGCAAAGCCCCTCACCGTCCCCCCTTCATGAACCAAGCCTCCCTATTCCTCACCAAAAGAAAATTCAAAAAATCTACAAACCCCACACATTTGTGCTTGCGCGCCTCACAACCTTTGAATAAATACCGCCTCACGCTTGATATGGCCCGTTCGTCTATCGGTTAGGACGCCAGGTTTTCAACCTGGAAAGAGGGGTTCGATTCCCCTACGGGCTGCCATCAAGCAGGTTCATATGAACCAAACCACGGCCTTGGCCCGTTCGTCTATCGGTTAGGACGCCAGGTTTTCAACCTGGAAAGAGGGGTTCGATTCCCCTACGGGCTGCCACTTCTCAATATTCTCTCCGTAAATACCGCTCAGATGCTTCTGAGCCTCTGCTTTTAGTATTATTTCCGCTTAAATCTCCTGCAAATAAATCTTTCTCAAAAAATGCGAAAGTCATGAGCCGTTTTCTGGCATATTCAGAAGACAAAGCAGGAGAATGCTCGTGAATCGTTACCCCAGAGACATGCGTGGCTATGGCCAGAATGCACCGAATCCTCAATGGCCAAACAATGCGAAAGTCGCTGTTCAATTTGTGCTGAATTATGAAGAAGGCGGGGAAAACTGTGTTCTGCATGACGACGACGCGTCCGAAGCGTTCCTGTCTGACATTCCTGGTGCCGCGCAATGGCCCGGACAGCGTCATTGGAATATGGAATCAATTTATGAATATGGCGCACGTGCTGGATTTTGGCGTTTGCATCGTCTGTTCACAGGCGCAGACATCCCCCTGACGATCTATGGCGTGGCCTCTGCTCTTGCGCGCAACCCGGAACAGGTGGCGGCGATGAAGGCCGCAGATTGGGAAATCGCCAGCCATGGCCTCAAATGGGTGGAACACAAAGACATGCCCGCCGAAGAAGAGAGCGCAGCGATCGCAGAGGCGCAGCGTTTACACGCCGAGGTCGTCGGCACGCCTCCACGCGGCTGGTACACTGGGCGGTGTTCTCAAAACACGGTGCGTTTGGTGGCTGAGACGCAGGCATTTGACTACATTTCCGACACCTATGATGACGACCTGCCTTATTGGCGTGAATATGGCGACCATGATCAATTGATCATCCCTTATACGCTCGAAGCCAACGACATGCGTTTTGCCACCTCACCGGGCTGGATCACGGGAGAGCAGTTCTTTTCCTATCTCAAAGATGCCTTTGACATACTCTATGCCGAAGGAACGGCTGGCGCGCCCAAGATGATGACCATCGGGCTGCATTGCCGCCTGATCGGTCGTCCTGGAAAAATCGCGGGGTTACAACGCTTTATTGAACATATTCAAAGTCACGCAGATGTTTGGTGCCCCCGTCGCATCGACATTGCTCAGCATTGGGCGATCCATCATCCCCACCAGCGTCGGGCCCGTCCCAGCACGATGGATCGCGACACATTTGTTACCAGCTATGGCGGCATCTTTGAACATTCCCCATGGATTGCCGAAGGGGCGTACGAGTTGGAACTTGGCCCGGCCCATGACTGCGCGGCGGGGATTCATAACGCCCTGTGTCGCGTGTTTCGCTCCGCCTCCGAAGAGGATCGTTTAAATGTCCTTAAGGCGCACCCTGATCTGGCCGGTAAACTCGCCGCTGCTGGGCGTCTGACTGCAGAAAGCACGAATGAGCAAACCAGTGCCGGTCTTGATATGTTGACAGATGACGAACGCGAAAGTTTCACGGCACTCAACACATCTTACATGGATAAACACGGGTTTCCCTTCATCATTGCCGTGCGCGACCACGATAAGACCTCTATTCTCGCGGCCTTCCATCGCCGCATCGGTAACACGCGCGACACCGAATTTGCCGAGGCCTGCCGTCAGGTCGAGCGCATTGCCGAGTTCCGTCTTCAGGACATGTTCGCATGACCGAAATAATTGCCCAAGCTCTGACCCACGCAGCATTTGCACCTTTTGGTGATGTGATCGCGTTGCGTGAAACCCCTGACAAGCTCATAAATCAGGGCATGTGCGGGCGTCATCATGATCTTGCCGCACTTGATTTTCACACCGGACGCGCGGGTATTTCCCTATTTGATGCGCACCCCCGCAGTTTGCCCTGTGCGATAGAGATGGTGGAACGTCATCCGGACGGATCACAAGCGTTTATTCCCATGTCGATGACGTCTTTTTTGGTGGTGGTCGCCCCTGATATGGGCGGCACACCGGGAACACCTTTGGCCTTTACCACGGCTCCGGGTCAGGCGATCAATTTGCATCGTGGCACATGGCACGGGGTTCTGACACCATTGTCCGCGCCAGGCCTTTTTGCTGTGGTAGACCGCATTGGCGACGGCGCGAATCTGCAAGAGCATTGGTTCGACACACCTTACACCGTTCTTTCAACGTAAAAGGCGCATCATTGACGCGCCTTTTCCCCCTTCGCTTGTGGACCTAAAAATCCACTTCTATGGCGATACCTTGTTGGATGGCCAGATCGACCACCGACGCGGCAACTGCCAAATCCTGAAGACCCACGCCTGTTCCATCAAATAAGGTCACATCACTGTCATTTTGACGACCGGGATGGTCCCCATTGATCACAGCACCCACTTGAGTGATGTCGCTTTCGGCGATCTGGTTCGCGGCTATTGCGTGTTGGCATTCTCCAATGCTGATGGATTGTGCCACCTCATCGGTGAACAGCATTGCGCGGGATATCAAATCCGTTGCAACCTCTTGCTTGCCTTTAGTATCGGTGCCCATACAGGCGATATGGGTCCCGTCGCTGACATGCTCAGATCCAAAAATCGCATCAAAGCTTGAGGTGATAGAGATAATCACATCAGCCTGTACCATTCCGGGCAAATCAACACGTTCAAAAGGAATGCCGACCTCTGTCGCCACTTTTGCAAGATTTTCAAGCATATCTGGATGCATGTTCCAGCCAATCACCTTGTCAAAATCACGCTGTTCAAGCGCTGCACGCATCTGGAATGTTGCCTGATGCCCAGCACCGACCATGCCCAATACCTTGGCATCCTGACGCGCAAGGTGGCGAATAGACACCGCAGAGGCCGCCGCTGTGCGCAAAGCGGTCAACAGATTCCCCCCCACCATCGCATGCATGCGTCCGCTGTCTGGATCAAACAAAAACACCGTTGATTGGTGGTTGATCAATTGCCGACGCTCAAGATTGTGGGGCCAATATCCCCCGGCCTTCAAACCCAACGTAAGGCCAGCGCGATCAAACCCACCCTTAAACCCATACAGCGCGTCTTCATGGCCGATGCCCTCGCGCACAACGGGGAAATTATACGCATCTTTGCGCGCCATGGCCGCAAACACCTTTTCAACCGCATCAAAGGCGGCCTCGCGGCTCATCAAGGCGGCAATTTCTTTTTCAGGGACAATGTACATGTCTGCCTCGTCTATCAGGGAAAAAATGGTGGGCGCCTATCAACGCCCACCAGTCAGAGAGAAATCAATATGCTTTGCCGCGTGCAGACACGGGCCAAAGCGTTTCGACCTTGCCGCCACGCACACCCACATACCAATCATGCACATTGCAAGTTGGGTCACAGTGCCCGGGAACAAGGCGCAGTTTTTCGTTGATTTTCAAAACACCTTTAGGGTCTCCAATGACGCCATGCTCATCTGAACATTTCAGATATTCCACATCATCACGTCCAAAGATAACCGGCAGGCCGCTGTCCATAGATTGTGCTTTAAGACCAGCGTCACAAATCGCCTTGTCTGCCTTAGTGTGACTCATGACAGAGGTTAGGATAAACAAGGCGTTCTCCCACTCTCCCTGATCAATCCGGGTGCCATTCTTATCCAAAATGCGACCGTAATCCGCATCCATAAAGGCATAACTTCCACATTGAAGCTCGTTGTAAACGCCTGAATTTGCTTCGAAATAATACGACCCAGTACCGCCACCTGACACAAGTTCAGGTTTCACTCCTTGGGCTGTTAGTGCGTCCACCGCATCGCGTACCATTGCAATGGCCGCGTCCAGTTTTTCCTTGCGCGCCTCAAATGTATCAAGGTGTTGCATCGCCCCCTGATAGGCCTGAATACCCAGAAAAGTTAGATTGGAAGCAGCATCAATCGCCTTGGCGATGGTCACCACATCCGCCGTTGAATTTACCCCACAGCGCCCGGCCCCACAGTCGATTTCGATGAAAACCGACAGCTCAGAACCATGCTTTTGTGCCGCGGCAGACAGGTCGCTCACATTGGACAGATCATCCACACACACAATGATATGTGATCCCAGATGTGGCAGCTGCGCCAAGCGGTCGATCTTGATCGGGTCACGTACCTGATTGGACACCAGAACATCCTGAATGCCGCCACGTACGAAGACTTCGGCTTCGCTTACCTTTTGGCAGCACACACCAATGGCCCCGCCAAGACGTTCCTGCAATTTGGCGACATCAACTGATTTATGCATTTTGCCATGCACCCGATGACGCATGCCGTGGGCCTTGGCGTATTCCCCCATTTTGACGATGTTGCGTTCCAAGGCATCCAAATCCAGTACCAATGAAGGTGTTTGAATTTGGCTAGCGTCCATTCCCGGTAAGGCAGGCACGTCAAAGCCCACTTCGAGTTGTTTAATATCTGCCTGAGCGTTCATTGATCTTTCCCCTCTTAACTGTTCATCCAAGGAAGCTTGTCCAGATCGACATTGCCTCCGGTGACGATGACGCCCACGCGTTTGCCCGCGAAGATGTCTGGATTTTTCAGGATTGTGGCCAACGGCACGGCGCTGCTTGGCTCCATCACGATTTTGAGCCGCTGCCAGACCAGTTTCATCGCCTCAACGATGTCGCTTTCTGACGCCGTCAGGATATCGGTCACATGGTTGCGCACAAAGTGCCAAGTCAGTTCTTTAAGCGGCACCTTCAACCCATCCGCCACCGTGTTCGGCGCGTCATCGGCAATGATGTACCCTGCCTTAAAGCTGCGCATGGCATCATCTGCCTGTTCAGGTTCAGCTGCATAGATTGCGATGTGTGGCGCAAGGTTTGACAAGGTCAAACAGATGCCTGACACCATACCCCCACCTCCGATTGGGGCAATAACCGCATCCAGATCATCAACCTGTTCAACTAATTCCTTGGAACATGTCCCCTGCCCGGCAATCACACGCGGATCATTATAAGGATGCACAAACTCTGCCCCGGTTTGGGCCACCACTTCGGCAAATACTGCCTCTCGCGATGTGGTGGACGGCTCGCATTCAACAACGCGCCCGCCATAACCTCGCACCGCGTCTTTTTTAGCCTGCGGTGCTGTGTGCGGCATGACCACGGTACAAGGAATTCCCCGCCGCCCCGCTGCATAAGACAGGCATGTGCCATGATTGCCAGAGGAATGCGTTGCAACTCCATGCATCGCATCAGCTTCAGTCAGGCCAAAGACAGCATTTGATGCACCGCGCGCCTTGAATGCCCCCGCTTTTTGCAAGTTCTCGCATTTGAAAAACAGCTCTGCCCCTGAAAGGCCATTGATAAACCGAGAGGTCAAAACAGGCGTGCGATGCACATGCGGCTTAATCCGTTCGTGCGCGATAAGCATATCGGCCAACGTCGGAATATTCATTGGATCTAGGTCTTTCATCACGCAGCCTCTTGCGTGGCGTGACCCTGTGCGCCCCGATACACATCTTGCGCAGCGGCAACCCCTGCCCCAAGGCGAATGTTGATCCCCAAATCAGCCATGCACATTTCAGCGGTGGCAATGCCAGACAGGGCCATGACATCCGTAAGACTGCCCAGATGGCCGATGCGGAACACTTTGCCTGCGACCTCTCCTAGCCCCACGCCAAAGGCCACGCCGTATTTGTCGGCCGCATGGGTCACGATATCAGTGGCATTAAACCCTTCAGGCGTACAAATTGCGCTGACCGTGTTTGAATAAAGTCCCTCTTCTTGGGCACACAACTGCATTCCCCAAGCATGAACTGCCGCACGCACACCTTCGGCGATACGGTGGTGGCGGGCAAAGACAGTCTCCAGCCCCTCCTCCAGCAACATGTCACACGACTGTTTCAACCCATTCAGCAAACCAACCGCTGGCGTATAAGGATATCCGCCCGCCGCATACCCTTTGGCCATATCACGCACATCAAAAAAGCAGCGTGGCAATGTTGCCGTGTCCAACGCGGCCATAGCTTTTGGAGAAAACCCAACAATGGCAAGACCTGCAGGCAGCATGAACCCTTTTTGCGATCCGGTGACCGCAATATCCACACCCCATTCATCCATGCGAAAATCCATCGATGCGATGGAACTGACCCCATCGACAAACAACATGGCCGGGTGGTTTGATGCATCCATCGCCTCTCGCACAGCCCCGATATTCGATCGAACACCCGTCGCGGTTTCATTATGTGTTGCAAGAACAGCCTTGATCTTATGTGAGGCATCCGCACTGAGGATTTCTGCAAACCGATCGGTTGGAATTCCTGCCCCCCAAGGTGTTTCCACAATTTGAACCTTCAGACCGTGGCGTTGACACATGTCGATCCAGCGATGACTAAACATCCCATTGCGCGCGGCCAAGACCGTATCCCCTGCACTCAGCGTGTTGGTGATTGCGGTTTCCCATCCCCCAGTCCCTGTCGATGGAAATACAAAAACCTCGGCCTCTGTGCTTTTGATAATTTGGCGCACGCCGCTTAACGCAGGATACAAAATATCGCCAAACAACGATGACCGGTGATCAAGCGTTGGCATATCCACGGCCTTGCGCAATGCCTCTGGCATGTTTGTAGGGCCGGGAATGAATACAGGGTTTTGAAAGCTCATCAGACACTCTCCATTTGGTGTGTGGTTGGAGAGTAAAGCAGTCGCTCAAAGTGGTATATTTTTTTGAAAAACTATTTCAGTATGTATAATTTTACACATACCTGTTTGTTATCAATGCATTACATTTTTTCATTGTGTAAAAATGATTTTCATGAAAAACATGAAACTCTCTCTTTTTGATTGTCAGGTTGCCTTATGCCCCAAGAACAACGTCGCCGTGGCCGCCCCAAGAGCTTTCACGAAAAACCCACGCAAACAACCATTCAAGCATTGGATCGCGCATTGGATGTTTTGGAGTATCTAGCGGCGAATTCAGGTATGACCCTTACCGAAATTGCGTCGGATTTGGATCAATCAGCGGCCACGATCTATCGCGTGCTGTCCACATTAGAGGCGCGCAGTGTGGTCGAAATGGATCCTGCAGAACAAACTTGGCACATCGGTTCCATGACCTATCAATTGGGATCTGCGTTTTTGCGGCGCAGTGGGTTGGCGGAACGCAGTCGCGGCCATATGCGGCATTTAATGGAACAAACCGGAGAGACATCAAACCTTGGGATTGAACGGGATGGGCATGTGCTGTTCATCAGTCAGGTTGAAACCCATGAAACCATACGCGCGTTTTTCCCCCCTGGCACCGTGTCCCCCATGCATGCCTCGGGCATCGGTAAGGCGCTATTGTCATGTTATTCCAACGATAGGATGACGCAGTTTCTCCAAAGGCATCAATTGGAACAATTCACGCCAACGACCCTGAAATCCGGTGACGATTTGCACCAAAACCTTGCCATTGCACGCACGCGTGGCTGGGCATTTGACGACGAAGAGCGCAATACCGGCATGCGGTGTGTGGCCGCCCCAATTCTAAACGTATTTGGTGAGGCCATCGCCGGGATTTCCGTATCCGGCCCAACGCACAGGCTGCCCTTAGATCGGATCGACACCATCGGCGTCATGGTGCGCGAGGCGGCGCAGGATATTTCACGCAATCTGGGTGCGTTACCACTGGATTCTGCTGCCGATTAACCAGATGCCGCGCGCCCTTTGGCGCCATTTTCGCTCATGGCGCAGGCGATTTCATCAACCATACCGGGGTCAAAGAACGTATGACATGCACGCCCTTTGTGTTTTGACGCATAGAGCGCAGTGTCAGCATCTGCCAACAATTGCGCCACAGTCAGCGGCGTGGTTTCCCCTGACATTGCAATACCGATACTCGACGAAATACAGCAGTTTTCACCATTGAAAACCATCGGTTTTTCAATCTCAGAGATCATTCGTGACGCGATGTCAGACAATATCGCGCGACGCTTTACATTGCTGAAGACCAGCACAAATTCATCTCCGCCAACCCGCGCTACCACATCATCATCACGGGTTTCTTCGACCAGTATCTTGGCGACCTGCTGTAACACATGATCCCCAGCGGCATGTCCCATGGTGTCATTCACCGCCTTAAAGAAATCCAAATCCATCTGCATAACGGCAAATTCTTTATCGTTTTCGATCATGCGAGGCAGAATGTGATCCACAGCTCGACGGTTCTTCAATCCTGTTAATGTGTCGGTAAAGGCCTGTTCTTCTGCCGCGATCATCGCGCCTTGGAGACGTTGGTTCAACTTGCGCGACGCCTCCATTGCGGCGGATTTTGCCTCGACCAGATACAGCATTTCGATGGTCAGGTCGGTGGCGGCAAAATCAGCGCTGGTCAACGCGTAATCGCGCACTCCATCCAGAATGGAAATTCCAAATGACAGGTTGATGATGGCGCCGCCATCCTCTGGCGATGGCACCAATACACCCTTAAGTGTGGTTTGCGGTTCATCCCGAAACCGCAAATGCAGCTTGACGCCCTGAGTTTCCAGCAATTGATCCATCGATGATACGCGACGCGGTCGATTGAGTTCAAATAATTCAAGAAACCGCGCTCCCGTCATCGTGGCATCTGGACGCAATTTGCGCAGCGTCGGACCCGCATGCACCACATGCCCCGTCGCATTCAAAATCACATGCATCGGACATAACACGTCCAAAGTATCGTACAAACACTCAAGCTTTCCCATGACTCTACCCTGCCCGGGCCCCCAATTCGAAACTGCGCCCCTCGGCAAAAGCAGCCTCAAACAATGTTATTTCAATTTCTTCCACACCTTGTTCTCCACCCTTATGTTCAAGGAACACCAAGGCACCATAATCGTCCGCCAAGGTGCGCAATATTCCCATCATCACAAATCCAAACCCATGATAGGAATGCGTACACGCAAGGCTGAAGCGATTGGCGGCGTGTTCACGCAGTTCCATTTGTGGCAAGTCCAGATCATCCACAGCAAGACGTGCGCGTTCTGGCAAATCATCCAACGAGTGCAGAAATTCGATAAATGTAACGCCGCCAAAGCGTAACAATCGTCGCAACGCCTCTACATTGGGATGCGATACCAGATAGGTTCCGATATCTTCCAATACGGTTTCCAGTGGCGTCCCCAAGCCCCTAACGATGGCCTTAAGCACCATGTCGGTCACATCATCTTCATAATGTAACATCGATTCAAATTCGCTGTTCTCCAACCCTGCGTCATGAGCCACACGCAACCACCGATCGGCGCCATAGGTATCCACGACGAAACATTGAATGGCTCTGTTAATCAGACCGTGCATTTCACTAATCTCTTGCTAAATTACAAGCCTGATTATGAAACGCTGGTGTTTAACAAATCCCCAACATCTTCAATTGTTCGGATTTATCTCTATGTCCCCGATCCAGATGGATTTTTGCGAACTCGGGGCTATGCGATAATCCTCATCAACAAGCTGTTGAACCTGCGTCGCGCTAAATTTACGGTACTCATTTTGTTCGTTCATCAAACGTTGCCCAACATTCATCTTGCCTTCTACAAGTCGAATACGCTGCCCAAAGAAATGCCCTACGCCCTTATTGACACCAAAAAAGATACCTTCGTGGCCTTGTGTCTGGGCGTCGAAATCTCCGAGGATCAACACACATCCAGGTGCAGGGGCTGTGGCACAATTTGGCACCCATGTATCCCAGTGATAGAAGGCATAAGGCTGAAAAACTTCTTCTGAGAGTGTGTAATCTGAGGGAAGGATCGTGACATTTGCCAGAAAATCCTCTGTCGAAAATACATCCCCATCCGCATTCAACCCATTGTTGAACACATATCGCGTGCTGGCGTTTTCTGCCTGTTCGATACGTTTCAGCAGGGCATCTTGCTGATCGCTCTCAATCGCGCGCAGGGTGTCCAGCGCGTCTTGCCCGGCATATCCCCATTCATGGGCCATCTCCCATGCGGGGACATTTTTCACCTTGGACGTCCCACTGATATACCGCGCCACCTGAGAGTTGGAGGAAATGCGTTCTGCGTTCAGCACAGGCGACATCCACAGGATACAAATCCCCGCCATCCCTGTTGCCATGACAATATTGGCGCGTCTGATGCGGGCCGCCCAGCCCTGGCGTCGGCAAATTGCGACGGCATAAAACATAGCATACCCCAGTATGAACAACGCTGCGACAAAGGCCCCAAGGCGATGCGGTGTCCACCCATATTGCTGGACGCGTAACACAACGGCCCAATGCGCAAGCACAGCCATCACTGGCAACAGCAACGCCAACGCCTGTGTTGCCGCCCGCATCCAACCAAGCTGTACCGCCGCCTCATCATCGCGATCAAGCGCCGTACTAATCAGGGTGATCACTCCCCACGCCATCGCCATCAATGTACCTGCGGCCGAAAATTCACCAAACAGGCCAGACAGCCCCCGGAATGGTATCGCGACAATGAAAACACCGACCACAACTAACACCACAGGGATCAGCAGGCGCAACAAGCGCAGGATCAAAAAGGCAGAGATATAGTCGCGCAATTCATGCACAACCGCCATTGCCAGCCCCAACGAGATACCGCTTAGGACATAAGGGACAGGGTCCACATCCAGCAGGTCCTCGATAATGGTAATGCCGACTATGCCCAGCAAAGCATTGGACAAGAAAACAACGCCCCAAAACACCCCAACAAATAACCACGCTGCCGCATAACGCACCACAATGGTCCATGAGATGTCAAACAGCAGCGCATAATCAAAGCAGGACTTGCGATCTTGCAGCCACGTGGCTGCAAACGGAGTCGCGATAAAGATCAGCCAACTCCACGCCATGGGGGCAAATGCGGTGTCAAAGGTCGTCTCGATGTCGGCGTGCCGCAGGCTGACCCATGCCAGCATAAGGGCCGCAACGCCAGATACCACCGCCGCAGCGCCAGCGGCACGTCGCTCTGGCGCAGGCCCCATAAGTGCAAGCAAAACAGCAAAAAACCCACAGACAAAGGAGGCAAGCAACAGGAAAACATGACCATTTTCAATCAGGTCATGAATCACATCAAACAACAGCCACATAGATCCGCCTGCCAACCCACCAACAATGGCCATGATGGCGCGACTGCTTAACTCTGTGCTGTGTTGTGTGCTCATACATTTGATCCTTTAGAATAGTCTTCAAGCATACTGTGCGCTGCTTCAAAAAGGAACACACGCAGGTTTTTGAATATCTGTATCAGCGAGTTACATAGAAAATCACCACAAAACATTTAGCAGCGCCAACAAAAAAGGCGCGCCCAATGGACGCGCCTAATCATATCTTGCGGAGCCTTGCTTAGAATTCCACAACTGCGCGGATGGATTCACCCTTGTGCATCAGCTCAAAGCCTTCGTTGATCTGATCCAGCGTCAGTTTGTGCGTAATCATCGAGTCGATTTCGATTTTACCATCCATGTACCAATCAACGATTTTGGGCACATCTGTGCGGCCCTTGGCACCACCAAAGGCAGTACCGCGCCAGACGCGACCCGTCACAAGCTGGAACGGGCGGGTGGAGATTTCAGCGCCCGCAGGGGCCACACCGATGATGATGCTTTCACCCCAACCTTTATGCGCAGCCTCAAGAGCTGTGCGCATGACGTTGACGTTGCCGGTGGCATCAAAGGTATAATCCGCACCACCTTTGGTCAGCTCGACCAGATGCGCCACCATGTCACCTTCGACCTTGGAGGGGTTCACAAAGTCGGTCAGACCAAATTCGCGCGCCATTTCTTCTTTGCCATCGTTAAGGTCTACGCCCACGATCTGATCACAACCTGCCATACGCAGGCCCTGAATGACGTTCAGACCAATGCCGCCAAGACCAAACACAATCGCTCGAGAGCCGATTTCCACCTTGGCCGTGTTGATCACAGCGCCAATGCCAGTGGTGACACCGCAGCCAATGTAACAAATCTTATCAAACGGCGCATCTTTGCGTACTTTGGCAAGCGCGATTTCCGGCACAACCGTGTGGTTGGCGAATGTGGAACAGCCCATATAGTGGTGAATTGGCGTACCATCCAGCATCGAGAACCGGGTGGATCCATCCGGCAACAGACCCGCACCCTGGGTTGCCCGCACCTTTTGGCACAGGTTGGTTTTTGGGTTCAGGCAGTAGTCGCACTCGCGGCACTCTGGTGTGTAAAGCGGAATGACGTGATCGCCCACCTCAAGACTGGTAACGCCTTCGCCAATCTCAATCACGACGCCAGCACCCTCATGGCCCAGAATCGCAGGAAAGATGCCTTCGGGGTCAGCACCAGACCGGGTGAACTCATCCGTGTGACACAGGCCTGTCGCCTTGATTTCCACCAGAACTTCGCCCGCTTTGGGGCCTTCTAGGTTCACTTCCATGATCTCAAGAGGTTTGCCTGCCTCAACGGCAACAGCAGCACGGGTACGGATCATTTCTATCCCTCCAATTTTATTTTGATGGGCCCAGTCACGCGAACTGGGCAAAGTTATTTGTGGGGGGACACTGCGAGAAATCGCATGCTAATTCAATAGATCAAACGACTTTGATATGTCGCGATACGACGAAATTGTAAGTTATCAACAGGCATTTTGAAAATGCAGCCGTTGGATGCAGGTCATCGTTTCATAAATTAGAGAAGTTGCGAAAGAGATGGGTCCTTCGGCAACGCGAACCGGGTGGGGGCAATGATTTGGCCGCGTTGCCGAAGGTAGCGTGTCTTTCGCTGGCTTTAAAACTGCCCCAACGTCAGGGCAAATGCATGGAAGGCACGCGGCCATTTTCAGACCAAATAAAGGCATTTTTCAGGCAGGGTTGATTTTTGACGAAATCAGCGCAAATCTAGTGGCATGAATATGCAACCGCCCTCGCCGTTTTCCGGCGCGTCGCACCCTTCCGCGCAGGTCGCCTATCACCGCACGGAACTGTCTGAAATCCTGTCCCTTTATGGGCGCATGGTCGCCGCTGGAGAGTGGCGGGACTATGGAATATCGAGCCTGAAGGAAGTGGCAGTGTTTTCAGTTTTTCGCCGCACTGCGGAACATCCACTTTATCGCATCGAAAAACGCCCCAAACTGCGCAATCGACAAGGCATGTATGCGGTGATTGGAATGGATGGGCAGATTCTGAAACGCGGACATGATCTGAAGTCAGTGCTGCGCGTGTTGGAACGCAAGTTGATCCGTATTGTGGACTAGAACGTAAAGTCCAAGATCTGACTGACGGCAAGTCTGCCGAGGTGTTTTAAACCAGTTGAGCGATTTAGAATGCCGCCTTTGTGCGAAATGTCATGCCATGACCGTTTTCTGGATGGTTGATGCGCAATTCTTCGGAATGCAACATCAAGCGGGGAAAGTTGAAAGCCGCGCCTTTGGCATAGAGCGGATCACCCAAGATCACATGCCCCATCGCCAGCATATGCACGCGCAATTGATGACTGCGTCCAGTTTTGGGTGAAAGGCGCACTCGGGTTTCGCTGTCACCATATTTCAGAACCCGCCAATCTGTTTGCGCGGATTTGCCAGTTTCATGACAAACCTTTTGCAAGGGGCGGTTGGGCCAGTCCACAATCAGAGGAAGCTCAACGGTGCCCACTTTGGGTTCTAGATGTCCATCAACACGCGCGACATAGGTCTTTTTGGTGCTGCGTTTTTCAAACTGCATGGACAGGTTGCGCTGCGCATGTGCGGTAAGGCCAAAGACCATAACGCCGGATGTGTCGCGATCCAGTCGATGCACCAACAAAGCGCCGGGAAAAGCCACCTGAACACGTGTCAGAAGGCAATCGGCCAAATCCTTGCCGCGACCGGGCACCGACAACAAACCCGCCGGTTTGTTCAACACAACGATGTCGCTGTCTTCGTGTAAGACCTCTAGCGGGTCTTGGGGTGGGTCATATGGGGTGATCTGGCTCATGGCGTGTTGGGTACTTGCTTTGGCGCAGGGGCGCAAGCGTGGGAAGATCAGCGCCGACGCGCGCGCATCTGACGGATCATTGAAGTGGAATAAATCACCAAAGCAAGCCAGATCAGCGGAAAGGCAATCATACGGGCGCGATCAAAAGGTTCATCAAAGACCAGCACCGCAATCACAAAGATCATGGTGGGTGCGATGTATTGCAGAATACCAATTGTGGAAAGCCGCAAGAGTTTTGCGCCATTGGCGTAGACAATCAAGGGCACCGCCGTCACCAAACCACACCCGATTAACATGGATGTATCATAAGATGTTGTCGCAAAATGCCCCGCTCCATTGGCGGCAAGATACCCAACATACCCCAGCGCGGGCACCAGCAATATAAGCACTTCAAGCATGAACCCCTGATTGGGGCCAACAGGCAGCGATTTTTTAAAGAATGCGTAAAAGCCCCATGTCAGCATCATACCGATGGCGGCCCAAGGCAATGATCCTGCGTCAATCGCGATAATCAAGACGGCCAAAGCAGCAATCGCAATAGCGACAAGCTGTGCCCGGCTTAAACGTTCGCGCAACAAAATCGCCCCCAATGCGACACTAAAGAGCGGATTCATATAATAACCAAGTGCTGCATCAAGTGCGCGCTCTGTCGTAATCGCCCAGACGTAGATGCCCCAATTCAATGAAATCAACGCTGCCGTGACACCCCCCATGGCCAAGGTACGTGGGGACTTCAATGCAGCCCGCAAATCAGAGGTGCGGCGCAACACAATCAGCAAAATACCTGCCACAGGCACCGACCAAATCACCCGATGTGCAACGATCTCGGCGGCGGGAATATGGGCCAGCGCCTTCATGTAAAGCGGCAAAAATCCCCACAGCACATACGCGGTGATCGCAAAAGCAAGCCCCTGAGGGGTATCGGTGTTCTCACGCTGTGTCATTGAGGGGTCCTTTCACGCCCTTATGACAGGTTTTCACACATTGAAAACTTCGAATTTCGTGGGGCAACACATCACCATCTGTGATGAGTTCACAGCACAAAAATAGGCGACCCGAAGGTCGCCTGTAGTGTCCAACGTGGGAGGTTGTTATGCAAGGTGCGGCACGACCAGCGTCGGGATAGAGGAGCGACGCAAAACGCGTTTCACCACAGTACCGATGAAGGTGTGCCCGGTGCCATGCTCGTGTGTGCCCATGACAATGAGTTCGCAGTTGAACTCTTTGGCACGGTCCAGAATCTCCTCGGCGGGCTGGCCATCGACCAGTTCCACTGACGATACTTTCGCATATGCCGCTTTTTCCTCAGCAGAGAGCCCTTTCATGAACTCTTGCTGATTGGTTTTCAGCAACTGCTTGACCGATGCATGGCGATCTTTGATCGCCTTCTTGCGCGAACTGTCATCCTGCATAAACATTTGCAGCGTAACAATAGCATCCCGCGACAAAGGTTCTGTCACATGCAATACATGAACTTTCGCGTCATGGGCTTGCGCCATGCTTAGAGCATGGCGCAAAGCGTTGTTTGCGTTATCTGATAAATCCGTGGCGAAAAGGATATTATTTATTTGAGGTAGCATTCTCTTTCCTTTCTTTCACGGCTCAATAGCCAAAGAAGCGCGGCAACCACAAGGATATCTCGGGGAAGAACGCGATGATGAAGATGGCGATCGTGTTGACAAAGGCAAACGGCAAAGCTGCGACGGAAATCCGTTCGATCGAGATATTGGATATCCCTGATGCAATGAACAGGTTTTCACCCAGCGGTGGCGTTTGAAAGCCAATCCCCAGCGTACAGACCATCACCACACCAAAGTGGATCGGATCAATGCCCACACTATAGGCCACTGGCAGCATCACTGGCACCAAAATCAGGATCGTGGCCAATGTCTCCATGAACATGCCGACAAACAGCAAGAAGAAGATCACCAAAGTCCAGATCACATAGATATTGTCAGTGATAGACAACATGCCCTGAGCAATCACCGCCGGAATTTGGTTTTCCACCAAAAGGCGACCAAACACGGTTGCGGTGAACATGATCAGCAAAACACGCCCTGTCAGCCAGGTTGTGGTTTCCAGAGACACGAACAGCTTTTCCCAAGACAGTTCACGATAAATGAACGCGCCCACAACCAACGTATAGAAGATCGCGACGATGGCGGCCTCTGTTGGTGTGAAGAAACCAGAATAGATACCACCCAGAATAACCACTGGGGCCATCAGTGCCCAGAAACCGCGATACATCTCACACCAGATATGACGTGCAGACCAACCATCAGAGGTGCCCTTAAAGCCATTCTTACGTGCCAGAATATAGTTCATGATGAGCAAGCTGCCAGCAATCAGGAAGGCAGGCATAAACCCAGCAATGAACAGTTTCGGGATTGATACAGTCTGGAAGTTACCAAACTCGGCCACCGCTTCTGGAGGGGCGGGCATACCAAGGGCGGCAATACCGTAGATGATCAACGGAATGGAGGGTGGGATAACAATCCCAAGACCACCCGAGGACGCTGTGATAGCCGAGGCAAAGTCACGATCATATTTACGATCAATCATCGCCGGGATCATCAACATACCAACCGCAGCTGTGGTTGCCGGACCAGAGCCGGAAATCGCGCCAAAGAACAGGCAAGCAAACACTGTGGCCGCAGACATCCCACCGGTAAAAGGTCCGGCAAAACTTTCGGCCACGTTGATAAGCCTTCGCGATAATCCCGAAGCCTCCATCAAGGCCCCCGCCAGAATAAACGCTGGCAGCGCCATAAGCGGGAAGGACCCCACCGAGGTAAAGGCGATCTGAACGAATTTGATCGGATTTTCACCCAGGTAGAGAAAGGAGAGCAGTGTCGAAACACCTAGCGCCACCGTGATTGGTGCGCCAATGAACAGCAGCAATAGAAAGCCACCGAACAAAATAAGTACGATTTGAGATTCCATTATTTGCCCTCCTGCTCGACTTCTGCCCGGACCTCATCAAGGTCAATCGCGTCAGGGTCGCGCAAATCTTCGTCCAGAATGATTTTCTTATAGTTCACCTGAAGGATACGGATCGTCATCAGGGTGAAGGCAATAGGTAGAACGATGTACACCCAACTAAGGTGAAAGCCCAATGTCTGCGACGATTGAAAGCGGTTCATCTTGTTAAAGATAAAGTCGATCGCCAGATAGACAAAATAGACGTTGAAGAAGATCCAGAACAGGTCTGCAAATGCTTCGATATATTTGATTGCCCGTGGCGGCAGAAACTTAAACTGGAATGTGACACGATTGTGTGCCCCCATTTTCGCAGCATAGCTTGCCCCAAAAAATACGAACCACACGAACATATAGACAGAAAGTTCTTCGACCCACGAAAAGGAGAAGTTGAACAGCGTCCGTACGATCACTTGTAGAAACAGAAGGCATACAAATATTGCCAGTAAAGTACGGCAGATGTAGCTTTCTATATTGTTTAATATTCCCCAGAATTTACTCATTTTTCCCTCTCTGTCAGACTGAAAAGCGCCCGAAGGCGCTTTTCGTTATTATTGTTATGGGAAAGTTATTCCGAAACCGGATCACGACCGATGGCCGCCAGAACAGTGTTCAGCTTTTCAATGCCACCGATGCTTTCATAGAACTTTGGCCATACAGCCGCAGTTGCCAGATCGATGAATTCTTTTTCGTTGTTCTCTGGAACAGAGATTTCCATGCCTTTATCTGTCAGGATCTGTTTGATCTCTGCTTCTTTGTCACGCAGGAATTGTGCAGATGCCGCAGTTGCCGCTTCGCCTGCTTTCAGGATTGTTTCCTGATCCGCTGCGGACAGCTCTTGGAAAACCTGCTCAGAAATGATCAGAGGCTCGATCGAGAAGATGTAACGAATTTCAGTGACGTATTTCTGAACTTCGTAGAACTTCATCGCGTTGATGGTGGTGTATGGGTTGTCCTGACCATCCACAACTTTGGTTTGCAGACCAGCAAAAGTTTCAGACCACGCCATTGGAGTTGGGCTGATGCCCCATGATTTGTAGGTGTCGATCATGATTTCGTTCTTTGGAACGCGAATGACCAGACCATTCAGATCGGCTACAGATTTCACTGGTTTCTTAGAGTTCGTCAGAACGCGGAAACCTGTGTAAGTCCAAGCAATGATGCGCACGCCGGCGTCGTTGATTGTGTTTTCTGTCAGTTCCTGACCAATCGGCCCCTGTGTCAGCGTTTCCGCGTCTTCCAAGCTTAGAATCACATATGGCAGTGTGAAAACGCCAACTGTGGGCGAGAACGGTGTGACATTGTTGATCGCCAGCAAGGACATGTCCAATGTGCCGATGGCCGCGTCGTTTACTGTGTCCTGCTCAGACCCGAGCTGACCGTTCAGGAACAGTGTTGCGGTGTGCTTGCCACCGGACAGCTCTTCAAGTGCTTGCTTAAAGCCAAGACCAGTTGCTTCCTGGCTAGATCCACCGCTGTCACCAACAGCGATCTTGAAATTTTTCGCCATGGCAGGGGCGCCAAAGCTTACGGCTGCGACAGCTGCAGCAGCAGCGACTGTCGAGAACGATTTGATGAAACTCATGAATATTCCTCCGAGAGTTGGTTATGATGTTCTGTTAAGAGCCTGTCTTACTTCGCGCAGGCTGTCCACCACGTGCGCATTTATAAGTTGTGAAAAGCGTTGAGTTAATACAAAGTAGTTCACGCAAAGTTCGACAAAAAGGAAACCTTTTGGCTCGTAAGTCCCTTATTTCCCGTGTCGGCGATGTTGATATTCGCCTGCTTGAAATTTTTCGCGTTGTTGTCTCATGCGGGGGGTTCACCGCAGCCGAATTTGAGCTCAACATTGGGCGCTCCACCATCAGCAAACACATATCAGATCTGGAAACGCGTCTCGGATTGAAACTGTGTCACCGGGGCCCTGCTGGATTTTCTGTTACATCAGATGGCGCCCATGTTCTGGAAGCCGCGGACGAACTTTTCTTTGCCATAGAACAGTTTCAAGAAAGCCTTGATGAGGCTCATAAGTCTTTGACAGGTAAAATTAAAATCGCCTTCTTTGATCAATCCTCAACCAACCCACAGGCAAAAGTTTATGAGGGGCTGCGACGCTTTCGAGACCTTGCGCCGGGAGTGGTATTGGACCTGTCGATCGAACCGCCCAACGTCATCGAAGAAGGGGTCATCAACGGGAAATTCAATCTTGGTATCGTCCCCCTGCACCGCAACTCTCCTATGTTGAATTATCATCCACTCTATTCCGAGGATATGCGTCTGTATTGTGGGCAAGGGCATCCGCTCTTTGACACTGCTCAGCAAGCACGCACCTTGCAGGACCTGACAGAGCACACTTATGCCGGTCTAAGCTTTAATTCCCCGAATATGATGGTGCACCAAAAGCTGAAATTGCGGAAATCTGCCTATGTGCAAAACGAAGAGGCATTAAAGATTCTGGTAATGTCGGGTCATTACTTAGGATTCTTGCCACGCCACTCGGCGGAACCTTTGATGCAAGATGGGCTGATTCATGAGGTTAATAACTCCAGCGCAAACTTTACCACTACCATGGCCTCCATTGTCCGCAAAAGTGCCTCTGCCGGGCGCAGATTGAACACCTTGCTGCAATGCCTGCATGACGCCCATTTGACATGAAAAACCCCGGCAGAACCGGGGTTTCTTTGGTTTAAATACGATGAGGCGCATTACACTTTTACGCGTTCCGACTTTGGGTCATACATCGGTTTCAACGATGCTTCGGCCTTGACCTTCACACCACACACGTCGATCTCATAGGTGGATCCCAGAACATCGGTCGCCTTTTCGCCTTCGCATGGGACATAGCCCAAACCGATGGCTGCACCCAATGTGTGACCATAGTTGCCAGAGCTAAGATAACCCACATATTCCCCATCACGGATGATAGGTTCATTGTGGAACAACAATGGCTCTGAATCGGTCAGCTTGAACTGTACCAAACGATTTTTGGGGCCCGCTTCCTTGCGGGCAATCACGGCCTCCCGACCAATGAAATCGCTTCCTTTGTCGACCTTGACCGCGAACCCAAGCCCCGCATCCACGACGTGATCTTCACAAGTGATGTCATGGCCAAAGTGACGGAACCCTTTTTCAATCCGACAGCTGTCCATCATGTGCATGCCACACAGTTTGAGGCCCATGTCCTGACCTGCCGCATGCAGCGCTTCAAAGGCATGCCCTGCCATATCCGCCGACATGTAAAGTTCCCAACCAAGTTCGCCGACATAGGTCACGCGGTGCGCCCGCGCCAATCCCATGCCCAACTCGATCTCTTGGGCGGTGCCAAAAGGGTTGATCGCATTTGAGAAATCATTCGGCGACACTTTTTCCAAAAGCGCGCGCGCATTTGGTCCCATCACGGCCAAACACCCCTCGCCTGCGGTGACATCCGTAATCACCACATTAAAGTTGCCTTTGTTGCGCATCATCCATGTTTGATCTGCCAAACGGGTCGCCGCTGGCGTCACCACCAGATAGGCCAGCTCGCTCAGGCGGGTTACAGTCACGTCGGCCTCTATCCCACCATGACGGTTCAGGAATTGAGTATAGACGATTTTGCCCACAGGCACGGAATAATCCCCGCCACCGACATAATTCAAAAACGCCTCTGCATCCGGCCCTTCTACACGCAGCTTACCAAAGGAAGACATGTCATACATGCCCACGTTTTCACGCACCGCACGGTGTTCAGCGGCAGAGTTCTCAAACCAGTTCTGACGCTTCCAGCTGTATTGGTATTCGCGTTCCTGACCTTCGTTTGCAAACCAGTTGGCCCGCTCCCACCCGGCGATTTCGCCCATGACAGCGCCTTGTTCCAACAGATGATGATGGAACGGTGTGCGACGCACACCGCGCGCGGTGGCCTTTTGACGATATGGGTAATGATCGGCATAAAGCAGACCCAGCGTTTCCTTAGAGCGTTCAAACAGATACTGTTTGTTGCCTTGGAACGGCTGCATCCGCGACACATCCACATCGCCAAGATCAAACGGTTTCTCGCCGCTGTCCATCCATTCCGCCAGTGCCATGCCGGCACCCCCTGCGGATTGAATGCCAATTGAGTTGAACCCAGCTGCAACCCAGACATTGTCCATCTCTGGTGCAAGGCCAAGGTGATACGCATCATCGGGCGTGAAAGATTCTGGGCCATTAAAGAAGGTGTGAATACCTGCCTCTGCCAGCATTGGCATCCGGTTACAGGCATCTTCCAGAATGGGCTCAAAGTGATCGAAATCTTCCTGCAACTGGTCAAATTCAAACGTATCCGGAATGCCATCCATTGCCCAGGGTTTAGCATTTGGCTCAAACGCACCCAACAGGATTTTACCCGCGTCTTCTTTGTAATAGGCGCATTCGTCCGGCACCCGCAGAACCGGTAACTGGCTGAGACCTGAGATGTTTTCAGTCACAATATAGAAATGCTCACAGGCATGCAGCGGCACATTCACGCCAGCCATACGGCCAACCTCATGGCCCCACATACCCGCGCAGTTCACGATCATGTCGCATTCAATATGTCCCGAGGAACTGCCATCATCCGCAACCCAGTCAACGCCCGTCACATTGCGCCCGGTTTTGGCGATGCTGGTGACCTTGATGCGTTCCTTGACCAACGCACCGTTCTGACGCGCACCCTTGGCCAGTGCCAGCGCGATATTGGCCGGATCCCCCTGCCCGTCCAACGGCAGATGCACAGCGCCCTTCACATCCTCGACATTCAGATGCGGATAGAGTTCCGTCACACGTTCGTTAGAAATCTCTTCGACTTCGACCCCAAAAGCACGCGCCATAGCCGCCTGACGGTAAATCTCTTCTTTGCGCTCTTCGGTCAGGGCGACCGTGATAGAGCCATTACGCTTAAACCCAGTGGCAACACCGGTTTCTTCTTCCAAAGACCAGTACAGTTCCTGGCTATATTTCGCCAATTTGGTCATATTCGCGGTTGCACGCAGCTGCGCGATCAGACCAGCCGCATGCCATGTGGTGCCGCTTGTCAGTTGCTTGCGTTCCAGCAGCACAACATCTTTCCAGCCCTTTTTGGCCAAATGATATGCCACCGAACATCCGATGACACCGCCACCGATAATGACCACACGGGCCTTTTGAGGAAGATCAGCCATTTCTACTTCTCCACGAGTCGCTGTTTGCGCAAAGGTTTGCATGAGGTCGCATTCAAAAATGCATCAAAAACGTCAATTAACCCGTCAAATTCTCGGGTATACGACAATTCGTGGTCTACAATGCGCCCTTGCGTCGTCCTTTGCGCATTGCGGCAGGGGTAATGCCGAAAAAGCTCTTGTAGAGGCCAGAAAACCCGCTTGAAAACCCACAAGCGAGCCCCACTTCACGCACTGGCATGGATGTGTTCAGCAACAGATTGTTGGCCTTCGCCAGACGCAGTTCACGGTAAAATGTGTTGGGTGTTGTCGACAAATGCGCCCGGAATTTACGTTCAAGCGATCGGTTTGACAAACCAATTGCATCAACCAGATCGGCGATGGGTAAAGGCTCTTCGATATTGGCCTGCATCAGCTCAATGCAATGATCCAGCTCTGCATCACCCGTTGTTGTCCCACGTGCCCCACCAAAGGGCTGGCGCGTTTGAAAATCGCGGATATTTTCATGCAAAAAGATATTGGCAACCATCATCACCGCTGCCGACGGAATATGGCGGCGCATCACGGCCAACATCACATCCAATGTGGCCCCCATGCCCGCGCATGTCACAACCGGACCGTTTTCGCTGGCAATAGCAGTGTCTGCATCAAAGGGATCCATGCGCTCGCGACTGAGGGCCGAATTTTCCCAATGAGTCGACATCCCCTGCGCGGCGCCTCCACGCTCACGGATATAGCGGCTCGCGGCTTCGGCCAATAAAAACACCTGTGCGCCGCGAAATGTATAGCGTGAAATAACAGGCATCAACGACAGCGCCGGATTGTCCTGATTGCTGTTGCCAATGACAAAAGCATAATCGGCATCCGGTTTTTCCAAGAAGGTTTCGGTGCGCAGAATACCCCCGCTCAGACTTTGAACATCCCCGCCCTTTGCAGATCGAAATCGCCATTGAAACCGGGGGCGCGCCGTAACACGGTTGGCAATGCGCAGGGCATCCACAACAAGACCCACCTCGGTCATGATGAATTCATCAGCCACCAGCACATCAAAATGCCAGATGCGTTCATCCTGTTGCCTGATGCCTTTATCCGATGTCATGCCTCATCCTGCGGCGGGATCAAAACCAGCTTGCCCGGTAAAGTCTTGGACATGAAATCCTCTTGTGCCTGTGCAATTTCTTGCAGCGGATAGGTTTTGGAAATCAACGGGCGGATTTCGCCTGCATTCATCAGATCCACCAATCTCTGAAACACGGCCTTTGGCTGATAGGTACAGCCATGGATGGTGATATCGGGCAGATAAATCTCGCGCAGATCGGCGGTGACCATCGGCCCGGCAATCGCACCCGATACGGCATAATGACCACCAGGCATAAGCGCACGTATCAGGTGGGGCCAGGTCGGCCCTCCGACCACATCAATCACCATATCAAACATCCCCGGCGCAGGTTGGGCATCACGTGACAGAATATCCGCCGCACCAGCATTTCGCACCAAATCGGCCTTGGAAGGAGACGTCATGCCCGTCACGATGGCACCGCGCAATGTTGCAAGCTGCACCGCCGCCAATCCAACCCCACCCGAAGCTCCCGTGATCAGAATATTATGCCCCGAACGCACCCCTGCCCGAGTTAGAAGGTTTTCGGCCGTTCCAAAGGCGCAAGGGATGGCTGCAATTTCAATGTCGCTCAGTGAAGACGCAGTAACATCATAAGCATCCGCCGCATCGATCACACAATATTGGGCAAAGGCGCCATCCAGTTCAGACCCCAACGCAATATAGGCCGTAGGATTGTTCACAGTTGGGCGTGGTAGATTGATCGGGCTGGTGATGCGCGCACCGATGGGCACATTGACATTTTCCCCCACATCCACAACACGCCCGCATAAATCGCCGCCCTGAATACGTGGAAATGCCAAAGCGCCAGCGTGACCGCCTGCCTCTACGTCCTGATCCACGTCATCGGTCGCCCCGGTCACATCCGAGGAATACCAGCCGATGCGCGTGTTGATGTCAGTGTTGTTCACACCTGCCGCCAACACTTGTACCAAAACCTGCCCCGGCCCGGGGGCCGGAACAGGAATATCTTCACGCCACTCAAGCGCCTCTGGCCCACCGTGTTTGGTCAGCCAGACGCCTTTCATGGTCGCAGGGGATGTCACGCACGCAACCTTTCGTTGGCAGGATCCCACAGGGGTTCATCCTTTTGTACCACAGCACGACATTTTTGTCCGTAGATCTCCACCTCAAGCTCTGTGCCCGGTACGGCCAGATCGACCCGCACCATGCCCAGCGCAACCGATGCATTGATGCGATATCCCCAATCGCCACTGGTGGTTTCGCCCACGATTTCATCGCCATTCCAGATGCAGGACATATAAGGCGCATCCGCATCCCCTGCCTCAACAATCAGCGTGACAAAGGATTTTTTCACACCCTGCTGTTTTTCGCTCTGGATCGCAGCCTTGCCTGTGAAATCCTGTGGCTTGTCAAGTTTGACAAAACGCTCCAGCCCACCTTCAAGCAGTGAATAGTCGGTGCTCAGATCGCCTTTCCAAGTCCGGTAACCTTTTTCGATGCGCAGGCTGTTCAACGCATACATACCAAAGGGTGTTGCCCCAGCGGCAAGGATCGCATCATAGATTGCAGGCTGATCCGCATTGGCGCAATGTACTTCCCAACCCAGCTCTCCTGCAAAAGACACCCGCGCGAGGAACGCAGGTTTGCCAGCAACGGTCGCCTTCTGGTGACTCAACCAACCCAGCGACAGATCAGCATCAGACATCTCTGCAAACAGCGCACGTGACTTAGGACCGGTCACAATCATGGTGCCAAATTCCGTGGTGTGATCAGTCAGGCTCAGGCCTTCGGCAAGGTTCATTGCCAGCAAATCACGGTCATGCCACTGTGCACCACCTGCGGTGATCATTGTGAAGTGATCCTCTGCATGGCGAATACAGGACATTTCCGTCAAGATGCGCCCCCGGTTGTCCGAGAAATACACAAGGTTCATGCGGCCCACTTTGGGCAAGCCACCTGTTACCATACCACGCAGCCATTCCGCAGCGCCTTCACCATCCAGATTGAACCGTGAAAAGCCCGGCAAATCCAGAACACCAACGCCATCACGCACCGCTTCACATTCTTCCTTGATGCGCTGCTGCCATGGACCGGAACGACCCCATGTATGTGTGGCCTCAAGTGATGTATCATCGCCTTCTTTGGCAAACCAATTGGCACGTTCCCAACCGTTATAGGCCCCCATTACACCGCCAAGCGCTTTGACTTTAACATCAACAGGCGACACTTTCTTATCGCGCGCCGCGGGCCATTCATGATGCGGGTAATGCATGGCATATTCGTTACCGTACACTTCCATACCTTTTTGCACGCAATAGTCGTGATCGGTGTAGTCAGTATAACGACGAGGATCGACGGCCCACATGTCCCACTCGGTCTGACCATCGACAATCCATTCCGCGAGCACCTTACCGGCCCCGCCACCCTGAGCGATCCCAAAGGTAAAGACACAGGCTTCAAACGCGTTTTTCACACCCGGCATGGGGCCAATCAAGGGCAAGCCATCCGGTGCATAAGGGATCGGGCCGTTGATGACGCTGCTGACACCAGAAGTCGCCATCAGCGGCACGCGCTCCATGGCATCCGTGACGATGTCCTCGATGCGGTCCAGATCATCCTGCCACAGCTGAAAGCTGAAATCGTCAGGCATCGGATCAGAGTCTTTTTCCCAATGCGCGCGACAGTTTGGCTCATACGGGCCAAGGTTATAGCCGTTCTTTTCCTGACGCAGATAATAAGACACATCCACATCGCGGATCAGAGGCAGTTTACTGCCGTTCTCTTTGGACCATGCTTCGACTTCTGGAATTTGTTCTGTCAGCAGGTACTGGTGGCTCATCACCATCATTGGCACGGTGCGCCCACCATATGGCTTGAACATCTCACCCACACGCTGAGCATAATATCCCGCAGCGTTCACAACGTAATCACATGCGATGTCGCCCTTATCTGTATGTACAGTCCAAGTGTCGTCATCGTGCTGTGTCACACCTGTGGCCGGACAGAAACGAATGATTTTCTGCCCCATGTCACGCGCACCTTTGGCCAAGGCCTGTGTCACCTGCGCCGGGTCGATGTCACCATCAGATGGGTCCCACAACACGCCCTCAAGGTCATGCGTTTCAAGGAACGGATACCGCTCCTTGGTTTCTTCTGGCGTCCACATTTCCATTTCAATGCCTTGATAACGGCCCATGGACAAGGCGCGCTCAAATTCTTGCATCCGTTCTTTGGTATGCGCCAACCGGATGGATCCCGACTGATGATAATTCATCGGATAGTCGACTTCTTCGGCCAACCCTGCATACAGCTCGGTTGAATAACGCTGCATGTTCATGATCGACCAGCTTGTCGAAAATGTCGGGACATTGCCCGCCGCGTGCCACGTTGAGCCCGCTGTAAGCTCGTTCTTTTCAAGCAACACACAATCAGTCCAGCCCTTCTTGGCCAGATGAAAAAGTACAGAGCAGCCGACGACACCGCCGCCGATGACGACCACACGGGCCTTTGTTGGAAAGTCAGACATGTTTGTTATCCTCAGTCGTAATGTTCAAATTGTGGGGCGTCGCAGGTGATTTCATAATAATCCCCCTTGTCCGCCAGAAAGATGTGTTTGCCTGTTTTCAGGCCCGTAGGGTGTTTCAACATTCCAGCGGCAATCGCCGTGCGGCCTTTGCCAAAACGTTCAAAAAATACACTGGCACCGCATACGTCGCAAAATCCACGTCGGGCGATGTCAGAAGAGGTGAACCATTTTAATCCGGCCTCATTGGTCAGAGTCAGGCTGTCGGAGGGGACAGAGACAGAAGCCCATGCATGCCCGCTGGTGCGTTGGCATTGCCCGCAATGACAGATGGTCACATCCGGCAATTGTGCATCCGTTTGAAATGTTACGGCCCCACATTCACAAGATCCTGTTTGCATATGCTGATCCCTCACGGTTTTTGCGGCACATCATCGGCAAGGGTGTAGTAATCGCCCTTGTCTGCCGTAAAGATGTGCTTTTCCAATGTCAGACCTGTCGGCCCATCAACCGCGCCCAATGAAAAACTGATGGTATTCTCATCATGGGCCTTCCAGAACAAAAACGAGCTGCAACGTGGGCAGCTGCCGCGGTTGGCTGCATCGCTTGCAGCAAACCACTGCACATCTCCACGAATTTGAAGATCACGAAAAGCAACATAAGCTGATGACCATATGCCCCCTGATTGCTTGCGGCACTGGCGGCAATGACACATTGAAACGCCCTGTGGGTCGGCAGTTGTTTCAAAAGTGACAGCACCGCATAGGCAGGATCCCTTAAGCACCTTCATCTCCTTTGAACTCCTCAAAATGGGGAAGGCCATCGCAAATCCGGTAGTAGTCCCCTTTGTCACGCACGAAGACATGCGCCTTGATTTCAAGGCCTGTTTCACCGTCCAGTGAACCAGCAGCAACAACGGTGCGCCCTTCGCCTTCGGGCACCCAAAACAGGCTCGCCCCGCACTGATTGCAAAACCCCCGGCGCGTCGTGGCGCTGGACTGGTACCATTGCAGCCCATCTTGCCGGGTCATGGTCATGGCATCATCAGGCACGGAAGTCGCCGCCCAGAAATGCCCTGATGTTTTACGGCACTGCGTACAGTGACACGCGTATATTGGGCGCAATTCGCCTTCAAGTTCAAAGGCAACCGCCCCGCACAGACATTCACCCCGCGTCATTTCGAACCCTCCAGTTGGAGCACACCGCTGGCGCCCAGCAACACACCGTAAAGGATGAAACAAACCGCCATGCCCCGGCGCAGCCAGACATTGAACATCGCCGTTAAAGCCGCGCGTCCCAGTGCCGCACCCAACAGGGTAAAGCCAGTATAGCTTAGCGTTGTGATGATCAGCGCAGTTGGCATGATTACGGCCATCTGCTCCCAAATCGGCACTTCAGGTTGCACAAATTGCGAAAACGCAGCCAGATACCCGGCCACGCTTTTGGGATTGATTACCGCTACGGCCAAGGCGTGCAGGTAGACCCGACCAGCGGGCTTGGCTGCGACCTCAACGTTTTGGGATGCATTGATCCAACCGCGAACTCCCATCCAGATCAGGAAACCCGCTCCCACCAGCTTTGCCACAAAAAACGCAACCGGCGAGGCAGCGATCAGGGCGGTAATGCCCAGCGCTGACAAAATCAAAAACGCACTTGCCTGCGTCAGGATCGCCAGAACGCCCAACATCGCGCGTCTAAATGGCAGGTTCATTCCGTTGGAAACACAGTTCACAGCATTCGGCCCCGGGGTGGTTACAAAAACCACCCAGAACACTGCAAATATGGTCCACGCCTCCCAGCTCATGATCTTAATACACCGGTGGTGCGATCACCCAGATCGCTATGCACGGCTCAGCATATGGGTTGGACCATCGGTACACCTCACCCTTGATGCGAAAACTGTCACCGGGACCAACGGTAAAGCTACGCTCTCCGATCGACAGGTCCAATTGTCCCGAAATCACATACCCCACCTCTTGGGTTGGGCGATCCGCCGGGGTTTGCATCTGCGAGTGAGCCCGGAACGTGGAATGCACCATCTCAAAATCATCTGTCAGATCAGGCGACAACAGTTCTTCTATCAGACCCTCTTCACCAGACCCCATGGGTCGCCGAGCACCGGCGCGCACAATATACCCTTGCTCTTGTGCCGGTGCGCTGAAGTGGCCAAATAACAACGACATTGGAACATCCAGACATTTGGCAATCGCGCGCAGATCGGAAATGGAGGGTTCTGATTTGTCACGTTCAACCTGGCTCAGCCATCCCACCGATTTCCCAAGGCTCTCTGACATCTCAACCAATGTCATGCTGCGCGCTTTGCGCAACGCGCGCAGGTCCGCGCCAAGCGTCCGGGAATGTGCAGGGCTTCCATGTAACAAATCGATTCGCCTCGTGAAATTTACATCGACAATTTCACGATGTCGTATTTTCGTGAAATCTCAAAGGATTTTTTCACGAAACTCTCGATTTTCTTCTTGGCCAAAATATCCTGGGGTGAATGCGGCCCCGCCGCAGAGGGGCAAAGCCCCTTTAAGACGCATCCACAAACGTATTGGCAAGAATAGAGGCAAGACATTCCGCATCTTGCTGCGTAAACGCATTTGGTCGATCGCTGTCGATATCCAGCACCCCCAGCAATTGCCCTGCGCCATTCCATACCGGCAACACAATTTCGGACCTCGTAGAACTGGAACAGGCGATATGATCCGCAAAGGTTTCAACATCCGCCACGACCTGCACTTCCCCCCTGCGTGCCGCAGCGCCACAAACGCCGCGCGAAAATGGGATCACCAAACACCCATGCCCGCCTTGATAGGGGCCGATCTTCAACATTTCCGGTGCCACCACGCGGTAAAATCCGGTCCAGTCGAACCGATCGTCACGGTGATGCAGCTCACACACCACAGTTGCCATCAATGCCACAGCATCGCTCTCGCCTTCACACAAGGCAGTGATGGTCTTGGCCGCATCCTCATAATCAATACGCATCTGTATTTTTACCTTTTTTGTCCAACACGGCCTCTATCGTTCCCCAAAACATGTGGATGCCTGCCGACAAAATATCATCCGGAAAATCATAGTCCGGATTGTGCAGCTGGGCGTGATCCTCGCCCGCACCTAACAGGAACATCGCCGATTGCGCCCCGCCTTTTGACCCATAAAGGCCGAAATCTTCGGACCAACGTTTAGGAGATGCCGTGACCGGGGTCTTCATCCCCACACGCGCGGCACCTTGTTTCAGGTAATCCACCGCTAGGGGCGCATTGCTACAGGCATGAAACACATCATGATATCCAAGTGAAACCCCCAGCCCCTGATCATACGCCACATCCTGAACCACCGCCTCTGCCTCGGCCACAAGCGATGCCATATCGCCATCTTCTAAACAGCGCAGCGTTGCCAGAATACGGGCCTGCCCGGGGGCAATACCAAAAGCAGGCTCACCCATGTTCACATGCGTCAGCGTCACCAAGCGAAACCCCGGCACCAACGCCCCACCTTGCCCCAAAGCTGTCAAAGCAGGTAGCAAACGCGCCACGGCATTCGCTGGCGATACCCCGGTTTCTGGCATTGATGCGTGGGCGGTGCGTCCCACAAGATCAATCTGCATCCCGCGCGACGCGCAATTCGCCGCCCCCTCGGCCACAGCCACCTGTCCCAAAGGCATCCCCGGCAGATTGTGCAGCGCAAAGGCGTAATCAGGCGCGATCTGCGCCCAACGCGGATCTTGCAAAACCGCCGCCGCCCCCTGTCCAGTTTCCTCGGCAGGTTGAAACATCAATATAACGCGCCCGCGTTCAGGACGGCTGCGCGCCAACAATCGCCCCAACGCAGCAACCATCACCATATGCCCATCATGGCCACACAGATGCCCCTTACCGGTCACCTCAGAGCGGTATTCAGGCGCGCCCAACTCCTCAATCGGCAAGCCGTCCAATTCGGCCCGGATCATCACAGTTGGCCCCGGCGCGCGCCCTTCATAGATCGCCGCAACCCCGGTGCCTCCGAGATCACACAGCATCTTATCCGGCTGCGTAGGTTCCAAAAATGCCACCACACGACGCGCAGTTTTATGTTCCTGCCCAGACAATTCCGGCTGCCGGTGCAATGCGTGACGAAACGCAATCAGTTCCACCAAATCCGAATTACTCAGCATAAGTTACCTTTTACTTTTTCTTGGCCAAAATACCTTTGGCCCTGAGGAGACAGCCCCTCACCACATCCGCGATTTCGCATACTCTGCATAGCCGCTGTCATAGCTTTCCGCATCAAAATCCGCCTGCATTTCCCGCACAAAAGCCCCCGCCGTGGGCAGGTTGGCACTGTCATCCCCACGCGTCCACAGCCCAGATCGCATTATCGCCTTTGCGCATTGAAAATAGATTTCGGATGTCGTGACAACAATCACCGTCTTGGGATGTTTGCCCGCTTGCTGAAACTGCTCAGTCACCTCAGAATCCGCCGTCAACACCGCCTGCCCGTTCACACGCACCACATTGTTTGACCCCGGCACCATGAACATTAGGCTGATCCGCCCGTCCCGCACGATATTGCGCAAAGTGTCCAGACGGTTGTTGCCGCGCCAATCTGGGAGCAACAGTGTTTTGTTATCAGAAACCTTTACCACCGGACCATCGTCTCCACGCGGGCTGCCATCGGTGCCTTCAGGGCCTACCGTGGACATAACTACAAACCGCGCAGCCTCAATCCATGTACGATACAAAGGTGTCAGATGCGGGGTTACTTTGGTCAAAGATGCAGGCACGGCCGCATCATAAAGTGCCTCAAGTGTGTCGATTGATGTAATGGTCTGCATCATGTGCCCTCAATGATGTTACACGGGCATACCTCACCGCATTCTTCCCTTGCAGACAAGCGCAGCATTGTGACGAGAACAAAAAAAGCCCTCCATATAGAGGGCTTTTTTGAATTCGTATTCGTTTGGTTCAGAAATCGGTCGGCGCGCCGCCCTCTTCTTTGCGTTTGGCGACAAAGGCGGCCAGCTCTTCGCGGATCGCTTCGTCAATGGGCGGGGCCTCAAAGTTTTCGACGATATCTTTATAAAGATGATGCGCACGCTCTGGCGTCCAAACGGCCCCGGCTTGTTCCCACGCTTCAAAGTTGCGCCAATCAGAACAGAACGGTTGGTGAAACGCTGTGGTATAGCGGTCTTGCGTGTGCTGAATGCCAAAGAAATGGCCCGCGTTGCCCACATCCTTGATCGCATCCAGTGCAATTTCATCCGGGCCTGTCGCCCAGATCTCTGGTTCCATATACCGTTGAATCATCTGGATGACTTCGCAGTCCATCACAAATTTTTCTGGGCTGGCGATCAAACCACCCTCTAGCCAACCGGCCGCGTGATAAACCATGTTTGTGCCCGACTGTACCGACGCCCACAAACTGTTTGAGGTTTCCCACATCGCTTGGCCGTCCGGCACGTTGGCCGCACATACGCCTGACGATCGCATCGGCAGACCATAAAACCGCGCCATCTGGCCGGTCATTTGAGTAGAGCGCATATATTCAGGTGTGCCAAACGCAGGCGCGCCTGATTTCATATCCACGTTGGATGTAAAGGTACCAATCGCACACCCCACACCCGGGCGAATATATTGGGCCAGCGCAATCGCGCAGAGCCCCTCGGCGAGTGATTGCGCCACGGCGCCCGACATAGTGACAGGCGCCATCGCACCAGCCAGCGTAAAGGGCGTCACCACCAATCCTTGATTACGTCGTGCCAGCCGCATCCAGCCATCCATCATCGGGTGGTCATGTTTCAGCGGCGAGGTCGAGTTGATGTTGGTGTACATATGCGGGGTTGCTTCGAATTCTTCATGGCTCAACCCGCCAGCAATGCGCACCATTTCTATGGTGTCCTCAACCCGCTCTTTGCCCAGACAATAGGTATGCGCAGCCTTATCCGTCATCACCAGCTTGTCATACATCGCATCCAGATGACGAATAGAGGCGTGAAGATCTTGGGGTTCCACCGGATACCCGCCAACAAAATGAATACAGTTGAAATACTGCGCGAGTTTCAGAAAATTCTGATACATCTCGCGGGTGCCCGGCACCTTGCGCCCCACCTGCATGTCCCAGAAATTTGGCGGCGAACTGACGCTGCCAAACAGGATGTGATTGTCGCCAATGGTGATCTTGCGATCCGGGTTGCGCGGCGTGACGGTAAAGCTTGAAGGTGCGTTGCCGATCATCTCCATCACGAAATCACGGCCCATACGTACATTGTCGCCGTTAACGGTACAGCCGGCCTCTTTCAGGATGGCTTTGGCTTCTTCATTGTAAAACTCAATCCCGATCTCTTCGAGGATACGCATCGCGCCTTCGTGAATGGCTTGCACGCCTTCTTCACGCAACGGCTCAGTCGGGCGGTCATGATTGACCGGCAAACGCCATGGCATTTGATCGACAACCCCACCACTGCCACGCCGTGCCGCATTGCCCGCGCGCCCGCCGCCGCGCCGTCTCTTACCTTCGGTATCCGCCATCATCCGTCTCCTGAAATGCCTTATTGCATCGGTTTTTCCCAGCAAACACCCAACCCACGCAGGACTACCAGCGTTTTACGACACATCTTGTCGTTTTTTGATTTTCTCCATTTTATCAGCCTGTCGGCTCTCAAAGAAACGACCCTGATACAGGCGATCGATCGCTGACCGTTTAATTTTCTTGTGCCATTCGCATCTCTGGATAGAGTTTGCGGATGAAAATTACCTTTGTTTGCAGCTCACACACATCCCTCGGTAACACAGGCCAACCAACCGGAATTGGACTGCAAACCTTTGCCGATCCATATTTCAGCTTCGTAGAGGCAGGCGCGGATGTGAAAGTTGCGTCACTTAACGGCGGAGCCTGCCCCATTGATCCAGACAGCTTATCGCCAGAATTGGCAACATCCGGCACGCGTCGCTTTTTTGAGGACCCGCACGCACAACAGCTATTGGTCACGTCTCACCCTCTTTGTAAGGTTTTGAATGACCATCATGATTGTTTGTTCTTTACAGGTGGCCATGCTGGCATGTGGGATTTCGCGGACACCCCCGAAGTTGCCAGTGCAATCTTGCAAACCTTATCCCGAAACCGTCCGGTTGCCACGATTTGCCATGGCGCGGCGGCGTTGTGTGGTGTCATGGGCGCATCCGGACAGTCGATCATCAAAAATCACCGTGTCACTGCGTTGACCAATGCCGAAGAATTCGTCTTGAAACGCGACGCCGTAGTGCCATTCCTGCTTGAGGGTCGTCTGAAATCACTTGGTGCACATTTCAAATCCAAACCCGCGTTTTCATCGCATGTGGTGCAAGATCGATTGCTGATCACCGGGCAGAATATGCGATCTGCCAATTCCATTGCACGCGTTTTGTTAACCATGCTGGCTGTGTGAGGCGCATATAATGCACGGATCATTAAGGTTAACCAAAGCGACGAAAAACGGGATTATGAGGGAATATCGTTATGCTGTGAGCCATTCTGGGATATGCCCGATATTGGGCAATACCACGTCTGCGAAAGGCGCGAGTTCTGCCTTTTCAGCCATGCCTGTCAGCACCGCAACCGTCTGCATGCCTGCCGCGCGACCTGCCACTAAATCATGAGTGCTGTCACCCACCATCACAACGCGTTCAGGCACAAGGTTCATCTGGTTCGCAAACGCCAACAATGGATCGGGCGCAGGTTTGGCACCATACCCGCTGTCAAAGCCCGCGATGAAGTGAAACGCATCCTCAACACCTGTGCCTCGCAATTGTGCGCGTGCTGAATATTCGGTGTCGTTTGTCATCACACCCAGCTTCATTCCCTGAGAGGCCAATCCCGCAAGAAACGGGGCCAAAGGGACAGCCTCAGACAGGGGCGCTTCGGCCGCACCCAATGTCAACGTTTCCTCGATCTCATCCACGTGACGGGTGGTCACAACGGATGCCACCGCCTCGGCCACCTCACGGTTTGTACCTGCAATAACAAAGCTTTGCGGTAAGAATGACTGCGCAGACAGGTCATATTCCAACGCATCCGCAAGACGGCCTGCAAGTGCTGTGTCACCTTCAGAAAACTGGCCAATCATCATGCCGGCCCAAGTATTCCACGTCGGGCCGAAATCAAACAACGTCCCATCTTTGTCAAACAAAAGACCATCTGCGCGCATCGTGCTCTCCTTCGTGCCAGCCGTGCCAGCCGTGCCAACCTGCATGCGTGTTGCACGAAAAACAATCGAAAAATGAGCCTTAGGTCCAGTGCATCTGCCCACCGCCCGGCAAAGACTGACGCGCGATCAAGGGGGTGTCATAGCTGATGTGTTGTGTGTCACAAAAAGCCACAACCCAGGCATCATCCATGGTCAGAAAATCCAGAACCGCGCCTAGGAATTCAGGATTTTGCGCCTGTGTTTTTAAATCATCCACGCTTGCACCGCTGGATCCCAGAAAAACCCCAAGCAAATCTTCCTGTGCCGCCAGCCAGCCCAATGCGTTAATTGCCAAAAGCTCTGCTGCCTCTGCATTCATTGCCATTTTAATCACTTTCGAAAGGGTTTCTTAACCAATCTGAATAAAGACTGTCTCAATCCAAAGGCAAGACGCAGGTCCCACATGCCCGGAAAAATTCTGATCGTCGACGCAGTCGCAACCAACCGTATCGTCTTGAAAGTCAAACTTTCAAGCGCGTATTACGATGTTTTACAAGCCACCGACACTGGCGAAGCGCTGGAAATTGCGCGTGCGCAGCATCCTGACCTCATATTGTTGAGTGTTGATTCACCCGATGACGAAGATTTGCGTCTGTGTTCCGAGTTGAAAAGCACCAGTGACACCCGCCGCATTCCCATTTTGCTGTTGTCGCCCCGCACTGATCGCGAAACCCGTCTTAAGGCGTTGAACGTCGGGGCCGATGATGTGTTGTGCAAACCGATTGATGATCTGGTGATGCTGGCGCGCCTGCGCAGCCTTTTGCGCGAGCGTGATACATTGGAAGAAACACGCCTGCGCGAAGGCACGGCGCAAATGTTGGGGATGGCCGAAGACCGAAGCGCATTTGAACCCCGCGCAAATATCATGATCACCTCTCAAGATCGGGGAAACTTGCAACGCTGGTCTGCCCTGCTTAAGCCGATTTTGCCCTATGCCCTGCATACCGAAGTTACAACCGAAGCCCTGCGTGGCATGTCTAAAACGGTTGCACCGGATGTATTTGTGATCGCACTGGATGGCAAAGCACCCGAAATCGGCCTTCGTTTATTGGCGGAAATCAGGGCTCGCGCCGCCACCCGCCATTCTGGGATTCTTGTCTTATTGACAGGTGCAGATCGCGGGGCCTTGATTGATGCGCTTGATCTGGGGGCAAATGATGTCATGCCAGAAGGTTTTGACGCAGAGGAACTTGCGCTGCGCCTCTCGGCCCAAATTCAACGGAAACGTTTGGCGGATCGGCTGCGCGAAAATGTACGTGACGGGTTGCGCGCCGCTGTGATTGATCCGCTCACCGGATTGTTCAATCGCCGATACGCCATTCCACATTTGACAAGGATTGCCGAAAACGCCCTGACCCATGAACGCAATTTTGCGGTGATGGTGGCCGATTTGGACCATTTCAAAAACATCAATGACACCTTTGGTCATGCCGCTGGGGATGCTGTCTTGGTCGAGGTGGCGCATCGTTTGCGGAATAATTTGCGCGCTGTTGATTTGGTGGCGCGCATTGGTGGCGAAGAATTCCTGATCGCGATGCCCGACACCCGCCAACAAGATGCCCAAGACGTTGCCACCCGACTGTGCAATGTCATTCGCGATAAACCAGTGACCATTGCAGGCCGCGATCTGCATTTGCCCATTACGATCAGCATCGGCATGGTCATGGGCAAAAGCTGTAAGAATATTCCGGAATACGGCGCGGCCAAACTATTGGATCACGCTGATCAGGCGCTTTATGGTGCCAAAACTCACGGGCGTGATCAGGTTACCTTGGCCGCCCCAGTCTAGGGTCAGGACCCATTAATCAGCTTGATGTGGAATTGCTGTCATGATTCACGGTTCTCAATGATCTGGGGGAATG
>CANLDA010000016.1 GCA_947489325.1 uncultured Paracoccaceae bacterium | reverse complement strand
AGAGCTCACCTCAAAACTCTGAGACACCAAACAAACAAAAGGCCCGCAACACGCGGGCCTTTCTTCTGCCTCAGGTCTGGAATTAATGGATGATTCCATCCAGCGCCAATCCAAGTGCATGCGCCGCCTCACGATGGGCAATCGGTCCCAGCATGTGTTCGGCAGCCAGCACCTCCATTTCGCTACAGATCATCCCTTCGGTGCCACACATCCTTGCCTGATCGCTGATTTTCACCTCGACAATATCCTCTACATGTCGACGTAGCTGTTCCAGCATATCACGTTCAATGAACAACGGATCTGGGCCAAGGCTCACCTCGTCCCAGCGCTGATCCGGGCTGTGATTGGCCACCCACAACAGCACTTTCTGACCTCTGATCGTGTTCAACAACAACCGCATGCGCGCAACCCACGCCTGTTGCAATTCATCCCGCAACAGCATGAACCGTTCCGGGGCCACCTTACTTAACCGCGTCAGCATGTGACGCGTAAAATGAAACTCTGTAAAATCCACCTCTGGGAAAATTTTTTGCATCATCGCCGATGCAGACACGAACCGGTCATTGCGGCGCGGATGCACCATATAAAAACGGTTGGACATATTCTGCGCACCCATCACTTGCACTACAGTCAGCCGCGCATCACAGGCACGATCCAACACCGTCGGATCATTGCAAAACACATCTACCCCCGCATTAACCCAGCCAAAGTTCACACATGGAATACCCAAATCCCGTTCAATCAATGCCGGAAACGGTTTGGGAACGAATTTTCCGTATGTCTCTGTCCCTCCAAGAAACGCAATGAAATCGCCCTTTACCCTTCGCTTTGGTCCCCGAAACCGTAACTTTGATGACCCATATGTACATAGCGCATAATCAAGGGCGCCACTCCCAATTTTGTCGAAAGACATGTTACCCACCTTTATTCACCCAATACTCAGCTTGCGGCGATTCTCCTTGCCAAATTGCTAATGCTTCACTTTGTCTTAAGGTTTAGCAATTACTGCCTTCCAAGTGCCTCTTGCGATTTCCACCCCCTCAGGCATAAGGTCGCGACAACCGACAAGAGAGATGACCACGATGGAGATCAAATCAATTGGCGTGATCGGCGCAGGGCAAATGGGCAATGGGATTGCACATGTAATGGCGCTGGCCGGATATGACGTTGTTCTCAACGATGTCGCCCAAGATGCCTTGGATGCAGCATTGGCGCGCATCGAAAAGAATATGGCACGCCAAGTCAGCCGCGACATAATTTCTGCAGATGAAAAAGCCACCGCTTTGGGTCGAATTCGAAGCAGCCTTGCCATTGCTGACGCTGGTCAAACCGATCTAGTAATCGAAGCTGCGACAGAACGCGAAGAGGTCAAGCATCAGATTTTCGATGCACTGGCTCCGCATCTGCTGGATCATACGATCCTAACCTCCAACACTTCCTCGATATCCATCACCCGCCTTGCAAGCCGCACAGACCGCCCCGAGCGCTTCATGGGATTTCACTTCATGAACCCGGTACCCATCATGCAGCTTGTTGAGTTGATCCGCGGTATTGCAACGGATGAGCCGACTTATAAATCTTGCCTTGCCATCGTGCAAAATCTTGGCAAAACGGCCGCCTCCGCCGAGGATTTCCCCGCCTTCATCGTTAATCGGATTTTGATCCCAATGATCAACGAGGCGTGCTACACCCTCTATGAAGGGGTCGGCAATGTCTCCTCTATCGACAACGCGATGAAGCTGGGTGCAAACCACCCAATGGGCCCGCTAGAGCTCGCAGATTTTATTGGATTGGACACCTGTCTTGCCATCATGAATGTGTTGCATGACGGGCTGGCAGACACCAAATATCGCCCCTGCCCTTTGCTTACGAAATACGTCGAAGCAGGCTGGTTGGGTCGAAAATCCAAACGCGGGTTTTATGATTATCGCGGCGAGACCCCAGTACCTACACGATAATCAATTCTTCATCACTTCTTCTTGGTTCAAATATCCTAGGGTGAATTGGTCCTGATTTTATCAGGACCAAGAGGGGCAAAGCCCCGGCACTTCCATCTTGGCAACCTCCAAATGACATGCCAACCCGAGCAAGGATTTGCTAAAATCCGTGCGAGACATAAAGCGCGCACAGCGCTCATTCAGATCAGAGCTTCGAGTTTGTGCCCAGATCAAGCGTGTGTTGTCGCAACCAGGCCATGAACCCACGTGGGTCAGTTTCCAACTGCGCCATTTGTTCTTCGGTCAATGGTTTGCCTACAACCGGTGCTTGAGGTTTGTTACACGACCGTACAATTTCATGCAGCAACAGACCTTGGCGCAGAATTGGGGAAATCTGACAGGCGATTTGATACCAGCGCGAATTGCACCCCGGAAAGAAAATTGGCACGACACGAGCGCCAGACCGGCGGATCATCTTTGCGGTAAAGACATTCCATTCGCGCTCAATCGCAGGTCCCGACCAACTGTCGGCACTCATCACCACGCCCGATGGGAACAAGGCTACAACGCCTCCATCGGCCAAATACTTCATCGTTTTGGCGCGCATTTCCACCATTTTACGCTGTGCGTCCGGGTCATGTGGAAATGGCACGGGGATCATGAAAGACGTCGCCGCCTCATCCAGCCCGGTCAATACAGAGCGTGTCAAAATGCGGTAATCTTCGCGCACACGCCCAATAAGGTCAGCAAATATCATACCATCGACCATGCCGTGTGGATGATTTGCCACCACCACAACAGGGCCATTGCCTGGAATATTGGCCAACTGCTCTGCCGGGGTGGTCAAATCAATCCCCATGGTGCCCAGAGCGCCGCGCCAGAACGCCTGCCCCCTATGATGGGCGTTCTTCTTTTCAAACTTGCGTACCATCCGCAAAATGGTGAATTTCCCAGTCAGCCATTCAATCGTTTTGATCGCAGTCGACGTCCAGAAATCATCAAATGAATTGGCATAAGTGAGCGTGCGGCGGTCATATACCTCTTCGGTATCTGAACTCACCGCAGTGCTGCGCTTTTGGTCTTGCCTCGTTTCAGCCAAATCTTCGATCCCATCCCGCACAATCACGTGTGCTTACATTTCTTCGCCAAACCGATCGGCAACAAGGGCTTCTATTGCATCTGCCAAAGGCACGGCATCTGGCCCTGACGTAGTGATGTCGATACTTGTGCCGCGTGAGGCCGCCAGCATCAAGAGCCCCATAATGCTGTCACCGCCTGCACTCAACCCATCCTTGGATACTTCTGCGGTCGCGTCAAATCCTTCGACCACCTCTACCAGCTTGGCAGAAGCCCGCGCGTGCAAACCTTTTACGTTGATGATCTCAAGGGTTTTTGTGGTTTGTTGGCTCATCGTTTATTCCGCGCTTATGTTTTGACTGTCAATATACTTACGTCCGGCTTCGAGAGCTGCGCGAACAGCTTCCGGCACCGTACGATGGCGGCTTTTTGCCAGCTTGATCAACATTGGTAAATTTGCCCCATATAAAATACGGCGATTGTCAGGGCGACAGGCATTCAGAGACAGGTTGGATGGAGATCCACCAAACATATCGGTCACGACCACGACGCCACTGCCTTGATCCACATGATCCGCCGCTGCGCAGATTTCCTGCTGTTTATCTGCACGATCGTGGTCAGCCTCTATCGAAATGGCACGCATGCCTTTCTGCCTACCGACAACGTGTTCCACCGCCGCCAGATATTCCTGAGCCAACCCACCATGTGCGACGATCACTATACCGATCACGCTTTTGCTTCCTCGTTATATGCGCCTGTGATCAGGCCTACGCCTATCCAGTTCGCGGTGTCTAATTGACACCTGCCAGCCCTCTTGTGCAAGGGCCTCAGCCAATCTTTCCGTTACAAAAACCGACCGGTGTTGCCCACCAGTACACCCAAAACCCAAAACAAAGTGGCTTTTGCCTTCCGCCACATATGCCGGAAGAAGAAAATCAACCAAACCTTTCAATCTCTGGAAGAATTCTTCAAACCGGCTGTCTTCAGCTATATGCTGCGCAACCTCTGGATCTTGGCCTGTTTTGTCACGCAACTGTGGTTGCCAATATGGATTGCGCAGGAACCTGCAATCCATCGCGACGTCCACGCCATTGGGCAAGCCACGCTTGTAGCTGAAACTTTGCACCGTAATGGCCAGGTGACTGCCGCCATCCGCAGAGAACCAATTGGCGATATCTTGTCGCAGCCCATGGGGAGTCAAGTCAGACGTATTGATCAAAATATCGGCCCTGTCACGCAGAGGCGCGATTAGGTCCAGTTCCCGGCGCACGCCTTCGGCAGCACTTCCTTCGGGGGCCAAGGGATGTCTGCGCCTGGTCTCACTAAAGCGACGCAACAGGATGTCTTCCTGACAGTCCAGATACAAAAGCTGCGCCCAAACATCGGCGCGTGCCTGTAAACGCGCCATCAAATGGGCCACATCATTCAGGGAAAAATCACGTGTTCGCACATCCAGACCCAGCGCAAGTGGGCGTTGTTGGTCCTCGTGCAGCAGCCGTTCGACAAGCGCGAGAGGGATATTGTCAATGGCTTCAAATCCCAGATCCTCTAGCGCACGAATGGCCGTAGCACGACCCGCACCAGAAGGTCCGGTCACAAAAACAACGCGTTGAGGTGGTGACGGGATCATCTCATGCATTCCTACCGAATTTCAGATATTGCAAAACCGCTGCAGGAAAATGTGATTTTGGCACGTGCCTGAGGGCAGGGAAATCATACCCCATAAACTGTGTATGCCGAAGCTCTGGCAGCCGATCTTTTTCTTCTTCATCCATATCGACGACCAAACGTAGCCGCGCAGGCCCCGCAGGCGGAGCGTTCAAAATGCCAACACCGTGCGCCTCAATCAGCCCGCTGATTGTTGGTGGCGCACTGACCTGCACGTGATCGGATCGATCTGCGAGAATGGTCCTGTCATCTGCAACTAACAAAGCCCCCAAAGCGATTAACTGCAACGCCAAAGCGGACTTACCACGTCCTGCGGCCCCCACAATCAACGCAGCCTGCCCATCAAAGGCCACGCAGGATGCGTGTAAAATCTGTTGCCGGTCAGGTGTGGAATACGAAGGGGCCTGTCTGTTTGTGGTCATGCCCTAGACCGGCAAGCCAACCACGAACCGCGCGCCTAGTGGATCAGAGGTGATATCTGCGTCGGTTGGGCGAATATTTTCAGCCCAAATCACACCGCCATGGGCTTCAACGATCTGCTTGGAAATCGCCAATCCAAGACCAGAATTGTTGCCAAACTGTTCTTCAGGGCGCTGAGAATAAAAGCGGTTAAATATTTTGGTCAAGGCCTGTTCCGGAATGCCGGGGCCTGTATCTTCGACCACGACCAGCACGCGGTTCTCACGCGTTCGCGCCCAGATACGGATGGCATCGCCATCTTCGCAAAAACTGACCGCATTGGTAATCAAATTGACAAATACCTGCGCCAAGCGCGCCTCTAACCCATGGATGTGTATGGGCGTATTGGGCAGGTCTGCGATAAATTCGATGCCTTTACCCTTAGCATCTTCTCCCAGATATTGCGCCAGATTACTCAACATTTCCAGAAGATTGAAGCGTTCTTCTTCTTCTTTCACCAACTCGCTGTCCAAGCGCGATGCGTTGGAAATATCACTGACTAGACGATCAAGGCGACGAACATCGTGTTCGATCACTTCCAACAGACGCTGACGCTGATCATCGCGTTTGGCCAGCCCCAATGTACCCACCGCAGAACGCAAACTTGCCAGAGGATTTTTAATTTCATGAGCAACATCAGCGGCAAACTGTTCGTTGCCGTCGATGCGATCATAAAGGGCGCTCACCATGCCTCTTAAGGCACCACTCAAACGACCAATTTCATCAGGGCGTGCTGTCAAATCTGGGATGCGCACGCGTCCAGGGTTTACATTCTGCTTGCCTTTATCGCGGCCAATTTCGGCCGCCGCCGCAAGGTCACTCAACGGGTTGGATATGGTAGACGCCAGAACCATCGACAAACCAACAGACACCACCGTAGCGATGGCAAACATCTGCAACACACGCTCGCGCTCGCTGCGCACCATCTGGTCCAATTCACCAGCCGGGCTTGTGACGACAACAGATCCCACCGCCTGCCCGTTTTGCAAAATAGGTGTCACGACGGTAAAGACTGTTTCCCCTGCCGGGCCGTCCAAACGAGCGAGTTCCTCGATGCCGGGTTGCAGGGATTTAACAAGTTCTGCAGTTTGATCTTCGATCGAAACCACTTGTGTGACGACCGCCTCTTCGCCCCCAGACAGCTTTCCCCAAAACCATGTCAATGCATCGGTAATCGGTGTGCCATCAGGACGTTCAGACAGCTGTTGTGCTTCTTCGGCGGCAAGGCTTCCTGGCTTGTCGCCCACAAGGCGTGAAGATGCATCAAACACGAAGATATGTGTTCCAGAGCGCAACCGAAGGCGTTCCAGCGTCAGGGGCACATCCACCCCATCGCCTGTTGCAAGGCTTACCGGTGCGCCAGTCGGAATTTGCACCTCAAACACACCGGCAACCAGCCGCGCCTCTGTCATCAACCCTTCGGCACGCTGTACTGCCAGACTGTCACGCGCAGAGTTCAAATAAAGAATACCCGCAACCAAGACGCACAGTGCGATCAGATTGAACGTGATGATTTTACGCGTTAATGGGGATTTGCTGAGTGGCAAAAGCCGACGGCGTTCACGACGCCCCCGCATTTCCTTTTCAACCGTGGCGTCAGGGGCAACCCAATCGTCACCAAGAACGATATCACCGTCTCGTCCTTCGGTTACATTACGCACGTTTATCCCCTCAGCCATCGACATTTAACTGATTACTCTTCGTTATATCTATAACCGATACCGTACAGCGTCTCAATCGCCGAGAAATCAGAGTCCGCAGTTCGCATTTTCTTGCGCAGACGTTTGATGTGACTGTCAATTGTACGGTCATCAACATAGACCTGATCATCATAAGCCACATCCATCAACTGATCGCGTGACTTCACAAAGCCGGGGCGCTGCGCAAGCGCCTGCAACAAAAGAAATTCCGTAACTGTCAGCGTGACATCATTGCCTTTCCAGCTGACCGAATGACGCAGCGGATCCATTGTCAGCTCACCACGCACCATAACTTTGGTATCGTCACTCTCAGCAATGGGTTCGCCTTCGATGGCATCCTGTCTGCGCAGCAATGCACGGATACGTTCGACAAGGAGCCGTTGACTGAACGGTTTCTTGACGTAATCGTCGGCGCCCATGCGCAGGCCCAGAACCTCGTCAATTTCATCATCTTTGGAGGTCAGAAAGATCACCGGCATCTGAGTTTTTTGGCGCAGGCGCTGCAACAGGTCCATGCCATCCATGCGGGGCATCTTAATGTCCAACACGGCCATATCTGGTAGTTTTTTATTAAATGCATCGAGGGCCTGTTGGCCGTCGTTATATGTTTCCACTTCGAATCCTTCGGATTCAAGCGTAATGGACACGGACGTCAGGATATTCCTGTCGTCGTCCACCAAAGCGATTCTCGACATTGGTTGGTTCCTTATACTGCTCTTTTTGCCTATTTTTTTCTGCTAGTATGAGCCTTTTGGAGCGTGACAATCAATCCAAATCTGCGATTCGGAGGCGGTTGAGGCATCATTTCAGCCTAAAATTGATAATATTGCCTAAATTGCCACACAGCAGTACACGGATTGCGTGTGTGATTGCGCTAACCTCAACTTGGTTGCGCTAACTTTGCGCAAGCGTCCTGTTCATTTCCAAACGAGCCATGTTAATACGCCCCAGCGAATAGTTGGCTGACCGAGCACTCCGTTTTCAGCCCTATCGCATTGGCAAGGACCGCCGCAGTACAAGCGGCTACAGGAGTTTGAATATGACATTTGGACGGGTAAACCCGCAATTCCGCCTCGAAGATCAAGGCATCGAGGGGCTGGGTAATGTCTACTACAATCTTATGGAGCCCGCGCTGATCCAAGCCGCGCTCAAGAATGACGAAGGGACATTGGGCAACGGCGGCGCATTTCTTGTGACCACCGGCAAGTTCACCGGCCGTTCGCCCAAAGACAAACACGTCGTCAAAACCGACAGCGTTGCCGACACCATCTGGTGGGAAAACAACGCCGAAATGTCGCCCGAAGGCTTTGACGCCCTTTATGACGACATGATCGCCCACATGCAGGGCAAAGAATATCACGTTCAGGATTTGGTTGGCGGTGCAGACGCACGTCATTCAATCAACGTGCGTATGGTGACCGAATTGGCATGGCATGGCCTCTTTATCCGCACCATGCTGCGCCGTCCTGATCGCGAAGATCTGGATGATTTCACCGCTGACTTTACCGTCATCAATTGCCCATCGTTCCAAGCGGACCCTGCCAAACACAACTGCCGCAGCGAAACCGTCATCGCGATGAACTTTGATCGCAAGATGATCCTGATCGGCGGCACCGAATACGCTGGCGAAAACAAGAAATCTGTTTTCTCGTTGCTCAATTACTTGCTGCCTGAAAAAGGCATCATGCCGATGCATTGTTCTGCCAACCACGCCAAAGGCAATCCTGTGGACACAGCGGTGTTCTTTGGGCTTTCTGGCACAGGTAAAACAACACTGTCGGCGGATCCTGATCGCACTTTGATTGGTGATGACGAGCATGGCTGGTCCGACAATGGCACCTTCAATTTTGAGGGTGGATGCTATGCCAAAACCATTAACCTGAATGCCGAGGCAGAGCCTGAAATCTATGCCACCACGTCAAAATTCGGCACCGTGATTGAAAACATGGTGTTTGACGAGGAAACCAAGGAACTGGATTTCAACGACGACAGCCTGACCGCAAACATGCGGTGCGCTTATCCGTTGCACTACATTTCCAACGCATCCCAAAGCGCCATCGGCGGCCATCCCAAGAACATTATCATGCTAACATGTGATGCCTTTGGTGTTCTGCCCCCCATCGCGCGCCTGACACCCGCGCAGGCGATGTATCACTTCTTGTCCGGCTTTACCTCCAAGGTTGCCGGGACAGAACGCGGCATCACCGAGCCAGAGCCGACGTTCTCTACCTGCTTTGGTGCACCGTTCATGCCGCGCCGCCCAGAAGTTTATGGCAACCTGCTGCGTGAAAAGATCGCAACGCATGGCGCAACTTGCTGGTTGGTCAACACTGGCTGGACCGGTGGGGCCTATGGCACAGGCTCACGTATGCCAATTCGCGCAACCCGCGGTCTGCTGACTGCTGCGCTTGAGGGATCATTGGCCGAAGCAGAATTCCGCAAGGATCCAAACTTTGGCTTTGACGTCCCCGTCGCAGCCCCCGGTGTTGCAGAGGTTCTGTTGGATCCACGCCGTACATGGGATGATGGCGACGCTTATGATCGTCAGGCGCAAAAACTGGTGGATATGTTCAAGAACAACTTTGAACAATACCTGCCCTTCATCGATGCAGACGTCAAAGCTGCCGCAATCGGTTAAACCTGCTGACAGCGTAAAATTATGAAACCCGGCCAACGGCCGGGTTTTTCTTTATCTGCAGAGATAAGACCAACTTTACTTTTCTTCTGTTTTTGTGGCCTTTCTTGCAGCCTTCTCCTCTATTTCCTTTTGATGATAGTCCACTTCGCCCAAGCTCAACGGCTTTTTGAAATCACTCCCAGTCGCTTCATTATGCTCCTGAAGTTCCTTCTCCATGATAGGTGCGGTCAACAAATGCTCCAGATCACCCCCTTGTGGTGACTGATCCCCGCCCGGCATGACATCATTTAATTCAGCCACAGTGTCCGCTACATCCTCCCTGATAGGCGTAATTTCCTTTAGGACACTTTCCACACGATCCAAATAGGCCTGATCGACTGGCAGTTTCGCAACCTTAATAAACGTGCCTTCTAAGATCACCTCAAGCCCGGAACCTGTGGTATTGTCGATCAATGCCATGCGTCCTTTTGGAACTGGCATGCTCATTTGACCCGCCTTTCCGCCGATTTGCACAGCACCGTGTTGGCCTTCTGATTTGCCGCGTTTCACTGTCGCTTCCGCAGAGGCTTCCACCACCAACACATCCCCTGATGCAGGCGAGGACAACGGATCTTCAGCATCTACACCCGCCTTCAAGACCACAGTAGACAGCTTGAGTGACGCACCGAAAGTCACGCGTTCGCCCAATTCTTTGGCAAACTTCCCCTTAACAACCCCAAGTTCAGCCTTGTATCCGGCACCGGGCATCAAGTCGTCGTTGACAAGCCCCTCTCCATCGGCGCCGACCCAGGCCTTCTCTTCCATGGCTTTAACTTCGACAGACACTCCTTTTTCTTCAAGATAATCCGCCGCCTTGGCCAGCATGCCTTCTTGTTTGCGTTGCAATTTCGTGCTGTCATTCATATCAAGTAAGGCGTAGCGAGCCGCTAAAACAGCATCGCTGCTTTTTGCCAATAACTTCATGCTCTCATGACGCAATCCCCTCTTGGGTTCGCTCAAAACATCCGAACTTTTGCTTCTAGGAGCATGGTGTGTCTCCAAACCTTTGACAGGTTTGGCCTTTGCGCTGGCTCCTGCTGACTTTGTCAGCCCTTTCGAAGCTTCTGCCATGCCACGCTTTCCATGCGCGACCGTTTGTTGCATCCCGCTTTTAGCAGCTGATCCTAAGCTTCGCATGATCTCCCCCCTCTCAACGAATGATGATCATTTCCTCATCATCATGTTTTGGCGCAGTGCTGTCAGTACTTGCCTCATCCCGCGCAACCACGTCGGCAAAATACACGATCAGCTCACGTGTGGCCCCAAGGTGTTCATTGAGACATTGCCCCAAATCAAGACTGTCATCCAAGAGGGACACCGTACGGTTCAACACCAGCGCATTTGATCGTGGGTCAAATGCAATCACTCCGCCACCAGTGGCCACTTGATAGAGGTTCAATGCCAACCCACGCACGGCAATACTGGTCAGAGTTGATGGGTTCGCCTCAAACAATGGTGTGTAAAGCGTCAGTGCGTCTCGCTCCGGCACAATTTCAAGATAAACCTCTGCGGCGCCTTCCCCTTCAATGGCACACAAACCCTGCGCATCAAAGCTCAGGCTTCCTTCGCAATCGACAGTTTCTATCAGCTCATTTGCCTTCTTCAAAGCATCCCGGATATCCATTGCGTTCCTCATGTCCACCTATGCTCAACCCTAGGTTATCACATAAACAACAATCTCGGGGTAAATTCACCCAAACACGCCTTTGCGGATCAGATTGGCCGCAGCGATGAGCAAAACCCACAAGGTTGCCTTGCGAAAAATGGCTTGGGGCAAACGGTCCGAAATCCGCCCACCGATCCACATTCCCGCCATTCCCGGCAGGATAAGCGCCGCGGAAAACCACCAATTGGCGGCATTCAGCACACCGGATGTGATGTGCGACCCCGTAAGCGCCATCGCACCTAGGCAATAGACCACCCCCTGAATACGCAGGTGTTCCGCTTTTTGGATACCCAGCGCCGTCAGATACAGCACTGTCGGCGGCCCCCAAATGCCGGACATGCCACCGATAAATCCGGCGATCCCACCCAGCCCCAAATCCAGCCTCGTGTCGCGCTTGGTCAGGGTCAATGTCGCGCCAAGCAGCTGAATAAGGCTGAACACAAAGACAAATATCCCGATGATCAACACCAATGTCTGCCCCGGCAACACGCGTACCAATTGTGACGACATCACCAGAAACACCAACCCTGTCAGTAAGAAGACCCTAAATTGGCATATGGTTTGCCACGCTGCCTGCGCACCCTGACGCATGGCTTGCATGCTGTTTGCCACCAAAGTGGGCAGGATCAATCCTGCCAATGCCAATTCGGGGGCAATGACACTGCTGAGGCCAGAAATCATCACCATGGGCATGGCAAAGCCAACAATACCCTTCACCGTCCCCGCAAGCAGTGCAATCATCAATGAAAAAATAAGAATCCAAACGTCCATTTCTTAGCAATAGCCGCATCGCAGCACGGGTGCAAAGCATTGATCGCGAAACAAAGAACCAAAACACGGGAGTAAAACAGTATTTTTGTTGCGCTGCACCTGCAAAGTAATTATGTCACAGTGCAGCAATAAGGACTCGATTCATGCCTCACGATGGACAGGACAGCCAGATGACACACACCCTTCTCCCCGATCTGCTTTCCCTTACTTCAGCAGCGTTGCCCGCAATTGACGCCTTGCTGGACAAGGCCACCGCACAAATACGCGAGACTGTCACCGAAGGGGATCGCGTATCTAATGCCCTGATTGAAGCCAATCAAACAGCGGCTCATGGTCTTGCATGGGTAGCCACCTATGTGCAGTCGCTCAAGCAAATGCAGGCTTGGGCTGAACGCCTGCAATCAGATGGTAAATTTGGCGAGATTGAACAGCTGATCCATCAGATTGCCTTTGGCGAATACCTGCATCAGCTGGCAGGCGGCATTCCCATGAACCAAGGCGAAGTTGTGCGCCTGCAGGAACTGGGCCTTGGATGGGATGCGCTGTCAGGATTTCAATGTTCTGAAGTGCAAACCCTCATGAGCCAAGGCAATTCCCAAGCCGCGCGCATACGCTTGGTCGAGTTGATGCAAGAACAAGCGGCAAATATCACCTTCGGGGCGTCTGGTCTTGAAGAAGAACTGGAAATGATCCGCGAGCAATTCCGCCGCTATGCTGTAGACAAGGTCATCCCCAACGCACACGGCTGGCACCTGAAGGACGAGCTCATCCCGATGAGCGTCATCGAAGAGCTTGCAGAAATGGGTGTTTTTGGCCTGACCATTCCCGAAGAGTTCGGTGGTTTTGGCCTTTCCAAAGCGTCCATGGTGGTTGTGTCGGAAGAACTGTCGCGCGGATATATCGGAGTTGGCTCGTTGGGGACACGATCCGAGATCGCGGCAGAGCTGATCCTGTGCGGCGGCACAGATGAGCAGAAAGAACAATGGCTGCCGAAACTGGCCAGTGGTGAGATTTTGCCAACAGCGGTTTTCACCGAACCAAACACCGGGTCCGATCTGGGATCCTTGCGCACACGTGCTGTGAAAGCTGATGATGGCTGGGAAATCACCGGCAACAAGACATGGATCACCCATGCTGCCCGCACCCATGTGATGACATTGCTGGCGCGCACCAATTCAGATACCAGCGATCACCGTGGCTTGTCGATGTTCCTAGCCGAGAAAACACCCGGCACAGATGAAGCCCCTTTCCCAACCGAAGGTATGACTGGCACCGAGATCGAGGTTCTGGGCTATCGTGGAATGAAGGAATACGAACTTGGCTTTGATGGCTTTAAAGTCAAAGCCGAAAACTTGCTGGGCGGCGAGGAGGGCAAAGGCTTTAAGCAGCTTATGCAGACCTTTGAAAGCGCACGTATTCAGACCGCTGCGCGGGCCATCGGTGTGGCACAAGCCGCGCTGGACGTGGGGATGCAATACGCCATTGATCGCAAACAGTTCGGCAAATCCCTGATCGATTTCCCACGCGTGTCCAACAAATTGGCAATGATGGCTGTCGAGATCATGGTGGCGCGTCAGTTAACCTATTTCAGCGCATGGCAAAAAGACCACGACCGCCGTTGTGATCTTGAAGCGGGCATGGCGAAACTGCTGGGCGCCCGCGTGGCGTGGGCCTGTGCGGACAACGGGCTGCAAATTCATGGCGGCAACGGGTTTGCCTTGGAATATGAAATCAGTCGTTTGCTGTGCGATGCGCGTATCCTGAACATCTTTGAAGGTGCCGGCGAAATTCAAGCGCAAGTCATCGCGCGACGTTTGTTGGGATAAAGGGCGCTCATCAGTCCCTTTGGGTCCTTCTTCGCTTGTGAAATAAGTAGTGGCATCAGAAAATCTCTGGTGCCACACTCGTCAATGGATCATTGAACATGAGTTCCTTATAATGGCCGCATGAAATACGTCACACTCGCCTTATCTTCTTTTGTTGCACTGTCTGCCTGTCTGGAAGACGAGACATTAACAGCCTATGGGGCCGCAGATCGTCTTTGGTCTCTGGTCTCTTTGGATGAACAGACGTTCTCTGCCACGGCCTCAATTCGATTTGACACATCCGGAGCCGTCACCGGTATGGCTCCTTGCAACAATTTCACAGCAACTCAAACAGCTCCCTACCCTTGGTTTGTGCTGACACCAATTTCCAGCACGCGCCGAGCATGTTCGGACCTTGGGTTGGAGCGGGATTTTCTATCAGCTCTTGCAGATATGTCGCTTGCCGAGGTCTCTGGCAATACACTTGTGTTGTCCAATGATGCAGGGCGTGTATTGGTCTTCACAACCGCCGAATAAGCTGATCCACAAAGCGTCCGCGGGCCTCTGGAAGCGGATTGTTTCCCAATGAGGGGGCAAAACGGTTTTCCAGAAAATATCCAGTGGTGTGCAACGCACTCACTATCTCTTCATTGGGGGCATCCCCCTTGCCAACGAGACACAAGGGCATCGGTAACAGTCGATCTGCCCATTCGCCCGCACCCCTCTCTGAGACCGCACGCCCCGATTTTGGAGACACATAGATCAACCCTTCACGCGCACCTGTCACAGCACAGGTTTCAAGATCCAAACCAAACCCAAGCTCCTCTAGCAACGCCAACTCCCAACGAAGGAATGCCAGCGGCCACAGGTCATTATTGCCCAGCAAATCCAAAAGTTGCTCTGAACGGCGATAAAGAGCTTCATGCGCTTCCCGTTCAGGAAGGCAGAACGACAACAGCGACGTGACCGCATTCAGACCAGCAAGCGCCATCCGGTCCCCAAGAGCATATGCACGGCTCCGCACCGGCTCTACAACAAACGTTCCGATATGATCTTCAAGGCGCGCACGCCACATCACATCAAGTTGTGATCCCGGCTGCAGAATTGGGGTCAATTTGCGACTGACACCCCCACGTACAATTCCCGCACAGCGTCCATGTTCCTCGGTAAACATCTCTAGGATCACCGACGTTTCGCCATGCTTACGGCTGGTCAATACAAATCCAGTGTCATGCCATTCCATGGGGCGACAATACGAGTGGCACGACAAACTTGAAACTGATAAATTGCACCGCGTCTCGTGGTATGGGCCTTGCCCTTCTTGGCGATGCAAACTCAAACCAAGGTATTGTCTTCAAGAAAAACGCCGGGTTTTTCTTGGAAAAAACGTCCCCTCCAGAGGCACCCGAAGCGAAATCTGGAACAGATTTCTCTGAGAGATCAAGCGTGCGCGTCAGCGCACACATTTTACCAACACCTTAATCGGACAAACCCGGTTCATCCAACAAGTGACGTCCCTGACGGTCTTCGACTTCAACAACCCATAGATCAGGATCAAAACTTTGCTGTTTAACAATCGCTTGATCTACGTCGCTTTCGGGGCCGTCGCACAGAACCACCCACTGACGTGCACCTGTCATCAGATCAAAACTGCGTTGATAAACACTCGCGTTTCCATCCAATGTATTCATCTTAATTAAAACAGCCCCGGCTGTGTTGTCGCCATGCATCACCAAAAATCCGGGGATGTCCATCACCCGTAACCGCGCCAAATAGGCCTGAACCCAAAATTCGGCCGTCAGTCGCGCCATCAGTTGCCGTCCTTGAAATTCAACCCCATCTCGGAATAACGTTCTGCTTCTTCAAGCCAATTCGGGCGCACCTTGATTTGTAAGAACAAATGCACGCGGCGACCAAGGAACTCTTCTAGTTCTTCACGTGCGGCTTTGCTGACGGCTTTGACGGTTTCTCCTTTTTTGCCCAGTACGATCCCTTTATGCCCATCGCGCATGACATAGATAAATTGATCAATTCGGGCAGACCCATCTTTGCGTTCTTCCCAATGTTCAGTCTCCACCGTCATTTGGTACGGCAATTCCTGATGCAGGCGCAGAGTCAATTTCTCACGGGTAATTTCCGCTGCAATCATCCGCATCGGCAAATCAGCAATCTGATCCTCTGGATACAGCCACGGGCCTTCTGGCAACTCTTTTGCCAACCATTCTTTCAGATCTTTTGCTCCAAAACCTTTTTCGGCGGAGATCATGAATGTTTCGGCGAACTCATAGCGGCTGTTCAAATCTTTTGTCAGGCTCAACAGAACAGGCGCTTCGACTTTGTCGATTTTGTTAATTGCGAGCGCGACTTTGCGGCCCTTGCCGATATCTTCCAGCCCTTCCAGAATGCGTTCGACACCTTCAGTCACTCCGCGATGCGCCTCGACCATCAGCACGATCACATCCGCATCGGCAGCGCCCCCCCAAGCGGCCGCGACCATTGCGCGATCCAGACGACGACGCGGGCGAAACAGGCCGGGCGTGTCCACGAACACGATCTGGCTGTCACCTTCCAGTGCCACCCCGCGAATGCGGGCCCGCGTGGTTTGCACCTTGTGGGTAACGATGGATACCTTTGCCCCCACCATACGGTTGGTCAATGTTGATTTCCCAGCATTGGGTTCGCCAATCAAGGCCACAAATCCGGCACGTGTGCTCATTATTCTATCTCATTTTGGAACGGCGCAGGCCTACAGGATATCGCAGCCAATCACCAGATGAATCATCAAAGTGGCATGGTTCATAGTGATCCGAACCACGCACAGCACCATGATCAGCGAAGGAAATATGTTAAGAGTCACTCAGAGTGTTAGTCATTGCGACTTTCTGCCAATCCGGCATGGCATGGACAGGTCACCAGATGGTCATTCACCATGCCCACCGCCTGCATAAAGGCATAGACAATGGTTGGTCCGCAAAATTTGAACCCTTCTTTCTTCAAATCTTTGGAAATTTGCTTGGAAATATCGGTTTGTGCAGGCACCTCGGCCAATGTGCCCCAGTGGTTTTGCAAAGGTGCGCCACCAACGTATTTCCACAGGTAATTATCAAACCCTTCACGGGCCTCAATGACCTGCCAGGCACGGGCATTTCCTATGGTTGCTTCTATCTTTCCGCGGTGTCGAATGATGCCCGCGTTCCCCAACAGGCGCTGTACGTCCACTTCATCCCATGTGGCAATCACATTTGGGTCAAACCCCTGAAAAGCCTCGCGAAAATTATCTCTCTTCTTCAGAATTGTTAGCCAACTCAACCCGGCTTGAAACCCATCAAGGATCAGCTTTTCCCACAAGGCACGGCTGTCATATTCGGGCACGCCCCATTCGGTATCATGATAGTCCACATAAATTTGTTCCAGCCCGACCCAGCCACATCTATCTGTCATTATTTCCACCCTTTTCCATGCTGCGTAAAACTTTTCACAAATCCGCCATTTAAGCCCTTGTTCATTGCTATGGCCACATTCTGACGCAACCACTCTCTGGGAGCTGCTGCATGAACCGCCGCAAACGAATGCATATGGCCGACAATCCGGGCCAGACAAGTCCGCTAGATTATGCCGTCACACATCGGGACAGTTCGACCATGAAGATGGTCGAAGATGCCATTGCACACAAGCAGGTGATGCTGGCCTATCAACCGGTTGTCAGCGCCTATGATCACAAGGCGCCCGCCTTTTATGAGGGGCTGATTCGGGTTTTGGATGACACCGGGCGTGTGATTCCGGCCAAGGATTTCATGGGGGCCGTGTCAGATACCGAGACCGGCCGGATGTTGGATTGTCTCGCACTTGAACTTGGATTGCATACGTTGGTGCAACAACCAGACGTGCGCCTTTCAATCAATATGTCGGCGCGCTCTATCGGGTTCAAGCGGTGGATCAACAGCCTGAAACGTGGCTTGGCCCGTCGCGAAGACATTGCTGAGCGGCTCATTCTAGAAATTTCCGAAAGTTCTGCCATGCAGGTGCCGGAACACGTCACTGACTTTATGGATGATATGCAAATGCAGGGGGTCTCTTTTGCGTTGGATGATTATGGTGCTGGCGCGACATCCTTTCGATTTTTCAAGGACTTCTTCTTTGACATCATCAAAGTTGACGGGCAATTCACCCGGAATATCGCGATGGATCGGGAAAATCAGATATTGGTCGGCGCGATGACAGCCATTGCCCAACAATTTGACATGTACACCGTGGCCGGGCGCGTTGAATCCCCAGAAGATGCAGAGATACTGAAACAGCTTGGATTTGATTGCCTTCAAGGGTTTCTTTTCGGGGCGCCAACCGTGTCGCCACCTTGGAAAGACAATAAGGCCAAGGGCAACCGCCGACGCAAGTCAGCCTAAAAACGACACCCTGACCATAGGCTGAGACATGCTGTCAGTTGCCGCAACGCAGAAAATCAGCTATTTACCAAACTAATTGAAGGGACCGGGCTTGCGTTATGCGCGCGAACGGGCTCCTCTTTGGCCCAACATTTGGTAGAGGACACACATATGACCAACGTAGTTATCGCTTCGGCAGCGCGTACGGCTGTCGGCAGCTTTGGCGGATCATTCGCCAACACGCCCGCACATGATCTGGGAAAGACTGTCCTTGAGGCAATCGTTGAACGCGCCGGCATCGACAAGGCCGACGTTAGTGAAACCATTTTGGGGCAAGTGCTGAGCGCTGGCCAAGGTCAAAACCCTGCACGTCAGGCCCACATTAATGCTGGGTTGCCCGTCGAAGGCTCTGCTTGGGGCATTAATCAGGTATGTGGCTCTGGTCTGCGCGCCGTTGCTTTAGGGGCACAGCACATCCAGTTGGGTGACGCTTCTATCGTGGCGGCCGGCGGTCAGGAAAACATGACCCTCTCTCCCCATGTTGCGCACCTGCGGGCAGGTCACAAAATGGGCGATATGAAATATATCGACTCCATGATCCGCGATGGTCTGTGGGATGCCTTCAACGGCTATCACATGGGTCAAACAGCCGAAAACGTCGCCAACCAATGGCAGATCAGTCGTGATATGCAGGATGCCTTTGCCGTAGCCTCGCAAAATAAAGCAGAAGCTGCTCAAAAGGCAGGGAAATTTTCCGATGAGATCACCCCCTTCATTGTGAAAACCCGCAAAGGTGACATCACCGTGGACAGCGACGAATATATCCGTCACGGCGCCACCATGGAAGCCATGCAAAAGCTGCGCCCTGCATTTGTTCGTGACGGCGGATCAGTGACTGCGGCAAATGCATCGGGCCTGAACGATGGTGCCGCTGCTGCCTTGCTGATGAGCGCGGATGAAGCCGAGAAACGCGGCATCGAGCCGCTGGCACGCATCGCATCTTATGCCACCGCAGGTCTTGATCCGTCCATCATGGGCGTCGGCCCGATCAACGCCAGCCGCAAAGCGCTGGAAAAGGCCGGTTGGTCTGTCGGGGATTTGGATCTGGTCGAAGCCAACGAAGCCTTCGCCGCACAAGCCTGCGCCGTGAACAAGGACATGGGTTGGGATCCTGAAATCGTCAACGTGAACGGCGGCGCGATTGCCATTGGTCACCCAATCGGCGCATCTGGCGCGCGCATTCTGAACACCTTGTTGTTTGAAATGAAACGCCGCGACGCCAAAAAAGGCCTCGCAACATTGTGCATCGGTGGCGGCATGGGCGTGGCTATGTGCCTAGAGCGCCCGTAATTGGGCACGTCACGTTAGACATGATTCTCAAAGGGCGCCGACACGGCGCCCTTTTTTGTAACAACGACATCTGAATTTCACATTATTTTGCAAAAATAGCTGCGCTGCGGCAATTCGCGTGCGCAATAATATTGCAAATCATTGCATTAATGCGTAACAGAATTACCAAGGGAATTACGCCAGATCGGAGGAATATCATGGCAAGAGTAGCACTCGTCACCGGTGGATCACGCGGTATCGGAGAAGCGATTTCAAAGAAATTGAAGGCGGACGGTTATGCCGTCGCCGCGACCTATGCAGGCAACGATGAAGCGGCGGCAAAGTTCACCAAAGAAACCGGCATTAAGACCTACAAGTGGAATGTCGCCAATTACGAAGACAGCGCGGCAGGTATCGCACAGGTCGAAGCAGACCTTGGCCCGATTGACGTGGTTGTCGCCAACGCAGGCATCACCCGCGACGCGCCTTTCCACAAGATGACACCAGAACAATGGCATCAGGTGATCGACACCAACCTGACAGGTGTTTTCAACACTGTTCACCCCGTTTGGCCCGGCATGCGTGAACGCAAATTCGGCCGTATCATCGTCATCAGCTCGATCAATGGGCAAAAAGGTCAGTTCGCTCAAGTGAACTATGCCGCGACCAAGGCAGGTGATCTGGGTATCGTGAAATCATTGGCCCAAGAAGGCGCGCGCGCAGGCATCACTGCCAACGCGGTTTGTCCCGGTTATATCGCCACGGAAATGGTCATGGCTGTGCCTGAAAAAGTGCGTGATTCCATCATCAGCCAGATCCCAGCAGGTCGTCTGGGCGAGCCAGAAGAAATCGCGCGCTGCGTGGCTTTCCTTGCTTCTGACGATGCAGGATTTGTGAATGGCTCCACAATCTCGGCGAACGGCGCACAATTCTTCGCCTGACGTCATCCATATGACAATCCAAAGGGCCGATCATTTGATCGGCCCTTTACTGTTTTCAGCCACTCGATAGTATCCACATTCATATTTACGGAAGGCCAAACATGACACGACAACGCGCAACTACTGTGGGTTTCATTGCCGTTCTGCTTTGGTCCCTTCTAGCGTTGTTCACCGTGGGAACAGCGCCGACACCCCCACTTTTGTTGAATGCGATATGTTTTACCATCGGGGGGGCGATTGGTTTGATCTGGACAGCCAAGACGGGTCAGTTCAGCATCCTGCGGCAGGTGCCCTTACACGTATACGTTTTCGGAACCGTTGGACTGTTTGGCTACCACGCTCTGTATTTCAGCGCCTTGCGACTGGCCCCAGCAGCCGAGGCTGGGTTGATCGCCTATCTTTGGCCTTTGTTGATCGTTGTCTTTTCTGGCCTTTTACCCGGTGAAACCCTGCGCAAAGGGCATATTGTCGGGGCTTTATGTGGGTTTGCAGGTGCAGCGCTGATCATTACTGGTAGCGGCACGGGCTTTAACATAGCCTCCTTGCCCGGATATATGCTGGCGCTGGCCTGCGCAGTGACCTGGGCCGGTTACTCCGTCTTGTCACGTCGATTGGGAGATGCGCCCACTGAAACGGTTGCCGTGTTCTGTCTGACAACGGCACTATTGTCAGCCGGATTGCACATCGTAATCGAAGACACCGTCTGGCCCCAGGGAACCATCGGCTGGGCATCCGCAATTGGGCTGGGCCTTGGGCCAGTGGGGCTTGCGTTTTATGTGTGGGACATCGGTGTGAAACGCGGTGACATTCAACTGTTGGGCACCGCATCTTACGCTGCCCCGTTGCTGTCGACCTTGATTCTTGTGCTTGCGGGCATTGCAGCACCCAGCTGGTCGTTGCTGTTTGCCGCATTGCTGGTCACTGGAGGGGCCGTGATCGCCACACGCGCCAGTGTCAGCAAATAGGTTTAGGCACATAAAAACCCCGCCTCAGAACAGAAGCGGGGCATTTGGAAAGTCATGAAGTTATGCCGACAGGCGAGCAATCTCTTCTTTGAGCCGTAGTTTTTGTTTCTTCAATTCTGCAATATCAATGTCATTCGATCCGGGAGAGCGTTGTTCCGTCTCAACCTTCACCGAGAGGTTTTCGTGTTTCTTCCTCAGTTCTTCCAAATGCGAGCTCACGCTCATGGCAGTCCTCCTCTCAAGATGATGTTTAACATTGAAAGTGCACCACAGATTTTTGAACTTGTCACGCATCAAACGCAGAGAATTGGCATCAAAGAGAAAATTCGCCTATGCATTTTCGAATCATCTCGGAAAATTGCAGAAAAAGTTAGGCACATGGTGCGATTCGCACACTCTACTTAGGAAATGATAGAGCGGCACCATCGCGCAGCACCGCACTGATTTGGGATGTATAATGATCCTGATCACCGGGATGGCTGTCGCCAGTGTGCAATATCACTGAAGAATGCAGCCGAAATGGCGCGCGCCCCTCTTTGCGCGCTCGCACTAAGATCAGATGAGACGCGCGGCCCTGGCGTGGCTGCAGCGGCATAACTTCAATTGATCCCAAAATCCCCGTTGCTGCTGCCAACAAATCCGGCAGGCGTTCTGCACGATGGACAAAACTGGCATAACCACGCGGTTTCAAACGTTTCGCGGCCACCTTTACCCAAGAAGAAAGCGCAATTCCCTCTCCCATAGCAGTTTCACGCGCGCCATCAGGTGAAGCGAATCCTTGCTCTCGATCAAAATAGGGAGGGTTAGCAATTACGTGATCAAAGCTTTGCTGGCGCAGTTCCGTCGGAAGAGCAGATAAATCCGCTGTATAAACCGTCATATCCTGACCGTTCTGGCGCGCGTTTAGACGGGCAAGCTCGGCCATCTCGGGCTGCAACTCGGCCCCGGTTACGGAAATCCCTGCCACACGTTGGGCCAAACACAGGCTTGCCGTGCCCACCCCACACCCAAGTTCAAGCACCGATTGCCCCGGTTTTGCCGGGGTAGCGGCAGCCAGCAATACCGCATCGATACCTGCGCGATATCCCCGCGCTGGTTGGGTGATGCGCACCTGCCCCCCAAGATAATCATTGGTGGTTGTGGTCATGCAGGATCCATCGCGATTTCATTATCTGACATGACGCGCCGTGCCCGAATGTAATCGCCTTCACGCACCATCATCCGGCGCGGGAAAAGTCCTATGCCACCTTCAAGCACGCTCATATTTACGTCCAATTCAAAGCAGTCTATACCCTCGCCATCAAGGAGCACTTTGGCAAAGGCCATGATCGTCGGGTCGGTTGTTCGCAAAAGCTGTTTCATAACCACGGATGTAAGGGCAAGGCCATGACATTGTCGAGCCTTGTGACAGGAGTGTGATGGGTCTGGACCACGCTGTAACCAAACCGCATGAGGCACTGGCCGCTGTATTGGAAAACGATATGGTCGCTGTGAATGATCTAATTCAAGCGCGCATGGCCAGCAAACATGCCCCACGCATCCCAGAGGTGACCGCGCATCTGGTGAATGCTGGTGGCAAACGCCTGCGCCCGATGCTGACGCTGGCAGCGGCAAAAATGTGTGGCTATGAGGGTGTGTATCACCATTATCTGGCCGCAACTGTGGAATTTATTCACACAGCAACCTTGTTGCATGATGATGTTGTCGATGAAAGCGCGCAACGCCGGGGGCGTCCGACCGCGAATCTGCTGTGGGACAATAAATCATCGATTCTGGTGGGGGATTATCTGTTTTCCAGATCGTTCCAATTGATGACGGAAACCGGCTCAATTGACGTGTTGCGTATTCTGTCCAATGCCTCGGCGACCATCGCTGAAGGCGAGGTACTACAACTGACCGCCGCGCAGGATTTGCGCACAGATGAGAGCGTGTATCTGCAAGTGGTACGCGGCAAGACCGCGGCGCTGTTTTCCGCCGCTACCGAAGTGGGTGGCGTAATTGCGGATGCCGACGCAACGCTGGTTCAGGCCTTGTTTGATTATGGCGATGCCTTGGGGATCGCCTTTCAAATCGTGGATGATCTGTTGGATTATCAAGGCGACACCAAGGCCACGGGCAAAAACGTGGGGGATGATTTTCGAGAACGCAAGTTGACCCTGCCCGTGATCAAGGCTGTAGCCAAAGCCGACGCTGAAGAGCGTGCCTTTTGGATGCGCACCATTGAAAAGGGCAAGCAGGTTGACGGCGATCTGGAACATGCGTTGATGCTTTTGAACAAACACGGCACGCTGGAAGCCACACGTCAGGACGCGCTTGCCTGGACTGAACAGGCCAAAACTGCAATGGCAAAGCTACCAGATCACGATATCCGCGACATGCTCGTTGATTTAGCGGATTACGTGGTGGCACGCGTTAACTGATCTGAGGCGATTGGGGGTCAGGCCAAAGTCGTGGCCGTGACCCACCATTGCGGATGAGCAGCCTGAATGGCCGCGGCGGCCGCTTTTGCCTGAGACACATCAGGATAAAGACCAAAGCAGGTGGCACCAGACCCTGACATCCGCACAAGCCGCGCGCCTTGCAGCGCCTCCAAAACCTGTGTGATCTGAGGGGCGTGCTGTATTGCAGGGGCTTGCAGGTCATTTCGTTGATCAGCGAGCCAGTCACAGAATTCATCGAAAGACGCGTTCTGTGGCACGACAGACATCGCCGGGTTGTCTTTACATATAAGGGCCTTAAAAACTGCTGGTGTGGGGACATCCACACGTGGATTGATCAGGACAGTCGGCAATGGTGGAAGCTCTGGCATCGGTGAAATATCCTCACCAATACCCTCCATAAGAGCGGCTTGTGCCCTTAGACAGACAGGCACATCGGCACCAAGGGACAGGCCTTGATCCTTGGGTAAATCAACGCCCGTCATCTGGTGAAGCGCGCGTAGGGCGGCCGCCGCATCAGATGATCCACCTCCAATTCCCGCTGCCGCAGGCAGGTGTTTTTCAAGAGTTATCTCTGCACCCAAAACCCCGATTTCACGCGCAGCGCGCAAGACAAGGTTTGTGGCATCCGTCGGAACCCCGGCTGACAGTGGACCCGTTACCGTAAGAGACAACTCTTGCGCCGGGGACACAGTGATCCGATCCCCGACATCAGCAAAGACCACAAGCGATTGTAAAAGATGATAGCCATCCGCACGCTGTCCGGTCACATGCAGGGTCAGATTGATCTTGGCAGGTGCAAAGGCTGTAACCTTAGGTGTCATCGGCAACTTTTAGCGGCTCAGAGCCTTCTTCTTGCAACACCGCGTCCAGCCCGATTTCCAGTTTGCGGCGAATGCGGTCTGGCTTGGCTTCTTCTTCGGTCTCAGCATCCACGAAAGATAAGGCACGTTTCCATTGAAATTCTGCCTCAAGCGTGCGCCCAACAGCCCAGAGGACATCGCCAAGGTGGTCATTCACAATGGGATCAATCGGCATCAATTCTACCGCGCGTTCCAGTTGCACCACCGCGTCATCATAACGTCCAAGACGATAGAGAACCCAACCAAGGCTATCCACGATATATCCACTGTCAGGTTGGCGTGTGACGGCGCGTTCGATCATTCCCAGCGCCTCGTCCAGATTGACCTCTTTTTCGACCATGGAATAGCCAAGATAATTCAAAACCTGTGGCTGTTCGGGGTTCAGCTCCAGCGCGCGACGGAAATCAGATTCGGCGCTTGGCCAATCTTTAAGGCGTTCATGCGAGATGCCGCGCGCATAATGCAGGAACCACTGGTTGCGCTCTTGAGAATCCGCTTCGTAAAGAGCAAGTGCTGCATCATAGGCGGCCACCGCGCCACTGTACTCTTTTTGCTGCCGGTAAAGATCACCCAGATTAGAATGCACGATTGGCAAGTCACCATGAGTGCGCACCAGCTGTTCCAACACCTCAACAGCCGCCTCAAGACGATCAGAACGGCGCAAGGCTTCGGCCCGTCCCAGTTCTGCAGCGTGAAACGCCTCGTGATCGGCAGGAACACGTTGATAAGCCGCCGAGGCCAACTCGAATCGTTCCATGCGTTCCAGCAAATTGGCACTCAGCAAAAGCGCATCGACGTGATCCGGGCGCAGGTATTCTGCAACACGTGTGTAAAACAGCGTGTAATCCACACCCGCCTCTGCCTCTAGTGCGCCGGCCACGGAATAAAACACCTCTGCCAACCCATCCTGGGCATCCTGCACCACGGTAAAGGGGAGCATGTCACCCGCTTGCAATTGATCACGAAACGCACGCAAGCCAGGATCAAGATCGGTGCCAAAGGTCGTCTCAAGATGGGCAAGTGCGTCCTCGTTACGGTCAAGTTGACTGAGGGATTGAATGCGTGCGATGGCCCCACGGCGGGTCATTTGAACCGATCCACTGGAATCGGCGGCATAAATTGCTTCGGCCCCTTCGAAATCACCAACTGACGCATGCGCCAAAGCCTTATGATACATGGCAAAGCCTGACAGGCCCGGCTCGGCTGCGACCGCATCAAATGCGACCAGCGCGTCAGACATTGCACCACGCCCAACATGCGCCCAAGCCTTTAGCAACCCATCCACCAAAGGCCCCACGGCCTTTTTTTCAACAACACGAGACAGGACTTCTTCATAATTTTCCTGTTGCACCAGTCCCGCCACCAAAATCATCTGACCAATCTGGTTGTCGAACCCATCGGCGGCCATCTTGCGAGCGATCGGAAGCGCACGATCAATTTGACCAAGCGAAAGATGCGAGACAATCGCGTTTTCCATCAACACCGGGTTAGATGGATCACGTGTCAGCGCCTTAGTGTAATATTGCGCGGCCTGCTTGAAATCGCTGGTATAGAGTGCTTGTCGTCCCGCCAAATATGATCCAGCAAAACCATCGGAAAATGCGGGCGAGCCAATCGTTGCTAAAAGGGTCGCGGCGGTCAGGGTTTGGCGCAAAAAGGAAATCACATAAAGCTCCTTGAAAGAGGGTTATGTGAAGGTAATCGGGCAACCGATAACAAGCAATGGGGATAGGGAAAATGTGTGCCCTTGTGAACAGAACTTATGTGCAGTTTTCCGCGCCTAAGGCTAACGCACGCATGCTTAGGTTAGGATAGGTACTGTTTTCAGAGATTTTGCCTCAGCCCGACTAAGTTGTGCGCCTTGTTTGCGTTGTAGCAATACCTCACGTGCTTTGGCATATTGAGCGTCTTGCCAGAAGATCAAACAGCCATTGCATCCCTTCCCGCAGCACCCTTCAGTACCCACGCGATTGGTTTTAAAACGACGCTCCTCGACATCATCTCCGATACTCTCAACCAAAGCATCACGGCGGCGTTCATACGCCTTTGGATTATCCTTGCCAGAAATTTCCAAACCTTGCGTCAACTTATCAAAGCGAATGCGGTTCCACTGTTCAGCCGTCAACGCCCGTTCCTTGCGCATGACGGAATAGACAGGAAAGCGCGCCTTAAGGTCATCAATGTCTTCGTGGTCAAACAGCGTGAACGGCAAACGGATGACCGTTTTGGTGCTACCTTGGACAACCTCGGTGCGCTTGCCGTTTTCGGCGTTATGAAAATCATAAACCCTCAACAGAACCGTTTCGCGTGCGATAGGCGAGACGAATTCCAGCACTTCACCCGCGACCAGTTTGTTTTTAACCTCAACCAAGAACGCTTCATCCGTGACCTCGCGCACAACACCCGCATATTCCCACTGCGCCAAGGATGCAGTGTGTTCGTAATCATGCGAATAATTGCTCAGGCGTCCCTCATGAAAGGCAAGGGTATAGCCCCGATTTCCAACGGCTTCCAACTCTCGCATGTACGGCTTTGGATCCCAGTTTTCGGGATCCTCATAATAGTCATCAATCGCCATACGATAGGCGCGTGCGACAATGGCGCAATAATATTCGGATTTTCCGCGACCTTCGACCTTAAGGCTGTCGACGCCTATTTTCAGGTATTCATCCAGCTTGGGCATAATGCACAGATCACGAGAGTTGAGAATATATGAACCCCGGTCATCTTCCTCGATCGGCATCAATTCCCCCGGGCGGCACCCTTCTTCAAGCAGGAATTCAAACAGATCAGCATTTTCCTCAGTAATGCGGATTTCTTCTCGCGTACCATCTTTGAGGCGCAGTTTCAGCCCATAGTTCCAGCGGCAAGAGTTCGCGCAGTTCCCCTGATTGGCACCCCGCTCGGCCATAAAATTAGACAAGAGACAGCGCCCAGAGTAGGTCATGCACATTGCGCCGTGGACAAAGGCCTCCAGCTTAATATCCGGGCATTTCTCACGAATTTCGACCAACTCGGGATAGGACACTTCGCGTGCCAAAACCACCAGTTCGGCTCCTTGGGCTTCCCAGAATTTCACGGACAACCACGAACAGATATTGGCCTGCGTCGAAATATGCAGCGGCAATTCAGGTGCATGTTCGCGCACATATTGGAACACCCCCGGATCGGCGATGATCAACCCGTCCGGTTTTACCTTGCGCACGGTTTGAATGTATTCATCCAACTTTGGAATGTCTTTGTTGTGCGAAAACAAGTTCAGCGTGAGATAGGCGCGCCGCCCATGTTGATGGCAAAATTCCACCCCTTCGATCACATCCTCAAGCGAGAATTCCGATTTCGTGCGCAAGGACATATCTGGCGTGCCCAGATACACCGCATCCGCGCCATAAAGGATCGCCAGTTTCAATTTGCGCAGGTTGCCTGCGGGCATCAACAATTCGGATCTTTTGCGCTGCATGGGTTTGGCTCTTACTCAGGAACAAGAGCATGGTTTATTGAACAAAACGGCCCTTGTGAATTGCCAAACCACGCGCCACCCCGTGGAAAAGTGTCACAGCCTATTTGGCCTCAAGACGATCCAGCAATGCCTTGGCAGCGGCCTGTTCGGCCTGACGCTTGGATCCGGCACTGGCTTCGGCGCTTTCACCATTTTTCAGACGTGCCGCAATGGTGAATACCGGAGCATGATCAGGACCACTGCGCGAGATCGTTTCATATTGCGGTGGTGGGAGTTTACGTGCCTGCGCCCATTCCTGAAGCGATGTTTTTGCATCACGCGCATCGGCCTCGACCTGATGGATGCGACCACCCCACAGGCGAATAATCAATGCTTTGGCGGCATCAAATCCACCATCAAGATAAACTGCGGCAATCACCGCTTCCATCGCATCGCCCAACAGCGCCAATTTACGCCGCCCACCTGACATCATTTCAGACCGGCCAAGTTTCAACGCATCACCCAGAACGATATCACGTGCCACCTCGGCGCATGCTTCTTTACGCACAAGTGCGTTGAACCGCGGTGCAAGTTGGCCTTCGGTGGCTTGGGTGTCCGCCTCAAGCACAGCCTCAGCCATCACCAGACCCAACACCCGGTCGCCCAGAAATTCCAAGCGCTGATTGTCTGACCGTGTTGGCGATGACATTGAGGAATGCGTAACTGCGCGCACCAACAGCTCGGGCTGTTGAAATCTATAGCCCAGCCGCGCCTCAAGCGCCTTCAATTCCGCTGCCAGTTTCAATTGATCGCCTTAAAGAAACGATCACCCCGCCATGTCCAGAACGCAAACATGGATCGTCCGGCAGAGCTGAACATAATGCGATCCGCGCGACCAATCAGGTTTTCAAGTGGCACAAAGCCAACACCGCCGGCCGCCTGTGGAACACGGCTGTCGGTGGAATTATCGCGGTTGTCTCCCATAAAGAAGAAATGACCCTCAGGCACCGTGAAGACGTTGGTTGCATCCGCATAAGTGCGCGTCACGTTCAGAATTTCATGGCTGACCCCACCCGGAAGCGTTTCGATCAAGCGTTCCTTGACACAGCGGCCACCAAGCCCAACGGGATCATTGCTGCAACGGGGTGTAAAACCCTGCGGGCCCTGACGTTCCTTGGTTTCCTCGAACAGGCCCGCTTCTTCGATTTTGACTGGCGTGCCGTTGATGTACAGCAGTCCCTCTTTCATCTGTATGCGATCACCCGGAAGGCCAACCAAACGCTTGATATAATCAGAACCTGTACGCGGATGGCGAAATACCACCACGTCGCCGCGTTCTGGATCGGAGCCGAACAAACGCGTGTTATCACCATCGAACATACCGCAGATGTCCTTGGCATCAATATTGATACCAAGCATGCCAATGCGAACCGACGGGCAAGACGCATAGGAATACCCATAGGTCATCTTGTTCACGAACAGAAAATCCCCGATGAGCAACGTGTTTTTCATCGACCCGGATGGAATCCAGAACGGTTGAAAAAACAGACTGCGGAAAATGCCTGCGATCAAAAGGGCATAAACGATGGTTTTGACGGTCTCAATCAGTCCGCCAGATTTTTCCTTGGCCTCAGATGCCATAGAGATATCTCCAGTATGCGTTGGCCGATACATGAGGGGCCAGACAGGGCAAGTCAACCCGCCGCTGGTGAACAACTTTCTATGGGTTGTTTATTGAGAGCTTTAAAATGGGGCGCGTTCTCGCCCAAACAAAGCTCATCCCTCACACAAGGTAACTTTGCCATGAAAACGTGATGGCGTGATATCACGCGGTGGGGCGTGCCTCGATAACCACAAAGGCCTGCGCCCAAGGGTGGTCGTCCGTAAGAGTTACGTGAATGACCGCGTCATGGTGATCTGGCGTCATCTCGGCGAGCCGCTCTTTTGCCCAACCAGTCACTTCCATTGTGGGTTGCCCGGTTCGCATATTGCTGACGGCCATATCGCGCCAACTTATGCCCATCGCAAGACCTGTGCCCAATGCCTTGGAACACGCCTCTTTGGCGGCCCAACGTTTGGCCAATGTACCTGCCTCATCCTTGCGTCGCGCGGCTTTGGCCAATTCAACCTCAGTAAATACACGATTGCGAAACCTGTCACCGAACCGATCCAATGTTCCAGCAATACGTTCAATATTGGCAAGGTCTGTTCCAATACCAAGGATCATATCTGAATACCCTTCACAACAGTTGCTGTATGCATGTTACACCTCTAGGCGGGCGGTCAGGATTTTCAGGCTAGCGGCCCCAAAAAGGGCGGCAAACACCAAGTCAAACCAGCGACGCAGACGTATGTACCCGTTTGAGACGCGATGCGAAGAAAACATCACCGCATAGCCCAGAAATACCGTGGCTGATGCTCCAATCAACACCACAAAAAGAGACCAAACCAGTGCAGCGGCCGCGCCTTCAGGCAATGCAATTGCATAAATCGCACCCCAAGCCAAAATTGCCTTGGGATTGGTGATGTGCAATAACATCCCCTTCAGGAACAGCTTTCCACGATGTGTTTTGGCCGTCTGGGGTTTTGGTGGGCGCATCACGTTACGCAGTGATTTGACAGCCAAAAACAACAAATACGCGGCACCGACATAGCGGATCGCCTCAAACATCCACGCGTTGGCCATCATCAGCGCACTCATTCCCAGTGCGGCAGCAATCCCCCAACTGGCAGAACCACATAGAATCCCAAATGCAATGGTTAAACCGGGTTTGCGTCCTTGCTCCATGGATGTTCCCGAAATCGCCAATGTCGCTGGACCAGGACTGCCGCCGGCAACCATCCATGCCACCACAATCAGAAATGTTTCATAACCGCTCAAACGCGGGCCTCGTCCATCAGGCGGCGCATCTGGGCAATGGCGGGTTCCAACCCGGCAAATATTGCCTCACCAATCAAGAAATGCCCAATGTTCAACTCCATCACTTCTGGCAAAGCGGCAATCGGTGCAACGGACTCAAATGTCAGACCATGACCCGCGTGCACCTCTAGACCCAGAGAATGCGCAAATGTCGCCATCTCACGCAAACGCAAAAGTTCCGCATCACGTTTGTCAAAGTCCCCTTCCGCGTGAAAATCGCAATAGGCGCCGGTGTGCAATTCAATCACCTGTGCGCCAATGCGATTGGCCGCTTCGATCTGGGGTTGGTCCGCCGCAATAAAAATCGACACACGGCACCCTGCCTCCCGCAAGGGGGCGATGTAATGCGCCAGCTTATTTTCCTCACGCGCGACCTCAAGTCCGCCTTCGGTGGTCTTTTCTTCTCGTTTTTCTGGTACGATGCAAACCGCATGAGGCTTATGACGCAGCGCAATTGCTTGCATTTCTTCGGTCGCGGCCATTTCAAAATTCAACGGCACGGTCAGGGCATCCATCAGGCGATCAATATCATCGTCCAGAATATGACGCCGATCTTCGCGCAAATGCGCAGTGATACCATCGGCGCCAGCTTGCTCTGCAATTTTTGCCGCACGCACAGGATCAGGATAGGCCCCACCGCGTGCGTTTCGCACCGTGGCCACGTGGTCAATATTCACACCCAGACGCAACATTTTTTGGCTCCAGAAAGTTCAACGTTCTGCCAAGCCTATTGCCGACATCGTAAAGTTAAAACTGATTTATTGTACCCGTAACGCTTATACGTCGGGATCTTTTCCTTGATCGGCGCGGTTGTTTTTCTTGTCACCCAGATGCAGGGCTTTTTGCTTTAGGACCTCAAATTTGGCCTTAAGCTTGCCTGCGCGTCGTTTTTGATAGGCCCGGATAACAGGAACACTGAGGTAGTAGCACACAGATGCAGCGATAATACCTGGAACGATGCCACCGATCATGTAAGGGTAAAACACCTCTTCATAGAAAATCGACAGACCATGCCAATCCATATCCTTATCTGTGAACATCGCCACGATATTGGAATAAAAATCGGTGCCCGCATTGGCGAACTTTCCCAAGAGCGTACTTTTGTCGCCTTCTTCAAAGTCTGTTCCCAAAAGGAAATGACCCGTTTGAAGGGATACAACACCAATCGGCAAATAGGTCAATGGATTGCCAAAGAACGTCCCTAAGAGTGCCGCAAGAATATTCCCACGCAGAAGACGTGCCAACAAAAAGGCCACGACAAAGTGCATTGTATAAAACGGGGTAAAAGCCGCAAAGACACCCGCCCAGATACCACGTGCAATTTTTTCGGGGCTGCCGGGCAGACGGTGCAGACGTAAACGCACATAATGATAGGCTCTGGCCCAACCACCACGGGGCCAAAGGAACTGTCCTATAGCTTTGAGAAGAGACCGCTTGTCCCGTCTTTTAAAAACCACGAGGGTTCCCCTATTGTTGCGCCCCAAATGGCATACGTGCCTTTTCAGGGTTTCTGTACCGTTCAATCATCGCCACATCACTTTCCGCCTCAAGCGCAAGCATTAGGGAATGCAGATGCTCTGAATCCCGCAATTCAACGCTAACCAGCAGACGGTAAAAATCTGGTTTCCGATCAACAAATTCCAGATCAGAGATATTCGCCTTATGCTCTCCGATCAATGTGCAAATGCGACCTAGAACCCCCGCATCATTGCCAATGGTCAACTCGAGCGTCACGGCATAGATCGCTTTGTGTTTTCCGGGCTGCCAATGTAGGTCAAGCCAGCGTTCTGTCTGATCCTCAAAATGGCTCAGAGCTTCGCAATCTATTGCGTGCACCACCACTCCATGGCCGCGATACGTCAGACCTATGATCCGCTCTCCGGGCAAAGGTTTGCAACAGGGCGCGCGCTTGAAAATCTGCTCTTCGGTCAGGCCAATAACGGCGCGTTCACGACTGATTTCATCGCTTTCATCCGGCGCCAGATCGGGATAAACCGCCTGAACCACTTCGCGTGCAGTCAACTCGGCGCTTCCCATGCGGGCAAGCAAGGCTTCGCGACTTTCAAGACGCAAATGCTTGGCAGCGGTTTCCAGCGTCTTATCCGTGGCTTTCTTGCCGACATGTTCAAATGCCGCGCGCGTCAATTCAAACCCCAGCTTTACATACCGTTCACGATCCACCTCGCGCAATGCGCGACGAATGGCCGACCGCGCCTTACCTGTGGTCGCAATATCCAGCCATGTTGCCTGTGGGGACTGTCCTTCGGCGGTAATAATCTCGACGTGTTGTCCGTTCTTGATTCGCGTCCACAACGGCACACGCATGTGGTCGATTTTGGCCCCAACACAGGCATGCCCAATGCGCGTGTGAATCGCATAGGCAAAATCCAAAGGCGTCGCGCCACGCGGCAGCTTTACAACATCGCCTTTGGGTGTGAAGCAAAACACCTGATCCGAATACATCTCAAGCTTAACCGCTTCGAGGAAATCCTCGTGATCATCTTCGGCATCGAATTGTTCGGTCAGGCTGTTGATCCATTTTGCGGGATCGACGGCAAAGGGATTTTCGCCGCGCACACCGTCCTTATATGACCAATGCGCGGCCACACCTGATTCCGCCACATCGTGCATTTGCTGGGTACGTATCTGCACCTCGACCCGGCGTCCGTTGCGCCCGGAAACCGTGGTATGGATCGATCGATATCCGTTAGATTTTGGTTGGCTGATATAATCCTTAAACCGCCCCGGTACAGCGCGCCAACGCTGATGGATCGCACCCAGCACGCGATAACAATCCGTTTCATCCTGCGTGATGATGCGGAACCCGTAGATGTCGGACAGGCGACTAAAGCCCTGTTCCTTTTCCTTCATCTTGCGCCAGATCGAATAGGGCTTCTTGGCGCGACCAACGACCTTGGCCTGAATGCCGTTTCTATCCAATTCCAAAACCATATCGGCAGTGATCTTTTCGATCACATCCCCGGTTTCTTTTTGAAGCGTGATAAAGCGGCGCATAATGGATGCGCGCCCTTCGGGGTTCAGAACTTTGAACGCCAGATCCTCAAGCTCTTCGCGCATCCATTGCATCCCCATGCGTCCGGCCAGCGGAGCATAGATTTCCATGGTTTCGCGGGCTTTTTGGGTCTGTTTACCCGGACGCATGGCACGAATAGTGCGCATGTTGTGCAAACGGTCTGCCAGTTTCACAAGGATGACGCGCAGATCCTTGGACATCGCCATGAACAGTTTGCGAAAGTTTTCCGCCTGCTTGGTTTCAGTGCTGGACAGTTGCAGGTTGGTCAGTTTGGTAACGCCATCAACCAATTCGGCAACTTCGTTGCCGAAACGGTCTGCCACCTCTGAATATGAGGCCTGGGTGTCTTCAATGGTGTCATGCAACAGTGCGGTGATGATTGTCGCATCATCCAACTGCTGTTCTGTAAGGATTGCTGCGACGGCAATCGGATGGCTGAAATAGGCTTCGCCCGAATGGCGGGTCTGCCCATCATGCATCTCGCGGCCATATTCATAGGCCTCGCGCAATTTGGCTTCGTTTGTTTTGGGGTTATAGGCGCGAACCAGGTCGACCAATTCGTCAGCCGGTATCATTATGCGCCTAACCTTTTCCTAAAACGTGGCCTTAGCCTTGACCCTGCGCTTCCATCAGCGCGCGCAGAAGTTTTTCTTCGGACATGTCGTCCTCGGCTGGCTTGTCAGCCTCGGCACCCATCAACAAAGCCATGGAATCTTCTTCCGGCTCGTCAACTTCGATTTGGTGCTGGTTATCTTCGATCAAACGCTCTCGCAGTTCATCCGCTGTCTGGGTTTCGTCGGCGATTTCACGCAGGGCAACAACGGGATTTTTGTCGTTGTCACGCTCGATCGTGATCGGCGAGCCCGCGGATACTTCGCGTGCGCGATGCGCGGCCAGCATTACCAATTCAAAGCGGTTTGGAACCTTATCAACGCAATCTTCGACGGTTACGCGGGCCATGTGGCACTCCATTCTCTCGGATCAATGTCAGAAGGTGTGTATTTAAGAGGCTTCGCGCCCCTTGACAAGCATGAAATCACAGGGGAACCACTTGCTTTCGATCACTTTTCGGAAGTTTTTCCAGCATTTCCGCCACAGTCAAGCCAGATACAGGGTGAACCCACCCCGGAGCGACATCCATAAGGGGCACCAAGACAAAAGCGCGGTCCTGAATTCGCGGGTGTGGGAGAATCAGTTGATCCGGCGCTTGTTGCACCTGATCCGCAAGCGAAAGATCGCGCCAGTGGGTATAAGTTTGGATATCCGGGCGCACCTGATCGTCATAGGCAATCAGGTCAATATCAAGCGTACGCATCCCCCACCGTTTTTCCCGCACGCGCCCGTACTCTTGTTCAATGTCGTGCAAGTGCGCCAACAACGCCTGCGCAGACAGGGATGTTTGAATCTGAACGACTGAATTCACAAAATCCGGGCCTGCCCCGGTTGGGAAGCACGGTGTGGAATAAAATTCACTCGCCTTAAGAGGGAAGATCGAATCAACTTGCAATCCAGCAATTGCAGCTTTTTGCGTATCCAAAACCGCGCCGTAATCAGACTGCATATTTCCGCCCAAAGCTAATAGCGCGGTTTTAAACATAAATTCCCCTTCCTATCCCTTCGTATAGGTTCCCATACGAATGCATTTTATCCCCCTCTTGCAGGGACGGAATATTCTATTAGCTTAATAGGTCAAACGCGCCCAGCTATTTCACTCACGGAACCATTAGGGCACGTCTATTACTGGAAGGACATTAGATGTTTTACAAAGACGAACGGCTTGCGCTGTTCATCGATGGCTCAAATTTGTTTGCAGCCGCCAAGTCCCTGGGATTTGACATTGACTATAAACTCTTGCGGCAGGAATTCATGCGGCGCGGCAAGCTGCTGCGCGCTTTCTACTATACCGCCCTGCTTGAGAACGACGAATATTCCCCTATTCGGCCCTTGGTTGACTGGTTGCATTACAACGGGTTCACCATGGTTACGAAGCCAGCGAAGGAATACACCGACAGCCAAGGCCGCCGCAAAGTCAAAGGCAACATGGACATCGAATTGGCTGTGGATGCGATGGAGCTGGCCCCGCATGTGGATCACATTGTGCTGTTTTCCGGCGACGGCGATTTCCGCCCCTTGATCGAAAGTGTGCAGCGTCAGGGCGTGCGTGTGTCTGTTGTTTCGACCATTCGCAGCCAGCCTCCGATGATTTCAGATGAGTTGCGCCGTCAGGCCGACAATTTCATCGAACTCGAAGGGCTTAAGGATGTGATTGGCCGCCCACCGCGCGAACCGATGCCGGAACGCGAAATGGAATACAACGCCGAGTAACATCAAACCGGGGCCTCAGCGCCCCGGTTTTTCTTTGGATCGGCTTATTCACCACGTGATGACGATTTCTCTTGCGCCATTAACGCTGCGATCTCGCGATCTGGCATTGCCTCCTGTGCATAGGAAAACGTGCCGTTGTCCAATACTTCATGCGCAGCACGTTTCAGCGCCCCAAGCGCCGCCCGCGCGAAAGAGCCGCCGACGCTGATCCGTTTGGCTCCTGCATCTTCCAGCTCTCTCACGGAATATGTTTTCCCTTGCAGCCCCATCAAAACATTTACTGGCTTGGGCACCTCACGGCACACTGTTCTGATTGCGTCAATGTCTGGCAACCCTGGGGCATAGACAACATCCGCCCCCGCCTCGCAAAAGGCTTGAAGACGGCGAATGGTTTCAGCCAAATCATTGTCGCCATACAGCCACCCTTCTGCCCGCGCGGTCAGCAGAAATGGCCTGTCTTTTTTGACCTCCGCCGCAGCAGCAACACGTTCTACTGCGTGAGAAAAGTCAAAAATAGGATGATCAGGGTCACCCGTTGCATCCTCAATTGAGCCGCCTACCAACCCAAACGCCATGGCCAATTCAACTGTCTTGGCACAGGCTTCGGGCGATGCACCAAACCCCTCCTCTAGATCGGCAGAGACAGGCAAATCCGTTGCCACAACAATCCGGGAAGCATTTGTCAAAATTTCTTTTCGGCTCAATGCGCCAAAGGAATCCCGCTTGCCCACTGAAAATGCAAAGCCTGCGCTTGTGGTTGCCAAAGCTTCGAACCCCATCGACGTCAAGATGCGCGTTGATCCTGCATCCCAAACATTTGGCATCACGAACACTCCATCACGAGAGTGCAATGTTCTAAACGTGTCAAACTTTGCCTGAAGCGTCATCTTGGAATCCTCTCACATGCATGCAGGAACATTAAGTGAACACTTCATATTTGGCAATGCTTGGGCTGGACGCCTTTGGCAGAAATCCTTAGCTATGACGCAAATGATTTGAGGCCGCCATGACCAAGCCCCCCCTGACCATTCACCTTGCCGCCCCGCGCGGGTTCTGCGCTGGTGTTGACCGCGCGATCAAGATTGTTGAATTGGCCCTAACAAAATGGGGAGCCCCCGTTTATGTACGCCACGAGATTGTGCATAATAAATTTGTGGTGGATGGGCTGCGCGCCAAAGGCGCCGTGTTTGTCGAAGAATTGTCAGATTGTCCCGATGACCGTCCAGTGATTTTCTCCGCCCACGGCGTGGCCAAATCCGTCCCAGCCGAGGCTGAACGGCGCGAAATGATCTATGTCGATGCCACTTGCCCCTTGGTAAGTAAGGTTCATATCGAGGCAGAACGCCATTCCGCCGCAGGTCTACAAATCATCATGATCGGTCACACGGGTCATCCAGAAACCATTGGCACCATGGGGCAATTGCCCGATGGCGAGGTCTTGTTGGTGGAAACCGAGGGTGACGTGGCCACAATCGAGGTGCGCGACCCTGATAATCTTGCGTTTGTGACGCAAACCACGTTGTCTGTGGACGATACCATAGGCATCGTCGCCGCATTGAACGCACGTTTCCCAAATATCGTCGGCCCGCATAAAGAAGACATCTGCTACGCCACAACCAACCGCCAAGAAGCCGTTAAAGCGATTGCGCCAAAGGTTGATGCTATCCTTGTCGTCGGCGCGCCCAATTCATCAAACTCTCGCCGCTTGGTCGAAGTGGGGGCCAAAAACGGCTGCACCTATTCGCAACTTGTTCAGCGCGCCGAAGACATTGATTGGCGTGCGCTGGAGGGCATCCGCAATCTTGGCATCACCGCCGGGGCCTCGGCCCCAGAGGTCTTGGTCAACGAGGTGATCGACGCTTTTCGAAATCACTTTGATGTCACCGTCGACATCGTCGAAACCGCTGTAGAGCGCGTTAACTTCAAAGTACCCCGTGTTTTAAGAGAACCTGCATAATGCCCGATCAAAAAACCATCGACGTCTATACAGCGCGCGTTAAACAATATCTGGACATTCCGCTGCCTGCTGAACAAATCGAAGTACGGCAAGCATTTGCCGAAACAGTTGTACCTGACGGCTATGTTCTGGATTTGGGATCTGGGCCGGGGTCAGACAGCCTGTTTCTTATGCGGCAGGGGCTGCGCGTTAAGGCTATAGACGCAACTGACGCATTTGTGCAAAAGGCGCGCGAAAACGGTGTGGATGCACATCTAGGCACCTTTGATGATGTGGTCGAGGTTGCACAATACGATGGCGTTTATGCCAGCTTTTCCTTGCTGCACGCCCCGCGTGAAGATTTTGCCAAGCACCTGCATGCCATTCATCGCGCCCTAAAGCCCAATGGCGTCCTGTTTTTGGGCATGAAACTGGGCACAGGCGAGCACCGTGACGAGATTGAGCGGTATTACACCTATTATACCCAACCCGAGATTGAAGACGCCCTTGCCGATGCTGGATTCAAGATCGCCTCTGTCAAAACCGGAATGGGTAAAGGCCTTGCCGGGTCTTATGACGGTTTTATTCTGGTGATCGCACATGGTTAAAATTCTTGCGTATACGGATGGTGCCTGTTCCGGCAATCCCGGCCCTGGCGGATGGGGCACGCTCTTGCGTGCTATGGATGGCGGTAGCATCGTGAAAGAGCGCGAATTGTCAGGCGGCGCGCCGGATACCACCAACAACCAGATGGAGTTGATGGCCGCCATTATGGCATTGGAAACACTTGAACGCGCGTCCGACATTACAGTTATTACCGACAGCACCTATGTGAAAAACGGGGTAACGGGTTGGATTCATGGCTGGAAGAAAAATGGCTGGCGCACGGCCGCGAAGAAGCCCGTGAAAAACGTCGAACTATGGCAACGTCTCGATGCGGCCCAAACCCGCCATTCTGTTACTTGGGAGTGGGTTAAAGGCCATGCTGGCCATCCAGAAAACGAGAAAGCGGACGAATTGGCGCGCGCTGGTATGGCGCCGTTTAAGCCTGCCAAATCAACCTGACCCAGCCAAGGCGGTCTGAGGCATCAGAACGCTTGCATCAACGCATCTGTGGGTCTATACGCCCCCGGTGGCCTTATGGGTTACAGAATCAACATTAAGAAAAGCCGCGTTTGACCCCAATGACGCTTCGGGGGTCAGTTCCGGCAAGGAGAAGCGAAATGAAACTGCACGAACTTAGCGACAATCCAGGCGCAACCAAGAAACGTATGCGCGTTGGCCGTGGCCCCGGCTCTGGCAAGGGTAAAATGGGTGGCCGTGGTATCAAAGGTCAAAAATCCCGTTCGGGTGTGGCAATCAACGGTTACGAAGGCGGCCAAATGCCTTTGTATCAACGTCTGCCAAAGCGTGGCTTTAACAAGCCAAACCGCAAGGCATTTGCCGTTGTAAACCTGGGCATGATTCAGAAATTCATCGACGAAGGCAAGCTGACCGCCAGCGATGCAATCACCGAAGATGCGCTGATCGCATCTGGTCTGGTTCGTCGTAAACTGGACGGTATCCGTGTTCTGGCAAAAGGCGATCTTTCCGCCAAGTTGAACATCGAAGTCACCGGTGCTTCTAAGTCAGCTGTTGAAGCTGTCGAAAAAGCAGGCGGCTCGCTGAAAGTAACGGCTGCGCCAGCAGCTGAATAAGAGGTTGTGAGAGGGCCTTTGGCCCCTTACATAGACTTCTAGTTTTCCCTAACGCCGCCTGATCCGGAAAACGGTTCTGGCGGCGTTTTTATTACAGAGAGATCCGAATGGTATCTGCAGCAGAGCAAATGGCGGCCAACACAAGCTGGTCTGCACTTGGAAAAGCCACCGATCTTCGCAATCGCATTCTGTTCACGCTGGGTGTTTTGATTGTCTATCGGTTGGGCACCTATATTCCGGTTCCCGGTATCGACGGCGCCGCGTTGCGCAATTTTGTCGAAGAGGCCGGTCAAGGTATCGCCGGTATGGTATCAATGTTCACAGGCGGCGCCCTAAGCCGCATGGGGATTTTTGCTCTGGGCATCATGCCTTATATTTCGGCATCGATCATCATTCAGTTGCTTGGCTCTATGGTGCCAGCACTGGCACAGATGAAAAAAGAAGGCGAACAGGGCCGCAAAAAGATGAACCAGTACACACGGTTTGGGACCGTGGCGCTGGCGACATTACAGTCCTATGGCCTTGCGGTCAGCCTGCAATCCGGTGATTTGGTTACCAATCCCGGCTTTTTCTTTATCGCAAGCTGCATGATAACGCTGGTTGGCGGCACGATGTTCCTGATGTGGTTGGGCGAGCAAATCACCGCGCGCGGCATCGGTAACGGCATCTCGCTGATTATCTTTGTCGGCATCATCGCCGAACTGCCTGCGGCATTGGCACAATTCTTTGCATCTGGTCGTTCTGGCGCGATCAGCCCTGCCGTGATCATTGGCGTAATGTTGATGGTAATCGGGGTCATCATGTTCGTGGTGTTCATGGAACGCGCTCTGCGCAAGATCCATATTCAATATCCGCGCCGTCAGGTTGGCCAGAAAATGTACGACGGTGGCTCTAGCCATCTGCCCGTCAAGGTGAACCCAGCCGGCGTTATTCCTGCGATTTTCGCAAGCTCTCTGTTGCTCTTGCCCACCACAATCGCCACGTTCTCTGGCAACTCGACCAACCCGATCCTCAACTCGATATTGGTCTATTTTAGCCCCGGACAGCCACTGTATCTGTTGTTCTTCGTAACGATGATCGTGTTCTTTGCCTATTTCTATACCTTCAACGTCAGCTTCAAAATTGACGAGGTGGCCGACAATCTGAAGAACCAGAATGGGTTTATTCCCGGCCTGCGGCCAGGTAAGAAAACGGCTGAGTATCTGGAATATGTCGTGAACCGTATCTTGGTTCTAGGCTCTGGATATCTTGCCGCAGTTTGCCTCTTGCCAGAAATTCTGCGCGGACAGTTCGCAATTCCCTTTTATTTTGGCGGCACATCGGTTTTGATCGTGGTTTCTGTAACCATGGATACCATCCAACAGGTTCAAAGCCATTTGTTGGCCCATCAATACGAAGGGCTGATTGAAAAATCACAACTGCGCGGCAAGGGTAAAAAGCGTGGTAAAAAGGGAGCTGCGCGTAGATGAACATAATTCTGCTTGGCCCGCCAGGTGCGGGAAAGGGAACACAGGCTCGTTTCCTCGTTGAGGAACGTAACATGATCCAACTGTCAACGGGCGACATGCTTCGTGAAGCCAAGGACAGTGGCACCGAAATGGGCAAGATCGTCGCTGACGTTATGGCCCGCGGTGATCTGGTGACAGATGAGATCGTGATCGGCCTGATCCGTGAAAAGCTTGAAGGCGACAAAGCCGGCGGCTTTATCTTTGACGGGTTCCCACGCACATTGGCGCAAGCAGATGCATTAGGTGATCTTCTGAAAGAAGAAGGGGAAACCTTGGATGCGGTTGTTGAGATGCAGGTGGATGACACCGCACTCGTCGCCCGTATCACCGCACGTTCAACCTGTGCTGGCTGTGGTGAGGTCTATAACGACAACACCAAGCCGATCCCAGCAGATGGTGTGTGCACCAGCTGTGGCGAGGCCAAAGAGTTTAAGCGTCGCGCAGACGACAATGAAGACAGCCTTAAGCAGCGTCTGATGGAATACTACAAAAAGACCTCACCGCTGATCGGTTACTACTATGCCAAAGGTGATCTGAAATCGGTGGATGGTTTGGCAGACATCGACGTGGTCAAGGGCGCCATCGATAACGCTCTGAGCTAAGACGCTTGATATTGTGAATTTATGAAGGGCATTCAGGATTTCTGAATGCCTTTTTCTTTGCCTGACAGACGCAGCTACCGTTTGATATAGGTTTGCCAAACCCAGATCAGAACCAAAGCGCCCAGAACGGCCCCAACAAATCCAGACATTATCCCCGCAACGCTGAGCAAAAACCGCAATACCAAGCCACCGATCAAGGCTCCGGCCATACCAATAACGACAGTTGTTATGACATCGGCTTCTATCTTCATCAGGCGGGTTGCTAAAAATCCAGCGGCAGCCCCAACAATGATCAACAGAACAATGGGCATTGTGTAGATCCTCCTATTTACGCCAATGGGTGGGCACAATCACCAAGGCCCCAATGGATGACAATATGGCATTCAAGCCCGGACTGCCAAAACCTACGCCAAACATAACACGCACGAAGAAAAACAAGAACGCCCCACCGACACAGATGATCATCGAGGGCAGAATACCATTATGGGTGAAATTGGACTTTTCGGACAAATACCCAACGATCCCGGCGATCACCACAGTGCCCATCATCGTGAAAAACATGACGTACCTCTTACAGTTGCGTGCCCTTGGGAACCGGGAACCCGCGCAGAAATACATCCGTGTCCTGCGCACCCTTGCCTGCTCGTTGCAATCGTAGCAGTTGAACTGCGCCGGACCCACAAGAAACTTTCAAAGCGTCATCCATGGCAACACCCGCATCCCCCTGACCATCTGCCAAGCGAGACGCCAGCACCTTGACCCTTTGGCCTTCGATCTCGCACCATGCGCCGGGAAATGGCGACAGCCCACGGATCAAATGATCCACCTCTTGCGCAGGAGCGGACCAATCAATACGCGCCTCGGCTTTATCAACCTTAGCGGCATAGGTCACACCGTTCTCTGATTGCGGGTCAGGTTTCAGATCATTCAGCGATGTAAGAGCTTTGACGATCGCACCAGCGCCCATCGCACTCAGACGATCATGAAGTTGCCCAGTGGTTTCTTCCGCTAATATCGCAGTTTCTTCGCGTAACAGCACAGGGCCTGTGTCCAGCCCGGCCTCCATCTGCATGATGCAGACACCCGTTTGTGCATCCCCCGCCATAATCGCCCGATGAATGGGCGCCGCCCCGCGCCAGCGTGGCAACAGCGATGCGTGAATGTTCAAGCATCCATGCACAGGTGCCTCCAAGATCGCCTGCGGTAGGATCAACCCATAGGCCACAACCACAGCAACATCCGCGTTCAGCTCGGCAAAGTCAGCCTGCGCCGCGGCCTCTTTCAAAGACACGGGATGCCGCACGTCCAACCCCAACTCCGACGCCTTAGCGTGAACCGGACTGGGGCGTTCTTTCTTGCCCCGCCCCGCAGGACGTGGCGGTTGCGAATAGACGGCAACAACCTCATGCCCTGCGCCCACCAAGGCCTCAAGAACCGGAACCGAAAACTCCGGCGTGCCCATGAATACGATCTTCATTGCAGCTTCCTGGCTTTCTTGATCAACATCTCTCGCTTGGTACGGCTGAGGTGGTCAAAATACATCTTCCCATTGATATGGTCGATTTGATGCTGGACAGAGGTCGCCCACAGACCGACGAAATCCTTACGCGTCACAACGCCATCTTCGTTCATATATCTCACTGTTAATGCGCGTGGGCGTTTGATCACGGCCGAGACACCCGGTAAATTGGGGCTGGCCTCTTCGTGTTCTCGTAGCTCAATCGACGCATGCAGAATTTCCGGGTTGGCCATGCGCACCACTTGACCACGTTCCTGACTGGCATCCACCACGATCAAACGATGCATTTCGCCAATCTGATTGGCCCCCATGCCGACACCGGGCATGGCCTCCATCGTATCCACCAGATCATCCCAGATTTGACGCATCTCATCGGTGATTGCATCAACCTCGGTCGCCGCTGTGCGCAGCCTCTTGTCTGGCCATTGCAGGCATTTGCGAACCGTCATGCCATCCCCTTTTCTGTCAGGTTTCAGGAAACGACAGGGTCCGTTATGCCCGTGTCCGTTCCCGTTTCATCTTCTGAGATTTGCGCGTCATCATCTGGCGTTTCATCGGGCCAAGATAATCAATAAACAATTTGCCGTTCAAATGATCAATCTCATGCTGAACGCAGGTCGCCCACAGGCCACCAAAATCCTTTTCGCGCGGATTACCATCCATATCAATCCACCCCACGCGCACCTCTGCCGGGCGGGTGACGTCAGCGAACTGTTCAGGAATCGACAGGCATCCTTCTTCATAAACACTCTGGTCATCCGAAGAAGACAAAATTTCGGGGTTGAACATCACCATTGGTTCAGGATCGCCATCTTTGATGCAATCCATCACGATAAGGCGATTGAGCACACCAATCTGTGGCGCAGCCAGACCGATGCCCGGTGCGTCATACATGGTTTCCAACATGTCACTGGCCAAAACACGCAACTCATCGCTCAGATCAACAATGGGGTCACATACCTTTTTCAGGCGCGGGTCGGGGTGGATCAGGATCGTCTTCAACATGCCCCCCATCTAGGGCAAGCGCTCAAATTCTGCAACGCCTCTTGAACTTGATCAACAATTCGATAGCGTGCCCTCAACATTCAATGGAGCGGCGCATGAATTTTGACGAACCAGTCAACCGGGTTGGCACACATTCCTCTAAATGGGACCTAATGGAACGCGCATTCGGGGTCTCTCCCGATGACGGGCTAGCCATGTGGATTGCCGACATGGATTTCAAAGCACCTGATTTTCTGCAAGCCGCCGTTCAAGGACTGCTGGACAAGGCCAACTATGGCTATTTTTCTGGCGTTGAAGAGTTTCACAACGCCGTTGGGTGGTGGATGCAAAATCGTCACGGTTGGGCGATTGATCCGAAATGGATTTTCACCACCTATGGTCTGGGCAACGGTATTGCACTGACATTGCACGCCTTCACCGATCCCGGCGATCACATCGCAACCTTTACCCCGGTCTATCATGAGTTTCAGGTAAAAATCGAAAAGACCGGTCGCGTGAACACGCAACTGCCATTGAAGCAAGACCCAGATGGGCTGTATCGGATGGATTTTGCAGCCTATGACGCGATGATGACAGGCAAGGAAAAACTCCTCTTGATCAGTTCGCCTCATAATCCAGCAGGGCGTGTCTGGACCCAGCAAGAATTGACAGATCTGGCGGCCTTTTGCCAACGCCATGATTTGCTGTTGGTTGCCGATGAGATTCACCATGATCTTGTGTTTTCTGGCCACAAACACCTCACCGCTGCCTTGGCCATGCCAGAGATACTGGATCGCATTGTTGTCACCACTGCTGCATCCAAAACCTTCAACATCGCCGGCGCGCGCACAGGTTGCATCATCGTGCCTGATGACATGTTGCGCGCACGATTTAACGTCTGCTTTAAACAATATGACATCAGCCCCAACCTTTTGGGCACCGAACTGACCAAAGCAGCCTACAGTCCCGAAGGCGCGTCATATGTGGATCAACTCAACACCTATCTGGAAGGCAATTACCGGATTTTCAAAGAGGCGATGGATACCATCCCCGGCATTTCCTTTATGCCCATGCAGGCAACTTATCTGTCGTGGGCGAATCTCGCAGGAACTGGGATGGAACGTCAAGAGTATCACGACCGCATCTATAAAGTTGCCCGTATTGCCGCGACGCCCGGTCATGATCTTGGCAAAGGCGGCGAAACGTTCATGCGATTTAATCTGGGGACGCAGCGGCACAATGTGATCGAAGCCACCCAGCGCCTGAAAGACGCCTTTTCCGACTTGCAATAACACCTGCGACGCAGGTTCCTTCCCCTTAGACAAAGGGGAAGGACAGGTAGGGGTTTGATGCATAATGCGAAGGCGCAGCCTTCACCGCTGGATCGCGCCACGCTCAGCCCTTGTTCGACAAAAGTGCAATCGGCGCGTTTTCATCGCGATAAAAATCCAATGGAGCCCGGTCCGCCGCCGCTGTGGCGCGCTTGAACTCATAATGCATTTCACTGTCTTCCTCGGCAGAGGCGACAATCAAACACTGATAAAGATGGTTTCCCCCGTCATACAGATCAACCAACCCCCGCAGGTTTGGCGCATCGTCGATATCCAACGTAAATCCATCTTCACGAAACTTGAGAACACGAAAGCTCTCTCCTCCCGCTTCAACGCGCAAGCGGCTTTTGCGTTTCAGGGTCTGTTTGCGCGCGGCGTCTAGCCCGGCCTGAACTTCCTTTGGCAGAAAGGTTGTCATTGGCGCTCCTCCATCCATGGACACAAGCTTGCCAACAGATCATTTAAAATCAAGTGAACTCTTCTTGACGTTGGAGCATGTGCGCAAAGCGCAACACTTCTGCACCTACAAGGGGCACATATCCAAGGCAGATGTCTAAGATCTCGCTCGATCTTGTCTGTACGTTGCGAAGAAACGCAAGAGGAGGCGCAATTCGTCCAAGGTGTCGTTCGCCTGACTTGCGTCTTTTGCGGTTTTCCGATTGAACGCACATAAGTGTTGCGAAAGGGTGCCCCATGAGTGCAGACACCAAAATCCGAGACCACGGTGGTGGGATTGACGCCGCAATAGCCCATTGGGGCGGCGTGCGTCACGATTGGCTTGATCTGTCCACCGGGATCAATCCAACGCCTTATCCTATCGTTCCGTTTGCGGCAGATGCATGGACAGCCCTTCCAGACAGCGGCGCTCAGACTGCGTTACTTACAGCAGCACGTAAATTCTGGAATGTGCCTGATAGCGCTGAAATCATTGCAGCGCCCGGGGCCTCAGCAATAATCGCGCGTTTGCCCGCTGTATTTCAAGGCACTAACGTTGATATTCCTACCCCAACCTATAACGAACACGCCGCCGCCTTTCTTGCGCACGGGTGGCAGGTCACAGTAGATTCACCGGATGTGCGCGTCATAGTGCATCCCAACAATCCCACCGGGCGGTTTTGGTCTGCGGACGATTTAGACACCCCGATGACTGTAATCGATGAGAGTTTTTGCGACATCGCCCCGGACCGCAGCCTTATCAATCATGCCGACAACACCACAGTGGTTCTCAAAAGCTTTGGCAAGTTTTGGGGGCTGGCCGGTATACGCCTTGGGTTTGCCATTGCCGGACCTGACTTGATTGCGCGCCTCAAAGACTTGATGGGCCCATGGGCGGTTTCCGGCCCTGCACTCGAGATCGGCACAGCGGCTCTCAGTGATACCGCTTGGGCCGAGGCAACCCGCCAGTCTCTGCAGGCAGACAGTGATCGGCTTGATCAGCTGGTTACCGCAAATGGTGCCGTCTTTGTCGGTGGATGCTCTTTGTTTCGCTTGTACGAAGTTGATGATGCACTGGCGTGGCAAGAACGCCTAGCCAAACACCATATCTGGAGCCGTATTTTCCCCTACTCCAAAACCTATCTGCGCTTGGGGTTGCCCCCCCAAGACAGATGGAAACAGCTTGAGGATGCCCTATGAATACCGCCACCATCTTGTGTCTTGCTCTGTGCCTAGATGCCCTTCTGGGCGAACCCAAATGGCTGTGGCAACGCGTGATGCATCCTGCTGTAGCTATCGGCAAGATAATTGATTGGGCTGACACGCAATTCAACACCGGCACGGCACGTCGCTTGCGCGGCGTCGGTGTAATATTGGCATTGGTTTTGGCAGCATGGTTCATCGGCAAGACACTCTCTGTATTTGGATGGCTGCCGCAATTGATCGTTGTGGCCATTCTGCTCGCACAACGATCCCTGGTGGATCACGTGCGTGCGGTTGGTGACGCCCTGCGCTTGTCTGTCGAAGACGGCCGCAGCGCGGTTGCAATGATTGTCAGCCGCGACACGGCACAAATGGATGCATCAGATGTGACCCGTTCTGCCATCGAATCCGCGGCTGAAAACTTCTCGGACGGTGTGCTTGCCCCGGCCTTTTGGTTCTTGATTGGAGGCCTGCCCGGCATTCTGATCTACAAGGCGGTGAACACTGCGGATTCCATGATCGGATATCGCAGTGAAAAATATCGCGACTTTGGGTGGGCGGCCGCCCGTTTGGATGATGTGCTAAATTGGCTCCCTGCCCGGCTGAGCGCCTTTTTGATCGGTGCAACCCATTCCGTGCTGTCTGAATGGCGCGCGGTTCGCGCGGATGCCAGGAAACACAAATCCCCAAATGCAGGTTGGCCAGAATCCGCACTGGCACGTGCGCTAAACGTCGCTATTGCAGGGCCACGTGTCTATGATGGTGAAAAACGCGACTTTCCATTTGTGAACGTGCGCGGACGTATGGATCTTGGGCCACACGACATCACGGCCACCTGCGCAGCTTTGTGGCGCAGTTGGGGGGTGGCTTTGGGTTTCTCTGTCCTTCTGGCCATTGTCTTGTAATTGAAGCCCCGCCCGAACCTGTTAAGGTTTGAGCGAGATTATTGGGTAAGAGGGTTTTTGATGCGTTTTATTTCCACACTGATCGCAGCAACTGTGCTGGCAAGTTCAGCCTATGCTGCAACGCCCTGTGGCGGGGGCTTCAACGGCTTTGTCAAAGACCTTAAGAAAGAGGCCATTGCGCGCGGACATACTCGCAAAAGCGTGAACACTTTCTTTGCATCTGCGCGCCAAGACAACAAAACGCTTCAAGCCGATCGCGCGCAAGGGGTGTTTCAGCGCCCATTTTTGGATTTTTCACAACGCCTGATCAGCTCCAACCGCCTTAATATTGGAAAATCCAAAGGCAAATCCTACAACAGCACATTTGCGCGTATTGAACGCGAATATGGCGTATCGCGTGGCGTATTACTTGCCTTTTGGGCGTTTGAAACTGATTTTGGCGCGTTTCAAGGGGATTTCAACACCCTGAATTCGCTGGTAACATTGGCGCACGACTGTCGTCGACCAGAATTGTTCCGTCCACAGATCTTTGCCGCGCTGAAACTCTACGAGCAAGGTGGATTTGATCCCAAACGCACAACCGGCGCTTGGGCTGGCGAAATCGGTATGGTTCAAATGTTGCCTGCCGATATTCTGGAAAACGGCGTAGATGGCGATGGGGATGGCGAGGTCAGCCTAAAGACATCTGCTCAGGATGCGCTCATGTCAGGCGGCAGAATGCTACACGCATTGGGCTGGCGCGCAGGAGAACCATGGCTGCAAGAAGTCGAGGTACCTGCCAACCTTGATTGGTCTAAGACCGGGTTGAACACCACGTTGAAGGCGCAGCAGTGGACAGAAATGGGGGTAAAGCCACGTTCTGGCCAGGTTGCAAACTTGCCTGCCTCTTTGTTGTTGCCACAGGGGCGCAAAGGCCCTGCCTTTCTCGCCTATCCAAATTTTCGTGTGTATTTCGAATGGAACCAAAGCTTTGTTTACGTGACGACAGCGGCTTATTTTGCCATGCGACTGGAAGGGGCATCACCTTATCATAAAGGGCGGCCTGACACGGGATTGAACGGGGCACAGATGAAGCTACTTCAGCAAAAGCTGCGTAAACGTGGATACGATGTCGGTAACATCGATGGCATCTTGGGTGCGAAGACACGATCCGCAGTTCAGCAGGAACAGATACGTTTGGGATTGCCTGCAGATGCATGGCCCACCCCTGCATTATTGAGCAAGCTCTAACAATTGCTCATCCGTCCCTTACGGTCCCTCTTCGCCAACGAAGAGCGCGCGCAAGCGAGCGATGAGTGTCATTTTGGACGTACCGGAAAGCGCTCCCCCTTTTCGGTAAGCAATACGATGCGATCCATAGCTTTCACAAAAAGGTCACATCGCGCAAACCCATTGGCAAAACTCACGCACACCTTGCCTTGTTCATGCAATTCATATTGACCATGTGCGACTCGCTCGCTCCCGGCGTAAGTATAAGTATATGCGCCATCTTCAAAATACTGCGACTGGCCGTCATCATAAAACGTCACCGTTTGCCCCACGAGATAGAGACGCAAAGACATCTGCGACAAGCGCTTATCCCCTACCCGCTCCGCCCATTCCTGAGCGGACACCGCGTTTGCAAATACAACAAAAGCAAGAAACATTCGATGCATCCAGCACCTCCTTTGGGCTAGGATACATCATATATTTAGCGCAATATGTAACGATCTGTTGAAAGGGGCTTACGCCACCAGTGTCTCTGCTTTTTTCAAGTCAACTGACACCAATTGGCTGACGCCTTGCTCTGCCATGGTCACACCGAACAGACGATCCATACGCGACATCGTCACCGCATGGTGCGTAATGATCAGGAAACGCGTTTCCGTACGACGGCACATCTCATCCAGCAAATCGCAGAACCGCGTTACATTCGCATCATCCAGCGGGGCATCCACCTCATCCAACACACAAATCGGTGCGGGATTGGCAAGGAATACCGCGAAAATCAACGCCAGTGCCGTCAGGGTTTGCTCACCACCTGACAACAGGCTGAGCGTCGACAGTTTCTTGCCCGGAGGTTGGCACATGATCTCAAGTCCGGCTTCCAGCGGGTCTTCGCTTTCCACCAACACCAGATTTGCCTCGCCACCTCCAAAAAGATGGCGGAACAAAAGTTGAAAGTTGCTGTTCACCTGTTCAAACGCAGTCAAGAGGCGCTCGCGGCCTTCGCGGTTCAGGCTGGAAATACCTGCGCGCAAAGTCTTGATGGCTTCTTCCAGATCGGCCTTTTCACTGACCAAAAGATCATGCTCTTCTTGCACCTCTTTGGCATCTTCTTCGGCACGCAGATTGACAGCCCCCAGAGCATCACGTTGCCGCTTAAGGCGGTTCACATCTGCGTCCACCACATGGCTGTCCGGCATCTGATCCACTTCAATCGCCAATGCCTCCAACAGACCCGCAGGGGTTTTATCCATTTCTTCCGCGATGCGCTCTGCGGCATAGGCCACAGTTTCGCGTGCGGCATCCGTACGGGCCTCGGATCGTGCGCGGGCTTCGCGGGCCTCTGATGCCGCGCGCTCAGCCTCTCGTTCTGTGGTTTCTGCGGTGCGCAGTGCGGTTTCGCCTTCAGCCAGAGTGTCCGCCGCCTTGCGACGACGTCCCTCTGCATCAGCAATGGCGTCAGTCAACTCTTCACGTTTCGCCGCAATTTCAGAGGGCGCGCTGCTGGCGTCTTTCAACTCCACTTCTGACGTATTCTTGCGGTCAGCCAGCTCGCCAATACGTTTTTCAGCGGTCTCCAGACGATGCCGCCAGCCGCTGATCTCTCTGGTAACTTGCTGGCTGCGCCCGATACGCGCGTCGCCCTCTCGGCGCAGCTCGTCATGAGCGGATCGCTTGGACATCATGGTGATGCGAGCGGCTTCAACCGTCATCTTGACGTCTTCCACCGCTGCACGTGCGGCCTCAAGATCCCCCAACTCTTCCAATCCGCGTTCTGCTTCGGCAACCTGTGAACGTGCGGCCAGTGCTTCTTCTTCGTGGCGCTGCACTGCAAGCCCAAGCGATTCAAGGCGCCCCTCTGCAAGATTGCGGTCTGCCTCAGAGCGCGATAACGCGCGATTGGCATCCGCCACCGCCCGATCCGCATCGCGACGGGCATCGCGTGCACAGCGATCCGCTTCTGCCAATTCCTTTAGACGCACCTGCAAGGTTTCATGCGCCTGCACAGCCCCATCCGCCCGGGCGGTCGCCTGCGCCATCTGCTGCTTCAATTCTTCCAATCGGTTCAACTGTTGCAGCCGCAACGCTGCTGCACTGGGCCCATCTTCAGCCCAAGCACGGTATCCATCCCAGCGCCACAAATCTCCCTCAAGCGACACGAGTCGCTGGCCAGGTTTTAGCAAAGCTTGCATCCTGGGGGCGTCTTCGGTCGCAACGAGCCCAATTTGGTTCATGCGGCGTTCAAGAACTTCTGGCACTGAAACATGGTTTGCGAGAGAGGTCACGCCATCTGGCAAGGCCTGCGCACCGTCATAGGCTGGCAGAACAAACCACCCAGACGGACCATCTTCGTCCACCTCAGGCGCACGCAAATCATCGACCATCGCTGCGCCCAAGGCCTTCTCAAACCCCTGCTGAACTTGCAGACGATCAAGTATTTGCCCACCTTCGGCAGTGTCACGTTCCAGCAGTTTCGCAAGGGCTGTCACTTCGGCCCGAAGTGCATTCAACTCTCCTTCTGCTTCGGATCGCTCTGCCCGCGCATCAGCCTCACGTCCTTGAGTTTCAGAGCGGTCTTCTTCGGTCCGAGTCAAGGCTTCATCCGCGAGACGCGCATCATCCACCGCAGCAGCTTCGGCGACCTTGGCCGTTTCGAAATCCTGAGACGCCCTTTCCAAAGCTTCCTGAGACTGCGTAACAGCTGTTTTGGCACGCAGGGCCTCGGCCTCGCTTTTCTCTTGCGTCTTACGGCTGTCACTTAACAAACGATGCGCTGATTGATGTCGTGCAGCCAGCCGGGCAACATCTTCGGTCAACTCGGAAAGGTCCGTTTCACGCTGTTGCAACATTCCCGCTGCTTCACGCGCTTCGACAGCCGCGTCTTCCAGCCGCGCATCATGGCCTTCACTGGCCTTGGACAGCTCTTTTAATTCCCACTCCAGGCGCTCAATCGTTTCGCCGGCGTCCTTGTTCAGACCCGCCTCGCGTTCCATATCTTTGCCAAGTTGGTCAATACGACTTGTCAAGGTTTTGATAATTTGGAGTGCGTGGGCCTCTTGATCGTTCAGCGTATCACGCTGCACCTGAAGGCGTTGCAAAACAGCTGCGGCAATTGCCTCTTCTTCGCGTAAAGGCGGCAAGGCGTCATCGCGCGCGACACGTTCTTTGGCGGCTGCCGTTGCAGCCCTTTCTGCCTGCGCAGCAAGGGTCGTCCGCTCGCGCAATTCATTGTCGGCAGTGGCTCGGGCCTCGTCTGCCTCTTTCCAACGGCGATACAGCAACACGCCTTCAGCCTGACGCAACTCGTCCCCAATTGCACGATAGCGCGCGGCTTGGCGTGCTTGTCGTGCAAGTGACGCCAACTGGCTTGCAAGCTGTTCGATCACATCATCAACACGCGCCAGATTGGTTTCCGCACCTTTCAATTTCAGCTCAGCCTCATGGCGGCGCTGATACAGGCCAGAAATGCCGGCGGCCTCCTCCAGAATACGGCGGCGCGATTTAGGTTTGGCATTGATCAGTTCGGAAATCATGCCCTGCCGCACCAGCGCAGGAGAATGTGCCCCGGTTGACGCATCAGCGAACAACATCTGCACATCGCGGGCACGCACATCTTTAGTGTTCACCTTGTAGGCACTGCCAATGTCACGCGTGATCCGACGGACGATTTCCAGGTTGTCATCTTCGTTGAACCCTGCCGGGGCCAGACGTTCACCATTATCAATTTGCAGAGACACTTCAGCAAAATTACGAGCCGGACGCGTGGCAGCGCCTGCAAAAATCACGTCTTCCATGCCACCACCACGCATCGCCGTGGGGCGGTTTTCCCCCATGACCCAGCGCAGCGCCTCAAGCAGATTGGACTTTCCGCACCCATTTGGACCAACCACACCAGTCAGCCCATCCGCAATCAAAAGATCGGTAGGGTCAACAAAGCTCTTAAAGCCGGTCAATCTGAGTTTACTAAAACGCAAGTAGCGGATGCCTCGTGATTCCTTTGTCTGTTAACATTGGAAAGGCTGGAGGGTCCGAGTCAACGATATTCCACATAATATTGAGGATTCTTCTAAGTTATCCACAATATATCGATGAACACAGTGATTTCATCTGTTGAATATCAAGCCGCAGAATTACAGCAGAATGTCGCAAACCATCTTGACCTATGTGCCCCTTATCGGTCAGACATGAACGACATGGTGTTCCAAGCGTATGGATCAGATTCTGACCTGCGTGGACGACATTGGGAATGTGGAAAGGGCCTTGCCCCAAGCCACAGCCGCCCCCGCGACTGTAAGCGGCGAGCGTGCCTTCATTGCCACTGGGGGATACCCCTGGGAAGGGAGGGTGACGCGCAGACCCGCGAGCCAGGAGACCAGCCATGTGTATGAACAAAAACCCCACCCCGTCGGGTGTGACGGGAACAGGAGAAGATTGAAATGACTACACAAACTGCAAATATCGCAACAACACGCACTGGTTTTGGCGCATATGTACTGGCCCTGACTGTTGGCGTTGCACTGCTGACCGTTTCTGGCATGGCACAGGCCACTGTTCTGCACGACGCAGCACATGACCAGCGTCACGCCATGGCATTCCCCTGCCACTAAGCGACAGGCCATAAAAGATGTCTAAAAATTTGTTGTCCAGCGCTGTGTTCGCTGGTCTGATTGCAGGGTCCGTGGCGGCCCTGCTTCAGTTTTTGTTCGTGATTCCACTTCTTTTGGAAGGCGAATTGTATGAAACAGGTGCCCGTCTTCACTTTTTGTCCGACGGAATGACCCAATCTGAAAAAGGCACACCGGGCCTTGGCGGAGAATGGGATCGTCACATTATGACGGTTGTGTTCAATGTCATCTCCTATACCGGATATGCCCTTGTTCTGGTTGCCGCCATGGGATTTGCCAAAGCGCAACGCGGCTTGGAGCTCAGTGCGAATTCTGGTCTGATCTGGGGCTTGTGCGGCTTTATCGCGGTACAACTCGCACCAGCGGTTGGTTTGCCGCCAGAATTGCCCGGCACACCTGCGGCTGAACTGGCCCCACGCCAAGTTTGGTGGTTGTCGACAATCATCGCAACGGCTGTAGGTTTGTCACTGATCGCATTTGCACGCACAGGGCTGTGGCAGATCGCCGGTGGCATCCTGATCTTGTTGCCGCATCTGATTGGCGCACCTCATCTGGATACCTATTTTGGGGTTGCACCACCGGAATTGTCCGCGGAATTTGTCACCCAATCGTTGGGCATGGCAGCAATTGGCTGGTCAGTGATGGGATACTTCGCAGGATACTTCCTCTCCCGCAGTGAAGACTGAAAATCATATTGGCCCGGCTCTGCCGGGCCTTTTCATTACAGCGCAGGCACCTTGCCCCGCAGACACATACGCAACCGACCTGCGTCTCGCGCATCGGTGATTTCGCCATCATGTGCCGCGATATACAGACGCACCAAGGCCGCAGCATCGGCAACATCCGTGGCCTCAACCCCTGCAAACAAATAAGTTGTCTTGCCATTGGCCCGCAGAGACAGAGACATTGGCTCATCGCACATGTTCATGCAGGCGGTCAGGCGTACCTCTGCATCATCAGATACCAAATGATCCCGCAGTTGCGCCGCGAATTGCACACCTGGCATCTGCCCATCTTTCAGGCAACATGTCTCGCAAATAAACACAACGTTCGTCATCGGGGCCATCCAGTCATTCTATGCTGGACTACGCCACAAGTGGCTGGCAGACAAGTCACGTCAAGAAAGGTCACACGCCATGATCACAATCACACCCGGAGATCCGCGCGATCCACAAGCCACTGCCCTCTTGCAAGCAAGCCATACATTGATGCAATCCCTGTTTGACGCAGGCGATTGCCACTATCTGGAAATCAGCGATCTCTGCGTGCCGTCGGTGCAGTTTTTCGTGGCCCAGAAAGACAAGCAAACAGTGGGGTGCGCCGCATTATCCAACAAAGGTGACTATGCTGAAATCAAATCCATGTTCGTGGATCCAAACATGCGGGGCTTGGGCATTGCTGATCTGCTCATCAACCATCTTCTAGCAGAAGCAAAAGAACTGGGAGTGACAGACATAAAACTCGAAACAGGCAATCCGCTTGAGGCAGCTATCCGTCTGTATAAACGTCACGGGTTTGTCGAATGCACAGCCTTCGGAGAATATGAAACCGCCGACGCCTCCGTGTTTATGACCAAACCCTTGGGCGCATAATTCGTCACGAATTTACGAACAGAACAGCCCTCCTGCACCTTCCTTTTCGCAATAGAGTGTAACCGGCACCGGGCCTCGGCGGATGGTCGCAAGGTCATCCGGTTTGCCGCATTTCAGAATACCCAGAACCACCGCCTGATCGCCACGCAATTCCTTGACCGGGCATCCTGTAACGGTTTCAATCGCAATTTCAGCACGCCGGGCAATGGGTCCCAGACGCGGTGCATATTCGGTGTTGGTTCGAATGGCTTCTGCCAACTTCCCCCTGCGGCGCACGGAAAAGCTGCTACCCTGCACCTCAATTTTAGTGGGCTCTATGCCCCGAAAATACGGGCTGGGTATGTCGCAAGCGATCAAGAGAAGACAGACAAGAAGGGCATAAAGTTTCATAGCCTCATTGTGCGCAAGCATGGTTAACAAAAAATTGCGATTTAGGGCGCAATCGAGCGCTTCTCGTACAATGCCTCTTGTATGAGAAGACCAAGCCGACGCATGCCCTCTGTGATCATCTCGGCATCTGCGCAAGAAAAACTAAGCCGCAGGGTGTTTCCACCGCTTCCATCCGCATGAAACGCACGTCCTGGAACAAAGGCCACGCGCTGGCTTTCTAAGGAGCGTGCCAAAAGATCTGCGCCATCCAACTCTTTCGGCAAGGTCAGCCAAATAAACATCCCGCCGTCCGGGCGCGTCCATTCGACGCCTTTGGGCATGTGTTGTTCCAGTGCCGCCAACATCACATCACGACGCGCATGATAAGCCGCCTTGATTGTGGCGACATGATTGTCGAATTGCGCCTCGGCAACCTGATGGACCACCATCTGATTAATGGTTGGCGAATGCAGATCAGCCGCCTGCTTCAACAACACCAATTGCGAGATAATCGGCTTGGCCGCAACAACCCAACCAACACGCAATCCCGGTGACAATGTTTTGGAAAAGGATCCGCAATAAATTGTGCGACAGTTTTCGATAGATCCTTTCTCGGCGATTTCTAGCGCCATTATTGGCGGAATATCCTCTCCATCATATCGCAATGCCTGATAGGCTCCGTCCTCGATCACCGCACAGTCAAGCGCCTCAGCAAGCGTTAACACAGCCAAACGGTCCTCATGATCAACCGTTTCGCCGGTCGGGTTGGCGAAATCCGATGACAGATACGCGAACTTTACTCGTCCCCCTACCGCACGTGCCCGATCCTGATAAGTCTGAGGCGTCACATTGCCACGCAGTGTCAGACGATCATAGTGCGGCTCATATGCGTTAAAGGCCCCTAATGCCCCAAGATATGTCGGCCATTGCACCAACGCCGTATCGTTGGGAGACAAAAACAACTTGCCAAGATAGTCCAACGCCTGCTGCGATCCTGAGGTGATCAGAATATTGTCTACCTCGCAGGGCACGCCCAATGCAGCCATATGCTCTGCCAGCCAGCGACGCAAAGGCAGATAGCCCTCACTAACCGAATATTGCAGGGCTTGATCCTGTGAAGCGCCAGACAACGTCTGCGTATAGGCAGACGAGAAGGCATCTGTCGGAAACAGTGCGGGATCAGGAATACCGCCTGCAAAGGAGATGATGTCCGGCTGATCCAAGAGCTTTAACAACTCGCGAATTTCAGACGCCTTCATGCGATCCGCCCGCGTAGCAAAATTTTCTGTCAATCCCATAGGTCACCTCCTGTGACCTATGTGGAGCAAACTTAAAACATAAGTCAACAACACTGACCCAATGAAACAAAACGTGACCTGCAGCTTGAACCCACTCCATTGACGTGGTCATATGTTTTGACCAATCCAAGTGAACATTATGCCCTTTCAAAAAGTTACACCTGAAAAGCTCTCCACGTCAGTGGTTCGCCAAATCGAGCAACTGATCCTAAGAGGAATCCTGCGCCCCGGAGAGCGCCTGCCAAGCGAACGCGAGTTGTCAGAGCGCCTTGGTGTTTCACGCCCCTCCCTGAGGGAAGCGATTGCAGACCTTCAGGACAAAGGTCTGCTGACTTCGCGGGCCGGAGCGGGCGTGTTCGTTGCCGATGTATTGGGCAGTGCTTTTTCTCCAGCCCTGATCCGCCTTTTTGGCTCGCACGAAGAGGCTGTGTTCGACTACATCGCCTTTCGGCGTGATATGGAAAGCTTGGCAGCGGGGCGTGCCGCACGATTTGCTTCAGATACAGATCTAAAGGTCATCGACACAATCTTTCGAAAAATGGAAGCGGCTCATCCTAAGAGAAACCCAAACGATGAAGCGCAGCTTGATGCAGATTTCCACCTTGCGATTATCGAGGCAAGTCACAATGTGATCATGCTGCATATGATGCGGTCCATGTATGAATTGCTGCGCGAAGGGGTGTTCTATAATCGTTCCATGATGTTCAAACAACGCACCACACGGTCAGACCTGTTAGAACAGCACCGCACCATCAACACCGCCTTACAGTCACGCGACCCCGAAGCAGCGTGCGCAGCCATTGTTGCGCATCTGACCTATGTAGAAAATAGCCTATCTGATCAGGCCAAAGCCCTGCGTAATGAAGAGGTTGCGCAACAACGCTTCGCCCACGAACAAGAGCGATAACACGCCAGGGCTTTCTAGAAAGTTTTGCAAAGAAAAACCCGACCAAGAGGCCGGGTTTTCATGTTCACTGACTAAGCGTCTAAATGACGCCTTAGTGAATTTTCGCGTCAACTTCTGCAATTGCGGCATCAATCAACTTGTTGCCTTCGGTTGCAGTCATCTGTTTGGCAATCACATCATTGGCAGCGCCAATTGCGATGGTAATTGCTTGATCACGTACTTCTTTCACCGCAGATGCTTCAGCACTTGCGATCTGATCTTCCGCTGCAGCCAGACGGCGCACAATGGATTGCTCCAGATCGACCTTGGCTTGCTCTGCTGCAAGTTCAGCTTCTTCCTTGGCCTGTGTTACGATGCGGTCCGCCTGATCCTGAACTTCCTTTTGCTTACGCTCAAAGGAGGCCAACAGTGTTTGGGCATCTTCGCGCAGTGCACGAGCTTCGTCCAATTCAGATTTGATACCTTCGGCGCGCTGATCCAGCATACCGCCGAGCATCGCCGGAACTTTGAAGTAAACCAAAACCGCAATGAACAGGATAAAGCCCAGCAGAACGACAAAGTCCGTATTGCCAAGAGAGAAGAACGGGCCGCTTGCGGCAAAAGCCGGGGTCGCGGTTGTCAGGGCAAGAAGAGTGGCAAGTTTACGCATATCTCTTATCCCTTCATCCGTGTTTCAATTGCTGATCCGATGGTTTTGGCGTCTGCCTTACCACCCAGCGCATTCACGATCTCATTTGCGGTATCGGTCGCCACTGCTTTTACACTTTCCAGTGCACCAGCGCGGATTTCCGAAATCGCTTTTTCGGACTCAGCTGCCTTGGCGGCAATCTGTGCGTCTGCTTTCGCAATCGCAGCGTCCAGTGTAACTTGAATATCGGCCTTGGCTTCGGCTGCGATGCGCTGTGCCTCGGCACGTGCATCCGCCAGCGCCTTATTATAGGCACCCTCGGCTTCAACTGCTTTCGCCTTCAGCTCTTCAGCTGCGGCGATATCATTCGTAATTGTCCCCTGACGTTCCGCCAGTACCGACGCAATGCGTGGCAACGCGATGCGTGACAAGACGAAAAAGATCACAATAACTGTGACCACTACCCAGAAAATCTGGTTGCCGACCCAATCAGGGCACAGTTGCGGCATACCGATTGAACTGCCGAACGCATCGACACATTTTCCTACTGATGTAGCACTATCAGTCGCCATAACGTCCTCCTGGAAACTTCCGTTAGATCACGGGTGGGCGGTATTACACCTGCCCACCCGCACGTAAGGATGGTTCCGCGTGGATTAGACGGCGAACATCAGCAGCAGAGCAACCAGGAACGAGAAGATGCCCAGTGCTTCTGCAAATGCGATGCCGATGAACAGAGTCGCAGTTTGCGACGCTGCTGCGGATGGGTTGCGCAATGCGCCTGCGAGGTAGTTGCCTGCAACGTTACCAACACCGATTGCGGCTGCGCCGGAACCGATTGCTGCGAGACCTGCGCCGATGTGTGCGAGTTGACCTTCCATGATAGTATCTCCTTACGATTGGAAGTTAATGGGTAGAGTTGAGTTTCAGACCTTAGTGCGAAGGATGCAGCGCATCTTTCAAGTAAACACAGGTCAGAATGGTAAAGACATAGGCCTGAATGAAGGCCACGAGGACCTCAAGACCATACATTGCGGTGATTGCGACAACCGACAGTGGGCTGACCACGGCGATTGCGGCAAAGCCTGCAAAAACCTTAAGAACAGCGTGACCGGCCATGATGTTACCTGCAAGACGAATGCTGTGGCTGACGGGACGTACGAAGTAGCTGATGACTTCGATCAGGGCCAGAATTGGACGCAGTGCCAATGGCGCGCTGGACACCCAGAAAAGACCAAGGAAAGCCGCGCCATTTTTGACAAAACCAACAATGGTCACTGTCAGGAACACAGCCAACGCCAGAACAACGGTCACAGCAAAGTGCGATGTTGTGGCAAAGCTCATTGGGATCAAGCCAAGAAAGTTGGACATGACGATGAACATGAACAGTGTCATGATATATGGGAAGAACTTGACGGCGTCTTTGCCAGCCACATCTTCGACCATCTTATAAACAAATCCATACGCCAGCTCTGCGATTGATTGACCGCGGCTTGGTACGATTGCGCGGCGTGAGCTGCCAAAGATCATCAGTGCGATGACTGCAACAACGGACAACGCCATCCACAAGGTTGCGTTGGTGATTGTAAACATACCAATCGGACCATCGCCAAACAGTGGCTTAACGATGAACTGGTCCATCGGGTGAAATACCAGACCACCTGCTTCTTCTGCGCCGTGCTCTGCACCGTGTGTTTCGCTTGCCACGTTCAGTTCCCCTCGTCTCTCTCGGCCTGTTCGGCCAATTGCTTTGCTTGGATCTCTTTGGCGCTGCGGAGCATCACATTGACCCCGGCGGCAAAGCCCAAAAATACGAATAACACCAGAAAGATCGGCAATGTGCCGAACAGGCTGTCCAGCCCGTATCCGATGCCAAAACCGATCCCAAGACCGGCCACCAGTTCAATCACCATTCGCCACGCCAGATTGGCCTGAGAATAATGTTCCTCCATGTGATCCTTGGGTGCCTGGGTCTTTTTGACCGCCTCGATCCGCTCCTCAAGCTGCGCTAAGCGCTCTTTTTGGTCGGGATCGGTCACGCGCAATTCCACTGGTTGAACTTGGCGCATTGCTAAGGTGCGCTCGGGTCCGAGTCAAGGCTTCATAAGCCCTTTGCGTGAAACGCGCATCTTGCTGAAAAACATACGAATTTTCGATACTTTCACTGAAGCATGTCCAAGTCATTTTGTTCAACTGGCACAGTTGGAGCCGCCAAGCCATATTCAACCAAATGGTTGACGATGGTTCATGGTATTGCTTATGGACAGGATATGAGCACCCAATTGGACATGGCTTTTGCCGCACTGGCCGATCCGACCCGCCGCGCTATCCTCGCGATGCTGTTGGAGGATGACATGGCCGTCACAGATGTCGCAGAGCCTTTTGACATGTCGCTGGCGGCTATTTCCAAGCACCTGACAATTCTGACAAAAGCCAAGCTTATCACGCAGGAAAAACGCGGACGCGTCAAATGGTGCAAGATTGATCCCAGCGCACTGCGCGAGGCATCCGTCTGGATGCAGGGGTTTGGTCAGTTTGAGCCGGTCAATCTGGATGCGTTTGAGCGCTTTCTTGAACAGGAATTGCACCCAGACGCACCCTAGAGGCAGGGCATTGATCGTCTAGCCCGTTCAATGACTGGAAAAGAATGCCTCTTTGTAGGCAATAAACACATGCTTTATCAAACTCTGCTGTGTTGGAGGTCTTCATCCTTCAACAGCACGAACAAGGCTAGAACAGTCAAAGAAACCCCACCTAGGACAAGCCCTGCAGGGGCCCCGTGGCCCAGCAGAATCTCCCAGACGATAACCCAACTGGGGACAAGATAGGTATAGGCCATGACCTTGGCACTTGGCAGGCGCAGTGTGGCGTATTGCAAACAGACAAAGGATGCCGCGGACGAGAAGATCGCAAGATACATCAGTGTGATCCAGACGATCAGGGGCAACGCCATCCAATCTGTCACCCGTATATCCTGCCACCCATATACAGTGAGAACAACAAACCCTGCGATAAGGGTCCCAAAGGTGAAGATCACTGGGGATTCCCCTCGATTCAGTTTACGCACAAGCGGGGTGTAAACCGCATGCGCAACGCACCCCCAAAAGAATAAAACCTCACCCTGCCCCACGCGAAACCGCATGAAGGCCGCTATGTCCGCCCGGAAAATCACCCACAAGGCGCCCAATGCCCCAATGGTCAGGCCCAAAGCCATGCGAGGCGTCGTAATCTGACGCAACGCCCAATACCCAAACCCTGCGCTCATAACTGGCGTAAGAGTGAACACGGCTGCGGTCGAAACTGGCGCTGCGGTTTTCAACCCCTCAAACATCAGCACGAAATAAGCGCTGAACAGTCCGCCCAGGACAAGATATCGCCACGGCGCACGGGCTGCACTTGCAGGAAATCCTTTGGTCATCGCAGCGACACATCCAATCACCACCCCTGCAATCAAAAACCGAACCGCATTCAACGCCGCAGGCGAGATGTCATTCGCAATCAATGATCCAAGCGAAAACGATCCGGCAACAAGCGCTGAAAACAACAACATCGCCAGATGCCCACGTCTGGAGGCGCTCATACATTGCCCCATTCTTTGGCGTGTTCTTTGAAAAACTTCAGAAAGGTCTGCACTTTGGTTGTGCGATGCAAATCGACATGCGTCACAAGCCAAAGCGGTCCGAACCACTCTTCCAGAGGGGGCATCACTTCGTGCAGGCCCGGCTCTTTCTGGGCAATTCTGTTGGATAGAAACCCGATCCCGACACCTGACAACACCGCTTGTTCTATGGATCGGATATCTTGGGCACGAAAGACAACCTGCTCTCTTGAAACATGTTTTGCCAGCCACATCAGAAACGGCGCGCGCACACGCAGATTATCATGACCGACAAACCGATGTCCGGCAAAATCTTGGGGTCCGTCAGGCAGTCCAAATTGCTTCACATAACTGTCGCTTGCATAGAGCCCCACAGGCATCCGCCCCAAAGGTTGCACCACATTGTCAGGTTCTTCCGGGATCGGCCCAGCGCGTACCGCTACATGGGCTTCGCCATATTCCAAGCGGTACAACCGCGTGCCTGTCAAATAACGTACAATCAATTCAGGGTAATCTGTTTGAAATTTGGCCAGAATAGGGGTGATCAACGGGCTCATCCCATCCAATGAGGTGATCACCAACTCACCACAGACATCCTCACCACGCCCTTTGATGCGGCTTTCTAACTGTTGGAATTGGTCATCCGTGGTCTGCGCCACACGCAGCAAATCATTGCCTGCCTCGGTTGCAGTGTATCCACGTGAATGGCGCTGAAACAGCTTTACGCCCAGACGCCTTTCCAACGTATCAATATGTCGGATCACCGTGGCGTGGTGCACGCCCAACACTTCTGCGGCACCACTGACCGTGCCTTGGCGCGCCACCTGAAAGGCGGTTTTGACTTCGTCCCAACTATCCAACTCTCACCTGTGCATTTTTGAACATTATCTGCGCAAAAATAACAGTTACGTTCGGAAATACAATAATTAAGTCCTCATCAGCAAAACGCAACATCGCCCACATAAGGATTTATCAAAATGACCAAGACCACCTTACACATCACCGCCTCCGCCCGTCTTCAAGGCTCCGTTTCATCCGAAACCTCTCGGGCGATTGTTCAAAGCCTTGCATCGGACACGCTTATCCATCGTGATTTGTCACAAGGGGTGCCGCTGCTAGACGAAACATGGGTTACAGCCACGTTCATTCCACCGGCTGACAGAACACCAACGCAGGCCGCTGCATTGGAATATTCCGATATTCTCGTCAACGAAGTGCAAACGGCCGACACAATTGTCATCGGCACGCCGCTTTACAATTTTTCGATCCCCGCCGCACTGAAGGCATGGATCGATCAAATCGCCCGCGCGGGCGTCGCCTTTAAGTATACAGAAGCTGGCCCCGTTGGGCTTTTTGCAGGGAAAAAAGTTATCATCGTCATTGCGTCCGGCGGTGCTCCTATTGGGTCAGAGTATGATTTCGCATCGCCCTATCTGCGGCAGGTTCTGGGGTTCGTGGGTATCACGGACATTACGATCCTGAACACCGAAGAAGCCGAGCAATTCGCCAAGGCAGCCTGACATGACCTTCTCTGGCCAACATCCGATTGGCCAGAGACTTTTATGCAAGCCAGTGGATGGTGACGCCCAACTTTTCAAAGAATGTTAATGTGTCAGCACGCGACATCGCCACGGTACGATCATTCACCAGCGGGTGCATATAGATGGCATCAGCCTGCTGTGCCCCTGCATCCATGTAAAAGATCACATTCTTTTCAACGCCATTGATCATCGCCAGCGGACTGACCGCACCGGGGCGAATGCCCAGATGTTCCATCAGACGATCAGCAGAGCCAAACGATAGATTGCCAACCCCCAATTCTGCGCCCAGCGCCTTAAGGTCGATCTCGCGATCCTGTTCCAGCGTTACCAGATAATTGCGTTTTTTGCGGTCTCGCAGATAAAGGTTCTTGATCCGCAAGGCGTTCTCGCCCGGCACAGCCAAGTCCCCCTCAACCGCCTTGGCGTCCTCTACTGTGCGCAAGGGAACATGTTCATGCAACGTATAACGCAGCCCCCAGTCATCCAGCTTTTGCAGCAATGCATCAGATGAAACTGGCAGGCTGTCCTGAAATTTTGACGATGCATCCATTGCTTGGCCCCTTGTGGTCGTGTTGTTCGGCAATTTGCCCATTCACACCAAAGTCTCAACCCCCAAAGATTTGATTTGCACGTTCCTGCACGGGTTGCTATTGCGCGCCAGTCCGATCCCCGGACACCGGTCGCAGCCTACCCGGTTCGCTAAAACAAGGGTTCAAAGATGAAAACACTCGTGATCTGCTCTGGCGGATTAGATTCCGTGTCGCTTGCCTATAAGGTTGCGGCAGAGCATGACCTACTTGGCTTGATTTCGTTTGATTACGGACAACGCCACAAGAAAGAAGTCGATTTTGCCAAATTGGCAGCGGATCAATTGGGCGTACCCCATGATCTGATCGACATGAGCCACATCGGCGCATACCTCAGCGGCTCGGCCTTGACCGATGACGTCGACGTGCCAGACGGACATTACGCAGAAGACACCATGAAAGTCACAGTCGTGCCCAACCGTAATGCCATCATGCTGGCCATCGCCTTTGGCGTGGCAGCAGCAAAGGATGCCGATGCAGTGGCCGCAGCGGTGCATGGGGGTGATCACTTTATCTACCCCGATTGCCGTCCCGATTTCATCGACGCCTTTCAGGTCATGCAAGATCGCGCACTGGATGGGTACGCCAGCGTGAAACTGTACACCCCGTTCGTGCACATCCCAAAATCCGCCATCGTCACCGAAGGCGCCAAACACGACACGCCCTTTGGCGACACTTGGTCCTGTTACAAGGGCGGCGATATGCATTGCGGGCGCTGTGGCACCTGCGTGGAACGTCGCGAGGCATTTGACATTGCCGATGTCACAGATCCCACGATCTATGCCGATCCTGATTTCTGGAAATCTGCGGTAGGGGGCCACTGATGTTTCGCATCACCAAAGAATTTCACTTCTCGGCCTCTCACCAGCTGTGTGAACTGCCCGACGATCACCCTTGCGCGCGGATGCATGGGCACAACTATATTGTCGAGGTTGAACTGGCGGCAGAGACCCTGAACGACAATGGCTTTGTCATCGATTATCGCGAGCTTAAACCGCTAAAACACTACATCGATGATGAATTAGATCACCGTCATCTGAATGACGTCTTTGGTCATGATATGGTGACATCGGAACGCCTTGCCCACACCTTGTATGATTGGTGTAAGGCACGATGGAAGCAAACCACCGCTGTGCGTGTCTCTGAAACGCCCAAAACATGGGCCGAGTACCGCCCATGAGCCCCCTGCGCATCGCCGAGATCTTCGGTCCAACCATTCAGGGCGAAGGCGCCGTGATCGGCGCACCCACTGTGTTTGTGCGCGCAGGTGGTTGTGATTATCGATGCAGCTGGTGTGACAGCCTGCACGCGGTAGACAGCGAATACCGCCACACATGGGCAGCGATGACCACCCGCGAGGTTTGGCAACAGATCGAGCGCCTGTCCGGTGGGGTGCCTTTGTGCGTATCTCTGTCAGGTGGCAATCCCGCCATTCAGGATTTTGGCCCGCTGATCGCTTTGGGCACATCCAAAGGCTACAGCTTTGCCCTTGAAACCCAAGGGTCGGTCGCGCGTGACTGGTTTGCCAACCTCGCCCCGCTAATCCTCAGCCCAAAACCGCCCTCTTCGGGCGAGACCGTCGATTGGAATAGGTTTGACGCCTGTCTGAGCGCCGCCAACGGTGCGGACGTCGCCATGAAAATCGTGATCTTTGATGACACGGATTACAATTGGGCACGCGATGTTGCGGCACGCTATCCAAACCTGCCGCTTTACCTGCAACCGGGCAACCACACCCCACCGCCACCCGATGCCGAGGATGCCACCATTGATATGGATGGCATCATGGCACGGTACACGTGGCTGATTGACAAAACCCTTAGCGATGGCTGGTTCACGCCGCGCATCTTACCGCAACTGCATGTCCTGATTTGGGGCAACAAACGCGGCGTCTGAAAAGGTATCAACATGATCCAAGAAAACATCTATGCAAACCTCACCCAACTGGGTGGACAGACCGACCTGCCAAATTCCCCGGACGAGGCCGTGCTGGAACGCGTGCCAAACCCACAAGCTGGCACCGATTATGCCGTGCGCTTTACCGCCCCGGAATTCACATCGCTTTGCCCGCTGACAGCCGCACCGGATTTCGCCCATATCGTGATTGATTACGTGCCCGGCGACTGGTTGGTTGAAAGCAAATCCTTGAAATTGTTTCTGGGTTCATTTCGCAATCACGGCGCCTTTCACGAAGATTGCAGCGTGACCATCGGCAAGCGGCTGGTGGAAACGCTTGATCCCAAATGGCTGCGACTGGGGGCCTATTGGTATCCGCGCGGGGGCATTCCGATTGATGTGTTTTACCAGACTGGGCCGGAACTTCCCGGCGTCTGGATCCCTGATCAGGGTGTGCCAACCTATCGCGGGCGCGGCTGAGGCCCCTTGCGTTCTTGACTCTTGCGCGCCCCGAGTCTAAACGCGCACCAATTCCGGGAGTCTGTCATACTTCCGGTCCCATGGCCATTAGGCCGGGATCGCCCCCCGTCAGCGAGTTTCGCCCACGGGGGCGCTTGGCTATTGAGCGGTTCGTTCTTATGTTCGGGCCAGATTTGGAACGGTCGATAAGGAACCGAAAGTAATGTTTGAGAATCTGAGCGAACGCCTTTCTGGTGTCTTTGATCGCCTGACCAAACAGGGTGCGCTGTCTGATGAGGACGTCAAAACCGCCCTGCGCGAGGTGCGCGTCGCCTTGCTTGAGGCCGATGTTTCCCTGCCTGTCGCTCGTGATTTCGTCAAGGCTGTACAGGAAAAGGCCACAGGCCAAGCCGTTACCAAATCCATCACTCCCGGTCAGCAGGTCGTCAAGATCGTGCATGACGAGCTGGTGCATGTGTTGGAAGGTGAAGGTGAGCCTGGCGAGCTAAAGATAGATAACGCCCCGGCGCCGATCCTGATGGTGGGTTTGCAAGGCTCTGGTAAGACCACCACGACAGGTAAACTTGCCAAACGCCTGAAGGAAAAGAACGGCAAGCGCGTGCTGATGGCCTCGCTTGACATCTATCGCCCGGCCGCGATGCAACAACTTGAAATTCTGGGGCAACAGATCGGCGTAGATACCCTGCCAATCGTCGCCGGAGAAACCGCTGTTCAAATCGCCAAACGCGCCAAGCAACAGGCGACGCTGGGTGGGTATGACGTCTATATGCTCGACACTGCGGGCCGTTTGCAAATCGACCAAACCCTTATGCAAGAGGTCGAGGATGTACGTGACGTCGTCAACCCACGCGAAACGCTTTTGGTGGTCGATGGCCTAACAGGTCAGGTAGCGGTTGAGGTTGCCGAAGAATTTGACGGCAAGATCGGCATTTCTGGCGTAGTCCTCACCCGTATGGACGGTGACGGACGCGGTGGCGCGGCGCTGTCGATGCGTGCGGTCACTGGCAAGCCTATCAAGTTCGTCGGCCTCGGCGAAAAGATGGACGCGTTGGAAACCTTTGAGTCCGACCGTGTCGCCGGCCGCATTCTTGGCATGGGTGACATTGTTGCGCTTGTCGAGAAAGCGCATGAAACAATTGAGGCTGAACAGGCCGAAAAAATGATGAAACGGTTCCAAAAGGGCCGCTTCAACATGAACGATCTGAAAATGCAGCTTGAGCAGATGATCAAGATGGGCGGCATGGAAGGCGTGATGGGTATGATGCCCGGCATGGCCAAAATGCAAAAACAAGCGGCCGAGGCTGGCATGAGTGACAAGATCCTCAAGCAGCAGATCGCGCTTATTCAATCTATGACCAAGATCGAGCGTGCCAACCCGCAAATCCTGCAAGCCAGCCGCAAGAAACGTATCGCCAAAGGTGCCGGGCTTGATGTCAGCGATCTGAACAAACTGCTCAAGATGCAGCGTCAGATGGGCGATATGATGAAGAAAATGGGTAAGATGGGCAAAGGCGGCATGCTGAAACAAGCCATGAAAGGCATGTTCGGCAAAGGCGGTATGCCTGATATGCCTGCGGGCATGGACCCATCTGCGATGGACCCAAAGGCGCTTGAACAAGCAGCCAAAGCATTGGGCGGCGGCAAAGGCGGCCTGCCCGGCTTGGGTGGCGGCATGGGTCTGCCCCCCGGATTGTCAGGGTTTGGTAAGAAAAAGTGACCTCGCCCACCCTCCATATCCCTCGGCTTGAAACAGAACGCCTGATCATGCGCGCGCCTTGCGAGGCGGATGTTGCGCCTGAGGCTGCGTTCTATGCAACCGATGCGTCCAAATTCGTGGGCGGCCCCAAGCGCCCCGACGAAACATGGCGCACCGTGGCAATGCTGCTGGGCCATTGGGTGATGCGTGGATATGGCTTCTGGGCGGTCGAGGAAAAGGCAACTGGTGCTTATGTCGGTCACGTGGGTCTGTGGAATCCCATGGACTGGCCCGAGCGTGAAATTGGCTGGACGTTGATGCCAGATGCCACTGGCAAAGGCTATGCCACAGAAGCTGCAATGGCGGCGCGCGCGCATGCCTATGACGTGCTTGGCTGGGACACCGCAATCAGCCTGATCGGCAATGACAACTCCGCCAGCATGGCCGTGGCCACGCGCCTTGGTGCCGTGTTTGAGAAAACCTTTGCACACCCGCAGTTTGGTGACTGCCAAATCTGGCGCCACCCTGCACCTGCGGCTTTGGTCAATGGCGGCATGGAGGCCTATGCGTAATGGCGACCTCTAACATCCCCACCCTGGAAACCAAACGCCTGATCCTGCGTGGACCAGAGGCCGCGGATTACCCGGATTTCAAAGCAACTTTTGCATCTTACCGCAGCCGTTTCATGGGTGGGCCATTGAACCCTTATGAAGCATGGATGCTCTATGCCGCCGAGATTGGTCATTGGAACATTCGCGGCTATGGCATGTGGATGATCCACGACAAAGCTACAGATGAAACCCTTGGCATGGCAGGTGGCTGGTTCCCCGCACAGTGGCCAGAACAAGAAATCGCTTGGATCATTTGGCCCGATAAGGCAGGGCAAGGATACGCGCTTGAGGCAACACATGCCGCGCGCCGCTATTTCTATGGTCAACTGGGCTGGGACGGCGCGGTCAGCTATATCGACCCCAAAAACCTTGCATCGATCCGCCTTGCGGAACGACTTGGCGCGGTGAAGGACAAAGATGCCGTAACCGTAGATGGTAATGACGTTGTTTATCGTCACCCAAGCCCCGAAAAGATGCGCGCCAGCCAGATCGCGGACGCCATCGAAATGGAGATCGGCCACTATGCCGATCCGATGTTCAAACCGAAAGGATATGCTCTTGACTGACGCCGTAACCCGCGCAGCCCAACTGCTGAAAGAACATCGCGAAAGCATTGACCGGCTGGACGCGATTCTCGTCTATACTTTGGGCGAACGTTTCAAGCACACGCAGGCCGTGGGTGAATTGAAGGCAGAGCATGATCTGCCCCCAAGTGATCCGACCCGAGAAGCCACACAAATCGCCCGTCTGGAGCACCTCGCGACTGAGGCAAATCTAGACCCCGAATTCGCCAAGAAATTCCTGAACTTCATCATTGATGAGGTCATCAGGCACCACAAGAAACATCAATCTTAATACAGAATGCCGGGTGGTTTTTCCCCCGCACCAAGCCAAAATAGGAGAACTCACCATGGCTATGAAAATTCGTCTCGCGCGCGGCGGCTCTAAAAAGCGTCCTTTCTATCGCATCGTTGCGGCTGACAGCCGTATGCCTCGCGATGGCCGTTTCATCGAAAAACTGGGCACATACGATCCACGTCTGCCTAAAGACAGCGAAGAGCGTGTAAAAATGAACATCGACGCCATCAAAGCATGGCTCGACAAAGGCGCACAGCCTACTGACCGTGTTGCACGTATGCTGGAAGCAGCTGGCGTTCTTGAGAAAAAGGAACGTAGCAACCCTAAGAAAGCTGTTCCAGGTAAGAAAGCACAAGAGCGTGCCGATGCTAAAGCTGCCAAGGCCGCTGAAGCAGCCGAAGCGCCTGCTGAAGAGTAAGACAGGGAACGCCCGTGCAGTCTTTTTCCAAAGACTTTCAAGACGGACTGACCCAGTTGATGCGCTGGCGGCGTGATGTACGCCGCTTTCGCACCGACCCGGTGGACGAGACACTCTTACAAGAGTGTCTCGACGCTTTTCTGATGGCGCCCTCTGTAGGACTGTCAGAACCTTGGCGCGTGTTGCGTGTCCAAAGTCCAGAGGCCCGCACGGCAGCTCTGGAAAATTTCAATAGCGCGAATGCAGATGCTCTTGCCGGATATGATGGCGAGCGTGCTGCAACCTATGCCAAGCTCAAACTTTCAGGCATGACGGAATCTCCGGTTCAACTTGCGATCTATTGCGACGAGGAAACCCCCAAAGGCGCAGGTCTTGGGGCGGCAACCATGCCAGAGATGCGCCGCTATTCTGTTGTGGGAGCCATTAACCTGTTCTGGTTGGCGGCACGCGCACGTGGACTTGGTGTCGGATGGGTCTCAATTCTTGACCCTCTACGTATGAACAAAGACCTTCAGGTTCCTGACACTTGGGCACTTGTCGCCTATCTATGTGTTGGCTGGCCGGAAACCACGTCAGAAACACCCGAGTTGGAACAAATCGGTTGGGAAGACCGAGATCGCAGTTTGATCGTGCAAACCCGTTGATCGTCCACGTTCACGACAGCTCAGACTTTGCCTTGCCAGCACGTGCAAGATAAGAGAAAAACAACCAACCCCAAGTATGGAACCACACCATGGCTGATTTGATCTGTGTAGGCACAATTGCGGGCGCGTTCGGCGTTCGTGGCGAGGTGCGTCTGAAAAGTTTCACATCAGACGCTGAAGCAATCGAAGACTACTCACCATTGTCCTCTGAAGATGGCAGCCAGAGCTTTGATGTGCACATTTTACGCAGCATCAACAATGGCCTTGTGGGACGCCTATCTGGCGTGGACACCAAGGAAGAGGCAGATGCCTTGAAAGGCGTCAATCTTTATGCCCCGCGGGATCGCTTACCCGACTTGCCAGAAGACGAGTTTTATCACACTGACCTGATTGGTCTTGAGGTGCGCGACACTGGGGGCAATGTGATTGGAAATGTAAAATCGATCATGAATAATGGCGCGGATGATCTACTGGAGGTTCACGGCCCCGGCTTGAAAGCAACCGTTCTGGTGCCCTTTACACGTGTTGTCGTACCCACCGTAGATATCGCCGAAGGGCGCATTGTCATCGACCCACCAAATGGATTGCTGCCAGAGTAATCATTGCGATGCTGCAATGATTACGCAAAAGTAAGGATTTCCAATTCTTGCCCGGTGGCGTATCAAAACTTCATGTCCAGCCCCAACAAATCCCATGGTCGCAAGTCCATATCGGTTTCACTCAAGCCTCGTGAGTTGATGACTGACGCACCGCAGCTCGCCCATGTGTGGGCCGCGCGGATTATCACCCTATTTCCTCAGGCCTTTCCGGGGGTGCTTGGTGAAAGCCTGACAGGCAAAGCCTTAAAAGACGGGAAGTGGCAGCTGACCACCACCAATCTGCGCGATTTTGGCGTTGGCAAACATCGCAATGTTGATGACACGCCCGCAGGCGGTGGCGCAGGAATGGTTTTGCGCCCCGATGTTTTGGGACGCGCGATTGAACACACTATGAAAGGTGTCCGCGGACGGTGTCCCTTGGTGTATCTGTCGCCACGCGGGCGGCGGTTTGATCAAGCAATGGCGCGAGAATGGTCTCAATGCGATGGCGTGACGATGCTGTGCGGGCGCTTTGAAGGTGTCGATCAACGCGTGTTGGATCACTATGACATCCAAGAGGTCTCGTTGGGGGATTTCGTCCTGACAGGGGGGGAAATCGCAGCCCAGGCAATGATTGATGCCACTGTACGACTGTTGCCATCCGTTTTAGGTAATGCCGAAAGCATTGAAGACGAAAGCCATTCCAACGGCTTATTAGAGCATTCGCAATACACCCGCCCGGCCACATGGAACGAGCATGACATCCCCGAAGTCCTTATGTCAGGGCACCATGGCAAAGTGGCTGAATGGCGACGCCAAGAGGCCGAAACCTTGACGCGTGAACGACGCCCCGACATGTGGGATGCCTATCAGCCACCGGCAAAAAAGCGATAACTTTCGGACAACATAATTTTCTAGAAAATTATGCACGGTCCAAATTCTTCGTCGAAGAATTTGCCGCCCATCAAACCCTTGCATAGCTGGGGAAACTGCCCTAAACACCGCCTATTCCCGATCGGTTTACCGACTCGGGTGTTTTGGATATTCGTATCCGTCCGTGACTTGGGTTTTCTTCTGCTCAAACCACATCGGAACAATACGACGCCAAAACAACACCAAGGAACGACGATCTGAACTCTGGCGGGCGCATCTGCGGACCCGGTCGAAGACCAAGAGCTCTGAGATCGCGCAAATCTTCGTGGGCAAACCACGGGCAAAATAGGAGAAGGTCAGATGGATCTGATCGCACAGCTGGAAGCGGAACAAATCGCTTCTTTGGGGAAAGATCTCCCCGATTTCAAAGCGGGTGACACCATCCGTGTTGGTTACAAAGTGACCGAAGGCACCCGTTCGCGCGTGCAAAACTATGAAGGCGTATGCATCTCGCGCAAAAACGGCGCAGGTATTGCTGGTTCTTTCACAGTTCGCAAAATCTCTTTTGGTGAAGGCGTGGAACGTGTGTTCCCACTGTTCTCTACCAACATCGACAGCATCACCGTGGTTCGCCGTGGCCGCGTGCGTCGTTCGAAATTGTACTATCTGCGTGCACGTCGCGGCAAATCTGCCCGTATCGCCGAAGATAGCACCTATAAGCCCAAAAAAGCGTAAGGAGTGGATTCATGAAAAAAGATACACATCCCGATTACCACTTCATCGACGTCAAACTGACCGATGGCACAATCATCCAGATGCGCTCCACTTGGGGTAAAGAAGGTGATACGATGTCTTTGGACATCGATCCTTCGGTTCACCCAGCATGGACTGGCGGCAACTCGCGTCTGATGGATGCCGGCGGTCGTGTTTCCAAGTTCAAAAAGAAATACGAAGGTCTGGGCTTCTAATATCCCACCTATCGATTTTCGAAAACGCCGTCCCTTTGGGCGGCGTTTTTTTGTGCGTTGGCATTTTAGGTCTTGCAGCAACAGAGAATTCACACATAGCTGCTACAAAGTTCACCTAAGTTATGTGAAATATATGTGCATGATGTATCGATTGATTTTGGCCTTTTTCTTTGTCTGCTCTGTTTCAGTCCCTGCATTGCGTGCTGAATCTCAATCACCGCGCATTCTGGTGATGGGGGATTCCCTTTTGGCAACCCATCGCATGTCCAAAAGATCAGCCGTCAATATTCTTGCCAGGACCCTCGGAGAGAAAGTTTCCGACAATACGCGATCCGGCGCGCGCGTTATTTATAAACTCCCCATCAGTGGGGCCGTTGGATTCAACATTCCCCAGCAATATCGCAAAGGAAATTGGGATTGGGTCGTCGTGAATGGAGGCGGTAACGATCTTTGGCTAGGTTGTGGATGTCATCGGTGCGATCGCAAGATGGACCGCATGATTTCACAGGATGGGCAACGTGGTGTCATTCCCGGAATGTTGTCGCGCATTCGCCAAAACGGGGCACGTGTGATCTATGTCGGTTATCTGCGCAGCCCCGGCGTCAACTCCCCGATCGAAAGCTGCCGTGACGAAGGCAACGAACTTGAAGCACGCGTTGCGCGGCTGGCACAATTGGACCGCGGCGTATACTTCTTGTCACTTGCCGATCTTGTGCCGCATGGGGACAGATCATTTCATGGTATAGATATGGTGCATCCATCCAGTAAGGCCAGCACCGCCATTGGTCAGCGTATCGCGCAACTGATCAAACATGAAGAAGGCAAACCCGATTAAACCCAGCCCACCTCGCATTGTATCTAATGTGCGAAGTTGGGTTCCTGCTTATGCAAAATGCGTTTCATTGCCTCAAAATGCATCTCCCCTTGACGGGTTTCAAACATCCCTGGCGCAAGCAGGTTTACGTCTTCCTGAGGAATGATCTGCAACGGCTGACCAGTGGCCATCGCAATCATCTGATATTCGCAAGCGACTTCAAAATTGTAAAAATCATCAAAGGCTTGGGCCACTGTTTGGGCCACTGTGGTAATGCCGTGATGCGCATGAACGACCACGGACCCGCTACCCACGCTGTTGGCAATCCGGGCGCCTTCTTGATCGTCAAAGGCAGATCCGTTGAACCCATTGTCATACGACACCCGCCCATGAAAACGCAGAGCATCCTGATGACAGTTTTCCAATCGTCCGCCCTTGATACATCCCAACGCTGTGGCATAGGTCGGATGAGCATGTAAAACACATCTCGCCCCGGGGACATGTCGATGAATATGGGAATGGATGAAAAATGCAGAGCGCTCCACCTCGCCCTCCCCTTCTACAACAGTTCCTTCATGATCCAGCAACAAGAGATTGGACGCAGTTACTTCTGACCAGTGCAATCCGCGGGAGTTGACCAAGAAATGGGTCTCTGACACCGCCAATGAGAAATGATTATCCACCCCGCGCTGCCAACCATTCCTTGCTCCAAGGCGGCAGACAGCGGCCAAATCAATACGATCTTGGGTTGGCATAGTCGTTTCCTCTCTTTTCAGCTTGGTCTACTGACCCAATGCCTGCGCCAAATCGTCGATAAGGTCACCAGCGTCTTCAATCCCAACAGAAACCCGCAACAGGTTTTCAGGTATGCCAGTGTCAGGTTCGATCGTATGGCGATGTTCTACAAGACTTTCTACACCGCCAAGAGATGTGGCCCGGTGGAACAGATTAAGTCGCCCCGCCACGCGCAGGGCGGCATCGCGCCCGCCTTTCACCAAAAAGGACAACAAAAAGCCAAACCCACCCTGCATTTGTATGGCAGCAAGTCCATGTCCTGGATGGCTGACTAGCCCCGGATAAAACACATCTTCAACATTCAGATGATCTGCGAGAAAATCAGTGACCTTTGCTGCGTTTTCGCACATGCGTTCCACCCGCAGCGGCAAGGTCCGCATACCACGCACCATCAGCCAAGCCTCAAACGGGCCCATAACCGCGCCGGCGTCATTCCGATCAGCCTCGATACCCTGCCATGTCGACGTGATCGCGCTTGTGCTTAGAACTCCGCCCAACACATCTGTATGCCCGTTGATCGCCTTGGTTGCGGAATGCATGACAATATCTGCGCCAAGCGCCAGCGGTTTGGTCAACAGAGGCGTTGCCGCCGTGCTGTCGACCACAAGAATAGCACCCGCATTATGCGCAATATCCGCCGCTGCCCGAATATCCGTGGTCTTTAGCCACGGGTTGGACGGCGTTTCCACAAACACCAGATCACGAGGACCATCACACGCGGCTTGCAATGCAGGCAGATCCGCCGCGTCAACCTCGTATAGCGAAATCTGGCGGCGCGTGCAGAACTCTCTGATCCATTTGGTTGTGCCCCAGTAAATCCCCGACTGCACCACCACAGCGCCCCCAGTAGGCACCCAGCGAAACGCAGCTGCAATTGCTGCCATGCCTGATGGGAAGACCAAGCTCGCAGCAGCGCCTTCTAAGGCCGCCAACATCGTTTCAGCCACCCGCACCGGTTCATTGTGATATCGAACATAGGTGTTATCCGCGTTCAGCAACCCATAATCACGATCCCGCACAAAGGTCGTCGACATATGAATGGGCGGCACCACGCCGCCGCTTGCCTCGTCGATCACGCCTGCGGCCTGCGCAGCCAATGTTGCAGGCTTCACTGCATTCCTGTCCATGTCAGGCTCCGTTGAAAATTCCTCTCCACTCTGTCCCATTTCTGCGTACTTGCAATAGCCAAAACCGCGCAGTCTGTTATATGGCGCAGATGTCCAGACTGATCTTGTTCAATAAACCCTTCGATGTGCTCAGCCAGTTCACTGACAAAGGGTCGGCTGACAGCCCACGTCGCACGTTATCTAATTTCATTGATGTGCCACAGGTATATCCTGCTGGGCGGCTGGACCGCGACAGCGAGGGGTTGTTACTGTTGACGGACGACGGCAAATTGCAAAGCCGTATTGCCGACCCAAAACACAAAATGTCAAAAACCTACTGGGCGCAGGTCGAGGGCACTCCCTCCAAGGACGCTCTGAAAGACCTGCAAGACGGTGTGGTGCTGAAAGATGGCAAAACCCGCCCAGCCAAGGCGCGGCTGATGGACGAGCCACCATGTCTTTGGCCTCGGACCCCACCCATCCGCTTTCGCAAAAGCGTGGCGGACAGCTGGATTGAATTGACGATTTCCGAAGGCCGCAACCGCCAAGTGCGCCGCATGACCGCAGCCGTGGGTCACCCTACCCTGCGCCTAATTCGTTATCGCATTGGCAGTTGGACGATTGACGGCTTGGCAAATGGTGAATGGATCGAGGCTTCTTAATAGAAAATATCATAGACCAAAAAGTATGCCCTTTTGCCTACCTACTCCCTGAAACAAGATGCCCAAGATGTAAGCGTCCGGTCTGACTGCCCTACGGTGTGGTTTTCCATGGCAGAAGGTCATCGACGCGGTTGATCTTGTAGTCT
>CANLDA010000015.1 GCA_947489325.1 uncultured Paracoccaceae bacterium | reverse complement strand
TTGTTGGCAATTGTGGCAATTTCAGTTGCCGCCGCTTGGTGTTGAGAGACACCCGGCGCAATAATGATCGACGGATCAACACCAAACTTCTGCTTCACATCATATGCGGCCTGTAAGCCGTGACGCTTTTGCGTATCCACATCAATGCCGCCGATGGTGTTTGAAATGGTCTCATTCTCATCCGCGCCAATGGGCAGGCGATGCAGAAAGACGCGCGCATTCACCAGATCAAAGATGCCATTGATGAATTGCGGCGCATCACTGCCCACACCAAGTGCTGCGATCATATCAATATCGTTTGCGCCTGAAATTAATGTGGTTTCGCCAATCGGGAAGGCATCAACATCAGCATTTGGAGCCTCGCACGTCAGAAAGATGCTTTCGTCAGATTGCGTTGTGACCGCGCGGGTGTCGTCGTCAATAAAGGTGTGTTTTACACCGTGGAAATATCCCTTAGGCATAGCTTAGGCCTCCTCTTGAGTGTTTGTGTTTTGGAATTGTGCTACAGCCACCTCAACCTCTTGAGTGAGAGCGGCAAATACCGTCTCAATTTGGGTTTTCACCTCAGCCAGAGGCACCTCCTCAGAGGTTGCTAGATTGATCGCGACCCGCGCTTTTGCGCGCAGGCCAGCAGCAATGCCGGCCAGCTCAAGAAAGGCATCGGCTTTGGCAATGATGGCGGCGGCTAGATCGGTCTCGACGACGCCAGCCCCATGCGCTTCGGCGGCGAGCATTGCTGCTTGCCCGTCGCTGGCTGTGCCTGCGAGATAAGCGCGCGCGGCTTCTTCTTTGGCTTTCCATGTGTCGCGCTCGGCCACTGTGGCCCCGCCTGTCAGCAGCCCAGATAACGTGCATGCTCTTGGTTCACACGCGCCAAGGCTGCGGCATGTTGAACATCCCGTGCAATGGGTGGCTTTTGATCAAGGGCACCCTCAGGCAATTCCACACCAATCAGAGTGATTGCATGATGTGACCCATCATCAAGCCAATATTCATGCCCTCGAAAATCAGGTCGCAATTCCCATGCATCCCCGCTCCAAACGGCAACTTCGTCCTCACCCGCATCTGGCTTTTCTTGCAATGTTGCAAAACCGGGCACCATTGGAAGCTCATCAAGAGGATCAAACCCCCGGGATATTTCCACCAAGAAGAAGTGGCGCGTTAATCATTCTATAACCATGTTCATGCAGCATTTGAGACATGGAGAAAGAGGATCAGTTTTCGGAATCTTTATCTTTGTTCACAACGGATGAGGCGCCCATCGCGCCTTTGCCGTCTGGGCAGTTACCCTCTTACATCAAGGATCATCGCAAGCGGTTACGAGAGCGATTTGTTCAGGGCGGCGCTGATGCCTTGCCCGATTATGAGATGTTGGAGTTGGTGTTGTTTCGCGCCATCCCAAGGCAGGATGTCAAACCGCTTGTGCATCGACTGCTGGTCAAATTTGGCGGGTTTAACGAAGTGATGTCCGCCTCGTTGCCGCGATTGAAAGAGGTGAAAGGTGTTGGGGAGGCCGTGATTTGTGAGTTGAAGTTGGTAGAAGCTGCTGCCCACCGATTGGCCCGTGCACGGGTGATTCAGCGCCATGTATTAAGCAGCTGGGATACCTTGTTGGATTATTGCCACACCACCATGGCGCATCGCGATATTGAGCAATTCAGAGTTCTGTTTTTGGACACCAAGAACACATTGATCGCAGATGAAGAACAGGCACGTGGGACCGTCAATCATGTGCCTGTCTATCCACGAGAGGTGGCCAAGCGCGCGCTTGAATTGAACGCCAGCGCCTTGATATTAGTGCACAATCATCCGTCAGGTGATCCCTCTCCGTCAGACTCTGACATCGTGATGACGGAACAGATTCAACAGGCTACACAGACGCTTGGAATTACATTGCATGACCATTTAATTATTGGACGCTCGCGCGAGTTAAGTTTTCGTAGCGAAGGATATCTTTAGCGCACCCAGACTTCGACCCGTCGATTAACCCCACGCCCCCAAGCACTGTTGTCACAGGCCATTGGCATGGCTTCGCCATAGGACACGGCAGAGATATCGAGACGGTCGAGATTAGCGGTTTCAGCGGCTGCCACAACCGCCTTGCGCACGCTTTCGGCGCGCTTCTGACCGATAGCGCGGTTGGCTGCTGCTGGGCCGTCCCCATCACTAAAGCCCACAAACATCACCTTGCGCGCGTCAAAGGCGCCTGCCTCTAACATACGGGCCAACAACAACACGTTTGACTGAGATTGCGCATCAAGATGCGCAGATCCTGCACGGAACCGAAATGAGGTGGTCAGTCGACGGTGAGAAGACAGCGTGTCCACCATGTCTTGCAACTCTGTCAAAGACACCTCTTTTCCTGCGGCGCCGACAGCATTGGCAAGGCGGTTGCCCTGCAAGGCGGTGGGAATCTCTTCGGGTGTTTGGTCAACAAATCCAGCCCGCCGAATCACGATTTGGGCGGCGGGGCTGCGGATATAGGTCAGGAAATTACGCGCCAATTTGGGCAAACGGCGCGCTGGGGTATAAAGAAACATCGGCGCCGTCAGGGGGTAATCCTCTGTTTTAACTGCCCTTCGGCTGACATCCAGCGAAAACCCACAAGGGCCTGTCAGGGTCAGTTTGCTGGCGTTGCCAACCTCAGCGTAGCTGACGATACCGATGGAAAACGGATCACGCACAATCGCATCAGCCAACGCATCATTGCGATCAAATCGCGTGACGGTTGGGGCAAAAGAAAGTCCTACCGGGGTCAATAATTGATCTTCGATCGCCTGTGACAAGCCCGATTTCGCAGAAGGCACATACAGACCAATCGGCGCATCCGGCCCGCCCAAGTCAATCCAATTGGTGATTTTCCCGGAAAACACACGTGCCAGATTGGCAGGAGAAATCGCCGTCACAGGGTTTCCAGGCGCCACAACGGGCACCAGCGCATCAAGTGATATGACCTTGCCGCGCTTACCATCCCTAAGATCGCCAAGCCCTGCATCACGCCCACGTGCGGCCTCATCAAGGCGCACTTCGCGCAACGACATTGCCACATCAGCCTCATTCGCGAGCAAGTCTGCGAATCCCTCGTCTGCACTGCTGGCATCAAAGTGAAATTTGCCCAACAGACGATCTGCGGCGGGATCAGTGATGTGATAAGAAAACTGCTGTTTGCTGTCGCTGAGACGCGTGGTTTGATACCCATTGCGCAAGGCAAACCCTTCGATCAGCGCCGGCATCAGGACCTCTGCCATGGTTTGCGAGCCGGAGATCGCGATCTCTGCTACATAATCTGTCAGGCTGGGACAAGCAGGACCTTCGCACTGCACACCAGTGCCATCGACCGTCAGTTCACCATAGATCGTTTCGACACGGTAAAATTCACCGTCAAACCCCAAAAGAGTTCCGCTGATCTCTACTGCGCCATCGTGCGAGGTAAGGGTGACGTCATCCGCCAACGCCGCATTCACACCGCTCAAAAGGAAAAGTGCGGCGCATACCGCCGCACGACATGTTTGCATAAAACTCTACCTGAGGTTCGCTTATTCGTTGGTGGCGATTGTCAGGTCTTCGAGCAAGTTTTTCAACACCAGAAAGTCACCTGTGCCGTCACAATCGGGAATTGCCAAGAGTAAGTCCTGCACGCGGGGTGCATTTCCATTGTGAATCTCAATGGTTTGGGCGGAAATCTCTTGATTGCAATTCGTTTCGGTGACTGGTGACTCCACACTTAGTACGACAATCCCGTCGCGAGTAGCCGCACCTGACGGGAATGTGTAGACATCCGCGCGCAGGGCATCCGGCACGTTTTCATCCCCAACAGTGGTCAAAAACCCACCTTCACCCGAAGCAATAGATGCAAGTTCACGTGGATTTTCACGCCAGACGTGACCAGCATCCCCATAATTTGCGCCAAATTCCAAAGCATGCAGTTCAAGCCCTGACGCACCCCTCCATTGCAGAACCACGCGATCATAAAACCGCAGTGTTGGCACCTCGGTCTGAGCCACGACAGTTTGCCCATTGGCAAAGGCCGCAAGAAACACGGAATTCTCTGACAGTGCCGGCACCACGATGTTCAACACACCGTCAGAATTTGTCGCGGCGGTGAACATCATACCATTGTGGTGCAGTGTCACACGTTCATTGGGCAAGCAGTCCGTGACCAAAGCCAAGCGCACCAATGCTGCGGCCTGAACCTCGGTTTGAAAATTGATATCGCAACCAAGGCTTGGCGCTTCGGTTTCGGCGGGCACCGGAATGGCTGTAAAATCCTCGGCAGCAGCCAAACGAAGTGGCGCGGCATCCAGATTTGGCGGAAGCGCCATTTCACCCGGAATTTGCGGCAAGGCTGCTGTTTCGACGATGTTGGTCAATTCCAAAGCAGAACCCGATTGCAATGTAGATTCTGTTAAATACGCCTGTCTGGTATCCAAAGGCGCAGGGCGTGCCTCGGATTCTTGCATTACAAATGCAATCGACATAGCCGACGAAAATGTCGTCACCGCGAGCAAGTATCTGCGCGTGCTATCCTTAAACTTCATAAAAAATACTCCTGAACTCACACCTTCCCACGCAAATGTTTCTAAAAACAAAAAAGGGCGCCGAAATGGCACCCTTTTGAATTGATTATGTCATGAGTTTCTTAGGATAGGCGCCCATGACAATGTTTGAACTTGTTTCCAGACCCACATGGGCAGGCATCATTGCGCCCCGGATTACCCCACGTATCAGGGTTTTCCTCGTCAAAATCAGGGTTTAACGGTTCTGCCTTGCCTTCTGTCTCAGCGGGGGCTTGCATCGCTTTTTGCTGTGCCACCATTTGTTCCATCATCTCGCGCTGTTCTTCTTCGGACATTGGTCGAATCTTGGAAAGGCTTTTGGTGACGTCCTCGCGTAGACTATCGAGCATCGATTCAAACAGCTGGAAGCTTTCGTTTTTATATTCGTTCAACGGATCGCGTTGGGCATATCCACGGAATCCGACAACGCTGCGCAGGTGTTCCAATGTCAGCAAATGTTCTCGCCATTTACCGTCGATGGATTGCAGCAAGATTTGCTTTTCAATCTGACGCATGGTTTCGGGGCCAAATTGTGCGGCCTTCTGTGCCATCATGTCATCACTGGCATCTTCAAGGCGTTCGCGGATGCTGTCGTCATCCACGCCCTCTTCTTTCGCCCACTCGATTACAGGCACATCCATGCTCAGCTTTTCAAGAATCGCAGCATAGAGCCCTTCGACATCCCACTGATCAGCATAAGCCTTGGGAGGCATGTGCTGTGCAATCAGATCGTCAATCACCTCGTGGCGCATGTCCTGAGCGATTTCTGACAGGTCTTCGGCTTCCATGATTTCGCGACGTTGACCAAAGATCACTTTACGTTGATCGTTCATGACATCGTCGAATTTCAGCAACTGCTTGCGTACGTCAAAGTTTCGACCTTCGACCTTGGCCTGCGCGCGTTCCAGCGATTTGTTGACCCACGGATGCACAATCGCCTCGCCTTCTTTCATACCAAGAGTGCTGAGCACCTTATCAAGACGTTCAGATCCAAAGATACGCATCAGGTCATCGTCCAACGAAAGGAAGAAGGACGAGCGTCCCGGATCCCCCTGACGGCCGGACCGTCCGCGCAGCTGGTTGTCGATGCGCCGGCTTTCGTGGCGTTCTGTCGCCAGAACAAACAGACCTCCTGCGGCCTTGACCGCTTCTTCGTCTGCTTTGTGTTGCTCTTCGATTTGCGTGCGCAATTCGGCATGATCGGCCTCTGGGTTGGCCGCAATTGCCTCCATCACCGTGAATTCAACATTGCCGCCCAGTTTGATGTCAGTCCCGCGACCCGCCATGTTGGTGGCAATGGTGACAGCACCGAATTTACCGGCATCGGCAACGATCTGCGCTTCTTTCTCGTGCTGACGTGCGTTCAGGACGTTGTGCGTTACCTCTGCCTCCGTCAACATCTGGCTCAGAAGTTCAGATTTTTCAATCGAGGTTGTGCCCACAAGGATGGGTTGTCCCTTGGCGTTTGATTCTTTGATGGTTTCCACAATGGCGGCATATTTTTCCTGCGCGGTACGATAGACTGCATCATCATCATCCACACGTGCAATCGGACGGTTTGTCGGCACTTCGACAACGCCAAGGCCGTAAATTTCGCCAAATTCTTCCGCCTCGGTGGTGGCAGTGCCGGTCATGCCGGACAGTTTGTTATACAGGCGGAAATAGTTCTGGAACGTCACGGATGCGAGGGTCACGTTTTCCGGGCGAATGTCGCAGCCTTCCTTGGCCTCAATCGCCTGATGCAGACCGTCAGACAAACGACGCCCGGACATCATGCGGCCAGTGAATTCATCAATCAGGACAACCTCATTGTCGCGCACAATGTAATCTTTGTCCCGTGTGAACATTTTATGTGCACGCAAACCCTGGTTCACGTGATGCACAACTGTGGTGCTTTCAGGATCATACAGCCCGTGACCTTCGGGCAGCAAACCGCGCGCAAGCAAAAGCTCTTCCAGAAATTCGTTGCCCTCATCGGTGAAGGTCACGTTGCGGGTTTTTTCGTCCAGAACATAATGTTCATCAGTCAATTCCGGGATCACCTGATCGATCGCGACATAAAGATCGCTACGGTCTTGCGCCGGGCCGGAAATAATCAACGGTGTGCGCGCCTCGTCGATCAAGATCGAATCCACCTCATCCACAATCGCAAAATTATGGGGGCGCTGATACATGTCCTTAAGTTCGGATTTCATGTTGTCGCGCAGATAATCAAACCCAAGCTCATTATTGGTGGCATAGGTCACATCACAGGCATAGGCCGCGCGTTTTTCGTTATCGGGTTGATTGGGGTAAATCACACCTGTGGTTATGCCCAATGCGGCAAACACGTTGCTCATCCATTCGGCATCACGTTTCGCCAGATAATCGTTCACCGTGACAACATGCACCCCCTCATGGGTCAGCGCATTCAAATAGGCCGGGAAGGTCGCCACAAGGGTTTTACCCTCGCCGGTTTTCATTTCCGAGATATTGCCCTGATGCAGGAAAATCCCACCCATCAGCTGTGTATCAAAGGCCCGCAGCCCAAGCGCACGCTTGGCGGCCTCGCGACAGTTGGCAAAGGCTTCGGGCAAAAGCGCATCAAGACTCTCACCATCAGTGGCGCGTTTGCTCAGCTCTTGGGTTTTCTCAATAAGCTGTTTATCGCTCAGGGTTTCAAAATCTGGCTCCAGTGCGTTGATTTTTTCAACGAGAGGACGGGTGGCCTTTACCTTGCGGTCGTTCGGCGTTCCGAACACCTTTTTAGCAAGTTTTCCAAAACCCAGCATGTGCAATAGTCCTTCGTTGACCTAATCGTGCGAGACATCTGCTTGCCCACCGCGTGCCACGCTCATACAAACATGGTCAGGAACAAACTGTCTCGGCCTCAAAGCGATGTAAGGGGCCTGTATATAAGTGTCAACGCCGCCAGACAGCGCGGTCATAACCAAGGAAGATTCTATGTCCTTTCAGTTCACTTTTCTGCGTGGCATTACAGCCGCACTTTTGATGGCTGGCGCGGCCGTTGCAGAAGACGCCCCAAGCCACGATACCGTGGTTGCCACCGTTAACGGGCACAACATCACCCTTGGCCAGATGATCCTGACACGCGCCACCCTGCCCCAGCAATATGCAAGCCTGCCTAATGATGTGCTGTTTCAGGGCATCCTTGATCAATTGGTACAACAACAGGTCCTGGCCCAGTCTCAAAAAGGCGAACCGCCTGTCAGCGTCCAAATTGCATTGGAAAATCAGCGCCTGTCGTTGCTGGCATCCGAAGCCATCGAAAAGGCGTTGGCAGGCGCAAATAACGATGCCGCGATCAAAGCAGCCTATGATGCGAAATATGCTAATTTCGAAGGCGAACGCGAATATAACGCCTCTCACATCCTTGTGGACACACAGGAAGAGGCCGAAGCCATTCGCCAAAGCATTGTGAACGGTGCGGATTTCGCAACGCAGGCCAAAGAAAAATCCACTGGCCCTTCTGGCCCTTCTGGCGGCGAACTGGGCTGGTTTGGTCCCGGCATGATGGTCGCCCCTTTTGAGGAAGCAGTGCGTGCGATGGAAGTTGGCGCCGTTTCTGAACCCACACAGACGCAATTTGGCTGGCATGTAATCAAGTTGAACGACAGCCGCTTGCAAGAAGTACCCGCGCTGGATGACGTACGCACCGAAATCGAAGCCGACGTACAAAATAAAGTGGTTGAAGACCTTATTGCATCCCTGACCGAAAACGCGGTCATCAATCGGGATGGCGCTGCAAACATGTCACCTGACCTTCTGACCAATATCGACCTTCTGGAGAACTGATAAATGGCAACCATTACCGCGGTTTCCCCGCTTGCCCCGGCCTCTTTTCCTGATCTTCCTGTGATTGACGGCGTTGAATTCGCCGCTGTCGAAGCAGGGGTGAAATACCAAAACCGCAAAGATGTGACCCTGATGCGATTGGCGCCCGGGTCCACCATGGCGGGGGTTTTCACACGATCGGCAACACGGTCAGCTGCGGTTTTGGATTGTCAGGAAAAAATCGGCCTTGATGGCGGTGAAGGGGCCGCCATCTTGGTGAATTCAGGGAATGCCAATGCGTTCACAGGGCGCAATGGAACAGCCTCTGTAGATGCCATCACAAGCGCTGTGGCAAACTGCCTTGGCCTGCCACAAAGCCGCGTGTTCACCTCTTCCACTGGCGTGATTGGTGAGGCTTTGCCACATGATCGCATCACCGCAAAACTGGACGAGGCGCGCGCCGCTTTGTCGGCCTCTGCCATGCAGGATGCCGCTGATGGCATCCGTACGACGGATACGTTTTCCAAAGGCGCGACAGCTGAAATTTCCGTGGATGGACAAACGGTTAAAATTGCAGGCATCGCCAAAGGATCAGGCATGATTGCGCCAGATATGGCGACGATGTTGGTGTATATATTCACCGATGCAAAAATTGCCCGCCCTGCTCTACAATCAATGTTGTCAGAGCTGAACGAGATCACTTTTAACGCAATCACGGTGGACAGTGATACCTCTACCTCTGACACATTGTTGCTGGGTGCGACAGGTGCCTCCGGCGTAGAGATTAGCGCAGATTCCACCGAATTTCGCGCGGCCCTGCACGGCGTCATGCAAGATCTTGCACATCAGGTGGTCAAGGACGGTGAAGGGGCCACCAAATTTGTAGAAATTAACGTCACTGGCGCGGCCAATGACGCGGATGCCCGCATCCATGCTATGGCGATTGCCAACTCTCCTTTGATCAAAACTGCCGTTGCGGGTGAGGATCCCAACTGGGGTCGTGTCGTCATGGCCATCGGGAAATCAGGTGCGGCGGCAGACCGTGATCTGCTGACCATCCGGTTCGGTGATATTGTGGTTGCGGAAAATGGCTGGGTGTCACCCACCTACTCCGAAGAAACCGGTGCCGATTATATGAAACAGGCCGAACTGAACATCGGCGTCGATTTGGGACTTGGCGATGGCACATCCACCGTTTGGACCTGTGATTTGACCCACGGATATATCGAAATCAACGCGGATTATCGGTCGTGAAAACGGTTCTTGTTTCCGCAGTTGCATTGATTGACGTGGATGGGCGGGTGCTTTTGGCGCAGCGCCCCGAAGGCAAATCCATGGCTGGCTTGTGGGAATTTCCCGGTGGCAAGGTAGAGGTTGGCGAAACCCCAGAGGCGGCGCTAATCCGAGAACTGCAAGAAGAGCTGGGCATCAACACCTGGCAAAGCTGCCTTGCGCCACTGACCTTTGCCAGCCACACCTATGATGATTTTCACCTGCTGATGCCGCTGTTTGCTTGTCGCAAATGGGAGGGCACGCCCCAACCGCAAGAAAATCAGGTGCTAAAATGGGTGCGCCCAAACCAGTTGCGGGACTATCCAATGCCCCCCGCCGACATCCCCCTTATTCCGATATTGCGTGATTGGCTGTAATTCGTCGCGAAATCATGTTTCTTTTAACGAAATCTTGAAGTAACTTTGAGACAATGGAAACATAGCCATCAAATCTGGGGGGATTTCGGCATGTTGAGAACGATTACTTTAGGAAGTTGTGTGTCTGTGCAGGGAATGTTTGTTCGCAAACTTCCTGATGGTCGTATTGCGGTCCGCGTTGGCGAAACCGAATACACCGGTAAACCAGTTTAGGGTCAAGCCACCAAACTTTGTCTTTCGCAAATGACAAAAGGGCCGCCCAATGGGCGACCCTTTTTCTGTGCCGATATGGCAGCGTCATAATCAGTCCAGATTACGTTCAACTTCTTGACGTTCAAAGATCTCAATTACATCGCCTGCGCGGATATCATCATAGTTCTCAAATGCCATACCGCATTCTTGACCCGACTGGACATCCGATACTTCGTCTTTGAAGCGCTTCAATGTCTTCAGTGTGCCTTCGTGGATAACCACGTTGTCGCGCAGCAGGCGAACACCTGCGGAACGGCGTGCCACACCTTCGGTAACCAGACAGCCCGCAACTTTGCCGACGTTGGACACCTTGAAGACATCCTTGATTGTCGCATACCCGATAAAGTTCTCTTTGATCTCTGCAGACAACAGACCAGACGCGGCCTTTTTCACATCATCCACAAGGTCATAAATGACCGAGTAATAACGAATTTCCACGCCTTTTTGGTTGGCAGTGTTACGCGCAGATGCGTTGGCACGGACGTTAAAGCCCATGACCGGCGCACCTGAGGCCTCGGCCAGACCAACATCGGTTTCCGTGATCGCACCCACACCAGAGTGTAGAACGCGCACGCGCACCTCGTCGTTGCCAATTTTTTCCATCGCCTGAACGATAGCCTCGGCAGAACCCTGCACGTCAGCTTTGACCAAAATTGGCAGTTCGGCGACTGTTTCGTCTTCTTTCGCCTTCTGCATCAATTGTTCAAGCGTCGTTGCAGCACCAGCAGCAGCACGTTTATCTTTCGCTGCCTGTTCGCGGTATTCTGCAATTTCGCGGGCTTGAGCTTCGGTTTCGGTCACGTTCAAAACATCGCCAGCTTCGGGTGTGCCGTTCAGGCCCAGAACCTCGACAGGAACAGATGGCCCAGCTTCCTTGACGCGCTCGCCTTTGTCATTGATCAGCGCACGGACCTTACCGTACTGCTCACCGACAACAAAAATATCGCCCTGACGCAATGTGCCGGTCTGAATAAGAACCGTCGCCACAGGACCGCGACCCACATCAAGCTGCGCCTCGATCACCGCGCCTTGCGCCGCACGATCAGGGTTTGCCTTCAGTTCAAGGATTTCTGATTGCAGCGCAATCGCTTCCAAAAGTTCATCCAAACCTTGGCCAGTCACCGCAGATACTTCTACGTCCTGCACCTCACCGGACATCTGCTCCACGATTACTTCGTGTTGCAGCAGCTCGGCACGTACTTTGTTAGGATCAGCGGCAGGTTTGTCGATTTTGTTGATCGCCACGATCATTGGAACCTGCGCCGCTTTGGCGTGGTTAATTGCTTCAATGGTTTGCGGCATGACAGAGTCATCCGCAGCAACCACCAGAACAACGATATCCGTTACCTGTGCACCACGAGAGCGCATTGAGGTAAAGGCCGCGTGACCCGGTGTATCCAAGAAGCTCAACACTGTGCCGCTTTCGGTTGTCACCTGATAGGCGCCGATATGCTGTGTGATGCCGCCGGCCTCGCCAGAAACGACTTTGGCGTCACGGATCGCATCCAGCAAAGAGGTTTTACCGTGGTCAACGTGACCCATGATGGTGATAACCGGAGGACGGTCTTGCAAATCTTCTGCGTTTTCTTCGATCTGTTGAATCACGTCTTCAACGTCAGCGTCAGAAACCCGCACAACCTTGTGGCCGAATTCTTCGATAATCAATTCCGCAGTATCCGCGTCAATTGTTTGGTTCTGCGTCACCATCATACCCATATTCATGAGCGATTTAACAACTTCACCAACGCGTTCTGCCATACGGTTTGCCAGCTCAGAAACGACAATCGCCTCTGGCAACTGCACATCACGAACAACCTTTTCACGTTCAACCATACCGCCCATCGCCTTTTGGCGTGCGCGTTCTTGTTTACGCTTCATCGCCGCCATAGAGCGATGACGATTACCGCCACCACCAGTGGCTTGGCTGAGTGTCAGTTTGCCAGAACGACGACTGTCATCGGCACCCTTGTTGCGCTGATTGCGATCGCGTTCGCGATCCGCTTTGCGCGGTGTGGCCGCTGGTGCGGGTTTGTTTGGTGTCGGACGACTTGGCCCACCTTCGGAACGAGGCGCAGCAGCAGCCGGGGCAGGAGCCGCAGCAGCGGCAGCTTCAGCAGCAGCGCGTTTAGCCGCCTCTGCAGTCTCCTGACGCTTGCGCTCTTCTTCCTCAGCTTTTTCCTTGGCACGCTCTTCCGCCTCACGCTGTTCGCGTTCCTTGGCTTCGATTTCCAGACGACGACGCGCACGATCTTCTTCGCGGGCTTTTTCGTCGGCTGCACGTTTTGCATTGTCTTCTGCTTCGCGGGCCTTGGCGGCCTGCAGCGCCTTCATCCGGCGTTCCATTTCCGCGTCGGAAATGCCCGCCGGGCGACGTGATGGATCACCAGACGCTTTTGCAGACCCCATGCCGGGCTTGCCTGCACCAGGTTTCGGCACCACTACGCGTTTGCGTTTGGTTTCCACAACGACGTTTTTGGTCCGCCCATGACTGAAGCTTTGCTTCACATTGCCTGCGCGCGGTCCGCCACGTACACCCAAAGTCTTTTTGCCGTCATCGCTCATCTAGCTGTCTTACCCTTTCCGACGGCCCCTGCCGCCGTAATTTCGCGTACGCCTTTTAGTCTTTGCGCTTCCTGTACAACACGTTTTGCGAGTCCGCCAGACGCAAGCGCCCCATGTATCACAGTTTGTCGCCCAAAAGCCAAACCCAATTCATCTGCTGTCAACCAACCGATGTAGGTACCAAAGTGCGGCGTACTTAATTTCGTCTTACCGCGTCCAGACCCATCAGAGGCCTGAATCAGAACCTGTGCTTCTTCTTTGCCCAGCCAGTCCTTTACCTTTTCATATCCTGCGACTGCGTCACCGGATTTTCGTGCCATGCTAATCAATTCGATCACCCGGCGCGTCAGTTGCTTCTCGATCAAATCAGTCAGCCCTTCGGGCACTTTGACCGGCTGCTTCGCAGAACGGGCAAACAGCCCTTTCTTCGAAGCCAAATCCAAGGCTTTGCGATCAGCCGCAACCCAAATACCACGACCCGGCAACTTGCCCAGAATATCTGGAACGACCTGATCTTCTGGCCCGACCACAAAACGGATCATTCCATGCGTTTGCTGCACCTCGCCTGTGGCGATGCATTTACGCTCTGGACCATCCTGCTGGTCATTGGATCGCTTTCCGCGCCCCATCCTAAGACTCCCGAGGCCTGCGATCAGGCCTCGGTCTCCTCTTCGGAGTCAGCTTCTTCGGTGTCGTCTTCGTTGCTTTCCAGTTCGGCAGGATCCACCCAGCCCAGAATGATACGCGCAGTCATAACCATGCCCTGCGCTTCTTCCAAAGTCATGCCAAAGGGTTCCAGAATGCCGTCATCCTTGACCCGTTCACCTTCGACTGTTGTCCAGCCACCGGCCAGTTCCCAGTCAGCACATGTTGCGAAATCTTCCAGTGTCTTGACGTCATCCTTGGCCAGCGCTTCTACCATTTGAGGTGTCAGGCCCTCAAATGCGATCAGACTGTCTTCGGCACCCAATGCACGGGCCGCATCAAGCGCGGCTTTTGCTTTTGCTTCAATGAAATCACGCGCGCGCGCCTGAAGTTCATGCGCAGTGCTTTCATCAACGCCATCGATAACCAGCAGTTCGTCCAGTTCGACATATCCAACCTCTTCGAGATTGGTAAAGCCTTCGGATACTAGAAGCTGAGCAAAGAATTCGTCCACATCCAGCGTTTCCATGAACAGCTTAGTGCGGGATTCAAATTCTTTCTGACGACGTGCGGAATCTTCTGCTTCTGTCATAATGTCGATATCAAGCGCGGTCAGCTGGCTGGCCAGACGCACGTTTTGACCACGACGGCCAATTGCCAGAGAAAGCTGCTCTTCAGGAACAACGACTTCAATTTTGCCTGCTTCTTCATCCAAAACAACTTTGGACACTTCGGCAGGTTGCAGCGCGTTCACAAGGAACGTTGGCTGATCTTCATTCCATGGAATGATGTCGATCTTTTCGCCCTGCAATTCGTTGACAACAGCCTGAACACGACTGCCGCGCATACCAACACATGCGCCCACAGGATCGATCGACCCATCATGAGAAATCACAGCGATCTTTGCACGCGAACCGGGATCACGTGCCACGGCCTTGATTTCAATGATGCCGTCATAGATTTCCGGCACTTCCATCTTGAACAGCTCTGCCATGAATTCTGGCGCGGTGCGGCTCAGGAAAATCTGTGGGCCACGGGTCTCACGGCGCACATCTTTGATAAAGCAACGCACGCGGTCATTCGGGCGATAGCTTTCGCGGCCGATTTTTTCGTTGCGGCGCAGGATACCTTCACCACGACCCACGTCCACGATAACATTGCCGTATTCTTCGCGTTTAACCACACCGTTGATGATGGTGCCTGCGCGGTCTTTAAATTCTTCGAACTGACGGTCACGCTCTGCTTCGCGAACCTTTTGCAAGATCACCTGTTTGGCGGATTGTGCCGCGATACGGCCCATTTCAACCGGAGGAATTTCCTCAATGTATTGGCTGCCCACTTCGGGATCGGCCATATACTGTTTGGCCTGCTCGATGGTGAATTCCGCTTGATAGTTCTCAAGCTCTTCATCCTCGACCACTGTGCGCACACGGGTGAATGTTGCCTTGCCGGTCTTGCGGTCAATCGCTACGCGAATGTCCATTTCCGCGCCGTAGCGGGATTTCGCGGCACGCGCGAGGGATTCTTCCATCGCTTCGATAACCAGACCAGGGTCGATCATCTTTTCGCGGGCCACTGCCTCGGCGGTTTGCAGCAGTTCCAACTGGTTTGCAGAGGTGATTGCCATGTTCTTAGTCCTCCTCAGACCCTTCGGTCGTAATCTCGTCAAATGCGTCTTCGTTCAGGGTGCCGGCCGCCTTACGCTGACGCAGCATTTCTTTGATCAGGTCGTCTGTCAGCATCAGCTTGGCATCTGCCAGCCAATCAAATTGCAGGCCCACAGTTACAGTTTCGCCGTTCTGATCTATGTTGATCAGAACTTCCTCACCTTCGATGCCAGCAAGGATTCCACGAAAGCGCTTGCGCCCGTCGATCAACTCGCTGGTTTCAATTTTGGCCTCATAGCCCTCATAGGCGTCAAAATCCTTAAGCCGCGTCAGAGGGCGATCAACGCCGGGACTTCCGACCTCAAGCGTATATGAATCTGAAAGAGGGTCTTCGACATCCAGGATGGCGCTGATTGCGTTGCTGATCTTGGCGCAGTCATCCACTTCGATGCCGCCCCCGGGGCGTTCTGCCATGACCTGCAACGTATGTGTATTACCGCCCTGCAAGCGCAGACGCACCAGCTCAAACCCCATGTCTTCGATGACTGGGGTAACGATTTCGGCCAATCGTCTATCGATTGCTGCTTTGGCTATCATGTCACTCATAGCGAGCATTCATTCCTTTAATGCGGGCACAAAAAAACGGGCCCGCGGCCCGTCGATATTTCCCGGTGGTACGTCCGGGTAACCCCGACCGTGCCGCTGTTGAAAATGCATATACGTCAGGAATGCTGAGTCTGCAAGGGGGTGGGAATGACTCCTGCATAATTCGGCTCAAAGGTATTAATTTTTCGTTGGTGCGTGGAAGTATTGAGATTCCACACATGCCCCAAAGCGCCAAGTTCAGATGTCATTGGGCTGATTTGATGCGGCTGAATATGACCGACAGCTCGCAGAAGGTCTATAAACACAAAACGCCCCGCAAGTTGCGGGGCGTTTCTATTAGTTATGTCGCTGTGAATCAGGCGAACCACCAACGCTCCATAAAGCGCGAGCTGTCCATCTGGAACACGTTACCAATGGTGCCCGAGTTGGTGAGCTTGGTGCTGTGCGCGTCAACATAGTTTGCGTACATCGGGATAACCGTGCCACCTTCGGAAGATATCAAGGCCTGCATTTCATGGTACTGAGTACGACGCTTGTCGCTGTCCAGCTCCGCACGTGCAGACAACAGCAGCTCTTGGAAGCGCGCATTTTCCCAGAAGTGGTCATTCCAAGGAACACCAGATTCATACGCCGTAGAGAACATCCAATCTTCGGTCGCACGACCTGACCAGTAGCACGCACACCATGGCTTTTTCAGCCAAACGTTGGACCAATACCCATCAGCTGGTTCTTGTACCACGTTGATGTTGATACCGCCTGCTTTGGCCGAAGCCTGATACAGCTGTGCCGCGTCGACCGCACCCGGGAAGGCTGCGTTAGATGCAGACAGATCAATATCCAAGCTGTCCATACCCGCTTCTTTCAGGTAATGGCGCGCCTTGTCTGGATCATAGTCATTCATTGGCAGATCATCAGCAAAATACTGGTTTGCAGGGCCAATTGGGTTGTCATTGGACACAGCGCCATGACCCAGAAGGATCTTGTCGACCAATTCCTGACGGTTCACACCATGCTTCAATGCCTTACGAACGTTGACATTATCAAATGGTGCAACATTGGTCAGCATTGGGAAGGTAAAGTGCTGGTTACCGGTCACCTCAAAGATATTGACGGCTGGATTTGCTTTCATCAATGGCTCTGTTTTGAAATCAACGCGGTTCACGGCGTCAACCTGACCAGTCATCAACGCATTCATACGTGCCGAAGAGTCATTGATCGCGATAATTTCAATCGAATCAAACCAACCTGCGCGGCCATCTTTATAGTGGCCATCAACACGGCTCAGAGTGGTACGTACACCGGGATCGAAGCTCTCGACCTTATACATGCCAGTGCCGATACCTTGAGCAATCGAGGCTTCAATGTTGCCAGCAGGGAACATGCAAAGGTGATAATCTGACAGCAGGAATGGGAAGTCCGCGTTGCCCGCTTTCAGAGTCATCTGAACTTCGTGCTCGCCCAGCTTCTTCATTTCAGTGATGGCAGAAACGATAGGCTTCGCCGCTGATTTTGCACCTTCTTCGGTGTGCATGCCAAGAGATGCGATCACATCGTCGGCGCCAAACGCTTTGCCGTCGTGGAATGTCACACCTTGACGCAACTTGAATGTCCAAGTCACGGCGTCAGGGGATGCTTCCCAGCTTTCGGCCAGTTCGCCAACCAATTCGCCGTTTGCGGCAACTTCGGTCAGTGTATCAAACACCGCACCGTGACCTGCCATAATCATATAGCTGTCAGAGTGTGTCCGGCTGTCCCAGCTGTCTGACGTGTTCGCGCCAGCCAAGCCAAGACGCAGTGTACCGCCACGCGACGGGGCGGCTGCTACTTGAACACCAGTTGCGGCAAGTACACTTGCTGCTGCACCAGTTTTCAATAGGCCGCGTCTGCTTACTTTGGTCATATGTAGTCTCCCTTATTAGATAGTTCGGGTTTTTCCCGTTCAGTTACGTCACCTCTTTGTGAGGTGATTCGTATTACATCTTATCAACAGCTGCATCGCCGATGTTATCAACTCCGCGTTCGTTAAGAAGATTTGTCAGCCAATCCGGATCCATTTCCGGCACAGAGCTGAGCAACAGGTCGGTATATGGGTGATGCGGCGGGGTGAACATATCGTCCTTTGGCCCCTGCTCGATCACCCGACCATCTTTCATCACCACAACCTCATCTGCAATGGATTTCACCGTCGCAAGGTCGTGCGTAATAAACATATAAGACAGGTTCAATTCATCCTGCAATTTCGCCAACAACCGTAGAATGCCTTCGGCCACCAATTGATCAAGCGCGGACGTCACCTCATCGCAGATGATGAATTTTGGTTCAGCGGCCAGCGCCCGTGCAATCCCAATCCGCTGTTTCTGCCCACCTGACAACTCAGACGGTAAGCGATTGATATATTGCGTTGGCTCTAACTCGATCTCTTCAAGCAGATGTTCCACCCGACGGCGTTTTTCATTGCCAGTCAGCCCCATATAGAACTGCACCGGACGTCCGATCAGCTCTCCAATGGTTTTACGCGGATTCAGCGCGGTATCTGCCATCTGATAAATCATCTGCGCCTGACGCAATTGCATCCGGTCGCGCTTGCGATAATCCAAAGGCATCATCTGGCCATCAAATTCAATATGACCCTGCGTTGGTGGCAACAGGCCAGTGATACAGCGCGCAGCCGTTGATTTACCTGACCCAGATTCGCCGACCACAGCAACTGTTCGGCCTTCATGAATGTCAAAACTGACATCATGCAGCACGGGAACCTTACCATAAGCAGCAGATACATTTTGAACCGAAATAACCGGAGTCGCAGATGTATGCACAGCAGGTTTTGATGGGCGTTGGAAACTGCGCACAGCCCAAAGAGATTTGGTGTACTCTTCTTTGGGATCAGACAGCATTGTGCGGGTGTCGGCCTCTTCGACCTCGTCGCCCTTCAGCATCACCTTAATCTTGTCTGACATCTGCGCCACAACCGCGAGGTCGTGGGTGATGTAAATAGCCGCTGTGTTGTACTCTTCCACGATCTCACGAATAGAGGCGAGAACCTCAATCTGTGTGGTCACGTCAAGTGCGGTTGTTGGCTCGTCAAAGATGATCAACTCAGGACGGCATGCCATCGCCATTGCCGTCATCGCCCGCTGCAACTGCCCACCTGACACCTGATGCGGATAACGAAAACCGATCTCTTCGGGATTTGGCAGGCGTAGCTTGCGATATAGCTCGATTCCGTCGGCCTCACTCTCGGCCCTGGACATAACGTTGTGCTGTGTCGGGCCTTCGGTGTGCTGATCAATCAGACGATGCGCCGGATTGAATGATGCCGCAGCAGATTGCGCGACATAGGCAATCCGACTGCCCAACAGCGCGCGCTTGTCTGCGGCAGATGCCGTCACAAGATCAACGCCGTCAAACATTACCGTACCTGCGGAAATCCGACAGCCGTCGCGGGTGAACCCCATTGCGGCCAGACCCATGGTGGATTTGCCAGCACCGGATTCCCCGATCAGCCCCATAACTTCGCCTTTTTGCAGGTCAAAGCTGGCACCGTTGATAATCGGGTTCCATGTTTCGTCACTACGGCCTTCAATCTTCAGGCCTTTAACACTCAGAAGCGGGTCATCTGCAGACATGTGCTTCTCCTTATTCTTTCAGGCCAGAGGATTTATGCAGCATCCAGTCCACCACAAAGTTCACGGCGACTGTCAGCAGGGCAATGGCACCAGCAGCAAGCAGTGGCAACGAAGCAGTCTGCGGGCTGAACGCCGCAAAGTTGATGAACTGCCCAAGATCACGCACCATTGTGCCCCAGTCTGCCAGAGGTGGCTGAATACCGACACCCAAGAAGCTGAGCGATGCGATGGTCAGGAACACAAAGCAGAACCGCAGACCAAATTCGGCCAACAACGGCGCTGTAGCGTTCGGCAAGATTTCGCGAAAGATGAGATACCCCAGACCTTCACCGCGCAGTTTCGCCGCCTCGATGTAATCCATCACAACAATGTTCAGACCTACAGCTCGCGCAAGTCGGAACACCCGCGTACTGTCGATTACCGCAATGATAAGGACCATATAGACCGTCAAAAGCTCCTTATTCGATCCAGCCCAAGCCGCCGCAATTGTCATCAGAAGCAATGCGAAGATCAGCGAAGGAATAGCCATCAGAACATCAACGGACCGGCTAACCAATTGATCAAGCCACCCGCCCAAAGTCGCAGCAAGGAAGCCAAAGGTTCCGCCCAGCAAGAAGGCAAGACAGGTCGTCGCAAAGGCAATTCCCACTGTATTTTGCGCGCCATAGATCAAACGGCTCAGCAAATCACGGCCAATTTGATCGGTTCCCAAGGGGAAATCAGGATCGCCGCCAATTGCAGGATCACCACCCGGCAATACGTTCACCTTGGCAAAGACCTCTTCCTGCCCATGCGGAGCAATAACCCCGGCGAAAATCGCCACAAACGCATAAACCAGAATGATCATGATGCCAAAAGACGCTGTCAGCGGCATATTGCGGAACAGCTTACGTGTCCCCGCAGTGCCTACATAGCGAAACACAAGCCGGAATAGATAAGCCGCAATTGAAAATTTCACGAACCATTCGATTACGGTGCGGAAGAAGAAGTATTTGTTCACCTCTACCTGCCCGTCAGCTGTGATTGCTTTGTAATAAGTGGTAAGAATCCAAAGCAATACAGCAGCGCCAAGAGCGTAACCAAAAGCCACACCAAAGGTCATATCACGGAAAAACGGTTTGTTGTTTGTGGCCTTTTGACCAGCGAAGCGGAACAGCCAACCCAGTACACCAAGCGCAACTAGGATGCCGATAATCTGAATCCAGATATTCATTTAGGATGCCTCAGTCGTGGGTTGGAAATAATTGACATAATATCCGCGGTCAGGTTCAGCAGGATATAGGCTGTTGCGAACAACAAGCAGCAAGCCTGAACCACAGGAATGTCACGGATTTTGACGCTGTCCACAAACAGCTGACCGATGCCCGGATAAACGAACACCACCTCGACAACCACAACCCCCGTGATCAAATACGCAAGGTTCAGCGCAATCACGTTGATGATCGGTGCAAGAGCGTTGGGCAAAGCGTGCTTTACGATCACACGCATCGGCGACATGCCTTTCAGGCGTGCCATCTCGATATAGGGTGATGCCAAAAGGTTGATAATGGCTGCCCGCGTCATCCGCATCAACTGCGCGGTAACCGCCAAAGTCAACGTTAATGCAGGAAGCAATGTCTTGGTCAGTCGGTCGCCGAAATCCATACCTTCATAGATATTAGACAGTGATGGCAGCAACGGGTTCAACACGGCCAAGAACAAGATCAGGATATATGCCAGAAAGAATTCAGGCGATGAAATTGAGCTTAGCGTGAAGATATTGGTGAACCGGTCAAACACAGAGTTCCGATAAAGCGCGGCCAGAATTCCAAGGAAGATGGAAAACGGCACCGCAATCACCGCGGTGACGCCTGCTAGGAACATCGTATTTTCAAAGCGCGGCCCTAACTGTGCAGCAACACTTGCCGAGTTGGCGGTTGCGGTTGTCCCCGCGAAGCTTGCAAAGTTCGCCTGCGCAAAGCTGTTACCAAGATCACCCTGCAATGCGCCCGCAAGCCACTGCAAATATCTGGTGACAGGAGGCTGATCCAATCCAAGATCTTCTCGAATGGCCTTGATGGCCTCAGGCGTCGCGCCCTGTCCAAGGATGGCTTGAGCGAAGTCCCCAGGTAACATATTCACTGCTGCGAAAATGACGATGGAGACGACGAATAGTGTGAGTATGCCCAACGCCAAGCGCTGCGCGATAATTCGTAAAATCGAGGCCAATTGTCCTCACCCGTTGTTTTGTTATTTTGAAAGACAGGTTAGCCGGATGTGAACACCTGTAAACCCTCTTTGTATGAAATAGGGATTCTTAATAGGTTAATTTGATGAATCTAAATAGGTTTCCGCCAGAAATGTTCCGAATACCGACAAAAGTGGACCCACTAATGCGATAATCTGGACTTACTTTTCGGAAATTTTATCCATGATACCGACCAGTTCCGCACTTATTCCCGGCTCTGACATGGCGTGCCCTGCGTTCTTGACCATACGCAATTCGGATCCGGGCCATGCGCGATGCAGCAAATACGCAGACCGAGGTGGGCATATCATGTCATAGCGACCCTGCACGATAAATCCGGGGATATCTGCAAGCCGGTCCATGTTGGCTAAAATCTGGTCATCCCGCTCCAGAAACCCGCCATTACGAAAATAATGGTTTTCCAGCCGTGCAAAAGCACGGGCATATTCTGCTGGTGCCTCGCCAACCTGACCATTGGAGTGAAACGACGCCAGAGCATTTTCCCAAGACGACCATGCGCGGGCGTATTTTACTTCAGTGGTATGATCATCACTGAACAAACGGCGGGCATAGGCCTCGATCAAATCATCTTGCTCTGCTTCGGGAATAAGCGCGGTAAAGCGGTCCCACACCTCCGGCCAAAACTGCCCAGCCCCGCCGCCGTAAAACCACTCCAGCTCTCGTTGCATCATCAGGAACACGCCGCGCAACACAAGACAGGCCACACGGTCCGGATGTGCCTGCGCATATAACAGCGCCAGCGTCGCGCCCCAACTGCCACCAAATGCAATCCACTGCTCAATGCCCAGCGCCTTGCGAATGGTCTCTGTGTCAGCAATCAGATGTTGGGTTGTATTGGCCTCTATCTCTGCGTGGGGGCGAGACTTTCCACAGCCACGCTGATCAAACAACACCACGCGATATATCTCTGGGTCAAAATACCGCCGCATCGTAGGGCTGCATCCGCCACCCGGTCCACCATGAAAAACCACGACCGGAAGACCTTGCAGATTTCCCGATTGCTCGACATAGATCTGATGACCGTTACCCACGTCCAGCATCCGCTGATCAAACGCATCAATCGGCGGATAAAGATAATGAACTGCGCGCTTTTGGCCTGAGTATTTGTCCATGGATGACCTATATAGTAATGCGGCCAGATGAGCATATGGAGATCAAAATGCAACCCACGATGAACACTGTTGACCCGTCCGAGGTTGCAAAATTCGAAGCCATGGCCGCCGAATGGTGGGATCCCAAAGGGAAATTCAAACCTCTGCACATGCTGAACCCGTGCCGACTGGATTATATCACACAACAAATCGCCGGGGAATTTGGCCGTGATTTGACCCAACCAAACCCATTCAAAGGGCTGCGATTGCTGGACATTGGCTGTGGTGGCGGGTTGCTGTCCGAACCCATGGCACGCCTTGGGGCCACCGTAGTCGGGGCTGATGCTGCAGGCGGCAATATCCCCGTCGCACATGTTCACGCTGAACAATCTGGTTTGACGATTGATTACCGCCACACCACCGCAGAAGCGCTTGCCGAAGCAAGCGAACAGTTTGACATCGTGCTGAACATGGAGGTCGTCGAACATGTCGCAGACCCACAAGAATTCCTGACAGTGTGTCAAACGCTTTTGCGCCCGGGTGGGATGATGATCTGCTCCACCATCAACCGCAATCCCAAGAGCTTTGCCGCCGCCATCGTTGGGGCCGAATGGATCATGCGCTGGTTGCCCAAAGGCACACATGAGTGGCACAAATTCATCACCCCAGACGAGCTATTTTCCATGTTGTCAAAGGCTGGGCTGGACCCGATGGACCGTAAGGGATTCGTATTCAACCCCATCACATGGGGCTGGTCCTTGTCCGACCGCGATCTAAGCGTGAATTATGTCACAGCGAGCTTGAAGCCACGTTAAGACGGCAACCATAAAAACCAATAATAAGGGACCGATCAAAGAATCGGGTGTTTTTGCACGTCATGAGCATGTGCATATCAATTACTTATACCCTCATGTAGGGCTATGAAAAATCACGAGAAATTTCGAATTTAGCGAGGGTGATCCAAAATATGCTAGGGTCCCGACATGCGGTAATCGGTAAAATTGTCTTTTTAATTCCATTTAGAAAGGAACCTTCCATGTTCGCACGTATTACCAAGTACAAGATGAAAGCAGGCTCTCGCGATGAAGCGCAGGCTTTGCTGGAAAAGCTGAAAGACCAGATCATGGCGTTGCCCGGCCTCATAAATTTCACCAACATGATGAACGAAGACGGCACCGGATATGTCGTGTCTTTGGTAACGGACCAGGCCACATCGGATGCAAATGCCGACAAGGTACAAATGATCTGGGGGCAGTTCGCGGATTTCCTAGAGGCCGTCCCAGTTCCCGAAGGCTATGACGTTATTGCAAAATGGGATAACTGAGGTAGGGCGCTTTACACTCTACCCCAGCCTTGGATGGGGATATTTATATTCAATCACTCTTGTTCCAACTTCCCGCGCAGTTCGCGCAGGACAGGTAGGATAGCGCGCACACGGGCGTCGCCGATTTCATGCACCAGTTCTGAAATGATTGGACTGATGCCAGAAAGCGCACGGTCGCGCGCTTCGCGGCCTGCCGGGCTTATGGCGACCATTTTGCGGCGTGCATCATCCCAATCAGGTCGGATGTGTACATACCCGGCCATTTCCAATTTGGACAATGTGTTGGTCATTGCGCCACGCGTCACATGAAACGCCTTGGCAAGCTGTGCCGGGCTGCGCTCGGCCCCAGGATGCGCCAGATGGTTCAGAACCGAAAAATGCGACAACTCCATCCCTTTTGGCAACGCCTTGGTCATGCGGTTGCGCGCCAATTGGTCGGTCATCAGAATTTCACTGAACAGCGAAACCGCAAGGGCGTTGGTGTCGTTACGGTCCATCAAACTCTCGATCATGGGTCAGGGAGGGCACACGTTTACGCGCTTGTGCCACCAATTCGCGATCAAGTTCAACATAGGTTATGCCCGGCTCTGCCCCCGCATCCGCAATGACCTCTCCCCATGGAGCAACGGCAAGTGAATGCCCATAAGTTTTGCGTGACTGGCCGCGTTGAGCAGGGTGCGTCCCTGTTTGCGCAGGGGCCAGCACGAAACACCCTGTTTCAATCGCCCGCGCCCGCAACAACGAATGCCAATGCGCCGCGCCTGTGACATAGGAAAATGCCGCGGGGGCCGTGATAATTTCTGCACCCGCATGGGCAAGTCGTCGGTGAAGATGAGGAAAGCGCAGATCGTAACAAATCGTCATGCCGATGGTGCCAAAGGGTGTTTTTGCCACCACTGCCTGCCGACCGGGGCGATATCCATCTGATTCGCGATAGGTTTCTTCGGGGCTGACCTCTACATCAAACATATGGATTTTGTCGTACCGCGCTGTGATCGTCCCCGTGGGATCAATCAGAAACTGCCGGTTGGCAAAACGCCCATCCGCATCATGCGTCTTGATTCCCAAGGATCCGATTAACACCCAAGTCCCATGATTTGCCGCCGCATCACGCAGAGCTGCAAGGGTTGGGTCATCCTCTTCGTGATACAGCACTGTATTTTGGTGATTTCGGCTAGTGGACACGCAATTCGTGACCTCTGGCGTCAACACAAACCCCGCACCGCCAGCAACTGCCTGAGAAAGCATGGATGTGACCGCCCCAAGATTTTCACTTGGATCATCCGAAGACGTCATTTGCAAAAGGGCAGTCCGCATCACAGGCTCCAACACTGGTTTCGCCAAAGCCTAAGACGAATGCGATCACGCCGCCAGCATGGAATCCAATTTGCCGGCACGTTCCAGCATCATCAGCTCATCACATCCGCCAACATGCTTCTCGTCGATGAAAATCTGTGGAAAGGTGCGCCCGCCGTTGGATCGCTGGATCATCTCAGACTTGCGATTTGGGTCTTTCCAGACATCCACCTCGACGAATGAAACCCCTTTGGATTTCAAAAGACGCTTGGCCGCGGAACAGAAACCGCAAAGCGGGCGGGTATAGATTTCGACGTTTTTCATGGATGATCCTGTTTATACACACTCATTCTTGGCGCTATTTAGGCATCCTTTACCACGCGCGCTAGGGTTATCACATGAACTTCACTTGCACGTGAGATCAGGCACGCCTCGGCACAGGCCGCAAGGGTTGCACCCGTTGTCATCACATCATCCACAAGTAATACTGGCCGACCCGCCATGCGATGGCACCTTTTGGGATGCGCTTGGATCGCGGATTGCATCTTGGCAAAGCGCTCCTCCAAACCAAGCCCATCCATTGTTCCGGTCTCTTTAGGGCGCTGCAACAAATCAGGACAATACGATGCGCCAAGATGTCGGGACAACGCTTCTGCCAACAAAGCCGCCTGATTGTATCGCCGTTTCACAAACCGCATCCAATGCAGCGGCACCGGTGCAATCAGGATATTCTGGCGCAATAGTGGCTGCACACTGCGCGCCATCCACTGGGCGGCCGGTTTGACAATGTCATGCCGATCCCCGTGCTTTAATGCCAACACCATGCGCCGCGCGTTGTCCTTGTAAATCAAAGACGCGCGCCCTTGCCCCCAAGGTCGGTCAATCCGCAGACAATCATCGCAATATACTGCTTCATTCTCTGCTGCTTCGCCCGGCAAGGGCAGACCGCAACCATCGCACACAAGACCGCCAATAAACGGCGTGTCACGCCAACACGCCCCACACAGCCCAAATTCGCCCTCAACCAACCCACCGCATGTTACGCAACGCGATGGGTAAATCAGGCGCAAGGCTGTTTGAATGTTTGCACCGATCATCCTATGTTCCGCCCATGCAAGACACGCCACTTTTGACTGACCGCAATGCCCTGACCCGAAACCGCGCCCGCGCGGATCGCGCGCGTGGCATGTTCCTTCAGGAAACTGCTGCCGAGGATGTGCAGGATCGCCTATCCTTGGTTAACAGAACGTTTACCAATGTCGCGATTGTGGCGGCTTTTCCCGATGTGTGGCGCGCTTGCTTTCCCGATGCGACCATCATGACAGATGCCGACACTCTGGATTTACAAGAAAACACCCATGATCTGGTCATCCACGCACTGTGCCTGCATTGGGCCAATGATCCGGTTGGTCAACTCATCCAGTGCCGCCGCGCCCTCAAGGCGGATGGGTTGCTGATGGCTGTCAGCTTTGGCGGACAAACCTTGCATGAATTGCGCGCCTGTTTGGGTCAAGCAGAGGCCGAAGTGACAGGTGGCCTGTCCCCCCGTATTGCTCCTATGGGGGAAATCCGTGATCTCGGTGCACTTTTACAGCGTGCGGGGCTTGCCATGCCAGTGGCTGATGCGATGCCCCTTAAGGTAACCTATGAAACCGCATGGCATTTGATGAAAGACCTGCGTTCAATGGGGGAAAACAACGCCCTCTATGCGCGTTTGCGTCGACCGTCGGGGCGCCAGGTTTTGATGCGCGCCGCAGACATTTATGCTCTGGAATTCATGGAAGAAGGCCGTATACCTGCGACCTTTGAAATGATTTTCATGACCGGATGGGCCCCTGCCCAAAACCAACCTCAGCCCTTGCGTCCCGGTTCGGCCGTGTCTCGACTCGCAGATGCACTGGGTGCCAAAGAAGAGATTCTGAAGGATTAAGGGGGCCAGCCCCCCTGCGTCTACGACGCATTCCCCCCGGGATATTTACACCAAGAAGAAGCCCAATCAGCGATAAGCTGCGCTCCATGCCTTTTCACTTTGACGTGATGCGTGCTCTCGGCCTATGCCTGACACAACGGGCGCGATAGACTGCCCACACCCCGAGCAGGAAAATTACGATGCGTATCATTTCCCTACTGGCCGCCCTTTGCCTTGCGTTTGGCATAACCGCCTGCAACAAATTTCAAGACTACAACGGCCCGCAGGTCACGCGCGTTCTGATCTATAAAGAACAACGCAAACTCTATCTGATGCATCACGACAAAGTATTGCGTGATTACGATGTCGGGCTTGGCTTTGCACCACAAGAGCATAAAGAGTTCGAAGGCGACGGGCGCACCCCTGAAGGGGAATATAAAATTGACCGGCGCAACCCGAACAGCGAATTTCACCTATCCATCGGCATTTCCTATCCTAACGCTGATGATATCGCCTATGCGCGCACCCAAGGCAAAAGTCCGGGTGGAGATATCTTTATCCATGGCCGCCCTTGGGAATATCGCAAGGGTGGACAGGATTGGACAGCAGGGTGCATCGCTGTGACGAATGCCGAAATCCGCGAAATTTATGCCATGGTCAACAACGGAACACCCATCACGATTTATCGGTAGTTTCCGGCTTTTTGTTGGCCAGAATACCTTGGGGTGACTGCGCATGGCACAGAGGGCAAGCCCCTGCACCACGTTGAAAATCAAAGGTTTATTCGGCAGAAACAAACTCTGCTGTTGCAAGGGGCGTTGCTGTCGGCACGCCCATCACCATGGTCCACCACAGTTTACCGTTCGGTTCTTGGAACCACGCAAACCCCATATCCCGTGCATCCGGATCAAGCACAACGCTGCGCGTGCCCTCTTCTTGCATCCACGCACCAAGGGTTTCCAGCTCTGTTTCGTAGGTTTCCGAGATGTTTTCCCCCGCAAGGCGCCCGGCATAGCCAACCCGACGCGCGCGGTCGATCGGCGAAGATCCGTCCGATCCGAAATGCCACGGACGATTTTGCACGGACATATCGCGCGAATGAGTCGCCGCAGCGGCATTCAGTTCTGCATTCAATTGCACGGCCACAAGACCTGACGCCTGACGCAACGCATTCACCGAATCCAGCACTTCAAACTGAACCTTCGAAGGGTTCCGTGTCGAAGGTTGATAAATCCGGACGCCACCCTTGTTGGAAAATCCACCTGTCGTACAGGCTGAAAGCCCGGTTACGACCACTAATAGGATTGCCAAAAACCTTGTCATATCTACACCTGTCCGATCTGTATTAGTATTCCTGTACCTCAGGTAGCGTTGCGTTGAAAACCCACTTGCGCTCAGACGCGCGAAATAACGCTTCATTGATTTGCGACTGCGTCATTCCGGTCATATCATGCCACAAACCGAATTTGACTAAGATCGAGAATCACATGACTCAGAAATTTGGACGCACAATTGGACGACGCAGCTTTTTGGCAAGCGGTGCCGCATTTATCGGGGCACCTGTTTTGGCGCAGGAAGTTGACGGCGAAGGCACTGTTGAAATTGAGACCGAAGTCACGGAAACAGCCCCGCGTAATATTTCAAGCTTTCGCTCTTTGGATTGGCGCCCCTATTTCAGCAACTTGAAAAATGGTGCGGTATTGGTCGATATCACCAGCCGTGCCCTGCATTATTGGTCAGAAGACGAAACCACTTATAAGCTGTTTCCATCTTCCGTCCCTTTGACAGAAGATCTTACGCGTAAAGGCCGTACCAAGGTTGTCCGCAAGGTGGTTGGGCCAAGCTGGCGTCCGACCCCGTCAATGCGTATCCGCAATCCAGAATGGCCCGAATATGTCGGTCCCGGCCCGGACAACCCATTGGGCACACACGCGCTTTACCTAAGCTGGACATATTATCGTATTCACGGCACCCACGACACGCGCAAAATCGGGCGCCGATCGTCCAATGGGTGCATTGGTCTGTATAATGAACACATTGCCGAATTGTTCGATTTGACCAAAGTAGGCACTCAAGTGTTGCTAATTTGACCACAAATTGACGCCTAAAGCCCTGTTTTTACGAAACTAGGTTTGCAATGGATACTGTTTACTGGTTACACAAGGATACGAGCTTAAGTCTTGGGTGCTTGCTATGGGCTAATCTATAGTGGGCGAATTCTGGAGGATACTATGAAGAAACTCGTTCTCGCTGCTGCACTGACTGGCGCTGCTTCTACTGCATTTGCTGGTAGCTATTCTGAGCCTGTTGTTGAGCCTGTTGTCATCGAAGAAGAAGCGGCAAGCTCTTCTGCTGCTGGCATCTGGGTCCCACTGGTCCTGATCGCAATTGTGGCCGCAGTTGTTGCAGCTGACTAATTTTTAGTCACATTGAATAGAAAAAGGCGGCTCCTAATGGTGCCGCCTTTTTCATTTTGTAACATTGATTGATGCATAAGGGGAACAATCGGCGATTTTTCACCGATAAGATAAATTGCAAAATCCTCAAAAATCGGCCAGTACTGATTCCGCAATCATAATTTCGCCCAAATCGGGCCATCAATGGAATAAAGACAATGAAAAAAATCGCACTTGCTGCTGCTATCGCCCTGACATCCACTTCAGCTTTCGCTGGTTCCGTATCTGATGTTGAAGTTGAGCCTCCGGTTATCGCTACAGAAGCAGCTTCTTCTTCTGCTGCTGGCATCTGGGTTCCGCTGGTTCTGATCGCAGTTGTTGCAGCAGTTGTTGCAGCTGACTAATTTTCGGCACACAACAGTTTCTGAAAGGGTGGGGATTTTCCCCACCCTTTTTCATTTCAGCACACTTTACTTAACCCATCCCTGCAGGTTTTCCTGCACCACAGCGCTAAGCGCTGAAATATGGGCATCCTCATCATTCAGGCAGGGAATATAGGTGAATCCCTTACCGCCTGCCTCTTCAAAGCTTTCTTTGATCTCTTCGTTGATCTCTTCCAGTGTTTCGATGCAATCGGCGGAAAACGCCGGCGCGATCACAGCGATATTGGTTTTCCCCGCCTGTGCCAGCCGCGCAACCTCTTCCACGGTATAGGGTTGCAGCCATTCCTCTGGGCCAAACTTTGACTGGAAGGTCATTACCAAATCCGTATCTGCCCAGCCCAAACGCTCCTTAAGCAATCGAGTCGTTTTAGCGCAGTGGCAATGATACGGATCGCCCTGCATCAGATACCGCCGCGGCATTCCATGATAACTCACCACCAAAATATCAGGCTTCGTCGTCATCTTGCCATAGGCGCGCTCTACAGATTCGGCCAAAGCGTCGATATATTGTGGATGATCAAAATAGGGCGTTATCGTACGCGCGGCGGGTTGCCATGTTTCGTCCATCAACGCGCGAAAGAACTGATCGTTCGCCGTGGCAGAAGTTGCCCCGGCGTATTGTGGATACAGTGGAAAAAACAAAATACGTTCACACCCCGCGGCCACCATCTCGCGCACCTTGGATTTGGTGGATGGGTTGCCATACCGCATACAAAAATCCACCATCACCTGATCTCCATACTGCGCCTTTAAGGCTGTGCGCAGTTTGACCGTCTGATCCCTAGTAATGGTCATCAAAGGGCTTTCACCCTTGCTGTGATTCCATATGGATTTATAGGCCGCCCCACTGGAAAATGGCCGTTTGGTCAGAATGATCGCCTGCAACAGTGGCTGCCACTTCCACGCTGGGTAATCAATCACCCGCTTATCTGACAAGAACTCATTCAAATACCGACGCATCGGCCAATAACTGTAATCATCCGGCGTTCCAAGATTGGCAAACAACACACCGATTTTACCGCGTGCAACGGTGGGGTGATCCTGTGGTGCATAGTCTGGAATGGTCGCGTTCGATTGACGGTCTGGCATGCTGTGTCCTGTTCGCTAGATATCCAAAGGACATAGCGCATGTCACCCAAGGGTCAATGGGGCTGCAACATTCTGACGCTGCTTTCGCGTAAAGCTGGCCACAAGTTCGACATGCGTTGACCAACGAAACTGATCCACTACCTGCACCCAATTCAGCGTATACCCGGCTGCGCACAACATCGCCGCATCGCGCGCAAAGGTCACTGGATTACAGGACACAAAGGCAATCGTTGACACATCAGATTGCGCCAATTCCGCCACCTGCGCCGCCGCCCCTGCGCGAGGCGGATCAATCACCACCGCATCAAATCGCAAATCCTGCGCCATCACCGGATTGCGAAACAGATCACGGGTTTCTGTGGTCACGGTCTTTAGCCCCTGCGCCTGTCGCCACCCTGCATCCAGCGCCATCATCATGGATCGCTCACCCTCTATCGCGTGCACCATTGCTTCCTCAGCCAATGGCAGTGCAAAGGTGCCGCACCCAGCAAACAAATCAGCAATACGATCGGCATCCACCACAATTTCACGCACAGCCGCCAACAAGGCCGCCTCGCCATCTTGGGTCGCCTGCAAAAAAGCGCCCGGCGGCGGTGTAACCTGCGCACGTCCAAAACCCTGTGTCGGCGGAAGGCGTGTGGCGATCACCTCACCATCCCAACAAAGCCGCGCCAGCCCGTGCCGCTCACACTCTTGCGCCAACTGCGCCAAGAACGGCCCGTCAAGTGGCTTACCCCCCATGACGGACAAATCAAGCCCATGCGCTGTCAGCGTTGCTGTAATCGACAATTCGCCTTTTCGCGATACCCCAACCAAAGCCAACGCCTGTGCGACATCCAATGCAGACATCAATTTGGGATGCAGCAATTGGCAATCCGGAATTTCCGTAATCGTATCAGAGGCCCGCATATGAAATCCCGCCGTCGCCCCCTTTTTGGTACGGCGTGCCGAAATTACCGCCCGGCGACGACTGCGCGCAGGAGAGGTATGAATGGGTCGAAATTCACATTCCAATCCCTGCGCTGCCAAAGCTGCCTGAACAACCTGAACCTTCCAGTCCGCAACAAAATCCGCATGGGCATGCTGCAAAGAGCACCCGCCACAAGATTTGAAATGACGACACACAGGTTTCACCCGATGCTCCGATGGGGTGTTAATGCGCACATCCGTCAGGCGGGCGCCATCCACCGCCCCCGTCACCACATCCCCCGGCAAGGTAAGCGGCACAAACAAAGGCCCCTCGGCAATACCATCCCCTTGATGGCCCAAACGTATGATTTCATATTCTGTCATGGCCTTGCCTTACCGCGCTCTGACTATGCTTAAAACCCTTCGGGCTTCTTCTTGGCAAAAATATCCCCGCCGGAGGCTCCCACAACAGCAACACGCGCCTCGCTCAGAGGTTAGACATCCAGAAACCCTCCGGATTGCCGCTGCCAGAACCCGGCATAAAGGCCACCCTCTGCCAAAAGATCAGCATGGCTACCCTCTTCGACAATCTGCCCTTGATCCAGAACAAGAATACGATCCATCTGTGCAATCGTTGATAGGCGGTGCGCAATGGCAATCACGGTCTTACCTTCCATCATGCCATACAACGTCTGCTGAATGATCGCCTCTACTTCTGAATCCAAGGCAGATGTGGCCTCGTCCAGCAACAAGATCGGTGCATCCTTCAGGATGACTCGCGCTAGGGTGATCCGCTGACGCTGACCGCCCGACAATTTCACCCCACGCTCCCCCACTTGCGCCTCATATCCCTTGCGCCCTTCTGGATCTTGCAAGTCCAGAATGAAATCATGGGCCTCTGCCTTTTTGGCCGCAGCTATCATCTGCGCCTCACTGGCGTCAGGGCGCCCATACAGGATGTTGTCCCGTACAGACCGGTGCAACAACGAGCTATCTTGTTGAACCATGCCGATATGGTCGCGCAGGCTGTCTTGCGCCACCTCAGAAATGTCCTGACCATCCATCAGGATCACCCCGCTATCCGCATCGTAAAACCGCAACAACAACTTCACGAGCGTTGATTTTCCAGCCCCAGAGCGACCAATCAGGCCGATTTTCTCGCCTGGTTGGATCGTCAAATTGATATTGTTCAACCCACCCGCTTCGCGCCCATAATGGTGCGACAATGATTGAAGCTCTATCTTTCCGGCATCCAACTGCAAGGGATGCGCGCCCGGCGCATCCACCAAGGTAATGGGCTGGGCAATGGTCTCCATCCCTTCGGCAACAACGCCAAGTTGGCGAAAGAACGAGGTCAGCGCCCACATGATCCATCCGGTCATCGCATTCAAACGCAACGTCAACGCTGTCGCTGCAGCCACCACACCAACAGACGCCGCCCCCTGCATCCACAACCAAAAGGCCCAACCGACAACCCCAAGGATCAGCAGGCCATTCAACGTCACAAGCGTCACGTCCATAATTGTGAAAATGCGCATTTCCTGCTGAAATGTTTTACGCGAATGCTCAATCGCATCCTTGGCATAATCCAATTCGTGACTGCTGTGCGCAAACAGTTTGACCGAGTGAATGTTGGAATAAGCATCCACCACACGCCCTGTCACCAAAGATCGCGCATCTGACGCCCGTTTTGAGGCAGGGCCAACCCGCTTTACTGTCCAGCCCACCAACACCGCATAAAGCGACAACCAAATCAGCAAGGGCACCATCAGGCGCACATCTGCCTGCATCAGCAATACCCCTGCACCAATAAAATACGCTAATGAAAAAGTGATCGAATCAAAGACCTGAAACACGGCCTCTCCTGCCGCTGGTGGCGTTTGCATGATCCGATTTGCAATTCGCCCAGCAAAATCGTTTTCAAACCACCCCACCGATTGGCGCAACACATGCTTATGTGCGCGCCAGCGGATCATTGTGCCAAAATTCGGCAGCACCGTGTTGTTCAGCAACAACACATCCACCGCCTGAATGATCGGGCGCAGAAAAAGGATAAACACCGCCGCCAGAATAAATTCGGTGCCATATTCGGCCCAAACCTGTGCAGGCTCACCGCCCAGAATATCAACCACCCGGCCCATATAGGCGATCAGCCCAACCTCAATAGCCGCCACAACAAAGGACATGATCCCCGCAATCCAGAATACAGCTTTAAATGGGCGTGCATATTCCATCATGAACGGCCACATACGCTGTGGCGGATGGTCATTTTCGGGAAAATCACAATACGGATCGACGAGGTTTTCGAAAAATTTAAACATCAGGAAAGTCTCAACAGAAATACGGAATGTCATAGGTAAGCGAATGGCGAAAATGCCAAGCTTCACCCTCGTTACGGGCTGGTTTCAATTAACGGAGCCAGATCCCACGATACATTTCGCATCCCTCCTGCGTGTCGATGGGCCTACCCTGCATCCGATATGCATTTCTGTCAATCGTTGTGCAGGATATCCAAACTAGGCGTTTCTGTCAGAGGTGCCTTTCCAGAATGAGGGATAAAGCCCCAATATATCGACTACGACGCTATCAACTCTGCGCGATTTAAGGAAAAGCCAGACGCAATCCAGCGATTTTCCAGCTCCTTAAGTCGCGCGCCCAGCGCCGGGCCTTGAAATTGGTCAATCAAATCCGCAGACCTAACAGGAAATTTCGCCATCGCGCCTGCCAAAAGGTTTGCACGATCATCCAACACAAGAGATTGTTCAAAAACAGCCCCACGTAGCAGCAAAATATCCATACCTACCTCAGCGCCATGGCGATATCCCAATTCGCCCGGGGACTGCATATTGCCGATCCCATCCTGATAGATGTGAAGCAACTTGGCTTGGCTTTTTGACAAACGCAATGCGGTTTGAACATCTTGCCCACCCAGCGCACTCAGACGTCGGATGGGGTTTGGCGCAATTGTATCTTCTAGGTGTATTAGAGGGGCCAAGCTACGATCATCCGCGCCCTCAATCACATGTGCCAAAACGCCTGTTTGACGCATGGTTGCAATAGCGAGAGATGGATCAGGTGCTGACAACAGCTTCAGCACCTCTGTACCCACGCGTTCTTTCGAAAGTGTCTCTAATCCAGCGGAACTCGAAGAAATTGCCGCCAATGCATCCGCATCCATCCCTCCAGATTGATCACCGTACCATGCGTGAAACCGGAAATATCGCAGGATGCGCAGATAGTCCTCGCGAATGCGCTCATTGGCATTGTCAATAAAACGAAACCTGCGCACCTTAAGATCAGCCAACCCACCTAATGGGTCGACCACCACACCATCTGCCGTTGCATAAAGCGCATTCATGGTGAAATCACGACGGCGCGCATCATCTTCAACATTGTCTGCAAAAGCCACCACAGCGCGGCGCCCGTCAGTTTCAACATCCTTGCGAAAGGTTGTAATTTCATGGGGTATTTTGTCGGCAATAACTGTAACCGTGCCATGATCAATCCCCGTCGGTACAGCATTTAGCCCAGCCGCGCGCGCCAATTCCATCACGCGCATCGGGCGAGCATCAGTAGATATGTCGATGTCTGAAACAGGCACTCCCAACAAGGCATTGCGCACGCATCCACCTACCAGCAACGCCTGATGCCCGGCATCCATCAACATCCGGCAAACCGTTTGCGTGGCGGAATTGTTAAGCCAGTCACCTGAAACTTTCACGGCTGCATCCTTTCGGCCAATCCGCGTAAAATGCGTGCCGTGGCCCCCCAGATATAATAGGGCCCAAAGGGCACTGTGTAATAATACCGTCGCTGCCCCCGCCAGTGTCGCCCTTGCACAGAAAAAAGCGCGGGGTTTGCCACATGGGCAAGTGGCACACGAAACACCTCGTCAACCTCGCCGGGTTCTGGCGTTACAGTGAAATCAGCGGTGATCATCCCCACAACAGGCGTTACCATGAAACTTGTGACGGTTTCATGGGCGGCTAGATGTCCCAGAACCTTCACGTTCTTTGGCGGCAGACCGATTTCCTCATGAGCTTCGCGTAGGGCCGCAGCGGTCACATCCGCGTCTGATTCATCTTGTTTACCACCGGGAAAAGCAATCTGCCCCGGATGATGTTTCAGATGAGAGGCCCGCTTGGTCAAGATAAGATACGGTACATTTTCCTGCATCTGGATCGGTACCAAAACCCCGGCAGGCCGCAGCTTGCGCCCTTCTGGCAAGATCGTACCTGGATTAAGATCAAAATCCGAAGACGCCCCGCCCTCGCGCTTTAGTGCGGACAGCAAGGGCGTCAAAGGATCGTTCATTTTCCTTTTGCCTCAAAACCCACGGTGGCCGGATCCAGATCGTATTGTGCACCACAAAACTGACAATCAGCCGTCACGCGACCCTCATCAGTTGTCATTGTTGCAATATCTTTTGCGGAATAAATCGACAGGCTTTGACGTACGCGATCTTCGGAGCAGGAACAGCCAAAGCGCACCGATTGCGCATCATACACACGCGGGGCTTCTTCGTGGAACAGCCGCACAAGTAACTCCGTAGGTGCAACGCTTGGCCCAATCAGTTCCAAATCTTCGACAGAACTCAGCAGTATATTGGCACGGTTCCAATTTTCGCTTTCGTCCTCGTCGGTCAACAAATCCTGCGCGTGCAAAAGGCCGTCTTCACCGCTGCCACCTTCACCTGTCACATGCGGCGATGCTTTGGGCATATGCTGCAACATCACGCCGCCAGCACGCCAATGCTCATCAACGCCTGGCTCAGTTGATTTTCCAAACCGCAGCGAGAACCGGGTTGGTAACTGTTCGGATTGAGCAAAATACGCCTCGGCGCACGCCTTAAGCGAGCCGCCTGCAATCGGCGTGATCCCCTGATAGGGCTGCATGCCCTGACCCTGATCCATCAAAATAGCGAAATAACCACTGCCCAGTTGTTCAAACGCAGGCGCATCCGTCAGGCGGTCTGCATCAAAGCTGGCATAGGCGCGGATACGGGCAGGCTCACCTTCGGCCTCTGGGCCATAATAATCCGTGGCAATCATGCGTACCGGCCCATTGGTTTGAACCTGCAACGACAGTTTCCAGCGCAATTTCACCGACTGGCCAACCAACGCCGTCAGCAACGCCATTTCAGCGACCAACGCCTCTACGGCAGGGGGATAATCATGCTGCTTCAAGATACCGTGCAATACGCCATCCAGTCGCGCCACACGGCCGCGAATATCTGATTTATCAAGTTGGAACGGCAGTACCGTGTCGTCCCAAGCGATTTGAGAACCAAGTGTCATTGGGGTTTCCTTATTGGCCTTGTCTTGCCATACCGCGACTATATAGGGGCGGCAAGTCGAAGAAAAAGGCATCACATGATCAAACGGTTCGGAAAACCACCTGTTTGCGCAAAACGATATGTGCGTCGACCCGGTGCCTATGCGGTTCTGTTGCGTGATGGGAAAATGCTGATCACACGCCAAATGCTGCCTTATATGGACACGCCGGAATATCAGTTGCCCGGCGGTGGCATTGATGCGGGCGAAAATCCGATTCCCGCATTGCATCGCGAAGTATATGAGGAAACCGGTTGGACCATGGGGCGACCTGTGCGTCTTGGGGCCTTTCGACGTTTCACCTTTATGCCGGAATATGACATCTGGGCGGAGAAGCTGTGTACAATCTATCTCGCGCGGCCCGGTCAAAAGATTGGTCCACCAACAGAACCCGGCCACGAGGCATTGTGGATGGATCCAAATGACGCGGTAAGGGTTTTGTACAACTCAGGTGATCGCAGTTTCGCCCTTCAGGCCATAAAGAAGTTTGATGGCCGCTGGTAAGGTACCGCTCAAATCCCCGTGTATTCGAAAAGAATTCCCGAAATATCGTCAGGAAAGCTCTGGTCTCCGGCAAATTCGGCAAGATTCCATAGCAATTCCTCCAGAACCACACCGGCGTTTTGATCGTGCAGGTCGTGAATAAGAACGGCAAGACCTTCTTCGCCCAACATTTTGTCATCCATATTAGGGCATTCAGTCACCCCATCTGACAAAATCAAAAGCCGATCACCGGGGGCAAGCTGCACCTCAAAGTCAGCATACTCTGCCTCGGGAATAAGACCGACAGGCAAACCGCCCGGACCGTCCTGTTCAATTTTACCATCTATACGTTGAACCAAGGGATGCGGATGACCTGCCTGCGCCATCAAAACCCGCCCGGTTTGCAGGTCAACATCTGCCATAATCATTGTGAAATAATGCTCTGTTTCCATTTCTTCCATGATCAGAGAGTTCAGACGGCGCACAACTTCGGAAGGCGGCAAATGTTCAAAGCTGCCATCGGGTTGCACCTGTAGGGCCACGTTTTGATCGGGTGCTGAGGTGGACAGATACCCATCCAATCGCGCAGTCATAAGGGCCGAGCTGATCCCGTGCCCGGATACATCTATCGAATACAGGCCAATACGCGTGTCGCTGATCGGGTAATGTCCAACCAAATCACCGCCAACATGTCCAGAAGAGCGCAACATAAGCGACACAATCCCGCCGCCGTAATCCTGAAAGCGATTACGAATCAGCGATTGCTGCAGCTTCTGCGCCTCGATCAAATCATGATCAATCGCTTCGTAAACACGCTGTAACTCTGACAGGGTATCAGTAATGACGCGGTTCTGATTGGTCAGCGCCCGTTGCATGCGCAAGATACGTTCACCCGCAATAATGCGCGCTTTCAATTCACTCGCGTTCACGGGTTTCGTCAAAAAATCATCTGCGCCACTTTCAAACCCGCGCGCGATTTCCTCTTTTTCTGATTTAGAGGTCAAAAGGATGAAATATCCATATTCATCCCCTGGCAATGCACGAAATGCCTGACAGAACTCCAGACCATTCATGCCCGGCATCATCCAATCACTTAGCACGAGGTCAGGTCGACGTGTGTGGCACATCTCAAGCGCCTCTTGACCAGAAGCCGCCTCTGTCACCTCATACCCATGCTTAGACAAAGATGCACTTAGGATCTTGCGTTGCAGGCGGCTGTCATCCACCAAGAGCACGTGTTTGATCACCGCCTCTTCGGTCGTGGTATCCGCAATATTCTGTGGCCCTATGTACACCATCAATTCCTTGACTCGAAAACCGAACGCTTTGCCATTCCTCTCTGGCTTATCTTGCCACTCTTAACGACAGATGAAATCTAAAATTCGTCTTGTTTTTCTCTCGACCGAAAAGGGTCGATTTACCTAATAGGTCTAGTCTGCCCACATGATCCTTAGGAGATTGGTAATGATTGATTGGACGCGCGTAGAGGAATTAAACAGTGAAATCGGTGCTGAAGATTTCGCCGAAGTCGTGGAACTATTTCTGGAGGAAGTCGAAGAAGTTATCGAACGCCTGAAATCAATATCCGACATATCCCACCTTGAAGAAGATCTTCATTTCTTGAAAGGATCGGCCTTAAATCTTGGCTTCCGTGCATTTTCCACCTTCTGCCAAGCAGGCGAAACCGCGGCGGCAAACGGGCAGGCAGATACCGTAAATCTCGTTGAAATTCTTGAATGCTATGATGCATCCAAATCCGAATTTACATCCCGCCTTGAAACCATGCGCGCGGCCTGATCCAAACAGTCTTAGATGACGAACTGTGCCATGGTTTCGTCATTTGTAATGTCGGTATAGGTAAATCCAGCCGCCTCAATTCGGGCAAACAAGTCATTAAAATCTTCCGGACTTCGAGTTTCCATCCCAATAAGAATAGATCCAAAATTACGTGCAGATTTTTTGAAATACTCAAACCGCGCAATGTCATCATTGGGACCAAGAATATTCAAGAAGTCCTTAAGCGCACCGGGGCGTTGCGGCATGCGCAGAATGAAATACTTCTTCACCCCTGAATATCGCTGAGCACGCTCTTTCACCTCGGGCAGGCGTTCAAAATCAAAGTTGCCGCCAGATGTCACGCAGACAACGGTTTTGCCTTTGATCTTGTCCGCCATATCTCCCAATACATCCACCGACAGCGCGCCGGCAGGTTCCAGAACGATACCTTCGACATTCAGCATTTCAATCATCGTGGCACAAATTCGATCCTCAGGCGCCGAAAGCACATCGCGCGGATCAGTATGACGCAAACGGTCAAAGGTTTTCTCACCAATACGCGCCACAGCTGCCCCATCAACAAAACTGTCCACCTTATCAAGCGTGACTGGTCGCCCCGCATCCAATGCGGCGGCAAGGCTCATCCCACCCTGTGGCTCAACCAATGTAAGGGCCGTGCGCGGACCAAAAAAGCTCGTGACTCCGGCAGACAATCCACCGCCACCCACAGGCAGAATCACGCGGTCAGGCACATGGCCCAACTGCTCCATAATCTCCACCGCGACCGATGCCTGCCCCTCGATCACATCTTCGTCGTCAAAGGGCGACAAGAATGTGCCTGCAACCTTGGAACAATGGGTTTGCGCCGCCGCCAATGTGTCATCAAAATAGTCCCCAACAAGGCGTACTTCGATTTGATCACCGCCAAAAACTTTGGTTTTGAACACTTTTTGCTGTGGCGTGGTGACGGGCATAAAAATCACCCCCCGCACCCCAAAGTGTTTACACATAAAGGCAACGCCCTGCGCGTGATTGCCCGCACTGGCGCACACAAAAATATCGCGTGTCGGATCATTGGCCAAAACTTTGCGCATCGCATTAAATGCGCCTCGCAATTTATACGATCGCACTGGCGTCAGATCTTCGCGCTTTAGATAAATCTCTGCGCCAAATCGTTCTGACAAATGCGCATTGCGTTGCAACGGCGTAGCATCAAACACTTCACGCATAGCGACCTGAGCGGCGCGGGCTTTTTCACGAAAATCAGTCATGCCGCCCTAACTGACCCAAGCCCTCGCCCAAAGCAATAGGTCAAGGACAAAGCATACATAAGAATACCGTTTGGATTAGGTTACCCATCTTTATCCAAAGTCGCGCCATATATTGTCGCCATAAGACTGAGGCCAATCATACTCAGTACCCAATTCAACAGTGTATCAATAGCTGCGCCGGGCAATCCGCTTACTACAAATAAATTTTCAAAAAGCATGTCCTCCACCACATACAAACAAGAGAGCACGCCGGTCCCCCCAAGTATTGCAGATGAGATTGCTCGGGTTTTTCTCCATGCTGAACGAAAAGTTGTCTGCTCCTCCAATGCTACAGATACATAGATCACACTAAGTCGGTAACTAACCCAAAAGACTGGCACAAGGATCAGAAAAAGCATAATTTCTTCAGCCACTTCGGTGTAAAGTGACAACAACATAGTAAGCACAATAACGGGTAGGGCAGCCACAAAAGACATGATGATGATGAGTACTGATTTAGTAAAATATGATAAAATCAGCCGTCCGTGAAACTGAGGAAACACAGATGGCAGTTCTTGCAAATACACAAACCGACACCAAGAAATACCAACCCAGCTGGCTGCACCAAGCCATAGTACCTCTACGAAAAGGCGCAATTCCAACAATTCATGTCCCTGAAAATCCAAATCGAAAAGCGCTAAATAGTTGGCCCCAAAAATAAGCAACCCAAGTGTGTCTACACAAATCAAAGGTAATAATATCCGAACCGCAGTCGGCAAATTGCGTATGAGCATTTTCAGTGAATGTACAAAAAAGTACCACGCCATAAAGTTGTCTTTCTAGAAATATACTACCGTTTAGAAACATCTGATCTAAGTTTCACCTCCTTGCAACCCTGTGTATCTTGCCCTTGCTGCAAAAACCCGGTATCGCCCGCGCGATATCCGATGGAAGGGAATTGATATGTCCGCGCCCAAAAAAGTTGTTCTGGCCTATTCTGGTGGCCTTGATACCTCGATCATCCTGAAATGGCTGCAAACCGAATATAGCTGCGAGGTCGTAACCTTCACCGCCGATCTTGGCCAAGGAGAAGAGCTGGAGCCCGCGCGCCAAAAGGCAGAGCTGCTTGGCATCAAACCCGAAAACATCCACATCGAAGACATCCGCGAAGAATTTGTACGCGATTTTGTTTTCCCGATGTTCCGCGCCAATGCGGTATACGAAGGTCTGTACCTGCTGGGCACCTCAATCGCGCGCCCGCTGATTTCCAAACGTCTGGTCGAAATCGCAGAGGCGTGTGGTGCCGACGCCGTGGCCCATGGCGCGACTGGTAAAGGCAACGATCAGGTACGCTTTGAACTGGCGGCTTATGCGTTGAACCCGGACATCAAGGTCATCGCGCCATGGCGTGAATGGGATCTGACAAGCCGCACCCGTCTGTTGGAATTCGCCGAGCAAAACCAAATCCCGGTTGCCAAAGACAAACGCGGCGAGGCCCCCTTCAGCGTTGACGCGAACCTCTTGCACACATCATCCGAAGGTAAGGTTCTGGAAGATCCGGCAATTGCGGCACCTGACTATGTTTATCAGCGCACCGCACATCCGGAAGAGGCGCCAGACACCCCAGAATTCATCGAAATTGGCTTTGAAAAGGGCGATGCTGTTTCCATCAATGGCGAAGCGATGAGCCCGGCAACCATCCTGACCAAACTGAACGAGTTGGGCGGCAAACACGGCTGCGGTCGCCTTGATCTGGTCGAAGGTCGCTTCGTTGGCATGAAATCACGCGGCATCTATGAAACCCCCGGCGGCACCCTGTTGCTCGAGGCGCACCGCGGCATCGAATCCATCACCATGGACCGCGGCGCAATGCACCTCAAAGACGAACTGATGCCAAAATACGCAGAGCTGATCTATAACGGTTTCTGGTACAGCCCCGAACGCGAAATGCTGCAAGCCGCGATTGATGCGTCCCAAGAACACGTGACCGGCACCGTACGCCTAAAACTCTATAAAGGCTCAGCAACCTGTGTGGGCCGCTGGTCCGAACATTCGCTGTATTCCGAAGAGCACGTGACATTCGAAGACGACGCGGGCGCCTATGACCAAAAAGACGCTGCAGGCTTTATCCAACTTCAAGCCCTTCGCCTGAAACTGATCGCGACACGGAACAAACGGGTCGGAAAATAACCGACCTTTTCAATTCCTGCAGAACCGTAAAGATGCTCGCCTCAGCTACTGGCGGGCATTTTCTTTTCCAGCTTCTTCTTGGCCAAATATCCTGGGGTGAATTGGCCCTTGGGCCAAGAGGGGCAAAGCCCCCTGTCCCCCTCAGATCTTCAAAGCTTTCATTCGCTCATAATATGGCATTGCTGCTTGCAACACAGGCTGCAAATTCTCTGGCACCTCAGGCAATGGCGCTTCTGCCCGGGCAAATCCGGTTGAATTCCACACGGCCCCATACCAATGCGCGGCCCAAACGCCATCATCCTTATGGCCGCCCTTGGGCCAGCTCAGCATATTTGGGGAAAACGGGATGCCGATTGCGTCACACAGTTTGTTCAGCATCTTTTCAGGGTCGGCACGAATATCGTGACTGTCGATCACCACGGGTGCTTGCCCCCAGCTTTGCACCAAATCAAACAACTCTGCCTGTTGACGAAACCCGATATCGTCCAAGGTGGGGTTTTCGCGTTTGGCGGCATAGCTGGCAATGACCCGTGCAGGATGGCGGGTCAGAAACACGTTAACCACATCCCGCATCCAGTCACGGGGAACACCGTTGATCATATGTTGAGTCATATGTTTTTGGTAAAATATCGGCTTTTGTGCCGGAATAGAGTCTAGCAATACATCCGCAACTTGCTCCGGTTTCTGCGATTGGCTGTCTAAAATGTCCTGACGCATTGGATGATCCAAACCTGTCATATTAAGATACGCCGCATAAAACGGCTCATCCACCACAGCGCAATCTGACCGGTTTCCAAAGCTATACATCAGTGCAGTCGACAGGTTGCGTGGCCCGCTCCACATCGCTATGCGCATTCTTGCTTCCTCTTGTATTTGAAAGGGACGCTATGGGGATAAAGCGCACATTCCAAGCCAAAAATTACCCTCAACAAGTTGTGATATTTCCTTACGAAGGGTTGAGATACACCCCGCAACACAACAGGTTCTTTGAAACGGCGGAGAAATATTCATGACGGTTTCGAGCAACATAAAGACGGCCCTGCTTGTTGGAGTGATGGCCATCGGGTTAGGCGTGCAAGCACAAGCAGAAACAGAAAAGCTTGTTGTGGCGGGGGGATGCTTCTGGTGCGTTGAGAGTGACTTTGAATCTGTCCCCGGTGTAATCGAAGCTGTGTCAGGATATACAGGCGGGCACACCGATGACCCCACATATAAACAGATCGGACGTGGTGACACCGGACATTTTGAAGCTGTGGAAATCAGCTTTGACAATGAACGCGTCAGCCGCGAACGCCTGTTACATCTGTTTTTGCGATCCATTGATGCCACCGATGCCGGCGGGCAATTCTGTGATCGTGGCGCCCCCTATCGCACGGCAGTATTTGTCACGGGTGACGCAGAAAAAGCGCTGGCCAACGCCACAATTGCACAAGCTGAAAAAGAGCTGGCCCGCACAATCGTGACGCCTGTACTGGAGGCAAAAACCTTTTATCAGGCGGAAGAGTATCATCAGGATTATTACAAAGGTGACAATCTTGTTTTTACCCGCTTTGGACCAAAACGTCAGAGCTCGGCATACGAAAAATACCGCAAGGCCTGTGGGCGCGATAAACGGGTATTGCAGCTTTGGGGAGATGCCGCATCTTTTGCCAAAAACCATTAATGGGCGTTGCCCCTCTGCGGCGATGCCGCATTCACCCCAGGATATTTTGACCAAGAAGAAGAGTTAAAGAGGGGTAGTTTCCACCTCTTTCAGATCAGGGATGGCATCCGCCGTTCCTTGACGCATGACCATAAGAGCACTGGCGCGGGTCGCAAGAGTGATGGCCTGTGCCATGGTCAGCCCACGATCCAATGCTGCTAGTACGTAACCCGTAAATGTGTCACCAGCGCCCGTGGTATCCACCGCTTTTACGGGATGAGCCGAGAATTCATGCAGTGCGGCGTGTGTATTGTCGAAATAACACGCACCCTTTGCGCCCTTGGTGACGATAACATCAGCAACAGGCAACTGGGATGCGGTGAGATGTGCTTCCTGTAAGAGTTGCTCTGCCTCGACTTCATTCAGAATTAGGAAATCCAGATAGGGAAGAAGAGGCATCACGGCCTCTACCTTGAAAGGTGCGGCGGCATACGTCACCCGCAGACCGAGTGTTTTTGCCATTTTCGCAGCCTCAACCTGATGCGTCGTTTCGTTTTGCATCAGGAGGGTGTCGCCAGGGCTTGCCAAAGAAAGCGCCGCGCCCAGCGCCTGTTGTGGAATAGCGCGATTGGCCCCTGCCATAAGGATGATGGAGTTTTGCGCCGCATCATCAATCATGATGATGGCACGCCCCGTGGGCACATCCACCGTTTCAATGTAACGTGTGTCCACGCCGTATTCCGTCATCCGATCTCGTGCCCAGACGCCATCTGCGCCAACAGCCCCGATATGGCACACATGCGCACCAGCCCGCGCCGCAGCCACCGACATATTTGCGCCTTTGCCCCCCAACCCTTGGATCATATCAGACGCCGCCAGAGTTTCCCCAGTGACAGGCAGGTGTGGCACGCAGTAAAACGTGTCTATGTTGATGGAGCCAAGATTAAAGATCGTCATAAAGACCTGCGCATAAAAAAGGGCGAGGCCGCAGTGTTGCGCGCCCCGCCCTGTGTTTCAACCCTTGTGGGTGTTATCCGACCTTACAGGCCGACAGGATTGCCATGTTCAGAATGTCGTTGGCCGTGGCCCCCAGCGAACAAATCTGGATCGGCTTATCAACGCCTGACAAGATCGGGCCGATCACCGTGGCACCACCCATTTCCTGCATCAGTTTAACAGAGATCGACGCAGAGTGACGGGCGGGCACAACCAGAATATTGGCAGGGCCAGTCAGGCGCTGGAACGGATAGCTTTCTTGAACGGCAGTATTCAGCGCCACGTCCACGGTCATTTCGCCTTCGTATTCGAAATCTACGCCACGCTTATCCAATACGGCTGGGGCAAGGTGCATCTTTTCGGCGCGCTCGGACACTGGATACCCAAAGGTAGAGAAGCTGACGAAGGCAACACGCGGGTCAAGGCCGATATCACGAGCAACCCCGGCGGCCCCTTCGGCGATATTGGCAAGATCCACCTCGTCCGGCCATTCATGCACCAGCGTATCTGCAATCAATACAATTCGCCCGTTGTGCAAAATCGCGGATACTCCAACAGCGCCCGCTTCGGCATTGGCCTCAAACACATGATTGATCAGTTCCAACACGTGCGAGGATTTACGTGTGGCCCCTGTCACAAGCCCATCGCCATGACCATGTGCCAACATCAGCGCTGCAAACACGTGGCGATCACGTGCTGCCAAACGGTGCACATCGTGACGATCAAAGCCTTTGCGCTGCAACCTCTTGTAGAGGAAGGATTTATACGCGCTTAGGTGGCGTGAATTGGCGGCATTCACCACCTCAATTTCGCGTACAGCATCGGCAAGGCCGGCGGCTTCCAGCTTTTCTTTAACGTCAGATTCACGCCCCACAACCAAAGCTTTACCAAGCCCGGATCGCTGATAGGTCACGGCGGCACGCAGCACACGAGGATCATCCCCTTCGGCAAAGATCATCCGTGCCTGTGCATTTCGGGCACGCGCGTTCAGGCTGCGCAGAATGCTTGCGGTTGGATCCATACGAGATTTCAGGTTGGCCTCGTATGTTTCCATATCGATGATTGGACGACGCGCCACACCCGTTTCCATGCCCGCCTTGGCCACTGCCGTTGGAATGCGGTAAATCAGGCGTGGATCAAATGGGGTTGGAATGATGTAATCGCGCCCAAACGACAGTTTGCGACCATAGGCGATATCCACCTCGTCTGGCACATCTTCTCGCGCCATCTCGGCCAAGGCCTCTGCGCAAGCGATTTTCATTTCATCATTGATGGCCCGGGCGTGAATATCCAACGCACCGCGGAACAGATAGGGGAAACCAAGCACATTGTTGACTTGGTTTGGATAGTCCGAACGACCTGTCGCCACGATGGCATCGGCGCGCACGGCGTGGGCCTCTTCCGGGGTGATTTCCGGATCAGGATTGGCCATCGCAAAAATAACCGGATCATCCGCCATATTCGCAACCATCTCAGGCGTGACCGCACCCTTGACCGACACGCCAAGGAACACATCTGCGCCCTTCATTGCCTCATCAAGGCTGCGCAAATCGGTTTTGATCGCATGGGCCGATTTCCATTGGTTCATACCTTCGGTACGACCCTGATAAATCACACCCTTGGTGTCACAAACGATACAATTATCGTGCTTGGCTCCCATGGACTTCAGCAGTTCGATGCAGGCAATGCCAGCCGCGCCGGCACCGTTCAGGACGATACGCACGTCTTCGATCTTTTTGCCGGACAGATGTAGCGCATTCAAAAGGCCCGCAGCACAGATCACCGCCGTGCCGTGTTGGTCATCATGAAAGACGGGAATGTCCATCTCTTCCTTGAGGCGTTGCTCGATAATGAAACATTCGGGCGCCTTGATATCCTCAAGGTTGATGCCACCAAAGGTTGGGCCCATCAATTTGACCGCCTGACAAAAGGCTTCTGGGTCTTCGGTGTCCAGTTCGATGTCGATCGAATTCACGTCTGCAAAGCGTTTGAACAGGACCGCTTTACCTTCCATCACCGGCTTACTGCCCAGCGCACCAAGGTTGCCAAGGCCCAGAACCGCAGTCCCATTGGAAATGACCGCCACAAGGTTGCCCTTGTTCGTATAATCATAGGCTGTTTCCGGATTTGCCGCGATTTCTTCGCAAGGAACCGCCACGCCGGGCGAATAGGCCAGCGACAAATCACGCTGTGTTGTCATCGGTACGGTTGCGCGAATTTCAAACTTGCCGGGGCTGGGTTCCAGGTGGAAGGCCAATGCCTCTTCGCGGGTAACTTTGCTCTTGGTCATAAAATGCGTCCTTTTGGCGGGTAAATGCGTCATAGACGAGGCAGCGCCGACCCTCAACCAATTTGCGATTTCACCTTTCGTCTGGTGCCCTGATTTTGCTAAGCCTTCTACAACGAATTGGGGGAATGCGTAGTGAGTGCCGCAAAATCAGCCGTCACACCGATGATGGCACAATTTCTGGAGATCAAGGCCGAGCATCCCGATGCCCTATTGTTTTATCGGATGGGCGATTTTTACGAGATGTTCTTTGACGATGCTGTCGCCGCGGCAGAGGCGTTGGACATTGCGCTAACCAAGCGTGGCAAACATGATGGTGCTGAAATTCCCATGTGCGGGGTGCCCCATCACGCCGCCGAAGGATATTTTCTGACCCTCATTCGCAAGGGGTTTCGCGTTGCCGTTTGTGAACAGATGGAAAGCCCAGCTGAAGCCAAGAAACGCGGTTACAAGTCTGTGGTGCGACGCGAGGTTGTACGCCTTGTGACTCCCGGCACATTGACCGAAGATTCGCTTTTGGACGCGCGTCGCCACAACTTTTTGGCAGCCTTCGCAGAGGTCCGGGATGAGGCCGCTATTGCGTGGGCGGACATTTCCACAGGCGCCTTGCATGTCATGACATTACCGCGCGTTCGTTTGGGCGCGGAACTGGCGCGACTTGCCCCTTCTGAATTGTTGATTGCCGAAGGATCAGAGGCAGATTTAGGTGAAATAGTCTCTGATATGGGTGTCCCGCTGACATCTGTTTCGCGGGGCAGTTTTGACAGTACCGCCGCGGAAAAACGGGTTGCGGCCCTCTTTGGGGCCAGTGGCCTTGACGCCTTTGGAACTTTTGGTCGTCCCGAATTGGGGGCGCTTGGTGCCATCGTTGATTACCTTGAAATCACCCAGAAGGGTAAACTGCCTCTACTGCGTCCGCCGGTTCGGGAAGTGTCAGGCGGCACCATGCAAATCGACGCAGCCACCCGTCGAAACCTGGAACTGACGCATGCCTTATCAGGCGGGCGTGCTGGATCGTTACTTTCGGTCATTGATCGAACGGTCACTGCGGGCGGCGCACGCTTGCTGGAACGTCGCCTGTCTTCGCCATCTTTGTCACTGGACGTGATCCACGCACGCCAAAATGCCGTAACCTTTGCCGTTGAAAACGCCGCCGTATCCCGTGAATTGCGCGAGGTGCTGCGCAAAGTACCCGACCTTGATCGCGCCCTGTCTCGTCTCTCTCTTGATCGCGGCGGACCACGCGATCTGACCGCAATACGCAATGGGCTATCTCAAGCAGCGGAATTGGCCGAAGGCTGTGATGTTATCGAAATGCCGACGTTGCTGCAGGATGCGGCAACCGCGTTGCGCGGGCATGACGAATTGCTGGACCTTTTGGATCAGGCACTGGTTGCCGAACCACCGCTTTTGGCGCGTGATGGTGGGTTCATTGCACCAGGATTCGACATCGACCTGGATGAGGCCAGACAGCTGCGCGATGAAGGGCGCGGCGTAATTGCGGGAATGCAGACGCAATTCATTGAGCAAACGGATATTCAAGCGCTGAAGATTAAGCACAACAATGTGCTGGGCTATTTCATCGAAACCACGGCCAAACACGCCGAAACATTGATGTCACCGCCATTGTCAGAAACCTTTATCCACCGCCAGACAACCGCCAATCAGGTGCGGTTTACCACCGTTGAATTAGGCGAGATGGAAACCAAAATTCTGAACGCAGGCAATACTGCGTTAGAAATTGAAAAGCGGCTCTATTCCGGCTTAAAACGAGCTATATTGGATAAATCCGCAGAGGTATCACAAGTTGCACGCGCTTTGGCAGAATTTGATCTGCAATGCGCATTGGCGGATATGGCAATCGCGGAAAATTGGTGTCGACCCGAGGTCAACGACACCCGTGATTTCAGCATCACAGGCGGTCGCCACCCCGTAGTAGAGGCAGCACTTCGCAAACAAGGCGGCACACCTTTTGTCGCCAATGATTGTGATCTCTCCGGCGGCGACATAGCCAGCATCTGGTTGCTGACAGGCCCCAACATGGCCGGTAAATCGACCTTTTTGCGTCAAAACGCGTTAATCACCTTGTTGGCACAATTGGGCAGCTATGTTCCAGCCACAGCCGCACAAATCGGCGTTGTGTCACAGCTGTTCAGCCGTGTCGGTGCATCCGATGATTTGGCGCGAGGGCGATCCACCTTCATGGTGGAAATGGTCGAAACCGCCGCGATCCTTAATCAGGCAGACGATCGCGCTCTGGTCATTCTGGATGAAATCGGCCGCGGCACAGCCACCTATGACGGGTTGTCAATTGCATGGGCCACGCTGGAACATCTGCATGACATGAATAAATCCCGCGCATTGTTTGCTACGCATTACCACGAAATGACCGCCCTTGCCGGTAAACTGTCAGGTGTGGACAACGCGACAGTCACTGTCAAAGAGTGGGAAAATGAGATCATTTTCCTTCACGAGGTCAAGCGTGGTGCGGCTGATCGCAGTTACGGTGTGCAGGTCGCGCAACTCGCCGGCCTACCCCCGGTTGTTGTGGAGCGCGCGCGCGCTGTTCTGGAGATGTTGGAAAAAGGCGAGCGCGAAGGCGGAGCGCAAAAAACACTGATCGACGATCTGCCGTTGTTTGCTGCCGCACCACCCCCTGCGCCGACGAAATCCAAAGGCCCCTCTGCGGTCGAGGAACGCCTGTCAGAAATCATCCCGGATGACCTAAGCCCACGTGAAGCACTAGAAATGCTCTATGAACTTAAGGCATTGGGAAAGTAGGAATTACCAAGACCCAGAAGCGCCCCCGCCAGATGACGATCCACCCCCAAAAGAACTCCCGCCCGAGGAAGAAGAGCTTTTGGATTTCTTTGGAATAATCTTTTTGACGGAATATGTGTCGTTGCAATGGTGACATTCGTAATCAACACGTTTCATACCTGTTGAGGATGTCGTCGCATGATCCAAAATTGTGGTGGTGCCTTGCAATGTTTTGAATCCGCAGGATCGACAAGCCCCATATTGTGAAAACCACGCTTTATAGGCCTCGACCGTTACATGGTCACATTGCGCGCATTGCCAAACATCATAGTCAACGCTCTTTAACTGTTCTTCGGTGATTTGTCCTTTTTGTAGATGATTGTCGTCCCATACCTCATCCAATCGATGCATTTTTGATCCATCAACCGGGCAAATGCGGGGGCGATTTCGACGCCAGCGTCGATGGGCCCTGACAGGGAAATACATCAATGGCGCCAAAATGACGTAAATCCAATCTCCAAGCCAACTTAGAAATCGTCCTGCACGGTTAAATGCCTTCTGACCTGCCGAGGCATCATATTCCCCGGGATAGCTGCCAGTAAGTTCATATATTACTTCCTCAACACCACGCTCGATTCCCTTGGGATAATTCTCATCCCGAAAATATGGAATAATGGTTCGCTCAATAATGCGCTTCATCGGCGCATTTTTGGTCAAGCCATAGCCCGACCCAACCTCAATCCGCATTTCACGATCATAGCGCGACACAAGCATCATAACGCCATCATTGCGCGAGGCATCACCAATGCCCCAATAATTGAACAGCCCTGTAGCGAAAGGTTCGATCGCGCCAGAATAGCCATAATCCGACATGTTTTGAATCGTCACGACCGTAAATTCTATTCCTTTACGATCACGCAATTCCGTCAGATTTTCCCGAATGGATTGCTCTATTTCCTGTGGCAGAATGGCCGCAAAATCATTGACGTAAGGCTCGGTGTAATCAGGGTAGTTTTGGGCATTTGCAGAAATAGTGAGACAAAAGAAAAACAGTATCGCCGAAATCAATCGTTTGAACATAAAAAGCCCTCAACAGTTGTTGAGGGCCTTGTACCACGAAATGCGTGTTTGTTTAACCGGGATTGGACGACACACCGACCTGTGCCGGGCGCAGCAGACGATCGTACAACATGAATCCCTCAGCAGACACCTGAATGATGTCACCTGATTTGGTGTTGGGCACGGGTGCCTCAAACATCGCCTCATGTACATTGGGATCAAATCGATCACCAACCTCTGGCGAAATCAATTCAATCCCGTGTTTTTTGAAGGTGTTCAGCAATTCACGCATGGTCAGCTCAATCCCTTCAATCAAGGCGGCAGATGCCTCGCGCTGATCTTGAGTGATCGTTTCGACCGCACGCTTCATGTTATCAAACACCGGCAGCATATCGCGCGCCAGTTTTGTGCCACCGTATTGTTCTGCATCACGACGCGCCCTGTCGCCACGTTTGCGCGCATTTTCCGCATCAGCAAGCGCACGCATCCAGCGATCTTTCAGCTCATCGCGCTCTGCGCGCAACTCGTCCAGCTCAATCGCTTCTGCATCCAGCTCTTCCAAGTCTTGCGCGAATTCTTCTGCTTCAGCCTCTGCGAGGTCATCCAGAAAATCGTTTTCTTTCCGCTCTGCCATTTTTCACCTCTAACCCTGATCAGAAATCATCTTTCCAACCAGCTGTGCCGTGTAATTTACAATGGGCACAATCCGTCCATAGTTCAGGCGCTTTGGACCAATAACCCCGACAGCACCCACAATCTTTCGATCAGAGTTCATATAGGAAGACACCACCAAAGAGGAACCCGAAAGTGAGAAAAGTTTGTTCTCAGAACCAATAAAAATGCGCACACCATCACCCTGATCAGCCAATTCAAGGAAATCTGCGATATCACGTTTGCGTTCCAGATCATCAAACAACGAGCGAATGCGTTCCAGATCCGCCTCTTCTTGCTCTCCTTCAAGCAAATTGGCACGTCCCCGCACAATCAGGCGCTCTTGATTATCACCATCCCCTGCCCAAATCGCCATGCCACTTTCGATCAATGCATGGGACAACGTATCGATTTCCTGTCGCCTCTGGGTGATCTCTGCGCGAATCACCGTTTGCAATTCCGACAGTGTTTTCCCTTCGATCAGGGAATTTAGAAAATTCGCCGCCTCGCGCATGGAACTGGGCGTTTGTCCGGGTGGCGGGGTGAACAGTCGGTTTTCCACGTGACCGTCCGCCATCACCAACACCACTAAGGCGCGATCATGGGCAAGGCTGACAAACTCAATATGTTTGATGGGGGATTCATGTTTGGGTGCCAACACCAAAGATGCCCCTTGCGTCACTCCGGACAGGGCCGATCCAACGCGATCCAACATCCCGGCCACATCAGTAGGGGCATCACCTGCAAGGGTCGCGTCCAGCTTTTGCTGATCTTCGCGCCCTAGGTCATCTACCTCTAACAACCCATCAACGAACATCCGCAACCCCATCTGCGTGGGAATGCGCCCTGCGCTGACATGTGGGGAATTCAATAACCCTAAATATTCGAGATCTTGCATCACATTGCGAATGGTCGCAGCGCTTACCTTTTCCGATAAGGTGCGCGTCAGGGTTCGTGACCCCATTGGGTCTCCGGTTTCCAGATACCCTTCGACCACTCGACGAAACACCTCGCGAGAGCGATCATTCATTTCACCAAAGATGCGTGCTTGTTCTGTCATGTCTTTCACTTATCACTATCACCATTAAAGAGGCTCTGACCAAAAGGTCAATCGGGGTTGCACAAGGGACCTGCGGGGCTGTATCGAAAGGCCAAGCAAATAAAGGATAAGATCATGCGCCCCTCTGGCCGTCAGTTGAATGAAATGCGTTCGGTTTCTATTGAAACCGGAGTTACGAAACACGCCGAAGGCTCTTGCCTGATCAAAGTTGGCGATACCCATGTTCTGTGTACCGCCACCTTGGAAGAGCGCGTTCCCCCCTTTGTAAAAGGCACCGGGTTGGGTTGGGTAACTGCGGAATACGGCATGCTGCCTCGCTCCACCACATCACGTATGCGTCGCGAGGCCGCAGCAGGCAAGCAAGGTGGCAGAACTGTGGAAATTCAACGCCTTATTGGTCGCGCCCTACGTGCCGGCGTAGATCGTGTGGCCTTGGGTGAACGCCAGATCACGATCGACTGTGATGTTATTCAGGCTGACGGCGGCACTCGTTGTGCCGCAATCACCGGCGGATGGGTTGCTCTGCGTTTGGCCGTGAACAAGCTGATGAAAACCGGTGCTGTGATTTCCGATCCTCTGGTCACCCCTGTGGCTGCCGTATCCTGTGGCATCTATGCCGGCCAACCCGTGCTTGATCTGGATTACCCCGAAGACAGCGAAGCCGGCGTTGACGGCAATTTCATCATGCTTGGCAACAAAAACTTGATCGAAGTTCAAATGAGCGCCGAAGGCTCTGTCTTTTCCCGCGACCAGATGAACCAGCTGATGGATCTTGCTGAAAAAGGCGTGGACGAATTGGCCGCCCTGCAAATGGAAGCTGTCAAATGACCAGAAAGTTTCTCGGCGATCGGCTTTTGGTGGCCACCCATAACAAAGGCAAGCTAAATGAGATTGCCGAGATACTTGCACCCTTTGGGGTGAATATTGTGGGGGCCGGCGATATGGATTTGCCGGAACCCGACGAGACCGAAGACACTTTTGTCGGTAATGCCCGGATTAAAGCGCATGCCGCCGCCAAAGCAACGGGCCTGCCCGCGTTGTCCGACGACAGTGGCATTTGCATTGATGCCCTAAATGGTGCACCGGGCGTCTACACCGCTGATTGGGCGGAAACCCCAAATGGCCGTGACTTCATGATGGCGATGACACGTGCCAATGGTGAAATCACCGCCCTTGGCCCCGATGCCCCACGCACTGCGCAATTTCGGTGTACACTTGTTATCGCATGGCCCGACGGACATGATGAAGTGTTCGAAGGTGTGATGCCCGGCAGCCTTGTCTGGCCTATTCGCGGTGAACATGGATTTGGCTATGATCCCATGTTTCAGCCAGATGGGTATGACGTCACTTGCGCCGAACTGGATCCCGTAGAAAAGAATAAAATAAGCCACCGCGGTCGTGCCGTTGCTGCATTTTTGGCTGGTTGCTTTGGCTGAAGATTGGCAAAACGGGGGCTTTGGTCTTTATATTCATTGGCCTTTTTGTCAGGCCAAATGCCCCTATTGCGATTTCAATTCGCATGTTTCACGCAGCATTGACCAAAACCGTTGGCTGCGTGCCTACCTTAAGGAAATTGACCGCGTCGGATTGCAAACCAAAGGCCGCGTTCTGAATTCCATTTTCTTTGGCGGCGGTACACCAAGCCTGATGGACCCGGCAATTGTAGCAGAAATACTGACACATATTCATAAGACCTGGCCCACCGCCAATGACATGGAAATCACACTAGAGGCCAACCCTGGTTCTGTGGAGGCAGGGCGTTTCGCCGCCTACCGCCAAGGAGGTGTTAACCGTATTTCCATGGGCATACAGGCGCTAAATGATCGGGACTTGCACAGACTGGGCCGCATTCATTCAGTTTCCGAAGCCCGCGCTGCCTTTGATATTGCCCGCACCACTTTTGATCGGGTCAGCTTTGATCTGATCTATGCCCGTCAAGATCAAACATTGGCCGACTGGCAAGCCGAATTGCGCGAAGCCCTCGCCATGACCATTGATCATCTGTCGCTTTATCAACTGACAATCGAATCCGGCACTGCATTCGGCGATCGCTATGCCAAGGGAAGATTACGCGGTCTTCCAGAAGATGATCTTGCTGCAGACATGTATCAAGCCACAGGCGACATCTGTGCCAAAGCAGGATTGGAAGGCTATGAAGTCTCTAACTACGCCAAAATAGGCTCTGAAAGCCGCCACAACTTGATTTATTGGCGATACGGAGATTACGCCGGAATTGGCCCCGGCGCACACGGGAGGCTCACATTGAATGGCCAACGCACCGCAATTGAATGTTGGAAAAACCCCGAGAGATGGCTTCGGGCCGTCAACGATGGCAATGGCGAATCCGTGACAACACCTCTTTCACTTGAGGATCAATCAGACGAAATGATGATGATGGGCCTGCGTCTATACGAAGGCGTAGATCTAAATCGCTGGCGTGCCCTTTCTGGTCGATCCCTTGATTCCAGCACGTGCGCACATCTTCAGGACATCAATATGATCCGCCTTGAGGAAAACCGCATTTACGCGACACGTCAGGGGCGTATGGTTCTTAACACATTACTCGCAGAATTGTTGGTGGAATAGATGCGTATCCTTTGGGCTGGACTTGGGCTTCTCTCTCTTGGCATTGCGTTGATCGGGATCATTCTGCCGCTGGTGCCAACCGTTCCATTGCTTCTGCTTGCCGCATTCTTTTTCGCACGCTCCTCTGAGCGACTGCACCATTGGTTGCTATCACACCCAACATTCGGCCCCCCAATTGTCGACTGGCAAAGTCAGGGTGCCATACGTCCAAACGGCAAGCGTTGGGCAACCGTCTCTATCCTGTTGGTTTTTGGGATTTCTTTGGCCCTTGGCCTGCGCCCGTTTATCCTGATCATACAAGGCATCACTCTATCATGCGTGTTGCTGTTTATCTGGACCCGGCCAAACGGATAAAGGGCAGGAAACACCCTGCCCTTTGCGATTTATGTACTGCTTAAGATGCGGCAAATTTCGTCAAGCTGCTCCATGCTTGTGTATTTAATGACAACCTGACCATTTTCCTGATCTGGTTTGTGGTCAATATTCACATTCATTCCCAGGTTTGCCGACAGATCCCCTTCAAGCGCGCGCGTGTCTGCATCTTTTTGCGGTTTTGGACGCTTTGGCTTGTCTAGCTCACCAGAAGCAAACTTTTTAACCAATTGCTCTACCTGCCTCACAGACAAGCCTTGTGCCACGATACGCTTTGCAATCTCATGTGCATGATCAGATGTGATCAAAGCACGGGCATGCCCCGCGCTAATTTGACCAGTCCGCAACAATCCAAGAATATCATCTGGCAGGTTCAAAAGACGCATCAGGTTTGCGATGTGACTCCGACTTTTTCCAAGCGCTTTGGACAATATATCTTGTGTGTGGCCAAACTTATCCATCAACTGCTTGTATCCTGCCGCCTCTTCCACTGGATTCAGGTCTGCACGTTGGATATTTTCAATAATCGCAACTTCAAGAACCTCTGTATCGTTGAAATCACGTACCAAGACCGGCAATTCATGCAATTGCGCCATTTGGGATGCACGCCAACGTCGTTCACCTGCAACGATTTCATATTCCCCTTCAATACCAGGACGAGGACGTACGATCAGCGGTTGAATAACACCCTTTTCCCGAATCGAATTGGACAAATCCTCCAACTGCTCTGAAGTGAAATCTCTACGCGGTTGATCTGGATTAGGTGCAATCTTCTCAATAGGCACCATGATATCAGTTTTTGTTGGAGCCGCGCCTTGCGGAACTTGCTCTTCAGTCACATCCGCCATCAACGCAGACAATCCCCGACCCAAGCCTCTTTTTTTCTCTGCCATCTTCATTTCCTTTTATGCGGCGGATTTTGCGTGTTTCGTCAACAGTTCTCGGGCCAATGCTCTATATGATTCTGCGCCCTTAGACGCAGAATCATAATCTAAAACCGGTTGAGCGAAAGAAGGCGCTTCAGAAACACGTACATTGCGCGGAATTTTGGTTTCAAACACAAGATCCCCAAGGTTTTCCCGGGCGTCTTGTTCTACTTGCTGAGACAAATTATTACGCGCATCAAACATCGTTAGCAAAACCCCTTCTATCCGGAGTTTTGAGTTGGCGGTCTGCCGCACCTCTCGGATGGTCAACATCAGTTGAGATAAGCCTTCCAACGCAAAAAATTCACTTTGCAGGGGAACCAGAACCGAATGGGCTGCAACCATGGCATTGACCGTCAACAGGTTCAAGCTGGGTGGACAATCAATCAAAATGTAATCAAATTTATATGCATCCATCGCTTCTTGGCGCAGTGCATCGTGCATTAAAAAGCTGCGTTTTTCGTTTGAATACAATTCGATATCAGCCGAACTCAAATCAACAGTTGCTGGAATAATGGACAATCCATCAATGCTTGCAGGTTGGATAACAGTTGCCAAATCGGCCTCACCTAGCAACAGGTCATATGTCGTAGTGTCGCGATTATCCGCACCAATGCCTGTAGATGCGTTGCCTTGCGGATCAAGATCAACCAACAGAACCGTCATGCCTTCTTCTACAAGTCCGGCTGCGAGGTTTATGGTTGTTGTTGTTTTTCCAACTCCCCCTTTTTGGTTTGCAACTGCAATGATTTTTGGTCCCATTGGACGGGTTGGGTCAGGCACGTCTCAGATCTCCAATCTTCAAAATGACAGCGTTTGGATCAGTCAAACTTGTACGAGTTTCCATGGAAAATGACCATGATCTACGCGCGTTTGTCACTTCTTTTTCCCAATTTTCTCCCTTTGGAAAAATGCAAATGCCATCTTCGGCCAAATGAAGCTCTGCAAATTCTAGAAGGGTTGAAAGATTTGCTAAGGCGCGCGCAGACAAAATATCTGCGTTTTGAGGTAGCGTTTTTTCAATTCTCTCCGAAATAACATTACCTTGAACCCCCGTCTCTCGCAGTACAGTTCGAAGAAACGCACACTTTCTTTGATCACTTTCGATCAACGTTACTTTTGAAAGGTCATTCTCACCCATAATCGCAACAACAAGTCCGGGAAATCCACCGCCACTTCCGATATCAACCCAATGTTTATTCGTCATATTCATAAGGCCATAAACTTGCATGGAGTCTCGGATGTGCCTATCCCAAGAACTCTCAATCGTGGACTTTGCCACCAGGTTTATTTTTGGATTCCACTTGTGAAGAAGCGCTTGAAGCTTTTCCAATTTATCCAATGTTTCACGTGAAACATTCAGTCCATCAATCAACTGGCTTTCTCCCTGCGTGATTGCCGAATTTTGGCAAGCAACAAGGAAAGCGCGGCTGGAGTCATTCCATCAATCTTTGCCGCTTGAGACAGGTTACTTGGTCTGGTGGCGTTCAATTTGAGCTTAAGTTCATTTGACAAGCCTTCGATCGCGGAATACATAAAATTCGCTGGAATACGCTGGTTTTCGTCGCGTTTCAGGGCTTCTACATCTCTTCTTTGACGTTCGATGTAGTTTGCGTACATAGCGTCCTTCTCCAATTGTTCCTGCGTTTTAGGATCAATAGATCGAAGTCGTTCATCCAAGGGCATTAAGTCGCCAAAGGAAATATTTTGGAAAGCCAAAACTTGAAACGCCGTTCGCCGCGATCCGTCTTGATTTACTTCTATTCCGGCCGATTTGATCTGAGTTGGGGTAAAAGTGACATCCGTTAGCAATTTTTTACCACATTCAAGACGATCTGATTTATCAAGAAACGCTGCTTTCCGGTCAGCCCCCACCAAATCAAGCTCTATTCCAATTGGCGTCAATCTTTGATCGGCGTTATCCGCGCGCAAAGACAAACGGAATTCAGCCCTAGATGTGAACATCCGATAAGGCTCCGCAACCCCCCGAGTGATCAAATCATCAACCATGACACCAATATAGCTGTCTGTTCGACTAAACGCGTGCGATTCCTTACCTTTGGAATACAAGGCCGCGTTCAATCCAGCAGTGAGCCCTTGAGCTGCCGCCTCTTCATATCCAGTCGTACCGTTGATTTGGCCCGCAAAATACAATCCAGGAATATCCTTAACTGCCAAACTAAAATCCAGTGCTCGCGGATCGACATAATCATATTCAATTGCATACCCCGGTTGAAGTATCTCCGCCTTTTCCAAACCTTTGATCGAATGTACATAATCGTGCTGTACGGACTCCGGTAGAGATGTGGAAATGCCATTTGGATAGACCGCGTTTGTGGTCAGCCCTTCAGGTTCCAGAAAGATTTGGTGGGATGTCTTATCTGAAAATCGAACAATCTTATCTTCAATCGAAGGGCAGTATCGCGGCCCTACGCCTTCGATATGACCGCCGTACATCGCGGATCGTTCTAGGTTTTCCCGGATGATGTCATGCGTATGTTCATTCGTATGGGTAATTCCACATGAGACCTGCTTGGCGAATGGCGTTTCATTTAAGAAGGAAAACATAACCGGATTTTCATCACCTGGCTGTTCTTCAAGACAACTCCAGTCAATCGTTTTAGAATTCAACCGTGGTGGTGTACCGGTTTTCAAACGCCCTAATGGCAATCCAAATGAGTCGATACGCTCTGCAAGTTTGACAGAAGGCTTGTCACCCAATCTACCGCCGGGATGAGACACATCTCCAATATGTATAACACCGCGCAGAAAAGTCCCTGTTGTTAGAACCACCGCATCAGCATGTATTTCAGAGCCATCTGCCAGAGTTACACCTTTTACAGATGAATTCTGCATTAAAAAATCAGTAACTTCGCCTTCTATAATCTGAAGGTTCGGACACGACTGTATTTCTGATAGCATAGATTTTCGATATATTGCGCGATCAGCTTGCGCTCTTGGGCCTTGCACTGCTGGACCTTTACGTCGATTTAGCAATCGAAACTGGATACCTGCTTTATCCGCTACACGTCCCATTACGCCATCGAGTGCATCAATCTCGCGCACTAAATGACCCTTACCCAAACCGCCAATGGCTGGATTACAGGACATCACACCAATACCATCTATGGTCAATGTCACCAGCGCCGTTGATGCCCCTACACGAGCAGCGGCATGTGCGGCGTCGCACCCTGCATGACCACCACCAACAACAATGACGTCAAAATGTTTCACGTGAAACAATCCTCACTTCCCGATGCAAAAACTGGAAAAGATTTCATCCAGCAAGTTTTCGACATCCACTCTACCAACAAGCGAATCCAGAGAGCGAATCGCAGTTCGTAATTCTTCCGCACCAATATCATAGTATTCCGGTCCACTTTGAAGAACATCATTGGCTGCATTCAATGCCTCGGATGCGCGCAACATCGCTACGCGATGACGTTCTCGAGTTGCAACACCAGATTGGGCGGATCGCTCTGCCAGTTCTTGCGAGATGCGGTCAATCAGCTGCGCAACGCCCTGCCCCGTCTTGCCAGAAACAGCATCCGAGGCATTATCAAGTTGATCAGCCTTGGCAGCAACAACAATATCCCCTTTATGGATTTGAAAATCCGGCTTTTGATTGGCTTCGATCAAAAGTATACGAAGATCAGCAGCTTCTGCTCGACTACGGGCGCGCTCAATACCGATACTTTCAATATGGTCTTCCGTTTCCCGCAGGCCAGCAGTATCAAGCAATGTGACCGGCAAACCACCAAGATCCATGCGCACCTCTATCACATCGCGTGTCGTACCCGCATATTCAGAGGTGATTGCTGCATCCCTTCCTGCTAAAGCATTGAGAAGAGTGGATTTTCCGACATTTGGCGCACCTAGAATAGCAACTTCAAAGCCTGTGCGAATACGCTCTGCTGTATCCACGCCAGAAATTTCCAAATCAAGTTGTGATTTTACGTTACCCAGCAATTGACTGACTTCTGGGGTTACATCAACTGGGACTTCCTCGTCTGCGAAATCAATTGTGGCTTCGATCAACGCTGCGGCTCTAATTAGATCAGTCCTCCACCCATCTGCTAACACACCAAGATCACCAGACAGAACGCGAAATGCCTGGCGTCTTTGTGCTTCTGTCTCTGCATCGATCAGATCAGCAAGACCTTCGACTTGCGACAAGTTCAGACACCCGTTTTCCAAAGCGCGTCGCGTGAACTCCCCCGCCTCGGCAAGACGTAAACCAGTCATGTCGGACAGCTCTCGGATAATGGCATTCACCACAGCAACGGAGCCATGCAGATGAAGTTCTAGAACTTCTTCTCCAGTAAAACTGTTCTTTTCTGGAAAATACAAAACCAACGCCTGATCTAACCGTCGTCCCTGAGCGTCCTTTAGAACACGCAAGGCAGCGTAACGTGGCGTAGGTAAATCCCCAAACAAGGCAGCGCCCACCTGCCCCACCAAAGAACCAGATACGCGAACGACAGCGACCCCCGCCTTACCGGGGGCCGTTGCTAGTGCAAAAATTGTGTCACGGTCACTGACCATTGTGACGCCTCTAGGTATTCATGGAATCAAAGAATTCCGTGTTGGTCTTGGTTTGTTTCAGCTTGGAAATCAGGAATTCGATCCCATCTGTTGTCCCCATCGGGTTAAGGATGCGGCGCAGAACAAATGTTTTCTGAAGGTCGATTTTGTCAACCAACAGCTCTTCTTTCCGAGTTCCCGATTTCAGAATGTCGATCGCTGGGAAAACGCGCTTGTCTGCAACTTTGCGATCCAGAACGATCTCACTGTTACCTGTGCCTTTGAATTCCTCAAAGATCACTTCGTCCATGCGGCTGCCAGTATCGATCAACGCCGTTGAAATGATGGTCAGTGAACCACCCTCTTCGATGTTACGTGCCGCACCAAAGAAACGCTTGGGTCGTTGCAAAGCATTCGCGTCGACACCCCCCGTCAAAACCTTACCCGAAGAAGGCACGACAGTGTTAAACGCTCTACCAAGTCTTGTGATAGAATCGAGAAGAATAACAACATCTCGTTTGTGCTCGACCAAACGCTTGGCCTTTTCTATCACCATTTCCGACACCGCAACGTGGCGTGTGGCAGGTTCATCAAAGGTTGACGAGATCACCTCACCCTTCACAGAGCGCTGCATATCTGTCACCTCTTCAGGGCGTTCATCGATCAACAAAACGATCAGGTAACACTCTGGATGGTTCGCCTCGATGCTGTGTGCGATGTTTTGCAGAAGAACAGTTTTACCCGTGCGCGGTGGTGCCACGATCAGGGAACGTTGACCTTTGCCGATTGGCGCAACCAAATCAATAATCCGCGCTGAACGGTCTTTAGCAACTTGACCTTCAACTTCCATCTTAAACCGTTCGTCAGGATACAACGGTGTCAGGTTGTCAAAAGCAATCTTATGCTTGGCTTTTATCGGATCTTCAAAGTTGATCAGCGTCACGTTGGTTAGGGCAAAATACCGCTCGCTATCCTCTGGGGCTTTGATCACACCGTCCACGGTATCACCCGTCCGCAGGCTGTATTTGCGGATCATTTCGGGGCTGACATAAATGTCATCCGGGCCAGAAAGATAGTTCGCTTCTGGAGAACGCAGGAATCCAAAACCATCTTGCAGAACCTCAAGCACACCATCGCCGGAAACTTCCCATCCCTCATCCGCGCGTTCACGCAGAATTTGGAACATCATTTCACCCTTACGCATGGTGGAGGCGTTTTCGATCTCCAACTCTTCGGCCATGGCCAACAGCGCCTTAGGGCTTTGTCGTTTAAGATCCGCGAGTGCGAGTTTTTCAATATCCATTGAAATATCCTATTCAGCCCAAACAAGGCTGTTTCATCGTTGTCATATGGAAGACACATGGCCCGGACGGGCCTGTTGTCCCTGTCAATAAGGACAATCTGAACCTGAGTCAAATAAAGTCAGAACTTCACAACCACTGAAAGTACTATCAAAACCATCAAAATGGTCGGTACCTCATTCATCATCCGGTAGTGGCGCCCAGTCAGGGTATTTTCACCGCGATCAAACTGTTTGCGTTTGACCATCAGCCAGTGATGGAACACCGTCATCCCAATCACGCCCAGAGCCTTTGTATAAGGCCACACAGCGCCCCAATCGATAATGCCAGGGGTGAACACCAAAGCAAGCCCTGCGGCCCATGTGGCGATGCTTGCAGGGCTCATGATGTATCGCAGAAGTTTAAATTCCATTACCTTGAGAGCAGAGTCGAGTTGATCACCGTTTTTCGCCTGCTCTGCATGATACACAAAGAGACGCGGCAAATAGAAAAGACCTGCCATCCAGCTGATCACTGCCATGATATGAAAAGCTTTGATCCAAGGATAATATTCAGCAAGCAGGTCGGTCATGGGATGGCCCTTTCTCTTGGCCCAACCTTCCTAAAAAAATATATATAGAAAGAAAAGGATGATGATTTGGTAGTAAGGCCCTTTTCAGTGGATTATTGATTTCTCCTCGGGTTTTCCACAATGAGGAAGAAAAAAATTCATCCTGTGTGAAACATCGCTGTCAACTCTGAGTAACAAAAAAGTATGAAATAGTATCAGTTGTTTAGTGATTATATTTTGAATCTAGGATGTGGATAACTCTGCGGAGAATCTCTGAGTGGAAAATCTTGATCACAAGAGAAAACTTATCCTCATGCACCGTGGAAAAATGTTGAAGAATGACCATGAGACGATGCAGTTATCCCGTGCTTGCATTGCACACGTTAATCTCACAGAAATAATCCTTAAGTTTTTCTTACACTCATCCACGCGGTTATCCACATGAACGAAAAAATCATTCTGGCGTCAGGGTCAGAAATTCGTGCCCAGCTTTTGCGCAATGCAGGGCTTTCGTTTGACGTGGTCAAGGCACGAGTGGACGAGGATATGTTGCGTGCCGCACTTGAGGCAGAAGGCGCACCACCCCGCGATGTTGCAGATGCATTGGCCGAGGCCAAGGCGCGTAAGGTGAGCGACAAGATGCCAGGTGCGCTGGTGATTGGCTGCGATCAGGTATTGGATTTCGAAGGCGACATTCTGTGCAAACCCGTAGATGTCGATGATGCGCGCACGCAGCTTCGAAAATTGCGTGCCAAACGTCATATGCTGTTGTCTGCAGCTGTGATTTATCAAGATGGACAGCCTTTGTGGCGGCATGTTGGTGTCGTGCGTCTGATGATGCGGGATTTTTCGGATGACTATTTGGAAAACTATCTTTCCCGAAACTGGCAGAGTATACGCCACTCTGTTGGTGGGTATAAACTCGAAGAAGAAGGCGTGCGCCTGTTTTCACGGGTTGATGGTGATTATTTCAATGTACTTGGTTTGCCACTGCTAGAGCTGCTGTCATATCTGACCGTAAAAGGAACGTTAGAGTCATGAGCGAACATCGTATTCCATTGGCGGGTGTCATAGGATCCCCGATTGCGCATTCTCGGTCACCGCAATTGCATGGGCATTGGTTAAAGAAGCACGGGATCAAAGGTCATTATATCCCGATGGATGTGTCATCCGAAAACCTTGAAAAAACCATTCGTCTGTTGCCTGAAATTGGGTTTGTTGGGGTAAATATCACGATCCCACACAAAGAACGCGTGCTGGAAATTGCCGATTTGGTTACGGACCGGGCCACGATCATTGGCGCGGCGAATACGCTGATCTTTCGCAAAGATGGTAAAATCCATGCGGACAATACCGACGGCTATGGATTTATCGAAAACCTGCGCCAGGGTGTACCAACCTGGAACCCCAAGGCAGGTTCGGCGGTTGTTTTGGGTGCGGGTGGTGCCGCGCGCGCGATTATTGCTGGGTTGTTGGACATGGGTGTGCCCGAAATCCTGCTCTCGAACAGAACCCGCCCCCGGGCCGAAAAACTGCGCGAGGATTTTGGCACAAGGGTGCGGGTTGTGGATTGGGTGCAGGCCGGAAATATCATCGAAGATGGCGCAACGATTGTGAATACAACCTCTTTGGGAATGACCGGAAGCGCAGAACTGCGCGTGCCGCTTGATGGGTTGAACAAAGACGCAGTTGTGACAGATATCGTTTATAACCCATTGAAAACACATCTTTTAGAGGTTGCCGAAGAAAAGGGCTGCCGCACAGTTGATGGGTTGGGCATGTTGCTGCATCAGGCGGTGCCGGCGTTTGAGCGCTGGTTTGGCGTACGACCAGAAGTGGATGACGCAACTCGTGAAGCGGCGCTGAAATGACGTTTCGTTTGGGCTTGACCGGCTCTATCGGTATGGGAAAATCAACCACCGCACGGCTGTTTGCCGATATGGGATGTGCTGTTTGGGATGCGGATGCTGCCGTGCACCGGATGTATTCCGAAAATGGCGCGGCGATTGCCCCGATGCATGACATTGTGCCGGATGCGATCATAGATGGCACGGTTTCGCGGCCCATATTGCGTGATCTTATTGCCGTTGATCCAACGTTGTTAAAAAAAATCGAGGCCATTGTGCATCCATTGGTGGCGAAAGATCGGCAAATCTTCTTTGAATCAGCGGATGCGGATATAGCGGTATTTGACATTCCATTGTTGTTTGAAATGGGTACAGAAACGTCAATGGATGCAGTCGTATGTGTCTCTATTCCACCTAAAACCCAACAAAACAGGGTTTTGGAACGTGGCACGATGAGCCTTGAACAATTTGAACAAATTCGCGCAAAGCAAATGCCGATTGCTGACAAGATGGCGCGGTCAGACTACGTTGTGGTGACGGATACGATGGACCACGCCCGCGAACAGGTGTCGAAGATCGTAATGCAAATCAGAAAAGGCCTGAAAGATGCGTGAAATCGTTCTGGACACGGAAACCACGGGATTTGATCCTGAAGGTGGCGACCGGATTGTCGAAATCGGCTGTTTGGAACTTCTCAACCATATGCCGACAGGTAAAACCTATCACCAATATATCAATCCAGAACGCATGATGCCCCAAGGTGCGTTTGAGGTACACGGCATCGGTCCGGATATTCTGGTACCTCCTCAGCCTCCAAAACCGGGCGCGGTGATGTTGCTGGATAAACCTGTGTTCAAAAAGGTTGGTCAGGCGTTTTTGGATTTTGTGGGCGACGCCAAACTGGTCATTCACAATGCCGCCTTTGACATGAAATTCCTAAACGCGGAATTGAAATGGATGGGCTTGCCGCAACTGCCGTGGGAGCGTGCGGTGGATACATTGGCCATTGCGCGCAAAAAATTTCCTGGCTCTCCTGCATCTTTGGATGCGCTGTGCCGCCGGTTTGGGATTGATAACACATCACGTACATTGCACGGCGCGTTATTGGATTCAGAGATCCTTGCGGAGGTGTATCTGGAACTGATCGGCGGACGGCAACCTGATTTGGTACTGGCCTCGGGGCCAAGCAAGTCAAACGTTTCGGGCGTCGTTTCTGATGAATGGCGCCCTACAGCGCGCCCAACGCCAATGCCTTCTCGGCTGAGTGCCGAAGAAAAAGCTGCACATGATGCGTTTGTCGAAAAGATGGGCGAAGGGGCGCTTTGGAAAAAGCTGGGTGGCGCCCCGACCTGATATCAGGGCGCCTAATGTTTTAGGCGTCGAGCTTTTGGCCGCCTTCGGCTTGTTGTGCTGCCTGGCGGCGCGCGATTTCTTGACGATATAGTGCCACGAAATCAATGTTTTCCAGGTTCAGCGGTGGGAAACCGCCGTCACGGGTCACGTCAGATACGATGCGACGCAGGAACGGGAACAACAGGCGCGGGCATTCGATCAACAAGAACGGATGCATCTGATCTTCTGGCACACCCTCGATGTGGAAAATGCCAGCATATTCCAGTTCCAAAAGGAACATTTGTTCGTCCAGATCCTTGGCCTTTGCATCAACGATCAGCTTGATAACAACTTCATACTGGTGATCAGTTGCGCGTTTTTTGGCGTCCAGATTAACCTGAACCTGCACATCAGGCTGCGCCTGACCGCTTGCGCCTTTTTGGGCAAGAATGTTTTCAAAAGACATGTCACGGATGAATTGCGTCAGCACGTTCATCTTGACCTGTGGTTGTGGTTGCGCAGCACCGTTTTCTTCGTCGGCCATGGAAATTCTCCGGTAGATTCAATATTTGCCCGCAGCCTTATCAGGAAGGCGGTCAAGCCTCAATGCTTGGTCCATCCCGAAGGCGAATCTATGGGTTTTTTTGGTGTTTCGACCTCGGAATAGGTGCCGTCGATGACCTCATCCTGTCCGCGATCGCGCCCATGCGATGGATGCGAATGTTGGGTTTGATGCATGCCGCCCATCGAAAAACTTTGCACTTTTATACGCGCCTTCAGATATCGAAATACAGCAAGGCGCACTGGCGGCATCAACAAGGCAAACCCCACGGCATCGGTGAAAAAGCCGGGTGTCAGCAACAGGGCACCGGCGACAAGGATCATGGCCCCATGGGCAAGCGGTTCTGTTGGATCATCCAGTTCAGAAAAGGATTTACGCAGGTTGCCCATTGCCCAAGCCCCCTGAGTGCGCACAAGCCAAGTGCCCATAACGGCCGTCAAAATCACAATTGCAAGGGTTGGCCACAACCCGATTGCCCCGCCAACTTGGATAAACAGTGCTATTTCGATCACTGGGACGGCAAGAAAGGCAATAAACAGCCACATTACGAAAGACTCCTGTCTGGTTTAGCGACGGTGGACTTGACCACGTGTGTAACATACATAAGTGCGAACTACGTTTGTTTCTATGTCCTGATATGAGGTCTCGATGAATTCGCCCATTATTCAGCTTTTGGTACTTGCCGGTATCGCTGTTTTCTTGATTCTGCGCCTCAAAAGCGTACTTGGAACGCGTGACGGGTACGAAGCACCGCGTCAACCTGCACAAACCCGCAACTCCGGACCCGATCTTGATGTGATCGAAGGTGGCCCAGATCGTGACATCACAGATCACGTGGATGAGGACAGTGATGCAGCCCAAGCCCTTATCAAGATGAAAGCCGCAGAGCCGTCCTTTGGTGTTGGTGATTTTCTGCAAGGCGCACGCGGTGCCTATGAAATGATCCTGATGGGATTTGAAAAGGGTGACCTTGCATCGATCAAATCGTTCTTGGCGGATGATGTGTATGATGCCTTTGCTGGTGTTGTGACGTCGCGTGAAGAGCAAGGCCTGACGGTAGAGGCTGAGTTTATTGGCGTTCGCGAAACCATTTTGCAAAATGCGACATTTAATGATGCGACCAAAGAGGGCGAAGTCACCGTCCGTTTTGTGGGTGAGATGACCTATGTCGTGCGCGATAATGGTGGTGAAGTGGTTGAAGGCAGCGAAACGCAGATCAAAAAAACCAAAGATGTGTGGACGTTTGCGCGCAATATGGGGTCTGACGATCCCAACTGGCAGCTAGTCGCGACTGGCGAATGATTGGCGCGGTTCGGGCGGCGATATGCGCGGGTCTTGTTATGATCGGCACAACCGCGGCGTCCGAAACCACGTATGACATTCTGGATTTTTCCCAGCTTGAGGGTTGGGAAAAAGACGATCATGCCGCTGCATTAACAACATTTCGCGAAACCTGTGCTGATCTGGATAGCCCCGATTGGCAAGCGGTTTGCGCCGCTGCGGGCAGTTTCGGGAATGCAAAGACGTTTTTTGAGCTGCTGTTTCGTCCGGTTCTGATTGAAGATGGCCAAGACGGCCTGTTTACGGGATATTTTGAGCCAGAGTTGGACGGGTCACGATACCCCACTGCGCGATTTCGCCATCCGATTTATAAAATGCCACCTGAGGCAAAATCGGCCAACCCATGGCTGAGCCGACGCGATATTGAAACCACAGGCGCGATGCGGGGCAGGGGCCTTGAAATCGCTTGGGTGGATGACCCGGTCGAGCTGTTCTTTTTGCAAATTCAAGGGTCTGGTCGTGTTCGCCTGCAAGATGGCAGTTATATCCGGGTGGGATATGGCGGGTTTAATGGGCATTCTTACCGATCTGTCGGGGTCGAACTGATCAGGCGTGGTGTTTATGAGTCCCATCAAGTCAGCGCGCAGGTGATCAAGAATTGGGTGCGACGCAATCCGATTGATGGGGCTGAATTGCTGCGCCACAATCCGTCCTATGTATTTTTCCGCGAGGTAAGCCGCGTGCCGGCACACAAAGGGCCACTTGGCGCGATGAATCGATCCATAACGACCATGCGATCGATTGCGGTTGATCCGAAATTCACGCCATTGGGGGCCCCTGTCTGGATCGAAAAGCAGGGGGAGAACCCTCTGAGCCGCCTGATGATTGCGCAAGATACCGGATCGGCGATCAAGGGGGCGCAGCGCGCGGATATCTTTTTTGGAACGGGCGACGAGGCCGGCCGCGCCGCAGGGCGTTTGAAAGATGGTGGGCAGATGATTGTGTTGTTACCTATTCAACAGGCCTATGCTTTTGTGGATGATGTGTTGTTATGAGCCGTCGCAAACTGACAGAGGCAGAGGTGGAGCTGTGGCGAAAGGTGGCAAAATCTGCCGAACGCCTGCATCCCGAGCGGGTGCAGGTGCATCCGGTGCAGCCCAAGCCAAAACCCACTAAGATGGTGAAACCCAAACCCATTTCAGTTTTTGAAGTGGGGTCAAAACAGCGCAAGGCCAACCCGACCGCTGATTTGTTGCCAAGCCTATCGGAACGTCTGGCCACAAGTCCGGTTCAAATGGACAAGAAAGCATTTCAGAAACTCAAGCGCGGAAAGATGTTGCCTGAAGGTAAAATTGATTTGCACGGCATGACCATGGATCAGGCACACCCGGCATTGACCGGATTTATCATGCGCTCGCAAGCCGAGGGAAAGCGGCTTGTTCTGGTGATCACAGGCAAAGGTAAATCCAAAGAGGACGTCGGCCCCATTCCAACCCGTCGCGGTGTGTTGCGCCATCAAGTGCCACAATGGTTGCGCATGGCCCCGCTGGCCCCGTTGATTCTGCAAATTTCAGAGGCACATCTGAAACACGGCGGCGGCGGCGCGTTTTACGTGTACCTGCGGCGACGGTGACTGTTACCCAAGGACTAACAACGAATTTTTTGCCGTTGTTGGATCGGCCAGACTATTGCTTTGGCGAGACCTTGGTCTCGCGAGATTATACAAGCGATCTAAGCACCTGTGACATGCGTTGTACCAGCCGCGGAATACGGTGTTCTGGCGCGCCGGAAAAACCCAAGACAATCCCCTTACGATCCAGCGGGTCAATGCAATAAACCGACAGGGGCAGGGTTTCTATGCCTGCTTCCAGTAATGCTTGATGAGCGATTTGATCGTCGATGCCGTTTTTCAACCACGCAACCATATGCATGCCGGCGTCGGTTGGTTGCGGATCCAACGTATCAGCGCAATCCTGCGTCAGGCAGTCAAACAGAATGTCTCGGCGCTCGCGGTACACCCGGCGCATTTTGCGGATGTGTTCTACAAATCGCCCATCATCAATGAACTGTGACAAGGCCTGTTCGACAATCGCAGAGGAGCTTTGCCCCAAAAGATTGCGCGCCTTGGCAAAAGTATCAACAAGGGCAGGGGGCACGACGATATATCCCGTGCGAATGGCCGAAAACATGGATTTGGAAAATGTGCCTACGTAAAAAACCCGTCGTTCGCTGTCCAGCGCACTGAGGGCGGGCAGGGGACGGCCGCGATAGCGGAACTCGCTGTCGTAATCATCCTCGATGATCCACGCGTTGTTTTCTTGGGCATAATTTAGCAAAGACAAACGCCGCACCAAACTCATCGTAGTGCCAAGGGGTTGTTGGTGAGACGGGGTGGTAAAGATGATCGCCGGCGTCGGGTGGGTCTTGATGGCGTGCTGAAGATCCATCCCCTCTTCATCAATCGGAACTGGTGCCACCTTGGCGCCCATGATTTTCATCACATCACGACCAGCGATATGGCCTGGATTTTCATACCAGACGGTATCCCCCTTGTTCAGTAAAACAAAGGCGATCAAAACAAAGGCTTGTTGCGCGCCAGACGTAATAACGATCTGATCCGGATCGACCTGCATTCCACGGGCATCATTCAGGTGTTTGGCGATGGATTGACGCAACGCCGGATTGCCCTGTACCTCGCCGTAACTCATGTTGTGGCGGGCATCGCTTGTGGCGGCATCCAGCAGGTATTTGCTCCATACCTTTACCGGAAACAGATCAAGTGCGGGCACACCGGGGCGAAAGGGGTCGGTTTCTCCGTGTCGAACGCTGGCTTTGGTGGCCATGATGGCACGCGCGCGTTCTGAAATCTCGATCTTTGGCGGTTTGATTTTGTGACGAGGGTGGCGAATTTTTGGGGTGGCTTCAAAATCCAACCCGTCCGAAATAAACGTCCCGGCCCCCGCCTGTGCCCGCGCAAACCCTTCGGATACAAGCTGCTCATATACGGATTTCACAGTAATGCGCGACACCCCAAGATCATTCGCAAGATCACGCGTTGAGGGCAGTTTTTGACCGGCCGTCAGGGTGCCATCCATGATCAACCTTCGCAAAGAGGCATCAAGCTGTCGGTAAATCGGAACCTTTGACTCCCGCTCAACATTAAATCCGGCCAGCAATGCGCCGCTTGGTGATTTTGACACGATGACCTCTAATGGGCTTATTCATTTTTCTATAATGGGTATATTTGATGCATCCATTTTTGACTAGGCTCGATTCCATAGAGACAATTGGCGCGCAAATACCTGCGACATGAAAGAACGGTTTGACCCATGACCAAAATTGAAGACTACCCATATCCCTCCGGACTTCACCTGCTGAAACGTTGGCAGGCTGGCGATGCTGATGCCAAGGCAGAGATGGCCAGAATTTTTGATGCGGCAATTGCTGGCGACTTTGATGCAAATTTTGCCATCCCCGCGCCGTCAAACGAAATTCACGCCACTGCATCGGTGCATATGCTTGCGTTGGCGATCTTGTTTGATCTTTATGGCGTTGAAACCAAAGAGTATTACAACACCGATCCTTATCGGTATGTTCGGGCGAACTTGGCAGTAAGTCGCCTGTTGGGCATCAAGAAATTCTATATGACATGGGCGTTGTATGCGATGACCTGCGAACCTTTGGGGCAGGTCATGATGTACCCGGACCGTTTCCCGCATGGCGCAGACCCGGATTATCCGCTGATCAATAAAGAGAACTGGCAGGATCTGAAGACGCCCGATTTCACCACCGGGGTGCCTAAGGCTATTGATGACATTATGCGTGTCACAGAAGAGCTGACTGGTATGCCACCACTGTTGCAGATCACCGCACCTTACAGTCTTGCGGCGGATATTTATGGCCAAGAACCACTTCTCGCGGATGTGGTGCACGAACCAGAGCGGGTGAATGCAGTGTTGGACCATCTTGCCGAAAAGGTCGTCGCACCATGGATGGACCACCACATTGAAACCTTCCCCAATGGATGGATTGAATTGTCAGACGCGTCTGGGTCGCCGTTTTTTATCGGTCCGGAAAACTGCAAAAACATGTCGATCCGGTCCATTCGTCACGCGTTGAAGGGTAAAGATTATGCCGATCGCGTGTATGACAACAATTATCGCGGTGATTTCGTGTCTGAGGTCAAGAAAAAGGGTCGTGGCGGGCGTCGTCGCGGCGGTGCCTCTGCGGATACGGGTGAAGGTGTGGCATCAGGTTTGTTGGAACTGACCGACGCCAAGGTCAGCGTGAACCCGCAATTCATCATGCGTCTTGAGGCGGACAAGGTGGATATCTCGTTTTACGAAGAGCAAGCCATCAAGCGGAATATGCCCCTGACGGTTGGCATTGGTTCGCCTCAGATCGACCGCAACAGCATCGCAGATCTGAACGAAACGAAACAGGAAATCGCTGATGCAGCGCGATCTTATGTTTCGGCGATTAAAAAGGTTTGCGAAACCATTGATCTGCCCGAGGACAACTATGTCACCGAGCCATGGGCCAGCCAGGTGTATTTTGAGGATGTGAACGGCGAGTCACAGCTTGATCTGGTCGAAATCATTCTGGATGAGGTTCAGCGCGGCGGCACTTTTGTGCGCAAGGCGCAATTGCAAACCGAAGACGCGGGATAATTCATAAAACATTCTGGCCTGCCGCACCTGCGGCGGGCCGATCAAATACCGCAGATTAGATTGCCAAATATCCGATCCCGGAAAACGCGATTAGGCAGCCAACCCATTGCAGGGCTTTCATGGGTTCCTTTAGGAATATCCAAGCCAGCAAAATCGTGATGACGCCAAAGACCGACGAAGCGACAGCCGCATATTCTGCTCCGGGCATACCGCCTGCGGAGAATAACGCGAACTGCGCACAGGCATCTAAGCCCCCCATCGCGATAATCAAGGGCCAAACCCGCAAACTTGGCCACATCGGCAAGCGCAGGGCCAACAGTACAAAAAACATGAAACAGCACGCCACACTGCGCGACAAAAGGGCGACGGGTAGTTCTTCTGACAGCGCGGTCGCTTGTTGCCCCAGCCAAAACGAAAGCGCCAGCAGAATGGATGCCGCCACCGCATAAATGATAGTTGGGCCTTTGGCTGGGCTGTCGTCTTGATCATCTTCAGAAATGATCGCCACCAAAGTGATCCCCATAAGAACGACGAGCACCGCAATCCACTGCAAAAAACTGATGGATGATCCAGCCATGGCCGCAAATATCATCGACATAATCGGATATCCGGCGATGATTGGGGCAACAAGGCTGACTGGACCACGTTTGAAAGCCACGTACAAACACATCCCCATTATCGCCAAGGCCGGTCCCGCCGCCACAGCATAAGGAAGCGCCTCTGGCGAAATCGCCGTGACCTGCCCAGTCGTCATAAGAGCCACCGATTGCATCACCACACCCGCAAACAAAGTTGCAAAAACAGCGACCAGCAAATTGATGGTCTGGCTGAGATAACGAACAGCAAAGTCATGCACTCCCCAGCAAATCGCAGAGATCATTCCAAGGGTTAACGCGGTCATGATTCAGTATCCATATGCTGGGCCAAGGTATTGTGTGACCTTCGCAATCATTCAAGAAGATGCTGGTGCCTCAAGAGGGACTCGAACCCCCGACCTTGTCCTTACGAAGGACCTGCTCTACCAGCTGAGCTATTGAGGCATTTGCGGCGGCTCATAGCATTGCGCCGTAAAGTGGAAAAGAGCTATTTTTCGACGAAATCCTTGGCCGGCTTGCCAGTGTTGTCATCCTTGTCTTCAAAGATTTCAGCGTCGCGAACTTCGTGCAGGTCTTCGGGATCTTCGATGTCATCGTCATAATCACCTGTATGATCTTCGAGAGTTCCAACAATCAGGGGCAACATTTCAACACCGGTACTGCTGACCACTTCGTTAGCTGGAGGTGAGGTCCAGCTGAGGGTGTCAAAGCTTTGGCAGTTTCCGCAGACCGGGGTCCATTCCGAATGGATGTTATGGCAATTGTCGCACACCCATTGCGGGCCGCGTGGTGCCGACAGGGCGCGGGCGAGCCAGCCTTTGACCACGGCATCCTGTGCGCCTTCGCCGCGTTCAATAGCGGCCATGATGGTCAGGGTACGTGCAGAAGGATCGGTTTCATACAGATCGCCAAGCGCGCGGCGTGCTTCGGGGAAATCTTCGGCGGCGATGTTCAGCTCGGCCATGACCATTTTAGTTTCGGCATGATCAGGTTGATGTTTGATAAGTTTGCCAAAGCGCTTGATGCGTTCCGCAGGGGTTTCATCGGGTGCAATTGCGGCAAAGGCCGCGGCGATGTCGGGATGTGGTTGTGTATCCCACACCTTTTTCAACACACGAGTGGCATACCGTGCCTTGCCCTGTTCCATGTATCCTTTGGCAGCAAGAACGGCTGCCGGGATGAGATCAGGCGACAGGCGGTTGGCCTCAATTGCGGCTTCGCGCATTTCAATAGAAGAACCTTCGTCGATCAGATCCCTGGCCTCGCTCAGCGCCAGCACAGCATCGCGACGTTTGTGCACATCGCGGGGTAGGGCGCCGTGCTTTAGTTTGGCGTTTAACGTGTCGCGTGCGCCGCTCCAGTCCTGATTTCCGGTCTGAAGCTTCAGCAAAATGTCTTGCGTTTCCGTATGGCGGGGTTTCAGGGCAAAGGCAGTTTCTGCAAGTTTCAGTGCCGTATCGGTTTTACCTTCGTCCAGTTTTTGCTTCATCAATCCGCGAACGCCAACAAAACGGGTCGTTTCGTCCTTTAGAAGTTCTTTGTAAACATCTTCGGCACGCTTGCGGTCGCCGCTCATTTCGGCGGCTTGGGCTGTGATCAAATTGGTCAGGTCGGGCTTTTTCAAGAAACGCTCTGCCTTACGAGCACGATCCATTGCGACCTGTCCTTCACCAGAGGCCAGCGCCATCATCCCTTCGCTAAGCGCCTGATAGCCCTTGCGTTCCCGGCTGCGGTCAAAATAGCGGCTGATTGCTGTTTCATCACCATTCAGAAATCGCAGGATTGCCACGCAAAGGGACATCAGTTTCAAAATGATCCAGACGCCAACCACCAATGAAATCAGCGCAATGACCGACACCAGCGGCGTTAACGTATATTCAACGCCGGCAAAAGTGATCATCACCCCGCCTTCGCTTTCAAGAAGATACCCGGCACCAAGGGTCAGGCCGGCAATTGCGGTCACAAACAACAGGATTTTGACAAGAGACCATAGCATATGGAGGGGTCCTTACTGAGAGTTCAGGCTGTGCATCAGCGTATCTGCGGCAGCAATGGCGTTTCGGCGGGCGACTGCCATATCTATCCAATCTGACAATTCCGATTGGGCGACGTCTGGCAGGGATTGCAATTCTGCCAATGTATCGGTCACGCGGCCATTGCGCAGGGCGTCTTCGGCGCGGGACAAAATGGCATCTGCATCGGTGCCATCCTGCGGGGTGACGGATCGTGCACCAAGGTGGGTTTTGAAAAAGGTTGTGATGCCACCGTCTTCACCTTCTTCAACCCGTGCTGCCGCCAGAGCATCGCGCGCACTGTCAGGAAAGGCGTCAATCAGCGCAACCAGCGTAGGCACACCGGTGTCGGCATGGTCGGCAAGTTCCTGCGGCGCGGTAACGCCAGTGGCGTTGGTAAGGTCGATCAAAGCAGATCGATAGGATGCACCGGAATCAAGCGCAGAGAAAACCCGTGTCATCGCGGCACGTGCCAACGCTTGTTGCGCGGTCATCTGTGCATTTGTCTGCAGAGATGCAGCCTCGTCGCGCTGGGCGGAAACGGCGGCCTTCAGGGCTTCGACTTCGCGTTCATATGCCGAAATTGCCTCGTTAGAGATGCCCTCAGAGATCGGACGCTTTTCTAGTGCGGTAAAACGGTCGTCAAAACCGCCAATCTGCGTTTCCAAGGCTGCCATGCGATCGCTAAGCGAAGACAGGCCGGCGTCGAGATTGGCGATATCGTCTTGGGATGCTGTGGATTGAATTGCGCTTAGTGCAGCCAATTCAGACCGCAACGCATCAATATCGCCTTTTTGGGTCTGAAGTTGATTTTGCAAGGCATTAACCCGTTCAGAGTCATCACCCCCAAGCGGGCCCATGTATTGGGCTACGCCAAAGCCAATACCAGCGGCAACAACGCCCCCTAAAAACAAGGCAAAAAATCCGGCGCCAGAGCTTGAACCATTGTCGTCTGCGGGCGCAGCCGTTGGGGGTGTGACAATTGATGCCACTTCTTCTGGTGCCGCATCATTTTCTGTTTGGGTGCTTTGTTCACCCTTCAGAACGCCCGAGTCACCGCTGCCCTTGGGTATGTCAGTGTGCGGGTCATTGATGATTTCGGCATCCTCAACAACGTCATTACCCTTTTCCAAGGTCACTTCTGACGTCGTTACAGAGACCTCGTCCTTCAAGGTTTCCGAAGATTCTGTGTCGGCCTTGTTCGTTCTGGACACTTGGTTTTATCCTTTCGAATCCGAAATCATCATCTGTACAATCCCACAACCTTAGGCAAGGTTTGGCCTGTGCTCAATGCGACAGGATAGATCCCACGCAAGTTTTATCGCATTCAACATGGATGCGCCGGTGGCTGCGTCCGATACGATGCAGGTTACACGCGGCAGCGACAACAGCTCTTTTTCGACAGCTTTGCTGATGGCCACCAAGACAAGCGGTGCACGAAACGGTCCCTGCGCACATAGATGACGGGCTGTGTTAGGAGAATAAAGGGGAAGAATGACAGGGTTTCCCCCGGATAATAATTTCCCGGCCTCGGCCGTCATGTCCTTTGGTATCTGCCGATAAACAACAACATCACGTGTTTGGATGTTGGCGTCGATCAGACGTTGCGCAAGGTTGCCGGTGGCAACTTCTCCGCGCAGATGCATAAGGGAGCCTGGGTTTGGGGTGGTTGTAATGCGTTGAAACAACGTCTCGGCATCCCCTCCAGCACTGATAGCATGCCATCCCTTTTGTGTGGCGGCTTTGGCGGTAGCATCACCAACACACCACGCGATTCTGGATTGCGCCGGAACGTGTTCAACAGCATTGCGAGAGGTGAAAATAACATTTTCACCCTCTGCCAATTCAACATCCACCCCGGTCGGCTCAATCGATAAAAGCGGTGAAATACGGATTGCATCTTGGGGGACCAAGGTCGCCAGATCGTTCATTGTTTGCTGTGACGCCTGTTGCGGGCGTGTCAGAATGATCGTTGGAGTATTGTTTTCCGCGGGGCGGGCCATTGTTCAGAAAGTCTCGCGATGTTACCTGAAAACAGGTCTGACACAGTGGCGGCGGAAATGAAAGAAACGACAACGATTCTTGGTCTCGAAAGCAGCTGCGATGATACGGCAGCGGCAATCATCCGCCAAACCGGCGGCGAAGCGGCGCAAATTCTAGCATCTGTCGTACAGGGGCAGAACGAATTGCACGCGCCATTTGGCGGTGTCGTGCCCGAAATCGCAGCGCGCGCCCATGCGGAAAAGCTTGACCTTTGCGTGATTGAGGCGCTGGAACAGGCCGGAATGTCTTTGGCAGAGATCGACGCCATTGCGGTAACGGCGGGGCCGGGGTTGATTGGTGGCGTGTTATCCGGCGTGATGTGTGCCAAAGGGTTGTCGGCGGGATTGGGAATTCCTTTGGTTGGGGTGAACCATCTGGCAGGTCATGCCCTGACGCCACGCCTAACAGATCAGATCGCCTTTCCTTATCTCATGTTGCTTGTATCAGGTGGGCATTGCCAGTTCCTGATTGTGCGCGGCGCAGATGATTTCACCCGACTTGGCGGTACAATTGATGACGCCCCGGGCGAGGCGTTTGATAAAACCGCCCGTTTGCTCGGCTTGCCACAACCCGGTGGTCCAAGTGTGCAAGCAGAGGCAGAAAAGGGTGATCCCAAACGGTTCGCCTTTCCACGGCCATTGCTGGACCGTCCCGGATGCGACATGTCCTTTTCTGGTTTGAAAACGGCGCTGCTGCGTGCGCGTGATGCACTTGTCGCGGAAAAGGGCGGGCTGACGCGACAAGACCGCGCCGATATGTGCGCATCTTTTCAGGCGGCTGTTGCGGATGTGTTATGTAAGAAAACTATCCGTGCGCTGGACATATATCTGGCGGAAAACCCGGCTGAACCCACATTGGCCGTGGCGGGTGGCGTGGCGGCAAATACCGCTATTCGCGCCGGGTTAGAGACTGTTTGTGTAGAAAACAGCGTCATATTTACCGCCCCACCTTTGGCATTATGTACCGACAACGCCGCGATGATCGCTTATGCTGGGTTGGAACGGTTCAACGCAGGACATCGCGATGACATGACATTGATGGCGCGCCCAAGGTGGCCCTTGGATAAACACGCACCAGCCTTGTTGGGTAGTGGAAAAAAGGGGGCCAAGGCATGAGCATTAGCGTGATTGGATCCGGTGCCTTTGGCACTGCATTGGCAATTTCGTTGTCCCAAACAGGGCGACCTGTCACCCTGTGGGCACGCAGTGAAACTGCGGCGCAAAAGATGCGCGAGACGCGGGAAAATGTAGCGCGTTTGCCGGGATGCGCGTTGCCTAGTTCACTGCAGATCACGTCGGATATGGATTCGGCGCTTGCCCAATACATGCTGCTTGCAGTGCCTATGCAAATGATGCGCAGCGTCTTGCAGGATTATTCTCAATTGCATGACCGTATGCTGGTGGCGTGCTGCAAGGGGATCGAATTGACAACAGGCCTAGGCCCAATTGCAGTCATTCAAGACGTCGTGCCTGGCGCAAATGCGGCCATTCTGACCGGACCAAGTTTTGCCGATGATATTGCACGAGGGTTACCCACGGCACTGACGCTCGCCTGCTATGATGATGCGGCCTGCCAGCCACTTCAGGATGATCTGATGACGCCTAATCTGCGAATTTATCGCACCACTGATACCGTCGGTGCCGAATTGGGCGGTGCGTTGAAGAACGTGATGGCGATTGCGTGTGGCGCTGTCATTGGTGCCGGATTGGGTGACAGCGCCCGCGCTGCGCTGATGACACGCGGGTATGCTGAAATGACCCGCATGGCTCAGGCGCTAGGCGCGCGACCTGATACGTTAGCCGGGCTGTCCGGTTTTGGTGACCTTGCGTTGACATGTACGTCAGATTTGTCTCGAAACTATCGTTTTGGCCTTTCCATTGGACAAGGAAAGCCCTTTGATCCTTTGATAACAGTCGAAGGCGCCGCGACCGCGCGGGCAACCGTGCAACGTGCCAACGATCTGAACATTGATATGCCGATAACCGAGGCGGTCGTCGCCTTGCTTGACCAGAAAATGCGGGTGCAGGATGCTATGGAAATGCTCTTATCTCGCCCACCAAAAGAGGAATAACACATGCGTTTTGCCCTGATTGCCAAAGACAAACCCGGCGCATTGGACATTCGTAAGGCCAATCGTGATGCCCATGTGGCCTATTTGAAATCTACCGACGCGGTGGAAATGGCAGGTCCATTTTTGGACGATAATGGAGATATGTGCGGATCACTTATTATTCTGGAATTCCCGGATATGGCTGCTGCGCAGGATTGGGCCGCAAATGATCCTTATAAACACGCGGGTTTGTTTGAAAGCGTTGAAATCACCGCTTGGAACAAGGTGATCGGCTGATGCGGTACTGGCTGTTCAAATCGGAACCTTCGACCTGGGGCTGGCAGGATCAGGTTGCCAAGGGAGGCGCGGGCGAGGAATGGGACGGCGTGCGCAATTATCAGGCGCGCAATTTCATGCGAGAGATGAAGGTTGGGGATCGCGGCTTTTTCTATCACAGCCAAAAGGAAAAATCCGTGGTCGGGATTGTCGAAGTGATCGCCGAGGCCCATCAGGATTCCACAACCGATGATGAACGGTGGCAATGCGTTGACATTAAGGCCATCGCGCCCGTGCCAAAGCCGGTGAGCTTGGCGATGATCAAGGATGATCCACGGCTTGCCGAAATGGCATTGGTCAAAAGTTCACGCTTGTCGGTGCAGCCTGTCACCGAAGAAGAATGGCGCATTGTGACGGAGCTTGGTGGGGTTTGAAAATTCCCTGCCCCTTGGCATGTTCGTCAAATCAGGCATAATTTCCATATTCAGGCGGACAGGAGAAAGCCGATGGAAATTTTGAATGTAATAATTGCAGCCGCAGCGGCGTGGATATTTGGGGCCGTGTGGTACATGGCGCTGGCAAAGCCATGGGTTGCGGCATCTGGCGTTGAGACCGACGCGGACGGCAAACCCGCAAATATGCAAGACAAGACGCCTTTTATCATCTCATTCCTCTGCGCGATTGTTGTGGCCGGAATGATGCGGCATGTGTTTTCGCTGGCCGGAATTGATGAGGTGGGCAAAGGGTTTGTGGCCGGGCTGGGCATTGGGTTGTTCATGGCGTCACCATGGATTGCCACGAATTACGCTTTTGCCGGGCGGTCTCGTACGTTGACATTGATTGATGCGGGATATGCCACGTGGGGCTGTGCCGTGATTGGCCTTGTACTGACGTTGATTTAGAAAATATGTGAGGGCCCTGACTCGCACACGCCAGAACCCTCACATCCCCACGTGCTCCCTACTCACCACACGTGTATTCGAATTAGGTCCTGGCCATCCTGGCCGTTGACTATGGATACCGCAGAGAGCGGCGCTTGACAAACATCAAGTAATTACAATGGCGTGCAAAAAGAAAACGTCCCTTTAACCAAAGGGACGTTTAGACGATTATTCAACAGGTTCAGCCGTAGATGGAATCTTTGCCGAAATGCTTGGTCAGCATGTAATAAACCACGGCGCGGTATTTGTTGCGCTCTGAGCGGCCATAGGTTTCGATCACAGAATTGATCGCCGCCATCAGATCGGGGCTGTCTGCAAGGCCCAGCTTTTTCATCAGAAAGTTGTTTTTGACGGTTTCAAGCTCGGCTGGTTGGGTGGCTGCGACAGTAGACGCGTCAGCATTATAAATCGCAGGACCGCATCCGATGGTTACTTTGGTCAGCAGGTCCATGTCTGGCTCCATGCCGCATTTGTTGCGCAGATCGTCCGCATACTGAGCGATCAAGTCGTCGCGTTTTCCCATAAGTCTTACTCCCTTTGGTCGGGTCATCCCCATTGAAACAATGAACCCGTCGGGCTCAAAGCAACGCTAAGGCCATGGCATGCGCTCTCAAAGGGGAAACTCCACGCCAATTCCCCGCATTTAGGGATAAACAAATGCGGCAAAGAATTTGGGGGCACCGGTTGGCAAGATGCGACATTCCCATGCTCTGGCAAAGGATGAGAAATCCATGCGGCTGTTGGAATACCGTCTGTTGATCACGTCATTACATATGCCGATGGTTCCATTGGAATAGCTATGCGCCACCACGTAATGCAGCGTGAACGGATTAGAGCCCCCATCTGTCATCATTCCTGCATCAACAAGGCAGATCGCGGGATAGCCTTTGGTGATGAGATCAAAGACATGGTCACGGTGTGGCTCCCAGAATTGGTTGTTCATTGCCGGGTTGTCAAAACCACCGAGATACCAGTTTGAAACACTTTTGAAGTAACAATTCAGATCTTGGGCACGTGCAGCACGGACAAGTTGATCAGGGTGGGTTCCGGCATGACCCCAAACCAAGTCAGGGGGATATCCATTCATAATGTCGACGAATGATTGCTCCAAAGTGCGGCCATTCGTGGCATTAAAGGCCGCCATGACTGTCACTAATGCGGCCTGTGCACAATAATTCTGACCCGATGCATAAGCGTTCCAGTCAACCGGTAATGTAGTCGGAACAATGCGTGCACGCGCTTGCATTTCGGGCTCGGGTGGAATCTCTGAATTTGGCGTGTCAGAGATTTCTGCGCCAAAACTTTCTGGCAATTCCTTATCAGTCATCAATACTTCCTTTTTAAAACAAAAAGGCCGGGCCAGAATATTGGCCCGGCTATATTGATGATAACGTGGACTGAATTTCAGTCCAGTTTATTCAAATATTAGTACCGATAGTGTTCTGGCTTGAACGGCCCTTCGGTGCCAACACCGATATAATCAGCCTGTTCTGCGGTCAGTTTGGACAGTTTCACGCCGATCCGACCCAGATGCAGACGGGCGACTTTTTCGTCCAGATGCTTGGGCAGAATATAGACGGAATTGTCGTAATCATCGCCTTTGGTCCACAGCTCAATCTGTGCCAGAACCTGATTGGTAAAGCTGGCAGACATCACAAACGATGGATGGCCCGTGGCGTTGCCAAGGTTCAACAGACGACCTTCGGACAAGAGGATCATGCGATTGCCAGACGGCATTTCGATCATGTCCACTTGTTCTTTAATGTTGGTCCACTTGTGGTTTTTCAGATTGGCCACCTGAATTTCATTGTCAAAGTGACCAATGTTGCCAACGATCGCCATGTCCTTCATCTCGCGCATGTGCTCGATGCGGATCACGTCTTTGTTGCCGGTAGTAGTGATAAAGATGTCCGCGCTGGACACTTCTTCTTCCAGAATAACAACTTCGAATCCGTCCATTGCCGCCTGAAGCGCGCAAATGGGGTCAACCTCGGTGACTTTCACACGTGCGCCTGCGCCGCGAAGGGATGCGGCCGATCCTTTGCCCACATCGCCATAACCACACACCACGGCAACCTTGCCGGCCATCATGGTGTCGGTTGCACGACGAATGCCGTCAACGAGGCTTTCTTTGCAGCCGTACTTGTTGTCGAACTTCGACTTGGTGACGCTGTCATTTACGTTGATCGCAGGGAATGGCAGTTGGCCGTTTTTATGAAGTTCATACAAACGATGCACACCGGTTGTGGTTTCTTCGGAGACACCAACAATTGCGTCGCGTGTTTTTGTGAACCAGCCGGGCGTTTCCGCCATGCGCTTTTTGATCTGCGCAAAGATTGCTTCTTCTTCTTCGGATGTGGGGGTTTCGATCAGGTTGGTTTCACCTGCCTCGACCCGCGCGCCCAGCAGCACATACAGCGTGGCGTCGCCACCGTCATCCAAGATCAGGTTGGCGCCTTCTGGGAACATGAAGGACTTATCCAGATAATCCCAATGCTCAACCAATGTCTGACCCTTGATGGCAAACACCGGGGTGCCACCTGCGGCAATTGCTGCCGCCGCGTGATCTTGGGTAGAGAAGATATTGCAGCTTGCCCAACGCACGTCTGCACCCAAGGCAACAAGCGTTTCAATCAGAACGGCGGTCTGAATGGTCATATGCAGCGAGCCAACGATGCGAGACCCCTTCAGAGGTTTGCTTTCGCCATATTCTGCACGTAGGGCCATCAGGCCCGGCATTTCGGTTTCCGCGATGTCCAGTTCCTTGCGGCCAAAGTCAGCAAGGTTGATGTCTTTTACAATATAATCTGTCGGCATCCCGCCGTGCTCCTTACGCATTACGTTTGCGCCTCAGATAGCACCAGATGCACGAGGCGGCAATGGCAGGTGCGTTGGCGGGATGGTCGTCTGTGTCAGCTTGGCGCGCCCTTGGGCATTTGTTCGGCCTTTTGGTTGAAAAAATCCGTTCCGGCGGCCACCACACAGGACACGCCCTGCGGGTTGGTCAGGATCACCGTAAAGGTTCCGGTTTCCTGAGAGGCCCAAACCTCAATTACGGTTTGGGTGGTTGCGCTGGCCTGAAGTCCGCCAGCGGTCAGGGTTTCAGAAAATTGTGATTGCAGTCGGTTCACGACCGTATCACGCAATGCACAGTTGGCGGCGTATGCCGGAGGGGCGGTTGCTGCCATGCCGAACAAAAGCCCGGCGGTCATCAGTCGCTTGAACATAACAAGCTCCTTTCCACACTGGTTTCTGTAAGAGGAGGGCACGGGGGAGGAATACCATGCCCCCCTCATACCTGATATCGCCATTTCAGTGCCGAGTTTCAAAACACGGCAGATCACACAAGTGTCGGCAGCAGGTGATCGCGATGGGGTTGAAATACTGGAACATTGTGGCTTTTTCTGGGCAATTCCATTTTGGTGCAAGGGTGGTGTGCCCAATTGAACACAGGCAAACCCTTTGTGAAACAAGGGTTTTTCTGAAGATAAGACGTTGGGTGCTTCAGCATTTCGTGCGGTTCATATTCTGTAAATGGGCAGATCACGGCTTGCTGAACAACAGATTTTGTACAAATATCGGCACCTGTTTGAACATGATCTGGAAATGCTGACGTGACACGCGCCTGGCAACGTATGCTATCGGGACGCAGGCTTGACCTGCTGGACCCGACCCCTGTTGATATCGAAATAGAGGACATTGCCCATGGGCTTGCCTTTGTGGCGCGGTGGAACGGGCAAACCATTGGTGATTTTGCTTATTCCGTGGCTGAACATTCCTTACTGGTCGAAGATTTGTTTGGGCGCATGTATCCGAAGGCTCCGGCGAAGTGGCGACTTGCGGCACTGCTGCATGATGCGCCAGAGTATGTAATCGGCGACATGATTTCTCCGGTTAAATCTGCTGTGGGGCCAGATTATGAAGAGTTGGACAAGCGTCTGACCGCGGCGATCCATATCCGGTTTGGTTTACCTGCCGCACTGCCAAAAACCATCAAAACTCAGATCAAACGCGCCGACAAAATCAGCGCTTGGATGGAGGCCACCCAAATTGCAGGCTTTACCGAAGGCGAGGCGAATAAACTGTTTGGACGCCCCAAGATCGAGCTGATCGAAGGATTATCCATACACCTGCGTCCCCCGATCGAGACCCGCAACGATTTTACTGCCAGACATAATGTCTTGCTCACCCAGATAGGCTAATTCATGCTGATTATTCGCAATGGCTCTACTGCGGACCTCCAACAGTCTGCGCATTTGTTAAACGACATCATTTCTATTGGTGGTACAACTGCCCGTGTCGAACAGACAACCGCCGAAGCATTGGGGCAATGGCTCTTTTCAAATCCTTCTCAAGCAACATGGTTTGTGGCTGAAAATGAATCCGGAAACTTATTAGGGTTTCAATGGATCGGGCCGCATCAAAACCTTCCATCCGAGGCTTGCGACATAAGCACCTTTGTCAAACCTGGACAGACCGGACTTGGTATTGGTTCAAAATTGTTCAACGCCACAATGCAGGCCGCCATTGACCTAGATTATGAATGGATTAATGCCAGTATTCGCGCCGACAATGAAGGTGGGTTGATCTATTACCAAAGCCGTGGATTTCGCGATTGGGGGCGCCTAGAAAACTTCGAATTGGCTGATGGCACAAAAACAGATAAAATTCTAAAACGCTTTGATCTGAAAGACTAAGTCGTTTTTCAAATGGCGATAGTGTCCTAGGCTCTGGACTCATAACCAGAATATGACGGTTGCAGCCAGGGCGATTGCCGAGAGGAAGACCTTGGGGCATCG
>CANLDA010000014.1 GCA_947489325.1 uncultured Paracoccaceae bacterium | reverse complement strand
ATTCCCCCAGATCATTGAGAACCGTGAATCATGACAGCAATTCCACATCAAGCTGATTAATGGGTCCTGACCCTAAATCTGCCCCGCCCCTGTGGGGCAGATAACCAAGTGTTGCCGAGCATATCAGCATCGATAGCGGCGATAGGAATCATAAAATCACTTTGCACTTCAAAGTTTGCAGATTTGCAAAAAATGCAAACTATTGCCGAAATTGATATGAAAATCCTAAATTTGCAAAATATTGCAGATCATTTCGGCATCATTATGCAAATTTTTGCGCCAATGTGACGCGCCCGTACTCACAAGGCTTGCCCGAATGTCATTCCCTTTCTAACACCAATGCAACGGTTCGGAGGAGAATACCATGGCATACAAAGACATCTACGAAGGCTGGAAAGCCGATCCCGAAGGGTTCTGGATGGATGCGGCTCAGGCTATTGACTGGGATCAAGCCCCCAGCAAGGCACTGTTTGATAAAGGCGAGAATTTGTATGAGTGGTATGCTGACGCCAAGGTCAACACCTGCTGGAACGCCGTAGATCGGCATGTCGAGGCAGGCCGAGGTGAACAGACCGCGATTATCTATGACAGCCCCATCACCCACACCAAACGCGAGATTTCATTCGTAGAGCTGCGCAACCGCGTGGCCAATCTGGCGGGTGCTTTGCGTGCCAAGGGTGTGGAAAAGGGGGATCGCGTCATCATCTATATGCCCATGATCCCTGAGGCCCTTGAGGCGATGCTGGCCTGCGCGCGTATTGGGGCTGTGCATTCAGTGGTGTTTGGTGGTTTTGCTGCCAACGAGCTGGCCGTCCGCATTGATGATGCCACCCCCAAGGCCATCATCGCCGCCTCTTGCGGGCTAGAGCCGGGCCGCGTGGTGCATTACAAACCTCTGTTGGACGGCGCGATCGACCTTGCAGAACACAAGCCTGATTTCTGTGTGATCTTGCAACGCGAACAAGAAGTCGCCGAGTTGATCGAAGGCCGTGACGTGAACTGGCATGGCTTTCAATATGGCGTGGAACCTGCGGAATGTGTACCTGTCGAGGGCAACCACCCGGCCTATATCCTATATACATCCGGCACCACCGGACAGCCCAAAGGCGTCATTCGCCATACGGCGGGTCAGTTGGTCGCCCTGAACTGGACCATGAAAAATCTGTATAACGTCGAACCCGGAGAGGTGTTCTGGGCCGCATCAGACGTGGGCTGGGTCGTTGGACACAGCTATATCTGCTATGGTCCTCTGATCCACGGCAACACCACGATTGTGTTCGAAGGCAAACCCATCGGCACACCTGATGCGGGCACCTTCTGGCGTGTGATCAGCGAACATAACGTCAGTTCATTCTTTACCGCGCCCACTGCATTCCGCGCTGTCAAACGCGAAGACCCAACCGGCGAATTTGTCAAAAAATACGATCTAAGCTGTCTGAAACAGGTCTATTTGGCTGGCGAACGTGCGGATCCTGACACCATCACATGGGCACAAGATCAGCTGAACGTGCCGATTGTGGATCACTGGTGGCAAACCGAAACAGGCTGGGCGATTGCCGCCAATCCTATTGGCATCGAGGAACTCCCGACGAAACTCGGCTCCCCTACTGTGCCAATGCCCGGATATGATGTGACCATTCTGGATGATGCGGGCCATCCGGTTGCCCCGAACACCCTTGGTGCGATTGCGATCAAACTGCCCTTGCCGCCCGGCACCTTGCCCAACCTTTGGAATGCCGAGGCACGTTTTCAGAAATCATACCTCAACACGTTTCCAGGATATTATGAAACCGGAGATGCCGGCATGATGGATGAGGATGGATACGTCTATATCATGGCGCGCACCGATGACGTGATCAACGTTGCTGGGCACCGCCTGTCCACCGGCGCAATGGAAGAAGTCCTCTCAGGTCATCCAGATGTTGCCGAATGCGCTGTGATTGGGGTTGCCGATCAGCTTAAGGGGCAGGCCCCGGTTGGGTTCCTGTGTTTGAATTCCGGCGTAGAGCGCGATCATGGCGACATCGTCAAAGAAGTTGTCAAACTGGTGCGCGAAAAAATCGGCCCTGTGGCGGCCTTTAAACTGGCCACAGTGGTAGATCGCCTGCCCAAGACACGTTCTGGTAAAATCCTGCGCGGGACCATGGTCAACATCGCCGACAACACCCCCTGGAAGATGCCTGCAACCATTGATGACCCTGCGATTTTGGATGAGATTACGGTGGCCTTGCAAGCGTTGGGATACGCAAAAACCTGACCCACCCAACGCATTTGTGATCAATTGTGGCCAAAACCATCGTTGCCCGACGAAGGTTTTGGCCATAGCATTTTTTGAATACATCCATTTGCTAAATAAGGACGCTTGCCATGCGAAAGATACTGACCGCACTGGCCTGCCTTGCTGCATTTCCGGCCACCGCGGCCGAGGGAGAGCGCATTCAGGTCACCGGGGAACTGATTGATACCTGGTGTTATTATTCAGGTGTGATGGGCGGCCCTGATGCCGTAGTTGGATCGGCGCACCATACCTGCGCGCTGTGGTGTTCGGCGGGAGGCATTCCAGTTGGATTGCAGGCCGAAGACGGCACCATCTATATGGTTCTAAAGATCGAACAAGATGATAATCTGGCTGGTGGCGACACTGCATTGCGTCTTGCGTCTCATGTGATTGAGGCTGACGGGATGCATTATGAACGCGATGGCATCAACTATCTCGTTGTGGACAGCGTCATCAGTGATCTCGGTATTACCAACCTTAACCACGAAGATTATGGCCCTGTGCCTGCCTTCGCCATTCCAAAGTCTGCACGCCAATGATGAAGAAACTTGCATTTGCCCTGTCCTTGCTGGCCGCGCCTGCGCTTGCACAGGATTTTTCCGAAGGCTCCACCGCCAAAAGCTGGAACCTCTATGCAGAAGTACCCGCGACATTCGAAGCCAAAGTTGTGGATGTGTTGTGTGAATTCACAGGTGACTGCCCTACCGATTGCGGCGCAGGCAAACGTCAAATGGGCCTATTGCGCTCTGCCGATAATGTGTTGGTGATGACATTCAAAAACAACCAACCTGCCTTTAGCGGCTCTGCGGTTGATCTTGCGCCCTATTGCGGCATGACAATCAATGTTGATGGCTTGATGCTGGATGATCCTGATTTAGGCGCCAAGAACATGTATATGGTGCAGAAAATTCAGGTTGATGGCGGCGAATGGAAAAAAGCCAGCCAATTCACGAAGGTCTGGAAAAAAGAAACACCTGACGCCTCTGGCAAAGGTCCATGGTTCCGTCGTGATCCCCGCATTCAAGAACAAATCGCTACTCATGGCTATATGGGGCTTGGGCCGGATGTCGACAAAGCCTTTATCGCGGATTGGTATTGATATGCGCCTGATCGCGACATTGGCGATGGGGCTGATTGCATCGGTGGCGGGGGCAGGCAATGCCCCCCTGCCCTTTGATGTTGGTGGCGCGTATGAGCTGATCACGCAAGATGGCGAGACGCGTACACAGATCGATCCGAACGGTCATGGGCAGCTGTTGTTCTTTGGTTATGCCAGTTGTCCGGGCATCTGTTCGGCAGCCATGCCCACCATTGCCGATGCGGTGAATGTTCTTAAGGACGAGGGGCTGACCGTCACGCCCGTGATGATCACGGTTGACCCAGATCGTGATCAACCCGGCACCATGAACGCACCCTTAGCGAAATATCACCCTGATTTTATCGGGCTGACAGGGGATGCCGCCGCGTTGCAGGCCGCCTATGACGCCTATTCCGTTCAAAAAGAGCTGGCCTATGTCGATCCTGACTATGGCCCGGTCTATTCCCATGGCAGTTTTATTTACCTGCTAGATGCGCAGGGAAAGGTTCTAACCTTGTTTCCCCCCATCCTTGATCCGGACCGCGTTGTAGAGCTTGCACAAAAATATCTGGGCGAAGGATAACCTTCGCCTCGTTTGCCCTTCTATCCGTGAATTTCGAATTCTTGATATAGGCTGCCGTCATCGTGCAAACGGCTTTGCACAAGGCGTGCATCAAGTGGGGCCTCGTAATTTCCCAAAAGCCGCGTACCAGAGCCCAAAAATACCGGTGCCCGACTGAGACGCAGGATATCAATCAGACCATGCGCCATCAGCCAACCGGCCAGCGCCCCTCCCCCATTTAGATATATCGGTGCCTTTTGGGTGGCGCGCAGCAATTGCACCGCCTCCCCGACATTCCGGCGCACAAGATCAACCTCATGGCCATTGGGCAATGATATCCCTGCAGACACCAACACATTGCGTTTTCCGACATAAGGCGCCTCGCCCGCTAACAAGCCACTGTCATAACCAAGCTCATACGTGCGCCGCCCCATCAGCACGCAGCCATACGTGCCCAGCCGCGTCAGAAAATCCTCTACCACGCGGCCATTTTGTGGAAACAACGTCACATCGTCAAACGCCCCCGCAATATAGCCATCCGCCGAAACGGCGACGTCATATATCACTGGCATCATTGTGCGATCCTCAAAACGGTCTGGTCCTCTGCCAGTCCTACCCCGAACAATGCAAAGAAAAATTTAACGACACACCGTTCAACAAGAAATTCGCAGATTTTTGTGAATTTATACGAATTGCTCGCGGATCAGACGTTCCTCAAGCCCATGGCCGGGATCAAACAGGATGCGGTGCTTGATCGTTGGGTCTGATCTAATTTCCACACTCAACACATTTTTCACAGATCGCCCATCTGCATCTGCCATTACTGGACGTTTATCGGGATCAACCACATCAAACCGCACTTGTGCCGATTTGGGTAATAAAGCCCCGCGCCAACGTCGAGGACGAAATGCGGCCATCGCGGTCAGCGCCAAAACATCAGACCCGATCGGCAAGATCGGTCCATGCGCAGAATAGTTATAAGCGGTAGAGCCAGCAGGCGTGGCCAATAGCGCCCCATCGCATGCAAGTTCTTCCAGTCGTAGACGCCCATCAATGCTGATCCGCAGTTTCGCGGCTTGTGGTCCGGCCCGCAGTAAGGACACCTCGTTGATCGCAAGCGCCTCATGCACTGTGCCATCCATACAGGTGGCATGCATGGCCAGCGGGTTAATCACCTCTTCTTCAGCTTCCGATAACCGATGCAGCAATTCGGTCTCGTTATATTCATTCATCAGAAACCCGACCGTGCCCCGGTTCATGCCATAGACAGGCACATCCAGTTTTTGGGTGCTGTGCAGTGTCTGCAACATAAAGCCATCCCCGCCCAATGCGACGATCACTTCGGCTTCTTCCGCAGGGCAATCTCCGTAACGTCCGATTAATGCGGCACGCCCAGTTTGCGCGGTTGGCGCGTCAGAGGCCAGAAATGCGATTCTCTTTTCCATGCTGTTGCGGTGATTCCCGTTTCCAAAACCCGTCATATGGTTCCGATCCAACCACATGTTGACGCTGCGGACCAGTCTTGACGCTCTCACAGGCCTCATTGTCGGTTTCAGCACTTCTATCCCGCTATTGTTTCCGATAGGAAATCTAGCAGATAACTTTTGATGCGGAGCATAGCAGACATGAACGCCACCACCCGTGACGCCGGATTTTTCACCGAGAGCCTGTCATCCCGTGACCCCGAGATTTTCGGCGCTGTCACTGATGAACTTGGCCGTCAACGTGACGAAATCGAATTGATCGCCTCAGAAAACATCGTTTCTGCCGCCGTTATGGAAGCGCAGGGTTCGGTTCTGACCAACAAATATGCCGAGGGCTACCCGGGTCGCCGCTACTATGGCGGTTGCCAATTCGCAGACGTTGCCGAAAACCTCGCGATTGAGCGCGCAAAACAGCTGTTCAACTGTGAATTTGCCAACGTTCAGCCAAACTCTGGCTCGCAAGCAAACCAGGGTGTGTTCCAGGCTCTTCTTCAGCCCGGCGACACCATTTTGGGCATGAACTTGGCATCCGGTGGTCACCTGACTCACGGCGCAGCGCCAAACCAATCCGGCAAATGGTTCAATGCTGTGCAATATGGCGTGCGTCGCGAAGACAATCGTATCGATTATGATGAAATCGAAGCGCTGGCCAAAGAGCATAACCCAAAGATGATCATCGCCGGCGGTTCCGCCATCCCACGCGTGATTGACTTTGCCCGCATGCGCGAAATCGCCGACATGGTTGGGGCCTATCTGCACGTAGACATGGCACACTTTGCTGGTCTGGTCGCTGCTGGTGAGCATCCAAGCCCCTTCCCACACGCCCATGTGGCCACCACAACCACCCACAAAACCTTGCGTGGCCCGCGCGGCGGCATGATCGTCACCAACGACGAAGCCATCGCGAAAAAGGTCAACTCTGCGATCTTCCCCGGCATCCAAGGTGGCCCTTTGATGCACGTTATTGCGGCCAAGGCCGTTGCATTTGGCGAAGCTTTGCGCCCTGAGTTCAAAACCTATATCCAGCAAGTGAAAGCAAACGCAAACGCGTTGGCAGATCAGTTGATCAAAGGTGGCTTGGACATCGTCACCGGCGGCACTGACACACACGTGATGCTGGTTGACCTGCGCCCCAAAGGTGTGACCGGCAACATCGTGGACAAGGCCCTTGGCCGCGCCCACATCACCACCAACAAAAACGGCATCCCGTTTGACCCTGAAAAACCAACCGTGACTTCGGGCATTCGTCTGGGCACACCTGCTGGCACCACTCGTGGCTTTGGCGAAGACGATTTCCGCCTGATCGCGGATTTGATCGTCGAAGTGGTCGACGGCTTGGCGGCAAATGGTGAAGACGGCAACGCCGAGGTCGAAGCAACCGTTCGCGGCAAAGTCGCCGAATTGTGCGCACGCTTCCCGCTGTATCCAAACCACTAAGGTTTAAGAACATCGTAAATTCAAAACGCCCGGGGCTCTCCTCGGGCGTTTTTCTTGGTAGTGTCACGTTCCCTTAGAGATACCCACGCCAGCGCAGCACCAACACAAGCAACACCCCCGTCATCATCAGGTTAAACACAATCGCACCTAGCAGCGAAAGGATGGCGCCAATACGTTGGTCCTTTTGATCAATTCCCAACAAGAACATTTGAACCTCACGAAATGCCTCACTGATCTCATTTTCATTTAAGGTCACAGACAGTTTCGGATTTGCGGCATAGCGCTGTGCCTCGACCAACAATTGCGCTTTGCGATGAATACGAGGCGGCAAGCGGGGCCCTGCCTTGGCCAAGGCAATCGACAAAGAACGCGCACGAATACGGAACTTCTTGCGTAACAGGGCAAGAATGCGCGCAGATTTCTTTGTAATGCTTTCAGACTCCAATACGGGCTCCGATACTTTGGCCCCCACACGCGTATACTACCCCTAGTGAACAAACCGCTCAACACTCTCTGGCACAGAGGTTTCATATCGGTTAATTCTCGCTCATGCTTAATATGATCACCCACGGACAACCAACCGACAAACCTTCTCTTTTGATTGTGCACGGCCTGTATGGATCAGGCCGAAATTGGGGTGCTGTGGCGAAGCGTCTTTCGACGGATCGTCAAGTGATCTGTGTCGATCAGCGTAACCATGGCAACAGCCCTTGGTACGACAGTCACAGCTATGCTGACATGCGTGATGACCTGATGGAGGTGCTGACTGACCTTGGCCCCTGTGACGTGCTGGGCCACAGCATGGGCGGGAAAGCGGCGATGATGCTGGCACTTAGCAATCCTGAACTGGTCAATCGTCTGATCGTGGCCGACATCGCGCCGGTGGCATACACACACACGCAGCTGCCCTTTATCCATGCAATGAAATCGGTAGACCTAAGCCACATCGCCCGCCGCGCCGATGCGCTGGAGCAGTTAGAGGCAGCCGGCGTCACCGACCCCACCCTGCGCAGTTTTTTCACGCAGTCACTGGATGTAGCGGCACAGAAATGGCGGCTTAATCTGGATGTTCTGGAACGTGACATGCCTGCGATCATGGGGTTCCCGGATGTGTCGGGCCAATACGACAGCCCCACGCTATTTTTGTCCGGCGCGCAGTCTGATTATGTGACACACGACCATCGCCCCACCATTCGCACGTTGTTCCCCAAAGCCGCCTTTGTGCGCATAACCGGTGCCGGCCATTGGCTGCACGCCGAAAAACCACGTGAATTCGTCACCTCTGTCGCCGCTTGGCTGGACCGAAAAACGTGACTTGCCCCTCATAAAACCTCCGCCTACAGTTCCCCAACGCCAGATAACACAGGGCAAAAGACCCGGGCTGGCACAACTGGGAGACTTTTATGATACGATTTTTGAATGCTGGCACCTTGGCACTGGCTTTGGCATGGGGCAGCGCCGCGACGGCGGGGACGATTATGCTGACACCTGCGGACCCTCAGCCGACAAACCCCGCATCAGGGCTGGCGGTGGAATACGCCTTTCCGGGGGACGTAAAGACCCTTGGCCAAGCGGCCAAAATTCTTAAAAAATCTGGCAAGCCCGGCACCCCGCTTAAGGGTATGGATTACTGGGACACCGAAGATGGTGATGAAACCCTGACATCCGGTCAGGCCCATAACGTCGTGGCCGGGATCACAGGCTATGTCCGCTTTGACGCACCCGGTGTTTATAAGATGGACGCGCTGTCCAACGACGGGCTGCAGGTCAGTATAGGCGGACAACAAGTCATAAAATTTGACGGGCGTCACCCCTGCGAAGAAAGCGCTGCCAAAAACGTAGAAGTGCCACAGGCGGGCTGGTACGACCTCAGCGCCCTGTATTTCCAACGCGGCGGCACCGCCTGCCTGCACCTGCGTGCCACACCTGAGGGCGATGCAGAGCCGGTGTTTCTGGAAAACGCCTCATTCGGCCACTAACGCAGGGTCCAAAGCCGCTTTGCGATGATCCAAGACACCGGAAACGCGGCAAAAAAACCAATCGCAGCCGCGATTAAGATCGGATAGGTCGAATCCATCCCTGCACTTAGCACAGCAATCACGGCGCTGCCTGCAAGGGTGGAGCCGATGAAAACATGCAGAATCAAAGCAAGGCGAAACATGGCAAACCTCATAAAATGTTGCGTCACGCCGTAATATATTCAGTTTGGAATGTAAGAACTTTGATCCGTGTCAAATCCATGGCTGAAAGCAACCGATCACGCCTATTACAAACACAGCCCCCGCCCCGTGGAGGCGGTTCGGGCGCTGCAGACTCTTTAAATGTGTTATTCGTTCTCTTTATTTGGCTCAAACAATCACTGAAAGAGCAAAAAATCACCCATCCATCTTCAGCGCCGAAATAAACGCTTCTTGTGGGATGTTCACCTGACCGAACTGACGCATCTTTTTCTTACCCTTTTTCTGCTTTTCAAGCAGCTTTTTCTTGCGGGTTGCATCGCCGCCGTAGCATTTAGCCGTTACGTCTTTGCGCATGGCGGACAGGGTTTCGCGGGCGATGACTTTGCCGCCAATGGCCGCTTGGATCGGAATCTTGAACATGTGGCGCGGGATCAAATCCTTAAGCTTTTCAACCATCGCACGCCCACGCGCCTCTGCGCGGTCGCGGTGCACCATGGTTGACAGCGCATCCACCGGTTCGTCGTTCACCAGAACCGACATCTTCACAAGGTTATCCTCGCGGTATTCGGTCATTTGATAATCAAACGACGCATAGCCCTTGGTCACAGATTTCAAGCGATCATAGAAATCAAACACCACCTCGTTCAATGGCAGGTCATAGACCGCCATCGCGCGACTGCCGGCATAGGTCAGGTCAAGCTGAATGCCGCGACGATCCTGACACAGTTTCAGCACGTCACCCAAATATTCATCCGGCACAAGGATTGTTGCCTTGATGCGCGGCTCTTCCAGATGGTCCACAAGGGTCAGGTCAGGCATGTCGGCAGGGTTGTGCAGATCAAAGCTGGTGCCGTCGCGCATGTGAATGTGATAAATCACGCTTGGCGCGGTGGTGATCAGTTCGATGTTATATTCGCGCTCAATCCGGTCGCGGATCACCTCTAGGTGCAGCAACCCCAGGAAGCCGCAGCGAAAACCAAAGCCCAGCGCGGCCGATGTTTCCATTTCAAAGCTGAACGACGCGTCATTCAGCGCAAGCTTGTCAATCGCGTCACGCAGGTCTTCAAATTCCGCGCTGTCCACAGGGAAGAGACCACAAAACACCACTGGCTGCGCAGGCTTAAAGCCCGGAAGTGCCTCTTCGGTGCCGTTTTTGTCATTGGTGATGGTATCGCCAACACGCGTATCACGGACCTGTTTGATGGATGCGGTCAGAAACCCGATTTCACCGGGGACCAGTTGATCAATCATCTGCATTTCAGGGCGGAACACACCGATGCGGTCCACGTGATGCAGCGATCCGTTGGACATCATCTTGACCTTCATGCCCTTTTTCAACACGCCATCCATGATCCGCACCAAAACGATCACGCCAAGGTATGCGTCATACCAACTGTCGACCAGCATCGCCTTAAGTGGCGCATCAAGGGTGCCAGTCGGGGCGGGAAGTTCCTTCACAATCGCCTCAAGCGTTTCGTGGATGCCCTGCCCGGTTTTGGCAGAAACCTGAATCGCGCCTGTGGCTTCGATGCCAATCACGTCTTCGATCTGTTCCGCGACGCGATCACAATCAGATGCTGGCAGGTCAATCTTGTTCAATACGGGAACAATCTCGTGGTCGGCCTCCATCGCGTGATACACATTGGCCAGCGTCTGCGCCTCTACCCCTTGAGAGCTGTCCACCACCAAAAGCGATCCTTCAACCGCCCGCATGGATCGGCTAACCTCATAGGCGAAATCAACGTGGCCGGGGGTGTCAATGAGGTTAAGAACATACGTCTGACCATCATCGGCTGTATAATCAATCCGCACCGTGTTGGCTTTGATCGTGATACCGCGCTCACGCTCAATATCCATGCTGTCCAGCAGTTGCTCTTTCATATCACGATCCTTGACCGTGCCCGTCTCTTGGATGAGACGGTCAGCAAGGGTGGATTTACCATGGTCAATATGCGCGACGATGGAGAAATTGCGGATTTTGGAAAGCTCTGTCATGGTTGGGGATATGGTTGGAAAAATGGGTTTGGTCAAGCAACATAGCCAGATAAAATAGGCTTACACTCTCTTGGGGCACATACAGCGTGAAATCGGGGCTTCAAATCCAACTTTTCAACATAGCCAACTTTACCGTGTCTAATGTCAGTCGCTCTAAATCTTCGATAAATTTCTTTCGGCTTTTGAATCGTCTCACATCTTGTATAGATCGAATAAACCGAATGCATCGTGGTGCATCTTTCTGACTTTCACTAATCATATCTGGTGCGCTCAAGAAATATCCAAGATCGACAGGCTCCTGTGTTTTCCGCCCTTTCCAGTCAAAGGCGACTTTTGCATTTGGTAAATCTTCTTCAGGGAAATGTTGCGCAAACCAATTCACCACGGCCCGAGCTTTTTTATTTTCTGGAGGAGCCATCTCCAATGCAAGACCAATTTGGCAGGATTTTAAATCCGCTTGAACTTTCAATTTAACTTTACTCGCGCGGAACACATAATCAGCAGTTAAAACATACTCATCAGCAAGTGTTTTGCGATCCACCTTTAAGCGCTGTTCGGCGTCCGCTCTCGACCCGGCATGATGTCCTAAAACCACATCGGCGTGAGTCTCGTGGATAATTTTTGAACATAAATCTCTACGTTCTTGCTGCCAGCCATGAACGATTTCAGTGATACCTTGAGTTTTCGTTCCAAACCCTAGTTGCGTATGTGAAGCCTCGACAAATTTTGGCCAATCCGCAGGCATCGCATCATAAGTTAAAATGCCGCTGCTCGCTTCCCAAAAGTACATAAGGCACGCGGAAAGAACCTTACGTTCAATTGCACCAAGTTCCTCGCTCTTGCTTTGTAGTTCCAAAAAGGTTCGAATATCGGCCCACGCGAAATGACACACGCTTGTTTTTCGCAACTTGGTTCCAGATACATGATAAGGAAGTTCTTGAGGAGAACGAGCAAACTCGTTTGAGATTGAAATCACCACATCAACGTCCAACTTTGCAGCTAAATCAATGTAATCAACGATTTGTTCAGGGCGGATTGGGCTGCGGCCAGCCTTGGCCTCTATAAACCCCGACCAACGGGTAGCTCCTCTAACACATGCAATCAAACCATCAGGGCGTACATCAGGCAGTTTGTCAGAACTGTACTGAGGCTCCATATGGCTTTGATATTGGCAGGTTCGACCAGAACCATAACCACAGAGTTTTAGAAACTCTCCTCTGATTTCGGGGGATAAATCCAACAAAGACATAACAAAGACATAAAGACCGACAATTGATTTCGCTCGGGCTGCTTAAACGTAGGGACGAGTCTTGGTTGATTGGTCAAATTGGTTAGTTCTGTAAGTGCTTTCATAATATCACCTTAAAAATCAATTTGAGGTTGATGCCATTATCTATTTCAGTCAACCTATTGATGCGATCCCTTCAGAAATGAGGCGCCGCAAAACACCCGGAAATTCGGATAAGCTTCTCCTCAAAGACATTATCTACGGCTTTCAGCAATGCGCAAAAGGGGCACGAAATACCGCAACCTGTGACTCCATTACGACAAGTTCACAGAAAATTTGCTAATATTCCCGCCATAGTTGACTCAACCATCCAAATTCAAGAGAGTAGAAAAAAACAAGACCAACCTACAAAAAACGAGCAGGTATCATGACAAAATTTTCTTTGACCGCTGTGGCGGTTCTTATTGGGTTTTCAACTGCCGCAGCGGCACAAGAAGACTGGACTGGACCATATGCTGGTGTGCAGCTTGGTGCAGGCACATTTGACTCTGAAAATCGTGCCTCTTTGAATGATCGCAGTATCACGACCTATGGTGTGCATGTTGGATACCAACATGACCTTGGCAATGTTGTTTTGGGTGGTGAACTGCAGCTGGATCGCATTGATGGCTTCGGTGGCCCAACGGGTGACAGCATCCTGATCAAAGGGCGCGTTGGCTATGATTTTGGGAAAATCCAACCCTATGCAATGGTCACCCACCATGACGTAGACGACAATGATGGCGTCGGCGTTGATGGCATCGGTTATGGCGTTGGTGTTGAATATATGGTCAACGACAAAATTCGTGTTGGTGCAGAATACCTTGGCACGCCTGAGCTTGATGATGGACAGGGCGTAGATGGGGACCACAGCACATTTCAACTGCGGTTAAGCTACGGCTTCTAAGTAAGATATCTATCTTAAATATAGAGAAAGCGGGCACAACAAAGCGCCCGCTTTTTGCGTCTTGATCTTGGGAAGGCATACACCCAAATCACATGTATAAGACGCCTGAAATAAAGGACTTCACAGTTTACGAGCGACCAACGCTGACATGCCTGCCATCCCACCAGCCACGACAAGGCACAGCACCAATCCACCTAATTGATAGCTGAGACCCGACAAAAGTGTTCCGATCAATCGCCCTGCGGCATTGGACATGTAATAAAATCCAACGTCCATCGTCACGCGGTCCTTTGATGTGAACGCAAGGATCAAATAGCTGTGCAGCGATGAATTGACTGCAAAGACAAACCCAAAGATCAAAAGCCCCCCGACAAGGATGGGCGTCATGACAGACACTTCGATCCACGCCAAAGCCCCCAGAACCAAAGGTATCAGCGTAAGCGCGGCCACCCAACGAGATGCCAGATGCACCAATTGATCATGAGAGCGATGCGCGGCGCGTAACAATTTGGGCGCAAACCCCTGCACCACCCCATAAAGGATGATCCAAAGTGCCATAAATCCGCCGATCATGAAAAATGCGGCGCGGTTGCCTGCCTCGGTGCCGTCACTCAGCACGGCATAGAAATAGATCGGGATACCAACCACAAACCACACATCACGTGCCCCAAACAAAAACAGCCGTGCAAGACTAAGACGGTTAATATTGGTGTTACCGGAAAAGACCTGAGAGAATTTGGCTGTTTTTTTACCCTGCGGCAGGCCTGCGGGCATAAAAACCACGGTCCCCATAAGGATCACCGCCAGCACGATCGCCATGGACCAAATCGCACCCTGAAATCCCAATGTCGCCAGCAGCCCAGCTCCCAGCAAAAAGCCAAATCCCTTAACGGCATTCTTGCTGCCTGTCAGGATCGCGACCCAGCGAAACAACCCACCCTGCCCTTTGGGCGCCAACAACTTGACCGCAGACTTTGCGGACATTTTCGCAAGATCTTTGGCCACGCCTGACGCGCCTTGCACCACCATCACATAGCTCACAGAGGCCCACAGCCCCCAAGCCGGGTCAAGCTGTGCCAATGCAATTAACGCGGCCACCTGTAACCCCAACCCGGCATAGAGAGTCGATGTCAGCCCAAACCGTGCTGCCAGCCATCCAGCAGACAGGTTGGTGATCACGCCCATCACCTCGTACAGCACAAAGAGATAGGCCAGCTGCACCGGTGAAAACCCCAGCGTATGAAAATGCAACAACACCAACATCCGCAATGCACCATCGGTCAGCATGAACGCCCAATAAGCCGCCGTCACCGTCACATAGGCCGCAAGCCCCTGGGGATTCTGAGATTGAGTATCTGTCATCGGAGCACTCGTTGTTGTAAAAAGAGATGCTTACAGACTGTTCATCACCATTTGCGCCACATCCATCAAACGGCAAACATAGCCCCATTCATTGTCATACCACGCATAGATTTTCACCTGACGGCGGTTCACCACCATTGTTGAAGGCGCATCCACGATCGTTGAGCGCGCATCATTGGTATAATCAGTAGAAACAAGCGGGCGCTCCTCATACCCTAAAATGCCCGCATGTGTGGTAGTGGCAGCGCTTTGCATCGCGGCGTTCACCTCTTCGGCACTCACATCGCGCTTTACATCAAACACAATATCCGTAAGCGAGGCGTTCAGCAGTGGCACACGTACTGCATGGCCATTGATACGTTCCTCTAAGTCGGGGAAAATTTGTATGATCGCCTTGGCCGATCCGGTCGTCGTTGGAATCAAGGAATTCAGTGCCGAACGCGCCCGACGTGGATCTTTATGCGCTTTGTCCACAATGACCTGTGTGTTGGTCACATCATGTATGGTGGTAAAACACGCCTGTTCAATCCCGAACTGGGCACGCATCACATCAACAATTGGCGCAATACAGTTGGTCGTGCAGCTTGCCGCGGTGATGACCTTATGAAGCGCCGCATCATAGACATCGTGATTGACGCCATAAACGATGTTGGCAGCATCCTTTATTTTGACGGGCGCAGACACCACAACCTTTTTCACACCCGCATCAAAGAACGGCTGCAACGCTTCTGTGGTTTTGAACTGGCCAGAGCATTCAATCACCACATCTACACCATCCAGAGGCAGATCAGCCGGATTGCGATGCTGGGTGAACTGCACATCCTGACCATTGATCTTCAGGCTTGCATCATCATGGGTAATATCTGCGTCCCATTTCCCATGTACCGTGTCAAACTCCAACAACAGCGCATGCGTGTCGATTGATCCCGCTGGATCATTGACCAAAACCAACTCGGCCCCCTCGGCCACATCACACAAGCGCCGCACCAACAGTTTGCCCATTCGGCCAAGTCCATTAATTGCAATTTTGGTCATAGTTTCATTCCTCGTCTGGCTTTGTTCTGACGTATTGGGATGAGACGATGAAATCAACCAATTCCGATCTGGCCCTATACCCCGTGCCTTTTTTTGTGTCCAATACACAGGCATCCCCAAAGCACAGACCCAATGACAGTTTTATGAAGGCGACCTATGACCAAAGTTATCTGGATGTCTGATCCACATTTTTCCACCCAAGGCCCCATTCTGGGTCATGATCCTGTGGCCCGTCTGACGGCGGCGGTTTCGTATGTCGCCACAACCCATGCAGACGCAAAGGCCTGTATCATCTCTGGCGATCTGGTGGATGTGGCCAATGCGGAAAACTATATGCGCTTTGCCGAGTTGACGGCCCCACTGCCCATGCCGCTCTTGCCAATGGTGGGCAACCATGATGCACGCGCACCACTATGTGCGGCCCTGCCAATCCCTGACAATACGATGGAGGATTTTGTGCAATATCGGCTTGATTTGCCCGAGGCCACGCTCTTGTGTCTCGACACATTGTACCCTGGTCACGAAAGCGGCATGTTCTGCAATGCGCGGCAAGCGTGGCTTTCGCAAACATTGTCGGACACTGATCGCCCTACATATCTGTTCATGCATCATCCCCCTATGCCATTGGGACTGCCCGCACAGGACGCCGACCGGCTGGCCAATGGCGAGACGTTTATAGACACCTTAATCGGTCACACCGTGGATCACCTCTTTATCGGGCATGTGCATCGTCCGGTATGTGGCACCTACAAAGGGATTTCCTATTCAACGATGTCGTCCATACTGTTGCAGGCACCTCCTCCACACCCATCATGGGATTGGGACAGTTTCACACCACCCCATGAGGCCCCTTCCCTTGGGGTGTTAACATTTTCACCAACGGGCGTAACGCTTCAGTATGAGAACTTCTGCGCGGCGGATGAGGGGGCTTGCACGCCCTAACCTCGATGGGGTTGAAAAATTTTCGATACAGCCTTGTATTTAAAATACCTACCTACTACATGGTAGGTATGGATACAAAAACCGCCCTCCTCGACTACGCCGAGCGCCACGCCCGTCAACGCGGGCTTGACGGGTTCAGCTATGCTGATCTGGCCCGTGATGTTGGTATTCGCAAAGCCAGTATTCACTATCATTTCCCCACCAAAGCCGACCTTGCCCTTGCGCTGATGCAACGCTACCGCACACAGTTTCACACGAGGTTACATGACATAAAAATCGCAGGTGGCACCGCAGCTGCACAACTTGACGCTTATGTCACCCTCTATCGCGCAGCCCTGCATGGCGGCACGCAACTGTGCCTCTGTGTGGCTTTCAGCGCCGGGCGCGAAAGTCTTGACGCCCCTGTGTTGGCAGAACTCGCCACGTTTCACACCAATAGCCTAGCTTGGCTTGAAGACGTCTTTGACAAAGGCCAGCAAGATGGCTCGCTCCACGTAAATCCCAACTCAAGCAGTCAGGCCGCCGCCTGCCTCGCACAGGTCGAAGGCGCGCAAATCATGGCCCGCGCGGCTTGTGATGTCTCTCTCTTTGATCTCGCCACGGCCAATCTCACTCCGTCTCACGCTCATTAAAACAGGAACACTCTCATGCGCATCAATGCCGATTTCACACAAAAGGTTGTGGTCCGCCCAGACGATTACAATTGGGTCCATTCCCCTGCCGCAGGGGTGGATCGGATGATGCTGGATCGGATCGGCGAAGAGGTCGCGCGTGCCACCACCATCGTGCGCTTTGCTCCCAATTCACAATTTGACGCCCACACCCATAGTGGTGGTGAGGAGTATTTCGTCCTTGATGGCGTCTTTTCAGATGAAAGCGGCGACTACCCAGCAGGAACCTATGTGCGTAATCCGATCGGCAGCAGCCACACGCCCCACACCAAGGACGGCTGTACCATCTTCGTAAAACTCCACCAATTCGACACCGACGATCAGGCACAATTCCATATCGACACGCGCAACACCGAATTCCGGCCCGGTCTCGTTGATGGCCTCTCTGTCCTCCCCCTGCACAGTGCCGCGTCAGAAAACGTGGCCTTGGTGCGTTGGGCGCCCGGCACCCGGTTTAACGCCCATCAACATTGGGGCGGCGAGGAAATTCTTGTGCTGGAAGGCACCTTTCAGGACGAACACGGCGCCTATCCCGCAGGCACATGGCTGCGCAGCCCACATTTGTCACAACATACCCCGTTTTCTGACGAAGGCTGCCTGATCTATGTAAAAACAGGCCACATGCCCCAAACGGCACCCTAAGCGAAGACGGACCCAAAGGGACGGATGAGCGCCCGTTAAGAGAACACATCCAACGGGCGATCCTCCAACATGGTCTCCATAGAAAACAATCCCGTCACCGTATCCATCTCAAACCCGGTGGTCAGCTTGCGGTACACGGCGTCGTACCCGCTCATACCTGTGGTCATGACTTTCAACATATAATCCCAGTCACCCCCGATACGGTGCATCTCTGCCACCTGCGGAATACGCGCGACGTGTTTACGAAACGCCTCGGCCCATTCTGCCGAATGATTGCGCGTCCTCACCATGACAAACACCGTCAAATCAAGCCCAAGCGCCTCTGCATCCAGCCGCATGCGTGCGCCTTTCACCACACCGTCGCAATCTAGTCGTTTTAACCGTCTCCACAGGGCGTTTTGCGACAAGCCCACACGTTCCGCCATCTCACGCTGAGACAAAGAGGCATCTCTCTGCATAAGATCTAAAATTCGTCGATCAATATTATCATATTTGGTCATAAAACATATCATATGACACAAATTATGATCATAAAAGAGAAAATTAGATGGATTTTTCTCACATAATTGCAGTCATGCTGTCTTCACCAACGTATTCAAAGGTGTCCCATGTCTGCTCCATGCTTCCCGCTTGCCCGCTTTGAAACCTCTCTGCGCACTCTTTCTGATCCCGTCACTACATTCCGCGAAGGCATCATTGGTGCCGATATGATGATCGACACGCACCAAGGCACGCGCAAATTGGTCTATGCTGATTACGTCGCCTCTGGACGCGCCCTACGTCAGATCGAAGAATTCGTCATGACCGAAGTTCTGCCCTATTACGCCAACAGCCACACCGAACAAAGTTTCTGCGGCGCACGTATGACCCAAATGCGCGAAGAGGCACGGCGTGTGATCGCTGCAAAATGCAACGCAGGCCCAGAGCATGCCGTGATTTTTGGCGGCTCTGGTGCAACCACAGGCATCAACCAACTGGTGCATCTCTTTGGTGTACGCGCCGCTCTAACTCACGGCCGTCCCGTCCATATCCTCGTCGGCCCCTATGAGCATCACTCCAACCTACTGCCATGGCGCGAATGCGGAGCCGAGGTACATGAAATCGAAGAAGCCGCCGAAGGTGGGCCAAACCTCACACATCTGCAAGAGACACTCGCCTCTTGCCCAAAGAACGCGCTTATCATTGGTGCGTTTTCTGCAATGGCCAATGTAACGGGCGTTCTGACAGATACGGGCCCCACATCCCGCATTCTGAAATCACATGGCGCGTTGACCCTTTGGGACTATGCCGGCGGCGCCCCCTACTTGCCCATAGATTTGTCAGACCCCAATATCGACGCCATCGTGACGTCACCCCATAAATTCATCGGTGGACCCGGTGCATCCGGCGTGCTGATCGTCCGCCGAGACATGGTCAGCGCCACCACACCTCACCGTCCCGGCGGCGGCACCGTGGCCTTCGTCAACGCCCATCAACATGATTATGTTCCCCGCCTTGAACAACGCGAAGAAGGTGGCACTCCCAATGTGATCGGTGACATTCGTGCAGCATTGGCCTTTATCGTAAAGGATGTCATCGGGCAGGATTATATCACCAAACGCAATACCGCCCTCGTCGCCCGCGCCTTTGCAGCATGGCAGGACCATCCACAAATAGAGCTGCTGGCCGCAAACCGCCCCAATCGTGTACCGGTTCTGTCCTTTGTACCACGCACGGCACAGGGTCATCGCATCGACTATCAAACCTTTACGCGTGATTTGTCCGATCATTTCGGCATTCAGGCCCGCGGCGGCTGTTCCTGTGCAGGGCCTTATGTTCATGCGCTCTTACAGATCGACGACACTTGGTCTCAATCCATACGCACAGGTATTCTGGCAGGTGATACGTCTGAAAAACCTGGCTTCGTGCGTCTCAATCTCAGCTACCTGATGTCCGATGAAACGGTTGACTTCATCCTCTCAGCCATCCCGGCTCTGCTCGACAAATCCGGCACCCGCGCAGCTTGACCCAAACCAAGAAGGCGCACCTAATGATAACTCAATAGATGCGCATCCCCATCACCTGACACAAACGGGACTTCATTAAAGCCCAGCAAATGCACAGCCCCTTGTTGCCAGCCAAACCGCGTCACCGCGCAGTTTTTCATCTGAACCTGAAACCGGATCATCCCATCCGCAGGTGCCTCAACAACATCCGTTATCAACTACCCAATCGGTCCAGCAGACCCGATCACAAACACAGACGCCGCCGTGCTCAGCAACATGTCGTCACGCAATGCCCGAACGCGCCACATCCGACAAGGCGTCACATATCATCTTGTGCAAAATAGGCGCGCGGAAGCGCACAATTGGATTAGGCCAACACCGCCTTGCGCACCATATCCCAATAGATTTGCTCCACCTCTTTCAGCGACAAACGTCCCCCTTCGCGAAACCATGTGTTCACCCCGGTCAGCATCGCAATCAAGGCCATGGTGGCAACCTTGGTGTCGGGCACATCAAAATCACCAACCTCGACCCCTGCCTTCAGGATGCTTTCCAACTCATCCTCATACCGACGACGCATCTCTTCGATGATGGCAAAATTTTCCTCGGTCAGATTGCGCAGCTCCATATAGGCAATGAACACCTCTTCGGGACGGGCCGAATGGAACCGAATATGAAACCGCGTAAAACCTTCAAGCTTTGCATACGCTCCCTCCGGTACAGGCTCAGAGGCGCGCGCTTCCGCCAACTCGCTCATATGGGTTTGCATCAGACGAAACAGCAGGCTTTGCTTATCGGGTGTATAATTATAAAGCGCCCCGGCCTGCACACCCACCTCGCGCGCGATCTGGCGCATGGACACCGCCGCATAGCCATGTTTCGAAAACAGGCGCAAAGCTGCCGCGCGCACGCGCGGGCCGGTGATATCAGAATGTGAACCTTGGGTACGTGCCATATGTCACCGTAACTGAACACTTGTTCAGTAGAAACCCCTGCTTGCACTCCCAAGATGGCTAAGGCACAAAGACGCAGGTTCTGACAGGTGATGATATGCGACTTGTGTTTTTGGCTTTGATGCTTGTGGCCGCGACCGGCTGCGCCCGCTTTCCAGAGGTCACCACAGCCATGGCCGAAGACAGATCGGAAAAATTCCCGAAACTTGTCCCGATCGAGCCATTGCTCGCCGAAGATGAAGAACGTCTGGATGAAACCAGCGAAGACGATCTGAACGCACGCGCGGATCGCTTGAAACGCAAGGCTGACGCACTCAAGATCAAGAAGGTCGAATAGGCGCGTTGCACAGCCTCGCCGAAGCGGCTACATGGCGACAGTCATTACGTTCAAGGAGTCACAGATGACCACTCCCCTGCGATTGGGTATTGCCGGTTTGGGCACCGTCGGAACTGGCGTTGTCAAAATTGTCCGCCAGAAATCTAACCTTCTGGCCGCCCGCACCGGGCGCCCTGTGGTCATCACTGCCGTTTCAGCGCGTTCGCGCACCAAAGATCGCGGCGTGAATCTGTCTGATTATGCGTGGGAAGACGATCCCGTCAAATTGGCGCAACGCGATGACGTGGATGTTTTTGTCGAATTGATGGGCGGTGAAAACGGCCCCGCCAAAGCCGCAACCGAGGCTGCGATTGCCGCAGGCAAAGATGTTGTCACCGCCAACAAAGCGCTTTTGGCACATCATGGTCAGGCTTTGGCTGAACAGGCCGAGGCCGCAGGCCGTGTCATCCGCTTTGAAGCTGCTGTCGCTGGTGGCATCCCGATCATTAAGGCGCTGACCGAAGGGCTTGCCGCCAATGATATCACCCGTGTGATGGGTGTCATGAACGGTACCTGCAACTATATCCTGACCCGGATGCAGGATGCAGGCCTGCCCTACGAAACTGTTTTTGAAGAGGCCAACCAACTTGGCTATCTCGAAGCGGACCCAACTTTGGATGTGGGCGGCATCGATGCCGGTCATAAGTTGTCTCTGTTGGCCGCCATTGCCTTTGGCACGCAAGTTGATTTTGACAATGTCGAGTTGGAAGGCATCGAACGCCTGTCGATCGAAGACATCAATCAAGCCGCCGATCTGGGCTATAAGATCAAACTGCTTGGTGTGGCACAAATGACGGGCCGTGGCCTTGAACAGCGCATGTCCCCCTGCCTTGTCCCCGAAGATAGCCCATTGGGTCAGCTAAAGGGTGGCACCAACATGGTTGTGGTCGAAGGCGATGCTGTGGAACAAGTTGTGCTGCGCGGCCCCGGTGCGGGCGAAGGCCCCACTGCCAGTGCCGTCATGGGTGATGTCTGTGACATCGCACGTGGATTGCGGATTTCGACTTTTGGCCAACCAGCCAAAGGCCTCGCAGATGCAAAATCTGCGCAATCCAACTCTCCTGCGCCCTACTATTTACGCATGGCGCTACTGGATCGCCCTGGTGCGCTGGCTAAGATCGCGGCTGTACTCGGCGAATTTGGCATCAGCATCGATCGCATGCGCCAGACCCAGCACGACAGTGCCGAAGCTCCGGTTCTGATCGTCACCCACAAAATTCAACGCAGCGCGTTGGATGAGGCCGTTTTGGCCATGCACAAGACCGGTGTTCTGGCCTCTGATCCGGTGGCTCTGCGCATCGAAACTGTCTGATAGCATCATCCTCTTGGTGATCCGTTTTCTCTAAATAAGGGAAGGCAGTGTTCTTGCCTTCCCTTATTTGTAACAGGGATCACCCTGTCCCCGTTTGCATGGAACAATATCTCTGATCATGCACCATCCCCATTTTTAAGTGCCATTCAAGCCTGTTTCGCCTAAGCTGACAGCCATTCTGCACCTGCTCCATCAAGGGCCGAATTTAAAAGGGGATGTGACAATGACCATTAGAACCACACAGGGACGTGGGCAACGCTTTGACAGTATTCTGGATACGGTCGGCAACACGCCAACCATCCGCATCAATCGAATTGCTCCGAAAAATGTAAATGTTTTCGTTAAGTTTGAAGCCTTTAATCCGGCTGGATCCGTCAAGGATCGGCTGGCGCTGAATATCATCGAGGCTGCCGAACGTGATGGGCGTCTTACGCCCGGACAAACCGTGGTCGAGGCGACATCGGGCAACACCGGGATCGGTCTTGCCATGGTTTGTGCGGCCAAAGGATATCCGCTGGTCGTCACCATGGCCGACAGTTTTTCCGTGGAACGCCGCCGTTTGATGCGCTTTCTGGGTGCCAAGGTTGTATTGACTCCGCGTGCGCTGAAGGGCTTTGGCATGTATACCAAAGCTGTGGAATTGGCCGAGAAAAACGGTTGGTTCTTGGCCAGCCAGTTTGAAACCGCCGACAACGCTGATATTCACGAACATACCACCGCGCGTGAAATCCTTGGGGATTTTGCTGACACGCAGCTGGATTACCTCGTCACAGGATATGGCACAGGTGGCACCGTGACCGGCATTGGCCGCGTTTTGCGCAAAGAAAGCCCAAATACCAAGATCATCTTGGCCGAACCTGCAAATGCGGCGATTGTTTCATCTGGATATACCAACACCCGCAACGAAGCCAACCAACCCACCGAAAGCCACCCCGCGTTTGAACCGCATCCTGTGCAGGGCTGGACGCCTGATTTCATCCCCTATGTGATGCAAGAGGCGCTGGATAATGGATATTACGACGACTTGGTGAAAATTCCCGGCCCCGATGGCATCACGTGGTCGCGTCGCTTGGCGGCTGAGGAAGGTATTTTCACAGGCATATCCGCGGGTGCAACCTTTGCCGTCGCCATGCAAGTTGCCGAAAGCGCACCGGATGGGGCGAACATCCTTGTGATGCTGCCAGATACTGGCGAGCGCTATCTGTCCACACCTCTGTTTGAAGGGGTCGCAGAAGAGATGACCGACGAAGAAATGGCTATCTCCCTCTCAACTCCGACTGCCCAAATGGATGCGGGATAAGGTCATAAACAACGCGTATTTTCCCCGCCGCATCTAATGTGGTGGGGGAGATTCTTCTAAGATGTGTGAATGATGTTCTACGAACGCCCTATCTGGCGTTATTCCAGCGGCGCAACATCCAATACCACTGATCCGGATCTTCAAGAATGCGCGCCGAGAGGCTGTCATTGAACATCCGGGTCATGGTGTTGCTGTCGGAATGCGGGATCGGTGCCTCAAAATCCACCGAAAATTCACTGCCATCGCCGATACGCGTGCCATAGGCCGGCACGATTGGCAGATCATATTTTAATGCAAGTTGCGCCGCGGATAGGGATGTTTGGGCCGCGTGCCCCAAAAACGGCAACCGTGCACCGTCGGCATATTTTTCGTCGAGCAAAATAGCGATCAATCCACCACTGCGCAGATGCCGTACAAGTGCCTTCGTTCCAGTGCGCCCTGTGGCCAGAATGGGCAAGCCCCCGGCCTCGATACCTGTCAAAAGACGGCGCTGATAATGATAATTGGTTTGCGGGCGATAAACCGCACCGGTTTCCATGCCCCGCGCCTTAAGCACAGCACGCACGGCTTCCCACTGGCCAAAGTGACCTGAAACGATAATTCCGCCTTTGCCAGCAGCCTGCGCTTTTTCTAACGCGGCAAGACCTGGCCCTGAGACATGAAATCGGTCCAGCCGGGTTTGGAATTCCGCATTATGATATATTTCAAAAAGAGTTTGCCCCATATTGCGCCCCATGTCGCCGCACAGTTTTCTGCGCTCAGGGCGTGGCATTTTGGGAAAAACGCGCAACACTTCACGGTCAAATCGACGTCGAGCAGGTGGAAACCAACGCATCACCCACCCGATGGCCGCCCCCAATGCACGCGAACGCATATCAAATGCGCGTCGTCGCGAATAAGTGAGCGCAGACCATAGTGGAAAATACCGGGCGCGATGCCAGGCGGATTTGACAGAAAGAAGCAACACGCGCCCTATATGGTGGGTCTTGCGACGATTACCAAGCGCGAAATGTGTTCAGTTCGATAAGAAGACATAAATAGCGCACTTCCATCTCTAGAGAATAGGCACATTTGTGGACCACTTCTTATGAGACATCCAAATTTGATCAGGCGCTTTTGAATGTAAGGGACACACCATTGATACAATGTCGTTTGCCTGTTGGTTTAGGGCCATCGTTGAACACATGCCCCAAGTGGCTGCCACAGCGGCGACAATGACATTCGGTACGTGGCAATACGAGTTTGTAATCGGTTTTGGTTTCCACTGCATTGGGCAACCCCTGCCAAAAGCTCGGCCACCCCGTTCGGCTGTCGAATTTATGTTCGGATGCATAAAGCGGCAGATCGCATCCCCGACAATGGAATGTGCCCTTATCATAGATTTTGTCCAAGGGTGAGCTGCCCGGAGGCTCTGTCGCCTCTCGCCGCATCACGTTATATTCCAGCGGGCTCAGCATCTCGCGCCACTCGGCATCGGTAAATGTCACTTCAAAAGCCTGCGCACTGCCTTTGCGCGACAATCCCCACAGCCCCACCAGTGCCGCAGCACCTGCGCCAGAGAATAACAATCTTCGGTTCATCGTGACCTCCAAAGCGTTCTTTTCATCTAAATGATAAGACCACATTAACATTTCAATTAACGCCACGACACGTTTGCGCGAGAATAATGTCGACGTAACGTCGTTTTTGCTCTTTCTCTTGTGAACAAGGGCGATATGTTGCACGACAAGCGCGGCACGCATTTTGACGCGACCCATCCCGCAGCGAGAAGGACAAGAGACGATGGCGCACGGTATGATCGACAGCAACCTGAAACCCACTGAAGCCATTTCAGTGCGTGATGTGTTTGGCATTGATACGGACATGACGGTTAAGGGCTTTGCCGAAGGCGCCGATCGTGTGCCGGAACTCGACCCCACATACAAATTTGATCCTGACACCACACTGGCCATTCTGGCAGGTTTCAACAACAATCGCCGCGTGATGATCCAAGGGTATCACGGGACGGGTAAGTCGACACATATTGAACAGGTTGCCGCGCGCCTGAACTGGCCTGCTGTGCGTGTGAACCTAGACAGCCACATCAGCCGGATTGATCTGATCGGTAAGGATGCGATCAAATTGCGTGATGGCAAGCAAGTGACTGAATTCCACGAAGGCATCCTGCCATGGGCGCTGCGCAATCCTGTTGCGATCGTGTTTGACGAATATGATGCAGGCCGTGCGGACGTGATGTTTGTCATTCAACGAGTTCTGGAAACAGATGGTAAGCTGACGCTGTTGGATCAGAATGAAATCATTACGCCCCACCCCTATTTCCGTCTGTTTGCCACTGCCAACACCGTTGGTTTGGGGGATACGACGGGTCTTTATCATGGCACACAACAGATCAACCAAGCGCAGATGGACCGCTGGTCGCTTGTGGCAACGTTGAATTATCTGAGCATTGATGCAGAAACCAATATCGTTCTGTCCAAAGCCCCTCATTATAACACCGAGGCAGGTCGCAAGACCATTCGCCAGATGGTGACGGTTGCTGATCTGACACGGACTGCGTTTATGAACGGTGATCTGTCCACGGTGATGTCACCGCGGACTGTAATCAACTGGGCCATGAACGCAGAGATTTTCCGAAATGTGGGCTATGCGTTCCGCCTGAGCTTCCTCAATAAATGTGACGAATTGGAGCGCCAGACTGTGGCAGAGTTCTATCAGCGTCTGTTTGACGAGGAATTGCCAGAAAGTGCGGCAAGCGTAAGCTTAGGCTGATCAGGCGCTCATCGGTCCCTTGCGGTCCCTCTTCGCGAAGAGCGCCCGTAAGGAAGCGATGAGCGACTTTGGAAAGGAAGGGCGACATGAGAAAACCATCGGATAACCCCGCTGATCCTTTCAAAAAGGCATTGGCCGAGGCCACTAAGGTCATGGCCCATGATCCTGAGTTATCAGTCAGCTATACAGTTGATCCTTCAGGCGTGTCTGGTGATCAGATGCGCCTGCCCCAGATCAGTCGCCGCATGACACGCGACGAAGTGCTGCTTGCTCGCGGCACGGCAGATGCGCTTGCTTTTTCGCGCCGTTACCACAACGAATCCACCCATACCCGTTATGCCCCCACCGATGGCATGGCACGCGACCTATATGCCGCGATGGAAACAGCCCGTTGCGAGGCAATGGGCGCGCGCGACATGCCCGGATCGGCTGGCAACATCGACGCCAAGATAAATGATGAGGCCCTGCGGCGCGGCTATAATGATTGCACACAGCCCGCCGATGCACCTTTGCCAGTCGCCGCCGGATATCTGATCCGCCATTTGGCCACGGGTCGCGACCTGCCAGCGCCCGCACAGAACGTTATGAACCTGTGGAAACCGTTTATCGAGCAAAATGCAGGTGAGACACTCGACAATCTGAACGACCTTCTGTCCGATCAGATTGCTTTTGCCAAATTTGCACGGCAAATGATTGAAGACCTCGGCTATGGCGATCAGCTTGGCGATGATCCCGATCAGATGGATGAGGATCAGGAAGATCAAGCTGATGAGGAGGCACAGGAAGAGCCTGATCCGGACAGCACCGGCCAAGACGACAGTCAGGAAGACGACAGTGAAGCTTCTCCTGAGCAGTCCCAAGAAGAACAGCAAGACACTCAACAAGCCCAGGTCTCTATGGATGAGATGGCCGATGAGGACATGGGTGACGAAATGGAAATGCCTGAGGGGGAGGCTCCGCTGGAGCCGCCAGCACCTCAACCAATTTCCGACGCCGATCCAGACTATAAGGTCTTTGTAACCGAATTTGACGAAGAGATCGCCGCCGAAGATTTGGCCGAACAGGCAGAGCTTGAGCGCCTGCGTGCTTATTTAGATCAGCAATTGGAACCGCTTAAGGGCGCCGTCAGCCGGTTGGCCAACAAATTGCAGCGCCGCTTGCAAGCTCAGCAAAACCGCAGCTGGGAATTTGATCTTGAAGAAGGCATTCTGGATGCCGGACGTTTGGCGCGGGTTGTGGCCCAGCCGACGACCCCTCTGTCATTCAAAGTGGAAAAAGACACGGAGTTTCGCGACACTGTCGTAACCCTGCTTTTGGACAATTCCGGGTCCATGCGGGGGCGCCCGATTTCCATTGCGGCGATCTGCGCTGATGTTTTGGCGCGCACACTAGAGCGCTGCAACGTGAAGGTAGAAATCCTTGGTTTCACCACGCGCGCTTGGAAAGGTGGGCAAAGCCGGGAAAACTGGCTGAACGAGGGCCGCCCGCAGCAACCTGGACGTCTGAACGATTTGCGACACATCATCTATAAGCGGGCAGATGCCCCTTGGCGGCGATCGCGGGCAAACCTGGGTCTCATGATGAAAGAAGGCCTGCTAAAGGAAAACATCGATGGTGAGGCGCTGGAATGGGCCCATCGTCGGATGGTTGCCCGCCAAGAAGCCCGCAAAATCCTGATGGTGATTTCTGATGGTGCGCCCGTGGATGACAGCACATTGTCGGTCAATTCTGCCAATTATCTGGAAAAACATCTGCGCGACGTGATCACTATGGTCGAAAAGCGTCGTCAGGTCGAATTGCTGGCAATCGGTATCGGCCATGACGTGACGCGGTACTATGACCGTGCGGTGACCATTACTGATGTCGAACAATTGGCCGGGGCGATGACAGAGCAGCTCGCCAGTCTGTTTGACACTGATCCACGCAAACGCGCACGGGTTTTGGGAATGCGAAAGGTGGGTTAAGGGGCTTTGCCCCTCTTGACCCTGATGGTATCAGGGCCAATTCACCCCAGGATATTTTGACCAAGAAGAAGCGTAAGGTCCGTTACGTCCATGGCTTGCGTCTGTAGATCAATGCAGTAGCCTGCGCCAAAGATACGTGTAGGAGTGCAACATGTTTCAAAGTTTCAAAGCCACCTCAAATCCTGAACAAGGGCCACCACGTCTGCAGGCGCTGCGCACATTGATGCGCACGGATGGATTGGATGGCTATTTGATTCCTCGCGCGGATGTGCATCAGGGTGAATATGTCGCCGCTTGCGATGACCGTCTGGCGTGGCTGACCGGGTTTACCGGATCGGCCGGGTTTTGCGCGGCTTTGCACAACGTGGCCGGCGTGTTCGTTGATGGGCGGTATCGCACGCAGGCACGCGAACAGGTTGATCTGCAACATTTCACTCCGGTTGACTGGCCAGAGATGAAGCTGGCGTCCTGGCTGCGCGCACATCTGCCGGATGGGGGCACAGTTGGCTACAATGGTTGGCTACATACTGCAGAAGAGATTGAAAAACTGACGCGGGACCTTGCCGATCATCGTGTGACGTTGGTGGCCCGCACAGATGCAATTGATGCCATTTGGAAGGATCAGCCTGCCACCCCTGTTGGGGTTGTACGTATTTATCCCGATGATCTGGCAGGCGAGAGCCACGCCAGCAAGCGTGCGCACCTTGCACAGGATCTGCGCGACGCAGGCCAAAGTGCTGCCATCATCACCTTGCCGGATTCTGTGGCATGGCTGTTGAACATTCGTGGCACCGATATTCCACGCAACCCGGTTGCCCACGCCTTTGCCATTTTGCACGACGATGCCACGGTGGCCTTGTTCATAGATGCGCGCAAGCTGTCGGATGAAGTGCTGTCCCATTTGGGCAAAGAGGTGACTTTGCGCCCATATGAGGCCTTTGGCGAAGCTGTCAGCGCGCTGTCAGGCCTGATCCGCGTCGACAAGACAAGCGCGCCGATTAAGGTGTCTGATCTCTTGCAAGAAGCCAATACGCCTTTTGAATGGGGACAAGATCCCTGTGTCTTACCCAAAGCCTGCAAGACCTCCGCTGAAATTGCCGCCACGCGAGAAGCACATTTACGCGATGGGGCCGCGATGTGTGAATTTCTGACATGGTTTGCGCAGCAAACGCCCGGCAGCATTACTGAAATAGACGTCATTACCAAACTGGAATCTTGCCGCGCCGCGACTGGTGCCTTGCTCGACATCAGCTTTGACACCATTGCCGGGTCAGGCCCAAACGGTGCCCTGCCCCATTATCGCGTAACCGAAGCCTCAAACCGCACCCTGCAAGAGGGTGATTTGTTGGTACTGGACAGTGGCGGGCAATATCAGAACGGCACCACAGATATCACCCGCACCTTGCCCGTCGGCAGCCCCGGCGATGAGGAACGCGCAGCTTATACCCGCGTTCTACAAGGCATGATTGCCATGTCACGTGTGCGCTTTCCCAAAGGGCTTGCAGGGCGCGATCTGGATGCCATCGCGCGCTATCCTTTGTGGCTGGCGGGGCAGGATTACAACCACGGCACTGGCCACGGTGTTGGCGTTGCATTGTGCGTGCATGAAGGGCCACAACGCTTGTCCCGTGCAAGCCATGTGCCGTTTGAACCGGGCATGATCATTTCCAACGAGCCAGGGTATTATCGCGAAGGCGCCTTTGGCATCCGCATTGAAAACCTAGTCGTGGTGCAAAAAGCCCAAGCCCTGAAAGGCGCCGACCCAAGCGATATGGTGGCGTTTGAAACCATCACATGGGTGCCAATTGACACCTCATTGATCGTTTCAGATATGCTTAGCAATCCTGAACGGGAGTGGCTGAACACCTATCATGCCACATGCCGTGCAGTTTTGGCACATCGCCTGTCACCAGAGGCGCAGGATTGGTTGTCACAGGCCACAGCGGAAATTTAGCTCCGAAGAGACATATCATTGTCATGGAATATCCGCTAATAGGGACAAAACGGACAGCCGGAGACCACAGATGACAAAGATCACCATTCGCAAAGCAGATGGCACATGGAGCGTACGCGCAGGTGGAGCAGTGCTCGGCGAAAGCAGTAATGCACTGGAGCTCAGCGAAGGCGATCTTCCTGCGGTGATCTATTTTCCACGTGGTGACATTGCCACGGCGTTTCTGGATGATAGCGATCACAGCACCCACTGCCCACATAAGGGTGATGCGTCATATTATTCCATCGTTACCAAAAGTCATACGTTGGACAATGCCGCGTGGAGCTATGAAGCCCCACACAATGACCTAGCCGCGATCAAAGATCACCTGGCGTTTTATCCAAGCGATCGCGTAACGGTCGAACAGATCTAATATGCCTTGTCGCTCAGGCGTCCTCGCGACAGAGCGCCTGACACAAACAATGCACACCGCCCCCACCAAGGGTAAACATCGACATATCCGGGTCATATACTTCAAACCCTAAAGCACGCATTTTGGCGTTCAGGTCGGTGGCACCCACCATCGACAACACCTTATTGTCGCCAAGAGCCACAAGGTTCACCCCAAGATTCTTGGCCTCGCGGTATTCAACCTCGACGATCTCGACGCCCCAGCCGCGCACAATATCCACGAGCCACGGCTCCATCGCATCCACGCAAGCCACCACCAGCTTTTCCGCCAAGGGGACGACCAATCCGTCCATATGCACAAAGTCCCGGCTGATGGGGGCCACGACCGCCTCCCAGCCTTCGGCGCGCACGAAATCAGCCACCTGTTCGCTGCCTTCCTTTTCGGACCGTTCCCCGCAATAACCAATCAACACGCGCCCAGGTTCGATGATGTTGAAATCTCCGCCTTCGAAATGCCCCGCAGTGGCAAATTTCCAGATCGGAATATCGTTTTCCTGGTAGAATTGGATTGCAGACACATAATCCGCACGACGCACCTTTAGCTGCATATGGCAGATCAAGGCGCCCCATGGTGTCATCGCAGAACTGTCACGGGCAAAGAAATTGCGATGCAGCGCCTCATCCGGTTCCAGATAATGACAGGTAACGCCGTTTTCCTCATAGATCGCCACCATTTCTGCATGTTGTTTCATCGCCAATTGCAGATCAAATTTATGCCCGGTCTTGTCGGCATTGGCCAAAGTGCGCCCAATCAGTGGCCCCGCTTCGACCCAGCGATAGAATTCCGGCTTGCCCAGCAACACATCGCTGAGTTTCGCATAATCATTGTTGATGCCCCAAGGTGTGGTCATGTCACTCTCCCATCTGTGTTTTTGGGACTATCGAGCAATTATTACTTGTGAAAAATATCAAATATAGAGAATTTGATTGCAAATATTGCAACAAAGGACCCCATGCTCCCTCCATCTCTGTCACAAACCGATTTGCGCGCGCTTTATGTCTTTGTCACTGTGGTGCAGACAAAAGGGTTTGCTTCAGCACAGATCGCTCTCAATGTTTCGGCTTCCACCATCAGTCGCCAAATCACAGACCTAGAAACGCGCCTTGGCATGCATCTTTGCCAACGAGGGCGCAGCGGGTTTCGCCTTACCCAAGATGGCGAAACTGTCTATCACGCCACACGCCAGTTGTTTCAATCCATCGCCGGGTTCAATGAAACCATACGCGGATCAGCCAATCACTTGACCGACCCTTTACAACTCGCCGTCATTGACAGTTGGATTTCAGACCAAACTGCGCCGATCATCGATGCGCTGACACATTTTGGCCAAATAGCACCAGACGCCACGATAGAGCTTCACTCCATGGCGCCGGATGACATTGAATATGGCTTGCTCGATGGACGCATAGCCCTTGGAGTCGGTGTATTCCATGCCCCCAAACCGGGCCTGTCTTACGAAAACATTGGCCAAGATACCGTCGGTCTGTACTGCGCCAAAGGCCATCCTTTGTTTGATCAACCCAACCAAGACGATCTGTCTCAAGCCCAGTTTGCCCAACGCGCCTATCTGAACGAGGCTCGTATCGCCCCCACGACAGCAAGGCTTCCCTCTAACGCCAGCGCCCATCAAATCGAAGGCATCGCCATGCTGATTCTGACCGGTCAATACATCGGTTATCTTCCACGTGCATTTGCCAACGTCTGGGTTCGCGACGGAAAAATGCGCCCTGTCGCCCATGGCGCTTATGACCAAACCACACAAATCCAACTGGCCGTGCGCCGCGACCACAGCCTATCCGCTGTTGAAGCACTTTTTGTCACCTGTCTGAAACCCTAATAACTGCCTAGTATTTCACCGCATCCAGCTTCTTCTTGGCGGAAATATCCCGGGGGTTTGGGGGCTGGCCCCCAATTCGGGATGTGTTTGGGGGCTGGTCCCCAATCAAAGGTCCGTTTGAGGGCCCAGCTCTGCCATCTAAGAATGCTCTTCCGCCGCCGTTGCAGCCAATGCCCGGTTGTACGCCTTCAGCGCATCCATGTGATACACAGCCCCCCACAACTCCGGGGGTTCGTCTTCGCCTCCCAGCGTAACCACCGGAATAAACGGCACCCCTGATTTGTCAAAGATCGGCATCGCCGCCTCAAGCGTGGCGTTGCCATCAACATAGACGCCATCGCGGATCATATCCCAACACGCGTCTTCATCAATGCCGCTCTCGTCCTTAACCGATCGCATCACATTCGCCACCCGAAACATAGACAGCAAATACGCCTGCGGCCCTGCCGCCACATGCACATTGCGCCGCTCCAACTGCGACAGGAAAAACGATCCATCCACAAGACGCGAACTTAAAGCGGTTGAGATCGACACCGCCACCATAACCGCCAATCCGGTCTGCCAATCCCCTGTCAACTCAAACACAATCAAGGTGGTGGAAATTGGCGCCCCCAAAACCGCAGCCGCCACAGCCCCCATTCCTGCCAAAGCATACAGTGTTTCTGATCCCGACACCTCTGGGAATACTGACGTGGCAATCAAACCAAAAGCCAACCCGGTCAGCGCCCCAACCATCAGTGCCGGAGAAAACACCCCGCCCCCCATACGCCCGGCCATGGTGATGGACACGGCCACCACCTTAAGGATGGCAAAGATAATCGCCTCATGCAGGATCAACTCTCCTGTCAGAGCCGCTGATGTAGTTTCATAGCCAACCCCGATGATATGTGGAAAGAAGATCGCCACGCCCCCCAACAACGCGCCCGAAATTGCAGGCCGCAGCCATCGCGGCATACCGGAATGATCCTGAATGTGGTTGGCCATATCCTCGGCCCAAAAAATCGTCCACATCAGGGCGACTGCCACAAAGCCACACACCCCACCCAACATCAAAAATGCAGGTAGTTCCTGATAAAATTCCAACGCGCCTTCTGCGGGCAACACAAATTCGGTGACATCGCCAAATTCCAGACGGCTAATGACCGTGCCCGCAACAGACGCAATCACAATCGGGGCAAAGGCATGCACGGCGAAATGACGAAGGACGACCTCAAGTGCAAACAAGGCCCCGGCAATGGGTGCGTTAAAGCTCGCGGAAACCGCCGCCGCCACCGCACAGCCCAACAAATCGCGGCCAGTGATGCCATCAGCCTTGATGCGGTTGCTCACCCAACTGGAAATCACCCCGGCCAAATGAACCACCGGCCCCTCGCGCCCGGACGAGCCACCCGAACTTAGCGTGATCAAAGAGGCACAGGCCGACGCCAGCCCTTCGCGGATTTCCACACGCCCGTCATTGACGGCTGCGCCTTCAATCACATCGGCCACCGCCCGCACCCGTGCATCACGTGTAAAATGATGCAGGATAAGGCCGACAATCAGCCCTCCAAAGGTTGGGATCAGCAACACCCAATACCATGGTAGGGACTCGGCAAAGCTGTGGAGACGGTTCACATTATCGGTGCCATACAACGTGGACTGTAGCCACACGATGCCCTTGCGAAACCCAAGCGCGGCAAAGCCAGCCGCCACACCAATCGCCAGCGCAATCAACCAAAACTGGAACTGACTTGGCCCGCGTGTCACCAGCACACGCCAGCCGCCACGACAGGTTGAAGCTGCCTGTCGAAGGCTATCTTGAATAAAGCTGAAGATTGCGGCCCACATATGCTATCCCAAGTCTTTTCCAAGCATTAGGTATTTTGACGGGTAAGGCCAACCCTCTTAAGGAAAATTCACGAAATAGAAGGCCTTATCCGGCCAAAAGGGCACGCGCGGCAGCACGGGCTTCTTCAGTGATGATGTCCCCTGCCAGCATTCGCGCGATTTCATCGACACGCGCTTGGTCATCCAATGGCGCGACTTCAGATAGCGTCTGACCACGTTCCACCCGCTTGGCCACCTGCCAATGATGCGCGCCAAGGGCCGCGACCTGCGGCGAATGCGTTACCACGAGCACTTGCCCACCCTCTGTCGCCAAAGCCGCCAACCGACGTCCAACGGCATCAGCTGTTGCGCCTCCTACACCGCGATCAATCTCGTCAAAGATCATCGTAATACCTTGCTGTTCATGACTCAAACAAACCTTGAGCGCCAACAAGAACCGGCTCAACTCACCTCCAGATGCAATTTTTCCCAAAGGTCCCGCAGGCGCGCCTGGATTGGTCGCGACGCTAAAAGTCACATCATCCACGCCCAAGGCTCCGGCGTTGATTGTCTCTATTTGGGTTGTGAAAACCGCGCGTTCCATCTTCAACGGAGCAAGTTCCCGCGTGACCATCTTGTCAAGCCGTGTCGCGGCCTTTTTGCGTTTTTGGCTTAGGGTTTGCGCCTTATCTGTATAGGCTTGTTCTGCCGTGCTGACAGCGGCGCGCAACCCTGTAATATCCCCTGTACCAGCATCCAACGCCGCAAGTTTGGCCCGCAGATTATCGGCAAACCCACCAAGATCATCAGGTAAAACCTCATGCTTGCGTGCCAATGCACGGATCGCAAATAGGCGTTCTTCGGTTTGTTCCAGCTCTAGTGGATTGAAATCCAATACTTCAAGACACCGAACAATTCCATCTGTGGCCTCGTCCAATTCAGCAAGCGCCCGTGCAAGCGCGGCAATCGGAGCATCAAGCGCCTCTGCGGCCCCTTCACTTGCCCCTTCAAGCCATCGCAAGGCATCGCTCATTGCGCCTTCGGCTCCGCTTCCGCCCAATGCAGAGTGCGCCCGCGCCACATCTTCGCGCACACGCTCCGCGCCTTGCATCATGCGGCGCGCTTGATCCAGCTCTGCCTCTTCACCGGGTTGTGGGTCAAGGTCATCCAACTCAGCGACCGCGTGACGCAAAAACTCCTCTTCGGCCTGAAGTGCACGTAACGCGTCCTCTGCTTTGGATAATTCACCGCGCGCCTTTGCCCAGCTTTGCCAAGCTTTGCGCACATCTGCTTTGGGCACGTCTAACTGGCCAAATTCATCTAACAAATCCCGATGGCCCTTAGGGTCCAACAAGCCGCGATCATCGTGTTGGCCGTGCAATTCGATCAATGTTTCGGACAATTGCCGTAACACGTCCCCAGAACAACGCCGATCATTCACCCATGCGGTTTTGCGCCCGTCTCGGGCATTTACCCGTCGCAAGATCAGTGTGTCATCATCTGGCAGACCTGCCTCTTGCAGGACCTTATGTGCCGGGTGATCCGCATTTAGGTCAAATTCCGCGATAACTTCGCCTTGATCGGCGCCTGCACGCACCAATTCGGCCCGGCCACGCCACCCCAGAACAAACCCAAGTGAATCCAGTAAGATGGATTTACCTGCCCCGGTTTCACCCGTCAGAACGTTCAAACCCGGCTGGAACGCTAGCTCCAGCCGGTCAATGATTAACATGTCTCTTATGTCAAGCGAGCGAAGCATGCTGTGCTCGCTTAGAGCCATTCGCCCTTGACGGTCTGACGATATATTTTCGTCAGCCAGTTGTTCCCCAACGCTTTGGGTTTCAGCCCACGTTTGGTCAGCAGCTTGTAGCTGTCTTCATACCAGTCCGTAGATTGGAAGTTATGCCCCAGAATCGCCGCAGCAGTTTGAGCTTCGTCGGTCAAACCAAGTGACAGATAGGATTCCACCAGCCGGTGCAAAGCTTCGGGCGTATGTGTCGAGGTTTGGAAATCTTCGATCACAACACGGAAGCGGTTGATCCCAGCCGTAAAGTGATCACGCTTCAAATAATACCGCCCAACTTCCATTTCTTTGGCCGCCAGATGGTCAAATGCCAAATCAAATTTCAGACGTGCCGAGCGCGCATATTCGCTCTCTGGGTAGGTTTCGATCGTTTTGCGCAGCTCTTGCAGTGCTTCAAAGGTCAGCTTTTGATCGCGGCCAATTTCATCGATCTGATCATAGTAGCTGAGCGCCAGCAGGTATTGCGCATAAGCGGCGTCATCGTCGGATGGATAAAAATCAATGAAACGCTGCGCTGTTGCACGGCTGTTTTCATAATCCCCACCTTGATGATAAGCAAAGGCCTGCATGATCAGAGCGCGTTTACTGAGTTCGGCATAGGGATATAGCCGCTCAACTTCTGAAAAGTAGAAAGCCGCCTGCTCTTCATCGCCTTTTTCAAGTTCATATTCGCCACGCTGAAAAATTTGCTCGGCCGTAAATGTCTCAAGCGAAATTTGTCCCTTACGAACTTTTTCGGCGGCACTGCCACCGCATCCCGAAAGCACTGCTCCGACAAGGAGCGCACCAATCAGATTTGTCCGAAAATTGCCGCCTGCCATGTTGCTCAACCTCTGGTGTGGACTCAGGGACCTGTGCCCCTCTTTCTCCAAGCTGTTAGCACATAAAATTCCGGTGCAAAACGTCTTTGGTAAGTTTTCGCGACGTCTTGCCTAGGCGACCGCAGGAATTTCGCTCAGATGGACGCCAATTCCGGGCAAACGTGCAACGGTTTCAGAATCACACTCAACAACACGAAACGCGCCGGGTGTCGAAAACAACGTACGCAAAAGCTCGTTTGTCAGGGAATGACCCGCCCGAAACCCAGAGTAGCACCCCAAAATTGGTGCACCCGCAAGCGCGAGATCACCCAATGCATCCAGCATTTTATGGCGCACTGCCTCGTCCTTGTGGCGCAGGCCACCGGGGCTCAGGATTTGATCGCCATCAACCACAACCGCATTATCAAGCGAGCCACCCAAGGCAAGGCCTTGTTCGCGCATCGTGTCGATGTCGGATTTGCGGCAAAACGTACGGCTGTCACACAACTCGCGCACGAAGCTGCCATTAGACATGTTCAATACTTTGTGTTGAACGCCAATGGCGTCGTCATCAAATTCGATTTTGAAATCTATCTGCAACGTATCCGACGGCGTCAATGTGGCTGTTGCGGCACCACGTGTCACAGAAATCTCTTGCAGCACCTCGACGGCACGTAATGGACGATCCTGCGCCACCAGGCCTTTTTCAAGGATCGCACGCACAAATTCCGCTGCGCTGCCATCTAGAACTGGCACTTCTGGGCCATCAATTTCAATCAATGCGTTATGAACCCCACAGCCAGCCAAAGCCGCCATGACGTGTTCAATCGTTGCAACACTGACACCCGCAGCATTCACCACACGCGTACACAGAGGACCTTGCTCGACCAGATCCCAGCGCGCCGGAACCAACGCATCCCCTAACAGGATGTCGGTACGACGAAACCAAATGCCATAATCAGCAGACGCAGGGCAAATGGCCATATGCGCCGATTTGCCTGAATGCAGGCCGACGCCATGGAATCTTACTGGGGTTTTGACGGTCTTTTGCAAGGAAGTCCTCACTCCGTTTACGGCCCTGGGTATCAGAGCTTTTCGGTGAAGAAATGCCTATAGTTTCCGCGCATTTACCTCAATTCAATCTTTGCAACGAACTGAAACACGACTGAAACATTTCGGCAGCAATCTGCTTAGATGCAAATAAACCCTTATAACAAAAAGAAAAAGGCCGCCCAAAAGGACGGCCTGTTCACAAGGTTTTTCGTCAATTAGTTCGCTTGACGGCGCAGGAATGCGGGGATTTCAATCCGATCCTCTTCCTGTTCCATCTCTGGTTCTACTGCCGGAGCGGCCTGAACACTTGGCTGTTGACGTACTGGACGCTGGGCCGCCTCTTGGGCGCTGCCGGTCATGCGATTGATCAAAGAGTTGATCCCAAAGCGTGGTTTTTCCTCTTGGCCGCGCGGCTCTTCACGCATTTGCTGAGGCGCTTCTTGACGCGCTCCTGCTGATGGTGCTTTGTGCACAGCCGCCTTCAGGCGCTGCATAGCCTCTGGCGATGGTGTGCCCGGTGCTGGCGCTTTTGGCGCAACAAAGGCGGCAGGTTCTGCCTCAAAGCTCTCAGTGCGCGGCTGAAACTCTGACGCGCGTGGCTGATAGGTCGGCGCAGGAACTTCATCCTCATAGCTTTGCTCTTCGAAGATGTCTTCCATTTGCTCTTCGGCAGCAACGCGTTGTGCATCCAATTCGCCAAACAGCGATGGTTCTTCAACTGCCTGCGCAACTTCTGCAACTGGCTCTTCAACAACCGGTGCCGGTGCTTCGGCATGAAATTCTTCGGCACTGACATGTTGTTTCAGTGGCTCAGACATTTTGCGACGTGGAACCGGGATTTCCTTGGATATGTCAGAGGCATCAATACCAGTTGCAACCACCGATACACGCATACCACCGTCCAGTGTTTCATCCAACGTGGAACCAACGATGATGTTCGCCTCGGCGTCCACCTCTTCGCGGATACGGTTGGCTGCTTCGTCCAACTCGAACAGCGTAAGATCATGACTGCCGGTGATGTTGATAAGAACACCTTTGGCACCCTTAAGGCTGATTTCATCCAACAGCGGGTTCGCGATGGCTTTCTCTGCGGCCTGAATGGCGCGATCTTCACCAGTTGCTTCGCCGGTGCCCATCATCGCCTTGCCCATTTCGTCCATCACGGCGCGAACGTCAGCGAAATCAAGGTTGATCAGGCCAGGGCAGACCATCAAGTCTGTGACACCTTTGACGCCTTGATACAGCACGTCATCTGCCATGCTGAAGGCTTCGGTAAAGGTGGTTTTTTCATTGGCCAGACGGAACAGGTTCTGGTTTGGGATAATGATCAGCGTATCCACGACCTTTTGCAGAGAGTCGACACCCTCTTCGGCCTGCTTCATCCGCTTGGCGCCCTCAAACTGGAAAGGCTTGGTCACAACACCAACAGTCAGAACACCCAATTCACGGGCCGCCTGTGCGATGATCGGGGCTGCACCTGTGCCGGTGCCGCCTCCCATACCTGCTGTGATAAAGCACATGTGTGCACCTGCGAGGTGATCAACGATCTGCTCAATGCTCTCTTCAGCGGCAGCAGACCCCACAGCAGGACGCGCCCCAGCGCCCAGACCTTCGGTCACTTTTACACCCAACTGGATGCGCGATGCCGCAGTCGATTGTTGCAACGCTTGTGCATCGGTGTTTGCAACGACGAAATCAACACCAGCCAACTCTTTTTCGATCATATTGTTGACCGCATTGCCGCCGGCACCACCCACACCAAAAACGGTGATACGGGGTTTCAAATCGTCCTGTTCGGGCATTATGAGATTCAATGTCATAGAGCTGTCCGCCTGTTTTTGTTCTCCGCCTGACGCGGGATTTTTGCCTACTCACCCTAATTATTAGCGATATGCGTTTGAATCGTCATCCAAAAAAGCACCTAAAGACACAAAATATTGACAAAATACTGCCGCAATATGCGGGATTTCGCCTAAAACAGCAGATTTGGTGGAAAATATACAATGCGACACAAGCAAACCTTCAAACCCCACCTGCGACAGCGAGGGAAAATTTCAACTCTGATCTGACGAAGCCACTGCTCGGCCGTCAAAATGGTGTGCATTGCCGCTCTTATGGGCGGTTATCCACAGTTTAGTCCACATGCCATCCCTTGTCGAGATCACCTTGCACAAAATCGTGGAGACCGTCGCTTTTCACCAATTGTCGCGGAACCATTTCACGGCGCGCCGCAAGGATCGCGTTGGATAACGTTCGACCGGAAGGTCAAAGTCCCACCATTCGTCCTGCGGGTGGGTCGCATAAAGGCACATCCCCACCGCACTGGCAAAGGCTGGACCGGTCGCCGCCTGCGGAAGACCATGCACCCGCATGGGGCGGCCCAAACGCACCTGTTGACCCAGAATTTTTGAGGCCAACCCGTCAAGTCCGGGGATTTGACTGCTGCCGCCTGTCAAAACGATTTGCTGGCTTGGCAAATGTTCAAAGCCCGCAGCATCCAGACGTGCGCGCACCTCTTCGAGGATTTCCTCGACCCGGGGGCGCATGATGCCAATCAGTTCGGCGCGGCTGGCCGTGCGGCGATCATGTTCCCAATCGCCGGTCTCGCCTTCAAGTTCGATCATCTCGCGATCATCCATGCCCGTAGCATGCACGCCGCCATAAAATGTCTTGATACGTTCGGCTGTCGCCGTGGGCACCTGAAGCCCCATTGAAATGTCGCTGGTCACGTGATCCCCGCCCATGCGCACCGCATCGGAATAAATCATGTGCTTCTTCATAAAGATCGAAATGCCGGTGGAGCCGCCGCCCATATCAATACAGGCCGCGCCCAGCTCTTGCTCATCTTCAACGAGGGAGGCCATACCAGAGACATACGCGCTGCTGGCAACACCTGCCAGTTCCAGATCACAGCGTTTCACACAATGGGCAAGGTTCTGCACAGCGGCAGCATCCACCGTCAGCATGTGCATGTCGGTGGTCAGCTGCTGACCCATCTGCCCACGCGGATCACCCAAACCTGACCGGTGATCCAGTGCAAAATTTACAGGCTGTGCGTGCAACACTTCACGCCCTTCGCCATAATCCGGCACATCACAGGCCGCCAAAACACGCGCGATATCCTGTTCAGTCACAACGTGACCTTCCAGATCAATCATACCATCAAGCCCGTAAGAACGCGGTTCAGCCCCGGAAAAACAGGCAATCACGTGATCGACACGAATTTTTGCCATCTTTTGCGCTGCCTGAAGGGCAGTGCGAATGGCGCGTTCGGTTTCCTGCATGGCGTTAATCTCACCAAAGCGAACACCGCGCGACCGCGTGGTCGCCGCACCAATCACGCGAAACCCGCTTTGCCCGGCCATTGGCCCGATGCCATCTACTCCGGCAAGCCGATCCGTGCCATCAAAACGCAGCACCAGACAGGCAATCTTGGAACTGCCCACATCCAGCACAGCCACAACACCACGCTGCATCGCCGCTTTGCGCAGATTGCGCATGGCGCGTTGAGTTTCATAGACCTCAATCATTGTTCTTGTCCCAGCCCCATAGATATTTTTCTTATTTTCCACATGTCCTGAACAGAACGTTCAGCCACACGTAATGTTGGTCGGTGTGACAGGCGCATATCCACTGTCATCAAATCGCGTGCAAACATGTCATTGGTTTGTCCCAATGCGATCACACGCTCTAAGGCCTCCACTGCGCCTTCTTCGGGCAACAAGATGCGTTGATCACGGTCCAACACAACATCCCAGCGCCGCGCGCCCATACGCACCAGACCACGCAACCGATCATTCAACGGTTCTACGGCGGCCAAAATTGCGAGCGCTTCACGCACATTCTGATCCGCGCCTTCTCCGGCCATGATCGGCAAATCGGGATGGTCCGTCCGCCAGACCGCACGCCCCACAACGTGTCCATCCGCATCCACTGTCATCAGCCCTTGGGGGGTACGCCACAAGGCGACTGGCACGCGCTCTGTCACAGTAATCTGCAACACACCCGCGCGCACATGCACCGATGCATCGGCAATTGGGCTGAGCCCCAGAAGTTGCTCGCGAATATCTTCCGGATCCAGATCAAACGAGCTGATCGGAAAATCAAACGGGGTGATTTCACGAATATCCTCGGCCACGGCTTCGCTTGCGCCATCAATCGCCATCAGGTTGACCATGAACTCTGGGCGCGTTTCTATCTGACGCCGCATGTCCGACATCGACAGCATGATCTGATCCATGCGCTCTTGATCGGACAACCACAGCGCCCCGGCCCCAAGCGCCAAGCCAAACGGCAACAACACCCGCACACCCAGACGGAAAAACGGCGTCAACATCATCCGCTGATAGCGATAGGCCCAACGCGATGGCGCTGGATCGTGGTGTTGAGCGGCCTTAGCTTTCACCGATCGCATGAAGCATCCTCCACCATCCAGAAACACAGCTCTGCAAAGGAAACCCCAACATGCGCGGCCTGTTCAGGCGACAGTGATGTCGGCGTCATGCCCGGCTGTGTGTTGGTTTCCAGAAGAATAAGCCCATCAAGGCCGCGTGCCTCGTCCCAGCGAAAATCCGTACGGCTGACACCACGGCATCCCAACGTATTATGGGCGCGCAACGCAAAATCCATGCAGGTGTCAAAAATTTCCTGCGGCACATTGGCAGGCACCTCATGGCGCGACCCGCCGGGTTTGTATTTTGCATCATAATCATACCAGCCATCAGTGATGATGTCGGTCACAGTCAATGCACGATTGCCCATCACGGTGGTCGTCAATTCACGCCCCGGAGCAAAGCGTTCCACCATCACCACATTGGGCATATCATCAGACAGCTGCGGCGGACCATTCGCGGCCTCATTCACCAAATAAACCCCAACCGAAGAACCTTCGTTAAATGGTTTCACCACATAGGGCGGGTCCATTACATGACGCGCACGTACATCATCGGCGTTGGCCAGCACGCTTTTGACTACGGGCAGACCAGCAGCCCGAAACGCTTCTTTGGTGCGCTCCTTGTCCATCGCAAGCGCTGACGCCGCGACGCCAGAATGCGTATACGGCAGACCAAGCCATTCCAACATGCCCTGCACACAGCCATCTTCGCCCCAACGCCCATGCAAGGCGTTGAACACAACATCAGGTTTAATTTCCATAAGACGCGCAGCGAGATCGCGGTCTGCATCGACCTCGACCACCTGATATCCTGCCTCCCGCAGGGCGGTTGCGCATTCACGCCCCGATGACAGTGACACCTCGCGCTCAGCCGAGAGTCCGCCCATCAGTACCGCCACTTTCGGGGTTGCTCTGCTCGAACCAACCACCTTGTGCCTCAATGTCCCGGGGTCTTTGTCGCCCCTGTTATCGTTTGATGCCCGCCCGGTTATCCGGGTCGATGGGCTTGCCTTATAAACTTGCGACCGCTTCAGTTAACACTTTGTAAATGCGAGAACCTTTTAGCCGCCTCACGCGTCAGAAAATTCTCCGACCCGCATGATTTCCCACTCTAACGTAATACCGCTGTTTTCGAAAACCCTTTTTCGCACTTCTTCGCCAAGGTTTTCCAAATCTGCGGCAGTTGCGCCACCCGTGTTGATCATAAAGTTGGAATGTTTCTCGCTCATCTGTGCACCACCGACGCGCGCGCCGCGCATTCCGGCGTCGTCAATCACCTTCCAGGCCTTAAGATCATGCACATCGTCGGCTTTGCCGGTGCTGGAAAATCCGGCCGGGTTGCGAAACGTGCTGCCTGCTGTGCGATCCTTGGTCGGTTGGGTCGCGTCACGTTTGGCGAGTTGATCCTGCATCCGTGCAGCCAATGCCTCCGGATCACCCGCTGGGCCTTCAAACGTGGCCTCTACGATCACCCAGCCTTCAGGCAATTGCGTTTGTCGGTACTGAAATTGCAGATCATCTGCGGTTAACGTGATCAACTCACCGCTGCGCGTTACGGCCTTGGCGGACACAAACACATCCGCCACGTATGATCCGTAACAGCCGGCATTCATTCGCACGGCCCCGCCGATCGCTCCGGGAATGGTGCGCAGAAAGGTCAGGTCTACGCCTGCCTCTGCCGCCTTGCGCGCCACATGCGCATCAAGCGCAGCCACGCCTGCCGTCACACGTTGCCCATCAACCGTGATGCCGTTGAACCCGCGCCCCATGCGGATCACAACAGCCCGCAAGCCCCCGTCCCGTACAATCAGGTTGGATCCAACTCCCATGGGAAAGACCGCAATATCCGGCGAAAGATCCCGCAAGAATGCCTGTAAATCAGCCACATCAGCCGGTTGAAACAACCAGTCCGCAGGCCCACCCACACGCAACCACGTGAGATCATTCAAAACACGGTCCGGCGTCAGCCGCCCACGCACCATTGGAAGAGTATCAGTCATAAAGCCGCTTTAGCCCGGCAATGTGGATCAGGTAAAGGGGTAAGCCACTGGATCGGCGGAAACTGTCAGAAAAACAGCTCTAATGCCTTTTGAACGGCAGCGGCTACTTTGTCGGAATGCGCGACGGCCTGTATCGCGCCGTAGGTTGACCCACCAACGATGGTCACGTTTTTCGCAACCTTTGCAGCCTTCCCCGTAACATGGTCAACCTCATCCAGCGCGGCCTTAAAATCTCCATACCGCGCCAAGGTCCATGCCTGAATAACCCGGCCTATGGTGGTGCATAACGCCAACATACGCAGCTTGCGTGGTTGATGTGGGTCTTTGAGAAGACGCGCGTCTTCGGGCAACTCCTTGGCCATGACACCATCAGAGTGTTCCGCCAATTCTTGTGCCGCCTCTGCCATGACATCCAAGACATGCGCATCATCCAACATCACGCTGTCATCGGGGCGCGCTTCAATTGCGGCTTGCACTTCGGCCTCGGTCGCAACCATGGTTTGCGCTTCAATCAATGTGGTTTCAACCAATCCCACGACAGGTTCTGCTTTCACATCAGGGCAACTGCCATTGGCAATATTGCCTTGCAAAATGTTCAGCGCGGCCTTGCAGTTGAAATGCACCATCACAGCATTGTCTGCGTGATCCCCCGTTGCGCGCTGAATCAGAAACAGCTCAGATCGCAAGACGCCCTGCAAATTGCCCATCTGATTGGCAAGCACCTCAATCTCGCGCAGCTTTGCCACGGCTTGTTCAAGTCTTGATGGGGCCTGTGCCGGCACGGGCGTTTCAATGTACCGATCCTGTTGCGCATCATAAGACACCACCGCCCCATACCGCGTGTGGTTGGTAAGGCTGTCGCGCCACATCTCGTGAATGATCGGATTGACCACGGCGGGGCCTTTGTCCCAGATGTCGGGATCAATATTGGCGATTTGGGTGATCAGGTCCCAATCGGGGGGCTTGGCAACAGGGTCAAGCATGCGTTCGTACCAATCCACCCAAAACGCCCAATCCTCTGGCGCGGGGCCACGGGCGGATTCTTCGGAATATCCGGCAGAGGCCACCGGAAGACGCGGTTTCAGATCGGCCCAGAGATCCGCCAATGGGTTGGCGCCCCCCCATAAAGGGAGCGAAAATATCGAATGCCCATCAACCAATGACCTGCAATCCGACCGGGTATGTTCCCAAACCAAGTCGCCGGCGACAGCGGCGGCGTAGGCGTTGGCGGCGTTGGCGGCGGCGTTGGCGGCGGCGTTGGCGGCGGCGGCGTTGGCGGCGGCGTAGGCGGCATTGGCGGCGGCGTAGGCGGCGTTGGCGGCGGCGTAGGCGGCGGCGTAGCCGGTGTCGGCGGCGTAGGCGGTGTAGGCGGTGTCGGCAGCGGCGTAGGCGTAGGCGGCGGCGGCTTTGATACTCCCGGTTGGCATTTTGTGGGCAACCGGGAGTATCAGCAAACTGCGCAATACAGGCAGGGCTATCATATCACCTTCACGCGCGCTTTGTCCCAGCGACCACTCCCAGAACACCGGGGCCACGCGCATCGCGGCACGGGCGGCAATTGCCACGGCCACTTCGCGCGGCTGATTTTGCAGCCACGCCTCCAGCGTGTCGCGGTCCTTAATATCAGCAATCTCAACCATGCCGCGACAGTGCCGTGCAGTGATGGTGCTGTAAAGCGTCAAATAAGGTTAGGGAATGTCTGCAGTTTTGAGGCTTTGGCGCAGCCACAGAAAGGCGTAATACACTGGCCAGCGCAACACCCATGCGCCCATCAACAGAAACAGCCCCGCAATCAGGACGCCATGCTCTATCACGATCCAAATCAGAAGCGGCGCACCGGTCGCGATCAACCCATAGGCAAAGCCCCACAGGTTATCCTTACTGGGAAACATCGCGCGCAGGTTTGCAACCAACAGCCAGATCAGGGCCAAAAGAACAGAGGTGCTCATGTGTTATTCCGTTTTACCAAGTGCTTTGCGCCCATAATACATCAAAGGACGGCGAAACATTGACAGAAATCCGGCCAAAGCAGGAAGCGCGATCAGCGCCCCGTGGTGGGCCCAGATCAGGCCGATCAGCACAAGCGCGGCAAGCAACAGCGCAAAACCCGGAATAAACTGGTGCCGCATGGGCAGCATTGCGACCACAACAGAGGTCAAAATCCACAGGCAGGCGGCGATAAGATAGGGGCTCATGCAAACCTCAGATGTTCAGGATCAGTGCTGCCCCAGCCAACACCAACCCCACCACAGGCACAAGAGGCGAGACGCAAAAAGCGGCCTCTGGTGCGCGGCGTTTTTCAAGGATGAGCGCAAGGTTCACCAGCACGAAAACACTGAGCAGGATGGTCGATGTCGCTTCTGCCAGCACAGCAATGGGCAAGCTGAGCGCGCCCACGACAACGACCGCGCCAATCAGGATTGTGGCCCGCATCGGAGTGCGGGTGCGCGGGTGAACCTGATGAAACATTGCCAATGCTCCGGTGCGTTTGCCCAACCCATAGAGCACCCGGCTGGCCATCACGATCTGCGCAAGCACACCGTTCAAGGCAGCAAACACAGCAATAGCGGCCAAAAACCGGCCATCCCCACCCGCACCAAGCCGCCAAACCAGCGCAAGGGGTTGTTCGCTTTGTCCAAGTTCCACCACAGGCACAACCCGCACGGCGGCAAAGGCCACCAGCACATAGATGATTGTGGTTAGGATCAAGGATATCAGAATGGCACGGGGCAAGGTGCGTTCGGGGGTGCGCACCTCTTCGGCCATGTTCACGATGTCTTCAAACCCGATAAAGGCAAAGAATGCCAGCACCGCACCTGCGCCGATACCAGTCCAGATAGGAGGCACGGACAAAGGGGCCTCAATTACCGGTATGCCGCTGAACCCGGCCCAGATCACCAAGCCGAGACCAATGAGTTCAATCACAGTAAACAATGCAGCAAGGGCAAGACTTTCGATCACGCCAAACACCGCGACACCTGTCAGCACAAGACCCAGCGCGACGATGGACCAACCCGATTGCACATCTAAAATGACGCTCAGGTACCCCACCCCACCCCGCAAAACGGCAGCCGCCGAAATCGTTCCGGCGAGCACAATTGCCAACCCCACAAACACCGCCATGATTTGCGAGCCCATACCATGTCCCACAAAAGCAGCCTCACCTGCTGCTTCAGGATAGCGGGTGGAAAATTCAGCATAGCTAAGCGCTGTCGGCGCAGCGATAATACCCGCCAATAAGAAAGACATTGGCGTCCAAGAACCTGCCTCGGATGCGACAGCCCCGACGAGCACATAAATGCCCGCCCCAACCATGACACCAACACCATAGGCCGTCAAAAGCCCCAATCCAACGCGCCGTTTCAGGTGGTCTGCCATAACGGCCCTTTCTGTTTGCGCGCCCCGGAAGACCCTGCAGACAACTATGTCATAGTCAGCGATTGCGTGTTTTGATCTATGTCAGATAAGGAATCTGGGGCATTTGCCGTGAACAAAGCCCCTTCTCCACACCCAAAGCTTCCCAGTGATCTGCTTTGAACCCAGAGTGTCGAAGGCCACACTGTCGTTGGATGACAGCAATGCGCAGATAGCGACCTTTGCAAAGTTAAGCGGGCGACCCAAAGCAGCCGTTGTAATGATGCTTGTTGCGGCATCGCAACTTCCCCAAAGCGAACCTTGGCTAAGGTGCGCGGCAATTTTAGGGCGCCAAGGTCGGCAATGCGGACTTTTTCAGACATTCGTTTGATCAACCGACACAACTAAAATGGCCTCGCGACTTCCATTTTAGGTACGTATTGACTTACGGGCAGCTTGGTAAAGACGCCGTATCGTCGTATAAAATTCGTCGCGGTCATACCCACTTATTGTCTGGAGTTCCTCTTCACCAAGTGCAGCGCTTGCCAAACAGCAAACCAAGAAGGCCTTCAGTGCGTCATCTTCTTTGAAGGGAGCAATCGGTTCTTCAGAACGAACAAGGTTTTGCAATTGAACCAACGCACTATCTTGCACTCCGAACCGCGCAAGAATTTCGCTAATAACTCGCCCATCAAAGCCTCCCTTTTCACCAATTGCCCTTTTGACGATTGCTAAATCTTTTGCATCAAGTGGCTTGATCACCTCGGCATATTTGACCCTTATTTCTCTAGGTTTGTTTTCTGACATTGAACATGTGCCTCAGTATTTTCTTCTTTGAAACCATGAACGTTCCCGAGTTTTTAGACAATGCTTCAACGACAAGAAGGGCTCAAAGCAGACATTCAACGTGCAGAAGGACTGAGAATCCTTGCTGCGACCTAGATTAAGGGCCGTATTGCGCAGATAGTGAACTTTGCAAAGTCTAGACTAAATCTCGAAATTTGAAACATCTGCTAGACTAAAATTCGTTACTTCGAACATGAATAATTTCGCATTTATCAAGTTCCCTTCTTCTTATTTCTGTCTGGACGGTTTGGGGGAAACGCAGAAGACTCCGAGAAACAAATTTGCGACACGATTTGATAGCGGCCACCTTAGCTTCGTCTTCCGTTTCAGCATTGCGGGTCAGAGAACACTTTCCAAATCCGGCCCACGCGAATGCGCTAAAGGTTCCCTTCCTAACGGGCATCCTCTTGTACTTCATACTATACCATCGCAGGCACGCTTCACTTAAACCGGTGGCATTAACCGTATTGCTAGGCAGTTTTCGTGGTATGGAAGAAGCATATAGAGCGCAACGACGACGAGGTTTACCCTCCCTATTGCTGCACTTAATCATTGCCATATCCTGCGCTATCTTCATGCCTCCAGCTTGGGTGCTGCCTGAAACAAAGGTGCCATCTAGTGCTATCACAAACGCCCCAAAATAATTTACCTGAGATCTCCATTCTCTGAATCTTCGTTCTTGCTCTTTGCTCAGATCTAAATTGCTATGTTTGACTATTCGACTTTGAAAACCATACGTAGCCGGTTCCGAAAAGCCTTGCGAAGGTTGAAGGAACAAGATTAGCGTCCAGAAAGCGAGTAAGTACTGTTTTGTTGCATCGTGCATGAATCGAAATACCTTTTTCGCTGGCAACTGATCACAAAGCGCCTCCAGAAAAAAGCGCTCAAGCCAAATCTACCTTTCCCTCTGTGTAGTGTCGTCTTGCAGAAAAAGTCCACCAGCAACCCTAAGCTTAATCCTTCAGTATGACCCAAAACGATGGTCAGTAGATGTCGGACGGGTGACATTTCTGGTTGGGCATCCTGTGTGAATGTCTGGAAAGGGCTGGCTGCTGTCATGATGCTCTAAGAGCGAAAACTAACTCTGTCTTGCGCGTTTAACCTTATTCTAGGTCGAGGTGGATATGAACCCATCCCTAAAATATCTGATGCTTAATCGCGTGTGACGTGACGCAACATCAGCTGTTTTTCAAACGCTCCGGCAGGCCATTGGCCCATGTGCTGATGGTCCCTGCCCCAAGGCAAACAACCATATCGCCGGGTTTGGCCTGTTCGCGCACAAGACGTTCCAGATCGCCCTCGTCGACAATCGCACGGGCGTGGCGGTGGCCGTGGGCGATAAGGCCTGCCACCAGATCATCGCGGCTTACGCCTTCAATCGGGTCTTCGCCAGCGGCAAATACCTCGGCGATGGCCACGACATCAGCCTCGTTAAAACAGCCGCAGAAATCCTCGAACAGGCTCGCAAGTCGTGAATAACGATGTGGTTGATGCACAGCAATCACGCGGCCTTCGCTGGCCTGACGCGCGGCCTTAAGCACAGCTGCGATTTCAACCGGGTGGTGGCCATAATCATCAATGATGGTCACGCCGTTGATCTCACCCACCTTGGTAAATCGACGATTCACCCCGCCAAAGGCCGCCAACGCCTCGCGGATTTCATCGTGATCCATGCCCAGATGATGCGCCACAGCCACGGCAGACAATGCATTGGAAACGTTATGATCACCCGGCATCGGCAGGCTGCAGCCTTCGATCACCGCGCCATCGACCTGAAACGCCACATCAAAATGGGCAATTCCGCCTTTATAGGTCAGATTGACGGCACGCACATCAGCCTGCGCATTAAAGCCATAGGTCATGATACGACGATCGGTGATACGCCCAACCAGCGCCTGCACCTCGGGATGATCAGTACAACAGACCGCAAGCCCGTAAAACGGCACTCCGGATACGAAATCATCAAAGCCCTGACGCAGGTTTTCAATGCTGCCCCAATGTTCCATGTGTTCAGGGTCAATATTGGTGATGATGGCAATGGTTGCAGGCAAGCGATTAAAGGTCCCATCGCTTTCGTCGGCCTCAACGACCATCCATTCACCATCGCCCACACGTGCGTTTGAGTCATAGGCGTGGATGATGCCACCATTGATTACAGTGGGGTCAAATTTTCCATGATCCAACAGCGCAGCAACCATGGTGGTTGTCGTGGTTTTCCCGTGTGTTCCTGCCACAGCAACGTTGGATTTCAGACGCATCAGTTCGGCCAGCATCTCGGCGCGGCGTACCACGGGCAATCCACGCGCACGGGCCTCATCCAGTTCCGGGTTGCCAGGTTTGATCGCGGATGAAATCACCACGACTTCGGCATCCGCCAGGTTTTCGGCACGTTGGCCTTCAAAAACGGTGGCGCCCATCCCTTCGAGACGTTGCGTGATCTTACTGGATTTCAGATCAGATCCCTGCACCACATAGCCATGGTTCAACAACACTTCGGCAATCCCAGACATGCCGATGCCACCAATACCCACGAAATGAATCGGCCCGACATCACCCGGAAGTTTGGTTGTTGCGTTCATGGCTTTATTCCCTGTTGGTCATCATCTCGACCAGCGAGACAAGGTTTTCTGTCGCGTCCGGTACTCCCACTGACAGTGCAGCCTGCGACATTTGCAAGGCCCCTGCCGGATTACTCAGGACTTGGGCGATATGCTCTGAAAGCGTTGTGATATCAAGCAGGCTTTCGGGCATAAGGATCGCGCCGCCTGCCTCAACCAAGCCACGGGCGTTGGCATTTTGATGATCATCCATCGCAGTTGGCAAAGGGATCAGGATTGACGGGCGTCCAATCACGCTGATGTCTGCCACACTGGATGCCCCTGCCCGGCTGATGACCAGCTGCGCCTCGGACATACGCGCGGGAACATCATGGAAAAACGGCTGTACGTCAGCAGTGATCCCATGGGAGGCGTAAAACTCGGCCACCCGGTCGTGATCTTCCGCACGGGCCTGATGACTGACACGAATATTGCGCAGCATCTCCGCTGGCAGGTTGGCAATCGCACCGGGCACAATATCGGACAGCGCCCGCGCCCCCTGACTGCCGCCCATCACAAGGATCGACATCGGATAATCACCCGGCGAGATATAAGCGGCTCCGGCCCGATCCAACACGGCACCCCGTACGGGGTTGCCTACATGAATGCCTTCGACACCATCCGGCAATGCGGTTGGCCATGTGCCACAGGCCACACCATGCACCTTTGGGGCAAAGCGACGGTTCACCCGTCCCAGCACACCGTTTTGTTCATGGATCATGCGCGGCAGCTTCAACAACCATGCCGCCGACATTGCCGGGATCGAAGGATACCCCCCGAACCCTACAACTGCCTCTGGGCGGTCACTGCGCATCTGCATCGCCGCTGAGGCCACACCTTTGAGAATACGAAACGGCACCATAGCCTTGGCCAAAAGACCACCGCGCGCAAAGGTGGCGCTGGCAATTTCTTCGATTTCAACCGAATGGGGAAAGCCGCCCGTATACCGCGCGCCGCGTGCATCGGTGGACAATTTCACCCGCCACCCCTTGCGCAGCATGACTTCGGCCAGCGCTTGCGCTGGAAACATATGCCCGCCAGTGCCACCAGCGGCAATGACCAGCAATGGCTGTCTGCTCATCGAACCCGTCCTCGTAGAATGTCACGAATTTCGCCCTGTGGACGATTGCGGGTAAAGGCCAGCAACATGCCCAGCGCAAGGCCCGACGCAATCACCGATGATCCGCCATAGCTGACAAACGGCAAAGTCATGCCCTTGGCTGGCAAAAGACGTACAGCCACGCCCATATTGATCATCGCCTGCACGCCAAACATCGCCGCAAGGCCGGTGCCTGCAAGGCGAATAAACGGATCACGTTCTCGCATCAAACGCAGGAAAGAGCGCACCACCACCAGCGCATACAGCGCGATAATCACCATCACAAGGATCAGACCATATTCTTCGGCCGCCACCGCAATAATGAAATCAGTATGCGCATCCGGCAGGCTCCACTTCACTTGCCCTTCGCCAACACCCACCCCAAAAAATCCACCCTCGCGAATGGCATTGGTGGCATACCCCAACTGCGTTGTGGGATCGACATCCGTGCTGAGGAAACCATCAATCCGGCGCGCAAAGTGTTCTGAATTGTGATACGCAACCATACCACCCACGATCACCAAACCGGCCATACTGACCAGTAAGATCATCGGCGCACCTGCGATGAAGTACATCACTCCCCAACCAAACAACACCAAACAGGCCTGACCGAAATCTGGCTGCATCACCAACACCATGGCAATGGTAATGGCCAACATAAACGACCACAGCCGCCCCGGAGGTCCGTTAATTTCCTGACTGGCCGCCATAAGCCACGCAGCCACAACAACAAAACCGGGTTTCAGAAACTCTGACGGCTGCATCGACCCAAAGCCCAGCGAATACCAGCGTACAGCCCCTTTGCCGAAGTCGGTGCCAAAGAATGGCAAGCCCAACAAGGCAATGAAGGTGATCAAAAAGCCCAGAACCGCCAGACGGCGCACCAAAATTGGCCCCATCATCGAAGTTAGCAACATGCCACCCATGGCCAAGGTGCCAAAAAACACCTGACGCTTTACATAGTGAAAGGGTTCAAACCCGTTGCGCTCTGCCAAAGGCACCGAGGCCGCAAGCCCCAGCAAAATTCCAATCCCGAACAGGATCAGAACGCAGGACATGGACCATTTGTCCAAGGTGCGCCACCACTTGGGAAGAATCGGCTCTGCGTCCCGCAAAGGGACTGTGCCATATACCATCTCTGTCATCAGGACCTGCCGAAAATTGCCTCAACTCGCCCGATTGTTCGGGTCTCAAGAGTGATTCTATCACCTGAGAATCAATTAGGGAAGGTTACAGAATCACCGCAGGCGGATTTTCGTCATAGGCACTGGATAAGGCGCCTTTTCCGGCATCCCAAGGTAGCGCCCTAGGCGGAAAACTCAATTTCACATCCTATTGGTTTGAATGGTCATAAGCAACTAACCTACACATATCCATTGGCGCGTTTAATGTGCACGAAATACGACCAACAACTTGGCCAAAACCCCAAATTCCCCTACTCACTTCGTCCCAATCTTTAGGGGCGACAATCGAGCCTGCACAATGGCGCAATGTAAGGCCGCATGATGCCGGAACCATCCACATCATGCGTTAAACTACCGTTGAGCCAAACTGATTGGAGGAAGCTAAGCCCCTGCGTGCTGACTTGTTCCTTGCTTGAAAGAGAATGCGGCCTCTAAAACTCCACACCCTTTTGCGCCTTGATGCCGTCGCGGAAGGGGTGCTTGATCAACGTCATTTCTGTCACCAGGTCCGCCGCCTCGATCAGTTCAGGTTTGGCGTTGCGGCCAGTCAGGACGACGTGGGTCATCATAGGTTTTTCTGTCAGCAGAAAATCCACCACGTCGTCGATGTTCAGGTAATCATTGCGCAAGGCGATGTTGATTTCGTCCAGCAAAACAAAACGGTTGGTTTCATCGCGGATCAGCTCTTTGGCCATCTCCCAGCCTGCCTCGGCCTTGGCAATGTCGCGCTCACGATCTTGCGTTTCCCATGTGAAGCCTTCGCCAGACACAAAGAATTTACATTCCTTGGGGAAATGCGTTTCCAGAAAGGCGCGTTCGCCCGTGGCCATCGCGCCTTTGATGAATTGCACCACCGCGCAAGGCATCCCGTGCGAAATAGAGCGCATGATCATGCCAAATCCGGACGAACTTTTGCCCTTGCCCGGTCCTGTATGCACCATGATCAACCCTTTTTCCTCAGTTTTGGTGGCCATCATGCGATCCCGCGCGGCTTTGATTTTCTTCATCTTCTCGGCGTGACGTTCATTATCGATGACCATGTGGCGTCTCCATGCTTGACATTGATGCGCGACTTGCGCATTTCGACCGGGTTGGTTCCTGTACTTAGTGCAGGTGAAAAGGGAATGCGATACGGGTTACGACATAATCCTAAACGCAGCCGCCCCCGCGACCGTGACCGGAGAGGTCCCCTGATGCCACTGGAAAAATCCGGGAAGGCAGGAGGGCCGACAGGAAAACGCCCCAAGCGTGCCCTGACATCCGCAAGCCGGGAGACCTGCCAACAGGAACAGACATGTAACCGGACGGGGTGTTTTCGGTGTCGGGAAAAGGTGCAGCGCACCCCCGCCATAACCCTTGTCCCCCATAGTTGGGAGAGACAAATTGGCACTGACCGATCCAAAGCCCGTAGAGCTGTTGGTATGCACGACCTGCCGTGCGGGCCAACCCACCGATGTCGAAGGCGCGCGCCCTGGCGCTTTGCTGGAAGATGCCCTTATGTCAAAAGACTGGCCTGCGAACGTGACCGTGCGTGGCGTGGAATGCCTGTCAAATTGCGACTCAGGCTGTTCCATCGTGGTGCGTGGCGGCGGCGATCGCTGGACATATGTCTATGGCAATTTCACCGGCGCCGAAGACGCCGACTTGGTGCATGATGGCATCGTGAAATATGCTGCCACCCATGATGGTCTTGTGCCTTGGCGCGAACGCTCCATCCATTTTCGCAAAAACTGTATCGCGCGCATCCCGCCGCTTGTCCTTCCAGAGTGAGTCCCCATCATGAGCAACCTTGAAAAACTTCCCGTTACGATCATCACCGGCTTTCTTGGATCCGGCAAAACCACCCTTATCCGCAATCTGATGACCAACCCACAAGGCAAGCGTTTGGCGATTGTGGTCAATGAATTTGGCGATGTGGGTGTGGATGGTGAGATTCTGAAATCTTGCGCAATTCCCGAATGCCCTGCCGAAAATATTCTGGAGCTGGCCAACGGTTGTATCTGCTGCACCGTCGCAGATGATTTCATTCCAACGATCGAGGCCTTGATGAACCTGCCGGAACGTCCTGATCATATCGTCATTGAAACCTCTGGCCTTGCTTTGCCAAAGCCCCTGCTCAAGGCGTTTGACTGGCCGGAGATCCGGTCCAAAATCACCGTTGACGGCGTGATTGCGCTGGCTGACGCCGAGGCCGTGGCCGATGGCCGGTTTGCGACCAACGTGGCCGCCGTGGATGCCCAGCGCGAAGCCGACGACAGCATTGACCACGAAACGCCCCTGTCTGAGGTATTTGAGGATCAAATTTCCTGCGCGGATGTGATCTTGTTGACCAAACCTGATTTGGCTGGCCCTGAAGGTGTCGCCAAAGCCAAGGCAATCATCGCCGCCGAGGCCCCCCGCCCCTTACCCGTGGTCGAGGTTGCCGAAGGCAAGGTTGACCCGCGCGTGATCCTTGGTCTGGACGCCGCCGCAGAGGATGACATGGACAACCGCCCAAGCCATCACGATGGCCACGACGACCATGAGCATGACGATTTTGAAAGCGTCGTGATTGATCTGCCCGAACAAGCGGACGCCGCTACACTGGCTGCGAAAATCGAAAAACTGGCCAAGGATCAGAACATCCTGCGTGTTAAAGGTTATGCCGCTGTTGAAGGTAAACCCATGCGTCTGTTGGTACAGGCAGTCGGTGCGCGTGTACGCCATCAATTTGATCGCCCATGGAAGCCCGAAGAAGGCCGTCAGGGCCGCATGGTCGTGATTGCTGAACATGATGACGTAAACGTAGAAGCCATCCGCGCGGCCTTGGTGGACTAACACCTCATGCATGTCGTCTTTCGCGAAAGCCATGGTCTGGAAGAGACCGAAACCCCGATTGACCTGGGCCAGTCCCCGGCCGATCTTGTGGTGCTGTCGTTTTCCGACAGTGATCTTGGGGCTTTCGCGGCGGGCTGGCATCGCGCAGACGGCGATCTACCCACATTGCGTCTGGCCAATCTCAGTGCACTGAAACATCCGTTGTCTGTCGATACCTATATCGAGCAGACACTGGAAAGCGCCAAGGCGATCCTGATCCGCCTGATTGGCGGCATTTCCTATTGGCCTTATGGCATTCAACAGGTGCAGGAACTGTGCCAACGCAAGGGTATTGCGCTGGCCGTTCTGCCCGCTGATGGACGTCCAGACACGCGATTGGACGAGGTCTCCACGCTGCCGAAATCGACGCTCAACCGTCTGGCACATCTGTGTGACACAGGTGGCGCGATTGCAGCGCAGGCAGCTTTGGCACAACTTGCGTTGGCGGCGGGGCTGTATGCACGCCCAGTTATTGGCAGCAAGGCCCTGCCCTACGTGGGTGGGTGGACACCCGAAACCGGCGTATGTGATCCAGCGGCACAACGTGACACTACGAAACCCTTAATCGCGCTGACCTTTTATCGCGCGTACCTGTCGTCGGCAGACACCGACCCGATCGAGGCCATGTTCGCCGAGTTTCGCGCACGTGGCTTTGACGTCATCGGCCTGTTTGCTCCGACACTGAAACAACCCGACGCGGCAGTCTGGATTGCTGATCAATTGCGCGCATTGGCCCCGGCTGCCGTGATCAACGCCACTGCGTTTTCTGGCAAAGGGGCGGATGGGACGTCTCCACTGGACGCCACTGATGCGCCAGTGTTTCAGGTGGCCCTTGCCACCAGCCGTCAAAAAGCGTGGGCCGAGGCAGAGCGCGGCCTGTCTCCTGCTGATCTTGCCATGCATGTGGTGCTGCCAGAGGTGGACGGTCGCCTGTTTGCAGGCGTCACATCCTTCAAGGAGCCAGGCAAAAAAGACGCCGCCCTTGAATATTCTCGTTTTGGTCATCGTGCCCATTTGGATCGTATCCGTGCACTTGCTGATAAAGTCGAGGGTTGGGTACGTCTGAACAAAACACCCGCAGCAGAAAAACGCGTGGCCTGTGTGTTGTCCACCTATCCGGGGCGTGATTGGAACATGGCGCACGCGGTGGGCCTTGATCCTTTGGCTTCAGTCGAAGCAATGTTGAATGACATGACCGACGCCGGATACGTCGCCGACGCACGACCCGTGACAGATGATCTGCTGAATACCTCTCTGCGCTGGTCTTTGGCAGAATACCAAGCAGCGGTTACAACTCTACCCCAATCCCTGCGCGATGATCTGACCCAAACATGGGGTTCACCCGACCAAGACCCCGAATTTTCCAAAGGCGCGTTTCATTTCAAGGCCGTGGAACGTGGCAATGTCCTTATCGCCCTGCAACCCGAACGCGGCACGCCCGAGGCCCGCGATGACGAATATCACGACCTGTCACGCACCCCGCGTCACAGCTATGTTGCGTTTTATCTATGGCTGCGTCAGGCGCGCGACATTCACGCGCTGATCCATATGGGGGCGCATGGCACGCTGGAATGGTTGCCCGGTAAATCCGTAGCCCTGTCGTCCGAATGCTGGCCCGAGGCCCTGATCGGCGCGACACCCGTGATTTACCCCTTTATCGTCAATGACCCCGGTGAGGCCGCTCAGGCCAAACGCCGCATTGGCGCGCTAACGCTGGGCCATGTGCCGCCGCCTCTCAAAGAAAGCGCAGCACCGCAAAGGTTTTCCCATTTAGAAAGCCTGCTGGACGAATTTTCCAATGCCGACGGGCTTGACCCAAGACGTCGGGATCGCCTGCAAGATGGTATCCGCGCAGAGGCGCAGGCCCTCGGGCTGGAAGAACAGCTTGGCATGGACAATGCCACATCCTTGGCAGAGGCGATCACCCGTATCGACACCTTCGTCTGTGACATCAAAGAAAGCCAATTTGGCGATGGCTTGCATATCTTTGGCCGCGCGCCCAAGGCCACGGGCAGCTTTGATGCCACCCCTTCGGCACACTCCGAATGCGCCGCTCTGTTGCGTGCATTGGATGGCAAACGGATCGAAGCCGGACCATCTGGATCGCCCTATCGCGGGCGTACCGATGTGCTGCCAACCGGGCGCAATTTGTTCACCACTGATCCGCGATCCGTTCCCACCCGTTCGGCCTATGCCCAAGGGGTAAAGCTGGCCGAGGAATTGGTGCGCCGCCATTTGCAAGAAGAAGGTGATTATCCCAAAAATCTGATCGTCGATCTATGGGGATCGGCCACCATGCGCACCGCGGGCGAAGAATTCGCCATGGCGCTGCATCTGCTGGGGGCAAAACCGATCTGGGATGAAGGCAGCGAACGCGTGTCCGGCGTCGAAATCCTACCCATCGCCATGCTGGAACGCCCCCGTATCGATGTGACATTGCGCGTGTCCGGCTTGTTTCGAGACGTCTTTCCATCTCTGTCGGCGTTATTTTCTCAGGCCGTGCGCGCCCTATCAGAGCGCGACGAAGCCGCAGACTGGAACCCATTCGCAGGCCGCACCACCGCCCCACGCGTCTATGGCCCTGCACCGGGCAGTTATGGGCTTGGCATGGGCCACAGCGTCGAGGATTACACTGACGAAGGCCGCAAGCAGGCAGGCGAAGCATGGCTGAGCGCCTCATCATGGGCATTGGACAGTGACACACCAACGCAGGACCATCAGGGCATTCGCGATCGTGTGGCCGATGCCGACAGTTTTGTGCATCTTCAAGATATGCCGGAAACCGACATCCTGCTGGCCAATGATTATGCCACCCATGAGGCAGGCTTTGCCGCCGCACAAAAGATCACGGGTGGCAAGGCTGCGCTGTATCACGTGGACAATACCAACCCAGACACCCCTCGCGCCCGTACCTTGGACGAAGAAGTGGCCCGCGTGGTGCACGCCCGCGCCACCAATCCAGCGTGGCTGGCAGGGATGATGCGGCACGGGTTCCGTGGCGGGGCCGAAATGGCCGCGACATTGGAACATATGGCGGCCTTTTCCCATTTGGCGGATGCGGTGCATCCACAGCTTTTTGATGCTTATCACGATGCGACTTTGGGTAACGAAGACATCGTTGCCTTTCTTGCAGAACATAACCCTCACGCGCTCGCAGCGATGCGCGACCGTTTCGCGGCGCTCCATGCGGCAGGTCTTTGGCAGACTCGCCGCAATTCCATTCTGGCGGATTTGGAGCAACGAACATGACAAGACCACAAGCCAAAGGCTGGTGCCCCGGTGCCTATAAACCCATGATGAGCGGCGATGGATTGGTCGTCCGTGTCCGCCCCATGCTGGCGCGCCTGACATGCGAACAAGCAATCGGGCTATGCGACGCCGCACTGGAGTTTGGCAGCGGCCTGATTGATTTGACCAGTCGCGCGAACCTGCAAATTCGCGGCGTGACTGAGGCAAATCACGAACCGCTTTTGCAGCGACTGTCTGAGCTGGACCTGTTGCCCGATGATCCCGCCCTTGAGGATCGACGCAATATCTTACTGCCCTTCGATTATGAAGTTGGCGACGACAGCCATTTTATCGCAAACCAGTTGATTGCCCGATTGGGCGAGTTGCCTGCCCTACCCGCCAAGATGGGCTGCGCAATAGATGCAGGCTCAAATCCGGTTCTGTCCCAAAGCTCTGCCGATTTCCGCATTGAGCGCGGTGTCAGCGGTGGCTTGATCCTGCGGGCGGATGGGGCCGCGATGGGGCAATCTGTCACGCGCGATACTGCCGTGGATGCGCTGATTGAACTTGCGCAGTGGTTTGTCGCCACCGATGGCCCTGCCAATCGCCGCATGGCCGCCCATGTCGCCAAAATCGACCTGCCTGTGCAGATGCAGAAAGAGGCCACCGCCCCTGCAGGTAACTCAGCCATTCCCGGCATGCATAATCTTGGCCAGATATATGGCGCGGCCTTTGGACAGATTGAGGCCGACGCCCTACGTCACCTAATGGATGCATCCGGGGCCACGGCCCTGCGCGTCACCCCTTGGCGGTTATTTCTGTTAGAGGGCGCAAACCCTACTGAAACGCAGGATTTCATAACCTCTGCCGATGACCCCCTGTTGCGCATAGATGCTTGCCCCGGTGCACCGCTGTGTCATTCATCCAGCGTAGACGTCCGCAGCCTTGCCCGGCGCATCGCAGGCAAAACGCCCTATGCCCTGCACATCAGCGGCTGTGCCAAGGGCTGTGCGCGGCCACGTGCAACTGACCTGACACTTGTCGGCGACAACGGCACTTTCAACCTTGTGAAAAACGGCCTGCCGTGGGATCAGCCCACGCAAACGGGCCTTACCCCAGATGATATTGAACACCGCATCGGAGAGTTTTGATGCCCTATGAATACGAAAAAAACGGCCAAGCGATCTATGACGAGAGTTTTGCCACCATCCGACGCGAAGCTGACCTTGCGCGGTTTGACAAAGACGAAGAACAAGTTGCCGTGCGCATGATTCACGCGGCCGGTATGATCGGCCTTGAGGACCATGTGCATTTCAGCCCCGGCATGGTGGCGGCTGCACGAACAGCGATGGAAAACGGCGCGCCGATCTTTTGTGATGCGCGCATGGTGTCCGAAGGCGTCACCCGCCCTCGCCTGCCTGTGGATAACGAAGTAATCTGCACCCTGCACGCCGAAGGCATCTATGAGCTGGCGAAAGAGATCGGCAACACGCGCTCTGCTGCCGCCCTTGAACATTGGCGTGATCGTCTGGGCGGGGCTATCGTTGCCATCGGCAACGCGCCCACTGCGTTGTTTCACTTGCTGAATATGATGGAAGATCCGACTTGCCCACGCCCTGCGGCCATCATTGGCTGCCCTGTGGGCTTTATTGGCGCGGCAGAATCCAAGGATGCCCTTTGGGCCGATCAACCCGTACCCTGCATGATCGTCAAAGGCCGCCTTGGCGGTTCTGCCATGACCGTCGCTGCCATCAATGCCATCGCGAGCCGCAAGGAATGAGCGCCGCATCCCCCAAAACCGGCACCATCTACGGCGTGGGCCTTGGCCCCGGCGATCAGGAATTGATGAGCGTCAAATCCGATCGTTTGCTGCGCAATGCCCGTCATGTTGCCTTTTTCCGCAAGGCTGGCCGCAAAGGTCAGGCGCGTCAGATCGTCAACGGCATGTTGCCCGATAGCGTCATCGAATTTCCGATGGAATACCCGGTCACCACTGAAATACCGCTGAGCGACCCACGCTATAACGAAGTGCTGTCCGGCTTTTACAAAGAGGCCACGGACTACCTGATCGCATTGGCCCAATCCGGCGAGGATGTGGTGGTGCTGTGTGAGGGCGATCCATTCTTTTACGGCTCATTCATGCATATCTATACCCGTGTGAAAAACGTGGTTCCGGTCGAGGTTGTGCCAGCCATCACCGGCATGTCCGGCGCATGGACGGCCACGGGCGCACCAATCACATGGGGCGACGATGTGTTGACCGTGCTGATGGGCACCTTAGGCGAAGATAAACTGTCAGATCACATGGCCGCTACCGACGCTTTGGTCGTCATGAAAATCGGCACCAATTTTGATAAGGTCATTCGCGCTCTGAAAACGGCAAGTCGTTATGACGATGCATGGATTGTGCAGTTTGCCACCATGCCCAATCAGACCGTCACCAAACTGTCCGAGATGACCGACAAGGTCACACCATATTTCTCGATCATTGTGGTGCATGGACAAGGACGCAGACCATGAGTGGCTGGATCGTCATTGCTGGTTTGGGTCCCGGAAACGAAGCGCTCGTCACACCAGAGGCCCAAGAGGCGCTGGATCAGGCCACCGACATTGTGGGCTATATCCCCTATGTCGAGCGGGTTGAACCGCGCGAGGGGCTGACACTGCACCCATCTGACAATCGTGTGGAAATTGACCGCTCTCGCCATGCGCTGGAAATGGCGAGCGAAGGCAAACGCGTGGTCGTGGTCTCCTCAGGTGATCCGGGGGTGTTTGCTATGGCGGCAGCGGTGCTTGAGGCCGTCGAACACGGCGAGCCCGCGTGGCGCAATCTGGACATTCGTATCTTGCCCGGCATCACCGCGATGCTGGCGGCATCCGCCGCCTGTGGGGCGCCTTTGGGTCATGATTTCTGTGCCATCAACCTCAGTGACAATATGAAACCATGGGCGCTGATTGAAAAGCGTTTGAAACTGGCGGTTGAGGCCGATTTTGCTATGGCGTTTTATAATCCACGCTCAAAATCACGTCCAGAAGGGTTCGTGAAGGCGTTGAAATTGTTGCAGAACGCGGCAGGAGACAGCCGCCCTATCATCTTTGCTCGCAACGTCAGCCGCCCGGATCAATCCATCAATATCGTACCGCTGGATCAGGCAACACCTGATATGGCCGACATGCGCACAGTTGTTCTGTTGGGATCAAGTCGCACGCGGATCATTGAACGCGATGGCGCGCCGCTGGTTTATACCCCGCGTTCGGTGGAAGAATAATGAAACGGCAGGGTTGCACCTCGTCCACAGTCAGGCGGGTGCAGTTGCCCCCCTCACGGGCGCGGTGCGTCCCTACCTTAATGCACGTCAACCCAGTTCAGAACAGTCGCGGGTGTTGCAACCTCATCGCGCAACGGCAAATCGGGCCGATCAATCAAGATCACCGGCAAGCCCAGCGTGCGGGCTGCATGCAACTTGGCTTCGGCTCCACTGCCGCCGGCGTTCTTGCAGACCACAACGTCGATTGCGTGTTCACGAAACAACGCCGTATCTCCGGCCACATCAAAGGGCCCGCGCGCCACAATCACTGTATGATGTGGCAGGCTTGGCACAACATCCGGCTGATCCACCAGCCGCAGCACATAATGATGTTGGGGTTGCACCGCAAATTCCTCGACATGCATGCGCCCAAGTGCCAGCATGACACGCCGTGCCTGCCCTTTCAGCGCCGTAACCGCACCCCCCATATCCGGCACATGCTGCCAGACATCACCGTCTTGCGCACGCCACGCCGGGCGCGTCAGCGCCACCAGTGGAACGCCTGTTTCCTGGCAAGCGTGATACGCGTTCCAGCTCATCTGCGCAGCAAAGGGGTGTGTGGCGTCAATCACATGGCTGATGTTATGATCCCGCAAATAGGTCGCCAATCCCTGCGCCCCGCCAAACCCGCCCACACGATGGGGCACGGGTTGGGCACGGGGTTTTTCCACACGACCTGCATAAGAAAACACCGCCCTCACGCCCCGCGCAGCCACCAGCCGCGCCAATGCACTGGCCTCTGTAGTGCCGCCAAGAATAAGGAGATTTGCAGCCATGTCTGACACTCCGTTGCAAAAACCGTGGTTGACCATTGTCGGTCTGGGCGAAGATGGCCCGGATGGCCTGTCCGCTGCAAGCCGTCAAGCCCTCGAAAGCGCAGAAATCGTTATGGGGGCAGCACGGCATCTGGAATTGCTGCCCGATCTGACGGTGCAAACGATCACATGGCCCGTGCCATTTGCCGATGGTATTCCACAGCTTTTGGCACTGAGCGGCAAACGCGTTGTGGCCTTGGCTTCGGGCGATCCGTTCTGGTTTGGCGCAGGAGCAAGCATCACCAAACATCTTACATCCGGCGAATGGGTTGCACATCCGGTTCCATCGACTTTCAGCCTTGCCGCCGCACGCCTTGGATGGCCGCTGCAATCCACGCCCTGCCTTGGCCTACATGCGGCACCCTTTGCACGGCTTTTGCCACATCTGCACAGCGACACCAAGATTCTGGCCACCCTGCGCGATGGCGATGCTGTCGCTTTGTTGGCCCGCTGGTTGGCTGATAAAGGTTTTGGCGGCTCCACTCTGCACGTGCTAGAGGCCCTTGGCGGTTCCCGGGAATCTGTAACCCAAGTCAATATCGCTGAAGCGATGAAAGGTGGGTTTACCCATCCGGTCGCCATCGGCATAAAAGTAGCTGGAAATGGCGCTTCCCTGCCCCTCACATCCGGCCGTCCCGACAACGTGTTTGACAACGACGGTCAGATCACCAAACGCCCTGTGCGCGCTCTTACGCTTTCGGCCCTTGCCCCACGCCCCGGCGAACACCTCTGGGACATTGGCGGTGGCTCTGGCTCTATCGGGATTGAATGGCTATGGGCGCACCCAAGCATGCGCGCCAGTTCCGTTGAAATAAACCCCGAACGCGCAGACCGTATCCGTGCCAATGCCGCACGACTGGGCGTGGACCACCTGAACGTCGTGACCGGTGCCGCCCCGGATGCTTTTGCGGACCTAGATACCCCAGATGCTGTGTTTATTGGTGGCGGGATTAGCCAAGAGATGCTGGAAAATGTTTGGGTACGTCTACCCGACGGAGCGCGCCTTGTCGCCAACGCCGTCACGCTTGAGACCGAGGTATTACTTGCCAATTGGCACGCGGACAAAGGCGGTGATCTCATGCGCATAGAGATCGCCCAAAGCAAACCCCTTGGCAACAAACGCGGCTGGAAATCCTCCTATCCTATCGTGCAATGGAGCGTGACCAAATGATCGTGGCTGGGTTTGGATATCGCAACGCGGCCACGGCGGCATCTTTGCGCGACGCCCTGCGCTTGGCCTCGGGTACATATCGCGTAGATGCCCTCAGCGCCCCGATGGACAAGACACAGGCCCGCTGCCTGACCGAACTGGCGGCAGAGCTGAACCTGCCCGTTCACCCTATTGACGCAGATGCCCTCCAATCCGTCGCAACCCCGACACAGGCCCCGCGCGTCATCGAAAAACGCGGCACAGGCAGCGTCGCTGAGGCTTGCGCTCTGGCCGCTGCTGGCGCACAAAGCCAACTCATCACCACACGGTGCATTTCGCCTGATCGCATGGCAACCTGCGCCCTCGCCACCTCTGATCTTGCCATCTCTGATAAGGAAGAGCCCCTTTGACCGTTCATTTTATCGGCGCTGGCCCCGGCGCACCTGACCTGATCACCTTGCGTGGACGCGACCTGATCGCCGCCTGCCCGGTGTGCCTCTATGCAGGATCGCTGGTGCCCGAAGAAATCCTTGGCCATTGCCCCAAAGAGGCCCGCGTGATCAACACCGCGCCACTTGATCTGGATGCCATCGTGACAGAATGCAAAGCGGCCCACGCGGCTGGCCAAGACGTGGCACGTCTGCATTCTGGTGATCTGTCAGTCTGGTCAGCCATGGGCGAACAACTCCGCCGCTTGCGCGCCGAAGATATCCCCGTATCGGTCACCCCCGGCGTGCCCAGTTTTGCCGCCGCCGCCGCTGCGCTGCAAACCGAACTGACCTTGCCCGGCCTTGCGCAATCCGTGATCCTTACCCGCACGCCGGGCCGCGCCTCTTCCATGCCTGAGGGCGAAACCCTCACCAATTTTGCCGCCACCGGAGCCACGCTGGCCATTCACCTGTCGATCGGCAATCTGGACAACGTGATCGCTGACCTGACACCGGCATATGGCCCCACCTGCCCCGTCGCAGTGGTCTACCGCGCAAGCTGGCCTGATCAACAGATCATCCGCACCACGCTGGGCAACCTAAAACAAGATGTCACCGAAAACATCACGCGCACAGCGCTTATTCTTGTCGGCCCAGCCCTGGCTGGCGAAGGGTTCGAGGAAAGCTGCCTTTACGCCACCGAATACGACCGCCGCTATCGCCCACAAACCGCCGAAAGCCCTTGGTCCAGCTGGAGCCACGGTGATGATTGATCCCACGCTGCATTTCTTCTTGGAAAAAATATCCCGGGGGTCTGGGGGCAGCGCCCCCAGCGCTTGCCACACAACATCCACATACCCCAAAGGACAGGCCCAATGACCCTATCAGCTCCCGGCCTTCTGATTTCGGCGCCATCATCAGGTACAGGCAAGACAACCGTCATGCTGGGCCTTTTGCGGGCATTGGCCGAGGATGGGCTGAACGTACAGCCCTTCAAATCCGGGCCTGACTATATTGATCCTGCCTTTCATCGCGCCGCCGCGCGCCGCCCATCGTTCAATATTGACACATGGGCCATGCACGCAGGCCTCGTGGGCGGCATATCCGAACAATCCAAGGGCGCGGACATCATTATCGCCGAAGGCTCCATGGGTCTTTTTGATGGTGTTGCCACCAAAGGCGAAAGCGGCTTTGGCTCTTCGGCGGAAACCGCCCTGCGCATGGGCTGGCCTGTTGTTCTGGTGATCGACGTAGGCGGGCAGGCCCAATCTGCCGCCGCCACGGCACTTGGGTTCAGAACCTATAATCCAGATTTACCCTTTGCAGGTGTGATCCTTAACCGCTGCGCCAGCCCACGCCACGAACGTCTGGCCCGTCTTGGCATGGATCAAGCAGGCATCAATGTACTGGGCGTGCTGCCTCGTCGCGGCGATCTTGCGCTACCAGAACGCCACCTTGGCCTCATTCAAGCCGTGGAACATCCTGACCTAGAGGCTGCGATTGCCGGTTATGCCACCTTCCTGCGTGAAAACGTGGACCTAAAGGCGATCAAGGCAGCGGCCCAATCAGGCCCTTCTGAAACCGGCACATTGCCCAAGCCCCCCGCCCAACGCATCGCATTGGCCCAAGACGCGGCCTTCAGCTTTACCTATCCGCACCTTCTCAAGGGGTGGCGCGACGCAGGTGCGGAAATCTTGCCGTTTTCCCCCCTCGCAGACGAAGCCCCGGCCAAAGATGCAGACCTCGTGTGGTTGCCGGGCGGCTATCCTGAATTGCACGCGGGCACGTTGGCAGCCGCCTCCACCTACCTTGCAGGGCTGCGCACACATGCCAAAACCAAACCCGTACACGGCGAATGCGGGGGCTATATGGCCTTGGGCGACGTGTTGATCGACAAAGAAGGCACCCGTCACCAGATGGCGGGTCTGCTTGGGCTTGTCACATCTTATGAGAAGCGCAAATTCCACCTTGGCTATCGTCAAGCCAGCCTGCACGCCCCGATGTTGGGCTTTGACACAGGCGCACGTCTGCGTGGCCACGAATTCCACTATTCCACCATTTTGGAAGAACCCGACGCCCCCTTGGCCACCGTTGGCGACGCCGATGGCAATCCGGTCCCTGAAACCGGGTCGATCAAAGGTCGCGTCACTGGCACGTTCTTCCACTTGATTGCAGAGGCCAGCACCACATGAGCGGATTTGTCAGTTTCGTTTCCTCCGGCCCGGGTGATCCCGAGTTGTTGACCGTCAAGGCCGTAAATCGTCTCAAAAACGCCGAGGCGATCCTGTTCGACGATCTGTCAGCAGGTCCAATCCTTGAACACGCCGGACCTGACGCGGATCTCGTCGGCGTTGGCAAACGCGCAGGTCGACCCTCACCAAAACAGGATCATGTCAGCCGCCTCTTGGTGGATTACGCCAAAACTGGTGCACGCGTGGTACGCCTGAAATCCGGCGACAGCGGCATTTTTGGCCGCCTCGAAGAAGAAATCACCGAGTTGCGTGCCCATGGTATCGACTATGAAATCATTCCCGGTGTGACCTCGGCCTGTGCTGCGGCTGCTGCGGCTGGCATCCCCCTCACTCGTCGTCTTGTAGCGCGGCGTGTGCAATTTGTAACCGGCCATGACGTTGCGGGTGCCTTGCCGGGTGATCTGAACCTGCAGGCCTTGGCTGACCCGGGTGCAACCACAGTTTTGTTCATGCCCAAGCGCACCTTTCCGGAACTCGCCGAAAAACTCTTTGCCACCGGCTTGCGCCGCGACTGCCCCGCCCTTTTGGCCGAAAACGTCAGCCATCCGGAACAAACCTTACAGCGCACCACCATGCAGGATTTGGCCACACAACTGAAAGAAGACGTTGGCATGGCGCCGGGTTTGATCCTGTTTGGCGAGCTCGCCGAGCAAGATTAATCCTTTCAGTGTTCGAAAAAGACCCACACACCAACTGCTGCCCCAATTGCATCCGCTAAGGAGCGGCAGTTGGTTGCGTTATTTGCACACAGGACGCCGGTTTGCGCCTTGCTCCGACATGCGGATGCTTTCTACAAGTCCCTATCTTTGGTGTTCCTCAGAACCACATTCAAGGGAATGAAACGGGAAGGCGGAGACCACAGGGCCTAGGCTCAACTCACACGCCCGGAGACCGGCCAGATGTATGAGCCGTGGGCTTGCCCATTCCTTACCATCCTTGTCGTGCGGGGTTTACACGGCTGAAAAGGAGCATTCAAAATGCATATCGAACCCGGTGTTGTCACCGGCGCAAAAATCACGCTGTCGTATGTTACGGCTGCAGGTGCAGCCACCTATACCGTAAATGAGATCATCAAAACCACCAGCCTGTGAACTGTGCTCAGCTTTGGCACGCGCGCTGTTGGCAACCCTTGCAGTTTTTGTCTTTTTTGAAGCGTCCCCAAAATTCCCGGTTGGTATCTCTGAGGTGCATTTCATCCTCGGCTCCACCCTCCTTTTGATTTTCGGAGTAGGTCCGACCGCAATTGGTCTGGCTTTCGGTTTGTTGGCGCAGGAGCTATTCTTTGCGCCTGCGGACATACCGCAATATTTCATGAACACCACCACCTTGCTGGTGCCGCTGTTTGTGGTGTCCGCACTGGCAACACGTCTGATTGCGCCTAACACGGCCTATGTTGATCTGAAATACTCTCAGGCTTTGGCCCTTTCGACGGCTTATCAAGTCGGCGCTGTTGCATGGATGGCCTTTTGGGCAATTCATGGTCAGGGTTTTAGCGCTGAAAACATGGCGAATATCGTGACCTTTGGTGGGGCCTACATGCTGGTGATCCTGATTGAGCCGATTGCCGATCTTGCTGTTTTGGCTGGTGCGAAAACTCTGTATCGTCTGGAAGGCAGCGGTTTGCTGTCAGAACGCGTTTATAAGGGCGTCTAAGCCTGACAACGCTTGAAAATGTGTGGCCCCCGTGCTTTGCGGGGGTCGTACCTGTAATGAGAGGCACTCGGCATGATCACACTTTCACTCGTTGGCATCGGATCTGGCAATCCAGAGCACCTGACGCTTCAGGCCATTCGCACGCTGGAAAGTGCCGATGTCATCCTGTTGCCCCGCAAAGGCGATGAGAAAACCGAGTTGGCCGATCTGCGCCGCATGATTGCCGCAGATATACTAACAACACCTCCCAAGATCGTGGAGTTTGATTACCCCGTACGTGACGCCAATACGCCCAAGTATCTGGATGGGGTGAACACATGGCATGATGCGCTGGCAACGATCTGGGCCGGATTGATTGATACCCACACCGACAAGGATGCGCATGTTGCTTTGATGGTCTGGGGGGATCCGTCGCTTTATGATTCCACGCTGCGTATTGCCGATCGTCTGTTGGCGCAGGGACGCGAGCTGCACATCAATGTGGTGCCCGGCATCACGTCGCTGCAAATGCTGACCGCCGCACATGCCATCCCGTTGAACGATCTGGGCGCTGCCGTACAGATTACCACAGGGCGCCGTTTGCGCGAAGAAGGCTGGCCTGCAGGCGTAAGTGTGGTGGCGGTGATGCTGGACGGGGAATGTTCGTTTCAACATATTGCGCAAGAGGGACTGCACATCTGGTGGGGAGGCTATGTCGGCATGCCCTTGCAGGTACTGGTGCAGGGGCCATTGCATGAGGTCAGCGACCAAATCATTCAGACGCGCGCGGCAGAGCGCGCCAAAAATGGCTGGATCATGGACATCTATCTTTTGCGCAGAACCGATTGACATTTTTGCAAACGCCGTGCCGGGGGCCAGCCCCCGGACCCCCGAGATATTTCCCCCAAGAAGAAGATGATTTCGGGTCTTCCTGAAAGGCAGGAAGGGTCGGAAACAGCTTGTTTGGGGCCATCGACGACGTTTTAGGACAAGACAGGTCGCTCAGACATGCCTTAGGCGTATCGCATCTGGTTTTTGATTTGAGGACATCTCATGGCTCTGGCTTATGCGACTGATGCGGGCATCGGCACCAAGGCGACATTTGGCGCAATTGTCTTACAAACCGACGAAACGCTGGAGCCTGAATTCGCGCGGATATTTAATGATCCGGCAGTGGCGCTTTATCATACACGTATTCCGATGGTGCCTGCGATCACATCCGAAACATTGGGTCAGATGGCCGATGACATGCCCGCAGCGGCGGCAATGTTGCCTGAAGCGTTGGATTTTGACGTGATCGCCTATGGCTGTACCTCGGCCAGTTCAGTGATCGGATCAGAGCGGGTACATGATCTGGTGCGAGAGGCAAAGCCCGGTGTTCAGGTCACGGATCCATTAGCTGCAACCATTGCCGCCTGTCGCCATCTTGGTGCAAAGCGCATTGGGTTTTTGACCCCCTATGCCCCGGATGTCAGCGCGCGCATGCGCAGTCGTTTTGAAGAGGCTGGACTGGAAATTGCCGGGTTTGGGTCGTTTGAAGAACCGGATGACCGCGTTGTCGCCAAGATTTCCGAACAGGCCACGCTGGCGGCCATTGAAACCGTTGCTTCGCAGGCAGAGTGCGATTTGGTGTTTGCCTCTTGTACGAATCTGCGGGTTGTCGGCATTGTGGCCGAGGCTGAAAAGCGTATTGGCAAGCCAGTGATTTCTTCAAACATCGCGCTGGCCTGGCATATGATGCATCTTGCCGGGATACGCCCACAACTGAGTGATATGGGCAGATTGCTGGCAGGGTAAATCCCGCCAGCTGTCCCAAATTAAATAGGTTTAGGTAATAAACCCAGCATAGGCTTGCCGTGTTGCGGCCTCATGCACCATGCCTGACAGGGTTGTGAGATCGAAAATCGGGCGTTTCACGGCGCGTTGCAGGGAATGTGCATAAGGCGGCAGGTCGGTGCATTCCAGCACGATCGCACGGATGTCTGGGTTTTGATCAACCATGGACTGCACGGCCTCCAGAACCTCCGCTTCGACCTTAGCCAAATCCATCGCAGTGCGTTCGTTGCGCAGGATCACAGTGGCGAATTCATCCGTATGATCAAGGCCCTGCACAACTACCGGTACATGAGATGCCCCCACCCCGTCCCAGTGCTTATCTGTCAATGAGGTGGCTGATGCCGTCACCACCCCCACCGGACCCTGCGTCATCTGATAGACCAGCGGCACCTGAATAAGCGAAGACACAAACACCGGAATGGACACCGCTGCCGCGATCTCTTTTTGAAAGATCGCCAGAAAGCCACAAGAGCCAGTAATCGCATGCACACCCTTGGCCTCAAGCCGTTTGGCGGCCGCAATTAGGCGGTCTTTCATTTCCCCGGTGGGATTGGCCAACAGGGTTGGGACCGTGATCCCGTCCAGCATTTCATAATACACGGTGAAATTCAGGCTGGATGGGTTTTTGATATGGCCCGGAGGCTTTGGGAAATAACTTTCCAGCGCCAGAACGCCAATAGACACACCGCAGATATTTTGCCCGCCAGGATGAATGGTCATTGTTTATGTCCTTTAAAAGCGCCGCACGCGATAGGGCGACAGGTCTGTGTTAGAGATAGTATTATCAATCAGATCAGCGACGATGCGGCCGGTCTTGGGCGCCATCATCAGGCCATAGTGGCTGTGCCCGAATGCCCCGATCAAGTCAGGAAAGCCATCGATCTCGCCAATGCATGGCAAGCTGTCGGGTAGGCTTGGGCGTTGTCCGGACCAAGTGGTAAATTCTGCTGCATTCAGATCGGGCAACATGCGTCCGGCAAGTTTGGTCAACCCCTTGAGGCGTTTTTCATTCACCGGTGCATCCAATCCGGCAAACTCGGCGGTGCCAGCCACACGCAGGCCTTCCTCCATCGAGGAGGCGACGAATTTCATATCCATATCCATAACCGAATGGTTCAGACTGACGCCCGGCGCACAAAACGACACATGATAGCCCCTCTCGGCCTGCATCGGAATGCGAATGCCAAGGGGTTTCAACAATTCTGCCGACCACACCCCCATGGCAAGCACGAGTTTGGGGGTGAATTCACTACCAACATCAGTTGTGTACTGCCACCCCCCGCCCTCTTGGGGCAAGATGGCCTTGACCTCCTGACGGATAATCTCTCCGCCCATGGCCTGAAATTTCTCTGCCAGCACAGCGCCAATACGCCCCGGAGATGTGGCCCGTGCCTGCCCTTTGATCAGGATCGCGGATTTGAAGTCCGGACTCAATGCGGGTTCTTCGCGGCGCAACTCATCCGCACCGATGCGTTCAATGTCGGCCCCCTTTTCGCGACGGATCACATAATCCAACGCGTCCAGATTGCCGCCTTTGGGATCGCGAAACGCATGTACATAGTAACTGTCGGTCACAAGATTTTCATGCCCGGTGCCTTGCAGATGCTGGCGAAACAGCGACACACAATCCCGGTTGAGCAGATCCATCGCATTCGCAATTTCCGACACCCGCGATGCGCGGCCTTCGTATAAAAACCGCAAGCCCCAAAGCGCCACACGTGGCAAATAGGTGGGTTTTATCGTGACCGGGCCAAGCGGGTCCATCAACCACCCCGGCACGTGTTTCCACAGCCCCGGCATGGATTGCGGCACCACCGACCACGGCGAAATAATGCCTGCATTGCCGGCGCTTGTGGCCTGACCGGGGGCATCACGATCAACCAGACGCACCCGAAATCCTTTTTCTGCCAGCGACAAGGCGCTGCAAATGCCGACAATCCCGGCACCAAGGACCGTGACATCTGGTCCTTGGGCCGTTTGGGATGTGTTCATGCGGCGGCCCCTTCGCGCTTGCGCATGGCGACCTGCTGCAACAGGACAGGCACAAAGATCACCAGCGATGCCAGATCAGAGCCCCCGCTTGGGGCAACCAACAACAGCCCGCCAATCGCCATCACCAGACGCCACACACCGTTCAGTTGCGACAGGAAATACCCCGAGACCGCGGTGGCAATCGCAAAGACACCAAGCGCACAGGTCAAGGACACCTGAAGGAAGCTGAACCATGTGAAATACTCTGGCAACACGATCAACATCGTGGGGGCATAAACGAACACCATGGGCACCATCAGCTTACCCAGACCCAGCGTAAAGGCACTGACCCCTGTGCGGAACGGATTGGCCCCTGCGATCCCTGCCGCCGCATAAGCAGAAGCGCAGACCGGCGGGGTAATTTCCGAAATCACACCATAGTAAAGCACGAACATATGCGTAGCGAGCGGCGGTACACCCAGTTGGCTGAGCGCAGGCGTCGCCACGGCCACCAGCATGATATAGAGCGCCGTGGTTGGTAGACCCGCCCCCATCAGGATACAGGCCATCGCAATCAGAACCAGCGACAGGAACTGCTGGATCGCGCTTTGGGAAAATGCCTCTAGGCCGGTCCAGTCAAAGAAAGGTGCCAAGTTTTGCGCCATGTCTGCCGCGCCACCTGTCACCATGAACCCCAGACGGAACCCAACGCCCGTTGTGTTGATCACGCCAACAACGATACCCACCGCCGCCGAGGCTGCACCTACAGCCAGCGCGTATTGAACCCCCACGTGGAAGCTATCGAACAGATCACGAAAGCTTTGGCGTTCGTTGCGATGCAACGTGCCCATAATGGTCAGCGCCGCCAATGTCCCGGCAATCGTGGGGGAAAACCCTTCACCGCTATAGGGAGAGGCCTTCCAGAATATGAAGCCAAGTAAGGCAAAGGGCACAATCAAAGACGCAGGTTTGTTAAAGGCACAGAACCCCACAACCACGCACAGATTAAGCCCCATGAACGCCGCCATATTTGGTGAATAGCCAGAGAACAGCACCACCAACAACGCAATCAGCGGAATGATGGTGAACCAGCCTTCGCGCCATACTTTCAGGAAATTTGGCAATTGCTCTTTGGGATATGCGTTCAGGCCAAGACGTTTGGCGGTGAAGTGCACGATCGAGATGACACCGATATAATGCATCATCGCAGGCACAATCGCGGCAATCACGATGGTGGTGTATGGCACCTCAAGATATTCCGCCATCAGGAAGGACGCCGCCCCCATGATTGGTGGAGTGATTTGCCCCCCGGCCGACGCCGCGGCCTCTACTCCGCCTGCAAAATGCGCGGGGTATCCCATCTTTTTCATGTTCGGGATGGTCAATGACCCCGTGGACACTGTGTTGGCAATGGACGAACCCGAGATCGTGCCAAAAAAGGCCGAGGACACAACCGACACCTTCGCAGGCCCACCCGTATAACGCCCCGCAAGGATCATCGCGTTATCGACAAAAAACTGCCCAAGGCCCATGCGTTGCGCCACGACCCCAAACAAAACAAAGTGGAACACCACGGTCGACACGACCCACAGCGTGACACCAAAAATGCCCTCGGATGGGAAATACATATTGTTGACAAATTGCCGCCAGTCGACGCCGGGATGTTTCAAAATTTGCGCGGGCATATAGGGGCCAAACAGCGCATAGCTCATGAACACAAGAATGATCAGAGGCAACACAAAGCCGATGGTGCGGCGCGCAATTTCTAGAACAGTCAAAACCAACACAGTGCCGAAAAACACATCAAGCCCGGTCGGGTTGCCCTGACGTAGCGCTTGTTCGGGAATATCAAAGCCAAACCCCGTAAAGCCACGCCAGCTGAACCACAAAAAGACAGAGGCCCCAATCGCCAGCCCTGCCATCGCCCAATCATACAGCGGCACATTGCCTGGCGAGAGCGCGCGCGGGCCATTCCAAGTCAGGCTCTGTGCCGTTTTGATCAGTGGAAAGCCCACAAAAATGAACAGAAATAGACCAGACAGGTGGATGCCCATATGCACATGATCCACAGGCGTTCCAAAGCCTGCGGTCCAAAGGTGATACAGAGCAAAGCAAATTGTCGCCCAATAAATTACCTTGGTGACAACAGGCCCGTTGTCACGGGTATTGAGTGCCGAGTCATACTGTTTTTCCAGCTCCTCAAGCGCTTTGTTATCAAGATGAGATTGCAAAGGCATCGACCCGCCCTCCGGTTGTTTGTCGCGACATCAGATACTTGGCATCGCAAGTTCAGGTAAAATCACAACAAAACGAGTGTAAAAAACGGCAGCAGACACAGGTCTGCTGCCGCAGTTGGGGAAGAGTTCTTACTGCAGAACGCCCGCTTCGCGATAGAAACGTTCCGCACCTGGGTGCAACGGCACACCGATGCCCGCAACGCCATCAAGTGCTGTTTCCAAAGTGATGGCCTTACCTTTGGGGTGACCGTTGTCCAACAGTTTACGCGCTGTTTTGGACCACATGGATTTTGTGATCTGATACACCAGCTCTTCGTCAATATTGGCGTTGGTCACCAGAATGCCGGAAACGGCAACGGTGTTCACGTCATATTGCACACCGGGATAGGTGCCCGCAGGAATGGTGGACGGAATGTAATAAGGCACGGTTTTATTGGCTTGTGCGATCTCTTCTTCGGTCCAGTTGTACAGCTCCATACCCTTGGTGTTGTCGAGCTGGATCATCGCCGCAACAGGTGTACCTGCAGCATAGAAATAGGCGTCCAACTGCCCGTCCGCGATCCGCTCAGAGGACTGCGAGTTGCTGAGTTCCGCTTCGTCGATATTGTCGCGGTTCACCCCGTGATCCCCAATGATCAACTCAACCGCGATCTGTGTGCCAGACCCGGCCTGTGCGATACCGACACGTTTGCCTTTCAGATCGCCAATGCCGTCCAGTGAACCGCCTTTTGGCAGTACCAGATGCAAATCTTCTGGGAACAGGTTTGCAATCACCCGCAGATCAGGCTTGGCGTTGCCTTCGTATTTGCCAATGCCATTATAAGCAAAATGCAAGGTCGCAGCGCCCGAAAGCCCCGCTTCCATCTGACCGGCCTGAATGGCGTTAACGTTATGTGCGGATGCGTTGGTCGATTGTGCAATCGCCACCAACCCCGGCACACCACAGTTGCCGCCCTCTTCGCAGGCACGTGAACCCGGTGGGTTTGAAATTGCGTTGGCAATGATCCCGCCGATCGGGAAATATGTGCCCCCGGCCCCGCCCGTTCCGATACGGAAGAATGTCATTTCCTGAGCGACAGCTGCTCCGGTCAGCATGGTGCATGCCAGCGCTGCACCTGTAAGTTTCTTGAAAAATCCCATGGTCATCTCCCCGTTAGGTTTTTGCCTGAATCATCAGACTCGTTTCTATGTACGAACTTGCCCATGTTGTGAATGAAAGTTAATAAATACAAACTCGAAATTTTATGGTTTTCATAAAATTCTCTTATATATAGATTTGTCGATGGAAAAGTTATGAACCTTCAGCAACTTGCGGTCTTTCGCGAAGTCATGAAAACCGGGTCAGTCAGTCAGGCTGCCTTGAATTTGCGGCGAACCCAACCTGCCGTAAGCGCCTCTTTGAAGACATTAGAGGCGGATTTGGGCATGGCACTGTTCAATCGCGAGGGGCGGCGTTTGGTCCCAGTTCCCGAAGCGCATTACCTGTTGTCCGAGGCTTCTGCTGTGTTGGATCGCCTGAACACGGTGGAACAGAACCTCACTAATATGCGCGATCAAGTTAAGGGGTCATTACGCATCGTGGCCATGCCCGGCCCCTCATCAGTGTTGATCCCGCAATTCATTAGCCGTTTTATTGATGACAAACCCGATGTGCAGATCAGCTTAGCCACCCGCAGTTCCCCCCAAATTCGCAGTCTCATAGCGGCCCAAACCTATGACGTGGGATTTTGTGACATCGGATCAGGAATGCACGACAGCGATCTGTTTCTTGGCGAAACCATTGATTGCAATTGTCTTTGCGCCATCCCCGCGTCACACCCGCTGGCCAACAAGGAAACCATTTATGTTAAAGATTTGGACGGTCTTCCCATGGGGGCGCTCCAGCGTGACCATTCCACCCATCGTGATACATTAAAGGCGTTTGAGGCCGCAGGCGCGCAATTTAACGTGCGTGTGGATGCACAATATTTCCTGCCTCTGTTTCACTTTGTCGAAGCCCACCAAATCTGCGCTGTGGTCGATGTCCTCAGCGCAGTCAGCTATCGCCACAGCACCCCGGAAAACCCTAGAGTGGTATTTCGCCCATTGGTGCCCGACGTGCCGTTTGGGTACGCCATCCTGACCCCACACCAACGCCCTCTGTCCCTGCTCGCCCAAAGTTTTGTATCTTCTTGGAAGGATTGGGTGCACGATGCAATTGAAGGCATACATAAATCATAGGGTCAGGAACGCAGCATTATTCCCCTCGTGGAAAGCGCTGGCTTTCTTCCAGAATGTTTAAATCCATATGGTTGCGCATGTAACGTTCCGATGCTTTTTGCAGAGGCTGGTAATCCCATGGGAAATACCCGCCCTGACGCAGGGCCTCATAGACCACCCAGCGGCGCGCCTGACTTTCGCGCACCTCTGCATCAAAACGATCCAGATCCCAACGCGCATCTGCTTTGGCTTTCAGCGTTTGCAATGTGCCCTGATGGGCAGGATCGTCGGCCAAATTGGTCAACTCATGCGGATCGGCCTCAAGATCGAACAATTGATCCGGATCCAGCGAACACATGTTAAATTTCCACTTGCCATAACGCAGACTGACCATCGGCGCATAAGAGGCCTCGGCAGCATACTCCATGGCAACCGGACTGCTGCGCTCTCCACCTTGTCCCAGATGCACAAGGCTCTCGCCGCTGGTCCAAGGCATCACTTCGTCCATGCTGACACCGGCCAAATCACATAGCGTCGGACACACATCAATGTTGCTGACAGGGGTTTCGATCAGGCCCGGTTCCATCGTTGGTGCAGACACCATAAAAGGCACGCGCGCGGACCCTTCAAAGAAGGACATCTTGAACCAAAGGCCACGTTCGCCCAGCATATCCCCGTGGTCGCTGACAAACAGAATGATCGCCTCTTGGCGTGTGCCCTCAAGCGCTTCCAGAACCTCGCCAACTTTGTCATCCAAATAGGAAATATTGGCAAAATATGCACGACGAGAGCGACGTACATCTTCTTCGGTGATATTGAATGAGCGCCAGTCATTGGCGTCAAAGATACGTTTGGAATGGTTGTCCTGCGCATCATAACCGAGATCACCAACCTCTGGCAGCAGATGCTCGCACTCCTCATACAAATCCCAATACTTCTTACGCGCCACATAGGGGTCATGCGGGTGAGTAAAGCTGACGGTCAAACACCATGGACGATCATCATTGCCACGACCCAGATCATAAACCTTGCGCGTTGCGTGATAGGCGACCTCGTCGTCATATTCCATCTGATTGGTGATTTCTGCCACGCCTGCGCCAGTGACAGACCCCATGTTGTGATACCACCAGTCGATCCGCTCCCCGGGTTTACGATAATCTGGGGTCCAGCCGAAATCCGGGGGATATACGTCGGTGGTCAGACGTTCCTCAAAGCCATGCAACTGATCCGGCCCAACAAAATGCATCTTGCCCGACAGGCAAGTTTGATACCCCGCGCGACGCAGATGATGGGCATAGGTTGGGATAGAGGATGCAAATTCCGCCGCATTATCATAGACACGTGTTGCACTTGGCAACTGCCCTGACATGAACGATGCGCGCCCCGGTGCGCACAAAGGGCTGGCGGTATATGCATTCTTAAACCGCGTCGATCGTGCTGCCAGTTTTTTCAGGTTTGGCGCATATAACCAATCAGCAGGACCATCAGGAAACAATGTTCCATTCAATTGGTCCACCATGAAAATCAGAATATTCGGTTTGCTCATTCCATGTCTCCCAACAAAGCATCAAGTGTATTTAAAACTGTTTCTGTGGCCATTGAATGCGGGCCTTCTCCGCTCAGAGCGGCGCGCAGGTACACCCCGTCAATCAAGGCACCAATGATTAGGGCCACCTCTTCGGGCCGTGTGGTCAGGGCGCGAAGGTCGTGAACCAAATTGGACCGCAGACGCCGCTGATATATCTGCATCAGATGCGCGGCCTTGGTGTTGCTTTGCGCCATCGCATAAAAGCTCAGCCATGCACTGGTTTTGCGCCGATCAAATACGTGATCCTCAAAGTTTGCGCAGATCACAGCCTCCAGTCGCCCATGCGGTCCTTTTGCCTCATGCAGACCATCACGCACCTTGCCGGAAAACACCGCCAGAATATGGCGCATGGCAGCCAACAACATCTGCTCCTTGCCACCAAAGTAATGATGCGCCAGCCCCGCACTCATTCCCGCACGGCGCGCAATTTGTGCCACCGTCACGTCCAACGATCCAGCCTCGCCGATTTCATCAATCGCGGCATTCACAAGCGCCGATCTGCGTTTTGGTTCCATCCCGATCTTGGGCATGTGATCTCCTTGAGTTGGCGCACGGTAGATTTATTTTGATTGACTCGTCAATCAATAAAATAATCAAACAAAAAGCACCCCACATCAGGCGCGTTTCATCTGTGATTTTACCCTTTGGTGGCGTTTACAAGTGGGGTGATCTGGCGACGTTTCAAAACCGCCTCACGCCAAGTGATGAAACTGATGGCGCAGATAATGATCAGGCCGCCAGTCACAACCCAAACGTCCAGCCCCTCATCAAACATCACCCACCCCAGCAGCACCGCCCACACGAGTTGAAGAAAGCTGACCGGTTGGGTCACGGTCACAGGCGCGGCGGCAAAGGCCATTGTCATCGTGTAATGTCCAAGTGTGGCAAAACAGGCAACACCAAACAACACCACAAGTTCCATAAATGTGGGTGTCACCCAAACCATAACAGCAAGCGGCGCAAGACCGATGGTCACGGTGATAGACAGCATGCCAACCACAACTGTGGGAGACACTTCGCCCGACATAATCTTAGCAATCAGATACCCAGCAGCAAACATCACTGCGGTGAACAACATCGCGAGATGCCCACTATTCACCTCACGAAAACCGGGGCGCAGGATAATCAGGGCGCCAATAAGCGCCACGACAACCGCCAGAATGCGTCGCGTGGCAAGCTTTTCGCCCAACAAAAACGCTGCCCCAATGGTGACATAGACGGGCGACAAATAATTCATCGCGGTGACTTCGGCGATGGGAATACGCGTCATCGCATAAAACCACATAACAACGCCCAGCGTATGCACTGCCCCACGTGTGCCAAACAACGCCAACTGGCGGCGTGTCAGATGGGCGCTAATAATCGGGCGGATCATAGGGATCAGAAACACAGCCCCTAATGCATACCGCAAAAACGCCATCTCAGCTGCCGGGATGCGTTGCCCTAGTGATTTTACCAAGGCGGTCACGATCACGAAATTGATCCCCGTAATCACCATCCAGATCACACCCATCACAGGGCTGTTATGTGTATCGTCTTGCATAGCGTCATATTGAGTGTGGGCAAGTGAATGTCGACTACCAAAACGTATTCATGACTTATAAACGCGGGGTCACATCAGAAAAAGTTTTAGTGCGATGGCCCACATGGTCAGCCCCACTAAGACATCCAGCACACGCCACGCTCTGGTGCTTGTGAATACCGGCCGCAGCAGGCGTGCACCAAACCCTAGTGAAAAAAAGAACACAAAACTGGATAGGATAGCCCCTGCTCCAAAGGCCCAGGCCTGTTCATATTGCGCCGAAATGCCTCCCAGCAGGACAACCGTATCCAGATACACATGAGGATTGGCCCAGGTCAGCAACAGGCAGGTGCTCAGCGCGCTCCACAACGGCGCAATGCGCATTCCATTCACATCCAACGCTTCGCCCCCCTTAAACGCTGCTTGAAAATTCATAGCCCCATAAACAAACAAGAACGCCGCCCCACCCCATTTGGCAACAGTCACCAGCCAAGGTGCGGCCAGAACCAAGGCGCCAAACCCGGCCACCCCTGCCGCAATCAATATGGCATCCGAAACCGCACACGTCAGAACAAGGGGGAGCACATGTTCCCCTTTCAGCCCATGTTTGAGCACAAAGGCGTTTTGCGCCCCAATTGCCATGATCAAAGAAAACCCAAGCGCAAAACCGGCCAATACTGAGTGCAACATGCCAAACATCCTTTTGTTGCATCACACATAACTGGACGGATGACATAATTAAAATTAAACATACTACACCAACATTAGGAAAACTTATCCATGGATTATACACAGCTTGCCACGCTTGCAGCCATTTTGCGCAGCGGGTCTTTTGAAGGGGCCGCGGCGGAATTGGGCCTCACGCAAAGCGCTGTGTCCCAACGTCTAAAAGCATTAGAAGAGCGCATCGGTGCGCAGTTGGTGCATCGTGCCCAGCCTTGCTCGGGCACCGACGCTGGTAGGCGCTTGGCGGTACATGCTGACAATGTGGCCTTGTTGGAACATGCCTTGGATGATGATTTGCGCGCTTTGTCACCGCGTCCACAAACCCGGATACGTGTGGCTGTCAACGCCGACAGCCTAGCAACATGGTTTGTTAACGCCATGGCTATGCTGCCCGATCATCTGTTCGATCTTGTGGTGGATGATCAGGACTTTTCCGCCGACTGGTTGCGTCGCGGCGAAGTGATGGCTGCAGTTACCGCGCTTGAATCCCCTGCCCCCGGATGTGATTGCCGCCCGTTGGGAACACTGGAATACACGGCCACTTCCAGCCCCAGCTATATGGCGCGCCACTTTCCCGATCGCATCACGCCTGAGGCGATGGCACGTGCCCCAATGCTGCTGTTTGACCAAAAGGATCACCTGCAAAAACACTGGATGAAGCGATATTTGGGAAAGGTTTTCACGCCGCCACATCATGGATTGCCCAGCTCCACCGCCTTTGTAGAGGCGAGCCTGCATGGCCTTGGCTGGGGGATGAATCCAACGGCTTTGGTCAAGGATCATCTTCGCGCAGGCACCCTTGTGCCTTTGCTGCCAAACGCACCCTATGAAACACCTCTTTTTTGGCAAACCCCGCGCCTGTTAGGAACGGCACTGGCCCCTATAACCCAAGCTGTCCGAAAAGCCGCGCGTGATGTTTTGGCACCCCCACAAAAGAAAACCGCCCCCTGAAATAGGAGGCGGCTAAATTCACGCAATTGGATGCAATCAGAGTTGCTCCATCACCTCGTCGGAAGCCTCAAAGTTCGCGGTGACACGTTGCACGTCATCGTCGTCTTCCAAAGCATCAATCAGGCGCATCAGCTTTTGCATGCCCTCAAGATCCATCTCTGTAGTGGTGGTGGGTTTCCACACGAGTTTGGTGCTTTCAGATTCGCCAAGCGTCGCCTCAAGCGCGTTAGAGACATCGTTCAGATCGGTATCCGCACACCAGATGATATGCCCATCCTCAGAGCTTTCGACATCATCGGCACCGGCCTCAATCGCGGCTTCGAACACGGCATCCGCATCACCAACGCTTGCCGGATAAGAAACCTCTCCGGTGCGATCAAACATAAACCCGACAGAGCCAGTTTCACCAAGGTTGCCACCGCATTTGCTGAACGTAGAACGTACAGTCGATGCCGTGCGGTTGCGGTTGTCGGTCATTGCCTCGACGATCACAGCCACGCCATTGGGGCCATAGCCCTCATAGCGGATTTCTTCGTAGTCATCCCCTTCGCCCGCTTGCGACTTCTTGATCGCGCGGTCGATCACATCCTTTGGAACCGATTGCGATTTGGCTTCTTTCACAGCCATGCGCAGACGCGGATTCTTTTCTGGATCAGGGTCGCCCATCTTTGCGGCGACAGTGATTTCTTTGGAAAGCTTTGAAAAAAGCTTGGACCGCGCGGCGTCCTGACGACCCTTGCGGTGCTGAATATTTGCCCATTTGGAGTGGCCAGCCATGCGTTTTGCCCTGTAATTACGAGTTTCGCCCCCTATAGCGCAGACTGCCCCCTGCCTGCAAGCAGGCTACGGTATCTGTGACACAACAGGAGACGCCGGGAAGGCAAGTCGCTCTTTCCCCTTGCTAATTTGTCTTGGTTGGCTTTCGCTGGAACGCAACAGGAAGGACACATAATGACCCAAGACCAGATCATCCTATTTTCCCTTTTTGGCGCAGTGTTTGCACTGCTTTTGTGGGGAAAGTTCCGTTATGATCTGGTGGCATTTTCTGCCCTCTTGGTCGGCGTCGTGCTGGGGGTTGTTCCTGCCAAAGACGCGTTTTCTGGCTTTGGACATCCGGCAACCCTTGTGGTGGCTTTGGTATTGGTGGTCTCGGCCGGATTGGTGCGGTCGGGCGCCGTGTTTCTGATCACTCGTACATTGGTGGACAGCTCACGACGTTTGGGCGGGCATATCGCATTGATGGGAGGCATTGGCGCGGTATTGTCAGCCTTTATGAACAACGTCGCGGCGCTGGCATTGTTGATGCCGGTGGACATCCAGACCGCGCGCAAAGCTGGGCGCAGCCCCGGCCTGTCATTAATGCCCTTGTCGTTTGCCACCATTCTTGGCGGTATGGCGACATTGATCGGCACACCGCCCAATATCATCATCGCCTCTATCCGCGAAGACGCTTTGGGCGAACCTTTCCGCATGTTTGATTTCGCACCCGTTGGAGGGATAACCGCACTTGTTGGTCTGGCCTTTGTGGCGTTGATTGGTTGGCGCTTTATTCCAAGCCGCGATGACGCCGGCAGCAGATTGGCCGATGTGGCGGAATATATTGCCGAGTTGACCGTGCCCGAAGACAGCAAACAGATAGGCAAACGTCTTGCCGAGCTGGACGAAGATGCGGCCAAAACGGATGTTGCCATTCTGGGCCTGATCCGCAACGGCAAGCGCCGCTATGGCGCGGCGCGCAACACGATCTTACAGGCCGATGACACCTTGATCCTTGAGGCCTCACCGGACGCGCTGGATGAATTTCGCGCTGCTTTGTCGTTGAATTTTGCCGACACCCAGCGCGAGGAACGCCTAAAGGCGGCAGGAGAAGGGCTGGATGTGATCGAAGTGGTGGTTCCTGAAACCGCGCGAATTGCTGGCAAAACGGTCGAACGCTTGGGGCTGTCATGGCGTCAGAGCGCCATACTGATGGGGATTTCCCGCCAAGGCACGCGTATTCGCGAGCATTTGCGCAAAACCGAGGTGAAACCCGGCGATATTCTGTTGTTGTTGGTCCCCACCGGGCGCGGGCCGGACGTGACCGATTGGCTGGGATGTTTGCCGCTGGCGGATCGCGGATTGACCGTGACCAATGACAGCAAGACATGGTTGGCGATTGGCCTGTTCGTTGGTGCCGTTATTGCGGCCTCTTTAGGCATCATCTATCTACCCATTGCACTTGGCTTGGTGGTTGTGGCCTATGTGCTGACCAAAATCATTCCCCTGTCTGAGCTTTATGATCATATTGAATGGCCCGTGGTGGTGCTGTTGGGCTCGATGATCCCACTTGGTGCCGCACTTGAAGGGGCTGGAGGGACAGAATTGATTGCCAGCACGCTGGTTGATCTGACCCAAGGCATGCCCTCCTGGGCCATTCTGACTGTATTGATGTTGGTCACGATGACCCTGTCGGATGTTCTAAATAACACTGCCACCACCATCGTTGCCGCACCTGTTGGCATTCAGATGGCACAGAGTTTGAACGTATCAGCGGACCCCTTCTTGATGGCTGTCGCCGTGGCCGCAAGTTCAGCGTTCCTTACGCCTATTGGACACAAGAATAATACTCTGATCCTTGGTCCCGGTGGGTATAAGTTTGGTGATTATTGGCGGTTGGGACTGCCTTTGGAAATTCTTGTAGTGGCAGTATCCATTCCGGCCATTTTGGTGTTCTGGCCTTTATAGCGGTAAAAAGGGGCTTTGCCCCTCTGCGGCACGCCGCATTCACCCCAGGATATTTTTACCAAGAAGAAGCCCAAAGCCGTTTTTATAGCGGCCAGAGAAACGGAATGATCAAACTTGCAAGGATGCCGACGCTAAGGTTGAGCGGGATGCCCACGCGCAGGAAATCAGAGAACTTATAGCCGCCGGGACCATAGACCAACATATTGGTTTGGTAGCCGATAGGTGTTGCGAAAGAGGCCGACGCAGCCACCATGACAGCCACCACTAAGGGACGCGGATCAATGCCCATAGCCCCTGCGAGGCCCACAGCGATGGGGGTAACAACCACAGCAACGGCGTTATTGCTGACCATCTCGGTTAACACAGAGGTGAGCAGGTAAATCGCCCACACCACAAGGAAGGGTGGCAGCATACCCAGCCAAGGGGCCACGGCCTCGACTATCAAGCGCACGGCACCGGAGGCCTCAAGTGCTTGACCGATGGCAAGCATGGCGAAAATCAACGCGAGAAGACGGCCATCAACACCCTCAAACGCCTCATCCGCATCAATGCAACGGGTGATGAGAACCACCGCAACCGCGAGAATGGACAGCAAGAAAATCGGCGCAACACCAAACCCTGCGAGCACGACCAGCCCCAATAAAGCGAGAAGAGCAATCGGCGCATGGCTGCGACGGTACTCGCGTTCAGAAGGTTGGCTGACGTCAACCATATCCATATCACTTGCCAGACGGTGGACGTCTTCGGGCGCACCTTCCAGCAGCAGCGTGTCACCCACGCGCACAACAAGATCGTCCAACTGCATGCCAATATTCTGGTTTCGCCGATGTACGGCGAGCGTATAGACCCCATACCGGCGACGCAGGCGCATAGAACCAAGTCGGCGGCCCACCATGCGGCATCCCGGCGTGATTAGCACCTCGACCGTGGTGGTCTCTACGGCAGATACCTGATCCACACGTTTAAGGCTTTTGTCGCGTTGCAGGCTGAGGAGCTCGGTCATTTTTGTGCGCAAGACCACGCGGTCGCCCACTTGTAAGGACACGTCCTTAAGATTGCGCCGCAGAGAGATATCCCCGCGCACCACATCAATCAGACGCACGCCTTCGCGTTTAAAGAGTTGCACGCCTGTTACCTCACGCCCAATCAGGTTGGAGTCAGGCGGCACCACGGCCTCGGTGAAAAATTTCATGGCAGTGCGGTTGCCCAAAAGGTTGGCCATACTGTCGCGATCCGGCAGCAGGCGCGGCGCGATAAACCGCAGATAGATCATGCCCCAGATCACAAGGATCACACCCAACGGTGTAACCTCAAATATCGTAAACTTTTCCAAGCCTTGCGCGCGCGCAACCCCATCTACCAACAGGTTTGTGGATGTTCCGATCAGAGTAAGGGTTCCCCCAAGGATGGCCGCATAGCTGAGGGGGATCAGCATTTTTGACACGGATACGCCCAATGTGCGCGCAAGTTGCGTGAAAACCGGGATCATCACCACCACCACCGGTGTGTTGCTAACCACGGCCGAAGCCGCCACGACAAAGGCCATCAACATTGCAATGGCCAACTTGGGGTTTGTTCGGGCTTGTTTGTCGGCCATATGGGTAAAAGTGCTAAGAGCACCGGTGCGCACAAGCGCGCCCATCACGATGAACATCGCCGCAATGGTCCAAGGCGCAGGATTAGAGAGAACCGACAGCGCCGCATCATAGGGCAACACCCCCAGCGCCAAAAGCCCGGCAACCCCTGCCATGGCAACCACTTCGGTGGGATAGGTTTCGCGCAAGAACAGCACAAACATGACCCCAACAGTCAGCAGCGTCAAAACCGCCTGTGTCGTTTCAGAAAATTGGAAAAATTCCATAAGATACCCGGCGTTAGCTTGGGGTCTAGTTTCCCCCAAGCCGACCTATTGTGCAAGCGTCGCCTTGTCGCGTGGTTGCACAAGCAACATACCAAACACGATCAGGCCCAGAGCCGCCCAAACCCATAGAGAATAGGTTTCACCAAGCAAAATCATGGACCAGATCACCCCAAACCCCGTGACACAATATGCAACCTGTGAGGCAAACACCGATCCTGCACGATTGACCAGCCAGACATATCCTGAATAGACCACAACGTGTATAACGGATAATGCGATGAATGAGGCTTCTGGAACACCCCAGGTGATGGCCAGCGGGTTGATGAATTGCCCAGTTCCCCACGCAAGAGGCAAGGCCAGCACACTGCCGATAACGCTTGCACCATAGAGAACTTGCCCGGGCCCTAAGCCATGTGTTCCCCACTTAGCAACGATATTGCCTTCGGTGGCATAACACAGCGGGGCAATCAGGGCGACAGGCACCCAAAGGATCATGGCAGGGTTCGGCAAACTTTGCGGCCCGGCCAAAATGACCACACCAGAAAGGCCGATGCACAACCCAATAAGGCGAAGTACGTTGAAACGATCAATCCCCATGCCCATGGCAATCGGAAACGACAACAAAGGCACAACTGACAAAACCATCGACATCACCCCCGCAGGCAGATGATAGGCTGCGCGATAGGAAAACGTGTTGGGCAATAATGTCCCGGACACTGCAATCAACGTAAAGAACCACAGCAATCGAGGAGGCATGCGCAAGGTTTTATTCGTGACAAGCCGTAGTGCGGCCATGGTGACTGCGCCAATCACCAATTGCCAAAAAACCAAGCCAAAGGGTTTGTATCCGGCGTTAACAACAATTTTTGCCAAAGGGAGCGACAGCCCCCAACCCGCCCCAAACAACAATAGGGCGAACATGGGATGTGTTTTGGTCACGTGGGGCCTGATTGGCTGAGGCGCCCACCTTGACGCACCATTTCAATGCGCGTTGCCGCGCCGGTGCGATCATCGGTTTCAACATAAACGCCAGACAGCGTCGCCTCGCCCAATGCTGGAGTAAAGCGTGCCTTAGGCATACCCGTTACAAAACGGCGCATGGGCTCCGCCTTTTCCATGCCGATGACAGAGTTATAGTCACCACACATGCCTGCGTCCGATTGAAAGGCGGTGCCACCGGGTAGAATTTGCGTATCCGCGGTAGGTACATGGGTGTGCGTACCCACAACCAAAGACGCCTTACCATCACAGAAATGACCCATGCCCATCTTTTCCGAGGTGGCCTCGCAGTGCACATCGATGATGCTGGCCTGCACCATGCCGCCACGCGGGTGTGATTTCAGAACCTTTTCCACGGCGGAAAACGGATCATCAAACGGACGCTTCATAAAGACCTGCCCCAAGACCTGCATCACCAGCACCTTACGCCCGCCGCGCGCTTCAAACACGCGAAATCCGCGTCCCGGCACGTCGCCATGAGCATAGTTGATTGGGCGAATGATACGGTTGTCTTGTTGGATGTATTGCATCATGTCCTTTTGATCAAAGGCATGATCACCAAGGGTCACACAATCAGCGCCGGCCTCAAACAGGCCCTTGGCATGATCGCCGGACAGCCCCATGCCATTGCTGGCATTTTCACCATTCACCACAACAAAATCCAACCGCCAATCGGTGCGCAACCGCGGCAGGTGGTCTTTCACAGCAGCACGCCCCGCGCGCCCCATGACATCTCCGAGAAACAGGATTTTCATGAGGAAATGGCCTAGCGGTTAAAAAGATGCCGGGCAAGAGGCACAAAGAGAGGAATGGATATTTTTAGAACAATGAAAGGCGGGATTGGGTCAAAGGCGGCTTCTTACGTCTCAAAGACAAACACCACAGACAGATACGCGTGCCGCACAATCAGGCACAATTCCCCCCGCCCCCACGAATTTAAGGGGCCGGTTTCGCATCTCGCGAACCGGCCCCTTGTCATCTCTCATCAATAAATTGGCCAAGGCCACCTGCATATCACATTAGCAGGGCGCGGTTACGTGTTTGACACCTTGAAAGCCTGACAGACCCCATGGTCCGAGTTCGCGACCAATGCCGCTGGCCTTAAAGCCGCCCCATGCACTGTCGGGATAGACGATTTGGGGGGTGTTGTACCAGATTTGCCCGGCTTCAATGCCGTCACACAGGGTTTTGCCGCGTGCAGGGTCACCACACACAACCGATCCGACCAGCCCGTAATGGGTATCATTGGCGATTTGCAGGGCTTCTTCGTCGGAGGCAAAGGTTGTGGTGGCCAGAACCGGGCCAAACACTTCTTCGCGCCAGATACGATTGTCAGATGGCACATTACGATAGATCGTTGGCGCGATAAAGTTGCCAGGCCCTTCAGCCAGCGCATCGCCACCCACAACACAATCCAAATCATCCGCTTTGGCACCGTCCAAATATTCGCGGATCTTGGTAAATTGCTGACGGGTGGTGATCGGGCCCATCTCGCAACTTTCATCGAAGGGCGAGGAAACCTGCATCGCCTTTGAACGTTCCACAAGACCCTCGATCAACTTGGCCTCAAGGTTTTGATGGACCATCAAGCGCGAAGTGGCTGAACACATCTGACCGGCGTTGTAAAAGACGCCACCCAGCACACAATCAAGTGCTGTGTCCAGATCGGCATCCTCGGTCACGATTATCGGGGATTTACCGCCCAGTTCCAACGCCACAGGTAAGCACCGTTTTGATACGGCCTGCATCACCAATGCACCCACCATGTTCGATCCAGTGAAGGAGACTTTGCGGAATTCAGGTGCTGCGCTGATGGCGATGCCCACGTCTGCCGCCCCGGTCACAAAATTGATCACTCCAGCGGGCAATCCGATTTCGGCTGCGATATCGCCGTAGGCCAGCTCGATCAGCGGGGTCATTTCTGATGTTTTCACCACCGCCGTACAGCCGGCAGCCAAAGCCGGTGCCAATTTCCATGCGCTGGTAACTAACGGAAAGTTCCACGGCACGATCATGCCCACAGGGCCAACCGGTTCGTGACGCACACGGCCCACATGATCGCCCCCCGCGTGGGCCACGGATGCGTCCTGACGTGCATCAAGCCCATCCGCCAAGCTGGCGTAATATTCGAAACAGGCAATGGCGTCACCCACGTCGATTTCGGATTCGATCCGTGGCTTGCCGCTGACGGTCATTTGCACATTGACCAGTTGATCGTGACGATCCCCCAACCCCTTGGCAATCGCGCGCAGATATTCTGCGCGTTTGGCTGAGGGCAAGGCTTTCCATGGACCAAATGCCGCGGCGGCTGCCTTGGCAGCGGCCTCGACATCTGACGCACCACCAGTAGGGATTTCTGTTACAACTTCGCCTGTGGACGGGTTCATCACCTTCAAAGGTGCGGCCCCACTGCCATCACGCCAATCACCGTTGATAAATACAGTCTTCGTCCGAGATAATAGTGGATTTTGTGTCATTTCATCTGCTCCGGGAAAATTGATACCCGGCCGCAAGTTGTACGGCCGGGCAGTATCAGGCTCAGGAAGTTTCCATTAGCTCTTTGCGACGCACAGTCTTGATCATCAGCATCGGGACAAGCGTCACAACAAACAGGATGACTGCAACCCAGATCGCACCGACATAGTTGCCATCTGCCCCAACAAAGGAAGCTGCAACCAACGGCCCAACGGCATTGCCCGCAAGGTTGGTAAACTGGCCAAACGAAGTCACCGTACCACTGTGGTCAAATGTTGCCTGAATGCTCAGGAAATAAGGCCATGTGAAGGCCCAAGCCACAGAAAAGATGCCGATACCGACAGTATAGCCAGTGGGCGTCTGGATTGTCAGCAACACATACATTGCAATGATCTGCGCCAAAATACCACCGATCAGTGGAATATAGTGACCGATCTTATCCTTTAGCCAGACCACCAGAATGGGGCCAAGCACCGACAATCCGGTAACATAGGCAATGATGTCGCCGGTTTGATAAATATCCAGTCCAGCATCTTCGCCCATGCCTTCGGAATAGGCCCAGACGGATGCGTTTGCAGCGCCATAGATCGCAAGGCCAACCACTGACAAAAGCGCGGCAGGTTTAAGGATCAAACCCCATTCCATTTCGCCACCTTCGTCTTCAGAACGCAGCTTGAAGGCCGATAGAACTGGCGAGACGAGCAATGCAAGCGCGCTGAGGATCAGGATAACAAACAGCATCGCGTTAAAGCCCGATAGGAATTCGCTGTAACCGGGGCCTTCGACCAAACGCGGGAACCACCAGAAACCAACTGCGGGCAGAGCAAATTGCCAACCAATGTAAATTCCAAACGAACGTTCGGGCTGGTTGCTTCGTGCCAAAGCCGCCGCAACGGCCGCCTGTGCGGCACCACCACCAAGGCCAGCCAAGAACACAAGCAATGTAAAAGGCCATACGCTATGCACGAAAAGGCCAATTGCGGTGAAAACCACGACTGTGACCATGCCCAGCGTGCTGGCTTTGCCCAGAGACCAGTGTTTGGCCTTCAATGCCACAATGATCGTGGTGAGAGCGATGCCTGCCAGACCTGCCGACGAAACACGACCCGCGACATCCGGGCCAAAGCCCAAGAATTCATCATAGGCGAAAACCAAAATAGGCAAAATCATCAAGGGGGTTAGCGCCATAACACCAACGAAGCTGGCCAAACAGATGGTCAGCGTGCTTTCGGGATTCATTGTACGAAGTTTGGAAAACATCAGGATACCTTTGGAAGAAAAAAGCTCTGGATTTATGATCCAGAGCTTTTGTGATTACTTATTCGCCAGTAGGCAGAGAAGTTCGAGAACGATTTGAGAGCCCGCTATCGCTGTGGCTCCGGTTGTGTCGTATGCCGGGGATACCTCGACCACGTCACCGCCGACGATGTTAATCCCCGCAATGTCGCGCAAGATGATTGCCACCTGCCCCGATGTCAGACCACCAAACACAGGTGTGCCTGTGCCCGGCGCAAAGGCTGGATCCAACCCATCGATGTCAAAGGTCAGATAGACCTTGTTGTCACCCACGATTTCCTTGATCCGCTTAGCGGTTTCAACGGGACCATGTTCATGAACCGAACGCGCATCCAATGTGTGGAACCCTTGGGTGTCCTCATTGGTGGTGCGAATGCCGACCTGCACGGATTTCTCCGGTACAATCAGGCCCTCTTGGATGGCGCGATACATGAATGTGCCATGGTCCATACGCTCTGGATCATCATCAACCCAAGTGTCGGAATGGGCGTCAAACTGAATAATCGACACCGGGCCGTGCTTGGCCGCGTGTGCGCGCAGGTTTGGCAAGGTGGTATAGTGATCGCCACCAATAGAGATCGCCGCCGCGCCTGCATTCAGAATGGTTGAAATGTGCTCTTCGATCGCGGCGGGTGCTTCGTGCAGTTTGCCGTGATCAAACGCGCAATCACCATAGTCGATGATGTTGAATTTTTCCAACGGGTTTACCGGCCAGCCATAAGGCGCATCCCATGCCAGCATGGTGGACAGTTCACGCACCTGACGCGGGCCAAAACGGGACCCGTTGCGGTGTGTCACGCTGACATCAAATGGGATGCCGGTAATCGCCACATCAACGTCTGTCAGATCTTTGGTGTATTTGCAGCGCGCAAAGCTCAGCACGCCAGAGTAGCTGACCTCACCGATTTGACCCTTGGCGCTATCCCGTGTGATTGCGGTATCTACGTTTGGTTTATCCATGATTTTATCCTTTTTCGTACTGATCAGATTGGGAAG